>NZ_JARVRH010000016.1 GCF_030209755.1 Arthrobacter sp. efr-133-TYG-118 | reverse complement strand
ATTCTGGAAGAATCAGCAGCATAAGGACGTGTTGCAACGACCACTTGAATCCGCCTGGGCTCAAGGCGTTAAAGGTGAGCGCGCGTCAGAGGAGGCGGCGCTCGGCGGCCCACTTGGTCAGCTCGTGGCGGCTGGAAAGCTGGAGTTTGCGGAGCACCGCGGAGACATGGGTTTCCACGGTCTTGATGGAAATGAACAACTCCTTGGCCACCTCCTTGTAGCTGTAGCCCCGGGCGATGAGGCGCATGACTTCGAGTTCCCTCGCGGAGAGACGGTCCAGTTCGTCGTCGGCGATCTCGGCAGGCGAGGTTCCGAAAGCGTCCAGGACAAAACCCGCCAGCCTCGGCGAGAAGACGGCGTCACCGTCGGCCACGCGGATCACGGCATCGGAGATCTCGGGACCGGAAATGGTCTTGGTGACATAACCTCGGGCCCCGGCCCGAATGACGGCCACGACGTCCTCGGCCGCATCTGAGACGCTCAAGGCCAGGAAGCTCGTGCTCCCGCGCAACGGAGTGGATGCGCTGATGACCTCCCGCCCGCCGCCGCCAAGGCCGCCGGGCAAATGGACGTCAAGCAACACCACTTCCGGGTGAACCTCGGCGATCACAGCGACGGCTTGTTCCACCGTTCCGGCTTCACCCACGACGTCGATCCTGGAATCGAGGTCGGCCTTCAGACCGGACCGGAAAATGGCATGATCGTCCACGATCACCACGCGCACCTTCCGCGGCACTTGCCCGGCTATGGCCTGCTCCGGCTTGATCTGTTCTGGGGTGCCGTTCATGCTTTGGCTTCTCCGTTTCGGTTCTCTGCTTTGTCGGCGTTCTCGGCGGGCAGTTTCAGGCGTACTTCCGTGCCCTCGGAGCTACTGTTGATGACTGCAGTGCCGCCGTGGCGCTTCATCCGTCCGATGATTGACTCCTTGACTCCGAGCCGGTCTTCAGGGACAGCATCCGGGTCAAAGCCGGGTCCGCGATCCCTGATGAAAACCTCGCTACCCGTGTCCGAGCTCTCGAGATAGACCGACACGGCTCCGCCGCCATGCCGGGCAGCATTGTGCATCGCCTCCCGGGCCGCAAGGACGAGGGCTTCATGCCGGTCCGTCATGGCGGCGTCTCCCACGCTGACGACGTCGACGGCGTGTCCGTGCGCGTCCTCCACTTCGGCAGCGGCCGCGGCAATCCGCTCCGCCAGGAGTCCCGCATCCTTGGCGGCGTCCCGATACAACCAGGTGCGCAGTTCACGCTCCTGGGCACGGGCGAGCCGGACCACGTCCTGCTCGGAGCCGGCGCGGCGCTGGATCAGGGCGAGCGTCTGCAGCACCGAGTCGTGCAGGTGGGCGGCAATCTCGGCCCGCTCCGTCTCGCGAACCCGCGCTGCGCGCTCGGTTTCAAGGTCCTTCCAGAACTTCAGGCCCCACGGCAGCAGCACCAGGGCGACGCCGCCCAGCACCGCGATGGAAGCCAGCAAGGCGAGCCAGGTCTGCTCCCACGAACCGGAACCGGACACCATGACCAACACCCCGGCAACCACCAGGGCCAGGCCGGCAGCAAGGCGGACCCAGCCGCCGGCTTGGTCCGCCTTGGTCTTGTCCACCAGTCCGGCGCGGCGCGTCTCGTCCAGCTGCATCCACGCGATCGCCGCTCCGCCGAGTATGGCGGCCGCCGGGATCAGCGTGCCGAGAGGGACCTCGACGCCGAATTGCCGGGCGATGAGGATGGCGGCCACCAGGAGCAGGCCGGCTCCCAGGAGGATCTCTTTCCCGTACTGGATGCGCCGAATCCTGAACCAGGAGACGGAAACGGGAGCCGGAGTGGACAGCGGCGGCTGCGCTCCGCCGTCGGGCGCTGCTACATCGGGAGGCATGCTGACCGAAGGAGCAATGGGCGACGCCGGGCGGCGGCTATTGCGGCGGGCGCTTTCGTCGGCGGTGGGCACCATGACCCACAGCCAGGCGTAGAAGGCCAGGCCCGCGCCGCCGGCGAACGAGGCAAGGACCATGCCGAGCCGGATGTACTTCACAGGCCAGCCAAGGTGGTCCGCCAGGCCGCTGCACACGCCGGCAATCATCCGGTCGCTGCTCCGGACCAGCGGCGGGCGTTGCATGGCGGTTGTCATGAATCCATCCAAACACGTATCAGGGCCTTCGGCGCTCGGAGCTAGGGCAACTCAGGGGGCCACTCAGGGAAGGTTCAGGGTATCCCCCAATAGAGGGCGGCGCCGCCAGGCGGCAAGATCGAAGTATGAACGCGAACAGCATGAATCCCGAGGACTCCGGACAAGCAGCGGAGCCCGGACAACCTGCAGAATCCAGCCATCCGGCAGGGACAGGCTCGCCGGAAGAACCGGCCCAGCCAAACTCCGGCAGCACCGGCGGCACGGCACCGAACTACGCTGTGCCCGCTCCCCCGCAGAACTTCTTCAACTGGATCCGCAGCCAAGGCATCAGCCGCGGCCGCGACCGGTGGATGGGCGGCGTGGCCAGCGGCATCGCGCACCGTTTCGGCATCGATCCATTGATCGTCCGCGGCATCTTCATCATCCTCACCCTTTTTGCCGGCGTCGGCATCCTGCTCTACGGCGTCGCCTGGGCGCTCCTGCCCGAACCCGATGGCCGCATCCACGCCCAGGAGGCCGGTGCGGGGCGTTGGTCCGCAGGCATGACCGGCGCCCTCATCACAACCATCATCGGATTGCCAAGCCTCGGCCGCGGCTTCTGGGGCTGGGGCTGGAACGGCGTTCCTGGAATCCTGTGGACGCTGTTCTGGGTAGGCGGCATCATCTACCTGGTCTACTTCCTGGTCCAGCGCAGCAAATCCCGCAATGGAAGGCAGACCATGGGCACACACAACTATGCGGCCGCTCCAAGTTCCCCTGGCGGGGCGGGCTCCCATGCCTCGGCAGGCTATCCAGCCGGCCCTTACAGCTCAGGTCCTTACGGCTCCAGTGCTTACGGGACTGGCGGGGCCGGTAGTTACGGGACCGGTAGTTACGGGGCCGGCGGGCCGGCAACCCCTTCGGGCCCTGTCAATCCCTCGGGGCCCTTCAATCCCGCGGGGCCCTACCCACCGGCTGGCGTTCCCAACCGTCCCGAACGGCCCGAGCGGCCGAGGCGGCAAGGACCGGGCGCGGCTATCGTAGCGGTCTCAGCGGGGGCAGCCCTGCTGGCCGGCGGAACGCTCAAGCTGCTCGACGCCGGCAATGTGATCCAACTGGGGGACGCCGCCAACGCGGTGGTCTGGGCCACGGGCGCCGCCGTCCTCGGCCTCGGCATCCTCGTTGCGGGGCTTCGTGGCCGCACATCAGGGCTGCTCGGCTTCCTGGCCGTTGCGACGCTGGTGATCGGGGGCATATTCAATATCGCCCCCAGCGCAGACCACTTCCGTCTCCAGAATGCTCAATGGAATCCCGTGAGCATCGAGGATGCCCGCAAAGGCTTCGACATTACCGGGGCCAACGGGACCGTTGACTTGACCAAGCTGAACCTGAGCGCACCGCTGAGTTCCGACGTCGTGGTTCCGATGGACGTGACCGCAAGCAACATCAAGCTCCTCATACCTGCGACCGTGCCGGTGGAGGTCCAAGCAGACATGACCTTCGCGAACCTCAAGCAGGACGGCAGCGCCGTCACCCAAAGCAACGGTGGCACCCGGGACAGCTTCAACACGGACAAGCCCGGCGCCAAGCTGGTCGTCAAACTCAACGGCACCTTCAGCAATGTCACCGTCCAGGAAGGAAACTGACATGAGCACACACGAACCCACGCGGGCATTTGAAACGGCACCGGGATCCGAACCCACCGCGCAAACCGCCCGGGCCAGGGTGAGCACGGTGGTCTGGGGGCTGATTGTTGTGGCACTCGCAGCTTTGATCATCATTTCCAAGCTCGGCCTCGTAGCGCTCAACGGCACCTATGTGCTGATCGGGCTCATGATCGGGGCCGGCGCGGCACTCGTGATCGGAGGCCTTGTGTCGGCTCGCTCCCGAAAGGGCATCGAGTCCGGCCCGGACTCCGGGGCCGGCGCCACCGATTCCGACCACCGGTAGCAAGCAGCACGTGACAAAGCAGCCACAACAGGGAAGGCTCTAGCCATGAACAAGTTCTTCAGCATCGTACGGGGCATCGGCCTGAAGCGCGGTCCGCAGCGTTTGATCGGAGGGGTTTGCGGTGGCATCGCCGCCAAACTGAACGTGGACGTGGCCTACGTCCGCATTGGCTACCTGATCTTCTGCCTGCTACCCGGGCCCGCCGTGGTGATTTACGTGGTGGCGTGGCTGCTGCTTCCCAACCAAAGCGGCACCATTGCGCTGGAATCTTTCCTCACCCAGCGTTCGCAAGGCAGGAATTAGCACAGCCCGGCCCCGGTTTACGGGCCGGCGAGTTCGCCAGCGCTCCGCCAACGCGGCGGGGCGCTGGGCTTGTTAAGCCAGGTTCCATAAGCCGGTCATTTAGGCCGGGCTTGCCCGTCGAATTTCCACGTTGTTTCAAAAGTCTCATCCTCGGCGATGGTCATGTTTGTGTCCCACCCCACATTTCCCCCTACAATCGTTGTGAGCTCAGCGTGGCGCTCTGCACGTATACCTCCTAGCCAGGATTTGAGCCCTCATGAAAATTGGAATCCTTACCAGCGGTGGCGACTGCCCCGGACTGAACGCCGTCATCCGCGGCGCCGTCCTCAAGGGAATTGCCATTCACGGCCAGGAATTCGTCGGTTTCCGGGACGGTTGGCGAGGCGTCGTGGAGGGCGACGTCATCGACATTCCCCGCACGATGGTCCGCGGTATCGCCAAGCAGGGTGGAACCATCCTCGGCACGTCCCGCACCAACCCGTTCGAGAACGGCGGCGGGCCGGATGTCATCAAGGCCCACATGGACCGCCTCGGCATCGACGCCATCATTGCCATCGGCGGCGAAGGCACCCTGGCTGCCGCGAAGCGCCTTACCGACGCCGGGCTAAAGATCGTCGGCGTCCCCAAGACTGTGGACAACGACCTCGACGCCACCGACTACACCTTCGGGTTCGACACCGCCGTCCAGATCGCCACTGAGGCCATCGACCGGCTGCGCACCACCGGAGAATCCCACCACCGCTGCATGATCGCCGAGGTCATGGGCCGCCACGTGGGCTGGATTGCCCTGCACGCGGGCATGGCTGCCGGCGCGCACGCCATCCTGATCCCCGAGCAGAAGGTCAGCATCGAGCAGATCACCGAGTGGGTCCAAGAGGCCCACGATCGTGGCCGTGCGCCGCTCATTGTTGTTGCCGAGGGTTTTGTTCCCGACCACATGGAAGCCCCGCACTCCGAACGCGGACTGGACACCTTTGGCCGGCCCCGTCTGGGTGGCATCGCCGACCAGCTCGCCCCCGAAATCGAGGCCCGCACCGGCATCGAGACCCGCGCCACGATCCTCGGCCACATCCAGCGCGGCGGCGTTCCCTCGGCTTTTGACCGCGTGCTGGCCACCCGTCTGGGCATGGCAGCCATCGATTCCGTCGTGGAAGGCCGCTGGGGAACCATGGTGGCCCTCAAGGGCACGGACATTGAGCACGTGGGCTTCGAAGCTGCTCTGGGCAAGCTCAAGACCGTCCCCCAGAATCGCTACGACGAAGCCGCGGTGCTGTTCGGCTGAGCCGGTCCTTCAAGGAACAGGTTCTTCAAGGAGCAGGCGGGCACCCCACCGGGCGCCTGCCTGCTCCTTCCTTTTCCGGGGACTGCATAGACTCGATGTCATGGAACTTGATGCGGGATCGGCGGAAATCGTGCTGCTGGCCTGGGCCCGGCATTTAGGGTTCGACGACGAGGCCTTCAGTTTCGTCTCCGGCTCACCTGCTGCCCGCACCGGGGAGCGGCTGGTCAGGGAAGACGAGGACGCTGAATCCATCACGTTCGTGAGGCTCTTTGGCCGCTCCGCCTTGGTGGGTCCGGGGTGGGCGGTGGCTGCCGCCGTCGAACTCTCGGACGATCAACTGAGCGAGCACTCCGAACTGTTGCGGATCAGCCGCGAACACGGCGGCCATGGACTCGGGACGTCGGCGCTGCTGTTCGCCGACGACCTTCCCCTCTTCCAGCCGGGCGGCGAAGTCACCGTCTCCCACGGCCATCCGGAGGCGATCGAGTTGGAGGGCAGGTGCCCACCGGACGACGTCAATGAAGTCCACCTCTCAAGGATGGACCACCATTTCACCGTGATGGATGGCAACGAACCGGACCGCAAACCGGTGGCCTGCGGCGCCTATGCAGAATGGCAGGGGATCCTCGCAGACATGGGGGTCCTGGTGCCGCCTGAATTGCGCAGGCAAGGACTCGGAACCCTCGCTGCTTCGATCGCCGCCCACGAGGCACTCGCCTCGGGCCTGACGCTGCAATGGCGGACCGCGCTGGATAACCGTGGTTCCATGGCCCTGGCCCGAAGGCTGGGATTCGTCGACGGCGGTATCCAGACCTCCGTGCTGCTCCGCTAGCGCCTTCTCTTGACCTCGAGTTGGCAGATGATGCCCTCAAAATCGCGGCATTTTGAGGGCATCATCTGCCAGTTCGCGCGGGCTAACCGTCTTGCGAAACAGTCTCAGGCTTGGCTGCGGCAGCCGGGGAACCCCAGCCCTGGACGGCTTTGGGCTTGCCGAACAACAACGCCGCCACTGCGCCCAGCAGAATCGCAAAGGCCGGGAGCAGGACCGACTGGCTCATCGCCGTCGAGAAGCCGTCATGCAGGAATTCAGGCAACTTGCCGGTGAATCCGCCTTCGCCGGCCGGGGCGGCCCCTGGGGGCGCCGCAGGCAGCTCGGCCGCCAGCCGGGACTGGATGAGGGCAGCAATAGCGGCAGATCCCAGCACCGCACCGATCTGGCGCGTCGTATTGAAGACACCGGAACCGGCGCCGGCCGAGCGCGGCGGGAGGTTGCGGGTAGTCGCGTTGGAGACCGGGCCCCAAATGAAGCCGTTGGCCACGCCCTGGAGGGCGCTGGGCAGCAGGAACATCCAGATGGGGGTGTCCGGCTTCAGAAGCGTTCCGGTCCAGAACAGGGCGCCTGACAGGCAGAGGAGCCCGAAAGCGGCGAACCAACGCGGGTTGATGCGGTCGATCAGCTTGCCAACGAAAGGTGCCAGCGCGCCGGAGATCACAGCCATGGGGATCATGAGCAACGCGGACTGCGTCGGGGACAACCCGCGGACTACCTGGTAGTAGAAAATGGTGGGCAACGGGAACGCGGTGATGGTGAAGCCCACCGCCATGATGGTGGTGTTGCCCAAGGAGAAGTTGCGGTCCTTGAAGAGGCCCAACGGCAGCAGGGGTTCGCCGCCGCGGCGCTCCAGCAGCCACTGCCACAAGACAAACGCGGCCAGGACGACGAGCCCGGTGATGATCAGTCCCCACACGGTAATGGGTCCGCTGACGGTGCCCCACTTGTAGCTTTGGCCTTCCTGGATGCCGAACACCAGCAGGAACATGCCTGCTGCGGACAGCAGCACACCCAGGACGTCGAACTTGTGGCTGTGCGTGGTCAGCTTCGGTACCAGCCGGGTCACGAGGACGAAGGCAACGACGCCGATGGGAACGTTGACGAAGAAGATCCACTGCCAGCCGAGGCCGTCAACCAACACGCCACCGAGGATCGGGCCGACGAGGATGGCCATGCCGGCCGTGGCTCCCCAGAGGCCCATGGCCGCGCCGCGGCGGTCCGGCGGGAAAATCCGGGTGATGACGGCCATGGTTTGAGGCGTCATCATGGCCGCGCCGATGCCCTGAACCACCCGGGCCGCGATCAGCATGCCGATATCGCCCGAGAGGCCGCACCACAGCGACGCCAGGGTGAAGACCACGAGGCCGATCAGGTAGAGGTTCTTCGGCCCGAAGCGGTCACCGAGCCGTCCGGTGATCAGCAACGGCACGGCGTAGGCGAGGAGGTAGGCGCTCGTCACCCAGATGACGGCGTTGATATCGGTGTGCAGGCCCTCCATGATCCGTGGGTTCGCCACGGAAACAATGGTGGTGTCGATCAGGATCATGAAGAACCCGACCACGAGGGACCACAGTGCGGGCCACGGTTTAGCTACGTTTTCCATGGGTTTCCTTTGACTGTGCTGAATTTCTTGCAAGTTGGTGCGTGGGATGGGCTGTCACCATGGCAACTGCCCGCTGCGGAGATCATTTTGGAAGCTGCGTATCCAGTCGATTTCCGTCCGCAGCATGGTTTGTTGGTACTTGACGTCGATCCAGAACTTGGGTTCGACGCCTTTTGCAGCGACAGCTTCTTCACCCCGGACCAGGAAGTCGAGTTGGTTTTCCAGGTTCGCCACGCGATGGTCCAGGAGTTCGAGTACGACGCCGGACGGCAGGTTGTGTGCCTCGGCGATCGCGTGGGGGAAGACCGGGTATTCGTTCACGGGTTCCGCCAGCATGTTCTGGAGGCGCTCGGTCAGCGCGTCCCTGCCGGTTCCGGTGATTCGGTAAGTGGTGCGCTCGGGCCGGTTTCCGGCACGGTCAATGCCTGTGGACTCGACCAAGCCCGCCTCGTCCAGGCGACCGACTGCGTGGTAGAGCGTACCCGGGCGGACTTTGACCAAGCGGTCCTCATGGCGGGCCATCAGGAGCTGGTACATCTCGTATGGATGCATCGGCGCCTCGACAAGGAGGGCCAATGCGGCGACGCCAAGTGGAGTCAGTGCGGCTCGTGCCATTTCCCCATCCTCCGTACGAACTATTCCACATCAACTATTCCACATGGAATATTTGATCGCAAGAAAGCCACCGCAGCGGGGCGGTCAATGCTATCCGAGCAGTCCGAGAATCTCCGTGCGGGCAAACATCCGGGCGGCCTCGCGCGCTGTGGGGGCACCGGCGTCGGGATCGGCCCCGGCGTCGATCAGAACGCGGGCCACCTCCGTGTAGCCCTTGAAAACTGCGCCGGCCAGCGGGGTCTGGCCACGGTCATTCGCGCCGTTTGCCTCGGCGCCGTGGTACAGCAGAAGCTGAACGGTTTCAGCGTGGCCATGGTACGCGGCCAGCATCAGGAGTGAATCACCCGCGGCATTGCGCATTCCGGCAGGCGCCCCGGCATTGAGGTAGCTGCGCAGGAGTTCCGAGTTGCCTTCCCTGGCGGCATCGAACAAGGTGTGCGCCAAGGCAATGGCCTCGTCATCGGCGCCTGTCGCTTGGGCGTCGGCGCCCGTCGTTTCGCTCATCGGTGGGGTCCCTTCAGGAATCCGGTCTGACGCCCCACCACCTGTCCGGCATCGGGCGCAACGATTACTTCCTGGGCGGCCGGATATGGCTCCTCACCGTCCAGCACGGTCAGCACTTCCTGCGGGTCTACGGACCGCTTGATAAGCGCCAGTCCCACTGCCCCCATCTCGAAATGCTGGGCCACAGATGTCAGCGTACCCACCTTGCGCTCTCCGGCAAATACGACGCTGCCCGGCGCCGGGAGGGTGTGCTGCGAGCCGTCCAATTGGAGGAAAACGAGCCGCCGGGGCGGGTGTCCAAGGTTGTGGACACGGGCGATGGTCTCCTGGCCCTTGTAGCAGCCCTTGGACAAGTGGACCGAGGTCCGCAGGAGATCGAGCTCGTGCGGAATGGTCTTCTCGTCCGTCTCCGCGCCGAGCCGGGGACGCCAGGCGGCAATGCGGAGCGCCTCCGCGGCCAACGAGCCGGCGAGGGCCATACCCTCAACGGCAGCTTCAAGCCCGGCCGCGGGAATGAGGTACTCGAACCAGGGACGCTCAAGGCCGGGATGGGAGCTTTCCTCCACCACGCTGTAGGAATAGCCGCCGACGCCGATGTGCGGCCACGGGTCCTCCCAGACGAGCCGCCCGGACCAGGCGTCAACAGGCTTGGTTGAGCCGACGACGGCCCAATCGGCGGACACGTCGGCCACCTCGACGCGCAACATGAACCGCATTTTGTCGAGCCACTCGGCCAGCGGGGCGGCCTCGGCGGCCTCGACCAGCAGCCAGGTGGTCCCGCCGTCGTCCACCACGCGGGCGTCGAACTCGATGCGGCCCTGGATGGTGAGGAGCAACAGCTCGCTGGAGACGCGCGGCTCGAGGTTGGTCAGTTGCTGCGAGGAAAGGGTGTTGAGCCAGCTGAGGCGGTCCGGTCCGGTGACCGTGACAACGCCCCGATAGGAAAGGTCGACGACGGCGGTGCCGGCGGCGAGTGCGCGCTGCTCACGCAGGGGCTCGCCGTAGTGGGCCGCAACGCCGGAGTCCTCGCCGCCGCCTTCTACAGCTCCGGGGCGCGACAATAAGGGGCTCTTGTAAGTCATATGTAGTAGAAGTCCTTGGGGCTCAGCGGTATTCCGGGTTTTCAAAATCGAAGCGCGTGCCGGCTTTCCATTCATCCGGGAGGTTGCCGTAGGCAGGAATGCCGCCTACGTCCTTGAGCATCCGGGCGTAGTGGAGCAGGTTCCAGGTCATGAAGGTGGTGTTCCGGTTGGTGAAGTCGCTCTCGGGGCCACCGGATCCTTCGTCGAGGTAGCTGGGTCCGGGGCCGACGGCCCCGATCCAGCCGGCATCGGCCTGGGGCGGAATGGTGAAGCCGACGTGCTGGAGGCTGTACAGGACGTTCATGGCGCAGTGCTTGATGCCGTCCTCGTTGCCGGTGATCAGGCAGCCGCCGACCTTTGGATAGTAGGCCCATTGGCCTTTGCTGTTGAGCTGGCCCGAATGGGCGTAGAGCCGCTCGATGAGCTTCTTGGTCTGGGAGGAGTTATCGCCAAGCCAGATAGGGCCGGCCACCACCACGATGTCGGCCTCCAGCACGGCCGGATACAACTGGGGCCATTCATCCGTGGCCCAGCCGTGTTCGCGCATGTCCGGATACACACCGGCGGCAATGTCGTGGTCCACAGTGCGGATTACACGGGTACTGACGCCCTGCTTTTCCATGATGCGCCGGCTGATGGCTATGAGTCCGTCGGTATTGCTCACTTGCGGGGATGGCTTGAGCGTCCCGTTGAAAAACAAAGCCTTGAGATCGTCATAGCGGGCGGGTTTTGTTGCTTCGTTCACTTGCTGCTCCCCTTTGGTTCGGACTGCGAAACGGGACGTTCAGTGAGACCTCTTCGGTGAGACCTTGAAGCCAGGGAACAAGCCCCCCTAAGAGAGCTTGTTCAGGAAAGCCGAGGCATGGGCCTCGAGCGACTTACCCGGAGTGGACACATCCCAGCGCCACAACAGATTGCCATCGACGAGTCCGAAGATGCGCGTGGCCGCAGTGTATTCCTTGGAGTGGCCGCCGCGCATCACCATATCGGTGCTCATCTGGATCTGCGGCCCCTTGATTTGGCCGTAGTACAGCTCGCTGATGCCACCGGGATGGACGATCGTCACAGCGATGTCGAACCCGCCGTCGGCGTTCCGGTGGGCCTCGACGTCGTCGGCCGTCTTCAATACGGGGACAATCTCCGCGGGAATCAAGCCGGGGCCGCCGTCGGCGTCGAGCATTTTCCGCTCCAGCGCCCAGAAGCCTGTCTCCACAGTGAGTGGCCGCAACTTGGTGCCGTCCTCGTCGATGAGCCAGCTTTCCGCGCGGTACTCCAAGTACGGCAGACCGTGGTGCGTAAAGGAGACATGCTGGATGAAGTGATCCGAGTCTTCCTCACCGCTTCCAAGCCGTCCCCGGCCTTCCCACTCACCAATGAGCCAGGAAAGGGGTACTAATTCGGGTGTCAGGTCGGAAGGAATTTCGATGGGCACAGCAATTACCTCAGTGGACCGGAAGGTACAGAAGCTCTACTTCTGGCCCTTGAAGAGACGGTAAACGACAAAACCAGCGAACCACGCCATCGAGAGGCTGGCCAGGCCGAGGAGGACAAGGAAGAAGATTTCAAATGCAAGTACGGACATGATGCCATCCTAACTGTTAGTAGATGAGTAGTTTGTCGATGAAGTAGGACAACGCGCCGACCGCCCAGACGGGGGCGACGCCCATTCCAAGGACAGCCGGGAAATTCAGGCGGCCGAGCCGAAGCGTCACCATCCGACGGAAACTGACCAGGACCGAGGCGATGACCACGCCCACCACGATGGCAGCCACGATCGCGATGTTGGAGAACACCAGGCCGGCCAGCGGAGCCACCAGCCCGGCCGCCACGATGCCCAAAGGCGCCACGACCCGGTCCGGCCAGCGCAACAAGCCGGCGAGGAGGGCGACCGCGGCGCTGAGAGCGGCGACCAACACCATTTCCTTGATCCCGTTGAATCTCGCCCCCGCAATCCAGCCCGCGCCAAGGCAGCTCAGCAGGACGCCGGCGCAGCTACCAAGGGTGGATTCGAGCCGTTGGGCCTGGCCGGTTCCGCGAATCAGCTGCACGACGAACACCGCGATCACGCCTGCGGCGATGAAGGCGGGAGTTGCGTCGAGAAATCCGGGGGCTGGCACCAATCCGGCTGCCAGGGCCGAACCAGCACCGCTCAGCCCGATCACCGTGGCCAAGGTCTTTTTGGCGGGGACCGCTAGAAAGTAGGGCCAGCCGATGCCAACCGCGGCCGACGCCAGAATTCCGACGGCGACCAACCCTTCCGTGGGGCCGTAAGAGCTGGCGACGAAAACCGCGAGCGCCACGAGGCCGACCACCCCGATGCTCCAAGACTTCACTGCGCCCCTGACCTCACTGTGTCCCTAACCTCGCCGCGCCTTCGTGGGATCCTCGACGGGCCCATTTCGTTCCAAGCTGCGAGCAACCTCCTGCCAATCCTGCCTTATACGGCGCAAATATGTCGCAAACATGGGTTGAAGGTGACACGAATCCCTGACGTTGCAGGGGCCTTTGGGTATACTCGGTTGTCAACAGCGCTTCTTGTTGCAACGCTTCCGTTACAACGGAACCACGCCCCATAAGCAGCTACCGGCCGGTGGAAACCCGGTTCAGACGCCCGATGATGCGCGGACCGCCCATTGGAGGAACTATGTCGCACATCCTGCTCCTGACGAACAGCACCGGCTCGTCGGTAGACATCCTGCCCGCCTTGGAGCTATTGAACCACCGGGTCCACATCCTTCCGGCAGAGCCAACGGCCTTGCTCGAAACCGACCCCACCGACGTCGTTTTCCTTGATGCCCGCAAGGACCTCGTGGGGGCCCGATCCCTGACCCAGTTGCTCAAAGCCACGGGCTTGAGCGCCCCTCTCATCCTGATCCTCACGGAAGGCGGCATGGCTGCCGTCTCTTCCGCATGGTCCGTGGATGACATCGTCCTCGACTCGGCGGGGCCGGCCGAAGTCGAGGCCCGGATCCGCCTGGCCGTGGCCCGTGCCATCCCCGGCGAAGAGGAGGCCAACACCGAAATCCGGGCGGCCGGCGTCGTGATCGACGAGGCAAGCTATACGGCCCGCGTGAACGGGCAGCCGCTCAACTTGACCTTCAAGGAATTCGAACTCCTGAAATATCTGGCCCAGCACCCGGGCAGGGTGTTCACGCGTCAACAGCTTCTCACCGAGGTATGGGGCTACGACTACTACGGCGGCACCCGCACCGTGGACGTCCACGTCCGGCGCCTGCGTGCCAAGTTGGGCGTGGACCACGAGAACCTCATCAGCACGGTCCGCAACGTCGGCTACCGGCTGACGTTGGTCCGTTTGCCGGAAGACGAGCTCACGGAGGCCTAGGCTTCCGAACCGCCGAGCCTCTGGAACCCAAGCTGCGAAGCACAGGAAAGGCCCGGACTCAGTGAGTCCGGGCCTTCCCTGTGTTTGAGTGGAGGACATACGGGTCGAACGTATCGAGGCCACCCCACTGGTGGATCCCCCTCGTATCCTGCTTCGCGAAGCCGGACGAGATATAGACCTTACACGGCCAAGACAGCGCCTGCAAAATCCATCCCGCCAAACCGGCCGGAGGCGTATAGCCTTGCAGCATGAGCCCTGCGCACCCGGAGAACTGGCCCGTCCTCGTCGTCAAAGGCGCGTCGGACAACGAGTTGTTGAAAGACATCAAGACGCTCGCCGCAGCTGCCGAGGAGTCCGACGGCAATCCCCCGCTGTCCGAACAGACCCTGGTCATGCTGCGCGGAGCCGATGCCGGCGACCACTCTGTGCTCGCACTGGCCCTGTATGCCCCGGACGAGCAGTCCGATCCGGCGAGCGGGCAGGATCTGGCGGGAATCGCCGTCGTGGTTGAAGCGGACGACGGGACCGGGGTCCTGGAAATGGCAGTGCACCCCAGCTACCGCAACCAAGGTGTCGCAGGCCGCCTGCTGGATTCACTCCGGGACAGCCGCGGGCTCGAGGGGCTGAACGCCTGGTCCCACGGGAATCACGAGGCCGCCGCGGAGCTTGCGGCCCGCTACGGCTACGGCCCGGCGCGCGAACTGTGGAAGATGCGGCTCATGTCCTCCACGGCGGAACTGCCCGACGCCGGCCTGCCCGGGGGAGTTTCACTGCGCGCCTTCGTGCCGGGCCAGGATGAGTCCGCCTGGCTGGCAGCCAACAGGGCAGCATTTGCCCACCATCCCGAGCAGGGTTCCCTGACCAGGGCCGACTTGGAAGCCCGGATGGCCGAGGACTGGTTCGATCCCGCAGGTTTCCTGCTGGCTGTGAACCCGGCCGGGGAGCTGCTTGGATTCCATTGGACCAAGGTGCACCCCCGGCAAGGACCCCATCCGGCCATCGGAGAGGTTTACGTCGTGGGTGTGACGCCCGCGGCCCAGGGGCTGGGGCTTGGCAAGGCGCTCACCGTCGCCGGGATCAGGTATCTCCAAAGCCACGAGTTGCACTCCGTGATGTTGTACGTGGATGCCGACAACACCGCGGCCGTCGCCCTGTACCACAAGCTGGGCTTCGTACGCTGGGACGTCGATGTCATGTATGCGCCGTTACCCCGGAAGTAACCCGGAACCAAGGCGTATCTGAAAGGCTAGGACATCTAGGATTCCGGCACGTGGAATCCTTGTAGGGTTGAATCAAACCCCCGCGCTGAACGAAGGAGAGCCCGATGAACCCGGACCCGGTCGGAACCACCAAAACCGAGGTCAAGGGCGCAACCTTGCCTCCCCGCTTCGGATCTTCCGAAGTCCCGGCTGCGCGGGCAACCCAGGACCGCATCGACATTCCCGAATTTGCACCCTCCCTTGAGCCGGAAGGCGACATCACTCCGGACCGTTTCCTGGACCGCGAGCTGAGCTGGCTCGCTTTCAACTCCCGGGTTCTTGAGCTCGCAGAGGATCCGGACCTCTACCTGCTGGAGCGGGTCAATTTCCTCTCCATCTTCGCCTCGAACCTGGATGAATTCTTCATGGTGCGGGTTGCCGGCTTGAAGCGCCGCATCGCCACCGGACTCGCGGTGCCCTCCCCCGCCGGGCTGAGCCCGATCGAAGTCCTGGAGCAGATCGGCGATGCCGCCCGAAAGCTGCAGGAACGCCACGCGCGTGTGTTTGCCGAGCAGATCCGCCCCGCTTTGGCCTATGAGCACATCCACCTCATGCGCTGGGACGAACTCGACGACGAGGCCCAGCACCGCTTGAGCATCATGTTCGGCGAGAAGGTCTTCCCGATCCTCACGCCCCTCGCCGTCGATCCTGCCCACCCCTTCCCGTATATCTCCGGTCTTTCCCTCAACTTGGCCGTGATTGTCCGAAACCCCGTGAGCGACAAGGAACTGTTCGCCCGCGTCAAGGTTCCGGACCAGCTGCCGCGGCTCGTCTCGATCGACGGACCGCGTGCCGGTGCGGTCCCGGGTCGCGTCGCACGATTCATCGCGCTCGAAGAGGTCATCGCGGTGCATCTGGACAAGCTGTTCCCCGGAATGGAAGTCATGGAGCACCACTCCTTCCGCGTCACCCGCAACGAGGACGTGGAAGTTGAAGAGGACGACGCCGAGAACCTCTTGCAGGCGCTTGAAAAAGAACTGCTGCGCCGCCGCTTCGGCCCGCCCGTCCGGCTTGAGGTCACCACGGACATCAACCCGAATATCCGTGCGCTCCTGGTGCGCGAACTCGGCGTCGAGGAATCCGAGGTCTACTCCGTTCCGGCTCCCCTGGACCTCCGGGGCCTGTCGGTCATCGGCGGAATTGACCGCGCCGACCTCCACTATCCGAAGCACGTGCCCCACACCTCGCGGTACTTGAACGAATCCGAGACATCCAAGGCCGCCAACGTCTTCGCGGCAATGCGTCGCCGCGACATCCTGCTGCACCACCCGTACGACTCGTTCTCGACGTCGGTCCAGGCCTTCCTGGAGCAGGCGGCCGCAGACCCCAAGGTCCAGGCCATCAAGCAGACCCTGTACCGCACCTCCGGCGATTCCCCGATCGTGGACGCGCTGATCGACGCCGCCGAGGCCGGCAAGCAGGTCCTGGCCCTCGTGGAGATCAAGGCCCGCTTTGACGAGCAGGCCAACATCTCCTGGGCCCGCAAACTGGAGCAGGCCGGCGTGCACGTGGTGTACGGCATCGTGGGACTCAAGACGCACTGCAAGTTGTCCCTGGTTGTCCGTCAGGAAGTGGATGGCCTGCGCAGGTACTGCCATATCGGCACGGGCAACTACCACCCACGGACGGCCCGCTACTACGAGGACCTTGGCCTCTTGACCTCCAATGAGCAGGTGGGCGAGGACTTGTCCAAGCTCTTCAACCAGCTCTCCGGATATGCCCCCAAGTCGACCTTCAAGCGGCTCCTCGTCGCGCCGCGCTCGGTGCGCTCCGGGCTGATCGACAGGATCGAGACCGAGATCCGCAACGCCCGCGCGGGAATTGCCGCCAAGGTGCAGATCAAGGTCAACTCCATGGTTGACGAAGCCACGATCGACGCCCTCTACCGGGCGTCGCAGGCCGGGGTGAAGGTTGACGTCATTGTCCGTGGCATCTGTTCGCTGCGCCCGGGAGTGCCTGGGCTGAGCGAGAACATCACAGTCCGCTCCGTCCTGGGCCGCTTCCTGGAGCACTCGCGCGTGTTTGCCTTCGCCAATGCCAACGATCCCGTGGTCTATATCGGCTCCGCGGACATGATGCACCGCAACCTCGACCGCCGGGTTGAGGCCTTGGTGCAGCTCTCCAACCGCGAAGACACAGCCGAAGTCATGGACCTGCTGCGCCGTTACATGGACCCAGGCACTGCCAGCTGGCACCTCGACAACCAAGGCCACTGGACCAGGTTCCACCAGGCCGAAGACGGCACGCCGCTGTTGGACATCCAGTCCT
Source organism: Arthrobacter sp. efr-133-TYG-118 (assembly GCF_030209755.1). Taxonomy (GTDB): domain Bacteria; phylum Actinomycetota; class Actinomycetes; order Actinomycetales; family Micrococcaceae; genus Arthrobacter. The sequence continues at coordinate 102,699 of NZ_JARVRH010000016.1, read as the reverse complement.
GGCTGCTTGCCTCCCGGTCCCGTCAACGTGCAGTTGCCCGGCGGTAGGCAGCGAAAAGTTGAAGAGCGATACACCTGTTGCAGACCAGACGGACCATCCCGGGGAACCGATCGCCGTCACGGCGGCCGGCGCCATTCCCTGGCGCGTTACCAAGGGCGCCCTTGAGGTCCTGCTGATCCATCGGCCTAAGTACGACGACTGGTCCTGGCCCAAGGGCAAGCTCGACGCCGGGGAAACCATCCCGGAGTGCGCCGTCCGCGAGATCAGGGAAGAAATCGGCCTCAAGGCCGCCCTCGGGATCCCCCTTCCTCCGACGCACTACCATGTGGCAGCTGGGCTGAAGGTAGTCCACTATTGGGCCACTCAGGTCAATGGGTCCGTCATCAAGCCGGACGGTGCGGAAGTGGACGCCTACATGTGGGCCGCACCGGATAAAGCGGCACGTTTCCTGAGCAACCCGACGGATGTGGGCCCCCTCCAGGCGCTGGCGAAGGCGCACCTCAATGGTGAGCTGGAGACCTGGCCCCTGATTCTGGTGCGCCATGCCAAGGCCAAGCCACGATCCTCCTGGACCAAGGCCGAAGGCAGCCGGCCGCTGGCCGTGACGGGTCTGCGCCAGGCGCTGGCCGTGGAACGGCTTCTAGGCGTGTGGAAGCCCCTGCGGATCGTGAGCAGTCCCTGGGCCAGGTGCGTATCCACTATCGCGCCATACGCCAAGTCAGCCGGAGCCAAGGTGAAACTTGTGGATGCCCTGACGGAGCACAACCACCAGCGGAGCCCGAAGAAGACAACCGCCGTCGTCGAGGGCTTGTTCGACAAGCAGCGCGGGGTTGCGCTGTGCACCCACCGGCCGGCGCTCCCCACCGTCTTGAAGGCGCTCGGCGAACGCATGGGTCCCGAGCTTCGCGAGATGCTGCCTGCCCAGGATCCGTATCTGGCGCCTGGCGAGATGATCGTGTGCCACGTGGCCCGTGGAAACGGCCAGCGCGTAGTGGCCGTGGAACAGATCAAGCCCTTCGACGACTGACTCAAGTAAGCTGGGTGCGTGAGCATCCCAACCCCATATGAAGACCTCCTGCGCGACGTCATGGCCAACGGCACGCATAAGTCGGACCGCACGGGCACCGGCACACGGAGCGTTTTCGGCCGCCAGCTGCGCTTCGATTTGAGCCAGGGTTTCCCGCTCGTAACCACCAAGCGGGTGCACTTCAAATCGCTCGCGCTGGAGCTCTTGTGGTTCCTCCGCGGCGAGTCGAACGTGAAGTGGCTCCAGGAGCAGGGTGTCACCATCTGGGATGAATGGGCGGACGCCGACGGCGAACTCGGCCCGGTGTACGGCGTGCAGTGGCGCAGCTGGCCGACCCCCGATGGCGGGCACATTGACCAGATCGCCGAGCTCATGAAGGGCCTGGCCGCCAACCCGGATTCCCGCCGCCACATCGTCTCGGCATGGAACGTATCCGAGATCAAGGACATGGCCTTGCCGCCGTGCCACGCGTTCTTCCAGTTCTACGTTGCCGACGGCAAGTTGTCCTGCCAGTTGTACCAGCGTTCGGCAGACATGTTCCTGGGCGTTCCTTTCAACATCGCTTCCTATGCGCTGCTGACCTGCATGGTGGCCCAGCAGCTGGGCCTCGAGCCCGGCGATTTCGTCTGGACCGGCGGGGACGTCCACGTTTACGAAAACCACGTGGAGCAAGTCACCGAGCAGCTCTCCCGCGAGCCTTACGAGTACCCGCAGCTGCGCTTCACCCGCAAGCCGGACTCGATCTTCGACTACACCTTCGAGGACTTCGAAGTAGTCGGCTACCGCCACCACCCCTCGATCAAGGCGCCCGTGGCGGTATGAACACCTACGAAACTCCTGCCGCGGACTCGCCTTCCTCCGGGGAGGCCGCGGAAACGCTCAACGGAATCGGCCTGGTCTGGGCACAGACCGGCAGCGGAGTGATCGGCAAGGGCGGGACCATGCCCTGGCACGTTCCCGAAGATCTGCAGCACTTCAGCCGGCTGACAACAGGGCATCCGGTCATCATGGGCCGGAAAACCTGGGAGTCTTTTCCCGCAAAGTACCGCCCCCTGCCCGGTCGCACCAATATCGTGGTGACCCGGCAACACGGCTGGGCGGACTCGCCCGAAGCACGTGGCGCCGTCGTGGTTTCCTCCCTTGATGCCGCCCTGCTCGAGTCCCAGTTCGCACCGGGCGGCCAGAATGTCTGGATCATTGGCGGGGGCGAAATTTACCGGCAGTCCGTGGATATCGCGAATGTCGCCGTCATCACGGTCATCGATTCCGACACCGACGGCGACACATTCGCGCCGGAGTTCGGCGAGGCCTGGAATCTTGAGGCGATGCAGCCGGCTGAAGGCTGGCTGACCTCCAAGAACGGCACCAACTACCGGATCGCCACGTGGCGCCGGACGGAAGACTGAGAATGCTGAAGAAACCTGAGACCCTGTTCGTGCTCGGCTACATGTTGTTGCCGCTCTTCGCGCTCTTGTCCGCGATCGTTGGGCTCACCATGATCCTCGGCGGCAACAAGATCCTGGGGATCATCGTCCTGGTCGTGGTTACCCAGGTCTTCGCCTTTGGCGCCTTCTACGCCTTGCGTGCCCGCAAGGCGGCCCTGCTGGAAGAACCCGGCTCCGGCAAGTAGGGCCCACGGCCTCGTGACGTAACCGACAGCGGCCGGGAGCCGCGAAAGTCTAGACTGGTTCAATGACTACAGCAGCTAATCCGTCCGTTGGACTGGTCGGTTGGCGTGGCATGGTCGGCTCCGTCCTGATGCAGCGCATGCAGGAAGAGGGCGACTTCGCCAACATCAACCCGGTATTTTTCTCCACCTCGAACGCGGGAGGTGCCTCGCCGTCATTCGCTGGTACAGCAGAAGGCAGCGCAGGCAAGCTCGAGAACGCGTTCGATATTGAGACTCTTGCCAAGCTGCCGATTATTGTCACTGCCCAGGGCGGCGACTACACGAAGCAGGTCCACGGTGAGCTGCGCAGCCGTGGCTGGGACGGGCTATGGATCGATGCCGCGTCCACGCTGCGCATGAACGACGACTCCATCATCGTGCTGGACCCCATCAACCGCGACGTCATCGACGCAGGCCTGTCCGGCGGCGTGAAGGACTACATCGGCGGCAACTGCACCGTGTCCTGCATGCTCATGGGGCTCGGTGGCCTGTTCAAGAACAACCTGGTCGAGTGGGGTACCTCCATGACCTACCAGGCGGCCTCGGGCGGCGGTGCACGCCACATGCGCGAACTGCTCAACCAGTTCGGCACCCTCAACAACGAAGTCAGCAGCGAACTGGACGATCCGGCGTCGGCGATCCTGGAAATCGACCGCAAGGTCCTGGCGACCCAGCGCTCCGGCGTCGACGCCACCCAGTTCGGCGTCCCGCTAGCCGGCTCCCTGATCCCCTGGATCGACGCCGACCTCGGCAACGGCCAGTCCAAGGAAGAGTGGAAGGCCGGGGTGGAAACCAACAAGATCCTCGGCACGGGCAATGGAAAGCCCGGCAAGGACCATGTGGTTATGGATGGCCTCTGCGTCCGTATTGGCGCCATGCGCTCCCACTCCCAGGCACTGACGCTCAAGCTGCGCGAGGACTTGTCCGTCGCCGAAATCGAGAAGCTCCTGGACGCTGACAACGAGTGGGCCAAGGTTGTGCCCAACACCAAGGAAGCCTCCATGGCGGACCTCACCCCGGTTGCTGCCTCCGGTACCTTGGAGATCCCCGTAGGCCGTATCCGCAAGCTCGAGATGGGCCCGGAATACATCAGCGCCTTCACCGTGGGCGACCAGCTCCTCTGGGGCGCTGCCGAGCCGCTGCGCCGCATGCTGAAGATCGCTACGGGCACCCTCTAGGAGTCTTGCGCAATATCCGTACTGGCCCGCTGTCCAGTCGCTGCCCGCGACTGCATGGCGGGCCAGCGGCGTTTTCGGGAGTCCCTCAACTCTCCATGAACAGCACGTACTTCGCGGCCTGGAGTTCGAACGACCGATTGGCTGCCGGAGTCAGCCTTTCCGGGGCGAACGGTTCGGGCACGACGACGGCGCTCCGGCCGGTGCGGCTGCGGGACCAGGTGCCCACCACTTCGCCGCCCGACACGATCATCCGCTTGAAGACCCCGTTGCCGCCCGGAACAACCTTCTGGAAATGCTCCGGGGGCAGGACAAGGCTGCGGTCCGTATACCCGAGCAGGAATTCATCGAATCCCGGCAAGGCGAGGACCGTCCGCGAGCCGGGAACGCCGTCGTCGAGCAGTGCCGCCGTCTCGGGCGACAGCCAATAGGACGCTCCCCGGAAGACGAGCTCCACGAGTTGGCCGCGAATAGCCTCGTGGGCTGCCCGGACTTCGGCTTTGGGGATCTGGGTCCACCACGCGAAGTCCAAGAGCGTGGCCGGTCCGTGGCTGCGCATATACCTCAGCAGGAATTCGGCAATCCCTTCTTCACGGCTCAGCGTCTTGGATTCCGGAATCCACTCATCGAAGGCCACGAACAGTTGCTGTCCAAGGGCTTTGCCCGCCGTGCCGGCCGGGGGCCCTTGGACGAGCCAAGCGTTCTGGCACAAAATCCAAAGCAAATGGATCCCGCGCTGGGCCGTGGTCACTTGGCCTGCGGATTCGAAGATCTTGAAGAGTTCCTCGCGCGTGGCGCCGGGGCTGCCGGCGACGCGTTCAAGGGCAAGCTCCCGGCACGTTGCGACGTCTGTTTCGTCGATGCCGAGCTCCCGGTGCCGCGCGGCCACCGAACGCATGGATCGCTCGGTAGTGATGGCCAGGATCCAGCGCAAGTCCTGCGGTGGCACCAGGTGCAGCGTTCCTCGCATGGGCCACGACCGGACCACTGTGCCGTTCTCCAGCGCCTCCAATACCTTCGAGAGGCCGGAACCGGGGACCCGCTGGCCCACCGCCCAGAACGCCGAGGCCAGGTCTTGGGCCTGCATGGCGCCCATCCTGGAGACGCATTCCTCCGGGCTGCTGAATCCCCCAAGCAATCCTTGGCTCGCAAGGCGCAGCCTGCCCATGACTTTGGGAGTGACGCTGATCTTAGCCGAAGCTGCCATGGCCCCATCATAGGACGCACGGTGGACAGCTTCGGTCCTCAATAGCACGCAGGAGGAACTCCCATGCCGCTCACAGGGGCCTTCCAGCGGGCCCTCCTACGCTAGGGGAATGCTGTTCGGTGAGTTAGGTCCGCTGCTGCGGCCGCTCAGCCGGCGGTTAGCGGCCGCTGGTTGGTGCGCCGCCGCCGTCGGGCTTGTCTGCGGCTTGGCAATAGCCGTTGGTGCGGGGGTGCGATTGTCCCCGTCGATGCAGACTGTCCAAGAAGTGGGACTCGCCGCTACTGGCGCCGCGGCCCTCCTCCTGGGCCTTGCTGCCGCATGCCAGCCATCGTCCGACCGGGACCTTGACGATCCCGAATCGGGGTTCCAGACAGGCGCGGGCGATCAAGTGCGCAGCTTCCTGCTTGCAGCCATCGTCATGCTCCTGGGCGTGGCAGGCTTCGCGGCCGCCGGCTGGATTTCGCCCGGCGGTCCGTCGCCGCAGAGCATAGCGTTCAGCCAGATCTTCCTCTTGGGGGCCGCCAGCTGCGGGCTGACGTTCCTGCTGCTCAACAAGGTCCTTCCGACCGGAAAGCGCTGAAGCGCGTTCCTACAGGGCCAAACCGATCAGCAGCGGCTCCGGATGCAGTTCAATGCCAAAGCGCTCGACGACGCCGCGACGCACCTCACGGGCGATCGCCACTATGTCCTCCGCGCTGGCTCCTCCCCGGTTGGTGATGGCCAAGGTGTGTTTGGTGGACAGCGAGGCGCGGCCGCCGGAGACGCTTGCGGGTTCGAGTCCGAAGCCCTTTCCGAAGCCGGCTTGGTCGATCAGCCAGGCTGCAGACAGCTTGACGAGGCCATCGTTTCCGGCCGGGTACTGCGGCGCACCCTCGGGCAGCGCTGCGGCCGCTGTGGCCGGCACAATCGGGTTGGTGAAGAAGGAACCCGTGGAATACGTGTCCCTGTCCGAAGCGTCCAGGACCATGCCTTTGGAGGCACGCAGCCGCAGGACTTCGCGCCGGACGTCGTTGGAATACGCGCGCTTCCCCGCCTCGACCCCGAGGGACCGGGCCAGCTCCGCGTACCGGATGGGCGCGCTCATGCGTCCGAGCGGCAGCTGAAATTCGACTGTCAAAACCACATAACGGGGTGAGCCCTCGGTGGTGGTCTGTTTGAGGATGGAGTCCCGGTAGCCGAACTTGAGCTCGGAGTTGGTGAAGGTTTGCACAGCGTTGCGTTCGCGGTCCCATGTACGCACTGCGGCGATGGTCTGGGAGACGTCGGCACCATAAGCGCCCACATTCTGTACAGGAGTGGCACCTGTGGCTCCGGGGATGCCTGAGAGGGCCTCCAGCCCGGACCACGCGTGCAGCACGGAGTGCTCCACGAGGGCATCCCAGTTGTGCCCGGCCTGGACCACCACGGAAACGCCTCCGCAGCTATCTTCCGAGTTGACGGTGAAGCCTTGCGAAGCGATCTTGAGGACGGTCCCCGGGTATCCGGCGTCGGAGATCAGGAGGTTGGATCCCCCACCTATGATGAGCAGTTTCTCGCCCGCGGCATCCGCCGAGCGGACGGCGTCGATGATTTCCCCTTCGGTGCGGGCCTCCACAAAGGTGCCGGCAGGGCCACCAACGGCGGCCGTGGTCAGTTCGGAAAGCATCGTCAGGGTCACCAAACAAGCCTAGCGGGGATTGCCTGCCCTGGCCGACTCAGGGACGCGCCGACTCACGGACACGCCGGCTCAGGCGCGCGCTTACGCGAGACGGGAGCCAGGAAGAAGCTCGCGACGAGCAGGACCAGGACGGCGAGCAAGGAATGCAGGATGCCGAAGTGCTCCGCCAGTAACCCCAAGAGCGGCGGACCGCAAAGGAAAGCCCCATAGCCGATCGTGGAGACGACCGAAACCCGGGCCGCGGCGTGGGCTGGATCGTCCGCGGCAGCGGACATGCCCACCGGGAAGCCCAAAGAAGCACCCAGACCCCAGATAGCCAGGGCCGCGAAGGCGAGCCACGGTACCGGGGCGAAGACAAAGAGTGCCAGCCCCACCACAGCCGTGGCCGAGCACCAGCGCATTACAGGCACCCGCCCGAAGCGGTCCAGGACTACGGTCCCGGCAAAGCGGCCCACAGTCATGAATGTCACGAAGATTCCGTAACCCACAGCTCCGGCTGCATCGGACTGACCGTGGCCATCGGCCAACGCCAAAGCCACCCAATCCCCCGCGGCGCCCTCTGCCAGGGCGAGCCCGAGGACTAGCAGGCCGAGCAGGAGGGTCCGGCGTTCGCGCCACGCCCGCGCCACCATGCGCTTGCTGTCCAATGGTTCGGCCGGTCCCTGCTGGCCGGGCTGGATGATGGGCAAGGGGCCGGTTGAAGGATCTTCGAAGGTGTCCGGCTTTCCGGGCTTGAAGGCCTTTGCGGTACCGCGTGCAGTGGAATGGCGGGTGATATCCGCACGGAACCAGGCTGCGGCTGTCACCACCGAGACCGCCACCACCAAGCCGGCCGCAGCCAGATGCCAGAAGACCGGCAATCCCGCGGCAGCGGCCCAGGCTCCGAGCCCTGCTCCCGCAACGGTACCGAGGCTGAAGGATCCGTGGAGGCGGGGCATGATGTGCCGCTCAAGGGCGCGTTCAAGTGACGCCCCCTCTACATTGGAGGCCGTGTTCCAGCTGGCCGTGCCGAGGCCGATCACCATGAGTCCAAGGGCCACGACCACGGGGTTGGCCAGCACAGAGGTGCCAAAACCGGCGACCGCCAGGCCGAGGCCCACCATGGCACCGCCGATCCGCGTGGTCAGTCGTGATCCGAGACGGATCACGATCACCCCGGACGCGGACACGGAGAGGAACGATGCCACAGTCATGCACATCAGCAGGAGGCCAACCGTGCCGGGCGTCAGGTTCAGGCCGTCGCGGATGGCGGGCAAGCGGGAGACCCAGGACGAGAAGGCCAGCCCGCTGGCGCCGTACGCGGCCACCACAGCATTGCGCCACCGCGACAATTCCGCCGCGGTGGCGCGAGGTGCTGATTGTTGCAGCCGGCTCAAGCGAGCTTCACAACGGCCTGGGACTTCATGAGGACCTTCTGGCCGGCAAAGGTGACGGTCAGGTCGATGCGCGCGGTGCGGGCTTCGGCGTCGAGCGCTCCCACCACTCCGGCAACCTCGATCACGGCACCGGGCTCGTTGGAACCGGTGGTGTCGGCGACCAGTACCGGTTTGGTGAAGCGCGTTTGATAGTCGACGACGGCGGCCGGGTCGCCGGCCCAGTCGCTCACCAATTGCACGGCGGAGCCCATGGTGAACATACCGTGGGCGATGACTCCGGGAAGTTCGACGCTGGTGGCGAAGGACTCGTTCCAGTGGATCGGGTTGAAGTCGCCGGACGCGCCGGCGTACTTGACCAAGTCCTGGCGCGTGACCTCGATTTTGCGGGTGCCGATTTCCTGCCCGATGGCGAGTTCTTCAAGTTTCAAGCTCATGGTTACTGTCCCTCTCCGCGGACCAGGATGGACGAGGTGGTGGTGGCGACGCTCTCGCGTTGGTTGTCTTCGCGGACAGCGAAGATTTCCGAACGCGTGGTGATCATGGCCCCGCCGCCCATGGCGCGGACGCCGTCGACGTGCAGTTCGGCGCGCAACTGATCCCCGGCAACGATCGGGCGGTGGTGCGTGAAGCGCTGGTCTGCGTGCACTACGCGGCTGAAGTCAATCCCGGAATCGGGGTCCTCGATCAGCTGGGCATCGGCCCGCTGGGCGACGATGATGGCAAAGGTCGGCGGAGCGACGAGGTCGCTGTGGCCAAGGGCCTTGGCGGCTTCGACGTCGAAGTGGGCGGGATGGGTGGCCTTCACGGCCCGGGCGAACTCCCGGATCTTTTCGCGGCCGACGTCGTACACCTCTGCGGCAGGGTAGCTGCGGCCCTGCAAGTCCGGGTTAATAGTCATGCTCCAACCCTATCGGCCCGGGACGTGTCTCCGGATTAGCATCGTCGCCGGGCCTCTACCGCGCGGCAGGCGGTCCGAACCATCTGGTCAGCGCGTCGTCGAGGCCCAGCCGGGTTCGGTCTCCCAGCCAGGCCACATATCCGTCCGGCCGGATCAACACGGCGGCGGGAGGCGTGACCGCCCCGAGTGCCGGAAGCTCCCAGGTCCCAGGGTACGTGGCGTCGATCAGCTGAACCCGGTCCGCCCACGGCGTGATGTCGATGCCGCCCGGCTCGCCAAGGTTGAGGAGGACCGGCCGGGCATCGTGCAGCAGGCTGAAGACGCGCAACGGGCCGTTGGCAGTGACAAGGTCCAGATCGGGCATGCGGCGTCCGAGCAGCGGGTGCCCGTCGCCGACGTCGTAATGGACATCGAGGCCGGACTGCATCGCGGCGTAGCGCTTGCGCGGTTCCTCCATGCCGAGGAGATCGGCAATGACCTCGCTCACGGCTTTCGTGCGTTCGTCCGGTCGGCGAAGCGCGACACTCGCCATGGTGTTGCGCAGCACGCGGGCGGCCACCGGGTGGCGCTCGGCGTGGTAGGTGTCGAGGAGGCTTTCCGGCGATGTCCGCTTGACCACCTGGGCCAGCTTCCATCCCAGGTTCACGGCATCCTGCACCCCCGTGTTGAGGCCCTGTCCACCGTCCGGCGCATGCACGTGTGCGGCGTCGCCGGCGAGCAGGACCCGTCTGTCGCGGTAGCTCGCAGCCTGCCGGGTCATGTCTGTGAATCTGGAGATCCAGATTGGACTGTGGATCCCGTAATCCGTCCCGCATACGGCGATGAGCGCCTCGCTCAAGTCATGAAGGGTGGGTTCAGTGGTGGGTCCGACATGCTGCTCGGTCACCATGACCCCCACGGGCCCGCCATCCGCGTAGACCACCTTGCCGTCGAGGATCTTGTACTCCAGCTTGCCGAAGGAGTGGATGCCGAAAGCATTGGTGTGGACGCCCAAGGGCGGCTGCTCGGCCATCTCCACCTGGGCGATCAGGGCGCTCGTGGTCGGATCCCACCCGGGGAATTCGATTCCGGCTGCCTTGCGGACCAGGCTGCGTCCTCCGTCGCACCCGACGAGAAATTCCGCGCGCAGCGCCTGGCCAGTGGACAGCTCGACGTCGACGCCGGTCTCGTCCTGCGCGAAACCGGTCACCTCGCGTCCGTAGTAGATCGGCACCGCCAGCTCGGCGACCCAGCTGGCCAGGATGCGCTCGATGTGGTTCTGCCACAGCCCGAGCCCGTAGTTGTGTCGTGTGGGAAAATCGCTGAGGTCAAAACGGACGCCGCCAAACCCGGCGACCTGGGCCACCTGCCCCTCGGACAGGAACCGATCAGCGATTCCGCGCTGATCGAGGACCTCGATGGTACGTGAGTGCAAACCGCCTGCGCGTGAGCCGGCGAGGTCCTGGTTTGCACGCCGCTCGACAATCGCGACGTCGACGCCGGCCAATGCCAGCTCGCCCGCGAGCATCAGCCCTGTGGGGCCTCCCCCTGCGATCACCACCGCATGCTTGGTCATCGCCATGCTCCGGCAGGCTTACTTCTTCAAGCCCTTGCGGACCTGCTGTCCGCGGACCACCATGCCCACGACATGCAGGACCAGGCCGAGCCCGATCACGAACAACGACGTCAGCGCTAGGCCCTGGTTATGGGAAGTGTTGCCGATGATCGTAAGGATGATCCCGACGGCGATGAGCCCCATCGCGCCGAAAACCAGCGTCTTGTAGGCGATAGAGGCCGTGGCCCAGAATTCGTTCAGCACCACCCAAGTTTAGGGCACTTGTCGGAACAGCGGGTCCTGCGGGGCCGGAAACCCGATGTAAGTGAGCGAGCGTCCAGCCAGAACCCGATTTAAGTGAGCGAGCGTCGGGACGGGAACGCCGTCGGCAACCAAACACCCCGATCCGCTCGACTCCAAAGAACGCTCGCTCACCTAAAGGGGCCAAACCGCGGACCCTCGCTCACCTATAGGGGCCAAACCGCGGACGCTCGCTCAAATCATCTGCAGGAGGATCCGGTCGTTTGGGCTTGTTTGTGAGCGGGCGTCATGAAAAAGCAGGAGATAAGTGAGCGAGCGTCGGAGGGTGCGCCCTTACAGGGAGGGCTGGACCCCGAAGGCGACGGCGAGCTTCATGATCTTTTCGGCGCGGCCGAGGCGCGGAAGGTCGGAACCGTCGCGGATGACCCTGCCGTTGGCTTCGAAGTCGTTCATGAAGTCGGTGGCCCAGGCGACGTCCGACGGCGTGGGGCTGATGACCTCGTTGATGACCGTGGTCTGGTCGATGGCCAGGCAGAGCTTGCCGGTCATGCCCATGGTCACCGTAATGCCGGTCTGCTCGCGCAGGATCGGGTGGTTGGTGCCGACGGTCGGGCCGTCGATGGGGCCCGGCAGGTTGCCCACGCGGCTGGCAACAACGAGCTTGGCACGCGGATAGGCCATTGCTTCAGGCGTGGCGGCCATGCCCGTGTCCCGGCGGAAGTCACCCGAACCGAAGGCCAGGCGGAAGGCGCCCTGGGCACGGGCGATGTGGTTGGCTTCCTCGATGCCGAGGGCCGATTCCACGAGGGCAACCACCGGGATCTTGCCGTCCATGCGGTGGAAGGACTCGGTGACCTGGTCCGCGGACTCGGTCTTGGCCAGCATGACGCCCAACAGGCCGGGCGTGCCACGCAGACCGGCGAGGTCATCGGCCCAGAACGGGCTTGTGGCGTCGTTGATGCGGACCCAGGCCTGGCCGCCAGCGGTCAGCCAGTTGATGACGTTGTCGCGGGCAATGTCCTTCTGGGACGGGTCCACAGCGTCCTCGATGTCAAGGATGATGGCGTCCGCGCGCGATGAGGCCGACTGGTCGAAAAGCTCCGTCTTCATGGCGTTCACAAGGAGCCAGGAGCGGGCAATGTCGGCGGGAATTTTGCGGGTGGACCGAATGGACTCGGCGGCGGTGCTAGACGTCATGTATCTACCGTATCCGGCCAGCCGCCAGGAACGCTAAGAATCTGTCGCCGGTGTGGGCATCAATACGAACAAAACGATTGTGACAGGCCACCGGCAGTTCAGCGGCTTGCCACAGCGGCACCGGAGAGAACGGACAGCAATCGGCAGAGACTGGCTTTCGTGCCGCATGCACCGCGCTCATCTGCCAAGGCATTGTCCAGGCGGGTGCGCGAGAGCATGGACAAGGTCCAACCAAGCGGCGGGTCAATGGCTGCCTCGCTCCGCGGCGCAACCACCACCGTCCTGCCGCTTCCCAGTCGGCCCAGGACGGCGTTGCTTGCTTCCTCACAGCTCGGGCTGAGGCACACATCGGCCGATTGCTCCAACCTTTGGAGCCACGCTTCCGCATCCACTTGGGATGCCTTGGCCTTCAGCCCCGCCAACGGGACCGCAAGCTCGGCGATCGGCGCAGGCACCTTTGCGGTGACGTCGACGCCGAGGGAATTGCGGATGTAGACGAAAATCGGAACCACATAGGACGACGACGCCGGAACCGAGCTGTCGCCGTCGTCCACCGCTTGGTTGTGCGCCTCGACAAGCTGCCTCAAGCCTCCCCACATATCGGAGACGGTGCCTAGCCCCGAGCCTTCGGCGTAACCGCCGTCGATCGCTTGGAAGGCCCCGGCCGGTGTGCAGGACGTCTCGGCATTCGGTGCTCCAGCGCTGCCGGCGACTCCGTAGCGAACCCGCCCTGCCGGGGAAATCAGCGGAAACCTTGCCGAGAGCATAGCCGCGGTGGACCAGGCAACGTCCGTCCCACAGAAGCCGTTCGCCGGGTCAAAGAAGTCGATCGACACTGGGGTATGGTCCGCGGAGAGGCACTGCGGACCTGGGGTAGGGGGCGCGGCACGATCCGGCGTCGCCAGGGACCTGCCGCCGGCATCGGCCGCCTTTGGCTGATCACTTCCTGGCAACGCCACCTGGCTCAGAACCAGCCGACAGCCGGAACCAGTGACTGTGGAATTGAGCATGAGGGCGCCAGCCGGCCCCCGGGCCGAAGGGTCGAAAGGATCCGCCAACAGCGGGGCCTCTGCCTCCCATTCCCGTTCCATCAGCGCTGCGCGGTCGTGCCAGGCATACTCGCCTCGGCTCCAATTCGGCAGCAGGAGGCCAGTCCCTCCGGCCACGAGATCCGACGCGATGGCTCCCCCGACGCTCACGGAGAGGGCCCCGGGCGTTGCCACCCTGTCTGACGCCACCACAGGCGTCATCTCTGTGCTTCCCGTGCGCGAGCCGTAACGGGTCACAAGGGCCAGGCCGAGCGAACCGCCGCTGACGCCGCTCGAGAGGAGCGTGGCTGCTTTGCCGCACGGGGATTCCGCGATGGCCCCGAACGCCCTGGTGGTCCAACTGGCAGCCCGGATGCCGCCGCCTTCGGACGCAACAATGAGCATCGGCCTCGCGGTCTTGCCGTGCCCGGGATCCATGTCGCACACCGCGGACGTTTGAAGCCAAGACGTAAACTCGTCGGCGAGCGAATTGCGGGTGACGGTGGCCGGCACCGGGCTCGTCCGTGGCAGGTGCATCGTCTCTCCGGCGCCGCCGCTGATTTGGCCGAGTGCCAGAGCGGCAGCCATAAGGGAGAGGACGGGGTTGGCTCGCAGGCCCATTCTCTGGAAGATCTCCAGGGGCTGCCGCTGCTGGGCCCACACGACCACCGCGCCGAAGAGCAGGGCCCAGGAGCCGAGTCCAAGGACCGCGGTCGCGGAGACTCCAAGGATCGCCGTGAGGAACGAAGGGCCCACCAGCAGCAGGAGCAAGGGCACGGCACCCAGGAAGAGGACAAGGAGCTTCAAATACGGGCGCTGGCCGAAGCCTTGGCGCGGGTCCGGGCCGAACCAACGCGGAAAGCGCCTGAAGAGAAGGCACCGGACGGGGAAAACGCCGCAGGCCAAGACTGCGCCGAACGACAGCAGGAGCACCGCGTTGACGGGCCACCCGGGGGGCATGGTGCTGGCTCCGGTCCTCTGGGTCAAGAGCAGCATTGCCACGGGCCCGGCAAAGCTGCGGACGAGCGCCATACCGGCCACGGCAATCAGCAGCGTGGCCAGGTAGTCGCCTCCGCGCCAGATGTCCAAGGCCCGACGGCGATCCTGCGGATGCTTTTCCATGACCCATTTGCGCCTGAAAGCCCAAGGAGAGATCAGGACCGAGGCGGCCTTCAGGACCATGGAAATTGCCAGGAGGAGCAAGGGGACAGTGACAAAGATCCCGAACTGCCACCAATTTGTCCGCTCCACGGGCCCCAGGAAAACCATGAGGACAATTCCGGCAGCAAGGATCAAGGGAGCGGCGAGCCAAAGCCGCCACCTGGGCGGCAGCTCTTGCGTGAAGGAGCGTGCCCAAAGTTCCCACGCAAGGACGGACCGTAGCCTTCCGATGTACTGCAGGCCCACAGCCAGCAACGGCACCACGACGGAACTCGCGATAAGCGGCTGGGCGTCCCCTTCAGCCCACAGCCGCTGGGAGTCGGGCATCTGGTCATTCACGCCCGGAACCGGCAAGAGTGCCAGGATTGCCACCAGTGCGGCGGCGGTCACCGTCAGGCGGTGGAATTGCGCGACCCGCGCAATTCGGACAGCCCTGCCCACCATGTCGTTCCGCACCGCCGGGACCGCCACGGCCCCTATCAGGAAAAAGCCCAGCAGCAGCCACTTGATGTTGGACGTAGTACCCAGGACGGCGGCAACCACCGGAGCTCCCCGGTCCGGGTCCTGGACGGCACCTACCGTCAGGAAACCCTCCGCGATATCCGTGAGGGCGGCCAATACCGCGACAGTCCTGAGCACCTTCGCACCGCGTGCGAGCCGGAAAAGGAGGTACCCGTAGAGGGCTGCAAGAAAGCCGTCGAGCACGACGTGGAGGGTCGCCAGTATGACGAGATTGCCGTGTTCCACGTTCCCCACAGAGCTCCAGATCCGCCACGTGTCCCGGGCACCCCAGGAACCGAATCCGGTGAGGATGGCCATGCTGCTGTTCTCGCCGTTGGCGCTGACAGTACCGGCGATCAGGCGGTCGATCTCGGCCATGGCTATCCACAGTGTCGCCGCGGCAATCAGCAGCGTTGCTGTCCGCCAGCGGGCCACCAGAGCGATTGTTCCTTGACTCATTGCCATGCAACCCCCATCACCGGGTGCCGACCATTACGCGCGCGGTAAACGCCGAGCGTGCCTGAATGATGCGCCGGGCCGCACCATTTGTCAATCGACTGTATGAATTCCGGGACGTACGCATGGCGTCACAGTCCTCAACGCGGTGACCCGCTCCGAAATACGTCGCCATGTTGCGCGCGCATTTCGCCGGATTTCGCCCGGTTTCCCGGCATTTCCGGGCGTTACTGCCGGGCTTCCCCTGAGCAGTGGACATGCGCTTACATCGTTCCCACCGGCAGTTCGGTCTGCTCCAGACGGCGTCCGGAAAAACGAAATCCACTCCCCAGAAAGTAGCTCCCATGAAACTGCACCAGCCCCTGCTAAGCGTCGCGGCCGCCGTCGTACTTGCGCTGACAGTGACCGGCTGCGGCGGCAATGCCCAAGCGGGAGACCAGAAAGCCGGCCAACCGGAAGTCAAGGAGCTCCGCTACCAAGGCTCGGCCAACAACGTCGGCCTCCCCGAACTGGCGGCGGACCTCGGTTACCTGGGTGACATCAAACTCAATTGGGTAGGCAACACCATCAGCGGTCCCCAGGACATCCAGTCGGCGGCCACCAACCAGACCGACTTCGGCGGAGCGTTCGCCGGAGCCGTGGTGAAGCTGATTGAGGCAGGGGCTCCGGTGACCGCCGTCGTGAATTACTACGGCGAGGATGCGAAGACCTTCAACGGCTTCTACGTCAAGGCGGACAGCCCCATCAAAACCGCCCGGGACCTCATCGGCAAGAAGATCGCAGTCAACACCCTGGGCGCCCATTCCGAAGCCGTCATCAACACCTACCTCAGCAAGAACGGCCTCAGCCCGGACGAAATCAAGCAAGTACAACTAGTAGTGCTCGCGCCCAACGACACGGAAGAAGCCGTACGCCGCGGACAGGTAGACGCAGGAAGCCTGGGCGGTGTCCTGCAGGACCATGCCGTTGCCGCCGGCGGACTGCGCTCGCTCTTCAACGACTATGAACTCTTCGGCACGTTTGCCGGCGGACAGTACGTGCTCCGCAACGACTTCATCGAAAAGAACCCCAACACGGCCCGGACCTTTGCAACGGGCGTGGCCAAGGCCATCAAGTGGGAGACCGAGACGCCGCGCGAGCAAGTGATCGCGCGCTTCAAGAAGATCATCGAGGCCCGCGGACGCAACGAGAGTACCGCGAACCTGCAGTACTGGAAGAGCCCCGGCGTACCCGACAACGGCGTGATCAAGGACGAGGACTTCACACGCTGGTCTGCGTGGCTGAAGAGCTCGGGAATCGTCAAGAACGATCTCACACCGTCGAAGTACTACACGAACAAGTTCAACGATCTCGCATCAAGCACCCCAACCCCAAGCACAGCGAAGGGATAGTGATGGCCGCAAAAATCAGCCTCCGCAATGTCACCAAGCAATTCACCGTCCGCCCCGGCAAGGGTTCCAAGGCCTCCCGGCGCTCCCAGGACTCCCAGCCCGGGGCGGCTGGCAAGACCGGCACGCAAGAGCCCGCTACGCTGACCGCCCTTGACTCCCTGAGCCTGGACGTGCGCGACGGCGAGTTCCTCACCTTGGTGGGGCCGAGCGGTTCCGGCAAGACGACCTTGCTGGACCTCCTGGCTGGCCTGTCCACGCCCACCTCCGGGGAGGTATTGGTGGACGGCCGGCCGGTGACGGGACCCGGGAAGGATCGTGCCGTTGTTTTCCAGCAGTACGCGCTCTTTCCCTGGCGCACGGCGTCGGCCAATGTGTCGATCGGGCTCGAGGGCAGGGGCATCGACGGGCGCAAGCCCAACCGCCGGGAGCGTGCCGCCAAGGCAAGCGAATACCTCAAACTGGTTGGCTTGGCCGGCTTCGAGGAGCGTTTCCCGCATGAGCTCTCGGGTGGCATGAAGCAGCGAGTGGCCATTGCCCGGAGCCTCGCTTACCAGCCCGATGTGCTCCTCATGGACGAACCCTTCGCCGCGTTGGATGCCCAGACCCGTGAACAGCTCCAGGACGAGCTCCTGCGGATCTGGCGGGCCACCGGAAAGACGATCGTGTTCATCACACACGGCATCGACGAGGCCGTGTACCTCGGGCAGCGCGTCGCAGTCCTCAGCGCCCGGCCCGGACGGCTCAAGGAAATCGTGGACGTGGACATCCCGGACCGCGACGGCGAGGACGACATCCGTTCGCACCCCGCCTTCGTCGAACAACGGCACAAGGTCTGGACCTTGCTGCACGACGAAGTCCGCCTTGCCCAGGACGCCGGGCATCGCAAGATCCTGCCGGACGGCACCGCCCCGGATGAAATCCCGGGAACCACTCTCGAAAGGAGCGCAGCCTGATGACCACAACGCTCGCGCAACAGCCCGCGGCGAGCGCCGCACCCAAGCAAGCGCCCGCCGTCGGGCACTCCGGTCCCGTGGAGGAGGGGCGTCGGAGCACGACGGCGATACCCGCCTTTGTACGGACGGCCGCCGCCCGCGCCGGTTCCGCCCTGTGGAAGTCCGCAGGGATCATCGCTTTCCTGGCTCTCTGGGAACTCGGGCCGACATATCTGGCCAGCCCGTCCACCCGGGTATTCCTGCCACCCTTGCACGAGGTCGTGGCCGCGTGGGGCAAGCTGTTCGAATCCGGCACCATCCAGGGGCATTTGGCCGCGAGCCTCACCCGTTCGGTGTCGGGATTCGGCGGGGCCCTCGTGGCTGGCGTTTCCCTCGGTCTGCTGATCGCCTGGTACGGACGGCTCAATTCGGTGTTGAACCCGCTCCTGGAACTGTTCCGCAACACTGCCGCGCTTGCACTGCTGCCTGTTTTCACACTGCTGCTGGGGATCGGCGAGGAGTCCAAGATCAGCATCGTTGCCTATGCGGCGTTCTTTCCGGTCCTGCTGAACACGATCGCGGGCGTCAAGACCGTGGATCCGCTGCTTATCCGGGCTGCGAAGTCGCTCGGCCTCTCGAGCCTCGCCCTGTTCCGCAAAGTGATCTTGCCTTCCGCGGTGCCCACCATTTTCACGGGAATCCGCATGGCCGGCACGGCCTCCATTTTGGTGTTGATCGCCGCGGAAATGGTGGGGGCGAAGGCCGGGCTCGGCTACCTCATTGTGAACGCGCAGAGCAGTTTCCTCATCCCGGACATGTACGCAGGCATTCTCACGGTGTCCCTTCTGGGATTGTCCGTTAATTTCCTCCTAGTAGCCCTGGAACGGCATTTTTCCCGCTGGCGGACCGCCGTGGGGTCCGGGTCCTGACCGTCAATCCATCCATCCCGCAAGTCACAACAGAAAAGGAACAAAATGTCCGTCATTACCGAAACAAAGTTGGAATTCGCCAAGCTCGGATCCCGCATCGGCGCCGAAATCCGCGGCTTCGACCTCAGCGGCGATCTCTCCCCGGAAATCGTGGGGCAGATCCGGGCCGCGCTCAACGAACACAAGGCCCTCGTCTTCCGGGAGGCCAACATTCCCAGCGACGAGGCCCAGGTGAAATTCGCCGGCCATTTCGGCCCGCTCACCACGGCGCACCCGACTGTGGCCTCCGTGGAGGGCCAAGAGAACGTACTGCCCGTGGACAGCGAGAACGGTTCGGCCAACAACTGGCACACCGACGTCACGTTCGTGGTCAACCCGCCGCAGGCTTCCACCCTGCGCAGCATCGACCTGCCGTCCTACGGTGGCGAGACCCTGATTGCTTCTACGGCAGGAGCATATACGGACTTGCCGGACGAGCTCCGGAACTTCGCGGACACGCTATGGGCGATCCACACCAACGACTACGACTACTCGGTGCCGAAGAACCTGGAACATGAGAATGCCGATGAGCGCCGCAAGGAATTCACCCGCATCAAATTCGAAACCGCCCACCCGGTGGTGCGTGTCCATCCCCTGACCGGCGAGCGCGGATTGTTCATTGGGGGCTTCGCGCAGCGCCTTCGGATCGTGGGGCTGTCCAACACGGAGTCGAAGGACATCATCCGCTTGCTGCAGGCCTACGTCACCCGTCCGGAGAACGTGGTGCGCGTGAACTGGGAACCGAACCAGCTGGTGCTCTTCGACAACCGCATCACCCAGCACTACGCCCCCGACAATTACGACGGCCAGCCGCGCAAGCTCAACCGCGTGACGATCGCCGGCGACATTCCGGTGGGGGTGGACGGCAAGCCGAGCCAGTCGATCCAGGGTGACTCGTCCGCCTATTCCGTTGTCGCGCCGCTGTAGCTGCCTTAGCCCAACTGACTCGCAGTTGTTGTCGTTATGAGCCCTCAAAACGACATTAAATGCGAGTCAGTTGGGCTTCACGCGCTTAGGGGAGCTTGCTGCCCCGCGCAGCCACCCACAGGCCGTACCACTCGGTCCGAGTCATGGCTGCGGCAACGGCGGCAGCATCCGCGCAGGCAGCGATCCGCGCCGGGTTGGAACTGCCCAGCACAGGGGAAATGCGTGCCGGATGCTTCATGAGCCACCCCAACAACACGGACTCAGGAGTGACACCCTTTGCCTCCGCGAGCTGGGCGACCAGAGCGGCAGTTGCGGTGTCGGCGGCGGTCTGGGACTCCGGCGTCGAGCCCGTGTACCGGCCCTGGGCGAGGGAACCGTAGGCCTGCAGCTCAATCCCCTGGCTGATGCAGTGTTCCAAGGTGCCGTGCGGGAAACTGTAGCCGAGGGCATCGTCGTGGTTGACCAGCACCGTGCCCTCAAGCCAAGCCCGCCGGTGCAGGCTCATTTCCAGCTGGTTGGCCACGATCGGCACCTCCAGGAGGTCCTGCAGGAAGGCGATCTGCGCGCCGGACATGTTGGACACGCCCAATTGCCGCACCTTGCCTTCCGCCATGAGCTGCCCGACGGCGGACGCCACCTCTGCTGGTTCCATCAGGGGGTCGGGGCGGTGGAGCAGCAGCACGTCGACGTAGTCGGTCCTGAGCCGTTCCAGGCTTCCGTTGACCCGTTCCAGGATGGCATCCTTGCTGAGGTCGTAGTGGCCTTCGACTCCGGGCTGGCCGAGCTTGATGCCGCACTTGGTCTGGAGCTGGATCTTCTCCCGCAGCCCTCGCGTCCTGGCCAGGACTTCACCGAAGACTGCCTCGGACTTGCCGCTGCGGTAGATGTCGGCATGGTCGAACAGGGCGATCCCGATGCCCATGGCGGCTTCGATCGCTGACGCTGCCTGCTCAATTTCGGCAGCCCCGTATTCGCTGCCTTCCCAAGGACCTCCGAGGCCCATGCAGCCATAGATGAGCCGGCCGGACGCGATTTTGCTTTTTGCAGTCATTTTCAAACTCTTTCACAACGCACAGCAACGCGGGGTCACTTACGGCCCGTCCCGAGGGACATTATGGGCCGTAAGTGACCCCGCGTTGCATGGGGGGATTAGACGATCCAGGCCGTCGTGTTTGCCGGGAGCTTGCCGCCGTCGAGCGGTGCGCTGCTCACGACGACGGTGCCTTCCGGAAGTGCCACGGGCTCGGTGCCGAAGTTCGTCACCGACTGCCAGCCGTTGGGCCGGGCGAAGTGCAGTACGGATTCGTTGCTGGAGGGGATCCATTCAAGATCCTCGGCTGCCCGCAGTTCCGAACGCAGTTCCAGGGCCTTGCGGTACAGCTCCAGCGTGGAGCCGGGAACGTTCTCCTGCGCCTCCACCGCGTAGCCCGCGAACCATTCAGGCTGCGGCAAGTGGGCATGTCCATCGCCGAAGCCGAACGACGAACCTTCGCTGGTCCACGGCAGCGGGACACGGCAACCGTCGCGGCCGACGTCCACTCCCGGGTTGCGGAAGAACGCCGGGTCCTGTCGCTGGCCGGCCGCGATGTCGCCGACTTCCTGCAGCCCAAGTTCTTCGCCCTGGTAGAGGTACGCGGACCCGGGCAGGGCGAACATCAGCAGCGACGCGGCGCGGGCACGGCGCAGGCCGAGTTCGGCGTCGACGTCGGCGGCCGAACCGCCGTCGAGCAGCCATTGCTTGCCGTCCTGGCCCAGGCCGTCACGGCCGCCACCCGCGGGCAAGCCGTACCGCGTGGCGTGCCGGACGACGTCGTGGTTGGAGAAGACCCACGTGGACGAAGCACCCGACGCGGCAGCCTCGCTCAGGTTCTTGGTGATGATCGTGCGGAACTGCCCGGCATCGAAATCGGCCTGGAGGAGGTCGAAGTTGAAGGCCTGGCCCAGGCCTTCGGGGCTGGCGTAGCGGGCGCGGCGGTCCGCGTGGACCCACGCTTCGGCGACGGCCGTCCGGGGCGGGTTGTACTCATTGAACACCTTGCGCCACTCGGCGTAGATCTCGTGCACCTCGTCGCGGTCCCAGAACGGGTGGGCGCCCAAAGCGTTTTCGCCCTCCTTGGGCAGCTCGGTCTTCGAAGGCAGAACCTCCGGCAGGTCCTTCGTGAGGGCATGGGCGACGTCGATGCGGAAGCCGTCCACGCCACGGTCGGACCAGAAGCGCAGGGTCTTCAGGAAGTCCTCGCGGACCTCGTGGTTGTCCCAGTTGAAGTCCGGCTGCTCCTTGGTGAAGATGTGCATGTACCACTGCCCGAGCGTGCCGTCGGGTTCGGTGATGCGTTCCCAGGCGGGCCCGCCGAAAATCGAGTCCCAGTCGGCCGGGGGCAGTTCGCCGTTCTCGCCCAGGCCATCGCGGAAGATGTAGCGTTCACGGGCTGCCGAGCCCTTCGGGGAAGCCAGCGCCTCCTTGAACCATTCGTGCCGGTCCGAGGAGTGGTTCGGGACGATGTCCGCGATCAACTTGATGCCCGCGGCGTGCAGGGCGGCCGCCATCTCATCGAAGTCGGCGAGGGTGCCCAACTTGGGGTCCACGTTGCGGTAGTCATCGACGTCGTAACCACCGTCAGCAAGGGCCGAGGGGTAGAACGGGCTCAACCAGACAGCGTCAATGCCGAGGGATTTCAGGTACGGCACCTTGGCGGTAATGCCCTTGATATCGCCCAGGCCATCGCCGTTCGCATCCGAAAAACTGCGAGGGTAGATCTGGTAGACAGCCGCTTGGCGCCACCAGTTGGGATCGGCCATGCGCTCGGAGTCGGTGGGAGTTGCCATGGTGGCGGTGGAGGACAAAGGGAATCCTGTTCTGTGTCGACGCTGCGGTGGATGGGTGTTTATTTAGAATCTAAATTTAGTACCTCAAGTATTATGTGACGCATACCTACAGGAGGTCAACAGCCATGCCTGAAATCGCGACTGCCACTCCGCAGATGCTCCGGCGGTTCAACGCGGCCACCGTGCTCGGAGCCATCCGTTCCTCCAACGCCGTGACGGTTTCCGAGCTGATGGACGCCACCGGACTGACCCGCGCCACCACCATTTCCGTGTGCGAAGACCTCATGGCCCGGGGCTGGATCCGCGAGCTGGAAAAGGACTCCGATACCTACCAGAAAGGCCGGCCCGCACGGCGCTTCGAGCTCGACGAAAGCGCCGGCTGCGTCCTGGGAATCGACGTCGGTGTCCTCAAGACCACCGTGGTGGTGGCCGATCTACGCGGCAAGACCACGGGACGGGCCAGCAAGCCATTTCGCGCCAGGGAGATCGAAGCCGGGGAACGGATCCGTGTCATCAGCCAAACCGCGCTAATCGCCCTCGAGGCTGCCGGAGTGGCGCCGGACAAGGTCCTTGCGGTGACGGTCGGGCTTGCTGCCCCGGTGGGCCGAGACGGAAACATCCTCGTCAGCCAGCCGTTTTGGAGCCTGTTCGACGTCGGCCTGAAGACGGCCCTGCACGATCTGCACGGATGGGCGGTAATGCTGGAGAACGATGCCAACTTGGCGGCATTGGGCGAATGTTGGCGCGGCGCCGGCAGCGGCGTCCAGGACCTGGCAGTGCTACTTGCCGGTGAGCGTTTCGGCGCGGGCCTGGTGGAATCCGGCCGTCTGCTTCATGGCAGCCGCGGCGGCGCCGGCGAGATGGCCTACCTGGACATGGTGGACGGAGTCGGATCAGCGGACGGCCTCGCCGCGCTGGCCAGATTATGGGCAGCGGAAGCCCTGGCGGGAAAGTCGAAAACCACGCTGCGGACGGCAGTCCCCGCGGGCCACGAGGTCACGGCACAGCACGTCTTCGCCGCCGCTGCCCAGGGTGACAAGGTGGCGCTGGGCATCCTGGACCGGCTTTCGGACCGGCTTGCCCGGGTGGTCTCCACGGTAGCCATCTTGCTCAACCCGGAGCTCGTGGTGATCGGCGGCGCTGTGGCAGATTCGGCGTCGGTCCTTCTTGAGCCGGCCGCCCGAAAGCTGACTGCCTACACCGCCACTCCCCCGCGGTTAGCGGCATCGCCATTGGGCGATGCGATTGTGGGCATCGGCGCCGTGCGGCACGCACTGGACCACGTAGAGAAGAACTCCTTGGATCTGGTGTTGCGGCGCGCCTAGTCGCGCCTTGCGGTGCCGGCCGTTTCCCCTGGGCGAGGGCCGTTAGTCCGGCATCGCCATGGTGCGGAGGTCCAGCTGGCGCAGCACCCGGTCCGCCACCTCGGGATCCATGCCGGGCTCGCTCCGCGCCGCGACCACTTCCTGGCGGGCGGCGTCCAGGGCGATGGTCTGGACCGCGATCGCCAGTTCCCTGCCGCGTTGGCGCTTTTCGGCGTCGGACTCGTTCTTCAATGTCCCGTCCAGCAGCTCGGCATGCAAGCGGGTCATCTTTTCCTTGACGAGGGCCACCTTGTCCGCGGGCAGCTCCTTCATCAGATCGTGCTCCTTGAGCGCCGAGATCGCGGCAGTCTGGGCGCGCTTGGCCAAGAGCCTCGCGGCATCTTTTTCGTGCGAACCGTCTTCGGATGCCTTGAGCACGCGCATGAGCCACGGAAGGGTCAGCCCCGGCAGCACCAGGGTGGCCAACAGTACCGCGCAGGCGATGACCAGGATCTCGTGCCGGGCAGGGAAGTCGCTGCCGTCGGCAATAGTCAGCGGAAGGGCCAAGGCAAGGGCGAGCGTCGCGAGGCCCCGCATGCCGCACCAGGTCAGGATCAGGACCTCCTTGGGGGACGTTGGCTGCAGCAGGTTCTTCCGTTTGCGGGCCGAGATTGCCAAGAGCCCGAGCCAGGCGAACCGGACAACGAACACGAGCACGCACACCGCCACGGCCGGGCCAATCATGCCGTAGACGGCGGCGCCTTCGTCCCGGATCACATGCCGGATCTCCAGCCCCACAAGGCCGAACGCCAGGCCCGTAGCGAGAAGTTCCACCACATCCCAGAAGGCGGTGCGCGTGACGCGCTCGGCCGCGTCCTGCGACCGCGCATGCCGCTGTGTCTCGAGGGCGGTGACGACGACGGCGATCACCCCCGAAGCGTGCAGCTCTTCAGCCAGGATGTATGCGGCGAAGGGAATCACCAGGGTCACGGCGCTTCGGGCCACCATGGAGGTGACGAGCTTGGTGATCAGCCGCGTCAACCAGCCCATCGCGATGCCGACAATGACGGCCAAGGCAGCACCGATGACGAATTGGAGTACGACGCCGGCCCCCAGCTTGGTGCCTGAAACCGTCGCTGCCACTGCGGCCTGGAAGATCACGATCGCGGCCGCGTCGTTGAACAGGCCTTCGCTCTGCAGCACGGTGATGAGCCTGCGCGGCATGTGGACGCGGCCGGCAACGGATTCAACCGCCACGGGGTCCGGCGGAGCCACCATGGCACCCAGTGCGATCGCCGCAGGAATGCCGATCCCTGGAATCATGAGCCACGCGGCTCCGGCAACCGCCGCCGTCGAAACTACAACCAGTGCCACCGCCATGAGCAGAAGCGTCCGCCACCGGACCCGGAAGACGGCCCAGGAACTCTTCTGGGCGGTCGCGAAGAGCAACGGAGGGAGGAAGATCGGGAGGATCAATTCAGGCGCGAGGTCAAAATCGGGGAACCCCGGGATGAAGGTCATCGCCGCAGCGAGCAACAGCATCAGCACCGGGTACGGAAGCCGCAAGCGGTCCCCCAGGCCCACGGCTACCACGGTTGCAAGCAGCAATCCAACAATGAGTGCCAACTGGTCCATGTTTCCGATTTCCCCAGACGTCGTAGCGGCAGCGTCCCGGCCGAGGGACTAGCCCTACCAAGATATCCCGGCAGAGCGCAGTCCCGGCCCGGTTTGGAGCCGTCCGCGACGCTTGGGTGCAGCTAGGACGCGGTGAGGGCCTCCACCACGGGCACCGAGCCGTCCCGGAACTCGATGGTGCGGCGGACAGTCTCGGGCAGTTCCAAGACGGCGGCAGCCACCAAGGCGACATTGGCCCGTGAGGTTTCAGTCCCGGTGCCCGGGTCCGCCGGGCTTACCTCAATGAGCGCAGACCCCGGCTCACTGGTCAGCGCGCCCGGGCCCAGGACCGTCCAGTCGAGATCAGTAGCGCGCAGGTACTCGTCGGCTGCGGCTTTGGCTTCTGCGTAAGCGTAGAAGCTGTTGCCCTCGGGAACGCCATGGCTGGGACCTGCGCCGAAGTAGGACACCATCACATAGCGGGCCACGCCCGCCTGCGCCGCAGCATCCATCGAGCGGATGGCGGCGTCCTTGTCCACGGCATACGTACGTTGCGGATTCCCTCCGCCTGCCCCGGCGGACCACACCACAGCGTCGTGGCCGTCAAGCGCAGAGGCGATCTCCGCCGTCGTCGAATTCTCGACGTCAAGTATTACCGGGGCCGCGCCCGTGACTGTGACGTCGGGCGCGTGTTCCGGATTGCGAATGAAGGAAGTGACCACGTGACCTTCGTTGCTCAGGATGCGGGAGAGTTGCAAGGCCACTTTGCCGTGGCCGCCGATGATTGCGATTCGACTCATGGACCCATTCTGTCGCAGTGGTCAAGCACAGCGGTCAAGCACAGCGGTCAAGCACAGTGGTCAAGCACAGTGGTCAAGCCCTCCCCAGGACGGCGGGTAAATTCTCGAAAAATGGCCGCTCCGCATTTGCGGAGGGGCATTGCCGAATTCGTAAATTCTCCGGATAAATATGATTACTAATTACTAAGCAGGCTTAGTTTAATCCTAAACACCCCTCCGCCCCCGCGGGCTGGGAGCACGGGCCCGTGCAGGCAACCTCCCGCCACCGAAGAAGACTTACGAGTGCTTGGCGGGCAGTCGTAAATAAAAGCAAGTGGCACCCACTCGTGTGGAGGGAATTTCCCATTCCTACACTCAAATCACCTGCAGCAGGAAAAGGAATGCCTCATTCATAAATCTCATTGATGGATATATCCAAAAAACCGGGCTACATCCCGTTGATGGACATATTCAAAATGGGCGGAATCGAGGGATTCCTCAGTGCTGCGCATTTATGCAAAAGGGTCTCAACAAGCGCCATCCCCTGCGCCTGCGTATCACTTCCCGGGCCAGCCAACCGACCGGCCCCAGAAACGATGAACCACGGGGATCCGACATGTATCAGCAGGAGTACAGGCACAGCGGGATCAGCGGAGGCAACGTCCTCACCCTGATATCCGCGGGGGTAAGAACACTCACGAGGTACAAGGCATCAATAGCCACCTGGGCGATTGTGGCAGTGGTCGCCATTGCGGCCGTGACGATGCAGAACGACGCACAGGTACTTGCGCCGGCGGGCACGAACGCCGCAATCGCCCCGCACGTCGGTTCGGGAGCCGGGATTGCCGCGCCTTCGCAGGCCGATGCCAGTCCGACGCCGGCAGCCACGCAGGCGCCAGTACAGGCGCAGGCGCCGGCCGCAGTCGCAGCTCCACGCGCTCCGGCTCCTGCGCCTGCTCCGGCTGCTGCGCCTGACACGAACGCCTACACGGTGGTCAGCGGCGACACCGTTGGCTCGATAGCTGCCAGGTTCGGCGTCGACGTCAACGGGATGCTGGCAGCCAATGGGCTCAGCGCCTATTCCGTCATCGTGCCCGGCCAAGTGCTGAAGCTGACAGGGCCGCCGGTTGCCGCGGCCCCGGCACCCGCTCCGGCGCCTGCACCAGCCCCGGCTCCGGCTCCGGCCCCCGCTCCGGCGGTGCGGACCATCTACGTTGCAGGTTCAGGCGGCCAGGCCGCCGTGGACAGTTGCATTGGCCCGATCCACTTCACCCCCACGGACGCCTACTCGCTGTTCATTACCGAACATGATTTCTGCGGCGGGTGGGCACGATTCTCGGGCATCGGCGTCGGCGAAACGGTGAGCATCCCCGGTTACGGCACGTACACGGTGACGGCACGCGGCCAGGTGCCCCAAGGCGGGACCACCAACAACGTCGCAGCGGTATTCGGAGGCTTTCCTCGGGCGATACTACAGACATGCATCCCGGGCACCAATCAGATGCTTGTCATCGCACTGAACTAAGGGGATCCCGGCGACAGGGTGTGTGCGCGCGCCAATCCTGACCCTCTTTGAATCCGAGAAGGCCCCGTCAGCGGCGTGTCGTCGGCGTGTTGCGCGGCATCGCTTTTCAAAGAAGGTCAGGACGGGAGGCCTTGGGGCTCCGCCGTCCCGAAGAGGCGGAATCTTCCGGCCAGAGCTCGCTCAATACCCTCCATTTTGGGAGACTGGACCAACACCTGAGAGTGGGGCGAACTTGGACGGGCAACAATGGATCTGGGTTGCGACGGTGCTGGTCGTCGCGGCGATAGTAGCCATTGTCATGGCCTTTGGACGCCGGTGACAGCCGCCTGTTGATCGCAAGCATGTAGCACCCGCATATGACTTCGCCCCGAGCCCGCCTGGGCATCGCGGCCCGGAAGTGACCGTTTCTCAGGGCGCGGCAACTTCGCGAACTTCCGCTGCTTGTGCCTCAGCACCAGCAGGTGGAAAGAACACATCAGCACAACTGTGATGCCAAGGAAGACCACAAGGTCCATGAGATAGCGGCCAAAATCCACGAGCAGGAATGCCTTTCGGTCCGGACAACCTCCTGATCGTAGCTGGAGATAGCCCGCCGACGAAACCGCCCCATTACAGGGTGAACCTCAAGGAAACACTAAGAAAAGATCAAGATTCAACTAAGACTGCCCGCTCGCGCGCCAAATGCTTATGCAAGAATCTGTTTGTCCCCTAAGGAAGTGGCCAACTTCGAGAAGCGCCGCCACCTGAGGATTGGGGGACACCCAAGTGACGGCGCCTCTAAAAACTATCGGCAGCTCTCGCGCGCTCTCAGCTTTTCGACAGGATCTTTACGAAATCTTTACGGCAAGTGCCCAGCAGACTTGTCGGCTTCGGTCAGGACCAGGGGAACGCTTGGCCTGCCGGCGAAGGGCGACTTCTTCGATCGGCGTCTTGCTCGGCGCGACTATACCCGGAAACGAAAAAATCCCCGCCGTAGCGGGGATTTTCTTGGTAGCGGTGGGGAGGCTCGATCTCCCGACCTCACGATTATGAGTCGTGCGCTCTAACCAACTGAGCTACACCGCCACGAATGAGAAAAACCTGCATCAAGCCGGTCAAAAACCGCCTTGACACAGGCCCTCATTCAGAGCCCCCCACCGGAATCGATCCGGTGACCTCGTTCTTACCAAGAACGCGCTCTACCACTGAGCTAGGGGGGCAACGAGTAAATACTCTACCGGACGATTTCTCAGGCCACAAATCGGCTGCGGGACAGGGAAAAACGGCGCCGACACAATTTGCATCCGCACGGGATTCTTGACCCGGAAAGAGTCTGAATCAGGGCAAGCGGAGCACCTGGCCCGGGTAGATGTGGTCCGGGTTGGGCACGGTATCCGCGTTCACTGCGATCAGGGCATCCAAATCAACGCCGAACTGCATGGCGATGCCGCTGAGGGTATCGTCTGCTTCCACTACGACTTCGGTGACCTGCCGTGCGCCGGCGGCGGGAGCACCGGCGTCGGACACTGCGGCGCCCGGAGCCGCGAGAGCTCCTGCTTCCGCTGACGGGTCCGGCCCGGCACTTTGGACCGTCTCCCCCGTGGAAGCCTCAGCGGCCTCCTGCGGGCCTCGGAGGGCCCTCCAGTCGCCTTCCGTTCGGCCTTGTCGAAGCCGAGGTTCTTCTTCAATCCATCAAGGAATCCCATGAACCTACCTTTCCACAGCGGACGCCGGACCTGGGCCACCGTTAACCCGCGCCCGTTAAACAGCCAGAGGCCGGCTCGAAAGCCGGCCTCTGGCCAGAAACCCAGGAACTAGTCCTGTTTACCACTTACCCTTGCGGTTGAAATCGCGGTTGCCTGCGTCGCCGCCAGTGCGCGGCTTGCGTGCGGCGTTGCCGCCGTAGCTGCCCGTCCCGGTACCGGCGCCGCTGCGCTCGCTGTAGGAACGGCCGCCGCGGTCAGCGGAAGAACGCTCGCCACCGGCGTAGCCGCCGCGGTCGCCTTCAGTCTTACGGAACTCCTTCTTGAAGCCACCGTTGCCCTTGAAGTTTCCGCCACGGTCTCCACCGGAGTAGCCGCCACGCTCGCCGCCGCGGCTGCCACCGGAGTAACCGCCACGCTCGCCGCCCCTGTCAGAGGCAGGCTTGCGACCGTTGTCCAGCTCGAGGTGGATCAGCTCGCCGCCGATCCGGGTGCGGGACAGTGCACGCAGTTGCTCGGGGCTCAGGTCCGCCGGAAGCTCCACGAGGGAGTGGTCCGAGCGGATGTCGATGCCGCCGATCTGTGCCGAGGAGATGCCGCCTTCGTTGGCAATGGCGCCAACGATCGAACCCGGCATGACGCGCTGGCGGCGTCCGACGGCGATCCGGTAGGTGGCGTTGCCCTCGGTGAGGGTGCGGGTGGGGCCACGTGAACCGAAGCCGTCCTTGGAGCGCTCGCGCTTCTGGAATTCCGGTGCAGCCGGCAGTTCCTTGACCAGGAGCGGCTGGCCGCCCTGTGCCATGACGGCCAGTGCAGCAGCGATCTCCGAAGCCGGAACGTTGTGCTCCTCTTCGTAGGAGGAGATCAAGTCACGGAACGCGGCAACGTCCTCGGACTCGAGGGTCTCCGTGATCTTGTCTGCGAACTTGCCCAGACGCAACGTGTTGACCGTCTCGGCGGTGGGCAGATGCATTTGCTCAACCGGCTGGCGGGTGGCCTTCTCGATCGAACGCAGCAGGTATTTCTCCCGCGGCGTCATGAACAGGATGGCGTCGCCGCTACGGCCTGCACGGCCGGTACGGCCGATGCGGTGGACGTAGGACTCGGTGTCGTGCGGGATGTCGTAGTTGACCACGTGGCTGATGCGCTCAACGTCAAGGCCACGGGCCGCGACGTCGGTGGCCACGAGGATGTCGATGCGGCCTTCCTTCAGCGCGTCGACAGTCCGTTCGCGCTGCTGCTGCGGAATGTCACCGTTGATGGCGGCGGCCTGGAAGCCGCGGGACTTCAGCTTGTCAGCCAGGTCCTCAGTAGCCATCTTGGTGCGCACGAAGGCGATAACGCCGTCGAACTCTTCCACCTCGAGGATGCGGGTCAGCGCATCGAGCTTGTGCGGGCCCATGACCTGCAGGTACCGCTGGCGCGTGTTGGCGCCGGTGGTGGTCTTGGACTTGACCGAGATCTCGGCCGGGTTGTTCAGGTACTGCTTGGACATGCGGCGGATCTGGCTCGGCATGGTGGCAGAGAACAGCGCAACCTGGCGGTCTTCCGGGGTCTGCTGGAAGATCTGCTCAACGTCCTCGGCGAAGCCCATGCGGAGCATCTCGTCGGCTTCGTCCAGTACGAGGTACTGCAGCTCGGACAGGTCCAGGGAACCCTTGGAGATGTGGTCGATGACACGGCCCGGGGTACCGACAACAACCTGTGCACCGCGGCGCAGGCCAGCAAGCTGCGGGCCATAGGCGGAGCCACCGTAGACGGGGAGGACCGTGAAGTCGTCAATGTGCTTGGCGTACGAGGTGAAGGCCTCGGCAACCTGGAGCGCGAGCTCGCGGGTCGGAGCGAGAACCAGGGCCTGGGTCTTGCGGGACGGGCCGTTGAGGTCGTGGAGTTCGGCAAGGCGGGACAGTGCCGGTACTGCGAATGCTGCAGTCTTACCGGTACCGGTCTGGGCGAGGCCGACGACGTCGCGGCCTTCGAGCAGCAGCGGAATGGTTGCTGCCTGGATCGGAGACGGCTTCTCGTAGCCGACGTCCTGCAGTGCGGCCAGGACGCGGGGGTCGATTCCGAGGTCGACGAAGCGGATGCCCTCTTCCTCTTCCTCGACGGGTGATTCGGCCTGGGCCGCAGCCGGGGCCTCAGCCTTAGCGGGCGCCTCAGCGGGTGCCTCAACAAAGGCAGGAGCCTCAACCGGGGCCGGGGCCTCAGCGGGCGCTGCAGCCTCGATGAACTCAGCGGCGGGTGCGGTTTCGGCGATCTCGACGGCGGTCTCTGCTACTTCGGCAGACTCGGCGACGAACGGGTCGTTCAGGTTTTCGGGCATAGGGGAAAGTTTCCTCATCCATAGGGGGCCAGTCGGCGCGGCCCGGTTGGGCTTGGCCGCAGTACACGTTGCGGGCAGAAGAACCAGGAGGTTCTGGTGCTCGCAAGAAGTCCGGCGCTGTCGCAATCCCATGGCAGGACTTCCCGCTGCATCTCTTGGCTGCTATCTCAGCAGTCTGTACAGCGTTTTCTTCGCCCGGCTCTCCCTATGAAACTGCCCACACACATTTTGCGGGCCCCAACACTGACCAGTCCTGCCTCAAGAATTGGGCAGGAAAAAGGGATTTCCGGAGTGGGGGATATTTCAAGTGTAGGGCACAGATTGGTCCCTTGGCGACATAACGGTCGACGGCGGCGGTGAGCTTGCGCACAATCCCGCCCCGAGCGCCCTCAAGACCGCCCTTCAGGACCGCCGTCCGAGGGCGGCTTTCAGGCGTCCACCCCGTTGCGGCGCATGAGCTTTTCGAAGGCATCGTGGTAGTCGGACTGCAGAAGGACTTCTCCGTCCGCCTCGGCGTCGAGAAGCAATTGCATGTCATCGAGGTTGGGGTTGCTGAACCACTGCCCCACCGTGATGCCATGTTTCGGCACAAATAGTTTGTGGATGTAGTCACCGGCCGAAATGGTGCCGGTCTTGACCACGCGCAGGTAGGTGCCGACCCGCCCTGCTTCCGTGAAGCGCTTGACCCACTGTGGTTCATTCATGCGGCGCTGGAAGGTTGCGCACGGCACACGCGGAGATGTGACCTCAACTTCGACGTCCAGGCCGATCTTCCACCGTTCGCCGATCACGGCACCGCTGGTCTCGATTCCGGCAACGCGAAGGTTCTCCCCGAAGATTCCGGCGGGCATGTCCCTCTGGAGTTCATTCGCCCAGTAATCGGCGTCCGCCTGCGAGTACGCATAGAGCGCTTGGTCCTCGCCACCGTGGTGGATCCGGCTCGCCTGGATGTCCCCGTGGATTCCCAGCTTGTGGACCTTCACGGGCCCGTCAACGGGGCGCTTGTCAATGGCCGTCACTCCTACCGACCCTTCGGGATCGGGCAGGAGCTCGTATACCCGGCAAACAGCAAGCAACGATGCGGTATCCATGACTACAGTCTACGTACGCAGCTACGGATCGAAGCGATATCCCATGCCGGCCTCGGTGTGGAGGTGGCGGGGCTGGGCGGGGTCGCGTTCGAGCTTGCGACGGAGCTGGGCAATGTAGACACGCAAGTACTGGGTCTCCTTGGCGTAGGCCTGCCCCCAGACCTGGGTGAGGATCTGCTGCTGGCTGACCAGCCGGCCGGCGTTGCGCACCAGCAGTTCCAGGATGTTCCACTCCGTGGGCGTCAGCCGCACTTCTGCGCCGTCCTTGGTGATCTTCTTTCCGGCCAGGTCAACCAGGAAGTCGGCGGTCTGGAGTGTCGGCACCTCATGCCGGGGCGCTGCCCGCCGCGAGGCGGCACGGAGCCTGGCAAGGAGTTCGTCCAGACCGAAAGGCTTGGTCACATAGTCGTCGGCTCCGGCGTCGAGGGCCTCCACCTTGTCTTCCGAACCGTGCCGGGCGGACAACACGATAATGGGCATACTGCTCCAGCCACGGATGCCTTTGATCACATCCACGCCATCCATGTCCGGCAGCCCAAGGTCGAGGACCACGATGTCCACTGGCTGCTGGGCCGCCGCCTTGAGTGCGTCTGCGCCGTTGCCGACGCTGATGGCGTGGTAACCGTGGGCATGGAGATTGATTTGCATCGCCCGGGCGATCTGCGCCTCATCTTCCACGATCAGCACGAGGTTCAAGGCCGCCCTCCTGTCCACAGAGGGAGTGTGACCACCATGGTCAGCCCGCCTCCCGGCGTCGCCTCAGCCATGAGCGTACCGCCCATGGCCTCGGTGAACCCTTTGGCGACAGCGAGTCCCAAGCCGATTCCACTGCGACTGTCCCGGCTGGATGGAGAATCATCGAGTCGTTGGAAAGGCTGGAAAAGCTCCAGGACTGCCGCGGGTGCGATTCCCCAACCGTGGTCCATCACCCGCAGTTCACTGGCCGGCCGCCCGTCCACCGTGATGCCCGCACCGGTCCGCGCCACCAGCACAACATCGGAGTCAGGCGCGTATTTCACTGCGTTTTCCACGAGGTTCGCCACGACGCGCTCCAATATCCCGGCGTCGGCCTCTATATACGGAAGGTTGGCAGGGAGCTCGTTGCGGATGCGCTCCCCCGGCACGCCTCGCAAAGCCTCCGGCATGATCTGGTGCCAGCCGAGTCCGCGCAACAGCGGGTTCACGGCATCCGCGGTGATTCGGGACATGTCCAGCAAGTTATCCACCAGGTGATCCAAACGGTCCGCGTAGTCCTCGATCGTGGCCAATAGTTCGCGCTCGTCTTCGGGGGCAAATCTCACGTCTTCCTGTCGCAGGCTGCTGACAGCAAGCTTGATTCCCGCGAGAGGAGTGCGGAGATCATGGGAGACGGCTCGCAGGATGGAGGTCCGCATTTTGTTGCCTTCCGCCAGGCGCACGTTGTCCTGCCTGCTCTTGACGAGCTGCTGGCGCTCCCGCAACGCCACTACGAAGGCGCCGAACGCCGCGAGCATGCGGCGATGCTGTTCGGAAAGCGGTCCGCCCCGGAGCAGGAGCGTGTAGTTGCGATCGACGACGGCGGCATGGTCGGCGGCCGCGTGGGTCACCGGCGGTTGAATCCCGGAGCTTGCAAGGACCTGCCAGTCGGGGCCGGGGGCGTCCGGAGAGTCAAACGTGGAGAGCAGCGTCACTGCGTCCATGCCGAGGTTGACGCGGACCTTGTTCAGGAATGATTCGAGGCTGCCGTCCGAGCTCAGGATACGAAGGGCCAATTCGCTGAGGGCTTTTGCCTCGGCGCCGGAATGCGCGGCCTCCTGAGCCCGTCGTGTCGCTAAGCCGACGGCGAGCGCCACGCCGCACGCCACCGCAAGGAAGATGACCAGAGTGAAAAGGGTGGCGGGATCCGCGATGGACAGGGAACCCACCGGATCGGCCGAAAAGTAGTTCAAGAGCATGCTGCCCAGGACGGCGGACACCACGGCCGGCCACAACCCGCCGATTGCGGCAACCGCGGCGGAGACAGCCAGCTGGAAAAGCATGATCATGGCGAAGTTCCGGTATTGCAGCACGGATACCACGACTTCGATGGCGACGGGTAACAGCAGGGCCAGGACCAGGCCCGCCAGAATGCGGCGTCGCCCAATCCCCTTGACTGCCGGTAGCGGCAGTCCAATTGCGTTCACGTCCGCCGCGGCCATGGCTCAATTCTGGCACGGCGCAGGTACACCCCCGGCGTCGACGGTCCCTGCAGGCCGCTGCGGGGAACATGTCCGGCCTTAGGATGCTGCCATGAGCCATTCAACGACGAATACCTCCGATGTCCTTGCCCTCGACTCCCTCTTGAGCTCCGAGGAACTGGAGCTTCGAGAGAAGGTACGCGATTTTACGGACCAGCGGATCCGGCCGAACATCGCCCGCTGGTACGAGGACGCGGTCTTCCCGCGGGAACTGCCTGCCGAACTCGGCGAACTCGGCGTCCTTGGCATGCATCTGGAGGGCTACGGCTGCCCGGGCCGCACCGCCGTCGAATACGGCCTCGCCGCCATGGAACTCGAGGCCGGCGATTCCGGCATCCGCACCTTCGTATCCGTCCAGGGCTCTTTGGCCATGACGGCGATCCACAAGTGGGGCAGCGAAAAGCAGAAGGAACAATGGCTCCCGCGCATGGCCGCGGGCGAGCTGATCGGTTGCTTTGCCTTGACGGAACCGACGGCGGGTTCGGACCCCTCGTCGATGGCCAGCTTTGCGCGCCGCGAAGGGTCGGGCGACGACGCCGGCTGGGTGCTGAATGGTTCGAAGCGCTGGATCGGGATGGCATCGATCGCCGACGTCATGGTGGTGTGGGCCAACACCGACGACGGCATCCGCGGCTTCCTGGTTCCGGCCGGCACTCCGGGAGTCACGGTGACTCCGATCGAGTCGAAGCTCTCCATGCGTGCCTCGATCCAGTGCGATGTGGCGTTCGACGCCGTCCGGCTGGGTCCAGAGGCCCTCCTCCCGGGTGCCCAAGGCCTCCGCGGCCCGTTCTCCTGCCTCAACGAGGCCCGGTACGGCATCGCGTGGGGCGCGATGGGAGCGGCCCGCGACTCCTACGAGGCCGCGCTTGAATATGCCGGAAGCCGCATGCAATTCGGCAAACCCTTGGCCAGCTACCAGTTGACCCAGGAGAAGCTTGTGAACATGCTCCTGGAGATCCAGAAGGGCAGCATGCTCGCGCTGCATCTTGGACGGCTCAAGGATGCAGGCAAGCTGCGCCCGGAGCAGATCTCGGTGGGCAAGCTCAACAATGTGCGGGAGGCAATCAAGGTCGCCCGCGAAGCCCGCACCATTCTGGGCGGCAACGGCATCACGTTGGACTACCCGCCGTTGCGCCATGCCAACAACCTGGAATCCGTGCGCACCTACGAAGGGACGGACGAGGTACACATGCTGATTCTCGGCCAGCACATCACGGGGGTTCCGGCTTTCCGGTAGCTGGCTCTTGCCACCCTAGGCGTCGACCGGGACGGGTTCCTTCTTCCCCGCGTCCTTGCGGATTGTCGCGCTGATGACGGCGGCTACTGTGCACATCGCTGCGGCGCCGATCCATGCATAGGTGTAGTGGCCGGTAGTGTCGCGGATGTAACCAGCGAGCAACGCGGCAGCCGCGGCCCCGAGCTGGTGAGCCGCGAAGACCCAGCCGAACACCACCGAACCGTCCGCCCCGAACACTTTCCGGCAGATGGCCGCCGTCGGGGGCACAGTGGCAACCCAGTCCAGGCCATACACCACTACGAACAGGATCATGCTCGGTTGCACCGTGGAGCCCAAAAGCACGGGCAGCACCAGCAGCCCGACCCCGCGGAACTGGTAATACACAGCCAGGAGCACCTTGGGATTGAAGCGGTCCGTCAACCAACCGGAAGCAATGGTGCCCACGATGTCGAAGATCCCGACGACGGCCAGCAGGCCTGCCGCCGTGGTTTCCGGCATGCCGTGGTCGTGCGCCGAGGGAATGAAGTGGGTGCCGATCAGGCCATTGGTGGTGGCACCGCATATAGCAAAGCCGGCAACAAGGGCCCAGAAGGTGCGCACTTTGCTGGCGCGTTTGAGGACCTGCAGTGCCCGCACGGCCGCGTTGGGCGTCTTGGCGCCTTCGGTACCCTCTACCCCGGCGACGTCCGCGACCGGGGCGGCTTCCGCCGTCGTCGGCTGCTCTTCTTCGGCACCATAAGGTCGGACCCCGACGTCGGCCGGTGAGTTCTTGAGCCAGCGCAGCACGAGCGGCACCACCGCGAGCGCTCCGGCGGCGATCAGCAGCGAGGCGCCGCGCCAGCCCGGGCTCTGCGCAAGCACCGCGATGAAGGGCAGGAACACGAGCTGCCCGGCGGCGCTGCCCGCTGTCAGGATGCCGATCACCAGTCCGCGGTTCTTCGAGAACCACGTGTTGGCGATGGTGGCCGCGAAAACCAGGGCCATGGATCCGGTGCCTAGTCCGATCAGCACACCCCAGGTCAGCAGGATCTGCCAGGACTGGTTCACGAACACCGTCAGGGCGGAGCCGAGGCCGATCAGGCAGAGGGCAATCGAGGTGACAGTACGGATGCCGAAGCGTTCCATGAGCGCGGCAGCGAAGGGCGCCGTCAGGCCGAACAACACAAGGTTGATGCTGACGGCGAGCGACAGAACGGTTGTTGACCAGCCGAATTCCTGTTGCAGCGGCACCATAAGCACGCCGGGCGCTGCCCGGAATCCGGCTGCGCCGACAAGTGCCAGGAACGCGACGGCGGCCACCATCCAGGCGGGGTGGAGGCGCCGCTTCCGCGGGGTCTTGCCAGCGGAAAGTTTGGTCGGGTTGGGTGCGGTCATGCGGATGGCTCCGATTCGTTCGGGAGGTCGCGGCTGGTAGGAGCAGTGGCCAGGGCCAACGGGTGTTCCGACCGTGTGAGGCTATGCCAGCTGGTGTTGGCGGCGGTCAGGCGGGACCCGCAGTGGGAGCAAGTATCAGCCGACGCCGTCGGCAGTCCGCAACCGTTGTGGATCACGCGCATGTGGGCATTGTCGGCAGGGGCATCGAGATGTTTCTCGGACCACAGGATGATGGCGTTCAAGACAGGCAGGGCATCTTCGCCCTTGGGGGTCAGGACATACTCTTGGCGCGTGCGGGCGCCGTCCAGGTAGGGCCGCTGGGCAAGGAGGCCCGCTTCAACCAGCCAACCCAGTCTTTTGCTGAGGACGTTGTCCGCGATGTGGAGACGCGTCTTGATGGCGTCGAAGCGGCCGTTGCCGAAGAAGACCTCCCGCAGCACCAAGCTGCCCCAAGGGTCTCCGAGGATATCGAGGCCACGTGCCAGGCTGCACGTCCGCTCGGACCAATCGGATCGTAAAGGCATGGTTTGAGGTTAGCTGGCTTTTCTAAAGAAAGCTAGATTTCACCCGTCCGTGGCCATCAAGAGACCGCACGGTGGCCGGATGGTGTCCACGAATTTTACCGAGGGTTTATCCGGGGAGCCTAGATTCGCAGGGTCAACTCCTGCTTATGAAAGGCACTCTCTTCGATGTCAACGGACACCCCGCAAACGAAGAACCATTCCAACCCTGGAATCTCCCGACGAGGCTTCCTCGGCACCGTCGCCGCAGCCACAGCCCTCGCGGCCACAGGTTCCCTCCTGCCACCCTCGGTCCAGGCAGCCATGGCAAAGCCGGTCGCGCCCGGAAGCCTGCAGTCCATCAAGCATGTCATTGTGCTCATGCAGGAGAACCGCTCCTTCGATCACTACTTCGGCTCGTTGCGCGGCGTACGCGGCTACGCCGACAAGTCCATCACCCGGCTGCCCAACGGCCGCTCCGTGTTCGAACAGCCCCGGGCCACCGGCGAAACCGTCCTGCCGTTCTCTCTTCGCAAGGCTGCCGAGCTCGCCGGACGGCCGGATTCGGATATCCAGTACCTGAACGCATTGGACCACTCCTTCTCCGGCACTACCGCAGCGTGGAACCATGGCTGGTGCGACAAGTGGGTCCCGGCCAAGAGCGCCTCCACCATGACGTTCTACGAGCGCTCGGACATCCCCTTGCAGTACGAGCTCGCTGACACCTTCACCATTTGCGATGCCTACCACTGCTCCGTGAACGGCTCCACCAACCCCAACCGCAACTACCTCTGGAGCGGCACCACGGGGACCGAGCCCGGCAGCACCAAGCGGGCAGTGACCAACGCCGCCTACAGCTACGATCATGGCGGCTACGACTGGACCACCTACCCTGAGCGGCTGGAACAGGCCGGCGTCTCTTGGCAGATCTATCAGGATTGGGACAACTTCACGGACAACGCTGTCGAGTATTTCCAGGCGTTCAAGACGATCGGCCACAAGATGCTG
The DNA here is from genome assembly GCF_030209755.1 of Arthrobacter sp. efr-133-TYG-118. GTDB lineage: Bacteria > Actinomycetota > Actinomycetes > Actinomycetales > Micrococcaceae > Arthrobacter. The sequence goes on along the minus strand of NZ_JARVRH010000016.1, from coordinate 63,855 downwards.
GCGGCCGTGGACGGAAGCCTGCGCACCACGGAGGAGTTCTACGACAAACTCGCCGGCAAGACGCCCGCCGAGCAGGACCGGCTCCTGGCCCAGCTGGAACAAGGCCGTGCGCTACTGAGCGACGCCGAGAAGGCGCTCTTCGACAAAGGCATGCGCCGCGGCCGCCCGGACACCCTCTTGAAGCGGCTCAGCGCAGACATCAGCGCAGGTTCCCTGCCCCAGGTCAGCTGGTTGGTGCCCTCCGCCGCCGATTCCGAGCACCCCAGTTCCTCCACTCCGGTCGGAAGCGCCAACTTCGTCTACCGCCTGCTGGACACCGTTGCCAGCAACCCGGAGACCTGGGCCAGCACAGCCATCTTCCTGAATTTCGACGAGAACGACGGGTACTTCGACCATGTCCCACCGCCCGTACAGCCGCGCCCGGCGTCAGGCGAATCGACGGACTGGACCACCGCCCTGCCCGTCGGCCTCGGTCCCCGCGTCCCCATGACCGTCGTCTCGCCGTGGACGATTGGCGGCTTCGTGAGCTCCGAGATCTTCGACCACACTTCCGTGATCCGCTTCCTGGAACGTTGGACCGGCGTGCAGGAGCCGAACATTTCAGCGTGGCGTCGTGAGGTGTGCGGCGACTTGACCGGCGTCTTCAATTTCGATGCCGCGGGCACGCCGCCGGTCCTGGACCACCCGGGTCCCGTCCCGGCCAAGATTTCCCGTTGGCGTCCGAACCCGCCGGCCGTGCAGGTGGCGCCCATCCAGGAATCCGGAAGCCGACCGGCGCGCCCGCTCCCCTACCGGCCGCGCACGTCCGCTTCGGTGACGACCGGCGGCATCACGCTGTCGCTGGACAACAACGGCACGCAGTCTGCCCACTTCGCCGTCTACGGCTACGCGGGCGAGGTTACTGAGCCACGGCACCTCGATGTGAAGGGCCCGATGGACGTGCAGCTTCCGCTTTCCGCAGGTGCCTTCGACCTGATCATCACCGGCCCCAACCGTTACCAATACGAACTGAAGGGCTCGACGGCGGGGGCCGCGGCCGGCGTCGACATCACCGTCAACGGTCCCCGCGGCAAGAAGGAGGTGGAAATCGAGTTGCGCAACAACGGAGCCAAGACCGTCCAGCTCAACATCGCTGCCCTGCAGTACGCCGGGGATAAAGACCAGCAGGTCCTGAAGCCGGGCCAGAAGAAGAAGATCGGCTGGCAGACGCTCCAGGGCTGGTACGACGTCGAAATCACCTCGCCTGACGATTCCTCCTTCCGTCGCCGCCTCACGGGTCGCGAAGAAGACGGCCAGGCAGGTGTCTCCGGCTAAGGGAACTCCCTTCCTGACCATATTTGAACGCAGATCGGCCGGGACACGCCGCTGTAATGGCGTGTCCCGGCCGGTCCGTTAGTCAAAGAAGGTCAGGAATGGAGGGGCTTTCAGTCCGTGATGTTGCCGATCGCCTGCTCAAGGTCCGCAATCAGGTCTTCGACGTCCTCGATGCCGCAGGAAAGCCGGATCAGGTTCACCGGCACGGCCAGCTCCGTGCCCTTGACCGAAGCGTGCGTCATCTCCGAGGGGTAGTTCATGAGGGACTCGATGCCGCCCAGCGACTCGGCCAGCGTGAACACCTGGGTGGACTCCGCCACCTTGCGGGCCGCAGCCTCCCCGCCCTTGAACTGCACGGAAATCATGCCGCCGAATTTCTTCATTTGCTTGGCCGCGAGCTCGTGGCCCGGGTGGGAAGGCAGTCCCGGATACAGCACGGCTTCAACCTCGGGTCGCTCGAGCAACCATTCAGCGACTGCCTGCGCGTTCTCGCTGTGGCGGTCCATGCGCACGCCGAGTGTCTTGAGGCCGCGCGTCGTCAGGAACGCGTCCATGGGTCCCGATACGGCGCCGACGGCGAACTGCACAAAGCCGATTTTTTCGGCCAGTTCGGCGTCCTTGACCACGATCGCACCGCCCACGACGTCCGAGTGGCCGCCGATGTACTTGGTGGTCGAGTGGACCACGACGTCGGCACCCAGGGCGAGCGGGGTCTGCAAGTAGGGCGAAGCAAAGGTGTTGTCGACGACAAGGAGGGCACCGGCGTCGTGCGCCACTTTGGCGAGCGCCTCGATGTCAGTGATCTTCATCATCGGGTTGGAAGGAGTCTCCACCCAGACGATGCGGGTCTTGTTCGCCGCGACGGCCGCCGCAACGGCGTCAAGGTTGGACATGTCCACTGGTGTGTTGCCGATGCCCCACTCGCCGAGCACGCGGTTGATGAGCCTGTAGGTTCCGCCGTAGGCGTCGTTGCCCAGAACGATGTGGTCGCCGGGCCGCGCAACCGCACGGATCAGGGAGTCCTCCGCGGCAAGGCCCGAGCTGAAGCTGTAGGCATGGGCTCCGCCCTCGAGCGCGGCGAGCTGTTCCTGCAGCGCATCGCGGGTGGGGTTGGTGCCGCGGCCGTATTCGTAGCCGTCCCGCAAACCGCCTATGCCGTCCTGGGCATACGTCGAGCTGAAGTGCAGCGGCGGAACCACGGCGCCGGTGCGCGGTTCGAAGGCCTGGCCGGCGTGGACGGCACGCGTGTTGAATCCTGCTTCGTTTGCAGACATATGAACTCCTAGTGTCAGTTGCTCAGGTAGGCGAGAAGGTCGTGGCGGGTCAGGATGCCCACGGGAGCTCCGACGAAGGTCACCATGACGGTGTCGACGTCGGAAAGCAGCTCGCGTGCGGCGGAGATGGTTTCCAGGGAGCCGATCACGGGCAGGCGCTCCCCCATGTGCTCGGAGATCTTGTCGGTCAATTTCGCCTCGCCGCGGAACAGTTTGGTGGTCAGCGTGCGCTCATCGACGGCGCCGAGGACCTCGCCCATGACCACGGGTGGCTCCTGCGAGAGGACCGGGATGTGCGAGACCCCGAATTCGTTCATGATGTTGATGACATCGCGGACGGTCTCGTTGGGATGGATGTGGACGAGGTCCGGCATCTCGCCCGTCTTGGACTTCAGCACCTCGCCAACCGAGGCCTCCTCGCCGCCGGAGAGGAAACCGTAGGAGCGCATCCACTTGTCGTTGAAAATCTTCGCCAGGTAGCCGCGGCCGGAGTCCGGCAGGATCACGACGACGACGGCTTCCTCGCCAAGGTCTTTGGCCACCTGCAATGCGGCAACCACTGCCATGCCCGAGGACCCGCCCACCAGGAGGCCTTCCTCGCGGGCCAGTCGCCGGGTCATCTCGAAGGAGTCGGCGTCGCTCACGGCAATGACATCGTCCGGCACAGTCTTGTCGTAGTTGGCCGGCCACATGTCCTCGCCGACGCCCTCCACAAAGTAGGGCCGCCCTGTGCCGCCCGAGTAGACCGAGCCTGCCGGGTCTGCCCCGATGACCTTGACGCGGCCGCCGTCGGACTCCGGCCGGTTGGCGGACACGTCCTTGAGGTACCGCCCCGTACCGGTGATGGTGCCGCCCGTGCCAGCGCCGATCACAACGTGGGTGATCTTTCCGTCGGTATCACGCCAGATCTCAGGCCCGGTGGTTTCATAGTGGCTGCCGGGGGCGGCGGGGTTGGAGAACTGGTCCGGCTTGTAGGCTCCGGGGATTTCCGACACGAGCCGGTCGGAGACGCTGTAGTAGCTTTGCGGGCTGTCCGGGGCCACGGAGGTGGGAGTGACGACAACTTCGGCCCCGTACGCCTGAAGCACGGCGCGCTTGTCCTCGCCCACTTTGTCCGGGACAACGAAGATGCACTTGTAGCCCTTTTGCTGGGCCACCAGGGCAAGTCCGACGCCGGTGTTGCCGGAGGTGGGTTCCACGATGGTTCCGCCCGGCTTGAGCTTTCCGTCCCGCTCCGCTTCCTCGATCATCTTCACCGCGATCCGGTCCTTGATGGAGCCGCCGGGGTTCACATATTCGAGCTTCACCAAAATGGTGGCTTTGAGGTCCCCGGTCACGTGATTGAGCTTGATGAGCGGTGTATTGCCAATGAGGTCCAGGACGGACTGGGCGTACTTCATAGGTACCAAGTTACCGCTTGGTCGGGAGTGCTTCGGTGCAGACGGGGCCCCGGGCGATGGCGGGTATGCGCCTAGCCAAAGGATGGCCTTGCGGGGCAAGCTAGCGGGGACACCCTCCAAGGAAAGGACATGCACCATGGATTGGACCCTCGAAGTGGTTGTGCTCCCTGTGAGTGACATTGACCGTGCCATCGAGTTCTACCGCGACAAAGTGGGCTTCAACCTTGACCACAACACCACCAACGAGCACATGCACGTGGCCCAACTGACCCCACCGGGCTCCGGATGTTCGATCGTCGTCGGAGACCTGCCGGCGCAGAGCGAGATGGCGCCGGGTTCCATGCGAGGCCTTCAACTTGTGGTCGCCGATGCGCGCGCTGCGCGCGAAGAATTGCTGGGCCGGGGGGTCGAGGCCAGCGAAATCACCGTCTTTGACGCGCGCGACGGCGGCACGTTCTTCGGCTTCAGCGATCCGGACGGCAACACGTGGGCGGTGCAGGAACTCAAGGTCCGGGCAGAGAAGCCGTTGATCCCGGTGGAGGCCCGCGGGCGTTTCGGGGAATAGGACCTGGCCTAGAGCCGGCCCGGTTCCGGGCCGATTCCGGGGCGATTCCGGGGCGATTCCGGGGCGAATCCGGGGCGGTCCCGGCCCGATTCCGGGGCTTGTTTACGAGACCGCGGGCACAAGCCCCGGAATCAGAAACAAGCCCCGGGATCAGCGCGAACTGGCCCCGAGCAATCCGCTCACTCAGCTGGCGCAGGGCTACCTGCCGAAGAGTCGGTCTGCCAGAGGCCCAGGATGTTGCCTTCGGTGTCCTTGAAATAGGCGTAGTAGCCCATGCCCGGAACAGCGTCCTTGCCTTTGACCACCGAACCGCCCGCACTCTCGATCTGGCCAAGCGAAGCCTCGATGTCTTCGACGTCAACCGTGATGACGGGCGTCTTCAACTCTTCCGAGCGCGGGAACAGTGCACCATTGATAGCCCCCGGCGCGCTCGGCATACCGGTCTGCGGGTCCGAAGGCGTGGTGATTGCGATCGTGTAGTCCATCTCCTGCATGGGGTTAAGCATCCAGCCGAAGGCACCTTGGTAGAAAGTGTTGGCCCGCTCCTTGTCGTCCGCGGGGATTTCAAAATGCACAACACCGGCCATTGCGTTCTCCTGAGATTGTCATGGAAGGCGCAGACGCCCCGCGCCACACGTGGAGTCTAGTCTTGTGGGTTTCACGGCGTAAGGGCTTGGACGCCGCTCTTTTGGAGTCTTGTCGGACGAGCATGCGAACATGAATGAATGACCATCGTCGATGTCCCACCGGCCGCAGCGGCTGCGGCCGACGCCTCCGTGCGATGGCATCCCGACGGCCCTTTCGACCTTCTGCAGACCCTGGGAATCCTCATGCGCGGCAACGGCGATCCCTCGTTCGCGGCGCGGCAGGACGGTGTGTGGATGGCCTTCACGACGCCGGAGGGTCCGGCCACTTTGCGCCTCACCGCCGCGGGAACCGGCCAAGACACGCATGTCGATGCCCAAGCTTGGGGCTCCGGGTCGGGCTCCGCCATCGCCTCTGTTCCTGCACTGTTGGGAAACGGCGACGACTGGTCCGGCTTCGACGATGCTGCCTTCCATGCCACCCTTCCGCGGATGGTCAGGGAAGCCCGACGCCGGAACCCCGCCGTCCGTTTACCTACCACCGGCCGAGTGGTGGACTCCCTCGTGCCCACCATTCTTGAGCAAAAGGTCACCACTATCGAAGCCCGGCGGGGCTACCGCTACCTGATGTACCGGTACGGAACCGCAGCCCCCGGCGCTGGCCGCCTTTCGACGTCGAGCCTGCCGTCGGGCCTGCTCGTCGCACCAACCGCCATCCAGTGGTTGGCCATTCCTTCATGGGAGTGGCACAAGGCCGGCGTGGGTCCCCAACGTTCGGCAACCGTCATGCGGGCGCTGCGGTCCGCCGTCGCGCTTGAACGGCTCGCCTCGCTCAGCGCGGCCGAAGCCGGGGCCAAGATGCAGACCATTCCGGGCATTGGCATCTGGACGGCTGCCGAGGTTGTCCAGCGGACCCATGGCTGCCCGGATTCGATCGCGGTGGGCGACTACCATTTGGCCTCGTACGTCGGTTACGCACTCACGGGCAGGAAAACGGACGACGCCGGAATGATCGCCCTGCTGGAACCCTGGCGTGGGCACCGGCAGCGGGTAGTCCGCATGCTCGGGCTGAGCGGCTTTCGAAAGCCGACGTTCGGACCGCGGATGACCATCCAGGACCACCGAGGACACTAGCAACGCGGGGTCACTTACGGCCCAAGTTGCGGCCCGGCATGGGCCGTAAGTGACCCCGCGTTGGGAGTTTCGCCCGCTTGATCCGGACAATAAGGCCGGTGAACCCTTCGGCCAGGTCATCGGCGTTGGCCTTGAAGTAGGACCAGCCGGCGCTGGTGAAAGCCTCGTCCCTCCGGTTGTCCCTTGTCTGCCGTTCCCGAGCGAGATGCGGCGCACCGTCATACTGCACGGCGATCCGGAACCGCCGATACCCCAGGTCCGCGGACGGCGACCACGGATCGTCCGGATCGAGGCGGAGCTGCAATTCCGGTTCAGGCAATCGCGCATCCACCATGGCCAGCCGCAGGAAGGTCTCCGGAAACGAGTCTGCTCCGACCCGCATGTCTTCGAGGGCAAGCCGGGCCTTCTCCACGCCTTTCATGTTCGGATGCTGCCGGATCAGCAGGCGCAGCCCTTCCTTGTTGGCGTAGGGCTCCGTCCTTCCTTCAAAGCCGGGGCGTGGCATGCGGATCAATTGGTCGCCCATGGCAATCACGTACCGCAGCGGCAACTGATGCGCCAGATCAAGCCACGTACGGGATGGGGAAGACACCGGAATTCCGTCTATTTCCGTGACGTCGCCCGGGAGGACACGGACTCGGTGCCCCGTCACTCCGGTCCGGCGGACCCGGGGAAGCGCGTGGGGCTTGCTGAGGTGGACCGTCTCGCCGCCGCCGAGCCACGGCGGAAGGCCGAGCCGGGTCAGTACCGCGGCGCTTTCATGGGACACCCAGGCACCCGGTGTTGCCGCCGCGAGGACCCGTGCCCGTTCGGCAAACGCAAACTCATGACCCGCAGGCAAGTAAATCAGGCGGCCGCCGTCGGACAGATCCCTGGCCCGGAGCCGCTTTGGAGCGACGCCAAGCACACGGGATTCATAAACCGTGAAAGGACGGCTACTGAGTTCTTTCGGCAGCGGAATGATGCGGACCATGGGATCCAGTTTGGCCGCAAACCGACCCCGGCAAGGAGTTATCCACAGGCAGACTTCCAACCACAGCAACGCGGGGTCACTTACGGCCAAAGTTGCTGCCCGGCATGGGCCGTAAGTGACCCCGCGTTGGATCAGAGCTTAGAGTCCCAAGCGGGCGATCGCTTCTTCGCGCATATCGATCTTGCGCACCTTGCCGGACACCGTCATGGGGAAGCTCTCCCTGATGTCGACGTAGCGCGGGATCTTGTAGTGGGCCAGTTTGCCCCGGCAGAACTCCTGTACTCCATCCAGGTCCAGAGCTGCTCCCGGTTTGAGGATGATGCAGGCCATCAGCTCTTCGCCGTACTTGGCATCAGGAACCCCGATGACCTGGACGTCCTGGATGGCTGGATGCCGGTACAGGAATTCCTCGATTTCGCGGGGATACACGTTCTCTCCTCCGCGAATGACCATGTCCTTCATGCGGCCCTCGATCACGATGAAACCGTCCGGGTCCATCCGGGCAAGGTCGCCGGTGTGCATCCAGCCGTCGTCGTCGATAGCCTCGGCTGTCTTCTCCGGCTGGCCCCAATACCCGGCCATTACGGCGTAGCCCCGCGTACACAGTTCGCCTATCCCCCCGCGTTCCAGGGTTTCGCCGGTGCCTGGATCCACGATCTTGGACTCGAGCCGGGGCATGGTGCGCCCTACTGTCGTGGTCCTTTGATCCAGGGTGTCAGCCGCCAGGGTCATGGTGGACACGGGCGAAGTCTCGGTCATTCCGTAGCAAATGGCCACATCCCGCATGTTCATCTCGGAGATGACACGCTCCATGACCTCAATGGGGCACAGGGAGCCTGCCATGACGCCGGTACGCAGCGTGGAGAGGTCGTAGGAGGCGAAATCGGGCAGAGCCAACTCGGCGATGAACATGGTTGGCACCCCGTACAGCGAGGTCCCGCCAAAATCCTGCACGGCTTCCAGGGCGGCGGCCGGGGTGAATCCGCGGCCCGGAATGATGGTGGCTGCCCCGAAGCTCAGGGCGTTCAGGTTCCCGATGACCATGCCGAAACAGTGGTAGAACGGCACAGGCAAGACGACGCGGTCGCGTTCCGTGTATCCGAGCAGCCTGCCGATCTGGTTGCCGTTGTTGAGGATGTTGTGGTGGGTCAGCGTGGCGCCCTTGGGAAAGCCTGTGGTCCCCGAGGTGTACTGCAGATTGATCGGATCGTGCGGGTCCAGTTCCGCCATGCGAGCCATGAGCGTTGAGGGCGCGACGTCGTCTGCCCGCTTGAGCAGTTCGGCGTACGTCAGCTCGGCGTCAGTTTGCGGTTCGCCCGCGTTGAGCATGTCCAGTCCAAGATCGGGAAGGAACACCAGCTCCCGAAGCTCGGGGCAGTTGGCCAAGGCTTCCCGGGCCATGCCCACATAGTCGCTGTTCTTGTCCGCTGGCGCGGCCACCAGGATCCGCATGCCGTTTTGGCGGACCACAAATTCGAGTTCGTGGCTGCGGTACGCCGGATTGACGTTGACCAGGATCGCGCCGACCTTCGCCGTGGCGTACTGCAGGATGGTCCATTCGGCGCAGTTCGGGCTCCAGATGCCCACCCTGTCACCCTTGGCGACGCCCGTGGCAAGCAGCGCACGCGCGAGCCGGTCGACGTCGTCGTTCAGCTTTTCGTAGCTCCAGCGCCGAGCCTCATCGCCGGGCACCACGGCGGCTTCGATGAGCGCGTCCCGCAACGGAAACTGCGCCGCGACGCGTTCAAAGTTGGCGCCAATTGTCTCTTCAAGCAGCGGGACGTCAGTGTCCCCGGCTGTGTAGGAAAGCATGAACGCACGCTACCAACTCCACGGAGCCAAGAGAAGACTTTTGCTTGGAAGTCCTACAAAATATTTCGGGGCCTTGCCGGGCCAGCCGGTAATGTGAATCCCATGAGTGCACCCATTGACCTGCAGGCCACGTTCATTCCCAACGACGGCGAATTCTTCCGCGTCAAGCTCGCGCTGGAAATCGCGATCGACGAAGTGGTGAACGAACCCGGCTGCATCCGCTACGAGCTCACCGAAGCCAACGAGGACAAGCTGGTACTGACCGAGCAGTGGGCCTCCGAGGAACACCTCGACATCCACTCCAAGGGCATCGCCGTCCAGGACCTCAACGAGTCCCTCAGCGCGCTGCTGGCGGAGCCGGTGAAGCTCAAGCGCCTCTAGGAGTTTTCTGCGCGCTGCTTTGCGATGTGCGCGTGGACCTCATCCATGTCGAGCCCCTTGACGGCCTCGATGACCTGCTCCAGCTGGGGTCCATTCAATGCGCCCGGCTGGGAGAACACGAGGACCTTTTCGCGGAAGGCCATAAGCGTGGGGATCGAGGAGATACCGGCTTCGGCGGCAAGCTGCTGCTCGGCCTCGGTGTCCACCTTGGCGAAGAAGACATCGTCATGCTTCTCGGAAGCGGCCTGGTAGGTGGGGGCAAACTGCCTGCAAGGGCCGCACCACGCAGCCCAGAAATCCACCAAGACAATGTCATTGCCCTCGATGGTCGATGCGAACTGCTCGCCGGTGATGTCAACTGTAGCCATGCTTCCACGGTACGCGACCACGCCGTCTAAGTCGCTCTTGTTCGCTACCCGGCAAACCGGGAATAAACCACGACGGCGGGCGGCCGGGTTGGCGCCGCCCGGCACCTTCGGCTAGTGCCAGAAGTGCGGGGCGGTTTTGCGCGCGCCGGGGAGCGCGTTGTTCTCGCGCCACTCGTGGATCCATTCGGGAAGCTCGAGGTCCGCGGGAGGCCCGCCGAACTCGGCCAGGATTTCTTCCTGGCTCACGGGCCGGCCCTTGGCGACAAGCCGGGTGGCAATGTGCGCGCGGGCGTAGATCTCGCCGTCGACCACCATGCGTTGTTCAAAGTAGATCGCCTTGGAATCGAGCCCGATGATCTTGGACTCGATGGTGTATTGCTGCCAAAGCCGCAGCGACTTCCGGAACGCGATGGTCTCCCCCGCAGCCACGGGGCTCCAGCGGCGGCGGCGCATCTTTTGCCAGATCCCCGCGCGCACCATGAGGTCGAAGCGTCCAAGGTCCATCAGCGAGAAATACATGCCGTTATTAACATGCATTGCAATGTCAATGTCCGTGGGCAGCACCCGCATGGGCAACGAGGACGTACCCCAAACGCTGAGCCGGCTCCGCCTGGACGAGGTGAACAAGAGCAAGAGGGTTCGGAGAAGCAAATGCATAACCGCCATGTTACTCCGCAGTAACATTCCGTGACAGCCTCGTTTTGTGTGTCGCTACATGGCATGTCGTTTACCGCCGGTTCACGTGCCACCGGAAGAATGTCTGAAAACAAATTGCAGAAGGCATCAAGGAGATCCCGTGAGCACCACCCAAACCATCAGGGCACACGCAGATGTGTGGCCGGAACTGCCGCTCCACCAGGAGTTGGTGTTGCAGGACACCCGCGGCAACAGGATCATAGGCACCTTGGACGGCATGACCGATGATCGCAGCACGCTCTGGATCCAGTTGTCCGGAGGCCTGGGCCGGCAACTCGTGCACCACCAGGACGGATACTGGCTGGAGCCCGGCAGCGCGAGCTAACCGGACCTCTTCCGCATCCGTGACCACGCGCCGTCGTGGTCATCACCGCTCAAGCGCAGCCGCAGCTGCCGCGAACGATCATCCTGACACGGAGGACAATGGACTCGCTGCCGGTGGTCTCACCCGAGCTCCGCGCGATGAGCATGTCGGCTGCCAATCGACCGATGTCACTCATTGGTTGCCGAATGGTGGTGATGCTTGGTTGAGAGACGGCGCCAGCGACGACGCCATCGAACCCGGTGACCGCAACGTGGGCCGGAACGGAGACACCCAGGGTGGCCAATGCGTCCACGACTTCAAGCGCAACCAGATCTGAGGCACAGACGAACGCTTGCGGAAGGGAACCGGCGCCGCTCAAGCCTGCGAGATCCTGTGTGATCGTGGCGAGCGAATGGCTCAAGGGAGGCCGGGCGGCAATTCCCCGCCGCTGGAGTTCCTCGTTGAAGGAAAGCCGGCGTTCTTCGCTGTCGGCATTGGTCACCGACGAGACGAAGATGAAATCCGTCATGTTGTGCACGGAAATCAAGTGATCGGCGATCATAGCCATGCCGCCTGCATTGTCCGCGGTGATGTGGCAGTAGTCATCGGTGGTCCCGGCCGAGGCGAATTCAACCACCGGAATTCTCCTCGAGACGTGCGACAAGGTATCGGATGCCAGCCGTCGCGGGAAGACCGCCAGGCCATCCACGCGTCCTGCCATCTCGTTGATGATGTTCTCGCCGGTTTCATCCTGCCTGCCGCCCAGGATGAGCTCGAATCCGCGCCGCCAGCATTGCAATTCGAAGCCGCGCTGCACCTCGTCCAGGTACACAGGAAACAAGCGGAAATCGTCGTATGGCTCTCCCTGCAACAGGTGGCTCCCGGGCAGGGACTGCCCCGGAGCGACCCGACGGTCCGGCGCGTTCCACATGAAGTCATAGGCAAACAATCCCAAGGCACCCGTGCGGCCCCGCGCCAGGCTCCTCGCGCTGGCGTTGGGTACGTAACCAAGCCGTTTTGCGGCTGCCAGCACAATTTCCCGGGTGGATTCCTTGACGCGGTCAGGGTTCCGGAAGGTGAAGGAAACGGTGGCAGTCGAAACACCCGCGGCGGATGCTACGTCGTAAACAGTCGGGCTCTTGGCCATTGATGAGGGCTCCCTTGTGATGACGAATTTCGCTTATCCGGTCACGCGTCACTCTGGTATTCGGGGGTCTTCGCCTGTCCCTTCCAGCGCCGAAACATCGTACCCCGGCGGGATGGGCTCCGGCGGTACGCTTCACCGGTGGGCTCATAAGCGGGAGAGCACCGCGGCCACGCCGTCTTCATCAATCGAGGGAATGACCACGGAAGCGATGGCGCGGACTTCCTCGGGGGCCTGCCCCAGGGCAAAGCCCTGACCGGCAGCCCCGGCCCAGCGCAGCATTTCGATGTCGTTCCGGCCGTCCCCGAATGCGACGACGTCTGCACGTTCGACGCCGAGAAGCCGCCGCACCTGCTCCAGGGCTATCGCCTTGTTGACCCCCCGGGGAGCCATATCGAGCCATGCTGTCCGTCCGATGGAGTAAGTGACGTGGTCCAGGCCGAGAGTTTTCACGATGTCGAAGAATTCCGCCATCTCGGTATCAGGGGCAACAACCACCACCCGTGTTGCCTGCCCACCAAGGAGCTCGTCGAAACGGACCCGTCGCGAGTTCGGGTCATCGCCGGTCTCACTTGGAAGAATTTCCGTGTACAAGAAAGCTCGGTGCTCGTCCTCCACCGCATAGAGGGCATCGGGCAAGTGGGAGCGCACGGTGTTGAGCGCGGACGTGGGATCGAAGGTCACGACGAACTCCTTGCGGTAGTTCTGTTCCATCGATTCGTCCCGCCGGATAATGATGGCCCCGTTGGAGCAAACGACATATTCGGGCGATATACCGAGGTGGTCCAGGACTCCGATCACGCTCGCAACGGGACGGCCCGTCGCGAGCGTGATCTCATCTCCCGAGGCGGCAATCCTCCGGACCTGTTCAATGACTGCCTCACTGATGCGTCCATCGTCGTGCATGATGGTGCCGTCAACGTCGAGAGCGACAAGACGGCGCTTCGTTTCCAGAGTTGTAGTGGTCATTGGACGCTAACCGGGGCCTTTCTCCTCGTGTGCTTGCACAACGCGCCTTAAAGGGTGTTCTAGAGGGTGGTTTTGCCGTTGAAGGCCTTGGCGATGTACGACAAGTCCACGATTCCTTTGACGTCTGCCGGCACGGGCGTCTGTCCTGCCGCCTTCATCGCGGGGAGCATTTTCGTCTCAAGCAGCGCGGTATCCATGTTGAGGAGACCATGTGTCTTCGTGAAAGCGGACTGGATCAAGGGTGCCTGAAGCTCGTTCTGGCGGATCTGCTGCTTAAGATCGAGCCCGAGGTCGGAGCCATACTTGTCGACACACAGCTTCGCCGCGATGGACGGGTCGGCCACGTTGTCCTGCCATCCCCTGATGCTGGCGCGGAGGAACTTGACGATTGCATCCCCGTTCGCGCTGGCGAACTTCCCGGTAGTCACGATGACATCTGCATAGGAGGGAAGTCCCAGCTCGCTGTAGGTAACGGTTACGTAGTCCTTGTCCTTGACGAGCCCGAACTGGGTCTCGAGGGTGGTGGGTTGGTTAGTGACGTAGCAGGTGTAGGCATCGCCCTGGCCGTCTACGAGGGGCGAGGGATCAAACCCGGCCGGGATGAGCTTGTAGGTAGCTGGGGGCAGGCCGGCGAGCTCGAGGATGGCGTCCAGGTAGGGTTGGGTTCCGCCCTGCCCCAGAACCTTTGCCACAGCGAGGTCCTTGGGCGTCTTCACGGGCTTCTTGGTCAGGGACACGATTCCGCCAGGACTGTCCTGGAAGACTGCGCCGATGATCTTCAGGTCGTTGCCCTTTGCCGCCGCGACAATCGTGTCGCTCATGGACGGCGAGAGCCCAATCTCGGCGTTCCCTGCCGCGAGGCTCTGCGCCGCTGATGGCGCGTTTGCTCCGCCGGGGAGGAACTCAATTTCGAGGCCCTCGTCCCTGTAGTAGCCGCGGTCATCGGCAATGAAGTAGCCGCCGAATTCAACATTCGACACCCACCCGAGGGTTATGCGCAGCTTCGTGGGCGACGCCGTCGCGGACGACGCCGGGCTGCTTCCGCTGCAAGACGTCAAGGCGCCTGCCGCTGCGAGGGCACCGAGGCCAAGACCAGCACCGAGGAGGTCTCGGCGCGAAAATTGGGAGCGGTTGTTCATGGTGGAATCTCCTGCTCGAAAGTGGGGGTTCGAAAGTGGTTGTGGGAGTAAATCGTGAGTGTCGGGGGCTATTTGAATCTCACGGAAACGCGGTCTTCCAGCGCCTTGGTGAGCGCGAAGACGATGATTGACGCGACGGACGTGATGCAGGCGATGGCCCAGACGGTCACGGTGTCGCTCCGGACAATCGAATCGGTAATCAGCTGTCCGAGTCCGCCGATGGAGAGCAAGTACTGTGCAAGGATCACTGCGCCGATGGAAAAGGGTGCCGTCATCCGGATGGCCGCGAGCAGGCCGGGCACCGCCTGGGGCAGCAGGAGCCGGACAAGAGTGCTCCGGCGGCTGGCGCCGAAGACGTGGAAGACATCCTCGGATGAGCCGTTCGCCTGCCGGAGCCTGCCAAGGACCAGAACAAAGGTGGGAAAGAACGAAAGCAGCATAACGATGACGATGATCGTGTTTTCGTTGTAGCCAACCAGCCGCCCGATCACGGGAAGCATCGCAACCACCGGGATGGCGTGAAAGACGCTGGTGGTGGGAGTGATGAGTCCGTCCAGGATGGACGAGTACCACACCAGGATCGCAAGGCCCGAGCCAACCACTAGGCCGAGAACCGTGCCCGGGACGGCGAGTGCGAGGGTGATGAGGGTCGGCTCGGCAAACGTCTGCGGATTGTTGAAGATGTGGGCCGCAACGCTCAGCGGACGGGGAAGGAGAAGATCCGTGTAGCCGTTGAGGACCGCGACGAGTTCCCAGAGCAGCAGCAACCCGATGATCGGCCAACCCAGCGCGAGGATCCGGCCGAGTGATGCCCTAGCCGCAGGGAAGAGTCCTTTGCGTCGTCGGACTCCGGGGCCCGGTACGGATGCGATACGGGTAGCGAGAACTGAAGATTCCTTCGTCACACGAACCTCTTTCCGACCATCTTTTGAAGGGCCACCATGGCGTAGAACGCGGTCAGCGACACGAGCGCGGCGGTGAGGGCTACGACGAAAAGCATCTTGACTTGGAAGTTCTGCATCGAGCTGATCATCAGCACGCCCAGGCCGGTGGGAGCGCCGAACCATTCTCCGAGAACGGCACCGAGGACAGCCCCGGAGCTGGCGAGGGTGAGGCCTCCGAGCAGGCTCGGCACGGCGCTGGGCAGGCTAAGCCGGATGATGTGCTGGAGGCGGGAAGCTCCCGAGACCCTGAACAGGTCCGAATGGGCTGCGGAGACCGCCAACAGTCCCGACGCGGTTGCAACGAACATCGCGAAACCCGAGCCCAGCGCCGCGGTAAGCACCGACATTCCTTGGGGACCGACGAGAGCGATAAGCAGCGGCGCGAGCGCGACGAGCGGGATGGTGTTCAGAATCGAAGCGGTCTGGTCCAGGCCCGCGCGCAGGGGAGGGAGAAGGTACCCGAGGAAGCCCACTGCCATGCCGACGAGTGATCCGGTGACCAGTCCGATTCCTGCCGAAGCCAGGGTGGCGCCAAGGGCACGAAACAGGAGAGAGCTGGAGAGCTTGGACCCGAGGACAGACCAGACGGCGTCGATAGGTGCCGGCCAGGCCTTTCCTGCAAGACAAAGTCTGCCGATAACCTCCGAAACGAGGATCAGGGTGAGTGCGCCGAGGATCCCGAGAACGATCTTCTTTGTCTGGGGCCTCATGAGGCGTCCAGCATTCGCGTCAGCCGGTCGACGACGTGATGGAACTCCGCTGTCCGTTCGAGTCCCTCGGTCCGGGCGGTGTCGAAGGACAGGACTTCGTCGTGCCGGACTCGTCCCGGGTTGGCGGCGAGAACCACCACGCGCTGTGCGAGGAAGACCGCCTCTTCGACATCGTGCGTGACAAGCACGGTAGTGGTGCGTTCCTCGTCCCAGATCCGTGCCAACTCAAGGTTCATCCTGCGCCGGGTGACGGCGTCCAGGGCCCCGAAGGGTTCGTCGAGCAAAAGCACATCCGGTTTCAGGATGAGGGACCTGGCAATCGAGGCGCGCTGCCGCATTCCACCAGAGAGCTGACGGGGGTGGGCATCCCGGAAATCGGCCAGGCCGACTAGTTCGAGCAGTTCCTGGATGCGGGCTGAGTCCACGGGGCGTTTGGCCAGTTGATAGGGAAGTGAGACGTTCTGGTAGACAGTCAGCCAAGGAAGAAGCGCGTGATCCTGGAAAGCTACACCGAGCCTGTGCTCGTTCACGAGCTCCTGCGGCCCGCGACCATTGACGGCCAAGCTGCCTGCGGAAGGCTGTTCCAAGCCGGCGATCATGCGGAGAATGGTCGACTTTCCACACCCCGAGGGACCGAGCAAGGCGAGGAATTCGCCTTGCCCGACCTCGAGGGTGACGTCCTTGAGCGCGGTGTACGTGTACCGCTTCTTAAGGGGGAAAGTCTTTTCAACGCGGTCGAGCGATATGCCTGTTGCACTCATGACCGGTCCCTTTCGATTGCGCGGCGCATGCCGCGGTTCGGACAAAATTCTGGATTGGTAGATGCGGCCGGAGGATCAGAAGACTCCGGCGGTGGCATTGTTATGCGCTTAGATTTCGGATCCAAAAAAATGGCCTTCCAGTCAACTGAGATTAAGCCTAGCGAGCAATTGTTTCGATCGGATGACACGTCGGTTACCCTTCGCGGACGTGCTTTCCCGGGGTCTCTGGCTCCCTGCGAACAAGCCACGCGGTGCTGTTCGCGGGAAGTCTCCCGTCCGTGACTACTGAACTGCTGATGAGGATTTCCCCGTCAGGAAGGGCGATTGGCTGGTCTTGGAAGTTCGTGACCGACTCCCACCCGCCGTCGCGTTGGAAGTGCAGAACATCCGGGTACCCGGAGTCCACCCACCGCAGCCTTTCGGAAGACTGCAGCCTGCGCCGCAGGCGAAGGGCGTCCCTGTACATCCACAAGGTGGATGACGGATCGCCCTCCTGAGTTTCAACCGACAACCTCCCGAAGCCCGCGGGCTGCGGTAAATGGGCGGCCGCCGTGCCAAAGCCGAACGAGGGGCCACCCGCCGACCAAGGCAAGGGGATACGGCAACCGTCGCGGCCGACGTCGACGTCCCCGTTACGGAAGAATGTGGGATCCTGGCGCGCTTCATCCGGGATGTCCGCGATCTCATGAAGACCAAGCTCCTCGCCTTGGTATAAATAGGCAGAGCCCGGAAGTGCAAGCATCAGGAGCGTCGCAGCCCGCGCGCGGCGCAGCCCGAGGTTTCTCTCAAGGGCAGGACGGGTCCCGCCGGTCAGCAACCACGCCCGCCCGGGCCATATGGTGCAGTGGGCATCCTTGGGAGGAAGCCCGTATCGCGTGGCGTGCCGGACGACGTCGTGGTTTGAGAGAACCCACGTCGAAGAGGAGCCGGACTTACCCGAGAGCGCCAGGTCCTCGGTGATCACAACCCGGAACTGGCCAGCGTCGAAGTCGGCACTGAGGAGATCGAAATTGAACGACTGGCCCAGGCTGTCCGGACTCGCGAAGCGGGCACGCCGGCTCGGCGCCACCCAGGCCTCCGCGACTGCAGTGCGCGGTGGATCGTACTCGTTGAGTACCTTCCGCCATTCGGCGTAGATGGAATGAACCCCATCGCGGTCCCAGAACGGATGGCTTCCGTCCGTTGTGGCACTGTCCAACTCTGCCCAGGTGGCAAGCGGGTCGGCCGTCAGGTCTTTTGCAAGCCCGTGGGCGACGTCGACGCGGAAGCCGTCCACTCCACGGTCGGACCAGAACCTGAGCGTGGCCAGGAAGTCGGCGCGGACCTCCTGGTTCTCCCAGTTGAAGTCTGGCTGCTCACGGGCAAAGAGGTGGAGGTAGAACTGGCCGTCCCCGACAGGCTCCCAGGCGGGGCCGCCGAACATCGACTCCCAGTCGCTCGGCGGCTGCGCCCCGTCCGGACCAGTGCCGTCACGAAAGATGTAGCGATCGCGTTCTGGCGATCCCTTCGGGGCGGACAGCGCCTCCTTGAACCACGGGTGCTGGTTGGAGCTGTGGTTGGGGACGATATCGATCACGAGCTTGATCCCGGCGTCGTGCAGCGCGGCGATCATGGCGTCGAAGTCAGCCAGGGTGCCGAGCTTCGGATCGACGTCGCGGTAATCGTCGACGTCGTAACCCCCGTCGGCGAGCGCCGACGGGTAGAAGGGACTTAGCCAAACGGCGTCGACGCCGAGCGCCGCGAGGTGGGGAATGCGCGAGGTAATCCCGACGAGATCACCGATGCCATCGCCATTCGAATCGGCAAAGCTTCGGGGGTAGATCTGGTAGACGGCGGCCTGCCGCCACCAGTCGGGGTCTTCGGTGATCCCGTCAAGACCGACTTCCGGCGTTGTCTGCACTGCGTTTGGCATGGAAGTCCTTTCAGCTGCCCGGTTCCGAAGGAGCGCCTTTGGGCGCTGAGGCATTTCCGATAATGGATGAATAGACGAGCCCCGAGTCCTTGACGGTCCGGACCTGCGTTTCGTAGTCGACGTGCACCATGCCGAAGCGCTTCTCGTAGCCCCATGCCCACTCATAGTTGTCGAGCAGGGACCAGAGGAAATACCCGCGAACATCCGCTCCTTCGTCAATCGCATCCGCGACGCTCTCAAGGTGGTCCAACACGTACTGGGTGCGTTCGACGTCGTGGACGCGTCCCCGCTCAGTGATTTCGTCGTCGAAGGCCGCTCCGTTTTCCGTCACGTACAGCGGCGGAAGGTTCGGGTACTCCTTGCCGAGTCGAGCGAGGAGATGGCGGAGTCCGTCCGGGTTGATCTCCCAGTCCATCCCGGTGCGGGCGAGACCGCGCGACGGGAAGGTGATGTGTTCCGAACCGACGTACGGCGATGCGATCTTGCGGTCTGTCGCCACGGCGAAGCCCGAGTCACCCTCCGGGAGCGGACGTCCTGACACGTTGTCATCGTGGTAGTAGTTCACGCCCAGGAAATCGATCGGCGTGGATGTGGTCTCGAGGTCGCCGTCGTGGACGAGTTGCTCGAAGCCCAGGCCCGAGACGTCGTTCTGGAAGTCATCCGGGTACCTTCCAAGGACAAGGGGTTCCAGGTAAATGCGATTCTGAAGGGCGTCGAAGCGGCGGGCGGCGTCGACGTCCGCCGGGTTCCCTGGATCTGCTGGAATGGCGTTCGACAGGTTGAGGGTGATGCCGACGTTTTGGGCGCCAAGTTCACGCAGGCTGCGCGCAGCGAGCCCGTGCGCAAGGTTCTGGTGGTGTACCGATGCGAGCCCGTCCTCACGGGATGTCCGGCCCGGGGCGTGAAGGCCGGCCGCATAGGACAACAAAGACGAACAGAACGGTTCGTTGAAAGTGGTCCAGTGCTGGACGCGATCGCCGAGCGCGCTGTACACCACTTCGGCATAGTCCTGGAATCGGAAAGCGGAATCGCGGTTGGCCCAGCCTCCCTTCTCCTCAACGGCTTGGGGCATATCCCAGTGGTACAGGGTCAGCCACGGCAGGATGCCCGCGTCAAGGAGCTCGTCGACCAAACGGGAGTAGAAGTCCAGCCCGGATTGGTTGACCGCACGGTCCCCCGGCTTGATGCGCGCCCAACTCGTCGAAAATCGATAGGACCCAAGACCCAGTCTCTTCATGAGTGATACGTCTTCGGGCATCCGGTGATAGTGGTCCACGGCAACTTCGGGCGTGTCCCCGTTGGCGACCGCTCCCGGGATCCGTGCAAACGCATCCCAGACACTGTCTTCCTTGCCGTATTGGTGGGCGGCGCCTTCGATCTGGCCGGCCGCTGTGGCTGACCCCCAGAGGAACCCGGGAGGCCAAGCGCGGTGCCCCAGAGACCTGGCTTGCTCCACCTGGGTAGCAGGGAATGTTGTGACAGTCACGAGAGAAATGTTCCTTCGACGAGCCGATGTTATGCGCTTAGATTACACAGTCCGCATTTCGTGGATGTAACGCGGGCGATGCCCTCGCGCCGTCGTAACCTTCTTTGATTTCGGAAAGCGCTTGCGACACGGCGTGTCCTGTCATTTCGACGCCGGGACTCGGCAAAGAAGGTCGGGACGGACACAGCCACCCCTCCAAAGTGGCACAAAAAAATCCCCGGAACCAATGGTTCCGGGGATTTAATTTTGTGGCAGATGAGGGATTCGAACCCCCGTAGGCGTTGCCAGCTGATTTACAGTCAGCCCCCTTTGGCCGCTCGGGTAATCTGCCGAACTTCAAAAGAAGTCACTCCCGATCATCGTTTCGTTTCCGATCCGGTAAGCGCGAGCAAGACAACCTTACAGAACTTCGGCCGAAGAATCGAATCGAGCCCTCAGAGCCCCACAATCAGCGGAAATCTCAGGCTAACCAAGGATCCGGCCGGCCAGCTTGGCCTCGAAACTGGCCGCCTGCTCCAGGGTGATCTGGTTGAGCTGCACGGCCCGCAACAGGTCCGCGTGGATGCCATCCATCCGCGATGCCGCGTCCGGGACCGGGCTCAAGACCACCGACGCCGCGAGCGCTGCGGCTGCAACCGCGCTTGCGGCGGTGGCGGCAGCCACTCCGATTGAACCGGCGGCGGCAGCAGCTGACTTGGTGACGTATCGGACGGCCTGGTTGCTCATGGTGCTCCCTTTCAGGACAGGTTCTTCAAACTGATACAACTCTGTCGGGGCAGTCTCAGTTCCGGCCATGCGTGTGCTGTGAGCGAACTGTGAACGCTCAGCACACGCCGGGCGCTTCCGTATTAGGCTGGTTGGCAGACAAAGCCGCCCGTTTCCGGGCCGCAACGCACCAATCAAACGCAACGCACCAATCAAAGGAGAGTCATGGCAGGCGAATCCACATTCGACGTCGTCAGCAAGGTAGACAAGCAGGAAGTCGCCAACGCGCTCCACCAGTCCCAGAAGGAAATCGCACAGCGATACGACTTCAAGGGCGTCGGCGCCGAGATCGACTTCAGCGGCGAAAAGATCCTCATGAAAGCCAACTCCGAGGACCGCATCCTCGCCGTCCTGGACGTATTCCAGTCCAAGCTCATCAAGCGCGGCATCTCCCTGAAGTCCCTCGACCAGGGCGAGCCTTACCCCTCCGGCAAGGAATTCCGCCTGGAATGCTCCATCAAGGAGGGCATTGCCCAGGACATCGCGAAGAAGATCAACAAGATCATCCGCGACGAAGCCCCGAAGTCCGTCAAGTCCCAGATCCAGGGCGACGAGCTCCGCGTCACGTCGAAGTCGCGCGATGACTTGCAGGAAACTATGAACATCCTGAAGAAGTTCGAAGAGGCCGATCTCCAGTTCGTGAACTTCCGCAGCTAAGACTTCGCTGCGGCCCAGGCCGCCATCCAGAAGTACGACGACGGCGCGTTGCCCCCTGAGCGGGCAACGCGCCGTCGTCGTTAATGGGGTCAGGCGCGTCACGCCGGGCAATTTTTTGGAGTCGAGGTCTGGCGGAGACCCCAGGATTCCGCGACTTCACCGATCCGCGGACGCCAAAAGACTGCAGCGCGTGACAACCACCTGCTCGTAATGTCCGGCAATTACGACACGTTTCATTTGCGTAATCGGATGAAACGGGTACTGTACCTTCTTAGGCGAGCCTAAGTGTGGCTCCCCTAACGAAAGATTCCACATGACCGCGAACTTCCTGATCGGCCTGCGTGAGGGCCTTGAAGCCACCCTCGTTGTGGTCCTTCTTATGGCCTACCTGGTCAAAACCGGACGGCGCTCGCTGCTCCCCCGGCTTTGGGCCGGCGTCGGCATCGCCGTGGCCGTATCCATCGCCTTCGGGGCCCTGCTCACCTTCGGTCCACAGGGACTGACTTTCGAGGCGCAAGAGGCGATCGGGGGCGGACTGTCCATTGTCGCCGTCGCGCTCGTCACCTGGATGGTCTTCTGGATGGCACGCACTGCCCGCAGCCTCGGCGGCGAGCTGAAATCCCAAGTGGACAAGATGGCCGACGGCGCCGCGTGGGGACTCGTGGTCGTGGCGGCACTCGCGGTGGGACGCGAAGGACTCGAGACGGCACTGTTCCTTTGGGCTGCTGCCCAGGCCGCCGGCGAATCGTCGCAGCCGCTGCTCGGCGCGCTGCTCGGCCTGGTCGTTGCCGCAGGACTCGGATACCTGCTGCACCGCGGAGTCCTCAAGGTCAATCTCTCCCGCTTCTTCACGTGGACCGGCGTCGGCCTCATCGTGATCGCGGGCGGCGTGCTGGCTTATGGCATCCATGACCTCCAGGAAGCCGGAATCGTGCCCGGGGTCCACAACCTCGCGTTCGACGTCTCAGCGGCCATCCCGCCGTCGTCCTGGTACGGCACCCTGCTGAAGGGCACCCTCAACCTCTCCCCCGCCACCACCTGGCTCGAAGCGGGAGCCTGGTTGCTGTATGTGATTCCGGTGCTCTACTTCTACATTCGGGCCAACGGTTCCGCTCCCGCGAAATCTTCCGGCAACGCCGCCGCTCCCCAGGCCGCCAAAGCCGCCTAAACGCTTCCCGCACTCCACAACAGAAGGAAACCCCATGCCTGGCACTCCCCTGCCCAAAATCGCGCTGCCCAAAATCGCCTCCCGCCGTCGGAAGTCCCTTGCCATCGTCGCCGCGGCCGCCGCCGTTCCCCTGGTACTCGCAGGCTGCACGGACAACACAAAGACGCCCGGTTCCAGCGCCTCCGCCGGACCGATCCAGGTCACCAGCACCAAGACCGAGTGCAACGTCTCCATCGGAAGTGTCCCCAGCGGCAACCTGAGCTTCGCAGTCAAGAACGAAGGCACGGAAATCACCGAGTTCTACCTCCTCGCCGAAGACGGCTTGCGGATCGTCGGCGAAGTGGAGAACATCGGCCCCGGCCTGACCCGCAACCTGGTGGTCACGGCTCCCGCAGGAAAGTACACCACCGCGTGCAAGCCTGGCATGCAGGGCGACGGTATCCGTGCCGCCTTTGAAGTCACGGATTCCGGAAACAAGACCGGCGTCAATGCCGATTTCCAGAAGCTTGTGGACACCGGCGTCCAGCAATACACCGCGTACGTCAAGGACCAGACCGAGCAGCTCGTGACCGGCACCAAGGCCTTCGCCGATGCCTACGCTGCAGGCGACGCAACCAAGGCCCGCGAACTCTACGCCGCGACCCGCATGCACTGGGAGCGGATCGAGCCCGTAGCGGAATCCTTCGGCGACCTCGACCCCAAGCTCGACGCCCGCGAAGCCGACCTTGAGCCAGGTCAGGAATGGACCGGCTGGCATCGCGCGGAGAAGGACCTGTTCCCGCCGGCAGGCTACACGGCATTGACGGGCACCGAGCGAGCCAAGATCGCCACGCAGCTCGTTTCCGATACCGAGGAGCTCGGCAAGCGCACCCGCACGGTGGTGCTCTCCGCGGACAAGCTCGGCAACGGCGCCAAGGAACTCCTGGACGAAGTCGCGCGCGGCAAGGTCACCGGCGAGGAAGAAATCTGGTCCCACACCGACCTCTGGGACTTCCAAGCCAACGTCGACGGCGCCCGGATCGCCTTCGAAAACCTCAAGCCCGCGCTCGCCCAGAAGGACCCCGCCTTGGCCACGAGCCTCGACGAGAAGTTCGCTGCCCTGCAGGCCGAGCTCAAGAAGCACGCCAAGGGTGACGGCTTCGCGTACTACAACGAACTCAGCCCCGCCGGGGTCCAGCAGCTCGCCGCGCTCGTCGACGCCCTGGGAGAGCCCCTGTCCAAGCTCACCTCAGCCGTGGTCCTGTGAGCGGCTGCCCTTTCAACCACGAGCCCGCTGAGGCGCCCGACGGCGGGCCCGCCGACGCGTCCGTCGCGTCCGCCGCTGAGGCGCCCGACGGCGGGCCCAAGCGCGGCCTGTCCCGTCGCGGACTGTTCTCCCTGGCCGGCGTGGGCGGTGCCGGTGCGGCGGCCGGCCTTGCCGCCGGCTTCTTGAGCCATGATGCCGTAGCAGCCGTGGCGGCACCGGCCAGCATGGCAAGCGATGTTGTTCCGTTCCACGGCGAACGCCAAGCCGGCATCATCACTCCCGCCCAGGACCGCCTCCACATGGCCGCCTTCGACGTCACCGTTGAAGACCGGGCGGCCCTGATCAAGCTCCTGAAGGACTGGACGGCCGCGGCGGAAGCCATGACGGCCGGCCGCACAACGGGCGCGACCGGCGCCGTCGACGGCCCCTATGACGCGCCACCGGAAGACACCGGAGAAGCCCTCGATCTGGCGGCAGGCAAGCTGACGTTGACGTTCGGCTTTGGTCCGGGCCTCTTCGAAAAGGACGGCGAGCCCCGCTTCGGCCTGGAGCACCGCCGTCCCGACGCCCTGATCGACTTGCCGCGCTTCCCCGGCGACGCCCTTCAGCCAGAACGTACCGGGGGTGACCTTGTGGTCCAGGCCTGCGCCGACGATCCCCAGGTCGCCGTGCACGCGATCCGGAACCTCGCACGCATTGGCTTCGGGAAGGTGCGGGTCCGCTGGTCCCAGCTGGGCTTCGGCCGCACCTCGTCCACGTCCCGGGCCCAGGCGACCGCGCGCAACCTTTTCGGTTTCAAGGACGGCACGGCCAACTTGAAGGCGGAAGACACAGCACTCCTGGACGAGCACGTCTGGGCCACCGCCGGAACCCGCCCGGGTGAAGCGTGGATGGAGGGAGGCAGCTACCTTGTCTCCCGGCGGATTCGGATGCATATCGAGATCTGGGACCGCACGTCGCTCCGCGAACAGGAAGGGCTGATCGGCCGCACGAAAGGTGCCGGAGCGCCATTGTCCGGAGGGGAAGAATTCACGGCGCCGGACTTCGGGATCAAGGGCCGCGACGGCGAGCCGCTGATTCCCATCGATTCCCACGTCCGCCTCGCCCACGCGGACCAGAACAACGGCGTCAAGATGCTTCGCCGCGGATACAACTACACCGACGGCTCGGACGGGCTCGGCCACCTCGACGCAGGCCTGTTGTTCATCGCCTTCGTCAAAGACCCGCGGACGCATTATGTGCCTATGCAGATGGCCATGGCAAAGAGCGACAAGCTGGCCCTGGAGTACCTCCAGCACACGGGATCGGGCCTGTTCGCGGTGCCTCCGGGCATTAAGGCGGGCGGCTTCATTGGTGAGGGCTTGTTCGCATGAAGCCGCCCGTCGTCGAACGCGGCACCGTAGGGTGGCTTACGGGACCGCTGGCTAGGAAAGCGGCCGTCCGGCCATCCGTTCGAGCCGCTCGATGCGCTCACGCATAGGCGGGTGGGTGGCGAACAGCTTGGTCATGGCCCCGCCGCGGAACGGGTTGGCAATCATAAGGTGTGAAGTATTCACGAGGCGCTGATCCTGTGGCAGCGGGACCTGCTTCACGCCCGCTTCGATCCTGCGGAGGGCTGAGGCGAGCGCCAGCGGATCGCCGGTGAGCTCCGCGCCGTCGTGGTCGGCGTCGTACTCCCTGGTACGGGAAATGGCGAGCTGGATCAGCGAGGCGGCAAACGGCGCCAGGAGCGCCATGGCGATCATGGCAATGGGGTTGGCGTTCCGCCGATCCCCGCCGCCGAAGAACAGCAGCATCTGGCCCACCGAGGTAATGACGCCGGCGACTGCGGCCGCGATGGACGAGGTGAGGATGTCGCGGTTGTAGACGTGCATGAGTTCATGCCCGAGGACGCCTCGGAGCTCGCGCGCGTCGAGCAAGTTCAGGATGCCCGCGGTGCAGCACACGGCAGCGTTCTTCGGATTGCGTCCCGTGGCGAAGGCATTGGGGGTCATCGTCGGAGAAACGTAGATCCGCGGCATGGGCTGGTTCGCCCGCACGGAGAGTTCCCGGACGATCTGGTACAGCTGCGGAGCCTGCGCTTCCGAAACCGGGTACGCGGCCATGGAGCGGATGGCGATCTTGTCGCTGTTCCAATATCCATAAGCAGTTGTCGCAATGCCGATCAGTGCCATGATCCAGATGGGCGACGCGCTGCGGGTGCCCACGCCGATCACGGCTCCGAGTCCCAGCAGCACCGCCCAAAGCACACCGAATAGCGCTGCGGTCTTCAGGCCATTGTGATGATTATGCACTTCACTACTTTCTTGCAGTACGGCTTTTGTCTTGCATTGCATGCTGGTTCTGATCCGATTAACGCCGACGGCGGCCCGTACGTTCCGCCCAACTGGCTCGCATTTAATGTCGTTCTGGGCCGTTTTAACGACAATAACTGTCAGCTACTTGGGCGTGGGGCTCAACGCGGGCTAGGGCATCGGGTGGAGGGAATCGTACCTGAGGAATCCGCGCTGGCCGCGCGCCACGAGCCACGCCAGCAATGCGCACAGCACGCCGCCGAGGAGCAGCACCCAGCCTTCGCTGAGAACTTTGGTGACGCCACCGGCGAGCATGTCTCCCACTCTCGGACCACCGGAAACCACCACGATGAACACGCCTTGCAACCTTCCCCGCATGTGGTCCGGAGTGGCCGATTGCAGGATGGTGGTGCGGAAGACCGCGCTGACGGAGTCCGAGATCCCGGCAAGGGCACAGCACAGGGCCGCCGGGATGATCCAGAGCGTCACCCCGCCGCGCCCCGCGTCCCCGGCCAGGACAACGACCAGGCCGAAAGCTGCGATCGAGAAGCCCCATCCGGCCACGGACCACACCACCGCGCTGCCCTGGCGCCGCACCCTTCCCAAGGGCCCGGAGAACAGCCCCGCCAAGAAGGCGCCGACAGCGACGGAGGCGAGCAGCACACCCACGGTAGTGTCGCCACCCCCGATCATCGTGGCTCCGATCGCGGGCATGAGGGCGCGCGGCTGGGCGCAGATCATGGCAATGAGGTCGATGATGAAAGTCATGCGGAGGTTGGGCCTGGTGCCCAGGAAACGGAAGCCCTCGACGACGGAACGCAGGCCGGGTGCCGACGCGTTCTCAGCGGCGGGAAGGGCCGGGAGCCTGAAAAGGCTCCACAGCGCGAAGGCGAAGCTCAGGGCATCGATCGTGTAGGTCCAGCCAAAACCGCTCGAAGCAACCAGCACACCGGCCAGCAAGGGGCCAGCCGTCATGGAAATGCCCATGTTGAGCATGCTCAGCGCGTTGGCGGCGGGCAGCAGCTCCTTCCGGACCAGCAAGGGAATGATGGCGCTGCGTGCCGGCCCGTTGATGCCCTGCGCGCCGCTCTGGATCGCGACGAGGACGAACAGGATCCAGACATTGTTCAGCTGGAACCACGCTTGGAGTGCCAGGGCCACGCTGCAGCCCCACAAAACGAGGGACGCGACAATGGCGACTTTCCGCCGGTCATACGCATCCGAAAGAGCACCGCCGAACAAACCCGCGATCACGAGCGGAACCAGGGCAAAGATGCTGAGCAGGCCCACGTAAAGGCTTTGTTGGGTGATGCTGTAGACCTCAAGGCTCACGGCAACCAGGGTCAGCTGGGATCCGACCATCGACACCGAAGAGCCCAGCCACAGGCGGCGGAACGCGGGGCTTTCGCGAAGCGGGGTCATGTCAGCCAGGAGTTTTGCCACCGTCCAACCCTACCCACCAACGCGTCCGCCCTCCCGGAGCGCCGCGTGCCGCCGTCGGGCGCCCAAGTCCGTGCCGCCGTCGGGCGGGTTCATCCGAAGTTAGCCTCACCTTATTGTGAAGTACTCATAATAAGTGCTTCAATGGGCGTATGGCAGATCACACGGCAGACCAGGAAGCGTGGGCTTCCGCCCTGCATTCCCACGGACGCCGCGTGACCAAGCAGCGTCTTGCGGTCCTTGCGGCCGTTCAGCACAATCCACATTCCCCGGCCGAAGGCATCCTGGCTGCCGCGCGCAAGGATCTTCCCGAACTGACAGCGCAGTCTGTTTATGTGGTGCTGAGCGACCTCACGGACCTACAGATGCTGCGGCGCTTCGAACCGCCCCACTCTCCCGCGCTGTACGAGACGCGGGTGGGCGACAACCACCACCACGCCGTCTGCATCAGCTGCGGCCGGGTGGAGGATGTCGACTGCGCCGTAGGCCATGCCCCCTGCCTCACCCCGCACTGGGACGAGCACTCCAAACCCATGACCATCCAGATCGCAGACGTCCTGTACCAAGGCATCTGCCAGGACTGCCAAGCCAAACAACAGCTTCCTACTCAAACGCAAGTAACCCACGAAATAGGAGAACGATGACCGCGAACATCTCGACCACCCAGTCGGGCGCCCCCGTCACCTCGGACGCGCATTCCAAGTCCGTTGGCGCCGATGGTGCCATCATCCTGACCGACCACTACCTGGTGGAAAAGCTCGCCCAGTTCAACCGCGAGCGCGTCCCGGAGCGTGTTGTCCACGCCAAGGGTGGCGGCGCTTTCGGTACTTTCAAGACTTCCTCGGACGTTTCCCAGTACACCAAGGCAGCTTTCCTCCAGCCGGGCGTCGAGACGGACATGCTCATCCGTTTCTCCTCCGTTGCAGGCGAGAACGGCTCCCCGGACACCTGGCGCGACCCCCGCGGCTTCGCCGTCAAGTTCTACACGTCCGAAGGCAACTACGACCTCGTGGGCAACAACACCCCGGTGTTCTTCATCCGCGACGGCATCAAGTTCCCGGACTTCATCCACTCCCAGAAGCGCCTCCCGGGCACCCACCTGCGCGACGCCGACATGCAGTGGGACTTCTGGACCCTGTCCCCCGAGTCCGCGCACCAGGTCACCTGGCTCATGGGCGACCGTGGCCTGCCGGCTTCCTGGCGTGAAATGCAGGGCTACGGCTCGCACACTTACCAGTGGATCAACGCCGAGGGCGAGCGCTTCTGGGTCAAGTACCACTTCAAGTCCAACCAGGGCGTCAAGTCCATCTCCGGCGACCAAGCAGCTGAGCTGGCCGGCTCGGACGCGGACTTCTACATCCGCGACCTCCAGGAAAACATCGCCGCCGGCAACTTCCCGTCCTGGGAACTGCACGTCCAGGTCATGCCCTACGAGGACGCCAAGACGTACCGCTTCAACCCGTTCGACCTCACCAAGGTGTGGCCGCACGCGGACTACCCGCTGATCCACGTAGGCACCATGGAGCTCAACAAGAACCCGGAGAACTACTTCGCGCAGATCGAGCAGGCCACCTTCGCGCCGTCGAACTTCGTTTCGGGTATCGCTGCGTCCCCGGACAAGATGCTGCAGGCCCGCATCTTCTCCTACGCTGACGCACACCGCTACCGCGTGGGCACCAACCACGCCCAGATCCCGGTGAACCAGCCGAAGAACCAGGTCAACAACTACAGCCAGGACGGCGCGGGACGTTACCTGTTCAACGCTCCTTCGGTTCCGGTCTACGCACCGAATTCCGTGGGTGGCCCGGCGGCTGTTGAGCCGCAGAACCCGGCCGGAGGCTGGGAGAACGACGGCGAGCTGACGCTCTCCGCACACTCCCTGCACGCCGAGGACGGCGACTTCGTCCAGGCCGGCGCGCTGTACCGCGAGGTGTACGACGACGGCGCCAAGGCCCGCTTGCTGGATACCATCACGGGCGCTGTGGGCGGCGTCAAGAGCCCCGGCATCAAGGAACGCGCCATCCAGTACTGGACCAACGTCGATGCTGAACTCGGCGCCAAACTGCGCGCCAACCTCGGCGCCGGCGAGGGCGAGTCGGCTTCAGAAGCAGCCAACAAGCTGTAACAACCTCCATAAACGAAGCAACCCCGCTGCGGATTCTCCGCGGCGGGGTTGCTTTCTTAATGGGCATGTACACCCGCTCGATGGGCATGTATTCCGGGGCTTGTTTGCGATTCCTGAGCTTGTAGCTTGTGGAATGGGAAACAAGGTACGGATCCAGGGGCGTGCCTCTCAGCGGCGAGGTTCCACGGCGGGTTCGCGGGCGGGTTTTCCGCGACGGGTTTCCACCGAGGGTTTTCCACCGAGGGTTTTCCACCGAGGGTTTTCCACCGAGGGTTTTCCACCGAGGCTTTTCCACATAGCCGACAATGACTCTGGCTAGCTCGGCATTGTGATCCATAGGATCCTTACATGAGCACATTTACCGGGATCCCCGCCGAGGCCATCGCCTTTTATGCCGAACTTGAAGAGAACAACAACCGCGAATGGTGGCTGGCGCACAAAGACATCTACGACTCCGCCGTGAAGGAGCCATTGACGCTGTTGCTGGAGGAGCTTGAGCCACGTTTCGGGCCCGGCAAGGTTTTCCGTCCGAACCGGGATATCCGCTTCTCCCAGGACAAGTCCCCTTACAAGACGGCACAGGGAGCGTTTGCAGCGGACAAGGAGGGCGTGGGCTACTACCTTCAGCTCAGTGCAGACGGCCTGTTGATCGGCGGCGGATGCCACTCGCGCACCCCGGAGCAGATTGCCCGGTTCCGCGCCGCCACGGATTCGCCGGCCAGCGGGGAGGAACTCCAGAAAATCGTGGATTCCATCGCCGCGGCCGGTTTCGCGGTGGAAGGCGAGAAGCTCAAGACCGTGCCGCGTGGGTTCGACAAAGACCATCCACGCGCCGAGCTCTTGAAGCACAAATCGTTGTCTGCCGGGGTGACTTTGGGCGAACCGGAATGGATGTCCCAGCCCTCAGCCAAGGAAGAAATCGCCAGGCGTTGGGAGGTACTGCGTCCTCTCGTGGAGTGGGTCAACGAGCACGCGGCGCCGTAATCGTTGGGGTCGTTGCGGGCCGTGAGTCCGGCCTGAGCAGTGAATCCGTCCCAGGGTCAGACCTTGCTGAGGCTGTCCTCGTCGTCGCTGGAATCGCTGGACCCGCTGGAGCCGCTTGAATCGCTGTTCCTACCGGAAACAGATGCCGTCCCGGACACGGCGGCCTTCGCCGAAGCGAACTTCTCGTTGAGGCGGGAGTGGCGCTGCCCGTAGGCAAAGTAGATGGCAAGTCCGATTGCCAGCCAAATGGCGAAGAAGATCCAGGTCTCCACGGCCAGGTTTGTCATCAGGTAGACGCAGAGGACAGCCGAGACCACGGGAAGCACCTTGCCGAACGGAACCCGGAAAGCCGGCTTCAGATCCGGGCGCTTCTTACGCAGGACCAGGATGCCAAGGCTCACCATCACGAAGGCCGAGAGGGTACCGATGTTGATCATTTCTTCGAGGAGATCCACGTTGGTCAGACCTGCGACGATCGCCACGGCAGCGCCACAGATGATCTGGAGCCGGACCGGCGTCGAACGCTTGGCGCTGGTCTTGGACAGCGCGCGGGGAAGCAGACCGTCGCGGCTCATGGCGAGGACCACGCGGGCCAGGCCCATGAGCAGCACCATGATGACGGTCGTCAACCCGATGAGGGAGCCAAAGGCAATGACCTTGGCCGCGTCGGTGTTTCCAACCGCTTCGAAGGCCGTGGTCAGGGTGGGGTTCTTGGCTTCGGCCAGCTGCGTGTAGGACACCATGCCCGTCAGGGCCAGGGAGACCAGGATGTAGAGCAACGTCACGAGCGCCAGTCCGCCGAAGATGCCCCGGGGCAAGGTCTTTTGCGGGTTCTTGACCTCTTCCGCGGAGGTCGCAACCACATCGAAGCCAATGAAGGCAAAGAACACCAAGGCGGCGCCGGCAAAGATGCCCAGCGTTCCGTACTGGGCCGGAACCGCGCCAGTGAGGAAGCCGAAGAGGGACTGCTTCATGACATCCGCACCGTCGCTGCCTCCGGTAGGCTGCGATGCCGGGACAAAGGGCGCGTAATTGGAGAATTTCACGTAGGTGAAGCCCACAACAATCACGAACAGCACCACGGCGATCTTGATCAGGGTGAAGACGTTGCCTACTCGCGCGGAGAGCTTGGTGCCGAGCACCAGGAGCAACGTGAAGATGGCAACAATCAGGAAAGCGCCCCAATAGAGATCCACACCGGCGATGTTCAAGGCCGGGGGCATATCCACACCCATGAGAGCAAACACTTTGCTCAAGTAGATTCCCCAGTACTTGGCGATCACGGCAGCAGCAGTAAACAGTTCAAGGATGAGGTTCCAGCCAATGATCCAAGCAAGGACTTCACCCATTGTGGCGTAGGTGAAGACGTAGGCGGACCCAGCGACCGGGATCGCAGTAGCGAATTCGGCGTAGCACATGATGGCCAAGGCACACGTGACCGCTGCGACGGCGAAGGAGATTGTCACGGCGGGGCCGGCAAAGTTCGCAGCGGCCTTGGCACCAACAGAGAAGATCCCAGCGCCGACGGCAACGGCAACGCCCATGATCATCAGATCCCAGGTGCTGAGGGAACGCTTGAGCTTGCGTCCGGGCTCATCAGCGTCCGCAATGGACTGCTCGATCGATTTGGTCCGGAAGAGGTTCATAGAAGAGTCCACAATCTTGATGAGGTGCTAGAAACAGACTTATCAAGAGTAGTGTCCAGCCAATGGACCCCCACATTTGTCCCAAATCGTGAGACGCAAGCGCCGCCTATCTTCAGGGCTTGGGGACGTTCCAATCCATCAAGGTGGAACGGATCAGGAAGCGTTTCCCCTCGGGCGATTCCACCGAGAAACCGCTCCCGCGGCCGTCCACTACGTCCACCGTCAGATGGGTATGGGACCAGTAATTGAACTGCTCCCGGGACATCCAGAACTCCAAGGGCTGCGCCCGTTCGGGCTGGCCGATGTCGAAAAGTCCGAGCAGAACGTCCGAATCGCCGGTAATGAATTCGCCGGCGGGGTAACACATGGGTGAGGAACCGTCGCAGCAACCACCTGACTGGTGGAACATGAGCGGACCGTGCTGCTCCCACAGCTTTCGGAGCAGTTCGATGGAAACGGCGGTGAGCGCCACCCGGGAAAAGTCTTCCCCGGGCAGCGTCACTGCGGCGTCAAGCCTGTTGTGGGGCATTAGAACCTCAGCACCACGCGGCCGTCGATCTTGGCGTGCTTCATTTCGTCAAAGACCGCGTTGACCTCGGAGAGCTCGCGCGTGGACACGGTCGGATGGATCTTGCCCTGCGCGTAGAAGTCCAGCGCTTCCTCCAGGTCCTGGCGCGTCCCCACGATCGAGCCACGGACGGTCAGGCCCTTGAGCACAATCTCGAAGATCGGCGCGGGGAAGTCCCCCGGCGGAAGACCGTTGAAGACAATGGTCCCGCCACGCCGGGCCATGCCGATCGCCTGCCCGAACGCCGACGGATGCACCGCCGTGACCAGGACACCATGGCAGCCCCCGGTTTCCCGCTGGATGACTTCCGCCGGGTCTTCGTGCAACGCGTTGACCGTCAGCTCGGCACCATGCTTCTTGGCGAGGGCGAGCTTGTCATCGGCGATGTCCACCGCGGCCACCCTCAAACCCATGGCCACCGCGTACTGCACCGCGATATGACCCAGGCCGCCGATACCGGAAATGGTGACCCATTGGCCCGGCCTGGCCTCGGTCATCTTCAATCCCTTGTACACGGTGACACCGGCGCACAACACCGGAGCGACCTCCACCGGATCCGAACCAGCCGGAATCCGCGCGGCGAACCGGCTGTCCACCAGCATGTACTCCCCGAAGGAACCATCCACGCTGTAACCGGCGTTCTTCTGGGCTTCGCACAGCGTTTCCCAACCAGTCCGGCAGAACCGGCAATCGCCACACGCGGACCAGAGCCAGGCATTGCCCACCAGGTCCCCGACGGCCAGGTCCGTGACGCCCTCACCAAGGGCCACCACTTCGCCCACCCCTTCATGGCCGGGCACGAACGGCGGTGAAGGCTTGACCGGCCAGTCCCCCTCCGCGGCATGCAGGTCCGTGTGGCACACCCCCGTGGTCATCACCCTGACCAGCGCTTCCCCCCGGCCGGGAACAGGAACCGGAAGGGACAGGATCTGAAGGTCTTTACCGAATTCAGTTACTACGGCTGCTTGCATTGTCGTCGTCATTGGCGAAATCCTTGCGTCGTTAAAGCGTTTCTCTAGGGGAGCTGCTGCTTTCCTGAGGGGTGGCCAGGGTGGTTCGGCGGGGAGTGATCTGTGCTGAACACTCCCCGCCGGTTAAGTGCGGCTTAGAAGAAGCCGAGCTTGTTCTCGTTGTAGCTGACCAGGAGGTTCTTGGTCTGCTGGTAGTGGTCCAGCATCATCGCGTGGTTCTCACGACCAATGCCGGAGGACTTGTACCCGCCGAACGCGGCGCCGGCCGGGTAGGCGTGGTAGTTGTTGACCCAGACGCGGCCAGCCTGGATTTCCCGGCCCGCCCGGTAGGCGACGTTGCCGTTGCGGGACCAGACGCCGGCGCCGAGGCCGTAGAGGGTGTCGTTGGCGATACCGATGGCGTCGTTGTAGTCGCTGAACTTCGTCACGGACACCACGGGGCCGAAGATCTCCTCCTGGAAGATCCGCATCCGGTTATGGCCCTCGAAAATGGTCGGCTGGACGTAGTAGCCGCCGGCCAGGTCGCCGTCGAGCTGTGCACGGGCGCCGCCGCTGAGGACCTTGGCACCCTCCTGCTTTCCAATGTCGATGTAGGAAAGGATCTTCTCCAGCTGGTCGTTGGAGGCCTGGGCACCGAGCTGGGTGTCGGTATCCAGCGGGTTGCCCTGGATGATCTTGTTGGTCCGGGCCACGGCGTCGGCCATGAACGAGTCGTAGATGCCTTCCTGGACCAGGGCGCGGGAGGGGCAGGTGCAGACTTCGCCCTGGTTGAAGGCGAAGAGCGTGAAGCCTTCCTGCGCCTTGTCGTAGAACGCGTCGTTCTGTGCGGCGACGTCGTCGAAGAAGATATTCGGGCTCTTGCCGCCCAGTTCAAGGGTCACCGGGATCAGGTTCTGTGACGCGTACTGGCTGATCAGCCGGCCCGTGGTGGTCTCACCGGTGAAGGCGATCTTGCGGATCCGCGGGCTGGACGCCAGGGGCTTGCCGGCCTCGACGCCGAAGCCGTTGACGACGTTGACCACCCCGGCGGGGAGCAGGTCACTGATCAGTTCCATCAGCACCAGGATGGAGGACGGGGTCTGCTCGGCGGGCTTGAGGACGACGGCGTTGCCCGCGGCAAGTGCCGGGGCGAGCTTCCACACGGCCATGAGGATCGGGAAGTTCCAGGGGATGATCTGGCCCACGACGCCGAGCGGCTCGCGGAAGTGGTAGGCCGTGGTGTCCTCGTCCAGCTGGGACAAGTGGCCTTCCTGGGCGCGGATCGCGGAGGCGAAGTAGCGGAAATGGTCCGCCGCGAGGGGGATGTCCGCGTTCAGGGTTTCCCGGATGGGTTTGCCGTTGTCCCAGCTCTCGGCCACGGCCAGCAGCTCGACGTTTTCATCGATCCGGTCCGCGATCTTGTTCAGGACCGCGGCGCGCTCCGTGGCCGAAGTCTTGCCCCAGGACGGTGCTATTTTGTGCGCGGCGTCCAAAGCCAGCTCGATATCCTCTGCCGTGCCCCGTGCAACCTCGCAGAAGGCCTTCCCGGTCACCGGGGTGATGTTCTCGAAGTACCGCCCCTTGACCGGGGCAACCCACTCTCCGCCGATCCAGTTCTCGTAACGGTCCTTGAACGTGACCTTAGAACCCTCGGCACCCGGCTGTGCATAAACAGTCATTGCTAGCTCCTTTGCTCCGCATGATGGTGGCTTTGCTATGGCTTCAGCGTAGGAGCGGGGAGGTTGCAAGCAGGTTGCAACCCTGTGTTTCAGATCACTTCCAGGCGGTACTCACCTACCGGGGTCCTGCAAGCTAGAGGCCCGCGGGGAAAGCGTAGGAGCTTGGAACCGGCGAGGGTGCGGCACCATAGGAGAGCACCACTTCGTCGTGGGCCTTGAGGACCACGTCAGACACAGGCGCACTCTGCTTTGCGCCGTTCACATATGCGGTCCAGCCGCCGGTCCCGCTGTGCGGTGCTCCGGTGGCATCTTTACCGTCCAGGACTCCCCATTCGCTCAGGACCTGGCCCAGTGTGTACTTAAGGCCGGGCGTAGGCGCTTCGATGTGAATTACGCCGGAGGTGTCGTGGGTGTGAAGCGCCGAGATTCCGTTGGGCTGCCCGTCGGCCCCGAAACTGAAGCCGATCTCGGCCGGGACCGTGACGGCTTTGCCATCAACAAGGACATCCAAGTGGGCGTGATAGTGCTCTGCGGTGCCTTCGGCGGTCAGGATATCCAGGCCCGCGGCCTTGATTCTCCGGGCGCCGGCGGCTGGATCGAGTTCCCAGCCGGCGGCGGCAGCTGTGGTGGCCGAAGCCGAAGGCATTGCCGATGCGGGCGCTGTCTGGGTGGGTGCCCCGCAGGCTGTGGCTCCGGCAAGGAGTCCGGAAACGGTCAGGGCAACGGCGAGGCGTTTGTTCAACACGGGGAATGCTTCTTTCGTTCGGCTCGGTTCTACGATACGGGCCGAAACTCCGTATTTCCCGAGTGCCACACGATGGGCCCGCGTCAGGCCGACAGTTCGGTTTCCAGGCGTTCAAGCTCGGCGACGACGGAAGCCCGCTTGGGCGAGCGCGGCGGCAGGAGCTTGAGGGCGGCAAGCCGCACATCGACGTCGTTCTTCGCCTCAGGCAGCCCGGCATACTTGAGCAGCGCCTCGGCACTGCCGTCGTTGAGGACCGCCTCGCGCAAGAGCGCCGAAACCTTCTCACGGAGCTCCACAATGCCGGGGGCTTCCGAATGCGGAAGGACGGCGCCTTTGTAGATCTCCAAGGCAATGCGGTGGGCGCCCCGCTGCAGGCAGGACAGGACCTGGGCGGCGTCCTGGCCGAGGTCGATCGGGAGCCGGTAGGGGCGGGATTCCGGAACTGCCGCGGGGTCGAGTTCGTGCAGGACTTTGCGCAGGCGCACCATTTCCGCCCGGAGGGTGACGGTGAAGCCATCTCCCGGATAGAGGGACAGAGCGAGCTCCTCGGCACTGAGCCCCTCGGGACGGGTTCCCAGCAACGCCAGGATCTCGCTGTGCCTCGCGGAAAGCGGAATGCTGCGTCCTCCGATGCTCAACAGGGCCTGGTCCCGGCCCAGCAGCTGGAGGCTGTTCCGGTACAGCCCCGTGCCCTGGCGCGAGCCGACGGCGGAAGGCGAGTTCCGGCGTCGGGAAGGCGCCGAGTGCTTGGTCGCCGCGAGCTGGAGCCTTTCCACGCGCAATTGCGCCTGCGCTGCCGCCACGGTTGCTTCAACGAGGGAAAGCGTGTGGGGTGCGACAGCGGCTTCCGTGCCGGTGATGTCGACGACGCCGAGGAGCGCGCCGGAGTCAGGGTCATGAAAAGGCACGGCGGTGCAGCTCCACGGGTGGACGGAGCGTTTGTAGTGCTCGGCGCCGGAAATCTGGATGCCGCGGCCCAAGGCGAGCGCCGTGCCGGGGGCACTCGTCCCGACGGCGGCTTCGGACCAGTCTGCGCCTGCCACGAACATCATGCCTTCGGCGCGGCGCCGCATCGCGGGATTTCCGTCCACCCACAGCAGGCGGCCGAGCTCGTCCCCCACGGCGACCAGCAGCCCGCTCTCATAGCTGGGCTGGATGAGGAGCTTCTGGATGACGGGCATGATGATGGCCAGCGGGTGTTGGCGGCGGTATTCCTCGAGCTCGTCGAGGTCCATGGCCACGGGAGCTTCGGGCTGGTCCGGGTTCGCCTTGAGCTGCGCGGAACGCTGCCAGGATTCCTTGATCAGGCTACGCAAACCGGAAAGCTCCGTGACATCTGGAAGCCCAAAGCGCCACGTATCAATTTGCTCATGGCCAGCGCGGGCATGGCGCTGCAACAGCTCGGCGACATCATTGACCGAAGCTGCCGGATGGATCGGATTCTTCATCGAACTCCCAAAACCGGACGCAGCACAGTATGGGCCAGTCTAGTTGGGTCTCGAGGCTTTGCCTATGGGGAGACGGCGAGGGTCACGGCCTGTTGGGCGAGCTC
This sequence comes from Arthrobacter sp. efr-133-TYG-118, assembly GCF_030209755.1. Lineage (GTDB taxonomy): Bacteria > Actinomycetota > Actinomycetes > Actinomycetales > Micrococcaceae > Arthrobacter. The sequence continues at coordinate 26,166 of NZ_JARVRH010000016.1, read as the reverse complement.
GGTGATGCGCTGCCAGTCGCCGTTTTCGATGGCGTCGCTGGGTGTCAGCCAGCTGCCTCCGACGCAGGACACATTGGGCAGCTTCAGGTAGTCCGGCGCTGAGGCCAGGCTGATGCCGCCGGTGGGGCAGAACTGCACTTGCGGGATGGGAGCTCCGATGGCCGCGAGGTACTTGGGACCACCGGCCGGACCCGCCGGGAAGAACTTCATGGCGTGGAGTCCACGTTCCAGCACGGCCATGACTTCGCCGACGGTGGCGACTCCGGGCAGCACCGGGACGTCAAGGGTGAGCATGTGCCCAAGAAGCGCGGCGGTGACTCCGGGGCTGACAAGGAACTGCGCGCCGGCAGATACCGCGGCGTCGGCCTGGCCGGGAGTGAGGACCGTGCCGGCACCCAGCAGGATGTCCGGTACTTCCTCGCCGATGAGTTTGAGCGATTCGAGGGCGCTCTCCGTCCGGAGCGTCAGTTCGATGATCCGGACGCCGCCGTCGGCAAGCGCCTGGGCCGCTCGTACAGCATGCCTCGGTTCGTCGATGGTGACCACGGGAATCACCGGTGAAGTGCGCAGGATGTGTGTGGCGTCAGCCATGGTGGATCTCGTTTCTCAGGCCGTCGAGCCCGTGGTTGTCGATGATGCGGTACCAGTGCGTGAGCAACTCAGCGAATCCGGTGTGATCAGCCAAATCGGCGTCGAAGATGCTGGGGCAGCCAAGAAGTGCCGGGATCACAGTGGCTGCCGTCCGTGTGGACGGGAGTATCGCATGCAGCTCCGCGGCAAGCGGATCGTCCAGACGACTTGCCGGTGTGGTCGCAACGTGCCGCATCCACGCCGCGACCGCCAGAGCGGCCCAGCGAGGCTCGCGTCCGGCGTCGAGGTTTCCCCGGACCGTGCTCAGCAGCCGAAGGCCGATCTTTTGTGAGCCGTCGCTACCCACTTTGGCGGTGGTGTGACCCAATGCAGCGTTGGCGAAGCGTCCCAGGACCTGCGCACAGTAGGCCTCGCCGTCGAGCCCGGCGGGCAGCGTGATGGAGGGGATCACGTCTTCGGTCATCATTCGGCTGCACGCTGCGAGGAAGGCGTCCTCCCCTACGGCGTCGCTGATGGTCGTCTTGCCCGAGGCCAACCCAAGGTACGCGAGCATCGAGTGGCTGGCGTTCAGAAGACGCAGCTTGGCGGCCTCCCAGGCGGCGACATCGGTACTGAAGATGGCGCCGGCGTCCTCCCACCGCGGGCGGCCGGACGCGAAGTTGTCCTCGATGACCCACTGCCGGAATGGTTCGGCCACCACAGCAGCCTCGTCCCGCAGGCCCAGTTCACGTTCTACGGTGTCAAGGTCACCGGCAGTGGTTGCCGGGACCATCCGGTCCACCATCGTGTTCGGGAATGTCACGTTCGCTTCCAGCCATGAAATCAGCGGACCCGACTCGGCTGAAGGCAGCTCGGCGGCGAACGAGTGCACCAATTTCCTGGTGAATTCCCCGTTGCTTGGAAGGTTGTCACAGGAGACCACGGTGATCGGCCCTGCGTCAGCTCGTGATCGCCGTTGGAGTCCCCGCGTGATCTGGCCGATGGCCGTGAGCGGAGGCCTGCCTGCGAGATCCGACTGGACATCCTCATCCGCCGTGTTCAACCCTCCGGTGCGGGGATCGATCCTGTACCCCTTCTCGGTGATCGTCAGCGTGACCACCTTGGTTGTTTCCGAAGCTATGCGCTCGCCAACTGTCCCGGGGTTGTCCCGTCCGGAAAGGGCTTCGCTGATGCTGGAGACGACACGAAGGGGCGCCGCACTGCGGCCCCTCTCTGTTACGGTGAACAGCCCGTCCTGGGGTGCCAACTGCCGCGCGACCGTGTCAGAACGTTGGGTGAATCCGATAATCCCCCAATCAGGGTCGCCGGAAGCCGCCATGGCTCGCTCCGTGAAAACAGCGGTGTGCGCGCGGGCGAAGGCTCCCAGGCCAAGGTGGACGATTCCGGGCTTCACTGCCCCCGCCGGAAGCAACGGCTGGGAACCTTCGCGAGAGGCGAGCGCGCCGTAGCTTAGGCGTGCCACGTCAGTTCTCCGTCGGCGCGGGAGGCGGCGTGCGCCCGCGTCTGCTCAAACGTCGGAATGAACCCGGTTCCGCCCTTGCCACCCACCACGAGCGAGGCGGCCGCGGCACCGTAGCGGGCCGCCGCCGTCAGCGGGTCACCGAGCACCAGACGGGCGGTCGTTGTGCCCACGAAGGCGTCCCCGGCACCGGTCTGGTCCACGACGACGGGCGCCGGTATCGCGTCAACCCACAGTGAGTCGGTGGCGCTCCCCAGTTGAATGCCGTCGGCCCCGCACGTCACCGCCACGTTCGCGGCCCCGAGCCCTCGAAGCTTCTCAACGGCCTCCTCAGCGGACCCACAACCCAAGAGCGCCGAGGTTTCTCCAGGAAACGAGGGAGTCACGAAGAACGCTTGGGACGCCAGTTCGGCGAGGACCGCCGTCGCGTCCTCCACGGAGGTAAGCCGCGGCCGGAAGTTGGGGTCGAACACAAAGCGGGGCGAAAGTCCCGCGGCTTTGAGGACGGCGGCACGCGATGTGCTGGAAATAGCACAGGCGATCCCGCCCGCCACCACTGCACCGGCGTCCGAAAACACGGCGGGATCGACGTCGTCGGGGCTGAGCGTGGATCCAACGCTGCCGTGGCGGGCATAGGAGAATTCCCGCCGGCCGTCGGGGTCGCAGTGCATCAAGTACACGCCTTGCTGGCCGCGCCTGAACTTCAGCAGTTCCGTGGAAATGCCGAGTTCCCGGATCCTGGCGGCAATCGCTTGGCCGAGCTCGTCGTCGCTCACTACGGATAGCAGCCCGACTCGGGCGCCCGCCGCTGCGGCTGACGCCGCGACATTCAGGGCGTCCCCGGAGATGCCGAGCTGCGCGGGAACGCCGTGGCCGAGGGGAACGTCCGTGGCTACCTCGAGGAGGATTTCGCCCATCACGACGACATCGAACGGGCTCTGCAGGGGTTCAGTGAGGGTATTCACCAGTCATGCACCGACCCGTCGAGGCGGCGGTTGATGGGTAGATATTTCGGATCGAAGGGGAAAGACAATGCCGCTTCTTCATCGAATTCCACCCCGAGGCCCGGAGCGTCGCCGGGATGCATGTAACCGTCGGTGAAGGTGTAGGACGTCTTGAACACCTCGCCTGCCGGGTCCCTGTGGCCCATGTATTCCTGGACGCCGAAGTTGGGAATGCTCATGTCCACGTGAAGCGCCGCGGCGAAGGAGGCCGGCGAAAGGTCACCGGCACCGTGCGAGCCGGAGCGGACGCCGTAGAGGTCCGCAAGGGAGAAAATGCGGCGCAGGTGCGTGATGCCGCCGGCGTGTGAAACGGAAGCGCGGATGAAGTCGATGAGGCGTTCGGTGATCAGCTGCTGGCAATCCCAGATGGAGTTGAAAACCTCACCGACCGCGATCGGCGTCGTCGTGTGTTGACGGATCAGCCGGAACGCCGACTGATCCTCCGCCGGCGTCGGATCCTCGATCCAGAACGGCCGATACTGCTCCAGCGAGGATCCCAGCCGGCCGGCCTCAATGGGCGTCAGCCGGTGGTGGACATCGTGGAGGACATGCACGCCGTAGCCGAACTGTTCACGGACATGCGCCATCATCTTCGGCGCAAAATCCAGGTACGCCGTGGTCTCCCAGGTGTCTTCCTGGGGGACGTTGCCGCTCGCCGGCTCGTAGGTTTTGCCGTCCACCGGCGCGATCCCGTACGTCTTGTCCAGCCCCGGAACCGCGGCCTGGGCACGGATGGCCTTGTAGCCGAGATCGAGGTGATGCTGGAAGTCGTTACTGAGGTCCTCCAGCGTGGACCCGCTGGCGTGGCCGTAGACCATCACGCCTTCGCGGGCCGCGCCGCCCAGGAGTTCATACACCGGCATGCCGGCGGCCTTGCCCTTGATGTCCCAGAGCGCGACGTCGATAGCGGCGATCGCCGTCATGGTCACCGGGCCGCGGCGCCAGTAAGCGCCCTTGTAAAAGTACTGCCAGGTGTCCTCGATGCGGCGTGCGTCCCGGCCGATCAGCAGCGGGCAGAGGTGCTCGGACAGGTACGACGCCACAGCCAGTTCCCGGCCGTTGAGCGTTGCGTCGCCGATGCCGGTGAGGCCGTCCTCGGTTTCAATAACGAGCGTGACGTAGTTTCGTCCCGGGGACGAAACCACCACCCGAGCGTCGGTGATCTTCACTGCGTTTTCCTTCAAGTAGGTGGCAGTAGGTGTCGTTTTGAGCGGTCAAAACGACACCTACTGCGAGTTAGTTGGCTTGGCTCAGCTGCAGCATGACTTTGCTGCTGCCGGATGCTGGGTCTGTGGCCACCCGCATGGCTTCGGCGGCTTGATCGATGGCGAATTTATGCGTGATCACGGGTGAAACATCCAGGCCGTTGGTCATGGCCACCAGGGCGTCGCTGATCTCATCCACGAAGCGGTAGGAGCCGATCCATGTGATTTCGCGTGTCACCAAGTCACCAATGGCCGCGGGACTCGGGGCGCCAGGCAGGTTGCCCACCTGGACAAGGGTTCCGCCCCGGGATGTGGCTTTGAGGACGCTGCCTAGGACGCTGGGGACACCGGAGGCCTCAAAAACCAGTTCGACGCCGTCGGGAAGCGCGCCGCCGTTTGCGACATTGCGCACTTCGTCGGCCCCCATGGCCTTCGCGATCCGCAGCGAGTCGTCGCTGATGTCCGCCGCGATGACGGTCTTGGCACCCGCGTACTTGGCAGCAGCAATCACCAACGAACCGATCGGACCTGCACCGTTCACCAGGACGTCCCGCCCGGCGAGTGATCCCGCCCTGCCGACGGCGTGCATGGCGACGGCGAGCGGTTCAGCGAGCGCACCGCGCAACGTGTCGACACCGTCGGGCAGGGACCGGAGTTGCGATGCCCGCACGAGCTTCCGTTCGCTGAAGCCACCGTCCGTGTGCGGGTCAAAGGCGGCCGATCCGAAGTACCGGACATGCGGATACAGGTTGGTGCGACCGGCCACACGCTCCGGCAGGACGCCGTCGCCTACCAGTTCCGCGGGATGTACCGTGACGGGTTGGCCGACGTCGAAATTCTCGACGCCGGCGCCCAGTTGGGCGATGCGGCCGGCAACCTCGTGGCCCAAGATGAGCGGCGATTTCAGCGTCGCTGTTCCAGACGCACCGTGCTTCCAGTAGGCCAGGTCCGAACCGCAGATCCCGCCCCACTCGACGTCAAGAACCACTTCTCCGGGCCCTGCGACCGGGTCCGGCCGCTGGTCGATGCGGAGGTCGTTCGCTCCGTGGACCACTACCGCTTTCATACGGCGTCTTCCAGGAGGACCATGTCACGGCCGCGGACTTCCGGTCCGGCGGCGGCGGAAACCAAGGTAATCAGCGAGTAGCCGATGAGCATTGCCGCCAGCGGCCACCATTGACCGGTGACGGCCGTCAGGGTTGCAGCCAGTAGCGGACCGATGGCGGTGGCGAGGATGCCGCCGATTTCCTTGGCCAACGCCAGCTGGGTGAAGCGGGTGCGGGCTCCAAAGAATTCGGCCATCGTGACGCTCTCCATCGAGAAGAGGCTGAGGACGCCCAGGTTAAGTCCAACGACCATGCCAGTCGTGATGACGGCGGGGTTCCCGCTGGTGACCATCAGCATCATGGGAATGGCGAACAGTGCGCTCAAGGCGCTGAGGACCAGGTATAGGGGCCTGCGTCCGAAGCGGTCACCCAGGAGACCGATCAGCGGAATGGTGACGAAACCCAGCAGGGAACCGTAGACGATGGCCGTGGTGCCTACGGTCTTGTCGACCAGCAGCACGGTAGCGAGGTATCCGACCAGGAACGTCTGGACGAGACCGGAATTGCCCGCCTGGCCAAACCGCAGACCAAGCGCGATGAGGAAGGCCTTGCCCTTGCGCTGGTGGAGCGCGGCTTCGATGGTGCTGGTGGATTTTTTGCTGTCCTTGATGTCCTGCTTGGACATGATGTCTTGCTTGGACAGGGCCACGCCATCAACGACGTCGGCACGTTCCTCGAACACCGGGCTTTCCTTGAGGGAACGGCGAATCCAAATCGCGAAGATCATCAGCACGAAGCTCGCCAGGAACGGGATACGCCAACCCCAACTGAGCAATTGGTCTTGGGGAAGAGCAGCAACGAGGATCGCCCAGAGCGCTGAAGCGCCGAGGGTTCCGGAGTTGGTTCCAAGGCACACCAGGGACGAGATCAGGCCGCGACGACGGGCGGATGCGTATTCGGTGAGCATGACCGTTGCCCCGGCAATTTCGGCGCCGGCGCCAAAGCCCTGGATGAGGCGCAGCGCGACGAGCAGGATCGGGGCCCAAATACCGATCATCGCGTAGGTGGGAAGCACGCCGATCAGGGTGGTGGATGCACCCATGAGTGCGATGGTGATGAACAGGACCTTCTTGCGGCCGATCCGGTCACCCATGCGTCCGAAGTAGATCGCACCGACAAGGCGGGCCACATATCCGACGCCGTAGGTCGCCATGGCGGCGATCAAACCGATGACCGGGCTGACGTCCGGGAAGAAGATCTTGTTGAAGACAATGGCCGCTGCTAGCGAGTAGAGCTGGAAGTCCATGAATTCCATGGCAGTCCCGAGCCATCCGGAAACGGCAACCTTCGCGAGGTCGCCCGTGCTCCTGGTAGTTGGCTTGACGGCGGGTGGGGCAAAGCTCTCGGTCATCAATTGCTCCTTTGCAGGCGATGAAAAGCGAAATGGAGAGTTCTCGGAGGGAATGCCAGCGCTCGTAATACCTCGTGACAAGGCTTGAGTCGGCCGTTTGATTACTACCATACAAGCACTACCATTCTAGTCTGTCAATGGAGATTAGACTGGACACGTGGCTACGAATAAACCAGCAAGTGACCAGGCGCCCCGGCTTTCAGTACGTGACCGGACCCTGGACACCCTCCGGCGTCGAATCATTTCGCTCGAGCTGCGGCCCGGTGAGCCCCTGTCCGAAAATGAACTGGCCCAGGAGCTAGGGGTCAGCAGGACGCCGGTCAGGGAAAGCCTGATTCTGCTGCGCGAAGAAGGCCTGGTTCAGGTCTTCCCGCAGATCGGTTCGTTCGTCTCCCTGGTGGATCTCGGCAGGGTCGCCGAAGCTCAGTTCGTCAGGGAAGCCATCGAGTGTGCCTCCCTGGTTGACGCCGTGGTTGATGGCGAGGGGATTGCGGGGCTCCGCGAAATCCTCAACGACCAACGAGGTGCCGAGGCCGCCGGCGACGTCGACGAATTCTTCCGGCTGGACGAGGACTTCCACCGCGAATTGCTGCGCCTGGCCGGCCATGAAACTGCATGGACCGCAGTGAATTCAGCCAAGGCGCATTTGGACCGCGCACGGCGGCTGAGCCTCATCGACACCCGGCCAGTTTCCACCTTGATTGAGCAACACACGGCGATCGTCGATGCCCTGGAGGCAAACAATCCCGCCGGAGCAGACGATTCACTGCGCGTCCACCTGCGGGGCGTTTTCGACGACGTCAAGCGCATCCAGGCTGCCACGCCCGAACTCTTCTCGGACGGCACCGTGCCACGTCCCATCAGGCGGAGCATCGCCCGGTTGGCATAAGGCCCTCATCGCGACGAGACTGGTGGCGAAGTCACTCCGGGTGGAATTCGTACGACTCGACCTCGCCCAACGCTTCGATCCGGGGGACGGGCAGTCCAACTTCGGCGACGAGTTCGGCGAAACTGTGGCCACGGCTGAAGCGGTCAAACGTTGCCCTGTCCGGACAGGTGTCGTAGACCGAGATGCCCCCTTCGGTGGATAGGCATACATGGATCTTCAACGCACCGGGTGGCAGGAGGCCCACCATGCGCTTGTGACCTTCCAGCAGTTGAGCGGGATCCCCGTCGAAATGGTAGACGCCCATGAACATTGCTTCTCTCCTGTCTTGCTTCAGCTTCAGAGCGGTGCAGCCAAGGCCCGTGCGATGGCTTCAGGTTTGCGGTCCGCCCAAGGTGCGGCTTTCTCAAGCTGGCCCGCCAGGCGAAAGAGCGTGGCCTCGTCCCCGAAGCGGCCAAGGAAGGACATGCCCACCGGCAGGCCGGTCGAGTCGACTCCGAGTGGCACCGACATGGCCGGGTTGCCCGAGATGTTCGCGTACTCGCCGTCGAACATGAGGAAGCGGCCGGCTTCGCGCTCGCCGCGCAACGGTTCTTCCTCGGTCCCCCGCAGCGTTCCAAGGGGCAACGGTGGCCAGCCGACGGTGGGTGTCATCCAGACGTCGAATTCCTCGAAGAATCCAGCCAGACGGCGGCTGAAGCGCTGCAATTCCTCCATGCCAAGGAGGTATTGCCCGCCTGTCACGGCCCGCGAGCGCTCAAAATTGGCTGCGGTGAACGGCTCGATCTCACCGGCTTCGGGCGGCCTGCCCATCCTCTGCGTCCAGTACGCCTCTATCCACGCGATCGCGCCTCCATAGACGGCCCTGACCGCCCGGTGCCCGGCCCGCCCCAGGCTCTCGGGGTGCGCTTCTGTGACTGTGTGACCCAGCCCGGCGAGCAATTCCACGGTTTCCTCGAACACCCTCAGGTAGTCCGGATGCACCTGCTGTCCCGAGTTGGGCGTCGCCGTTGCAGCGATGCGGAGCGTTCCCGGAACAGTGCCGGCCTCAAGCAGGAAGGGCCGTGCCTGGGGCGGCGCCCAATATGGATCACCGAGCGACGGACCTGCCGTCGCGTCGAGGAGAGCCGCCGAATCGCGCACGCTCCGGGTCAGCGCATGTTCCACGGCGAAGCCCCCGGCCACGTCGCCATACTCAGGGCCCATGGGAACCCGGCCGCGGGTCGGCTTGAACCCGAAAACCCCGCACCACGCAGCGGGGTAACGAAGGGATCCGCCAAGATCGTTCCCGTGCGCCATGGGGACCATTCCGGAGGCGACGGCGGCAGCGGACCCGCCGCTGGAGCCGCTCGTGGATAGCCCCAGGTTCCAAGGGTTTCGGGTGGCACCATGCAAGGCCGGCTCGCAATGCGGGCTGAGCCCGAATTCCGGCGTGTTGGTCTTCCCGAGGATGGCAAGTCCGGCCCGGCGGTACCGCCGCACAAGCTCCTGGTCCTGGCTTGAGACGTTGTCCTTCAACCAGCGGGAGCCTTCGTTGAAGGGGGCTCCCGCGATCTCGAGGGAGAGATCCTTCACCAGGAAAGGAACTCCCGGAAACGGTGCGTCAGGGGCCGGGTCGGCTGCCCCAGGTTCCAAGTGCGCGACGATGCAATGCAGAACCGGATCGATCTCCCGGATACGGTCGCGGCCGGCGTCGAGCAGTTCGCCCGGCGAAATCGCGCCGCTCCGCACCAATTCTGCCTGCCCGACGGCGTCAGTCCAGCGGAGCTCCTCGTCCATGGCTCATTTTAGGACCGGGCGTCCCGGGCCGCTAGGCGCCGTCCGCTAGCCGTTAGCCGTGCCGTCCGCTAGCCGTTAGCCGCGAGAGATCTCGATCATGTCCTCGCGCGGGACGACCTTTATGCGTTCGCGCACGACGCCGGCGTCCGGGTTTTCGGCGGTCCATTCGGCGCCGAGGGCTAGTTCGTGCGCATCGAGCTTGTTCCAGCCTTCCCAGGTGGTGTACTCGATGCCCCGCTCTTCAAGGAGGTTGATGATAGCCTGCGGGTCCGGGTTTTCGGCCGGGGGCAGCGTGAGGCGGTCCTCCAGGAGGCAGCCGATGGTCTCCAGCGCGTCGCCCTTGGTGTGCCCGATCAGGCCGACGGGTCCGCGCTTGATCCAGCCGGTGGCGTAGATACCCGGCACCGCTTTGCCGTCGGTGCCCAGTACCCGTCCGCCGTCGTTCGGAATGACGCCGCGGCGGGCGTCGTACTCAAGCTCGTCCAGCGGGGAACCGTGGTAGCCGATGGCGCGGTAGACGGCCTGGATGGGATAGTCCACGAACTCGCCGGTGCCCTTGACGTTGCCCGTGCCGTCCAGCTGCATGCGCTCGAATTTGATGCTGGAGACTTTTCCGGAGCCGTCTTCCGACACGATTTCCACCGGGCTGTGCAGGAAGTGCAAATGCAGCCGGCGGGACGAGGGCTGCTCTGCTTCGGCATGTTCCTCGACGAGCCAGTTGGTCAGCGTGTTGACCATGGTCTTGATCTGGTTGTTGCTGCGGATGGCCTCGTCGGAGGCTTCATCAAACTCGAAATCTTCCGGGTACAGCACAATGTCCACGTCGTTGGAGTGCGAGAGCTCGCGCAGTTCCAGCGGAGTGAACTTGATCTGGGCTGGGCCGCGACGTCCGAAGACGTGCACGTCCGTGACCGGGGAGGCTTTAAGGGCGGCATAGACGTTGTCCGGGATTTCAGTCACCAGGAGGTCATCTGCGTGCTTGGAGAGCATGCGGGCCACGTCCAGCGCGACGTTGCCGTTGCCGATGACTGCCACTTCCTTGGCATCCAGGGGCCATTCGCGGGGCACGTCCGGGTGTCCGTCATACCAGGAGACGAAGTCGGCTCCGCCGAAGGAGCCTTCCAGCTCGATGCCGGGGATGTTCAGGTCTGCGTCCTTGATGGCACCCGTGGAGAAGATCACCGCGTCGTAGAAGGCGCGGAAGTCGTGCAGCGTGAGGTCGCGGCCGTAGGTCACGTTGCCGAGGAAGCGGATGTCTCCGCGGTCCAGGACCTTGTGAAGCGCGTTGACGATGCCCTTGATGCGGGGGTGGTCCGGCGCCACGCCATAGCGGATCAGGCCGTACGGTGCGGGGTAGGCCTCGAAAAGGTCGATGCTGACCTCGACGTCGCCGTCCTTGACCTCGTTCGATTTGGTCAGGATATCCGCGGCGTACACGCCGGCCGGCCCTGCGCCGACAATAGCGACGCGCAATGGACGTTTTGAGGTGGTTTCGGCCGAGTTGGACACCGTGAACCCTTCTGAGACAGGAATCCGCCCCGCGTGGTGGGGCGCGCAGTTTCCAATTCTAGTTCTCAGTTGTGGCAGTAGTGTCAGGACGTGGCGGTAGGTGACACAACCGGGCGAGGAAACTCACAATAACTTTCCGGCCGTACGGTCAGGAATACCTTCACAAAATGTGATGTTGTTGACTTTGTGTCTACGCCCGAGCAAACCGTGCCTGCCCAGTCCGCCACCAGTGCTTCCAGCGCTTCGAATGCTTCGGCTGCAGCAGCCGCCGCTGCCACTGCCAAGAAGGAGACGACGGCGGGTGTGGTGTTCGGCATCGGGGCGTACGGCTTGTGGGGGCTGCTTCCGCTCTACTTCCTGGTGCTGCAACCCGCCGGAGCGGTCGAAATCGTCGCCAACCGGGTGGTGTGGTCGCTCATTTTCTGCGCCCTGCTCATCACGATCACCCGGACATGGCGCCTCCTCGGCAACGCCTTCAGGGACCGGACCGTCCTGGGGCCACTCGCCATAGCTGCCGGGCTGATCGCTATCAACTGGCTGACCTACACCTTCGGCGTCACCACCGGACATGCGGTCGAAGCCTCGCTCGGCTACTTCATCAACCCGCTCGTGTCGGTTCTCCTTGGCGTGTTCGTCCTGAAGGAAAAGCTCCGCCCGCTCCAGTGGGCCGCCGTCGGGATCGGCTTCATCGCCGTCGGCGTCTTGACGGTTTCCTATGGCAAGCTGCCGTGGATCGCGCTGGTCCTGGCGTTCAGCTTTGGACTTTACGGTTTCGTGAAGAAGCGCGTGGGGCCCAAGGTCAACGCCATCACGAGCCTCACTGTGGAGACCGTGGTCCTCGCGCCGATCGCCGGCGCCACCATGATTGTCCTCGGCCTCACGGGGGCCGGGACTTTGGGAAGCAACGGCCCGGGCCACTTCTGGCTATTGGCGGCTTCAGGCATCATCACGGCTGTGCCGCTCCTGTTCTTCGGTGCCTCCGCACGCCGCCTGCCCATGACCACCATCGGCCTCCTGCAATACTTCGCACCCGTCCTCCAGTTCATCGTGGCCCTGGCCGTCTTCCACGAAGCCATGACGCCGGACCGCTGGGTTGGCTTCGGGATCGTGTGGCTGGCGCTGCTGCTCCTGACCCTCGACATGCTACGCACGGCACGCAAGAACTCGGTCATCAGGAAAAGCGCACGGCTCAGCGCGGCCTAGGACCCCCGGACATACCCAGCGCTACCGATCACCAATGGACATGCTCATTGTTAAACGCAAGGGATGGACATAGTCACACTATGTCCATCCCTTGAACCTGGAGGTGGGCATGTCCACCTGAAGGTTGTGGCTAAGCGTTGGCCTTGATGGCCGCCGCCAGGACCTCGAGGCCGTCCAGGAGCAGTTCGTCGCTGATGACCAGCGGCGGCAGCAGACGGATCACGTTGCCGTAGGTACCACAGGTCAGGATGATGACGCCTTCCTGGAGGCACGCGGCGGCAACAGCCTTGGTCAGCTCCGCGTTCGGTTCCTTGGAGCCGGCCTGGACCAGTTCGATCGCCAGCATGGCACCGCGTCCACGGACGTCGCCGATGACGGAAAGTTCCGAAGCGAGCTCACGCAAGCGGCTGAGTGCGATTTCCTCGATGTGGCGGGCGCGTGCGTTGAGGTCGTGCTGCTCCATGGTGCCGATGGCCGCAAGCGCTGCGGCGCAGGCAACCGGGTTGCCACCGTAGGTGCCGCCGAGGCCGCCCGGGTGGACGGCGTCGAGCAGGTCTGCGCGGCCGGTGATCGCGGACAGCGGGAGGCCACCGGCAATGCCCTTGGCCATCGTGATGATGTCCGGGACAACACCCTCGTGGTTGACGGCGAACCATTCACCCGTGCGGCAGAAACCGGACTGGACCTCGTCGGCGATGAAGACGATGCCCTTTTCCTTGGCCCATGCGGACAGCGCCGGCAGGAAGCCTTCGGCTGGGACAATGAAGCCGCCCTCGCCCTGGATCGGTTCGATGATGATCGCGGCAACCTGGTCGCCACCGATCTGCTTCTCGATCATGGTGATGGCGCGCTTGGCGGCTTCGGCACCCGTGATCCCCGGGTTTTCCTCGCGGAACGGGTAGCTCATCGGCATGCGGTAGACCTCGGGCGCGAACGGGCCGAAGTTGGTCTTGTACGGCATGGCCTTGGCGGTGAGCGCCATGGTCAGGTTGGTGCGGCCATGGTAGGCGTGGTCGAAGGCGACGACGGCGTCACGGCCGGTTGCCAGGCGTGCCACCTTGACGGCGTTCTCCACTGCTTCGGCGCCGGAGTTGAAGAGCACGGTGCGCTTCTCGTGGTCGCCCGGGGTAAGCCGGTTCAGCTGCTCGGCGACGGCAACATAGCCCTCGTACGGCGTGACCATGAAACAGGTGTGGGTGAAGTGCGCTGCCGCATCCTGGACGGCGGCGACGACGGCGGGATCCGAAGCGCCAACGCTCGTCACGGCAATGCCCGAGCCAAGGTCGATGAAGGAGTTGCCGTCGACGTCGCGGATGATGCCGCCGTCGGCGTCCTCAACGTAGACCGGCACGCCCGAGGACACACCGGCAGCGACGACGGCGGCGCGGCGCTCGTTCAGGGCCTGCGACTTGGGGCCGGGGAAGGCGCCGTTGATGCTGCGCTCCTGGTCCAGGCGGTAGGTGATTTCATGTGCTGTTGCGGTCATGATGGTTCTTTCTTTCTTACGCGTCCAGTGCGGACATGACGTGCTTGATGCGCGTGTAGTCCTCGACGCCGTACATGGACAGGTCCTTGCCGTAGCCGGACTGCTTGAAGCCGCCGTGGGGCATCTCAGCGGTCAGCAGGATGTGGGTGTTGATCCAGACCGCGCCGAAGTCCAGGTCGCGGCTCATCCGCATCGCGGTGCCGTGGTCCGTGGTCCAGACGCTGGAGGCCAGGGCGTATTCGACGTCGTTGGCCAGCTCGAGAGCCTCGGCCTCAGTGGTGAACTTCTGGACGGTAATGACGGGTCCGAAGGTTTCCTTCTGGACGACGTCGTCGCTCTGCTTGGCGCCGGTGATGATGGTGGGCTCGAAGAAGAAGCCCTTGTCACCCGCACGGTGGCCGCCGGTTTCGATCTTGCAGTTGGCCGGCAGGTGCTCCACTACCGAGTTCACGGCATTGAAGTGGTTCACGTTGTTGAGCGGGCCGAAGTAGTTTTCCTCGTCGTTCTGCGAACCGGTGTGCAGCGTCTTGGTGTGTTCCACCATGGCGGCAACCACGTCGTCGTGGATCGAATCTTCAATCAGCACGCGGGTGATGGCCGTGCAGTCCTGGCCGGCGTTGAAGAAGGCGAATTCGGCGATGGCCGCTGCGCTCTTCTTGATGTCGGCGTCCTTGAAGACGATGGCCGGGGCCTTGCCGCCAAGTTCAAGGTGGGCACGCTTGAGGCCCTTTGCCGCCCCGCTGGCCACGGCAATGCCGGCACGTACGGAACCGGTGATCGAGACGAGGCCCGGGACTTTGTGCTCCACCATCATCGAGCCGGTGGCCGCGTTGCCGAGGACCACGTTCAGAACGCCGGCCGGGAAGATCTCCCCCGCCAGGCGGGCCAGGACCAAGGTGGACTCCGGAGTGGTGTCGGAGGGCTTGAGAACGACAGTGTTGCCTGCGGCGAGGGCGGGGCCGATCTTCCAGATGCCCATGAGGAACGGGTAGTTCCACGGTGCAACCTGGGCGACGACGCCGATCGGTTCGCGGCGTACGTACGAGGTGTGGCCCTCGAAGTACTCGCCGGCGGACTTGCCTTCCATGATGCGCGCGGCGCCCGCGAAGAAGCGGAGCTGGTCTGCTCCAGCGGCAACCTCCTCGGACGCGATGAGGGCGCGGACCTGGCCGGTGTTGCGGTGCTGTGCCTCAACGAGCTCGTCGCTGTTGGCCTCGATGGCATCAGCGAGCTTGAGCAGCATGAGCTGGCGCTGGCCAGGCGTGACATGCTTCCAGGACTTGAAGGCTTCCTTCGCCGCATTCATGGCCGCATCGACGTCGGCCGCCGTGGAGATAGGCGCATGAGCGACAATCTCCCCGTTGGTGGGGTTCACGATGTCGAGCAGTTCGGTGCCTGCCGGCGTGACGAACTCGCCGTTGATGAAGTTCTGCAAGGTTTGGACCACGGTGTACAACCTCTTTCGGTGTCTAGGCATTGGTTGCAGCTGCTCCGAGCCTATGCCAGCACCCCGCGGCGCGGAATAGTCAGGTGCACACCTCGACCACGCCGACTTAGTGCGAATGACCAGTGCCGGGATATCCTTTTTGGCATGGCAATGTCACTCGCCGCGCTCGTCGCCGTCCCCTCTCTTCGGCTCCGCAAAGCCGGTCTCGCGGAAACCACGTGGAACGAAGATATCCGCTGGGTGGCCGTGACCGAGCAGGAGGATCCCCAACGCTTCCTCAATGGCGGCGAGTTGATCCTGACCACAGGCCTCAGGCTCAACGGAGCCGCGGAACAGCGCCGCTTCGTGCGCCAGGTCCAGCGGGCGGGAGCCGTCGGCATCGGCTTCGGCACCGGACTGACCCACGAGTCCGTGCCCCCTGCCCTTATTGCGGAAGCGAACCGCTGGGGCCTGCCCCTCGTGGAAGTTCCGTACGAGACCCCCTTCATCGCTATCGGCAAACTCGTGGCCGATTCCCAATCCGCTGACCACTACTCCAAGCTGGAGCGCCTCATCGCCGGCCACCAGATCCTGGCCCGGGCCCTGCTGACCGGCGGCGGGCTCGGCGAATTGCTCAAGCAATTGGGCAGCATGCTCCGGACCGACATCGCGCTCACGCAGTTCAGCGCCCAGCTCTACAACAGCGTGGCCGGCAGCCCCGCACCCACCGCCGACGACTGGGCGTCCTTCCCCATCCCGACGGGCCGCCGCGACGCCTGCACCCTTTGGATCAAACAGCCCTTCGGCGACACCGGAATTGTCAGTTATGCGCAGAACCTGATCAGCGTGGAACTCAACAACATGGTCAAACAGCGCCAGAGCCAGCGGGCCTTGGCGGGCCAGGTGCTGGACGATGTCATCCACGGAACCCTGGACACGGTGGAGGGCGCCCGCCGCCTGGCCGGCGTCGGAATCAACAGCACCCGCAAGAACGTGGTGCTGCTGGTGGTCTCCGCTGCCCACCACAAACAACTCAGCAGCACCTCGCTTCCGCAATCGCTCGACGGCGGGGTGACCGCCGTCGTCGGGAAGGACCTGGTGACGGTCGTGCCCGACGACGGCAGTTCCGCGAGCGCGCTCGCGAAGGATCTCAGTGATCACCTTTTGGAAGCGGGGATCCACGCGGTGATCGGGATCGGCGGCGCCTACACGAAGCCGAACGGCGTGCGCTGGAGCTACTTCGAAGCGCGCGACGCCGTGGCGCACGGCCTGCCGGTCAACGAACCTGAGCGGCTCAGCCTGACCTCGCTGTTGCTGGCCAGCGAGGACGTGCCGCTGGCGGACATGGCCAGCGAGGCGCTCACTCCCCTGCGCAAGTTCGACGCGGCGCACGGCTCCGAGCTTGTTCCGACCCTGGAAAGCTACCTCAACCACAATGGCTCGGTGGCCGCCGTCGCCGAAGCCCTGACGCTGCACCGCAATACGGTGCGCTACCGCTTGGCGCAAATCACGGACCTCACCGGCTACGACCCCGCCCAGACGCCGGACCGGGTGCAGCTGTGGCTTGCCTTGGCGGTGCAACGGCTGGGAGCGCGCAACCCGCGCTGAGGGTTCTTCGCGGCCCGGCCCAACTAGCTGGCATTTGTTGTCGTTTTGAGGGCTGAAAACGACATTAACTGCGAGTCAGTTGGGCTCCGACGGCGGCGCGGAGATTTTCACCACAGAACTTCCCGCAGCAAACATCAAACGTCTAACCTTTAAACATGGCTCCAACTCACCCGACTCCCCACGCAACGGAAGCAACAACTGTCCCGGCCAGCGGCGGCACGGTGGCGCCGAAATCCCGGGTGGTCGCCGTCGTCGGGATCATCGCCGTCATCCTGATCGGCCTGAACCTGCGCGCCGGCATCACGAGCGCGGCGGCGCTGTTCCACGATTTGCAGGCATTCCTCGGCTACGGGGCACTCGTCGCGTCGATTCTTCCGTCCATCCCCTTGCTGTGCTTCGCCGTGGCAGGACTGGGAACCTCGTGGCTGTCGCGAAGGATCGGCGTCGAGAAGTCGATCTTCGTGGCGCTGGCCATGCTGGCTGCCGGGCTCCTGGTCCGCAGCATCCCAGCGACCGGCGCACTCCTCGCCGGAACAGTTCTGGCGATGTCCGGCCTGGCGGTGTGCAACGTGGCCATGCCGTCGTACATCCGGGAGCACTATGCAAGCAAGACCTCCATGATGACCGGCCTCTACACCTTCACGATGTCCGGCGGCGCCACCTTCGCCGCGGCAGTCAGCGTGCCGTTGGCCCAGCAACTGGGCTCGCCGTCGATGGGCCTTGCCGCATGGGGCCTCCTTGGCGTCGCCGCACTTCTTGGCTTCCTCCCCATGGTCCTCCACACCCATCGCACTTCACGCAAGGCCAGCCAGGAGCACGTATCGATGTGGCCGCTCCTGCGCACCCGGCTGGGATTCCTCATCACCTCCATCTTCACGTTGCAGGCCCTCCTGGCGTATGCCGTGATGAGCTGGTTTGCCTACATCCTGACAACCCAAGGACTCAGCGCCTCCGAGAGCGGCCTCCAGTTCGGACTCATGCAGTTGGTTTCGGTCGCCGCCGGCATGATCCTGCTGGCCATCGGCTCGCGGCCCGGCATGATGCGGCCTGCCCTGTACCTGGGTAGCGGCACCACCCTTCTGGCAATCCCGGCAATGCTGTTGCTGCCGACGTCGTTCGCTTCGGTTCCCGCCGTGATGTTCGGTTTCGGCCTAGGCATCTTCCCCTTGGTCCTGGTGATCATCAGCCGGAGCGGGCGTACGACGGCGGAGACCACCGCCATGTCCACCGTCGCCCAATCCGTGGGGTACTTGATTGCGGCTTTGGGACCGTTCGGCATGGGCCTGCTCCACAGTGCCACCGGAGCTTGGACCCTCCCCCTGGCGCTCCTTGCCGTTGCGGCCCTGGCCCTCATGGTGACCTCCCACCTGCTGACCAGCAAACGCACGCCGATCAAGGCCGGACCAAGGCCCGTGGCATGAGCCTGACGCCTTCGCACCGGCCCGCTTTGGCCGAGGAAGTCACCAAGCAACTTCGCGGCATGATCCAGTCCGGAGAGTGGCCGCTGCAGGAAAAGATTCCGGCCGAGCCGGAACTCATGGCCTCGCTCGGAGTCTCCCGCGGGACACTCCGGGAAGCCATCAAGGCCTTGGCGCACAGCGGCATGCTGGAGGTTCGCCGGGGGGACGGCACCTATGTCCGGGCCACCAGCGAGATCTCGGGCGCGGCCCAACGAATGTACAAGGAACACACGCAGGAGCATGTGGTCGAAGTCCGGGTAGGGCTCGACACCCAGGCCGCCCGACTGGCCACGAAGCATGCCACGGCCGAGGACATCGCAGCCATGCGGACCCTCCTCCAACTACGCCACGACGCGTGGCTCGCGGCCGACTACCCCGCCTGGGCCCGAGCCGATTGGGATTTCCACGAACGGGTGGCCCTGGCTTCGGGCAACCCGTTGCTGCACCAGTTGTACGTGTCCTTCGGCGGGGTCTTCCACGACGATCTCCTGCGCCAACAACGCAAGGCCGGCTTCAACGGCATCCCGCACGAAGGCCACGACGAACTCGCCGACGCCATCGAGGCACGCGACGAGGCCGCCGCCGTCGCGAGCGTCTACCGCAACCTGGACTTCGCCGCGGAGTGGATCAACAGCTGACGCCCGCTCACCTATGACGGGCTTTCCCCGACGCCCGCTCACCTCTAGTGAGCGGGCGTCCGCCGGAAATGCCCCAAAGGTGAGCGAGCGTCCGCCGTGTCCCGGGCATCTAGGCCGGAGCGGCGCCCGTCATCTCGACGCCGGCATCAGCTGCCTCGCGGAAGAGGGCGTCGATGAGCACCACGTCGCGGCCGACACGATGCAGCAGGCTTGCGGCGACGCTGGCCCGGTAGCCGGAGGTGCAATGCACCCAGATCCTGGCTTCCGGCAATTCGTCCAGCCGGAGCAAAAGCTCGTGCAGTGGAACATTCACTGCCTTGGACACATGGGAGGCGGCATATTCCTCGGTGCGGCGCACGTCCAGCACTGTTTCTCCCGGGACTTGGTCCCGCACCAGCCCCGCCCAGTCGGTGATCGGATACTGCACGAGGGACGTGCCTGGTGCCAGGGCCCCGGGATCCTCGCCGACGGCGGCGTCCGGGGAGTCGAATCCGATTCTTGCGAGATCGCGGATGGCCTTTTCGACGTCGTCGTGGGCGCCCAGCAGCGTCAGCGGCTGGTTCCATGGCAGGACCCAACCGAGGTAGCTCGTGAAGCTCGACCCCGTCCCGTATTCAAAGGCCACGCTGCCGCGCAGGTGGTTTGCGGCGAATGCGACCCGGCTGCGCAGGTCCACGACCCATTCCCCGTTCTCGAGCCTGCGCTCCAGTTCCGCGGATTGCACCGATTCCGGCACGTCGAGCACTGCAGGTCCCGGTCCCAGGGCGTTGATCGGGCTCATGTGCGCGTAGTAGCTCGGGTAGGCCGTGATGTTCGCCAGGAGGTGACTCACAAAGTGGTCTTCGTCCGGATCGGTGAGCGCATGGTTGGTGGCGCCCTGCTCCCCGATCGTCGATGCGGGGATCCTGCTCGCAGGACCGATGGAGCAGAACGAACCGAAGCCATGGGTGGGATACAGGATCGCGTCCGGTGCTGCCTCAGCAACGAGCCGCCGGACCGAGGCGTATTGGTCATGGGCCAGTCCGGCGGTGTCCTCCGGGCCGATCAAGTCAGTCCGGCCCACAGAACCGTAGAGCAGGCTGCCCCCGGAAAACACCGCTTGCCGGACGCCAGTGCCGGCGTCGGGGTCCGAAACCACATAGGCCAGATGAGTATGCGTATGGCCCGGAGTGGCCACTGGCTTGACGGAAAGTCGGCCGACCTTGAACGCCTGCCCTGGAACAACCGGCTCACGTTCAAACGCCACATTGTCCGCGGCATTCACCAAATAGCGGGCGTTGTGGTGCCGGGCAAGGATGAGGCCACCCGTGAGGTAGTCGTTGTGGAGGTGGGTCTCAGCAACATGGGTGATGGTCACACCGGCGTTTCGCGCTGCCGCTTCGACGCGGTCGGTATCGCGCTGGGGGTCGATCACGAGTGCCGCCGTGCCGTCATGAACGAGGTAGCTGCGGTCCCCCAATTGGGTCGTTTCGACGACGACGACGTCCATGCGGAGAGTCTAACCCCGATAACAAACAACGCGGGGTCACTTAGCGCCCATTCCGATGCTCCGGATGGGCGCTAAGTGACCCCGCGTTGCTGAAACTAGACCTGAGCGGCCACGCCGTCGCGGGAAATGTCTACCATGTCCTCGCGCGGCACAACCTTGATGCGTTCGCGCTGGACCTCGACGCCGTGCGAGCCACCCGCTTCGGAAGCGGCGGCGCCAAGAGCAAGCTCGTGGGCGTCCAAAGCCAGCCAGCCTTCCCAGCTGGTGAACTTCACGCCGCGGGCGTCCAGGAGCTCGACGACGGCGTCCGCCTCGGGAACGGTAGCCAACGGCAGGTTTTCGCGGTCTTCCAGGAGGTACGTGACCGTCTCCAGGGCGTCGCCCTTCGTGTGGCCGATGAGGCCGATGGGGCCACGCTTGATCCAGCCCGTGGCGTACAAGCCAGGAACGTGCTCGCCGGAAGCGTCCAGCACGCGACCGCCGTCGTTCGCGACGACCCCGCGCCGGTGGTCGAACTCGACGTCCGGCAGCGCGGAACCGAAGTAGCCGATCGCGCGGTATACGGCTTGGACCGGGTAGTCGACAACCTCGCCGGTACCGCGCGCATTGCCGGTGCCGTCCAGCTCGGTCCGCTCGAACTTGATCGCGGCAACCTTGCCCGGGGCCTCCGCGGAATCCACGATCTCCACCGGGCTGTGCAGGAAGTGCAGGTGCAGTCGGCGGGAGGCCTTGAGCTCGGAGAGGTCCTCGGGCTGCTCGGCGATCCAGTTGGTGAGGGTACCCACCATGGTTTTGGTCTGGTTGTTCGTCTGGATCTGGCGGTCCGACTCTTCGTCGAACTCGAAGTCCTCGGCGTAGAGGATGATGTCCACGTCCTTGGAGTGGGACAGCTCGCGGAGCTCCAGCGGGGTGAACTTCACCTGTGCCGGGCCGCGGCGGCCGAAGACGTGCACGTCGGTGACCGGGGAAGCCTTGAGGCCGGCGTAGACGTTGTCCGGAATTTCGGTGACCAGGAGGTCGTCCGCGTGCTTCGAGAGGACACGGGCAACGTCGAGTGCCACGTTGCCGTTGCCGAGCACGGCCACGGAGGTGGCTTCGAGCGGCCATTCGCGGGAAACGTCGGGGTGGCCGTCGTACCAGGAGACGAAGTCGGCGCCGCCGAAGGAGCCTTCAAGCTCGATTCCCGGGATGTTCAGGTCGGCGTCCTTGATGGCGCCGGTGGCGAAGATGACGGCGTCGTAGTGCGTGCGCAGGTCTTCGATGGAAATGTCAGTGCCGTAGTCGACGTTGCCGAAGAAGCGGATGTCACCGCGGTCCAGGACCTTGTGCAGGGCGTTCACGATGCCCTTGATGCGGGGGTGGTCCGGGGCAACGCCGTACCGGATCAGGCCGTAGGGGGCCGGGTAGCGGTCGAAGAGGTCGATGCTGACAGTCAGCTCGCCGCTCTTGACGGCCTCGCTCTTGGTCAGGATGTCAGCTGCGTAGACGCCGGCCGGGCCGGAGCCGACGACGGCGACGCGCAGCGGACGTGCAGCGGTTCCTACGGTGGTGCTAGATGACACGGCTGTGTTCCTTTTCAGTGTGCTGAGGGGCTAGGGGTAACGACGCGGGGCTTGTTAGGGGTCAGGGTGCTGTAGTCAGCGGTCTTGAAGTGCTCGGGGGCGAACGGGCTGACACGCACCACATCGCCGATCACAATCACTGCGGGATTTGCGACGCCGGTGGCCTCGGCTTGCTCGGCAATGGTTGCCAAGGTGCCGATCGTGACGCGCTGTTCGGGCATGTAGCCGTTCTCTACGATACCCACTGGCGTATCCAAGGGCATTCCGGATGCCGCGAGTGCAGCGGCGGATTCGCGGAGTTTGGCGACACCCATGAGCAGGATCACGGTGTGGTCGGGACGGGCAGGGACCTCGGAGAGTTCCTCGTGGCCGGTCACCACGCTAAAGCCCTTCGCAAGTCCGCGGTGCGTCACGGGAATCCCTGCTGCCGCGGGCACGGAGATCGCCGAAGTGACACCGGGAACCACTTCAACCTCGACGCCGTTCTGCCGGCAGAATTCCGCTTCCTCGCCGCCGCGGCCCAGGACGTAGGGGTCGCCGCCTTTGAGCCGGACCACACGGTGGCCGGCCAGGGCTTCCTCGACAAGGATCCGGTTGATCTCCAGTTGCGGCACGGGGTGGTGGCCGGGGGTCTTGCCGACCTCGATCACGCGGACGTCCGGAGCCAATTCCTGCAGCAAGTCGCGCGGCCCGAGGCGGTCCGCGACGACGACGTCGGCCTGGCCCAGGAGACGGCGGCCGCGGACCGTGATGAGCCCGGAGTCGCCAGGACCGCCACCCACGAGCGCGACGCTTCCGGTCGAAGCACGACGACGGCGGAGCGGCAGGTCTCCCGTCTCAAGCGCAGTGGCAACCGCGTCGCGCAACGCCATGGCACGGCGGGGGTCTCCCCCGGCGTTGATCGCGATCTTCACGTCGTCCACTACGGCGACCGCGGGGGTCCAAGCCGCCGAGGATTCATGGTCGGAGGCGTTGACGCACCAAATGCGCTGCGCCTCGGCATCGGCGGCAACCTGGGCGTCCACAGCGGCAACGCCGGTGGCGGTCTGGACGAACCAGACGCCGTCGACGTCGGAGGAAAGGTACGTGCGCGGCTTCCAGGTGAGCAGGCCGGAGGCGGCGAGTTCGCGGAGCGCGTCAGAGGCAAGCGGCGCGACCACGGTCACCCGGGCGCCGGCGTCGAGCAGCCCCTTGGCGCGTCGCGCAGCCACGGGTCCGCCGCCCACCACCAGCACCGGGCGGCCGAGCAGCCGCAGTGCTGTGGCGTAGATGTCCTGTATTGCCATGAAAAAACTGTAGGGCCGGGCCGTAACATGCTTCAAAGGTCCGGAAACACCAGTTCACGCTAGGTAACTCTGCGTCACATTACGCTTGCGCGGTGGGCGCCTCCCAGCCGATCGCCGGAGCGACGTATTTGGCGATGTTGCCCAGCAGCTTGACGTTGTATTCCACCCCGAGTTGGTTGGGCACGGTGACCAGCACAGTGTCCGCGGCCTGGACCGCGGCGTCCTGGGCGAGTTCCTCAGCCAACGCATCGGGTGGGCCGACGTAGCTCTTGCCGAACCGCGACACGGCGCCGTCGAGCATGCCCACTTGGTCGCGGTTCTCCACCTGCGCGCGCAGCCCGAAATAGTGTTCGTCCTCGGCGTCCACCACGGGGATAATGCTGCGACTGACCGAAACGCGCGGCTCAAAACCATGTCCGGCTGCTGCCCACGCCTCCCGGAACATGCTGATCTGTTCGGCCTGGAGCTGGTCGAAGGGAACCCCGGTGTCCTCGGTGAGCAGGGTGGAGCTCATGAGGTTCATGCCTTGTTCCGCGGCCCAGACGGCGGTCTTGCGGGTGCCGGCGCCCCACCAGATGCGCCGCGGCAGCCCGGACGACGTCGGCTGGATCGGCAGGAGGCCACGGCCGCCGCCCCTGAAGGAGGGATCGGCTTCGGCCACTCCATGACCCGCGATGGCATGCCGGAATACGGCGGTGTGGCGGCGGGCCATCGCGGCGTCGTCCTCACCCTCGGCAGGCGCGTAACCGAAGTACCGGGCGCCATGCAGGGCAGGCTCGGGTGAACCACGGCTGATGCCCAACTGGAGCCTGCCCTGGCTGATGAGGTCCGTGGCCGCGGCTTCCTCGGCCATGTAAAGGGGGTTTTCGTAGCGCATGTCGATCACGCCGGTGCCCATTTCGATCCGGTTGGTCCGGGCCGCGATGGCCGCCAACAAGGGGAACGGCGAGGCTTGCTGGCGCGCAAAGTGGTGCACGCGGAAGAAGGCCCCGTTGATGCCGAGTTCCTCCGCCGCCACCGCAAGGTCGATCCCCTGGAGCAAGGCGTCGCCGGCCGAAGGAGTCAGCGAGCCTTGAACGGGTCCCCAATGGCCGAAGGAAAGAAAACCGATTCGTTTCATGCCCGCGTCAACCACGGGGCAAGCCGGGGAATTCCTTGAGGGCCGCGCCCGTGGTGAGGCGCGGCTGCCGGACGAAGCGGCCCGACGGCGGAAGTCGCCGTCGGGCGCGCCCTCTCAGGTGAGCCTGGTGATCTGGACCTGCACGCTCAAGACCGAACCCCCGCCGCCGGAAAGAATCCCCCGAACGGGCGCGACGTCACGATAGTCGCGGCCGCGAGCCACAGTCACGTGGAGGTTGCCTGCCGGTTTGTGGTTGGTGGGGTCCCAGCTGCGCCATTCGCCGTCCCACCACTCAAGCCACGCGTGGGACTGTCCGGCGACGGTCTCCCCTACGGCCGCATCCGGGACCGGGTGAATGTAGCCCGATACGTACCGCGCCGGAATGCCCAGGCTCCGCAACGCCGCAATCCCCAGGTGGGCCAGGTCCTGGCAAACACCCTTGCGCTGTTGCCAGACCTGCTCGGCATTGGTGCTGACGCTGGTAACCCCCTTGACGTACTCCATGTTGGCCCGCATCCATTCCATGACGGCGGGGGCCGCTTCCCCGGGTTCAAGGCCCGCCGTCACTCCAGCCACCGCCTTGCGGATCTCCTTGCCGATGGCGGTGAGTTGTGAGGGCGTAATCCACTCGCTGAAGGCGTCGGTAATCGCTTCGGATTTGATCTCCTCCCAGCCAAGTCCCGAGGTCGACGGCGGCGGGCTGGCGCTGCGGTCCACCTCGACGGTGGACACCGCAGTCACTTTCATCTCGCCATGCCGGTGCTGCATATCGAACGTGCTCACCCGGGAACCCCAGTAGTCCCGATAGCTCCCGACGGCGGCCTGCGACGGCGACACTTTCAGCCTGGATTCCAGCACCACCTGCTGGGCGTCGCTGAGGGGCGTCAACCTCGCCTCGTTGTAGGACCGGGTCACGCTCTTCTTGTATTTGTATGCCGTGGTGTGCACGATGCTGAGCCGGGTCATGAGACTTCCCCTATCCATTCGAGTTCAGAGGCCTGGTTGAAGTATTTGCGGGAGACGGCCTCGGAGGCTTGACTGACCGCCCTTTGGACGCGTTCCATGTGCTCCGGCAGTTCCTCAATGAGGTTGTCCGTGCGGTGGAACTCCAGGAAGGTGCGGGCCTGCCCCACCACCCGCCGGGCGTCGTCGATGAAGCCTACCCGTTGCGCAGAAGGATCCAGCTTGGAAAGGCACTCTTCGGCGTCCCGCAGCGCGTACACGATGGAGCGGGGAAAGAGCCTGTCCAGGAGGAGGAATTCGGCAGCATCCTGATCCCCGGACGAGCCGCCCCGGTTCCGCAGGAATGATTCGTAGGCCCCGGCGCAATGGAGCATGTTCACCCATGAAAGGCTGCCGGAGAGCAGGTCCCTTGTAGAGAGCATGCGTGCCGTCATGTCGGCGCGTTCCAGGGAACGCCCCAACACCATGAAAAGCCAACTGTCGTCGTGGCTGACCGTTGAGTCGGCGGAGCCGGAGACCATGGCGGTACGTTCAAGCACCCAATGGCAGAAGCGGTATGTTCCCACCAGGTCCTTTCGCTGCTTCTTGAGTCCGTTATGGGTGGTGTTCAGTCCTTCCCAGAGGCTTGACGACACTGTTTCCCGGGCTCGCCTGGCGTTCTCCCGTGCCGCGGAGAGCGATCCTGCGATGGAGGTGGGGCTCGCCTTGTCGTGGGCCAGGCATTTGAGGAGCCGATCCAGCGTCACGGCCTCCGTCCCGGGGTCCGAGCCCATCAGGGCCAGAAGGTTCCTTGAGACGCGGTTTTGCTCGTCTTCACCCAGGCCATTGAGGCGTTCGAGGTGGACGTCCAGGATTCTGGCTGTTCCGTCGGCTCGTTCCACATAGCGGCCGATCCAGAACAGCGATTCAGCGATACGGCTGAGCATGTGTCTACCTCCTGTGGCTACGGATTGGGGTGGTGGTATTCATTGGTCGGCACCGTCCCGCCAGTTGCTTTCGACGGGCCAGACCGAGACCTGTTCGCGGACCGTGATG
>NZ_JARVRH010000003.1 GCF_030209755.1 Arthrobacter sp. efr-133-TYG-118 | reverse complement strand
GGCAGGCTGCTGGTTCACCGGCGGCTGCGGAGCACCCCACCCGGCGGCAGGCTGCTGGTTCACCGGCGGCTGCGGAGCACCCCACCCGGCGGCAGGCTGCCCGGCGGCAGGCTGCCCGGCGGCGGGCTGCCCGGGCTCATCAAGGGGGCGGATCACCGGCTGCGGGTGCCCGTTCTCCTGCTCGGAACCAGGTACGGAGGGGTTGTTTTGCTGATCCATGGTGTTCTCCATCGAAATCGAGACTGTTTGGTCGTGGTTGTGCTTGTCCCAAACAGCGTCAGCCGCTTTGCTGTGCATTGGCTGTGTCGAACTGCAGGCTTGCCTGTGACCTCCTGCCGTGTTGTGTCGGATTCTGCTGGATGATTCGCGGCGAGCGAGTGGCGGGGCCCGTAAACATGCGGATCGCACGTCCGGACTGAGGAATGATCCAGCAGAATCCGACGCCGCTTCTCCCCGAACCGGCACAACCTCCGGGCAGGTGGCTAGGCTGGGACTCACAGGGTGCTCACAGCAACGGCAAAGCACTGGCAAACCGGCAGATTGGAGAGTTGTCCCATGGCATCCTCGCACTCCATGACCAACAACCTTCCGCAGCTCAGCCACCCGGACGGTTCCCCCATCCGTGCCCTCGTGGTGGACGACGAACCCAGCCTCGCCGAGCTCATGAGCATGGGCCTACGCATGGCGGGGTGGTCGGTGGCGGTGGCCGGCGACGGTCCCGCCGCAGTAAAGCTCGCCAAGGACTTCCGACCGGATGTCCTGGTGCTGGATGTGATGCTTCCGGGGTTCGACGGCGTTGAGCTGCTGGGCAGGATCCGCGCCTTTGCGCCTGAGGTGCCTGCGCTCTTCCTCACCGCGAAGGATGACGTGCAGGACCGCATCGTCGGCTTGGCCGCCGGCGGCGACGATTATGTCACCAAGCCCTTCAGCATGGAGGAAGTCCTGCTGCGCCTGCACCGGCTGGTCCAGCGCTCGGGGGTGGCCGCGATGGACACGGCCGAACTGGTTGTCGGTGACTTGACCCTGAACGTGGACACGCGTGAAGTTACCCGCGGCGGCGAAGACATCCCGCTCACGGCAACCCAGTTCGAGCTCCTGCGCTACCTCATGGAAAATCCCAAGCGCGTGGTCAGCAAGGCCCAGATCCTGGACCGCGTGTGGGACTACGATTTCGGCGGGCAAGCCAACATCGTGGAGCTCTACATCTCATACCTGCGCAAGAAGATCGAGGCCAACCACCCGCCCATGATCCACACGGTGCGTGGAGCAGGCTACGTCATCAAGCCTGCCGAATAGCCGGGGCTCCGAATGTCCGCACTCTCGGGTATCCCCCGCCAGACCGACCACAGCTGGTTCAATCCTTCAACCTGGCACTTGCGCACGCGCTTGATCCTTCTCTCGATGGCACTCCTCGTGGCCATCTGCGGTGCCGTCGGGGTGGTCAGCTACGCCTCCATGGATGTGTTCCTCACGAAGCAGCTGGACCAGCAATTGATGCAGGCCTCCCATGGCCGCCCGCCGCAAGGCAATCCTGGCGGCCGTCCAGACCCCTTGGATCCCCGGGGCCAGAGCATCGGCACGCTGAATGCGCGCATTCTTGCCGGTCAGGTGAGCAGCGATGCTGGATTCTTGTCCTCCGATGCCACCCGTGCGCCGTTGTCGCCCAGCGACGCTCAAATCCTGTCGGCGCTCCCCTCCGATGGCCGTCCGGTTGATCGCACCCTGTCCAATGGCGGCTACCGGCTCGTGGCCGCCGAAACCCCTTACGGCGATGTTGTCATCACCGGGCTGCCACTCGCCTCGAAAGAGGACACCGAGGCATCGCTCGTCTGGACCATGGTGCTGGTGTCCTTGGGCGGGCTGGCCCTGATCGGGCTGGCCGGAACCGTGCTGATCCGCCGCACGATGCGCCCCCTTGAGCAGCTCTCCGACGTCGCCACGAAGGTATCGAAACTTCCGCTCGACGCCGGTGAGGTGGCACTCGCGGTGCGCGTTCCGGCGTCGGCGGCCCATCCGAGTACGGAAGTGGGAAGCGTCGGCCATGCTTTGAACCTGATGCTGGACAACGTTTCCAGCGCCCTCGAGGCACGCCAGCAAAGCGAAACAAAGGTGCGCCAGTTCGTGGCCGACGCGTCACACGAACTACGCACTCCGCTGACCGCCATCCGCGGCTACACCGAGCTCTTGCGCATGACGGAGACGTTCACCGAGGACGGGCGCAAGTCGCTGGGCCGGGTGCAGAGCCAGTCAGAACGGATGACCACCCTCGTGGAGGACCTCCTCCTGCTGGCCCGGCTGGACGAAGGGAAGGCCCCGGAGTTCACCGATGTGGACCTCACGCAGTTGGTGATCGAGACAGTCAGCGACGAG
Organism: Arthrobacter sp. efr-133-TYG-118; assembly: GCF_030209755.1. Classification (GTDB taxonomy): domain Bacteria; phylum Actinomycetota; class Actinomycetes; order Actinomycetales; family Micrococcaceae; genus Arthrobacter. The sequence continues at coordinate 130,330 of NZ_JARVRH010000003.1, read as the reverse complement.
AAAGTCATGGCCCCAGAGCACATCTGGCAGCTCAAGCTCCCGGACGAGCCCCTCACAGTCCGCGGCGACACCACTCAACTCCACCAGGTTTTGGCGAATCTGCTCTCCAATGCCCGCAAGCATACGGAAGCGGGAACCACCGTGGTCACGGGCGTCATGCGTTCCGCCGACGGCAGCGCCGTGGTGACGGTGACGGACAACGGGCCGGGCATCCCGCCTGAATTCCAGGGCAGGATCTTCTCCCGCTTTGCCCGTGCCGACGCCGCCCGATCGGGTTCCGAGGGCACGTCCGGGCTCGGATTGTCGATCGTGGAATCCATTGTCCAGGCGCATGGTGGAACCGTCGAAGTGGCGTCGCGGCCCGGCCGGACGGAATTTGCGGTGCGGCTTCCGGCGCTCAGGACCGCCACGGCGTGAAGGTCCACCCAGGAGGGCGCGACGCCGGTGCGCGGCGAGCGCAAGTCGACGCACCGGCGTCGTGATCTCCGTTACCTAAATGTGACTTGAGCTGAATCCTCCTGTACCGTCGAATAGGTGCGCTGGATCATTCCGGCCACCGCCGGGTAGGCGCCGAGCTCTGCCCCTCCCCGGTGCCCAACAGTCCAGGCAGAGACGGGGGACCCAGGTCTCCGGGCAAGCGCTCATGTTGAGCCAGCCCTAGGGGTGAAGCCGTACCGCCACGATTCCCTGTGGCCACGGCCGGATGACCTCATCCGAATCCGACAGCTAACTCCGCAGGCGTCGAGAGGCAATCACCATGTCTGATTCCAGGAATCAGTCGCGCTCTGTTGCGCGCCACCGCGGCGAACCAGCCCGGAGAAACAAGTCACGTTCCACGTTGAGGCGGGCCGCCTCGAACCTCGGCACCGGCCAGCGCATGGCAGTTGTTGCCGGCGTTGTTGCCGTGTTCCTTGGCGCAGGTGCCGCCACCCAGGCCGCCGGACAAGCGATTAATGCCCAGGACATGAGCCGCACGTCCGAATCCCGCACGACGGATCACCCAGCCACACCGTCGGCGAGCGCGAGCGCAAGCCCCAAGCCGAGCGCCACGCCGACGCCGAGCCAGGCACCCGCCCCCGCTCCGGCCGCCGTCGCGCCCCAGGCTGCCGCACCGGCCGCCCCCGTGGCACCCCCTGCGCCAGCAGCCCCGGCCGCACCTGTCGCCGTCGATGATCCCTCCGGCGCCCAGGCTTATGCCGCAAGCATCCTTCCCTCCTACGGTTGGGGCCAGGGCGAAATGTCAGCCCTGATCACCCTGTGGAACAAGGAATCGGATTGGCGCACCACTGCCACCAACGCCTCCAGTGGCGCCTACGGGATCGGGCAATCTCTGCCGGGCGACAAAATGGCATCAGAAGGCGCCGACTGGCAGACCAACTACCAGACGCAGATCCGCTGGGGCCTGAACTACATCAAGGAACGCTACGGATCGCCGTCCGCGGCGTGGTCCTTCCATTTGGCCCACAACTGGTACTAAGCCAAAAGCCAGGCACATAATGCGTTGAGGTCCGTCCCTTCAGGGGGCGGACCTCTGCGCTTTTCGGCGAGGCAGGCGATTCGCCACGCCGGTCACACATCCACAGCCACGTCACAGGTTCCGCCTAAAGCCTTCATATTCTGCGACGGCACTATGGATACATGACGCTCATCGAATCCACCTCCGGAACCCTGAAGGACCCCGCGGTGGTGCCGCCGGGCCTTCCCATCCAAGCCAAGACCCCCACTCATCCCAAGACCCCCATTCAACGCAGCACGGTGCGGCGCGCCCCCGTGGACACCCACACCGCCATCCCCGTCCTCGATGTCACGATCCCCGTCTTCAATGAGGAACGCGACCTCGAAGAGTGCCTGCGCAGGCTGCACGGCCATTTGCGCGAATCATTCCCGCATGGCTTCCGCATTACCGTGGCGGACAACGCGAGCACGGACAGCACCTTGAAAATCGCGGAGCGCGTGGCCAGGGAACTGCCAGAGCTCGCGGTTGTCCATTTTGAGGAGAAGGGACGCGGCAACGCCCTGCGCAAGGTGTGGCTCGCTTCGCCCTCGCCGGTTCTGGCTTACATGGACGTGGATCTGTCCACGGATCTCGCCGCGCTGGCTCCCCTTTTGGCCCCGCTGATCTCCGGCCATTCGGATCTCGCCATTGGAACACGGCTGACCCGCAGTTCCAGGGTGGTCCGCGGCCCCAAGCGCGAATTCATTTCGCGCAGCTACAACCTGATGCTGCACTCGTTCATGGGCGCCCGCTTCAGCGATGCCCAATGCGGCTTCAAAGCGATCCGGGCCGACGTTGCACAGCAGATCCTCCCTCACACCTTGGACAACTCGTGGTTCTTCGACACTGAACTCCTGGTCCTCGCCGAACGCTGCGGCCTCCGGGTCCACGAGGTTCCCGTTGACTGGATCGACGATCCCAATTCAAGCGTCGACGTGGTGCGCACCGCCTTGGCCGACATCCGCGGCATGGTCCGGCTCACCCGGGATCTTGTCTCTGGACGCATCCCCATTCCGGAACTGCGCGCAGCACTTGCGCGCGGGCCGCTCCCGGCGTCGTCGCGCACCGCCGAGCAGAGCCCGCGCAGCAGCCTTTTCGGGCAACTCGTCCGGTTCGCCGCAATCGGCGCTGCGTCCACCCTCGCCTATGTGCTCATCTTCCTTTTCTGCCGCGGCTTCATGGACCCGCAGCTGGCCAACTTCCTGGCGCTGCTCGTCACGGCCATCGCCAACACAGGTGCCAACCGGCGCTTCACCTTCGGCATCCAGGGCGGCAATCCCGTTCGGCACCACTTCGAGGGTTTGATCGTCTTCGGGATCGGCCTCGCACTCACCTCCGGGGCACTCGCCTTGGTGCACAGTACGACGACGCCGGACCGCTGGGTCGAGCTCCTCACCGTAGTCGCGGCGAACCTCGCCGCCACCGCGGTCCGCTTCCTTTTGTTCCGACTTTGGGTCTTCCGGCAGCCTGCCGCGCAGCCGACTTCACCCGCCCCACAAGCCAAATCGCGCACAGAAACGGCAGCATCATGACCTCCACGATTACTCCCGCAAGCACAGGACCGGCCGGAACCGACTCACCCGCCGCCGTCGGAGCTACCCAGTCACCGCAGGGCCGTCACTCGACAGGCCCGTCAACCCCCGATGCCACACCCCGTTGGACGCGATACGCCTTTGGCCGGCAGCCCCGCTGGGTCCGGCCGTCCGCCGCCGGACTCCTCGTAGCCACCGCCTTCCTGTATCTCTGGAACCTCGCGGCCACTGGCTACGGAAACTCCTTCTACGCCGCGGCCATCCAGGCCGGCACCAAGGACTGGACGGCGTTTCTGTTCGGTTCGCTCGACGCCGGCAACGCCATCACCGTGGACAAGCCGCCAGCCTCTCTGTGGATCCCTGCCTTGGTGGGCCGGATCTTCGGCTTCTCGCCCCTGAGCATGCTGGTTCCCGAGGCGCTGATGGGCGTGGCCGCCGTCGGTTTCCTCTATCTGGCGGTCAAGCGGGTCTCCGGACCAGGCGCGGGCTTGTTGGCCGGTGGTGCCTTGGCACTGACCCCGGTGGCCGCACTCATGTTCCGCTTCAACAACCCCGACGCCATGCTGACCCTGTGCCTGGTGCTCGCGGCCTACTTCACCACACGTGCCATCGAACGGGCAGGCTGGAAGTGGCTCGCCGCGGCCGGCGCCGTGGTGGGCCTCGCATTCCTGAGCAAAATGCTGCAGGGTTTCCTGATTGTTCCAGGCCTCGGACTCGCGTACCTCTGGGCTGCACCCGCCCCGTTGCGGCGGAGGCTGCTGCATCTGTTCGGCGCGGTGGCCGGTATCGCTGTGGTGGCAGGCAGTTACGTGGCTCTCTTCCAGCTGACCCCGGCTTCGTCACGGCCCTACATGGCAGGTTCGCAAACCAACAGCTTCCTCGAGCTGACCTTCGGCTACAACGGCTTGTCCCGCATCACCGGCTCGGGCGAAGGGACGCCCGGCGGAGGCGGCGCTGGAGCGCCCGCTGGCGGTTTGGGTGCGTTCGGCGGCGGCGGTGGTGGCAACACCGGTTTCGGTGGAGCCGCCGGGATCACCCGCATGTTTGGCACGAGCTTCGGCGCTGAAGTCTCCTGGCTTCTCCCTGCGGCGCTGATTCTGCTGGCAGCAGGCCTGTGGTTCACCCGCCGGGAAGCGCGAGCCTCCGGCACCCGCGCCGCGCTCATCCTGTGGGGTGGCTGGCTTCTGGTCACGGCGGGCGTCTTCAGCTTCATGAGCGGCATCGTCCACCCCTACTACGCGGTAGCGCTCGCACCGGCAATCGCTGCCTTGGTGGGCATTGGCAGCGTAGAGCTGTGGCGTGGCCGCGGGTATTGGCCGGCCAGGATCGTCCTGGCCGTGGTAATCCTCGGCAGTTCGGCTTGGTCCGCGGTTCTCCTGGGCCGCGACGCCTCGTGGCTTCCCTGGTTGCGCATCGTGATCGTTGTCCTGGGTGTGGTGGCGGCCGCGGCAATCCTGCTCCGCCTCGACTCGCTGCGGCCAGCCGGCCGGTTCCGGAGCGCGGCGGCCGCGGCCGTCGTCGTCGTTTCCCTTCTGGCCGGCGGCCTCGGAACCGCAGCGTGGACGCTCGCGACGGCGGCAACCGCGCACTCCGGTTCCATCCCGACGTCGGGACCCGCCGGTTCCGCCATGGGCGGCTTCGGAAACCGCGCTGGAGGGTTCGGCGCAGCTGGTGGCGCGGGTCAGTCGGGAGGGCCCGGCTCCGAGGGAACCACCGACGCCGGACTGACCGCACTGCTGACGTCCACCACCACGAAATGGTCGGCGATCGTCTCCGGCGCCACCCAAGCCGCAAGCCTTGAGCTCGCCACGAACACCAACGTGATCGCACTCGGTGGCTGGAACGGCGGCGATCCCTACCCCACGCTTGCGCAGTTCCAAGACATGGTGGCCAAGGGACAGATCGGTTACTACATCGCAGGTGGCGGCATGGGTGGCGGCGGTGGATTCGGAGGCCAAGGCGGCAATTCCGAGGTAGCCTCCTGGGTACAGGCCAACTTCCAAGCCCAGACGGTGGGCAGCTCCACTGTCTACAAGCTGACAAAGTAGATTCCGATGACCACTTCCTATTCCACGGACACCGGTTCCAAACCAGCGCAGCCGGCTCCGCCTTCGCGTTTGGTGGAGCCGGTCCTGCCGGGCCTGACCCGAAACCCCCGCCGCAACCATGGCCCGCATGCCCTGCGGGACCGCGTGGAGCTGGGCATTGTCCTCCTCGCGACGGCGGTCCTGTATCTTTGGAACCTCGGCGCTTCCGGTTGGGCAAACCCGTTCTATTCCGCCGCAGCCCAGGCCGGTTCGCAGAATTGGGCCGCGTGGTTCTTCGGATCGTCCGACGCCGCCAACTCCATCACTGTGGACAAGCCGCCGGCGTCGCTGTGGATCATGGGCCTCTCGGTACGGATCTTCGGGCTGAGCTCCTGGAGCATCCTGGTTCCCGAGGCACTCATGGGCGTTGCCACGGCATGGCTGCTGTATCTTGCGGTCCGACGGGCCGCGGCCCCCGCCACCGGCGATCCACGGCTCGCCCACCGGGCAGGGCTGCTGGCAGCCGTCGTCATGGCCATCACCCCGGTAGCCACCCTCATGTTCCGGTTCAACAACCCGGACGCCCTGCTGGTGCTGCTCATGACGGCCGCCGGCTACGCCACGCTGCGGTCCATCCAGGACAACAAGCTGCGCTGGCTCCTGCTGGCCGGGGTGCTCCTTGGCTTCGGCTTCCTCACCAAGCAACTCCAGGTCCTGCTGGTGGTTCCTGGATTTGCCGTGGCGTATGTGGTTGCCGCGCCGGGTGGAGTCGGGCGTCGCCTGCCTCGGCTGCGCGGTCTCCTTCATCTGCTTGCGGCGGGGGCAGCCATGGTAGTCTCGGCCGGCTGGTGGCTCGCCGTCGTCGAACTCATTCCGGCGAACATGCGGCCGTACATCGGCGGCTCCCAGAACAACTCCATCCTGGAACTGACGCTCGGCTACAACGGCCTGGGCCGGCTCAGTGGACAGGAAACCGGCAGCGTCGGGGGCGGCAACGGCTGGGGAGTTCCAGGGCTGTTCCGGATGTTCAACAGCGAGTTCGGCGGCCAGATCGCGTGGTTGTTGCCGTCGGTGCTGGTCCTCGGGGCAGGGCTCCTGTGGCTGGGCCGTCGTGCCCCGCGCACGGATGGCGTGCGTGCCTCGGTGATCGTGTGGGGCTCGTGGGTGCTTGTCACCGGGCTGGTGTTCAGCTTCATGGCTGGCATCATCCATCCCTACTACGCAGTAGCCCTGGCCCCGGGCATCGCCGGACTCGCTGGCTTGGGCGGGGCGCTCTTGTGGCAACACCGCGCGCAGCTCGTCGCCGCGGTGGCGCTCGCCGTGGCAGTTGCCGCGGCGGGATTCCTGGCCTTCGATCTCTTGGGCAGCACCACCGCATATGGTCCGTGGTTGCGCTGGGCGGTGCTGTTGGGTGCCCTGGCAGCCGCGGCCGGGCTGATGCTCTCGGGACGCTTCCCGTCCCGCATCCTTCAGCGCACGACGGCGGCGCTCGCCCTCGCGGCCTCCCTCGCCGGCCCCTTGGCGTACTCGATCTCAACCGCCTCCGTGACGCATAGCGGCGCAATCCCCAGCGCAGGTCCCACGACGACGTTCGGCGGCTTCGGCTTCGGCGGCCGGGGCGGCTTCGGACAAAACGGCGCAAGCCAGAACACAGGCCAGAACAACGCAGCCCAGAACACTCCCCCGCAAGCCCTCCAGCAGCCGGGCACCCAAGGCGGCGGCTTTGGCGCGAACCGGCAAGGCGGTGGCATGGGCGGCCTGCTCGGCGCCACCACGCCGTCGTCGGAAATGGTTGCCGCACTGAAAATCGGCGCCTCGAACTACACTTGGGCGGCCGCCGTCGTGGGTTCCAACAACGCCGCCGGCTACCAGCTGGCCACCGAACTGCCCGTCATGGCGGTGGGTGGCTTCAACGGCACCGACCCCTCCCCGACGCTCGAACAGTTCCAGCAGCTGGTGACACAAGGCAAGATCCACTACTTCATTGCCGGCGGGACCATGCAGGCGAACAGCGGTTCGGAAGCTCCTGCCCAGATCGCGCAATGGGTGGCTGCGAACTTCCAGGCACAGACCATCGGCGGGACCACGGTGTACGCACTGGCTGGGTGAGTGGGCTGAGGAGTCCTCAGGAGAAAACTTTCAAAAAGACCCTTGTTTTGCAAACGTTTGCAGAGAAAAGTGGACGCCACTGCAGATCCCATTTCCAAGCTTTCGTCGCATCAAGGAGAACGTATGTATTTCGCCGACTGGCTCGTTTTAGGGGCCTATTTCGTCGTCATGATAGGGATCGGCTGGTGGGCCAAGAGTCGAGTGAAAAACGCCGCCGACTTCTTCACAGCCGGTGGGAAAATGCCGTGGTGGCTGGCGGGGATTTCCCACCACATGTCCGGCTATTCGGCAGCTGTCTTCGTGGCCTACGCCGCCATCGCCTACACCACCGGTTTCGCACTGTATGTCTGGTGGGCGCTCACGATCACCATCGCCTGCCTCGTCGGAGCTGTCTTTTTCGCCCCGCGCTGGCCGCGCCTAAGGCAGCGTTTGGGAATCATCTCCCCGCTCGAATACCTGGCCACGCGCTACAACCTGCCCGCCCAGCAAGTACTGGCTTGGTCCGGTGCCGCATTGAAAGTCTTCGATGTCGCGGCCAAGTGGGCTGCTAGTGCGATCCTCCTGAACGTGTTCGCCGGGGTTCCGATCGCCGTTGGCATCCTGATCGTCGGCGGGGTCACGCTCATTTATTCGACCATTGGCGGCTTGTGGGCGGACGCATTGACCGACATGGGCCAATTCATCATCCAGTCCGTGGCGGGTATTGCAATGCTCATCTTCGCGGTGGCCAAGCTTGGGGGCGTTTCCTCGATTGCGGGAATCTGGTCCCGGCTGCCGGCCTCCCACTCGCAGCCATTCGCCGGCGATTACACTATCGGATTCTTCCTCGCCTACTGCCTGATCAGCACTATTTCCTACAACGGAGGAACCTGGAACCTGGCCCAACGCTTCATTGCCGCCCCTTCGGGCTCAGCGGCCCGCAAATCTGTCCTGCTTTCGGGCGCGCTCTATCTCGTGTGGCCACTGGTGCTCTTCTTTCCCATGTGGGCCGCGCCGCTGATCTTGCCCAATCTGACGCACCCAGATCAGGCTTATGCGCTCCTGACCCAGCAGCTGCTGCCCGCCGGCCTGGTTGGCTTGGTGGTCGCGGGAATGTTCTCGCACACCATGGCCATGACCTCTTCGGACGCCAACGCGATTTCCGCCGTCGTCATCCGGGACATCATCCCTGCATTGCGCGGTTCCCGGCAGCCGCTGACGTCGCGCGCGGAACTGCTGGGCGGCAGGATTTCCACCTTCCTGTTCATCGGTTTGTCGATGGTCATTGCCCTGAGCGCGGATTCATTCGGCGGCGTCCTGGGCCTGATAATCCTCTGGTTCGGGGCCTTGGTGGGGCCGATCGCCGTTCCCATGCTGCTGGGGATGTTGCGCCCGTTCCGGCGCTGCGGCCCATCGGCAGCGTTGTTCTCCTGGGCCGCCGGTTTGATCGTTTTCGCACTCGCAAAGTACGCCTTGGCCGCTCCCATCGCGAGCCTGGGCACGGCCAGTGCGCAGACAATCAACGTGGCAGCCCCGGTGATTGCCTCCGCGATCGTCTATTGCGTCTTCGGCTGGCTGCGCCCCTGGCACAACGAAGCTTCCGACGCCCTTGTCGAGTCCCTTGACCGTGACCTTGAGCCGGCTGCATCCCTTCCAGTTGAAAGCACCGTCGCATGAGCGCAACCGAATCCGAAATACGGGATCAGCTGCTCAAGGGCGTCCTCCCTTGGTGGCTCGAGAACGGCGTCGACAGGAAAAACGGCGGAGTTTTCACTTGCTTTTCCAACTCAGGGCGATTGTTTTCGAACGAGAAATATACGTGGTCCCAAGGCCGCTGGGCTTGGCTCTGCTCAAGGATCGCACTGGACAGCGAGGCCGGAATCATCGGGGAAAATCCCCAGTTGTGGGCCACTCTGTCGATTGAAACGGCCAGGTTCATCCAAGCCCGCGCCATCATGGACGGCAATGTCGCGGCATACCGCACATCGGCTGAGGGGCAGGCGCTGCCGTCCGGGCCGCACGGGGAGATCGCGGTCAGCGTACTGGCTGACCTCTTTGCGGCTTTGGGCCTGGCGGGTGCAGCCCGGCTTCCCCAAGTCGCAGGCCGGGAACGTGAAGAGTGGCTGCAATCAGCCCATGCACTTCTCGCCCACGCCGAAGAAAGGATCGAGGCACGGAGCGCTCCATCCGAGCCATACCCCGTCCGGGCCGGATTCAAGGACGCGGCCGGCCTGATGCTGCTGCTGAATGTGGGCGCCCAGCTCCATTTGGCCAGCGGCTCTGCTGAAAGCGCCGAAACAGCCGGTGCCGCGCTTTCCCAGCTGCTCGGCGACGGGAACTCGGAAGGCATGTGGAAAGCCGACTCCTGGTGGGAATACCGGCCGGACAGCACCGATGACCTCGACACGCTCCTGGCCCGCCACCGAACCCCCGGTCACTTGCTGGAGATGCTCTGGATGGTCATGGAGGCCGTCGAGATCATGCCTGACCTGGCACCTCGCATTCCGGATTGGCTCCCGGACCTTGCCGTCCGGGCCCTGGAGTCCGGCTGGGACGACCAGCACGGCGGCATGTTCCGATACGTCGACAGCACCGGAGCAGAACCCCGGGGCAGGCTCTTCGGCAACGACACGTACGAAACGTTGGTGACCCAGACGTGGGACACGAAGCTGTGGTGGGTCCAGGTTGAGGCCCTCTACGCGAGCAGGCTGCTCGCCGAACGTTTCGGGCGTCACGATCTCCTGGACTGGCATGAGCGGATCTGGTCCTACACCCTCGGCGCTTTTCCGGACCCCTCCGGCCAGGAGTGGCTGCAAATACGCGACCGCGAGGGGAATCCCCTCGACAAAGTGGTGGCGCTGCCAGTCAAGGACCCCTTCCATATAGCCCGATCACTCCTCCTGACTACTGAACTAGAAACCCGAAGGACACACACGTGACAGCACTGACTACTTACAGCCCCGCCGTTTCCACCTACCCGGACCGGGCCGCCCTGGGGAAACACGCCGGCGCGCACGCAGCGGAAACGCTACGCAGGGCGCTCCGGAACCAACAGCAGGTCCGGCTGATGCTCGCAGCAGCTCCCAGCCAGGAGGCCACGCTGCAGGCGCTCGTCCAGGAACCCGGCATCGATTGGGCCCGCATAACCTGCTTCCATATGGACGATTACCTCGCGCTCGAGGCAGACGCACCTCAGGGATTCGGAAACTGGCTGCAACGCAATTTCTTCAGCCACCTTCCGCCGACCACCTTTCACCGCATTAACCCGGGGAACCCCGCCGAAGAGGAAGCGCAGCGCTATGGCACGCTGATGGGCCAGGATCCCTTCGACCTCGTCCTGCTCGGATTGGGCGTCAACGGCCATCTTGCCTTCAACGATCCTCCGGCCGACCTCGCTGACCCGCTGCCCGCGCGCGTCATCGACCTGGACGAAGTAAGCCGCCAGCAACAGGTGGACGAAGGGCATTTCGCGGGTTTCGACGACGTTCCCCGGCGCGCCATCACCGTCTCCATCCCGCGGTTGTTGCACGCTTCCGAAATCATCGCTTCCGTGCCCGGCCGTGCCAAAAGGAAGGCCGTCCACAACACGCTGAGCCAGCCGATCAGTGGAGACCATCCCGGTACTGCGCTGCGCACGCACCCCAACGTCACCCTCTACCTCGACGCCGAATCCGATCCGCGATGAACGCAAGTGAGCAGCTCTCGCAGGACTACCTCGGAAAAATCACCGGGCTCCTTGAGCGCATCCGCGTGGAAGAAGCCGAAAACATCAGCATCGCCGCGGACATTCTCGCGGCCCAGGTGGCCAAGGACGAACTGGTACACATCTACGGCCCAGGCGGTCACTCGAACCTGGCAAGCCAGGAAGTGTTCTTCCGGGCAGGTGGGCTGATGCACGTCTCGGCCATTTTGGACGAAGGCACCCTGCTCTCCAGCGGCGCCCTCCGGTCAATGGCCATGGAACGGACTCCGGGTTACGGCCGGATCGTCATCGAGGACGCGGGCCTCGGACCAGGGGACGTCCTGATCCTGGTCAACGCGTATGGCATCAACAGTGCCCTCATCGACGCGGCACTGACGGCACGTGAACTATCGGTCAAGATCATCGGCGTTTCCTCGCGGGAGCACGCAGAGGAAACAGCCAGTGACCATCCCGCACGGCATCCGCAAAAGCTTAATCTGCACGACGTGGTCGACCACCACATCGACACGAAGGTTCCCGTCGGAGACGCCGTCATGAAGGTCCCCGGGGCACAGGAAAAAACAGCCGCTGTGTCCACGTTCGCCAACGCCTTCACCCTGAACTGGCTCATGATGTCCACCATCAGCAAGCTGAGCGAAATCGGGATTGAGCCGCCATTGTGGAGATCAGGAAACGCACCCGGCGGGGACGAAGCCAACCAGCAATTCATTTCACGTTTCAAAGGACGGGTACGCAAGCTGTGACACACCCCAAAACGATCGTGGGCAAAGACCCCCACCGGGGGATCAACATAGAAATCGCCTACGACACGACCATCCTGTCGTTGCGGGAGATAGATACTGGCCAGGGGCTGCCTGTCATCGCACCGGGGTTTATCGATGGCCAGGTCAACGGTTACGGCGGACTAGACGTCAACGCCGCTGACGTCGCGCCGCAAACCATCATCGACATGACTGCGGCGCTGGCGAAGCTGGGCGTCACGACGTGGGTGCCAACCATCGTGACAGCGTCGGAAGAGGCGATCACCGGCGCGCTCGAACAGATCAAGCGGGCCTGCGAAATTGATCCAGGCACCAGGGCGGCCATCCCCTGCGTCCATATCGAGGGCCCCTTCATCTCGCACCTGGACGGTCCCCGGGGCGTCCACGACGCCGGCTTCGTTCGCCCCTTGGACGTCCAGGAGGTCCGGCGCTGGCTTCGCGCAAGCGGAATGGTCGGCATCGTCACCGTCTCTCCGCATACGCCCGACGCCCCGGCCCGGATCGCCCAAATCCGCGTACTCGGCGTCCATGTGGCTATCGGACACACTCACGCGAGTCCAGAACAAATCACGGCTGCCATCACCGCGGGAGCCACCTTGGCCACCCATCTGGGCAACGGCATAGCCACCACCCTGCCCAGGCACCCCAATGCCCTGTGGACTCAACTCGCTGACGACCGCCTCACGGCGGGACTCATAGCGGACGGCCACCATTTGCCCAGCGATACGCTGAAAGTCATGATCAGGGCCAAGACCACCGAACGCGCTTATCTGGTTTCGGACACCACTGCCCTGGCCGGCAGCGAGCCTGGCCGCCACCGTACTTCCGTGGGCGGCCTGGTGGATCTTGCCCCTGGCGGGAGGCTCTCCCATGTGGGCACGGATCTGCTCGCAGGGGCCGCCGCTACCCTCCCGGACGGTTTCCGGAACGTCATCCGAAACGTCGGACTGGATCTATCGGAAGCCCTCAAAATGGTGACGTCCACTCCCGCCCGGGTGATCCCGGGTACCCGACCGGGGCTCGGCCACCTTCAAGTCGGTTCCCCGGCAGATTTTGTCCTGATCACCGCGGACGGACCCGAAGCAGGGACCATTACCGCGGTGATCCAAGGCGGTCGAAAGGTATCGGGCGAACCGGAATGAGTACCAGCCAACCCCAGCAGGCCGTCCTGCGAGTGGGCGCCGCCGTCGTCGAGATATCGCCGCCCCCAGGTACGCCAATGGCCGGATTCGCAGCAAGGACGGAACCGAGCACCGGCGTCCACGACCCCCTGACCGTCCGGGCGCTGGCCGTCGATGACACGTGCTGGATCACCGTGGATGTGTGCGGCCTCCACGAAGACACCTGCACCCGCATCTCAGGGAGCTTGCCCCTTACGCCGGAACGTGTCGCGATCACCGCCACGCATACGCACGCAGGTCCGTGCGTCATGCCGGGCCGGCTCGGGGGCCATGACCCGCAGCTCCTGGAGGAGATCGTCTTGGCTTGCCGCGAGGCCACGGAGGCTGCGGTGGCCTCCCAGCGGCCGGCGACCCTGCAGTACGGCGAATCGCGCGGAGTGGACATTGCCAGGAACCGACGCCATCCCGAACGCGCCGTTGATCCGCCAGTCCAGGTTGCCATCTTCCGCGACGCAAGCGGAAAAGTGGTTGCCTGGATCGTTCTCTATCCCTGCCACCCGGTGGTCCTGGGCCCGGAAAACCGGCTCATCAGCGGCGATTACCCGGCGTTCACCAGGAGGGTCCTGGAGGAACATTCCCCCGGTTCAGTGGCCCTTTTCCTGCCCGGGACCGCCGGGGACATCAACTCAGGCCATCCCGCCGACGCGTCGTACACGCTTTCCGGTTCAGCCGGCAGGACGATGGAGCAGGCGCGCAAGATCGGAGAACATGTGGCGGCATCCGTGTTGGGGACCCGCCTCCTGCCCATTTCCGATCCCGGTTCCGGGAAGAGCTCCTCCGCCCGTCGGACCGTCAGCGTGGCAATGAATTCGCGCGATGCGGTTTCCCCCGCGGAGTTGAGCCGGCAATGGGAGGCCGAAGCGGTTTCGGCCGATCCAGGCCGAAGATCCCTTCTCAACGCGTGGAAGCAGTGGGCCACGGACCGCGGTCCGGAAGAGGAAATGTCCTGGGACGCACCGGTGAGCGTTTTCAACTGGCAGGGCCTGACCCTCGTAGGATTACCCGGAGAACCATTCCTGGCCACAACGGAAGCCATCGCCTCCGGGGTGACGGGTCCTGTACTCGTCACGGGCTACACCAACGGGTGCCCAGGATACTTCCCGACCGCCGACGAATATGACTTCGGAGGATACGAGGTGGAGGACGCGCACCGCTACTACGGCATGCCGGCTCCCTTCGCGCCTGGCAGCGCCGAAGTCCTGATCCAGACCGCGTTGGAACTCATGGGTGGGCTCCAATGACGGGCCGTCCAACCATCACCCAATTGGCGGCCGAACTCGGCATCGCCCCCTCAACAGTGTCCAGGGCCTTTACCCGGCCAAACCTCCTCAAACCGGAGACCGTGGCACTCGTACAAAAGGCAGCCGAGGCCGCCGGCTACGTACCGAACCATCACGCACGCGCCCTCTCGACCGGACGCGCCGGCGCGATCGGACTCATCGTGCCGGACATCGCCAACCCGTTCTTCCCTCCGCTGGTCCGGGCGGCTCAAAACTATGCGAGCGACCTCGGACTATCGGTATTTTTGGCGGACACGGATGAAGATGCCAATCGCGAAGACCGTCTCATCTCACGGATGGCGCCCCAGGTTGAGGGGCTGATCGTGGTTTCATCCCGGCTCCCTTCGGCCCGCATCCGGCAAATCGCCGATTCCCAGCGCGTTGCCTTCATCAACCGCGATGTTGCTGAGACGTACCGGGTACTGCTGGACACCACTGCGGCCATTCGCTCCGCACTGACGCACTTGTCCGAGCTCGGCCACCGTCGCGTAGCCTACGTCGGTGGTCCACCGCAATCATGGGCAAACAAGCAGCGTCGCTCGGCTGTGGACAACTTCTCGAAGGTCCATGCGCTCGAGGTCACGCACTTCAGTGCGGATCCCGGCACCTACGACGCCGCGAAAGCTCTCGCCGATTCGGTGGCGGCGTCCGGCGTCACCGCTGTCATCGCTTTTGACGACGTCATCGCGCACGGCTTGATGGGCGGATTCGCTGCCGCGGGCGTGGACGTCCCGAAGGAGTTGAGCGTTATCGGATGCGACGACACGCTTGCGACCACTACGTTTCCTGCCCTTTCCACGATCGCGGTCAATGTCGGTGCCGCAGCCCGGCGCGCCGTGGCCGCCCTCTCCGAAAACCCCGGCTCAACCAACCTGACCGGCGCGAGGATCATCTTCGAGGGAACCCTCGTCCTGAGGGGAACAACAGGAGCGGTCCGGCCTACATCCAGCCCACTAACGCTAGAACCGGAGCTCGATCACCCGTCGGCCCGAGGCGTCCAGACTGGCCGTGGCAGTGACAGCTGAGTAATCCGCGATCTGCCAGAGCCCTTCCGCCGCCTCGCCGCCGGCGTCGCCCACCACCACGGTCCGCATCCCAGCCGCACGGGCGGAAGCGATGCCCGCGGGAGCATCTTCGAAGACAACGACGTCGGCCGGCTCGGCACCCAGCAGGCCGGCTGCCGTGAGATAGCCTTCCGGGTCAGGCTTGCCGCGGGTCACGGCCTCAGAGGTGACAGTGGTCGCTGGCATCTCAAGTCCGGCTGCCTTCATGCGCACCCCGGCGAGGATCCGATCAGCCGAGGTGACCATGGCGACGGCGTCGGAAGGCAAGGACCGCAGCAGTTCCGCGGCTCCGGGCAACGCCACGATCCCCTCCGTCCGGGTCCGCTCCATCTCGCCGAGTTCCTCCGCGAGGGCGTCGATGTCGGCTCCGGCCGGGGCGAAACGGCGCACCGTGTCCTTGGCCTGGACCCCGTGTGAAGTCCGCAGGATCTCCTCGATGTCCAGTCCGTACCGGCCGGCGAATTCGCTCCACACTTGCTCGACGATGGCGGTGGAGTCCACCAAGGTTCCGTCCATATCGAACAAGACGGCCCGGACGGTCAGGGTTTTCACGGCTTCAGCAGGCAGGTTCATGCATCCATCCTGCCGTTGAAGCTGGTTCGCGGCCCAACTTTTACAGTGTGAGTCCTAGCCGTTGGGCCTGTGGGGGATGTACTGAACGGCCCACTTGTTGCCGTCCGGATCGGCGAAGTAGACAAAGTGGCCCCAATCCTGGACGTCGATGTCGCTGACTTCGACGCCGTTGGCCTTGAGCTGGCTGTGGGCTTCCTGGATGTCTCCCACCACCATCTGCAGGCTGGGGGCGGTGCCTGGAGGGGCGTCGTTCAGGCCCTCGCCGATGCAGATGGAGCAGGCCGAGCCAGGCGGAGTCAGTTGGACGAAGCGGATGCCGTCCATGGGCCGCTCGTCGTAGTCGGCGTTGAAGCCTACTTTGTTGACGTAGAAATCCTTGGCGCGGTCCACATCGGACACAGGGACAAACACAAGTTCAAGTTTCCAGTCCATGCGCCACAGGCTATCGGCGGAGCCGGAAAACCGGTAGGGGCTGAGCACAACGCGGGGTCACTTACGGCCCATGTTGCTGCTCGAATTGGGCCGTAAGTGACCCCGCGTTGACTTAGGCGTTTTGCAGGGAAGGCTCGACGGCGGTGACCGCTTCCGTCAAGCTGCGGGCGCGGGCGCGGGACGGAAGGAGCCACGCCACCAAGGTGGCAAGGACCAGCACCGACGCACCAACGTAGATGGCAGGAATGGCCGCGTCCACATAGCCCGTGGGAGTGAGCTTGCCGCCGGCTCCAGTGAAGACTGCCGTCAGAACAGCGACGCCGAGTGCTACACCGATCTCCCGGAGCGTGGAGTTGGTGCCACTTGCCTTCGCGTGGTCCTCGGCGCGCATGTTGGCGAGCACCGCCGTCGACATCGGGGCGAAAACCAGGCCCATCCCGATTCCCGCCGCTACAAAGCCTGGCACCAAAGTCTGGTACGGGACGGTCGCGGAAAGGACTCCTGCCAGCCAGAACATGCCCGCAGTGAGCAGCGCGAGGCCCGTGATCATCAGGATCCTGGTGCCGAGCCGCGGTGCCATCAGGCCTGCAAGCGGCGCCACGAACATGGGGGCCAAGGTCCAGGGCATCGTCATGGCGCCGGCCGCGAGGGGACCGTGGCCCTGCACCACCTGCAGGAACTGGATAAGAATGAAGACCGATCCGAAGATCCCGAAGCTGAAGGTCAGGCCGATCAGGTTGGCCACGGTGAAGCTACGGTCGCGGAAGAGCCGGAGCGGAAGCAGCGGCGCGGCAACGCGGGATTCCCACAGAACGAAGGCAAGCAGCAGGACTCCACCCCCGATCAAGGCGCCGAGCACTTCGGCACTGGACCAGCCGGCGTCGTTCCCCCGGACGATGCCGAAGACGAGCGCCAGAAGGCCGAGTCCGGAGAGAAGAAGGCCCACGACGTCGGCGCGGACACGGGCGCCGAAACTATTCGGCAGCGCGAAGAGCGCCAGTGGAACCGACAGGATTCCGATCGGCACATTGAGCCAGAAGATCGCTTCCCAGCTCCAGCCTTCCACCACGGCGCCACCGATCAGCGGCCCGAGGGCGACACCCAGGCCGGAGACGCCGCCCCAGATGCCGATGGCGAGCGGGCGCAGCTTGTCGCTGACAGAGCCCACCAGCAGGGTCAGCGATAGCGGCATGAGCGCCGCGGAGCCAACGCCCTGGACTGCGCGGGCAGCGATGAGCTGCCACGGTTCCGTGCTGACGGCTGCTGCTCCGGAAGCCAGGGTGAAGATGGCTAGGCCTGCGATGAACACGTGGCGGCGGCCGAAGCGGTCCCCCAGGCCGACGGCCAGCAACATGAACGCCGCGAAGCTCAGGGAGTAGGCGTTGACGATCCATTGCAGTTCCTCAACGCTCGCGCCGAGGGCCTTGTGCATGACGGGCAGCGCGTTGGTGACCACAAGGTTGTCCAAGGTGGCCATGAAGACGGGAAGGGAGGCCGCCACTATGGCCAGCCAGACGGGAATGGTGCGTTTCACGATGACTCCACGGGGTCGCTGAGGGTGCTCACTTTTTCGGATTGTTGTAATCGAATGATTACTTAAAGGCCAAAGTTAGTTATCGACTGATAACATGTCAAGTGTGGCGAAGAAAACAGCGGGCACAGGCGCCCCGGAAAAAGGCTCAACCAGCCAGGCAACTGCCGAACGCATACCCGCGGCTCAACGGCGCGAACTGATCCTTGAAGCTGCCACCGGCGTCTTCGCCGAGCGGGGCTACGCCGGCTCAACCACGGACCAGGTGGCAAAGGCCGCGGGCATCAGCCAGCCCTACGTCGTGCGGATGTTCGGCACTAAGGAGGCCCTGTTCCTGGAGGCCTTGGACCGCGCCCAGGGCAAGTTGCTGCGCGCGTTCCGCAACGTCATCGCGGCCTACGACGCCGGAGAGCTCGCCGAAGAATTGCAGCACCTCGATCCTGCCGCCGGCAGCGGCCGGCCGGAACAGCTCAAGCAGCTCATGGCGATCGCCTACGCGGATCTGGTGGAGGACCGCGGGATCCTCATGATGCTGATGCAGGCTTTCGTGTCAGGCCATGAACCCGCCATCGGGGCACGGGCCAGGGAGGGATTCCTCGATATTTACCGTCTGGTACGGGACGAAGCCGGCCTGTCCCCCGACACCGCCCGCGACTTCCTTGCGCAGGGCATGCTCATGAACACCCTGATCGGCATCCGCCTGCCGGAAGTCTACGAACAGGACTCGACGGCCGAGGAGTTGCTTGAGTGCACCCTGCGGTCCAAGCTCCCCATGGTGCTCAAGGCAAGCAAAGCCCAGCGCCGGGCAGGTTAGTTCCTAGCGGCCGAAACCGTGGGTGCGGGCCGGGTGCTGCGTTCCAGAACGCGGCCCACGGCCCACACCCACGAATTCGCGGACCTAGGGCTAGCCGGCCACGCCGTACAGGCGGTCTCCGGCGTCGCCCAGGCCCGGAACGATGTAGGCCTTCTCGTTGAGCCTCTCGTCGATCGAGGCGAGGACGATCTTCACGTTGGCGTCGGAAAGTTCTTCCTCAAGCTTGGCCAGGCCCTCCGGCGCGGCCAGCAGGCAGATGCACGTGACGTCCGACGCGCCGCGCTTGAAGAGGAACTTGATGGCCTCGCGCAGGGTGCCGCCGGTGGCGAGCATGGGGTCCAGGACGAAGATCTGGCGGCCGGTGAGGTCCTCGGGCAGGCGCTCGGCGTACGTGATGATGTCCAGGGTCTCTTCGTCGCGGGCCATGCCCAGGAAGCCCACTTCGGCGGTGGGGACCAGCTTGGTCATGCCCTCGAGCATGCCGAGGCCTGCGCGCAGGATGGGAACCACCAACGGCGTCGGCTTGGTGAAGGCGGTACCGATCGCCTTGGTGACGGGGGTTTCGATCTCTACCGCTTCGGTCCTGACCTCGCGGGTGGCCTCGTAGGCCAGCAGGGTGACGAGTTCTTCGGTGAGTTGCCGGAAGACCGGTGAAGGAGTGTTCTTATCCCGCAGAACGGTGAGCTTGTGAGCGACCAGCGGGTGGTCCACGACGAGTGTGCGCATGACTCCAAAACTATCATTGAGGCATGAGCACCAACGAGCCTTATCACGCGGAGCACGCGGCCTGGATGGGCCTGGCCCTGGACGAGGCCCGGCGGGCCTTGGATACGGAGGATGTGCCGATAGGCGCTGTCGTTCTAGGGCCCGACGGCGGCGTGCTGGGTGCCGGGCGGAACGAACGGGAAGCGAACGGCGACCCTACGGCGCACGCCGAGATCGTGGCCATCCGCGAGGCAGCCGCCGCCCTGCAACGCCACGCCCTTGAGCTCGGCGAAGGCGGAGACGGCTGGCGGCTCGAGGACTGCACCCTCGTCGTGACGCTGGAGCCGTGTGCAATGTGCGCTGGAGCCATTGTCCTGGCCCGGATTCCGCGGGTGGTCTTTGGCGCCTGGGATGAGAAGGCCGGTGCCGCCGGATCCGTGTTCGATATCTTGCGGGAACGGCGGCTCAACCACTGGGTGGAGGTCTACGCAGGCGTGCGCGAAGAGGAATGTTCGGCTTTGCTCCGCGATTTCTTCGCAGCCCACCGGAAATAGCCGCCGCCCCAGACTCACACGCGTCGGATTAGCTGCCGCTTAGGCCGCGGCCGCCCGGGACACAGTCGATGGACTCGCCCCCACGGGCGCCGCACCCGCGGAAACGGCAGGCGCCGGACCCATGGGCGCCTGGAAGAGGACCCCCTTGACGACGCTTCCGTGGAACGTCCGGGTTGCAACCACGGCCCACGCGCCAAGCAACAACGTGTAGCCCCCGACGGCCATCGCCTCAAAGACAGCCAAGTGCGTGTGCGCAGCGAGGCCGTTCAAGCCCGTGACGCACGTCCCAAGCGGGAAGGTAAAAGACCACCAAGTCAGCGAGAACGGCAAGCCCCTGCGCACGGTACGCACGGTGATGACCGCCGCTAAAGCCGCCCACATCAGCGCAAAACCCAAAACAGGCACCCCATAGAGGACCCCGAATACTTCCAGCCCGGATGCCAGCGCCCCGGAGGCAGCCAGATGCGCATTGGAACCCAGCAGATTGGCCGCTGTGATGGACTGTCCCAGCGGTCCCAAGATGATCCACAGGGTAGGAACGGCGGATGGCGCCAGGTTCTTGTGAACGGCCAGGCGGTACCAGATCAAGGGAATGATGATCAGCGAAGCCATGAGGCTCAGGCCGAACATCGCGTAGCAGGCCATGAGCATCGTCAACCGCAGTTGCCCGGAAGGAATATACGGCAGCAGCAAAGCCCCTGTGGACGCCGAGACCATGGGAGGAACCACCGGCATCAGCCAGCCGCCGAAGGCATCCGCCGCAGTGACGTTGTGCCGGGTGAACTGCAGGTACGGCACGGCAACCGCGCTTGCCAGCCCAAGAATGGTGCCGAGCGCCCACAGTCCGGCATCGATGCCCAGAGCCAGCCGCTCGCCGATGACGTCCTTGCCCAGCAACAAGGTGGCCGCACCAACGGTGAGCATAGCCATGGGCGGAGCGCCATAGAAGTGGGCCATGACCGGGTTGTTGTGATGGCTGCGTGCCGTTTCGCGGTGCCGGACCCAGTGGACCACAGTCGCGACAGTCAGGAGGATCAAGAGGAGGAAGACCACGCCCCAAATAACCGTCGCAGCTGAGCGCAAAGCAGGAAACTGTAGTGGAAGCGTCACTGCTGCAGTCGCGACGATTCCAGTGCCCATGATGCTGGCAAACCAGTTTGGCGTCAGGTTGGCGAAGAAGTCAGAAGGTTTTCCCATGCCGTCCATGTTTCCGGTTCCCGCTCCCCCGCAGTAGTGGGCATAGACTTGGCAGGGTACAAGCCGCACTTGTACCTGAATGGTCATCGCCCCAGGAGGGAAGCTGTGCTCAGCCCCAGTGTTCCCGAGCTTTCCGCCCTCGAAATGCTCGCCACAGTGCACGAGTTGGGGAGCCTCTCGGCAGCCGGCAAGCACCTGGGGCTTTCCCAACAGGCTGTCTCGTCCCGGATGCGAGCCCTTGAGGCCCGGATTGGCGCGCCGCTCCTGAACCGCACGCCCCGCGGCTCCACGCTCACGGAATCCGGCGTTTTGGTGGCCGGATGGGCGGCCGAGGTCCTCGCCGCCGCGGAACGGCTCGACGCCGGAATCGCATCGATCCGTTCGGACAGTCTCCGCCAGTTGCACGTCGCAGCCAGCCAGACCATCGCCGAGCACCTCCTGCCCCATTGGCTGGTTGCTTTGCGGCGGCAACAGGAGGCTGCCGGTACCACGCCCACCGTCGTGGAACTGACGGTGTCCAACAGCGAGACCGCCGCGGCCCACGTCCGTTCCGGAGACGCCGATATCGCGTTCATAGAGAGTCCGCATCTCCCGCCAGGCCTGAGCACCGCCAGCGTCCAGGAGGACGATTTGGTTTTGGTAGTTTCGCCGCACCATCCGTGGGCCCGGCGAAAGTCAGCTGTCACCGCCGCCGAACTGGCCCGTACCGCACTGGTCACCAGGGAACACGGCAGCGGGACGAGGGACGCTTTGGAACATGTGCTGACTGCGGCCGGTGCACCGCCGTCGGTCCCACCCCTAGTGGAGCTGCCGACGACGGCGGCCGTGCGTTCCGCGGTAGCTGCCGGAACGGCGCCTGCCGTACTCAGTGCGCTGGCGGTACGGGACGACGTTACGCTTCAGCGCTTGGTCGTTGTGCCGGTACGCGGCGTGCTGCTCCGCCGCACACTGAACGCCGTCTGGCTGAGCGGAAGGATCCCGCCCCCCGGCCCCGCACGGGACCTCGCGGCAATCGCCGCCCGGCCGCTTCCCGGCGCAACCCCGGTGAAACCGCGCACCTAGCCGGGACTCTTGAAATTGTGGGGTGTTGGACGTCAGATGGTTTCAGACAGCACGCCTGGGGAGGACCTCATGACCGTCTCTTTCAACCACACCATCGTCTACGCAACGGACAAACGCCGTTCCGCGGAGTTCCTCGCCAACATGTTTGGATTGCCGAAGCCGCAACCCATGTGGTCCTTCATGACCGTGTCCTTTGACCATGGAGTAGCCATCGATTTCGCCACTGCGGACCGGCCCATCTCGCCCCAGCACTATGCCTTCCTGGTCAGTGAGGACGACTTCGACGGGATCTTCGCCCGGATCCAGGCCGAGGGCATCCCCTACTGGGCGGACCCTGCGCGTTCCCGCCCCCAGCAGATCAACCACAACGACGGCGGACGCGGCGTCTACTTCGCGGATCCGGACGGACATTTCCTGGAGGCGATCACGCGGCCGTACGGATCGGGCGCCGCATGAGCCACGTACGCGTCATTGCCATGGTGACCGGCCGCGTCCAGGGCGTCGGCTTCCGCTATTCCACAATGCATCAAGCCCGTTTGTTGGGACTAACCGGAGAGGCGGCGAACCAGTTGGACGGCTCGGTGCAGGTGATCGCTGAAGGTGATCGCGAAGCCGTCGACTCCCTGCTGGAATGGCTGCAATCCCGGGATGCCCCGGGCCGGGTGAAACACGTGGATGCCACGTTCACGCAAGCAACTGGAGAGTTCTCCGGATTCTGGGTGGACTGAACCAGCCTCGCACTGAGCCCGCCCAAGACTGGGCCCAGACTTAGGCGTTCGCGGCGTTCGCCTTGTCGAGGGCGTCGATGCGTTTCCGCCGCGAAGCCGGCGAGTCCAGGCTGAACGAGCGGAAATCCCCGAGGTCCTCGCGGATCCAAACCTCCACCTCGCTGATCCGCTGGGTGACTGCCGCGCTGGGCTTGTCGAACGTCCAGGACGCGATCCGTTCCTTGCCCGGATCGTATTGCCACAGTCCGATGATTCTTCCCCGGTCCAGGATCGGGTGGTCGGACAGGTCGGCCTGCAGCGCCAGCGTGGCGTCCATCACTTTCCGCCCCCGATCCCCTTCAGCAAGCATGTCCGCCGAATTCCTGCGCAACAGCACCAAAGAGTCCGTCCCGGCCAGAAGCTGGATCTGTTCCTCCTGCGGTGCCTTGAACGCGGAAAGGTGCTCGACGTCGTCGGGCAGCATCCAGAGCGGCTCGCCTGCCGGCGTGGCCACTTCGACGGCGCCGACGGCGGCCAACGCCGCCTTGCTCTGCGCGACGGTGAAGCCCGTAAGCCATTGACTCTGCTTGAACGTCGCTCCGCCGGTCCAGCCCAGGTACCGTTCGACCAAACGCGCGCGGGCGGCGTCGTCGTCGATGGGGCTGGGCGGCAGCATCCACGAGGTGTAGGCGTAGCGCTGCTGGTCGAGACGGCCATTGACGGGGACGCGGCGGATGCGACCGTCGGCTTGCAGGAGGCCCAAGGCCGTGGGGAGGGTGGTGGACGCCCCCTTCTTCTTGCCTTCTTCGCCGAGGCTGCGGACGGATTCGCCGAGCTCGTCCCGGAGCTGCTTGGGGTCCATGGGATCGCTGGATTCCATGAGGGTGTGCAGCACCTGTTCTTCGAGCAGCGTGATCTCACCGCGTTCGACGCCGAGCCGGGCCAGGACCTTGAATGGCGCCGCGGCGGCATCCCGGCCAACTTGGAGCCCCCAGGCGAAGTCCTTGCGGCCGAGGACGTAGGTGCAACCGCGGGCCGTGGGAAGCTCGTGGATTCTCAGCTCCGCGACGTCCCGGTCCACCTGTTCGCGCCTGATCCCGGCCCGCGCGAACAGTGTCAGGTAGGGGTTGGCGCCGCCCACGGAACGGGCCCAGCCGGCGCGGCCCAGGACTTCCTCGGACGTCTTGCCGGAGAGAGAACCGTCCAGGCCCTGCCTATGCCACGCCCAGGCGCGCAGGAGTTCCGGGGTGAGCGTTTGGGTGGAAAGCACGGCGGACGTCATGGCCCCATTCTGCACCGTTTGCCCGCCATCCGGGGCAGTCCCGCACGAGCTACCGCTCGAAATCCAAGGAGAAGCCCGCCCAGGCGTCGGGATGTTCCCGGAGGAGGACGTCGACGCCGGCGAGCGCACTGCCGTCATCGCTCTCGCGGACTTTCGCCGCGACCGCCTCAGCGATGAAGCGGGCCAGCACCTCCGTCGTCGTGAGCTGTCCGGCGAAGTCCGGGTGCTCGTCGAGGTTCTTGTAGTTGAGGCTGGCCAGCACCTCGTCCAGGATGGTTCCGGCGGCGCCGATGTCCAGCACGATCGCGTCGTCGTTCAGTTCCGCCCGGCGGAACGTCATCTCTGCCACGAACGTTGCTCCGTGGAGTCCCTGGGCCGGACCGAACGACTGCCGCGGAAGGCTGTGGGCGATCATGAAGTGCCGGCGGACGGTAAGGCTGAACATCGTTAGGCCTTCCTCGTTTTGGCGTAGGCAATGACGTGGCAGAGATCGTCCAGTTCGCCGTTTTCCAAACCTTGGAAGACCTCCGGCAGCTCCTCGAACTGCGACTCTCCCGTGAGGAACGCGTCGAACACAGGGTCCCGCAAAAGGGACACTGCCAGCTCCAGCCGCTCGCTGGACGTCCTCCGGTGCCGGCGCGAACGTGCAACCACTCCGACCTGGCTCGCTCGGATGGAGAGGCGTCGGGCATGGAAGTCCTCCCCCAGTGGCAGGGAGACCTTCCGGTCCCCGAACCAGGACATCTCAATAATCTCGCCCTCGTCCCCGGCGAGCTCGAGGCTACGGACCAGTCCTTCATCGGTGGCCGAGCAATGGAACACGATGTCACAGTCCTGCTTTGCATCGTCCGGAAGCACGAACTCCATACCCAGGGATTCCACGAACCCGCGCTTCCCGGGATCCGTCTCCACCAGTTGCAAACGTTCCAGCGGGAAGTCACGCAGCAGTGCTGCGGTCATGCCGCCCACCAGTCCGGCACCGACGACGGCGATCCTGTCACCGAGGCGGGGGCCGGCCTCCCACAGGGCGTTCAGGGCGATCTCCGCGATCCCTGTCAGCACAGCCCGGCGGGCCGGCACGCCGTCGGGTATCCGCGTGAGTGAGGTGAGGGGCACGACGTAGCGGTCCTGATGCGGGTGCAGGCAGAAGACGTTCTGGCCGATCCAGCCCTCGGGGCCTTCTTCAACGACGCCAACCGATAGATAGCCGAACTTGACCGGCGCGGGAAAATCCCCGGTTTGATGGGGTGCCCGCATCTTCTTCGCAATCCGTGGAGGGACGTGCGCTTCATGGACCACGAGCTCGGTTCCCCTGCTGATTCCCGAGTACAGGGCTCGGACCAGAGCGTCGGCCTGGGTCGGAGCCGGGAGTTCCTCGCTCCGGAGCTCACCCTGGCAGGGGCCGACGGTCCAATAGGCCAAGGCCGTTTGGGGGTGGGTGTCCTGGGCCGGGTTCTGTGGTGCGTTTCGTGGAAGAGTCATCGTTCTTGCGAATCTAGTCCTGCGGCTGCGATTGCGGAAGGGAAGCCTGCTTACTAAGTGGATGCGCCCGGCCGTTTTGGGGAACAGGCCTCCACTCCGGTACCCTATTTCAGTTGGTGACGTGTCCGAGCGGCCGAAGGTGCAACACTCGAAATGTTGTTTGGTGTAAAAGCCAACGTGGGTTCAAATCCCACCGTCACCGCCACTTGAAAGGTCGAGACATCCTTCACGGATGAGTCGGTCATCGGTTACACCCCGGTCTTCGGACCGGGGTGTTTTTCTTTGTATGAGTTGGTAGTTCCACTCAAATTCGGGGCACCCAAGATGACCTGTCCAAGAAACTTCTTGTCGTGTTCCTGTCCTTCGATTTCTCCCAGCGAGTCGAAAAGACCCGTGATTGCGCTGATACGTTTGGTCCCGGGTCTTCCCCGGTCCGCAAGCACTCCGTTCGCCAGCAGACTCATGAGGCTCATCGCCGAGGCATAACTGTCAAAGGCACCCTCTGTCGCGACCGGACATTCGATCCACACGCGGGCGTCTGCCGCGAAGCGCCTTGAAGTGGGGTCGCCGATCAAGACGATGGCGGCCCCCGTTCCGGCGATGGCTCTCAGTACACGGGAAAAACTTTCGGGGCGCCGGCGGAAGCCGAGCAGGACCACGGCGTCACGGGGGCTTAGGCCTGCGATTTCCTCTCCCAGGCTTTGTCCCGGCTGCGGAGCCACACCAACGGCCTCCCTGCATTGCACGAGCTGTTGCCTTAGATGGATCGCAAGGGGATAACTGTTGCGGAAGCCGACAATCAGTACCCTTCCTGCTCTGGAAAGCAATTCCGCAGCATTGCCAAGCCGAGCCTCGTCGCTGGATTCGAACAACCGTTGCAGGTTCTGCTGTTCGCAGGCCGCGTGCATGACTATCCGCCCGCGGAGCTCCGCATCGCTAACGGCACACCGGCAGCGCGCAGCCCCCGCGTGTGTTCTTTGACCTCGGAAAAGTCGGTGAACCCGAGCCGGCGGAACAACCGGCTGACCGTTGCCTTGGAGGCCCCGCTCAGGCGAGAGAGCTCGGCCGAGTTATACACAGCGAGGTCTCCAAGATGGTCGAGGATGGTGTCCGCGGCCTTCCGTTCCTGCGGGCCGAGATTCGGATAGTGCTGTTCTATTCGCTCATCGATCCGCACTAAACAACCGCCTCATGAAATTCGGTTTTGAATCCCGCAGGACACTGGCGGCCGGTTGCCGGCCCGGTCTGCAGCTCGCGACGGCAACCGTGATGGCATGGCGGAACGTGGCGGTCATCTTATGTCAGACGGATCTGGCGGTTCGCGTAGGCGTAGAGCAGGTAACGGAACGTGCCGGACCACCGGCGTAACAGACCTGGGGGCAGAAGGCGCGCAGCCACATGAAGTCGCCGGCCTCAACCCTCACCCAGTCGTCGTTGAGCAGATAGACGCCACTGCCTTCGAGGACGAACAAGCCGTGTTCCATGGCGTGTGTTCCTGCAAACGGGGTAGAGGCACCGGGCTCGAAGGTCACGATGTTCACGTGCATGTCGTGCGCAAGGTCGCCCGGATCAACGAACCGCGTGGTGGCCCAGGCACCGTTGGTACCTTGCATCTGACTGGGCTCCACATCCTGGTCGCGGGTCACGAACGACCTGGCTGCGTACCCATCGACAGGTTCGTAGGCCTTGCGGATCCAATGGAAACTTGCGACGGCGTCCGAATCGTTCTTTACGGACCAGCTGGTCCCGGCTGCGATGTACACGTAGCTGCATTCCTCCAGGATATGCAGTTCGCCGTCGAGCGTCAGCGTGAGCCATCCCCTCGTCACGAAGAGGACCCCTTCAACGGCCGCTTCCGGCTCGGGCTTGCGGGAACCACCGCCAGGTCCCACCTCCACGATCAGTTGGGAAAACCTCGTCGCGAAACCCTCCATGGGACGTGCGATGATCCAGGACCTTGTGTTCTCCCAGCCCGGGAGGTTGCTGGTGGCAGTGTCTCGAAGAACTCCCTTGGGTATGACGGTATATGCGTCCTTGACCATGGCCCGGTCCATGGGAACCTGGGCTTGTGGAATTGCACCTTCGGGACGGAAAGAGCCGGTCATATCGGGGTTGTGCCCCTCGGGCTTGGATTCGGCAGCCAGCCGAAAGGATTGAACTGTGGTTGGCGGTCAATGCTGTGGGAGGTTTCGATGCCGGCCCGGTTAAGGTACTTTCAGCCTGGAGGCTGCCTACCCGGGCCCATTCGAGGCCGGGGTCACGCTGACACGGCCCTAACTGCGGGTCCCTGCGGTCAGCACGGCGACATTCCCGGCAGGGGCCGGGCCGGCCTCGGTTGCGGGCTTCTCTCCGCTGAAAGCGCGGAGCATGGCTTCGCGGTCGAACTGCCCCTCCCATTTGGCGACGACGAAGGTCGCCACACAGTTGCCAAGGAGGTTCACGACGACGCGCATGGAGTCCATGAGGCGGTCAGCTCCGAGCAGGAGCGCGACACCGGCCACGGGGAAGATCCCCAGGGCGCCCGCCGTCGCGGAGAGCGCCAGGAACGCCGAACCTGGGACGCCCGCCATGCCCTTTGAAGTGAGCATCAAGATACCGAGGGCCGCCAGTTGCTGCCCGACGTCAAGGTGGTGGCCGAATGCCTGCGCGAGGAACAGCAGCGAGATCGACAAGTAGATAGCCGCACCATCCAGATTAAAGGAGTATCCGGTCGGAACGACCAGGCCGGCGGTGGAACGGGAGCAGCCAGCGTCGGTCAGCTTGGTCATGATCCGCGGCAGGACCGATTCCGTGGAGGCTGTACCCAAGGCGAGGAGGAACTCCTCGCGGGTGTACTTGATGAACTGCCACAGCGGCACCCGCACCAGGCCCCAGGCGATCAGGAACAGCAGGGCAATGAACACGATCGCCGCACCGTAGCAGGCCGCAATGAGGAGGGCATAGGTGCCAAGGGTACTCAGTCCGTATTGGCCAATGATGAACGCCATGGCACCGAAGGCGCCGATGGGGGCCAAGCGCATGACCCAGCCCATGATCTTGAAGAAGACGTCCAGGATGGTTTCCAGGAGGTTCATGACAGGAGCGCAGCGATCCTTGCCGATCACCACAATTGCGGCGCCGAAGAAGACCGAGAAACACAGGACCTGGAGGAGGTTGTTGCTGGCGAATGCGCCGATCACGCTTGTCGGGATGATGCCCAGGATGAATTGTCCGGCGTCAGCGGGCGGAGCGGTGCCGGTCTTCGCCTTGAGGGCATCCTGGCTCAGTGTGCTCGGGTCAATGTTCAGCCCGGCACCGGGCTGGACGATGTTGGCGACCACGAGACCGAAGGCAAGGGCAAACAACGTGGCCCCGGTGAAGTACAAGAGCGCCTTGACGCCCACGCGGCCTACGGCCTTGACGTCGCCAACGGCCGCGATGCCGGTGACAATCACCAGGAAGATCAGCGGCGCGATGATCATCTTGATGAGCTGGATGAACCCGTCACCGAGCGGGCGCAGCCCCGCCCCGATCGTCGGCCAGAGATACCCGATCAGGATGCCGGCGACGACGGCGATGAAGATCTGAAAGAACAGGGACTTGTAAAGCGGTTTCTTGATGGCGGCTGCCTGTGCAGCGTTGATGTCGAGTTTCATGGCGAAGCCAATCCTCATGCGGAACCGGAAGTCCGCGGCCGAAGTTCAAGGGACCCCTCCAACCTAGGGGAGCAGTGTTTCCGAACTGAAACGAATGTATTAAACTGTCGAGTCCCTGAAACACTTGTTTCAATAGTTTGCGGCGAAAGAAACGGTCGCTTGACCCTTTCAGATCTACTCGTGTAGATTCAGAATGAATGTTGCCCGCGTCACACTCAAGAAGGTCACCCGGACAGTCCCTGGGCATGAAAACGAGATGACAAGCCCATGAAAGCCCCAACGACAGCCGAGGACCGTCCGAGTCTGGCCATACTTGGTGCCCGCACCCTGGGTAACGCACTGGGCTCCGGGCGAAACTCGCTAAACGCCCTCCGCTTGGTCTTCGCCGCAGCCGTCATCGTCTCCCACTCCTGGTGGCTGGGCGGCTACGGCCCGGAACCCTCCCTTTACGGGATCAAGCTCGGCACCGCAGGCGTCATGGGCTTCTTCGCCATCTCCGGCTATCTCATCACCGTCAGTGCCGAACGTTCGAACACGTTGCTCGAGTACGCCGCAGCCCGCCTCACCCGCATCTACCCGGCTCTCGCGGTCGCTGCGCTTACTGTCGCCTTCGTGGCGGCGCCGATTGGCGCTCTCCTGACACACGGGACCTACGACCTGCGCGGAGCCCTGGCGTTCCTCGGCGCGGCCCTGGCGCTCAGCATCGGCGTGATGGACACACCCGCCATCGGGACGTCCCTCTGGGGCAACAATGACCGCTTTGACTGGAACGGCCCCCTATGGACTCTCACGTGGGAAGGGCTGTGCTACGTCATCGTCGCCGCGATCGTGTTCCTGCTTCGCAGGATTCCGGAGAGCAGGCGAGGCGCGGCCACGGCAATATTCCTGCTCTTTGCTGCGTCGACAGGCGCAGTCTTCGGAAAGCTCCTCGCAGGCGGCTTCGGACCAAACCGCACCGAATTCGTCCTCCCGCTGCTCGCGATCTTCATGGCAGGATCCCTCCTTGCCACCCAGAGGCACAGGGTCCGCGTCGGTGCGGGGCCAAGCCTTCTCGCCGCATTGGCCGTCTGGGGCGCCCTCGCCACCGGGTACGTTACAGCCCTCGCCCCATTGCCGTTTGCCTACCTCGTCTTGTCGATCGGTTCAATCGGCCGCGCGTCCGCCATCGGGTCCCGATACGACATCTCCTACGGGATCTACATCTACGGGTGGCCAATCCAGCAGCTCCTCGCCGCCGCCCACACGGCAACACATGTTCCCGTGCTCGGGTTTGCCGCACTCGCCCTCATGGCGGCCTGGCCCCTTGGTTTCCTGAGCTGCGTGGCGGTCGAACAGCCAAGCCAGCGGATCCGGCGCGCCCTCATGGCCCGCCTCGCCATACGCGTGGCCACCAGCAGCCCGTCACAGGCTGCCTCGGGAACAGGCTCGTCAACAGTTTCAACGGCGGCGACGCGTCGACCGGAACGCTGACCTCGCCGTCGTTCACCATCGGTCACTTGTACCTCAACTTCCTCATCACCTCGCGTGGACGTCGTGGAATGTCTCCGACCTCATCGGCCAAAGCGCCCAGCTCCAGGTCGTCGATAACGGCAGGGGAGGCTGGGGCCATGTCCTGCTGGACCAGTTCGAAGAGATCCCGGCCGCCTAAGTCGAAAACCCCTTGAGCATGTCCGTCCCGACCTTCTTTGCCGCGCGAAAGCCATGGAATGACGCGACCCGCCGTGTCGCAAGCGCTTTCCGAAACCAAAGAAGGTCACGACGGCACGCCGGCCGCCTCGCCGTCCGCGCTGCCAATTAAAGCAATCCGCTTAAACGCTTGATCAAAGATTCATCACCAGTTATCCTTGCCGTGATTAAGCGTTTAATCACAAGTCCTTGACTCCATCACGAACTCCCCCGCCTGCTCAACAACGCCGTGTGCAGAGGCTCGACGCAGAGCTATCGGCGGTCGAGTAGTCCTCACCGAGACCCGGAGATTTTATGGCCCACGCAGCAAGGAGGCTGTCGAAGAGGGCGAGCATGCTCGCCCTCTTCGCCGCGCTCACGATGTTTTTCACGACCACCATAGTTACCGGGGACATCCCGGGCGCGGGAGCCGTCGGCGGCGCGACCGCACCGCCCATGCGCGCCACGTACCACATGACTCCCCCGTCGGGATGGCTGAGCGACCCCCAGCGGCCCATCTATCTCAACGGCGAATACAACCTGTATTACCTTCACAGCAACCAGGACAACGGCCCCGGCGGGTGGCGACATGCGACGTCGTCGGACACTGTGGTGTTCAACGACGAAGGCGACGCCCTTCCGCTCCAGAGCAATTTCCCCGCATGGACCGGCTCCTCGGTGATCGATACGAACAACACCGCGGGCTTCGGAGCTGGCGCCGTCGTCGCGCTCGCCACGCAGCCCACCGACGGCGACGCGTTCCAGCAATCGCAATACCTGTGGTATTCGACCGACGGCGGGACAACTTTCACGCAGTACGGCGCACCGGTCATCGCCAACCCGGACGCTTCGGATTGGTTCCGCGACCCCAAGATCGTCTGGGACGCGGCGCACTCGACGTGGGTGGCAGCGATCGGCCGTCAGCAGAAGATCACGTTCTACACCTCACCGGACCTCAAGACCTGGACCCACCAGACAGACTTCAGCTACACCACCCCGAACATCGGCGGCGTTGAATGCCCGGACATCTTCCAGATGAAGGCCAACGACGGTTCGTGGCATTGGATCATGGCCGGAAGCATGCAGGGCGACTACAGCGGCAAGCCGGACACGTACGCATACTGGACCGGCACCTGGAACGGCAGCGCCTTCGTCCCCGACCAGACTGACCCGCAGTGGCTCGACTGGGGCAATGACTGGTACGCCTCCGTGACGTGGCCGGACGCCGCGAATCCCGACACCTCCCGATACGCGATCGGCTGGATGAACAACTGGCACTACGCGCCGCACACCGTGCCCACTGACTCCACCGACAACTACAACGGCCAGATGTCCGTGGTGCGCCAGCTCAGCCTCAAGTCCGAGGGCAGCGGTGTCTACAGCCTTCTATCCCAGCCGACGCCGAACCTGGCCAACTACGCCACCAAGACCGTGAAGCCCGCCAACACGACCGTGAATGGGCGGACGGCCCTCGACTACCACGGCTCGTCCTATGAGCTCGACGCGGACGTCAGCTGGACCACCCTCAATAACGTCGGCATCTCGATCGGAGAGAACAAGGACGGCAGCCGCCACACGAACATCGGCGTCTACGGGGGCAACCTCTACGTCGACCGCTCCGCGCAAGACCAAGTGCCGTACTCCTTCGGTACCTACCAGCAGTCCCAGGCGCCGCTCGCCTCCGGTGCGACGTCCGTACACCTCCGGATCCTCGTGGACCACGGCAGCGTGGAGGTCTTTGCCGACGACGGCCGGATCGCGCTCTCGAACCAGGACTTCTTCACGTCATCGGACACGGGGATTTCGCTTTTCACGATCGGGGGCAGCGCCAACTTCGCCAACCTCTCGATCACGGAATTCGCGAACATCACCGAGCAGGCGAATCCCGCGGCGCCCTACGCGGACTTCGAAGGCAACACCTATGGTTCATGGACGACGGCGGGAGCGGCCTTCGGTTCCGGGCCCGCCACCGGGGCGCTCCCTAACCAGCAGCCCGTCACGGGCTACCTCGGGAACAGGCTCGTCAACAGTTTCAACGGCGGCGACTCGTCGACCGGAACGCTGACCTCGCCGTCGTTCACCATCGGCCACTCTTACGTCAACTTCCTCGCAGGAGGCGGGAACAACCCGAGGCCCTCGGACGTCTTCGCCGACTTCGAGGGCGCGACGTGGGGTGCGGGATGGACGGCGTCGGGCAGCTACAGTGGCCAAGGCCCGACGGCGGAATCCCTCCCCAACCAGCTCGGCTCCAAGGTCCTCGATACGTACGTCGGAGGAGGCGATGCGGCCACGGGCGCGATCACGTCGCCGACATTCACGATCACGCGGGACTATATCGACTTCCTCATCGCGGGAGGAAACCACCCCTGGGGCCAGTCAGGTGCCGCTGCGGTGAACCTCCTCGTCAACGGGCAGGTCGTCCGCACGGCAACGGGCCAGAACTCATCGACGATGTCGAACGTGAACTGGGACGTCCACACGCTCGTGGGGCAGAAGGCCCACATCCAGGTCATCGACCACGCAACCGGATCCTGGGGCCACATCATGGTGGACCAGATCGTATTCAGCAGCGTGCCGAACGCGATTGGCGGTGAGCCGGACAATCAGACCACGGTGAATCTCGTTGTCAACGGGCAGGTGGTTCGCACCGCGACGGGCCAGAACAGCGAGCGCCTCGCTTGGACGTCCTGGAACGTCTCCGACCTCATTGGCCAGAGCGCCCAGATCCAGGTCGTCGATAACGGCACGGGAAGCTGGGGCCATGTCCTGTTGGACCAGGTCACCTTCGAAGACATCCCAGCCGCCTGAGTCGAACACTCCTTCGGCATGTCCGTCCTGACCTTGTTTGCCACGCGAAAGCCCTGAGATGACGCGACTCGCCGTGTCGCAACCGCTTTCCGAAACGAAAGAAGGTCA
The DNA here is from genome assembly GCF_030209755.1 of Arthrobacter sp. efr-133-TYG-118. Classification (GTDB taxonomy): domain Bacteria; phylum Actinomycetota; class Actinomycetes; order Actinomycetales; family Micrococcaceae; genus Arthrobacter. The sequence goes on along the minus strand of NZ_JARVRH010000003.1, from coordinate 96,644 downwards.
GGACGGCGCGCCGCCCTCCCCTAAGAACCGCGGGAGGGCGGCGAGTTCGAAGATAATCTGCCAGTGGCCGTATCTGCCCGGCGCCTATTTGTGCCTATGCTGGGCGCATGGGGAGCGACTCATTGACGACGCCGGATGTGCGGCGCCTCCTCGCGGCATTGGCAAACGCCCAAGCCCGGAAGGTCTTCGCTGAGATCAGCGTTGGCGGAACCCCGGGCAGCTCCCTTTCACCGGCGAAACTCGCACGGGCGCTCACGCTTCTCAACCAAGCGGGGCTGGTCGAGAAGGTTGAGTCCGAAGGCAGCTTCCGCTTCCGCATTCGCGAGCATGTCTTCCGGGACGCGCTGGCGAGCCTCTCGTCGGCGCCCAGCCCGTCCGGCGTCGAGCGCTTCTTGACCTCGGAGGGCCGCATTGATCGCTATCCGGCGAGGGAGGCAGACCGACTCGAGGTTCTCGCTTGGGTGGCGACGCGCGTCCTCGAGATCAGCGAGCGGGTGGCGGAACGGGAGCTTAACGAACGCCTCGCCCGGTTTACTGGAGACGTGCCAATGCTCCGGCGGTATCTCGTGGACTCGAGCATCATGGGCCGAACGTCGGACGGCTCGGCGTACTGGCTGGCCCTCAAAGAAGACAGACTCTAGTCTCCGCGCGGCTAAACATCCCTGGCATTCGCCAGAACGGGAAGCTTGCCCCGGACTTCTTCCACAACAGACGGATCGATGTCGACGATGGCGAGTTCCGGCTTTTCTCCTAGGGCGGCGACTACGACACCCAGTGGCGAGATCACAGCACTGTGCCCGATGCCTGTGGGCGCCGTGCCTGCGGAGGGGAGGCCGACGCTCGCGGGATCGCCTTGGCCGCACGCCACGACGAAGGTGGTGCTGTCCACTGCGCGGGCCCGCACCAGCAGCTCCCACTGCCCGGCTTTGCCTTCGCCGGCGCCCCATGAGGCGCAGACGATGTTGACCTGCGCTCCTGCCCGGGCGTTGGCGGTGAAGAGGGCGGGGAAACGAACGTCGTAACATGTGGCGAGGCCAAACACGGTGCCGTTGAGTTCGAAGGTTACAGGTGACGTGCCGGCTTCGACCGAATCAGACTCCGCGAAGCCGAAGGCATCAAAGAGGTGGATCTTGTCGTAGGACGAGTCCATCCCGGGGCCGGTGACCAAAAGGGTGTTCCGGACCCGTCCGCCTTCTCCGGGAGTGAACATTCCCGCGACGACGGCGATGCCCAGCTCCCGTGCAAGGCTGCGGACCGCTGTGGCCCACGGTCCGTCCAGGGGTTCGGCGATGTCGGCCAGGCTGTTGCCGAAGGCGCGCATCGCTGCTTCAGGAAAGACCACGAGTTCGGCTCCAGCGACTTTGGCGCGGGTGGCGTATTCTCGGATCAGTTCCAGGTTGGCGGCCACATTGGCTCCCGTGATGATTTGTGCCACGGCTAAACGCATGAATTTACTCCAGATTGTTGTATACATGATGTATGCGAAAAAGTTCGGGGACTGCGGCGTCCGGCCGCGAGAAGGCATACGCGTACCTGCGTGAAAATATCCTGATCGACCCCGAAGTCCAGGGGAAGTTCCTGAATGAGCAGGAATTGGCCGCGGAAATCGGCGTATCGCGTACGCCAGTGCGTGAGGCACTTTTGCTGCTGGTCTCGGACGGCTTGGTGGAACTGATTCCCCAGCGCGGAGCATACGTTCCTCCAGTAACCGGACGGGAAATGTCCGAATTGATGGAACTGCGCGGAATCCTCGAAAGCCACGCCGCCCGGCTGGTCATCGAGCAAGGCCGGGTTCCCGCCGGGACTATGCAGGAAACCCTCGACCAGCAGGCAAAGCTTCCCGAGGAACTGAGCCCGGAAGCGGCCCGTGAGTTTATCCGCCTGGACACCCTGTTCCACCAGCAGCTCATCGACGCGGCGGGCAACGAGCTCATTTCCCGGACGTACAGCAAGCTCCACGTCCGGCAAATTTTGGTGGGAGTCTCCGCGCTGTTCCGCACCGGAGGCCGGCGCGAGCAGGTGTGCGCCGAACACCAGGACATACTGGACGCCCTGGTGTCCGGCGACGCGGGGAAGGCACAGAAAGCCATAGACCATCATCTGGCCGTGACGCGAGACATCCTGCTCCGGACCTGACGCGGTTTTCGTCCGCCCAGCGCAGCTCGCGAAGATCCTTGAACTCAAAATAATCCGGACGGCCAGCGTCAGCGCGTTTCCGCGACGGCCGACTGTCCGCTTGCTGCCGCAGATCCTTCGAGCAGCAGGCGGTAGTCCTCATCCTCCACGGTGTTGGAGTCCCGGCCGAGCGCCAACCCCACTATGGTGACGACGGAGGCCACGGCCACATAGATGGCAACCGGAATCCAGGTGCCGAACTTGGACAACAGCAGGGTGAACATCAAAGGCGCAATGGCGCCCCCGATCACGCCGGCAAAGGTGTAGGCCAGCGAACTTCCCGTGGACCGCAGCCTTGGGGAGAACTGCTCCACGATGAAGGCGGCCTGCGGTCCGTACATGAAGGAGTGCGCCATGAGGCCCAGGACAATTCCAGCAATCAGCAGCGGCTCGCTGTGCCCGCCCAGGATGCCGAAGAAGATGAAAGTCCACACAGCTCCTACCACTGCCGCGATCACGTAGACGAGGCGCCGGTTGAAACGGTCGGAGACTGCACCGGCCAGCGGGATCATGAACAGCTGGAACGCCGAGCCGATCAACACGGCAGTGAGGACCTGGCTGCGGTCATAGCCGAGGGCCTGGATTCCGTAGCTCAGGGTGAAGACAGTGAACAGGGCGTAGAGCACGTCCGGGCCAACCCGGCACAGGGTGGCAGCGACGAGCGGCCGGAGTTCCTTGCTGAAGACCTCACGGACCGGAGCGTTGGGCTGTTCGCCATGCGCCTCGATGGCCTTGAAAATAGGGGTATCTTCAAGCTTCAGCCGGATCCAAAGACCGAACCCGACCAACACGGCCGAGACCAGGAATGCGATGCGCCAGCCGAAGCTGATGAACTGCGCTTCGCTGAGGCTAACGGTCAGTACGGCCAGCGTTCCGTTGGCCAGGAGGTTGCCGGCCGGCGGCCCGACTTGGGCCGCGGAGGCCCAGAAGCCGCGCCGATGGGGATCACCGTATTCGCTGGAAAGCAGCACCGCGCCGCCCCATTCGCCACCAACGCCAACGCCCTGCGCGAAGCGCAGCAATACCAAAATGATCGGGGCCGAGATGCCGATGCTGCCGTAACCAGGTAGCACCCCGATCAGCACGGTGGCGACGCCGATGATCATCAGCGTTGTCACCAGGACCTTCTTGCGGCCGATGCGGTCACCGAGCCGGCCGAAAATGATGCCGCCCACGGGACGGGACACGTAGCCCACCGCGTAGGTGGAGAACGCCAGGATGGTCCCGGTCAAGGGATCCGATGACGGGAAAAAGACAATGGGGAATACAACGGCGGCCGCGGCCGAGTAGACGGCAAAGTCGTACCACTCGAGCGCGGTGCCGGTGAGGCTTGCGGCAAAAGCCTTGTACAGGCCTTTCGGATGCATCGGCTTTACTGGACGCGGCGTTGCGCCGGAAGCCGGAACTGGGACTTTGGCCATGGGTTTCCTCCACGAGAAGTTTACGGTGACGCCTGCCACACTGGCGTTAAATGTATACATTACGCATACTGGTTGTACATTGGCGACTGTTTCCGGTTTCCGATTTGAAAAATTTCTCCAGCAGGACACGTAAAGGATGGACAGAAAATGACGACTCTGAGCTTTGAACTTCCCGATGGCACTTCGAGGAGCGTCCAGGTCAAGCACCTCCTGAATGCCGGCTACGCGGGGCGCGAGCAGGAAGAAGTGCAGGCCCACATCGCCGAGCTGGCCGAGCTCGGCATTCCCGGCCCCGCAACCACGCCGGCGCTGTACCCCGTGTCGCCGTACCTGGCCCAGCAGGTCTCGGAAGTCCGCGTCCAACACGGCCGTACCTCGGGTGAAGCGGAATGGGCGCTGGTGATCACTGATGAAGACGTGCTCCTGACGGTGGCCTGCGACCACACGGATCGCGAGCTTGAGGTCCACGGCGTAGCTTGGAGCAAGAACGCCAGCCCGGACGTGTTGGGACGCAAAGCCTGGCGCCTGGATGATGTGCGCGACCATTTGGACACCATCACGCTCAAGGGCTGGGTAGGCGTCGGCGAAACTCCGGACACCCTTATCCAGGACAGTTCGCTGGAGGCGCTCCTCAGCCCGGACTACTGGCTGGCGGTCCTCGAAGAACGCGGCCTGAACCAGCCGGGCACGGTCCTCATTTCAGGCACGGTGGCAATGAAACATGGGGTTGACCAGTTTGCCCGCAGCTGGAGGGTGGAAATGACGGATCCGACGACCGGCACGTCGGTGGACGCCCAGTATGTCGTGGAGCAGATGGCGGAGCCTATCGGCTGAGTCCGGCCCTGCCGTTGTTTCGGCCGAACTTCCATTGTGGGCGTTCGGGACCGGGCATACGCTGGGAGAGGCACAAGCGGTCGGCACTACTACCGCGTTGAGAGGGCGCTGCATGGACTCCAATTCCATCACCGACACCTTCCACCGGCCCCTGAGGGACCTGCGGATTTCCGTCACGGACCGATGCAATTTCCGTTGCGTCTACTGCATGCCCAAGGAAATCTTCGGGCGGGATTTCGCTTTCATGCCCCGGGACCAGCTGCTGACGTTTGAGGAAATCACCAGGCTGGCGTCGATCGCGGTGGGGCACGGGGTGCGGAAGATCCGGCTGACCGGAGGGGAACCCTTGCTGCGGAAGGACATCGAGGAACTGGTCAGGATGCTGGCCCGGCTGCGCACTCCTGACGGGCTGGCTCCGGACCTCGCCATGACCACGAACGGCTCGGTCCTGGCGCAGAAGGCGGAAGTCCTCAAGGATGCCGGGCTGAACCGGGTGACGGTTTCGCTGGACTCCCTCCGGGAGGAGACCTTCCAGGCCATGAACGACGTCGGCTATCCCGTGGCGAAGGTCCTGCACGCCGCGGACGTTGCCCAGGCCGCCGGACTGGGGCCGGTGAAGATCAACATGGTGGTCAAGCGCGGTACGAACGACCAGGACATTCTTCCCATGGCGAGCCATTTCAAGGGATCCGGGTTCATTCTGCGGTTCATCGAGTACATGGACGTGGGTGCCTCCAACGGCTGGAAAATGGATGAAGTGGTGCCCTCAGCCGAGATCCTGGCCCGCATCGGCGCGGTGTTCCCGCTGGAGCCCGTGGCGCCCAACTACCCCGGCGAGACCTCGGATCGCTGGCGCTACGCGGACGGCAGCGGCGAAATCGGAGTCATTTCCAGCGTGACCCAGGCCTTTTGCCGCGGATGCACGAGGGCCCGGCTCTCCGCCGACGGGAAGCTGTTCACGTGCCTCTTCGCCACAGCCGGCACTGACCTTAGGGCACTCCTGAGAGGCGGCGCGTCCGACGTCGAGCTTTCGACGGCGTTGTCCGCCCTGTGGGGCGGCCGCACCGACCGCTACTCGGAACTGCGCGGTGCCCGCACCCCTCTAGACAGGGCCCACACCCCTCAAGACCCCGCCGCGCCACACAAGATCGAAATGTCGTACATCGGCGGGTAGCCCAAGCAGACCGCAGCCGGGCCAGTGACCCTATGCTGGTGCCATGACGCAGACGTCGATCAGCTCCGCCGCAGCGCTGGCCGAAATGCTTGCCGCCACCGGCTACCTCGCCGACGACGGCCTGGCCACCATCGGCTACCTGGCCCTGAGCATGGAACGGCCGCTGCTTCTGGAGGGCGAACCGGGCACTGGCAAGACCTCCCTCGCCGAGGCCCTGGCGGAAGGGTTCGGGCTGCCGCTGATCCGATTGCAGTGCTATGAGGGAATCGACGCCTCGCAGGCGCTGTATGACTGGGACTTCACCGCCCAGATCCTGCACCTGCGCAGCGTGGAGGCCAGCGGCGGCGCGGGAATGGGCGCGGGACTGAGCGTGGCCGAGCTGGAAAGCTCGCTCTACGACAAACGGTTCCTCTTGGCCCGCCCCATCCTCAAGGCGCTCCAGCAGAGCCCGGCCGTGCTTCTGATCGACGAAATCGACCGTGCCGACGACGAGTTCGAGGCGTTCCTGCTGGAGGTGCTCTCCACCTACCAGGTCTCCATCCCGGAGTTCGGCACGGTCAAGGCCGACACCCCGCCGATCGTAGTGCTCACCTCCAACCGGACCCGCGACCTCCACGATGCGCTCAAACGCCGGTGCCTCTACCACTGGATCGACCACCCCGGGCTGGCCCGCGAAGTCGAAATTGTCCGCACCCGACTCCCCCAGGTGCCTGCGCTCCTTGCCGAGCAGGTTGTGCGCGTCGTGCAGCAGATCCGGTCCACGGACGACGTGCTCAAGCCTCCCGGGGTAGCCGAAACCCTGGACTGGGCCCGTGCGCTGCACCAGCTAGGCAGATCGGAGTTGGACCTCGCTTCGGCCGCGGCCAGCATCGGCGCGCTGTGCAAGTACCGCGAAGACACCGAACGGGTCTCGGCTGCCCTGTCCCGGATGCTCGGCTGAGCCCATGCCACCGGCAGGCCAGAGCACCCAGGGAGGCCAGAAACCAGAGTCGCACAGCGCCGAAGAGATCCTGCTGGCTTTTGCTGCCGCGGTGCGTGCGGCCGGAGTGAAAGTGACCGCGGACCGGGCACTCAGCTTCGTCGACGCGGTTGGCAGGCTCGCGCTGGACCGCCGCTCGGACGTGTTCTGGGCCGGCCGCGCCACCCTGTGCGCCTCGCCGGAGGATCTGCCCGCCTACCAGCGGACGTTTGAGGCCTGGTTCGCCGTGGAACATTCAGCTGCCCAACGCCTGGAGACTTCCGCGACGTCGGTCAGCGCCGCCGCTTTGGACAACGACGACGGCGGCACGGAATCTGGGCGGGAACAGTTGCGGGCACTCGCCAGCCGCCGGGAGTTGCTGCGGCACCGTGATGTAGCCGTCCTCGACGACGCGGAACGGGCCTTGCTGCACCGGATGTTCGATGAGCTCCCGGTACGCTTGCCCACCCGGCCGACCCGGCGCAAGCACCTCGACCGGCACGGCGACGTCGACCGCGTACGGACCCTGCGCGACCAACTGCGCCGCGGCGGGGAACCGGGGCCGCTGCGCCGCGCCAGGGCTCCGCGCAAAACCCGCCGGATGGTCTGGTTGATCGACGTTTCGGGCTCGATGGCGCCGTACGCGGACAGCCTGCTGCGCTTGGCCCACCGGGTAGTGGAAGCCGCCCCGCGCCAGGTGGAGGTGTTCACGCTGGGCACCCGGCTGACGCGTGTGACGGGAGCGCTTCGGGTTCCCGATCCGGACAATGCCCTGGCCCTCGCCGGCCGCACGGTCCCCGACTGGTCCGGCGGAACCCGGCTTGGAGAGGTGCTGCGAGCCTTCAACGACCGGTGGGGCCAGCGCGTGATGGTGCGCGGCGCCGTCGTCGTGATTGCCAGCGACGGATGGGAGCGAGGCGACCCGGTACTGCTGGGACGCCAGGCCGAACGGCTGCACCATCTGGCGAGGCGGATCATTTGGTCCAACCCGCACCGCGGCAAAGCGGGGTACGAGCCCCTGCAGCGGGGAATCAGGGCGGTGCTGCCGCACGTTGACTTCTTTATAGGGGGGCACTCAATGCAAAGTTTCGAGGAGTTGTTGGACGTGGTTGCCAATGCGTGAGGTCTTGGACGATCTGGTCGCCGCCATAGCGGCCGGCCACACAGTAGGACTCGGAACGGTGGTGCGCACCTTCCGCTCCGCACCGCGCCCCGCCGGGGCCGCCATGATGGTGGACGCCGACGGCAGCGCGGTCGGCTCGGTGTCCGGCGGGTGCGTCGAAGGAGCCCTCTACGAACTGGCCACCAAGGTGGTTGAGTCCGGGCGGCCGGTGCTCCAACGCTACGGGATCAGTGACGATGCCGCGTTCGAGGTCGGCCTGACCTGCGGTGGGATCCTGGACATTTTTGTCGAGCCGGTTTCCACGGAAATCTTCCCGGAATTGCCGCAAGTGGCGGACGACGTCGGTGCGGGCCGCCCGGTTGCCATCGTCACCGTGATCGAACACCCCGATCCGGCCTGGCTGGGCCGCCACCTGGTAGTCCGCCCTGATGGGTTCGTCGGTTCCCTGGGCAGCGAGCGTGCCGACCATGCGGTATCCGATGATGTCCAAGGCCTGCTGGCCGCAGGCCGCAACGCCACGCTCATGTACGGACCGGACGGTCAGCGGCGCGGGGAGGGCATGCGCGTTTTCGCCCTCAGTTTCGCCCCGCAGCCGCGGATGCTGGTGTTCGGTGCGATTGACTTTGCCGCCGCCGTCGCCAAGCAAGGCACCTTCCTCGGCTACCGGGTCACGGTCTGCGACGCACGCGCGGTCTTCGCAACGGCTGCCCGGTTCCCGCAGGCGGACGAGGTGGTGGTGGAATGGCCGCACCGCTACCTGCAGGCGCAAATCAGTGCCGGCCAAGTGGATGAACGCACCGTGATCTGCGTACTGACGCACGATCCGAAATTCGACGTTCCGCTGCTGGAGTTGGCGCTCCGCCACAACGTGGCCTATGTGGGGGCGATGGGATCCCGGCGCACGCACCACGACCGACTGGAACGGCTGCGCGAAGCGGGACTGACCGAGGCCGAATTGGCGAGGCTCTCCAGCCCGATCGGCCTGGACCTGGGATCCCGCACGCCCGAGGAAACAGCCGTCTCCATCGCCGCCGAAATCATTGCCTTGCACTGGGGCGGCGGCGGCGGAAGATTGAGCACGATGGAAGCGCGGATCCACCACGAACCCACAGTGGAAGCGGACCACGACGATGCGGGGTACGAACTCAAGCCAAGCTAAGGCGCTCGCCTCCTCCGAGGAGTAACCTGTGTCACATCAGGACTGGATGCCGGGCAGTGGTGCTCGTCTCCAACGCGACAGGAGATCCCAATGGCGAGTTCCAAGACGATCACCGTTGAAGTCGATGATGTGAGCTACACAGACAATGTCGAGCCACGATTGCTGCTGGTCCAATACCTGCGCGAACGGCTTGGCAAGACCGGCACATTGATCGGCTGCGACACTACTAACTGCGGCGCCTGCACCGTCCATCTGGACGGAGTCAGCGTCAAATCCTGCACCATGTTCGCGGTTCAGGCAGACGGCCACAACGTCACCACCATCGAAGGCTTGGCTCGGGACGGCAAGCTCGCCCCGCTGCAGCAAGCCTTCCACGAGTGCCATGCCCTGCAATGCGGTTTCTGCACACCCGGCATGATCATGCAATCGGCCTCCCTTCTCGCCGAAAACCCGCACCCCACCGAGAAGGAAATCCGGGACGGCCTCGAGGGGAACCTTTGCCGATGCACGGGATATCAGAACATTGTCGCCGCGGTGCAGGCCGCCGCTGACGGCACGGTTTCGGCAGACAGCACGGTGTCCGCGGACAGCGATGAAACGGAAACGGCAGGTGTGGCATGACCATCGCCGAAGTCGGTAGGGCCCGCCTCCGCAAGGAAGATGCCCACCTCATCACCGGACGCTCCAGATACACGGACAACATGACGTTGCCCGGCATGCTCCATTTGGCCATGGTCCGCAGTCCGTTCGCCCACGCGAAGATCACGTCGATCGACGCCTCCGCCGCGAAGTCTTCACCCGGCGTCGTCGCTGTGCTCACTGGAGCGGACGTGGCCGCGCAGCAGGGAAGCCTGCCCAACGCCTGGCCGATAACGCCCGAACAAAAGGCTCCAGCCCACCCGGCGATCGCCGTCGACGCCGTGGCTTTTGCCGGCGAAGTCGTTGCGTGCATCATTGCCCGCAGCGCCGCCGCAGCCCGCGACGCCGTCGAACTGGTTGATGTCAGCTATGAGGAGTTGCCTGTCGTCCTGGACCTGGAAGAGGCGTTGAAGGATGAGGTGCTGGCCCACCCGGACCTGGGCACCAACAAATCGGCAACCTGGATCTTTGACTCGGGCGAGGCCGGCACAGGCAAAGCGATCAGCGAGGCGCTCGAGGGCGCGGAAGTCCTCATTGAGCGTACGTTCTACCAGCAGCGGCTGATCCCGGCCTTCATGGAGCCTCGGTCGACGGTAGTGGACCCCACGGGTGAGCAGATCACCGTGTGGTCGGCCACCCAGATACCGCATATTCTTCGGCTCATGCTGGCGCTAACCCTGGGCATTCCGGAAAGCAAAGTCCGCGTGATCGCGCCGGACGTGGGCGGCGGCTTCGGCGGAAAACTGCAGGTGACGCCCGAGGAAGCCATCACCGTGCTTGCGGCCCGGCACACCGGCAAACCATGCAAGTACACCGAGACCCGCAGTGAATCGCTCATGGCGGCCCACCACGGTCGCGCCCAAGTGCAGAAGGTCAAGCTCTCGGCCACGAAGGAAGGGATCGTCACGGGGCTGGACGTGCATCTGCTGGCGGACATGGGCGCCTACCTGGGCCTGGTCACCTCCGGTGTCCCGATCCTCGGTGCCTTCATGTACAACTCGATCTACAAGTTCCCGGCTTACAGGTTCGAATGCACCAACCTCTTCACCAACAAGGCGTGGACCGATGCCTACCGCGGCGCAGGCCGACCGGAAGCAACCTTTGCGATCGAGCGCTTGATGGACGAACTCGCCGTCGAACTCGGCATAGATCCCCTGGAGGTGCGGAAGAAGAACTGGATCACACACGAGGAATTCCCCTTCACCACAGTGGCCGGGTTGGAATACGACAGCGGCAACTACGAGGCCGCCACCGCGAAGGCTGTGGAGCTCTTTGGCTACGACGAGCTCCGGGCCGAGCAAGCGCTGCGTCGCGAAGCCAACGATCCCGTCCAGCTCGGCATCGGCATCTCCACGTTCACCGAAATGTGCGGCCTGGCTCCGTCCCGGGTGCTTGGCGCACTCAGTTACGCGGCTGGCGGCTGGGAACACGCCCAAGTGCGGGTGCTGCCCACCGGCAACATCGAAGTAGTCACCGGCTCCTCCGCCCACGGCCAGGGCCACGAAACCGCGTGGAGCCAGCTCGTGGCCGACAGGCTGGGAGTGCCGTTCGAAAATGTCGAAGTGCTGCATGGGGACACCCAGACCTCCCAGCGGGGCCTGGACACCTACGGCTCCCGGTCACTGACTGTCGGCGGAATGGCTGTGTTGGCCGCTGCGGACAAGGTGATCGAGAAGGCCAAGGTTGTGGCAGCGCACATGATGGAAGCCAGCGAGGAGGACATCGAGTTCACGGAAGGCAAGTTCAGTGTCAAGGGCACCGATCAGTCCACGGCGCTCGGTGAAATCGCCTTCGCCGCCTTCTCCGCGCACAACCTGCCGGACGGGTTCGAGCCCAATCTGGACTCGGATGCCACCTTCGACCCGCAGAACTTCTCCTTCCCGCACGGCACCCATCTGGCCGCCATGGAGGTGGACACCGAGACCGGGCAGGTCACCATCCGCAAGTACGTTTGCGTGGACGACGTCGGGGTGGTGGTCAATCCGCTGATCGTGGAGGGCCAGGTCCACGGCGGCCTGGCGCAGGGAATCGCCCAGGCCCTCTACGAGGAAGCCGTTCACGACGACGCCGGCACCCTGGTCACGGGCTCGTTCGTGGACTACCTGGTGCCCAGTGCGCCGGATCTGCCGCACTTCACGACGGCGCGTACCGAGACCCCTTCGACCACCAACCAGTTGGGGGCCAAGGGAGTCGGCGAGGCGGGAACCATCGCCTCGACGCCCGCCATTGTCAACGGCGTGCTGGATGCGGTGCGGCACCTTGGAGTGACGGACATCAAGATGCCCTGTACGCCGTCTCGCGTGTGGGCCGCCCTCGAAGAAGCCAAGACGACCGGAGGTGTGCAATGATTCCGAGCGCATTCGATTACGCTGCTCCGGCTACGGTTGCGGAGGCGTTGGGCGTGTTGGCCGACGCCGGTGACGACGTGAAGCTGCTGGCCGGGGGTCAAAGCCTGATCCCCGTGATGAAGCTGCGCCTGGCCGACCCGGCGATGGTGGTCGACCTGGGCCGTATCGGCGAGCTGTCCGGAGTCCGCGACGACGGCGATGCACTGCTGATCGGGGCCATGACAACGCACCACCAGATAGCCACCGACCCTCTCATTGCCGAGCACGTGCCGTTGCTGGCCAAGGCCGCGGCGACGGTCGCTGATCCGCAGGTCCGCCATCGCGGCACATTCGGCGGCGCTCTTGTGCACGCCGACCCGGCGGGTGACATGCCCGCGCCGGTGCTGGCCGCGGACGCGACGTTCATCCTGGCAGGTCCGAACGGGGAACGCCGGGTGGCAGCGGCGGACTTCTTCCAGGGGTACTTCACCACCGCCGTCGACGACGGCGAGATCCTCACCCATGTTCGGGTGCCGAAGTACGCCGGTTGGGGTGCGCACTATGAGAAGTTCACCCGGGTGGCCCAGCAATGGTCCATTGTCGCGGTGGCCGCGATGGTCAGGGTTGATGGCGGCACGATCGCCGAGGTGCGGATCGGCCTGACCAACATGGCCAGCACGCCGTTGCGGGCGACCGCCGTCGAACAGGCACTCGTGGGTGCCCCGCTGACCCGGGAATCGATTGCCACCGCGAGCGCACACGCTGCCGAAGGGACCGATCCCGCGAGCGACCTCAATGGGGACGCGGCCTACCGCCGCCACCTGGCCGAGGTCCTGACCAAGCGGGCCGTCATCGCGGCCGCCGGGCTCTAGCGGAATCCGGGCGGGAGGGAGACGTGGAACTCAAACATCACTTCGTGGTTCCAAGTTCGCTGGAGGACACCTGGCATTCCTTCAACCAACTGGAAGACATCGCGCCGTGTTTCCCCGGGGCGACCCTCACGTCCGTGAGCGGCGAGCAGTTCACCGGAACGGTCAAGGTCAAGCTCGGGCCGATCGCCATGATCTACACCGGCACCGGTGAATTCCTCGAGCGCAACCAGGAGACGCACACCGTGGTCATTTCGGCCACGGGGAAGGACAAACGTGGCAACGGCACAGCGGGCGCCACGGTGACTGCAGTGCTGACTGCCGACGGCGACGGCACCTCAGTGGACGTGACCACCGACATGAACGTCACCGGGAAACCAGCCCAGTTCGGCCGGGGCGTCATCCAGGACATCTCGGACAAATTGCTGGAGCAGTTTGTCCAGTGCGTAATTGGTAAGGCGGGCGGCGGGGCTTCGCGCGATGTCGAGCCCGACGCCGGAGGCTCGGCTGCGTCTGCAGAGTCCGGGGCGGCTGCCGAGGTGACGGAGCCTGGGGAGCCGGCCGCGGGGCCTGCCGCCGCCGGGCCCCCCGCCTCGGGTCCTGCAGCGCCGGTGGCCGGGCCTCCTGCGGCGCCCGTGTCAGCGGCTGCGGCTACACCTGCGCCTGTGTCCGCGCCGTTTGCGTCGCCGGAATTGGATCTGGGCTCAGCCGTGTGGCCGGTGCTGGTGCGCCGCTTCGGCCCCGTGCTTTGCGCCGCCGCGGTCCTGGCCGTGGTGGTTTGGCTTGCCCGGCGACGTGGTAGGAACTGAGCGCGCTATTTGGGCTGTGTTGGCGCGGGCTTCGGGCGGCGCGGCGCTTGCCGCGCTCCTCGGCGTGTCGATATCATCAGGGTGGGTTATGCAGCGGCCCTAGGAACTCTTTCCGTGGAGTGACCCCATGACCCGCCGGACCCCACTCTCTTCCAAGTCTTCTTGCGTGGCTGCCCCCACGCTTGGAGCCGCGCTATGAACGCACTGCTCACCTCATGCCTGGAAGGCGAACTGGACCCGGTCCAGGGGCTTGCGAAGTTGTCCGTTGCGGAGCTCAACTTTTTGGCCGACGCCCTCTTCAGGCTGCTCGACGTCGGGAAGCCTGAGTTCGGGGTCAAGTCTTGGTACGACGCAGTCCTGGATGAGTTGGCTGCCCGCGGTGAGCGGTCCGGGCGCGGTGAGGGTCCTACGCCCGGTGGGCGGTCCGCCGTCGAGGTTTCCTCGGACTAGTCTTCCCGTGCTGCCGAGGCAAGAGGGGCGCTGGCGTCGGCTCCCCCTGGTGCTTGTCGGCCTGCCAGCTCGCGCACGACTGTCTTCAATTCCTGCCTGAACATCGACGTATCGATCGACACCTGGGCAAGAACCTCTTGTTCCGATTCGACCGCCCGCTCAAGCGCTTCCCTGCCGGCGTCGGTCAGCGAAACGACGTGCACCCGGCGGTCCTCGGAACTTCGGCGGCGGCTTACGTGGCCGTGGGCCTCGAGCCTGCTGAGGGTCTGCCCCATGGTCTGGGCCTGCACACGCACGATCTGGGCCAGCGCGGTCTGGGTGATGGGGCCGGTGGCTGAAAGAACCTCCAGCGCGATGACGCCGGCGTGGGTGAGGCCGATTGCCCTAAGATTCTCGTCCCAAGCGTGTTCCACCAACCGGGCTGCTGTAGACAGCAACCTTCCGGTGGGCCAACGCTCAATGTCCGGCATATGTCTCATTGTAGCCGTGAGGGGATTTTGTGGGGGTTGGGGGGGGTTATAGTCCTGCGACGGTCACACCCCTACACGGACGCAGCGTTCGAATTCGGTAGGCTGAGGCCAAAATTGCCTTCGATGGGGACTACCGATGTTTGGGTTGAGCCGGTGACGCCCTTGATTCGGCGGGGCGGAGCTGCTTGGTGGGGCAGAGCTTATTTCGCCATGCAGGCGATTGCCGGTTTTTCATGGTGGACCGCAGTTTTCCTGTCGCCGGTAGTGCGCGAGGCGACGCTCGGTAACCTCGACCCGGTTGCCGTTGCCGTCTTCGACATTCCTTTGTTTGTCGTGGCCTCGGCCATGGCGGCATTTGGCGTTAAGGCCGCCGCGGTAGTGAATACGGCTTGGACGGGCGTTGTCGCCGTCGCACTGGCGGTACACGCCACGATCACAACCGAAGCGGGCTGGGGCGTACTCACTATGGGCGCCGCGGCCGCAGGTTCGCTGCTCGCTCTCTGCCTTGTTTTGCTAGGGCGTGTGCCGACCGCGTGGATCGTCCGCGGTCCGTTCGCATTCCGTCCCGCGATCCCCCGCGCGACCGCGCAAACCACGTGGCCTCAACATTCGGGCAAATTGTCCTCTTTTGGGGGTTCTTCCTGGCGGTGATTCCGTTTGGGATAGCGGCTCTCGATCAGCGCTGGGCGGTGGCATTCCCGTTTCCATCGTTTGCAGCTCCTGTCGGGTTCGCGGTTCTGGTACTGGCCAGCGCCCTTGGCATCTCGGCGGCTATAGCGATGTCGACATTGGGAGATGGCACGCCGCTGCCATCGGCAATGCCCAACCATCTGGTCATCGCAGGTCCGTATCGCTGGATCCGAAATCCTGGAGGAACGATTCGGCGAAGAATTCCGGCAATACCGCGACGCCGTGCGCTGCTGGATACCTCAGGTGTCGAAGATTCCGCGCTGTCAGAAACGATGAGTTCTTCCGTGAATTCCTCCCTGATTTCTTTGGTGACTGTGATCTCACCACCAGTATGGTGATTGCATAACGCAACCACTGATCTGAGGGGACCTTCACCATGGCTGTTCGAGTTGACCTGAATATCTCGCTGGATGGTTTCGCCACGACCACCGACGCAACTCCGGAGAATCCGTTCGGATCGGATTGGGGCCGCCTGGTTGAGGCATATACGTCCACCCGCACGTTCCGCGAGCGGGTCTTGCACGACACCAGTGGAGAAGGAACGACCGGCGTTGACGACAGATACGCAGCGGCCTACTTCGAAGGGGTCGGAGCGGAGATTATGGGTGCCGGCATGTTCGGGTTCCATAACTTCCCCGACGACCCCGAGTGGAAGGGCTGGTGGGGTGACGAGCCTCCGTTCCGCGTCCCCGTGTTCGTCCTCACTCACACGCCCCGCCCTTCCATCACAATGGCCGGCGGTACGACCTTCAACTTCGTAAATGCCAGCCCGGCAGAAGTGCTTGAACAAGCGCTCAGTGCGGCGGGTGAAATGGACGTGCGTATCGGAGGGGGTCCCACCGTGGTGCGCGACTACCTCAGGGCCGGACTCGTTGATCGGCTACACGTCGCAATTACACCGATCCTGCTCGGTAGTGGGATACGGCTTTGGGACGACCTCCGGGGGCTGGAAAGCGAATACACCGTCACGTCAGAGACCGCCGAAAGCGGCATCATCCACGTCACCTTCCGCCGATAACCCTCACACGGTATGGCGGGTTCCATCTACTCGCGTTTGAGCGTGAGTGCCAGGCTGGGAACAAGGAACGACAAGAGAAAGATCGGTAGGGGGCTCTTCCCGCCGCACCGGAATCTGGCGATCTCGCCCTCGGTGACGTCGAAGGACTTGGTCCTGCTCGAATTTCGACCATTTCGGACTTGCAGGGTGTGATGTCCAGGTTCGACCGTTATGTCGATTGTCTCGTTCAGTTCGACAGTCCCGGCATGTTTCCCGTCAACTATGGCCTCGTACGTGCCGCGACGGACTTCCACCCCGATGGTCCTGTACGTCAGCTTGAGCGTTGCAGACATTCTGATCTCCTCCGGTGTCCTGAAAATGGACTTTCGGCAAGTCATCGGCGGCGAGCCGTCCGCCGTCGTACGTCTGGGCCGGTCACGTCGACCGCTACTGTTTCAGCGGCGCGAGCTGTATTTGCTTCGCAAGCGCGTAAGCGGTCGGAAGATCGCTGTCGCTTTCGACGAAGACTCGGCCAATGACAAGCGCGGAGTGGGTTGGCGAAGAAATCTGCGTCATGCCGTTTGGTACGGTTCCCTTCCAGCCGGGCCCGCTGAGGACATAGTCGCCGGCGTTGGTTCCCGTTGTGCGTTTGCCGACGTAGGCAAAGTTTGTGCTTTTCGACGGGTCGGTGAACTGCACGCTGAAGTAGCGCCCGGCCATGTCCGGTACGTGTAGGACTTGAGGCCCCTTACTCACGTCGAGCCAGCCGCCGACGTAGAGCAAATCGTCGGCTCCGGTTGCCATGAGACTCCCGTGCGACGTCGACGGCGAAGAGGTGCCGGGCACGGCGTACAGCGTGTTGACGGGGATCGGGCCCGCACCGAACCCATGCTTGAGAATCGCCCTCTTGTATCCATTGACCGTGAGTCGCGGCCAGAGGTAGATGAACGCGGGTGCGCCGAGCCCCCAGACGATGACTGCCGCTATGACGAGTGGAATGATCCCGTCCCCATTGGCGATCCGCCGGTAGATGACCCAGGCGAAGACCGCCAGAATGACAGCCGTAAGGGGACGTCCGTATTTCAAGATGAGGCGGTTCATCTCAATGCGCCCTGACAATGCGAGGCAATTGGTACGTGCCGTCGAGAATAGCCGCGCCAGGCAGATACACGCGGAACGTCAGCTTGAACTTCCCGGTTGGAATTGGCAGCCAGTTCTGCTCGTGCCCGTCCGGAGCCTCATGTTGGAGATAGATATCGACAGAACCGTCGGCGTTCTCCACGAGAGGTGAACGGTCACCGACGCTGTAGCGGTTAGTTGGATTGTCCACCATATACCCGACGGTATCGGTCGGAGTGAGCGACCAGAAGGCGTCATTCGGGGGGAGTTTCCCGGCAGGAAAATGCAGGACGTATCCATGCCCGCCGCTTAGCGTTTGCCCTGAGACATCCACCGTGGTCGTCCAATACGCGGCCTCCTCAAACACATTCACGACGGGAAGGGCTTTGGCGCAGGCGGCCCGCACGAGGACTCCGTTGCCGGGCTGGCCGCATTTGCGGATGGCACTCCAACCGTTGACAGTCGTTGTCACCGCCCTGCCCACGGCATTCATCGTGAGGATCGCCGTCAAGAACGCCAGCACGGCACCGAGAATCAGTCCTTGCACCACACCGGACTGTGAGAACCACACGAGGGCATTAGCCATAACCGCAAACTACCACCGCACTAAAGCGCATTGGTCATCTTCTTCAAGAACAGATAACCGCCAGCCGCCCGGAAATTAAGTACGCTAGCGCGCCCGCCCAGGACGACGCCGGTACCAAGCAATAAATCCCCACAGCGCGACGATCAAACATACGGCAGCGACAATCCCGCGCCACCATACAAATGGTTGCCAAAGCCCGAATATCAGCGCCCAAACAAGGAGAACGCCACTCACGTCGAGTCGTGGGGCTCGGTTCTTCATGGAGGCTCTCCTTCTTCATCTGTCTCAGTCCAGGAGCGCGAGCACCAAAGACCAACTCAATGAAGAATACTTTCCCAACAGCCCGACGTTGGACGCGGACCGCAGAGCGTCCCGCAACCGGACTCCGGCGCCCACGTCGCCGAAAGCCCCGCTTCCGGGACCAGCCCCTCGTTGCCCAAGGCAAATTCCAGTGACACTACAGTCCTGGGCGCCCATACTGGGAGCATGAGCGTCAACACCCGCCGCACAGCGGAAGGCGCCGCTGTTGCCACCCCGGCCCCCACCGCCCCCGCCTCGCCGACAGAACCTACCGCCCCGGCCACTCCAACAACCGGTCCCATCACCCGCGAAGAACTGCAACTAGCTTCGCGCAACCATGCCATGCCGTTGGAGATGCTCCGATGGCCCGTCACTCCGCTGGGCATGCACTATCTCCTGGTCCATTTCGACGTTCCCCTGATCGATCCCGTCTCGTGGCGGCTGAATATTGGCGGTCTCGTGGACCATCCGCACGAGTACACCCTGCCTGACCTCCAGCACCGCGAGCGCCGCACCCAGGCAGTCACGATGGAGTGCGCCGGCAACGGCCGCTCGCGGCTGGAACCGCGGCCTGTGAGCCAACCCTGGGACCAGGGTGGAGTGGGCACCGCCGAGTGGACCGGGACCCCGCTCGCTCCGTTGCTGTTCGACGCCGGCGTGTCACCCGACGCCGTCGAGCTCGTCTTCACAGGCGCGGACCGCGGGATCCAGGGCGGTGTGGAGCATCAGTACGCGCGCAGCCTGACGCTCGCGGAAGCGATGTCCGACGACGTCCTGCTCGCCTATGAGGTCAACGGCCAAGCCCTGCCACCGCAGCATGGCTACCCCGTCCGGCTGCTGGTCCCGGGCTGGTACGGGATGACGAGCGTCAAATGGCTGCAATCCATCGAGGCAATAGACCACAGCTTCGACGGTTACCAACAGCTTGACTCCTACCGCTATACCCAAGACGCAGACGATCCCGGCGAACCCGTCCAGCGGATCAAAGTCCGCTCCCTCATGGTTCCCCCCGGCGTTCCCGATTTCTTCACGCGGCAACGCACCGTGGACGCGGGACCGGTCCAGCTGAGCGGCCGGGCCTGGTCCGGGAAGGGAACCGTGGACAGCGTGGAAGTCTGTGTGGACGGGGTCTGGGAGCAGGGCCAACTTCAGGCCCCGACCGGCAGGCATGCGTGGCGCGGATGGACATTCACGTGGATCGCAACACCCGGTTCCCACGAGTTGGCATGCCGTGCGACGGATTCCACCGGGCAGACCCAGCCAGACACGCCGGAGTGGAACTACCAAGGCATGGGAAACAACGACATCCAACGGCTGAGTGTGACCGTCCGGGAGTAACCGGCCCGCGGGCACGCCGAAGCCGGGCCGTTGACCGTGTGCAACGGCATGAGTACTGTGAGTCCACTATCCATCCGCGCCTTGGAGGCAGCAATGGGCGGCACTTCCAAGAGCAACGCCGACTACGAGTTCCTCTCTGTCTGGCGCGTCGCGGGGACCCCGCATGAGGTCATGGATATTTTGGGCGACGCCGGAACACTGCCCCGCTGGTGGCCTTCGGTATATCTGAGGGTTGTTCCGCTGGATCCGGGAAACGCCGACGGAACGGGCAAAGCCTTCTCCCTGCACTCCAAGGGTTGGCTGCCGTACACGCTTCGCTGGAGGTTCACGGTCACCGAACCCATTACCGAGCGAGGTTTCGCGATCGCGGCGAGCGGTGACCTGCGTGGTACCGGGCGCTGGACTTTCGAACAGGACGGCCCGGAAACGGTGGTCACCTATGACTGGCGGGTCAGCACGTCGAAACCACTGCTCCGGCGGCTAAGCTGGCTGCTCAAGCCCGCTTTCGCCGCGAATCACCATTGGGCGATGGCACGCGGACAAGAAAGCCTCGCCCTGGAATTACGACGACGGCGTCCCGGCACGGACCTCTCCAAGGTCCCCCGTCCGGCGCCGCCTACGTTTGCAAGCCGATACCGCTGGCCAAGGAGCACAACGCATGCCTGACGATAACAAGGGCGAAGTCCGCTGGTTGTCGGAGCCCGAGGACCAGGACTATCCGAGCGCCGCGGACTACCTTTCCCTGCTGGAATCCGACCACGTGGTGGCCTCGGTTGTCGCGGCCCTCAAGGAGGCGCCCATCCAGCACCGCAAGGCCAAGGACATTCTCCGTGCGGCCCGCTTGGCGCTGCTCCCGGAAGATAACGCCCACGTGGCCTCGGACCTGAAGAAGATCAAGGAGGGCAAGAAGCTCTCGCCCATCCTGATGGTGCGGGGAGATCTGGCCACGGGCATGCCCGCGCAGGTGGCCGACGGCTATCACCGGGTGTGCGCAAGCTACTACACCGACGAGAACACGGACATTCCCCTGAAACTGGCTGATGCGCCCCGGTAACCACCGCAGACCAACCGCCGTGCCAATAGAAGGAGGAACGTGTCGTTCTTTCAGCTTTCGCTGATCGCCGCAGTCGCGCTCCTCGGGCCGCTCCTGGCGCTGCCCCGGAAATGGCACCTTCCCGTTGTGCTGGGACAGTTGCTGGCGGGCATCGTCATCGGACGCACGGGCTTGGGCCTGGTGGACTCTTCGGATCCCACCTTCACCTTCGTCGCCGACGTCGGGTTCGCCCTCATCATGTTCGTTGCCGGAACGCATGTCCCCGTGCGGGACAAAGCCATCCGTCCCGCCCTGGGTAGCGGCGCCCTGCGCGCCGGGATCGCCGCGGTGCTGGCCGCCGTCGTCGGAGTCGTCATCGCTTTTGCCTTCGGCACCGGACATGCTCCCCTCTACATCGTTCTGCTCGCTTCCTCCTCCGCAGCACTGGTCTTGCCGATCGTCGACTCGCTCCGGCTGACAGGGCCGAAGGTCCTGACGACGACGGCGCAAGTGGCGATCGCTGACATCGCTTGCATCGTGGCGCTTCCGTTAGCCGTTGACCCGCCTAACGCCGGCCGGGCGGCGGTGGGGGCTGCCGTCGTCGCGGCTTGCGCGCTGGTCTTGTTCTTTGTGCTTCGATGGCTGGAGAACAGTGGCAACCGCGGACGGTTGCATGACATTTCCGAGGACCGGAAGTTCGCGCTGGAACTGCGGATCCAGCTGGCCTTGCTCTTCGCGCTTTCCGGGCTGGCGGTCCTGGGCCACGTCTCGATTATGCTGGCCGGGTTCTCCTTCGGCCTGGTGGTCTCCGCGGTGGGCGAACCCCGTCGACTGGCGCACCAGCTCTTCGCCGTGAGCGATGGTTTCCTGGGGCCGGTGTTCTTCGTCTGGCTGGGGGCATCGCTTGACCTGCGGACCCTTGCCGGCAGCCCGAGAATGATTCTCCTCGGGATCTGCCTTGGTTTTGGAACGCTGCTGGTGCATGGAAGCCTCCGGGCCCTCGGGCAGCCCCTTCCGCTCGCTGTGCTGGCCTCGTCCCAATTGGGAGTACCGGTTGCCGCCGCCACCATCGGATCCCAATTGCATTTGCTGGAACCGGGCGAAGCCGCCGCCATGATCCTCGGCGCCCTCATCAGTATCGGGGCAAGTACCATCGCGGGTTCGAGGGCGGCACGCAGCTTTTCGGAAGCCGCACCGGGTTCGGCAGACGAAGCGCCAAAGAGCGGGGGGCCAGCGAGCAAAGGCGAAGCCGGCAAAGGCCCGGCAGGCAAGCCCTCCGAAGACGGTCCCGCGGTAACCGCCTGATCCCCCAAGCCCACGGCATGACGTCCGGTATTCTCAGGTCCATGCCGTGCCAGGGGAAAAAGCAAACTATTTGTGTTGGAGCCACGGAAGTGGGCTCCAATGGCTGATGTGTTCATGTACGTAGATGAGACTGGCAATTTGGACTTCGACGGGGCCTCCAAAGGCTCCGCAGCCAGCATCTACTTCGGATTCGGTTCCGCGGTCTTCCGGGAAGATCACGGACACCATCTTTGGGATGGACTGACGCTCCGAGCACGGCTCGAAGGCGAAGGAACCCAATTGGCCAGGGGCTTCCACGCGAAAAATGACCGGCATGCCGTTCGGAACGAAGTCTTTGCCGCAATCCACCGGCAGAAACCTCGAATTGACACTACTTTTCTCTGTAAAGCGAATGCTTATGATGCAGTCCGCGCCCGAGGGCAGATGGAGTTGTACAAGCTGGCTTGGCGGCTGCACCTCAGCGAAATCGCGAAGCAAGTGTCCACCCGTGAAGATACCCTCTACGTCATCGCCGGCACTTTTGGCACGAACAAACGCAGCGAACTCGCGCGGGAATCGCTCCGTGAAGTCTGCAATGCCCAGGACCGGAACATCATCCTGGGCGTTTGGGAATCTTCATCGTCATGGGGGCTTCAAGTCGCCGACGACGCGCTTTGGGCTGTCCAGCGACGTCTGGAAGAGCGTGAATGCTCGTGGTTCGAGCCGATAGTCCAGCCGCAGTTGAAGTCTTACTTTTTTCCTTGGGGCCGGGCAAGATCAAGGCCAGCTATCCAGGAAACCCCGGAAGACATCCCATGGACGTCTTGTCACCGACCATAATAAGTCTATCTGAGATCAACAAGAAGAAACACTTACGGGCCTGAGACTCGACGGTAGTAATGCGCTCGGAACGAAGGAGTGGCTATGAGCCGGAAAACGAAAAAGCCAAAGGCCCGCGGCGGGCATCTCAAGGCAGTGCCTTCGGCCCCCAAAATGCCCTTGCAGTTGGTCCTCAACCATCGCGTCGTCGACTCCTTCACCCCGGATTTCGTTCACTGGTACGAAAGATTCAGTGACGCCGAAGACGCCCTTCAGTGCTTGGCAATAGTCAAACTCTTCATCACGGCAAGCCACGCGATCAGCGAAGAAAGCTCCGCAACCAGCTTCGACCCCGACAGCCTGGATGATGCAGCCCTTGCCCTTGCCGGCATGCTTGACGAGTCAGACAGCGGTGAGGCGCTTGTCGAGATCTTCGACTACTTGCACCTTTACGCTGAATTCCTCTTTGAAACGGGCCGCTGGTCGGGGACCGAGGAGGACTACTTCGTCGTCCATATGCTCCTCAGCGAAGAAGCTGCCGGGGAAATGGATCTTCCTGGCGACATCCCGGAGCTCTCCGACGAAGAGCAGGACCGGGCGTTCCAGGAACTGCCCGTTCTCCAGTTGACCGGACGTTTGCTGGAGTGGCTCGGAGCCGGAAAGGACGTCACCAGCACTGGCGTGCTCCGGCTGAAAGACATTGAAGGTGCTGCCGGAGCGGTAGGAGTGAAAGCCAGAGGGAAAAAGACCGGGAAAGGGCCTCTCTCGGAGGGCGAAGGCGCGGCCGAAGCCGATCCGGAGTCATTTGAAGTCGGCTCCATGCACGAAGTTCCCGTGCTGCGTGAAATCTGGGCCGCGCTGGTGGACATCGATGGCCTGTCGATCGGGTCAACACGTGCCGCACCCGGCGCGGCCGTCGAATCGTGGAACTCACTGGACCTAGATTCGAGGCTTCAGATACGGCGTGAGTTCCTCACGGTATTCCTTGCCAGTGCAGTGATGGATTCCGGCAGCATGTGGGAGGAAGGTCCCCGGGATAATGCAACCCTGGCCAGGGTCCTACTGACGGGAGCCACTGGAGAGCCCGTCAGCGTGGACGAACTAAAGAGTGCGGAAGCGAACGAATCGGCGGACGAGGTCCTGCGCGCGTTCGAGGCGATGCGGGCACGCCGCGAACTGACCACCCTCGCCGATCTTGGCCTCGTCGAGGCGGACACCCACTACACCGTTCCACCGGCGGTCATCCAGTGTGTGATCCCGGCGCTCGCCCTGGTTCTTGCCATGGAAGACGATTTCGAACCTGGCCCGGTCCACTCTGGCTAGCAGAACCCCGTCACACGACCCATCCGACAGCTAACCAGCCACGAACCACCGGTAGAATGACCGGGTTGACCAGCCGGAACTCGACGGTCAACCACCGCTTGAACGCTACCGAGGGAGGAACCCGTGCGCGCATCGCATGCCCGGACACCCTTCCATGCCATGCGTTCGGGCGCCCTTGCAGTCGCCATTGTTGCCCTCGCAGCAGGGGCCCACGTGCTCTCCGGCGGCGCGCTTCCCGTCGCGCCCGTCCTGCTGGCAGTCCTCGCCTTGACCGGGCTCGTCACCACCCTTGCCACCCGGTTCAGACTCGGGTTCCCGGTCATTGCCGCACTTCTGGGAGCCGGCCAGTTGGTCCTGCACGAAGCCTTCACAGCATTCGGTCCGCTCACCGTCCCGGCTCCGGGGTCACCGGCACACCACTTGGCGGCCGGGCACCTCTCCCCGCCGATGGGCGCTGAAACAGTGCATTTTCACGAGGTCGACACTCCCCTCAGCTGGTTGATGCTGACCGGGCACGCCCTCGCCACTACCGCTTCGGCATTGCTCCTGGCCAAGGGCGAGCAGGCGCTATGGCAGCTCGAGGCCTGGCTCCGTCCCCTCCTGCAGCTCATCCGCCTGATCTTCAGGCCCGACGCCGGCAGCTCAGCTGTTGCGTTCAGCGCACCTGCCGTGTTCATCCCCCGCCCGTGGCGGAACCTCAGGCAAGACAGCAGACGCGGCCCGCCCGCCGTCGTCGTACCCTCCTGACTCCGCCCGGCACCGCCTTCGACTGGTGACGGGCACATCCCCGCACTTTGGCGCGCTTTCGCGCGCCCATTGAAAGGCAACAACCATGAACAAGTCCTTACTCCGCCGTGCCGTCTCCGCCACCGCAATCGCCGGCGGCACCGCAGCACTGATGATGGCCGGGCTCGCAGGCGCTTCTGCGCACGTCTCCGTCAACCCGGACAAGACCACCGCCAACTCGTACGCCCTGCTCACGTTCGGCGTCCCGCATGGCTGCGACACCTCGGGCACCACCAAGCTGACCATCAACCTGCCCGAGGAACTGACGGACGCCACGCCCACAGTGAACCCCAACTGGACGGTCGAGAAGGTGACGCAGACGCTGCCCGAACCCAAGAAGCTGGCCGACGGCACATCGATCACCAAACGCACCAGCCAAATCGTCTACACGGCCAAGGCCCCGCTGGACCCGCACTTGCGCGACGCACTGGTCCTGTCCGTGAAGCTGCCCGACACCGCTGGCAAGACCCTCTACTTCCCCACGCTCCAGAACTGCGAGCAAGGGCAGACAAACTGGGCTGAAATCCCGAAGGACGGCCAGGACCCGCACTCGCTGAAGGCTCCGGCTCCGTCGGTGGCAGTCACAGCCGCGGATACGACGGCGGGCGATGGTCACATGGCTGCGTCCATCTCCACTGAGCCGGCAGCTTCCGTGACCGACGACGGATCACAGGCGCGCAGCTGGGCCGGCCTGATCGCCGGTGTGGCAGGGCTCGGGCTGGGTGGTGCGGCCTTCTTCCGCAGCCGTTCCGCGAAGGCTTCAGTGTCCAAGTAACGGGTCCTCCGGG
Organism: Arthrobacter sp. efr-133-TYG-118; assembly: GCF_030209755.1. Lineage (GTDB taxonomy): Bacteria > Actinomycetota > Actinomycetes > Actinomycetales > Micrococcaceae > Arthrobacter. Next base: position 71,173 of record NZ_JARVRH010000003.1, on the reverse strand, counting down.
TCGGCGTCCGGAACATTACGATCCGGGCGCCAATCCGGCGCCGCTGCCGCGCCGCAGTTGACTCCGGCAAATGACGACGAAAAGCTGTGCGCATGACGAATATGCGAGTCAAGAACGGTCTCCTGCTCACGACGGCAGCAGCCTCGGTATTCCTGCTCTCCGGCTGTTTCCAAAGCCAGGCCCAGCCCTCGGGCTCAGCCGTACCCAGCGACACGGCTTCGGCCTCGTCGTCACCGTCGGCCTCGAGCACTCCTACTTCAAGCGGTAGCGCCACGCCATCGAGCACCGGGACGACGGCATCCGGCGTTGCTCTCTGCAAGGCGGGCTCGCTGACAGCTTCTGTCGACTCCACCGGGGGCGGAGCGGCAGGCAGCGTCTACATGAAACTCATCCTGACCAACTCTGGCACGGAACCCTGCGTCCTTAATGGCTTCCCGGGCGTCTCACTCACGTCTGGAGCCACCGGCGATCCGATCGGCGCGGCTGCCGCGCGCGACGACTCCCAGCCTGTGACACAAGTGGTTCTCGCTCCGGGGAAGGCCGGTTTCGCCCAGCTCCGCTACACCCAGGCCGGCAACTACCCCGAATGCACCCAGGCCCCTGCCGCCGGTTTCCGGGTCTACCCGCCCGAGGACACCGCCTCGCTGTTCATCCCGCAGCAGCGCACGGCCTGCAGCAACACCAATATCAACCTCCTAAGCGTCCAGGCGTTCCAGGCGGGGTAGGACGGGCGGGGGCTTAGCCCCTGATCCTTATCTTGCGCTGTTCCTTATTCTGTCAGTGCCGTGAGGCATGATGGAGGAATGCAGGAGCAGGAGCTACCGGGCAGTCCTGGCAATACGGCCATGGACCGGTTCAGTCGTGCCACGCGCGAGTGGTTCCTCGGTGCTTTCTCCGCGCCCACACCTGCCCAGGATGGTGCGTGGAAAGCCATTTCTTCCGGATCGCACGCCCTTGTGGTTGCACCCACCGGTTCCGGCAAGACCCTCGCAGCATTCCTGTGGGCGCTGGACCGGCTCTTGTCGGTGTCCCCTGATGTTTCGGCTGATCCCCTTCCAGGGCTTGAGGAAACAAGCGGCCGCGCCCGTGCCAAAGCCCCCAAGCGCAAGACCCGCGTCCTGTACATCTCACCCCTCAAAGCACTCGGCGTCGACGTCGAACGGAACCTTCGCTCGCCGCTAATCGGCATCACGCAGACCGCCAAACGGCTCGGGTTGCCGGCCCCACTTGTGAGTGTCGGTGTCCGCTCAGGAGATACGACGACGGCGGACCGCCGCGCGCTGCTCAGCCACCCGCCGGACATCCTCATCACCACGCCAGAGTCCTTGTTCCTCATGCTGACGTCCAAAGCCCGGGAGACGCTTAGCGAGGTGGACACCGTGATCGTCGACGAGGTCCACGCGGTCGCAGGTACCAAGCGTGGCGCGCACCTCGCGGTGTCCTTGGAACGGCTTGATGCATTGCTGCCAAAACCCGCCCAACGGATCGGCCTCTCGGCCACCGTGGAGCCGCGCGAGCTCGTCGCACAGTTCCTTGCTGGCTCGGCACCCGTGGAAATCGTCGCGCCGCCGTCGCGCAAGAACTGGAACCTCAGCGTCAGCGTTCCTGTGGAGGACATGTCGGACCTCGCGGGAGCTGCCGGCGCCTTCGACTCCGGGCCAGCCTCCGGGCTCCAGCCGCAAGCATCCATTTGGCCGCATGTCGAAGAGAAGATCGTTGATCTTGTGCTGTCGAAGCAGTCCACGATTGTGTTTGCCAACTCCAGGCGCCTCGCGGAGCGACTCACTGCACGGCTGAACGAGATCTATGCGGAGCGCCAACTCATGGCGGTGGAGGTGTTTTCTGCCGCTGCGGATTCGGTGCCGTCCTCGGGGCTGCCGTCCTCGACGGCGACACCGGCGCACATGATGGCCCAGGCCGGAGGCACTAGCGGTGCCGATCCGGTCCTGGCCCGCGCGCACCACGGTTCAGTGTCCAAGGACCAGCGGGCACTCATCGAGGACGACCTCAAGTCCGGCCGGCTGCGCTGCGTTGTAGCCACGTCATCCCTGGAACTCGGCATCGACATGGGCGCCGTGGACCTGGTGGTCCAGGTCGAGTCGCCGCCGTCGGTGGCCAGCGGACTGCAACGGGTGGGCCGCGCCGGCCACCAGGTGGGTGAGATTTCCGAAGGCGTGCTCTTCCCCAAGCACCGGGCAGACCTCGTCCACACCGCCATCACCGTGGAGCGGATGCTGAGTGGAAAGATCGAACGCCTCCATGTTCCCGCCAACCCCTTGGACATCCTCGCCCAACAAACGGTCGCGGCCACCGCGCTGGGAAGCATCGATGTCGAGGAGTGGTTCGCCACCGTCCGCCGCTCGGCCCCTTTCGCAACGCTGCCCCGCTCCGCTTTCGAAGCCACCTTGGACCTCCTGGCCGGACGGTATCCCTCGGACGAATTCGCCGAACTCCGGCCGCGCATCATCTGGGACCGGAACGCCGGCACCATCGAAGGCCGCCCGGGAGCACAGCGCCTTGCCGTGACCTCGGGCGGAACCATCCCCGATCGCGGACTCTTCGGCGTGTACATCATCGGCACAGAGACCGAAGGCTCCGGTGCCGGCTCTGGCTCCGGCCAGAGCGGTGGGGCGTCCGCGCAGGAGCCCAGTCCGGCGTCGCGCGCTGCCAAAGGCGGCCGACGCGTCGGCGAGCTCGACGAAGAAATGGTCTACGAATCACGCGTCGGGGACATCTTCGCTTTGGGTGCCACCAGCTGGAAAATCGAGGACATCACGCACGACCGTGTCCTTGTCTCGCCTGCCTTCGGCCAGCCCGGAAAACTTCCCTTCTGGAAGGGCGATTCCTTGGGCCGGCCGGTGGATCTCGGCCGCGCACTCGGAGCATTCGTGCGTGAGCTTTCCGCTTCGGATCAAGGTCCAGCGCTGGAACGTTGCAAGGCCAGCGGGCTGGACGACTACGCCGCGGGCAACCTGCTCCAGTATCTGGGCGAACAGAAGCAGGCCACGGAAGTGGTCCCCAATGACCGGACGCTCGTGGTCGAACGGTTCCACGACGAACTCGGCGACTGGCGCGTGGTGTTGCACAGCCCCTTCGGCATGCCGGTCCACGCACCATGGGCCCTCGCCGTCGGGCAACGGCTCCAGCAGCGCTACGGGCTGGACGGTTCCGCCATGGCCGCCGACGACGGCATCGTGCTGCGGGTGCCGATGATGGAGGACGAGCCTCCCGGGGCTGAGCTTTTCCTGTTCGATCCGGAGGAGCTTGAGCAGATCGTGACGGCGGAGGTTGGCGGCAGTGCCTTGTTCGCCTCCCGCTTCCGCGAGTGCGCCGCGCGTGCCCTGTTGTTGCCGCGGCAGAATCCTGCGAAAAGGCAGCCGCTGTGGCAGCAACGGCAACGCTCGGCGCAATTGCTGGATGTCGCCAAGAAATACCCTTCTTTCCCCATCGTGCTCGAAACCGTGCGCGAATGCCTGCAGGACGTCTACGACCTTCCGGCCCTGAAAGACATTGCCGCTTCGATCGAGCGGCGGGAACTGCGCTTGGTGCAAACCACCACGCAGCAGCCCTCACCCTTCGCCAAGTCGCTGCTCTTTGGGTACGTGGCCCAGTACTTGTACGAGGGCGATTCTCCGCTCGCCGAACGCAGGGCCGCCGCTTTGGCCCTCGATTCCACGCTCCTGAACGAGCTCCTCGGCAGGGTGGAACTGCGCGAGCTCCTGGACGCGAAGGTCATCGAGGCCACCGAGCTCGAGCTCCAGCGGCTGGCACCGGACCGGCAGGTCCGTGGCATGGAAGGCGTCGCGGACTTGCTGCGCCTGTTGGGCCCCTTGAGCGTCGAAGAGGTGGCTGCCCGTTTGCAGCCCGAAGGGGTGGAAGCTTCCCCGATTGGTTCCCCGGATTTGCCCGCGTTGCATCCGGCGGCCGCATCGCATCTGGCCGCCCTGCGTAAGGCCAACCGCGCCCTCACCGTGACCCTCAACGGCGTTGAACGATTCGCGGCCATCGAGGATGCGGCCCGGCTCCGGGATGCCATCGGCGTTCCGCTGCCCATGGGGGTGCCGCTCGCCTTCATCGAACCGGTCCACGATCCACTCGGGGATCTGGTCTCCCGTTATGCACGAACCCACGGACCGTTCACGGCCGAGGAAGCTGCTGCGAGGCTGGGACTGGGTGTCGCCGTCGTGGGCACCGCGCTGAAACGCCTCGCGGCGGACGGCCGTGTAGTTGAAGGCGAGTTCCGGCCGCACCCGAGTGCGCCGGACGCGGTTCCCGATGAGGGGGCGGAACTCTTTACGGCGGAGGCGCCGGAACTCCCCGCTGTCGCGCTCCGCGGAGTCCCATTCGGCAGCGAATGGTGCGATTCCGAAGTGCTACGCAAGCTCCGGCGTCGTTCGCTGGCTGCGCTGCGCGCCGAAGTGGAGCCAGTGGACGCTGCTGCGTACGGCCGGTTCCTGCCCGCCTGGCAAAACGTGTCCGTGTCCTCTGCCGGCCGCCCTGGTTCTTTTGGAGGCACGGGCGCCCCGGCGCTGCGCGGACTGGACGGCATCATGACAGCCATCGATCAACTCTCCGGCGTGCCTGTTCCGGCGTCGGCCTGGGAGCCGTTGGTACTGGCCAGCCGGATCTCCGACTACCAGCCAGCCATGTTGGACGAGCTCATGGCCGCAGGCGAAGTCTTGTGGTCCGGAGCCGGGTCGTTGCCCGGGAACGACGGCTGGATCAGCCTCCATGTGGCCGAAGCCGCGGAACTGACGCTCAACCCGGACCCTGATTTCGAGCCCGGCGATGCCCAGCTCCGCCTTCTGGAATACCTGCAGGGCGGCGGGGGCGCCTATTTCTTCCGGCAACTCACCGAGGTCGCCGGCGGCATGGATGCTGTCCTCAGCGACGACGCCGTGGTGACTGCCCTGTGGGACCTCGTCTGGGCCGGGCGCATCACGGGCGACACCTTCGCGCCGATCCGTGCCATGATTGCGGGCGGCCGCACGGCGCACAAGCAGCCCGCCCGTCCCCCGCGGGCCAGGTCCCTGCGCATGAGCAGGCTCGGCCGCTCGCATGGCACCGGTTTGATGGGATCCCCAGGACTCACTGGCGGCCGCTATGGCTCGGTCACCGGAACGGCTCCGACTCCCCCGCTCGCGGTTGGACGCTGGTCGGCGTTGCCGGCTCCTGAGCTCGACCCCACTATCCATGCGCGCGGCACCGCCGAACTCCTCCTCGACAGGTACGGCGTAGTAACCCGCGGCTCCGTCATGGTGGAGAACATCGTGGGCGGATTCGGGCTGATGTACAAGGTCCTCGCGCGCCTCGAAGAAGCCGGGCGGTGCCGCCGCGGCTACTTCATCGAGCACCTCGGAGCCGCCCAGTTTGCCGTGCCGGCGACTGTGGACCGTTTGCGTTCCTTCACGGAAGATGCCCAACTCGCCAAGACCGAGCCTGTTGCCTTGGCCCTGGCCTCGACGGATCCCGCCAACCCGTACGGCGCGGCCCTCCCCTGGCCCGCGTTGGCAGTCGACGCCGGATCGGGTCACCGTCCGGGTCGGAAAGCAGGGGCCCTGGTGGTGATAGTCGACGGCGCCTTGGTTTTGTACGTCGAACGCGGAGGGAAGACCTTGCTCACTTTCAGCCATGACGACGCCGTCCTGGCGGCTGCCGCTGCGGCGCTCGTAGGCGTGGTGCGCCGGGGAGCCGTGGACAAATTGATCATGGAAAAGGTCAACGGCCATGACCTCCTGGACACCCCCGTGGCTTTTGCCCTTGCGGCTGCCGGGGCGTACTCCACGCCGAAGGGTTTGAGGCTCCGTGCCTGAGGGCGACTCGATCTGGCGGACTGCCGCGGAGCTGCACAGGGCCCTTGCTGGGCAGACGCTGGTCTCCTCGGACTTCCGCGTGCCCAGGTTTGCCACGCTGAACCTGGCCGGATGGACCGTGTCCGAGGTGGTGCCACGCGGAAAGCACTTGCTCATGCGCTTGCTGGAGCCGGCGGCGGGCGGGAGCACCGCGGCCGGTTCGACGGCGGGCGGTTCGGCGGCGGGCGGTTCGGCGGCGGGCGGGAGCACCGCGGCAGGTTCGACGGCGGCGCCGCGGGACGAGGCCGGACGGCCCCGGCGCGCCTTGACCATCCATTCGCACTTGAAAATGGAGGGAAGCTGGCAGGTCTATGCCCCCGGCGGCCGCTGGAGGAAACCCGGCCACACGGCCAGGTGCGTCCTCCGCACAGCGACGACCGACGTCGTCGGCTTCTCCTTGGGAATCCTGGAAGTAATCCCGACCCCGGACGAGTCCCGCGTAGTAGGGCACCTTGGGCCGGATCTCCTCGGGCCGGGTTGGGACGCCGAAGAGGCCGTTCGTCGGCTGCGGGCCGCCCCGGGCACACCGATCGGCGTCGCACTGTTGGACCAGCGGAACCTCGCCGGCATCGGCAATATTTACCGTTGCGAGGCGTGTTTCCTGGCAGGGGTGCATCCCGCCGCGCCGGTATCAGCTGTGCCGGACCTATTGAGGATGCTCGGGGAGGCCAAGGTCCTGCTCGAAGCCAACTTAGGACCCGGGCGAAGGATCACGCGTGGCACCGCGTTCCCTGGAGTCCGGGGTATTCCCCGCTCTGGCTATTGGGTGTACGGCCGCGAGCACCAGCCGTGCCTTCGCTGCGGAACGCCCATTCGCCGCGGGCTGTTGGGACCGGCGTCGGGGTTGGAAGACCGGACCATCTATTTCTGCCCGGAGTGCCAGCCCGCCCGTTGATGCTGCCCGATTCCCTTGCGACGCGGGAATTCCCCAGCGACGCCGGAATTCCGGGGGCGTAGGGAATTTCGCCCGTCGCCAGCACGAATCTGCGTCACGGAGCGGCCGGCACTGCTTCGGGGGCAGCCTTGGGAGCCTTGACCGGAACCGTGAACAGGGGTAGCAACAGTTGCACGACCGGTCCAATGGCCAAGGCGTAGACCACGGTTCCCACGCCGACAGATCCACCCAGCAGCCAACCCACACCGAGCACAACAACCTCGATCAACGTGCGGGACAAGCGCACGGACCAGCCCGTGCGGCGGGCAAGTCCCGTCATGAGTCCGTCGCGGGCACCCGGGCCAAGACGTGCGCCGATGTAGCACGCGGAGGCGATGCCGTTGAGGACTACGGCGCCGGCGAGCATGGCGATCTGGCCACCCAGGTGTGAGAACGCAGGGATCAGGGCCAGGCCGATGTCCGCGAAGACACCCACCAGCACGGCGTTTGCGAGGGTTCCGAAGCCGGGCATCTGCCGCAGCGGGATCCAGAGGAGCAGGACCAGGAAGCTGACAACCACCACGACGGTGCCGATGCTCCACCCGATCTTCCCCGCGACGCCCTGGTGGAACACGTCCCAGGGATCCAGGCCAAGGCCGGCCCGGATGAACATGGCCAGGGAGATCCCGTACATTGCGAGGCCGATCAGGAGCTGGGTGATTCTGCGGGTCATCATGGACCCATGCTCCCGAAAACTGGCATTGCTTTCCATAGCCAGTTTGCAATACTGGTCTTATGCCCGGATCCCTGAACCCCACAGCCATGGTGCGTCTCCTTGGCCCGTGGAGCACTGGCGCCGCTCCCGCCTATCGCGAGCTTGCCGACGTCGTACGCCTCTTGGTGATGGACGGGCGCATCCCGCTTGACGTCGCACTGCCCAGCGAGCGGGCGCTTGCCGTCACCTTGGGGGTCAGCCGGACCACGGTCACCGCCGCGTACGCCAGCCTGCGCGAGCAAGGATTCCTCAGCGGCGGCCAGGGCAGCAGGGGTCGGACGGGTATTCCGCACCGGACGGTTCCCGTCAGCGGACCGGGACTGGCCGTCCCGGATGGGATTCTTGACCTCGCCTATGCTTCACTGCCGGCCACGGGCGAAGTGGTGCACCGGGCTTTCGCTGATGCGTTGATTGACCTCCCTGCGCTGCTGCCCGGTTTTGGCTACGACGCGGTCGGCCTCCCGCCCCTCCGGGAAGCCATCGCGGACCGCTACACAGCAGCCGGCATTCCCACGACGGCCGCGCAGATACTGGTGACCTCGGGGGCCCAGCACGCGCTGAACATCATCTTGAAGACCCTCGCCGGGCGGCAACAAAAGGTCCTCGTGGAGCATCCCAGCTACCCGAACGCGCTCGACGCAATCCGCGCTTCCGGCTCCCGCACGGTTCCGGTGCCGATGCCGCCTGCCGAGGAACCGACGTCGGGCGGCTGGGATATCGACGCCATGGTGGCCGCAATGCGCCACCAACGCCCGGCCATGGCGTACCTCGTGCCGGACTTCCACAACCCCACTGGGCGGATCATGTCCACCCTTCAGCGGCGCCGCCTGGTCCGCGAGGCCACAGGGACGGGCACCGTCCTGGTGGTGGATGAAACGCTGCGCGAGCTGAACCTCGACGACGTCAGCACCTCGCCGCTCGCGGCGTTCAGTCCGGCGGTGGTGACCATCGGTTCGCTCAGCAAATCGCATTGGGCCGGGCTCAGGACCGGATGGATCCGCGCTGAAGAAGACCTGATCAGCCGCTTCGTGCAGACTCGGACAACGATGGATCTGGGCGGGCCCATCGTCGAGCAATTGGCTGCGGCTCGACTCCTCCGGGCCTTCACCGAACCTCTGGACGCCAGGCTTGCGGAGCTGCGGCGGAACCGGGAAGCCCTCCTTGGTCTACTGGCCGAGCACCTGCCCAATTGGCACGTGGAACGTCCGCGCGGCGGACTCACAGCATGGTGCAGGTTGCCCACGCCGTCGAGTACGGCGCTCACCGTCGTCGCCCCGGACTTCGGCGTGCGGCTGGCGGCCGGGCCGCGCTTCGGCGTCGGGGGCGCTTTCGAGCACTTCATGCGCGTCCCGTACACCCTCGCGCCGGCGCAGCTTGAGACGGCGGTGCTGGCACTGCGCGATGCCCAAGCCAGGATCGACGCGTCGCCGCAGCTCCGAAGGACCTTGAAGGCACCCAAGGAAGCCGCCGCCATCGCGTAGCCCGCTGGCGCTAGGCTTACGGGCTGTTACTCGCGCGGCGCGGAGGAGGAACCCATGCGCTGCTTGGCGGTATTGGTGCCCGGACCGACCGGGACATGCGAGGTGGCTCTGGCCAGGCCAAACTGCGGCATGCCGTTGTAGACCACCTCAATTCCCGATGCCAGCACCTGGTAGGTTTCGTGCCACACGCCAATGTCACCGCTTCCCGAGATTTCCTTCATGAAACGTCGCCACGGCCCCAAGTGCGGCGAATCCCTGTCCGCGGCGAAGCGCCTTAGATGCTCGGGGCTTTCCCAATAGCTGAGCAACATGGTGGTGCGCCCGAACCACTGTTCGCAGCCGAGCATCCCGGACTCGGGATGTTCTGCGAGATGACGGAGCATGGTGGGCATTGCCGAGGCCACGCGCGCCACTTTGCCGATCTTCCACCAACGGTTGGCCCGCATTCCGATAAGGAATACGGTCACCGACTCGCGCCCGGTGTCCGCCGTGAAGCGTCCGGGGAAGACTTCCTGTGCCATGTGAATCCTTCGGTCTGGGAACAGTAGTTCAAGTTCCGCTCTTCGAGTTTCATAACGTTGTTATGAAACAATGTTATGAAACACTTGAAGGCATGGCAAGACCCATCGTTCATGACCAGCTCGTCCGGGAGCGACTTCTTCAGGTAACGGCCGAACTCGTGGACCGGGATGGCCCCGCGCGAGTCACGCTCCGGGACGTTGCCACAGCCGCCCAGACCTCAACCACCGCGATCTACTCACTTTTCGGCGGCAAGGCCCAGTTGCTGACGGCCGCCGTCGACGACGGATTCCACTCGTTCGGCGACTCGCAACGCCTCGCCGAAAGCGGTGGGCTCCGAGGCCTGGGCCTCGCCTACCGCTCCTGGGCACTGGAACATCCGGCCTTGTACCGGCTCATGTTTGGCGGCGCACTTTCCACCCATGTGGACTGCAGCCCGACGCCGGCAGTCGCCTCGGAAGCCATGCTTCCCCTCATGGAAGCGGTGACCTCCGCGCAGAAAGCGGGGACCCTTCGCGACGCCGAGGCCACGACGATCGCGATGTCCATCTGGGGGCAGGTCCACGGACTGGTGAGCCTGGAATTGGCGAACATGGACGACGCCGGAACCGACTGGGAAGGGATCTACGCCGCAGCATTGGATGCCGCTGCACGCGGCTGGCAATGACGCCCGAAGTGCCATGCGACGCGCGTGTGGTCTGGCGACACCGGAATCCGGGAGTCGCCAGACCATACGCGCGTCGGCCAGGGTTTTGCGCGTTGCAGCTCTAGGCGTACACCTTCTCCAGGAACCCGCCCCAGGCCTTGGCGGTCAGTTCGGAATCGCCGCTGCCGCTGAAATCGTGCACCGTCATGCCCACGGGGGCTCCGAAGGAGTTGCGGCCGAAGAAGCGGTAGAGCGCGTCGGCGGTCCGCAGGCCCAGGAAGTGCTGGTTGGAGAAGTCGAGCTCCCCGCTCAGCCGCCCCACGCCGTCGACGTCCACCTCAATCATTGAACCCTGCGCAACGCCGTCCACGCCGAGGGCCTTTTTCAGTTGCACGAAACCGTCGGGCGCCTGCGAGGCCGCCGGACCTTGGATGTCGGTGAAGACTACAGGCTTGCCGTCGAAGTACTGAAGGTACTGGCCCAGGGTGTGCAGGTAGAACTCAGCGTGCTTGCTGGCGCCGTCGTACTGCCCCTCCCAGTTGTCCGCGAAGATGCCGCTGTGGACATAGTGCAGCTTGGCACGGCCGCCGTCGAGCGGTTCGAGTACGTGCTCGAGCTGGTTGAACCAGCCGTCCGGCCCGTCCATGCGGGTCACAAGATGGCTGGGGTATTCGTCCACGGTCTTCACGGCCGGCCACTGATCGGTGGGGAACATCCAGGCCGAGGTGTCCTGGGTGACAGCTTGCCAGACCCGTTCAGGAGTGCCGGGCAGTTCGGTGTCGGCCACGATTTCGAATTCACGGTTGTCAGTCATTGTCCTGTTCCTTTTCTGGAGAGTGCTGCGTATTTGTCTTGAGTGCGGGATGAAGTACGACGACGAGTCGGTGCTTGCGTGCGCCGCTCGCCAGTGCGGAAGCTCCTCCGTCGTGGTATTTGTCCACGAGCCGGGTCACCGCGACGCCGAGTTCCTCGGCAAAAGCGGCGCGGTCCGACGCCGAGCGGAAGGTGATTTCGCCGTCGATGGCGAAGCTCGCAAGCGTCTTCTTGGCCGCGGCCGCGCCCGCTATCAATTTGCCCATCTCCTGGACCGTCCGGGCCGCGAGGGCCAGGAGCCAGAAGGCGGAAAAGCGGTCCGAGAAGCGTCGGGGATCCGGCGCCACGGACGCAAGCGCGACCGGCGAAATCAGGTACGACGCCGCCGTCGCGCGCAACACGCGTTCGGTGACGTTGCCCTTCTTCCGTTCCTCCACAAGCTCGACGAGCCCGTGCCGCTCAAGGGCCTTGAGATGGTAGTTGACTTTCTGCCGGGGCAGGCCCACCTTGACCGCCAGCTGGGTGGCGGAACCGGGCTCGACAAGCTCCTGCAGAATGCGGGTGCGGATCGGGTCCAGCGACGCTTCCGCCGCGGCGGGATCCTCGATCACTTCGATGTCCAACATGCTTCCATTGTGCCTACCGACAACTTTTCTTGTCAAGAACTTTTTTCTCGTCGGAGGATTGGGGGACACCGTCAGAGGGAGCCCTGCCGGCCTGTACCGCTGCGGTCGGTGAAGGAGTACCCTGCGGGTATCGCTGTCCGTGAGGTGCAAGATGAGGTTCAATAGTCCGCCCGCTGGGTCCGGAGCCGATCGGCCACTCAAGCGTCGCGGGGGGCGGATTCGGGCTTGGGTGTTACGCCGTCCCGCCCTCGCTGCTTTGTCCATCGTCGCGGTCATTGCACTTGTGGGCGCTGCCGTCTTTTTCGGCACCTCCTGGTCCCGGACACTGGTGGCAGCCGGGGCGGGGGCAGCGGATGGGGGCGCTGCTGGGGCCGTGGATACGGGGATCTCTAAGATCCAGCATGTCATCGTCATCATGCAGGAGAACCGTTCGTTCGACAGCTACTTCGGGACGTTCCCCGGAGCGGACGGGATACCCATGCAGAACGGCTCCCCCGCGGTGTGCGTTCCCGATCCGGCCCACGGCTCGTGCATGAAACCGTACTACGACCCCGCTGACCGGAACTCCGGTGGCCCGCACAGCCAGAGCAATGCCGCGGCGGACATCAACGGAGGGAAAATGGACGGGTTCATCGCGCAAGCCGAGAAAGCCTCGACCAACTGCGCACCGAACGCCCCGGCCTGCGCGGGCGGCAACCAAAGCGACGTGATGGGCTATCACGACGCGCGCGACCTGCCCAACTACTGGGCGTATGCCAAGGACTTCACGTTGCAGGACCACATGTTCGAACCCAATGCCTCCTGGAGCCTGCCCGAGCACCTGTACATGGTCTCGGAATGGTCGGCCAAATGCAGCCGCGCGGGCGATCCGCAATCCTGCGTGAACGCCCTCCAGAATCCGGGCAGTCCGCCGGACTTTACCTCCGCGATCCAGTCCACCCTCATCGGCAAATGCCGGGCCGGCCTGCAAAACAAGGCCTGCCAGGATGCGCTCACTGCAGCCGGAATCACCCCGGACATTGCCGCGCAACTGCACACACTCATCGCGCAAAACTGCGCCGGCTCGGATTCCTATGCGAGTTGCCAGGCCGCGATCGACAAAGCAGCCCTCCCCGAAGCGCTCAAGCAAAAGCTGCTCGCCGCCGCGAAACTGCTTGCTCCCCCTGACTATGCCTGGACCGATCTGACTTACCTGCTCCACAAACAGGACGTGCCTTGGGCCTATTACGTCTTCACCGGCACCGAGCCCGACTGCCAGGACGACGCAGCCATGTCCTGCGCTCCCGTAGCCCAGAACGCGAAGACACCGGGCATCTGGAATCCGCTGCCCTACTTCGACACCGTCAAGCAGGACGGCCAGTTAGGCAACATCCAGTCCCTGACCAACTTCTACGCCGCCGCCAAGAAGGGCACCTTGCCTGCAGTGAGCTGGATCGACCCCACCGGAGCCGTCAGCGAGCACCCGCCGGCGCTGATCAGCACCGGGCAGGCATACGTCACGGGGCTGATCAATGCCGTCATGTCGGGCCCGGACTGGAACAGCACCGCCATTTTCCTCTCGTGGGATGACTGGGGCGGTTTTTACGACCACGTCACCCCGCCCACCGTGGACCAAAACGGCTACGGCCTCCGCGTCCCGGGAATCGTCATCAGCCCCTACGCCAAGCAAGGCAACATCGACCACCAAATCCTCAGCCACGACGCCTACGCCAAGTTCATCGAAGACGACTTCCTCCACGGCCAACGCCTCGACCCGGCCACGGACGGACGGCCAGATCCCCGGCCCGGCGTCCGTGAGGACAACCCTCAGCTCGGCAACTTGGCGAACGACTTCAACTTCAACCAGCAGCCCATCAAACCCGTCATCTTGCCGGGCGGCACAACGTACTAGGCCTCCGTTAGGCGGCGCCCGGGGCGGCACTTGTTGCTGCCCCGGTAGAATAAACCGGTGATGCAATCCCCCCTTCCTGTGCGCGACGGCGTCAACGCCACCCGTCTGCGCCTCCCGGACGAGGGGCCTTGGGACACCGCAATGGACTACATGATGCACCGCTGGGGCCATATCGATCCCCAAGGCATCGAGGACAGGTTCGACGCCGGCGAAATCGTCGGCGAAGGCGGCGCGCCCCTTAACCGCGGCACCCCCCTCGAAGAACACACTTTCATTTGGTACTACCGCACCCTCCCGCCGGAGACCCGGATGCCTGTGGAGATCAACATCCTGCACCAGGACGAGCACCTCCTGGTCGTCGACAAGCCCCACTTCTTGCCGACCACCCCGGGCGGGACCTACATCCAGGAATCCGCGCTCGTCCGGCTCCGGAACCAGCTCGACTTGCCGGACCTCATCCCGATGCACCGGCTCGACCGCATGACCGCCGGGGTGTTGCTGCTCTCCACCAACCCGGAGACCCGCGGCAAGTACCAGGTGCTCTTCGAAAAACGGCAGGTGCAAAAGGAGTACGAGTGCGTCTCGGCCGCGGCACCCGCCGCAGGCTTTCCCGCCGTCGGGTTCCCCGCCGTCGTACGCAATCGCATGACCAAATCCCGCAGCTACCTTCTCGCCGAAGTCATCGACGGCGAACCCAACGCTGAAACCCGCATTGAGCTGCTGAGAACGTTCGACGGCGGCACTCATGACGGCGGTGTGGCTCGCCGAGCGCTGTACCGCCTTGAGCCCCACACCGGCAAGACCCACCAGCTCCGCGTGCACATGGCTTCGCTCGGGCTGGGAATCGTCAACGACGCGTTCTACCCCGAACTGCTGGACAAGGCCCCGGACGACTACTCCAAGCCGCTGCAGTTGCTCGCCCGTGGCATCCGATTCGTTGACCCCATCAGCAAGCAGCCCGTGGAATACCGCAGCCGCCTCGAGTTAAGCGAAGCCCACCCCGCCTGACGCTCGCTCACCAATGGGGGCTTTCCCCGGGACGCTCGCTCACCTATGACGGCTTTCCCCGGGACGCCCGCTCACCTATGACGGCTTTCCCCGGGACGCCCGCTCACCAATGACGGCTTTCCCCGGGACGCCCGCTCACCAATGACGGCTTTCCCCTGGACGCCCGCCCACCAAGATTGAGGAACATGTCCACCTTGAGGTCATGTCTGCGGGAGGGCTGGGCAAAAGGGCCACATACGTGAGCGAGCGTCCGGCCAAACACCCACATACGTGAGCGAGCGTCGGGGGACGAGCGTCGAGCGCGGGTTTCCGGCGGCGGGGCGCCGAAACAACGGTCCGGTTCCCCGTCGCGAACCGGCCCGGGCGTATATGCTCAGTTTTGCCGGCTCGCTGACCGCGGGCGGTGTTCGATCTCGCGCAAAGGAACCACATGGCCCACGCTGAAAACGAAGTCTCGATCAACCGCACCGCAAACGACATCTACGCCTTCCTGGCAGACGGGCTGAACAATATGCTGTGGCGTCCGACTGTCAAGACTGTCGCGCTCGCAAGCGGGGAAGCAGGCGACAAGGGTGCCGTGTACTCCCAGACGATGGCTGGCCCTGGAGGCCGCACGATCGCCGGCGACTACGAGATCATCGCAGCCCAGCCGGGCAAACGACTGGATTTCCAGGTCATTGCCGGCCCCGCCCGCCCAACAGGGTCCTTCACTCTGGACGAGAACAACGGCGGAACCACCGTACGCTTTGCCTTGGATCTCCAGCCCAAGGGCTTCATGAAGCTCATGGGCTCAATGATCACCAAGACCATGGAGTCAGAAGTCGGACAGCTCGGGCAGTTGAAGTCCGTGCTTGAGGCGCAGTCCGCCTGAGGCAACGCCGCCCGCGGGCTTCCCTCACCCTTCAGAAGCCGCGAACACGCTCCGGAACACGTCCGTCGTCTCGGCGCTGAACAGCACAAATTCGACGAGTTCCGGCCCGCTGGAGCTTTCGGCGCCGACCCGGCTGACGGCGTCGAGCGCTACTGTGGCGACCTCGCGCGCGTCCCAACCGTAGACCCCAGCGCTGATTGCGGGAAACGCGACGGAACTCGCCCCGAGGGACGCTGCCACTTTCAGGCTTTCGCGGAAACAAGACGCCAGCAGTTCCGGATCGTTCTGGCCTGCATGCCGGTTGGGACCCACGGTGTGGATCACCCATCGGGCAGGCAATTTGAACCCGGGGGTGGCCACGGCTTGGCCCACCGGCAGTCCGTGCGGGTATCGCTCGCGCACCTCCATGCACGCGGCCAGGAGCTCCCGGCCCGCGGCGCGGTGGATCGCGCCGTCCACTCCGCCGCCGCCCATCAACGACGAGTTGGCAGCGTTGACGATCGCATCGACGTCGCGCGCGGTAATGTCACCTTGCAGGATTTCGAGCCGCATGGCGCCAGTCTTGCACGACACTCCGGCCGATGCACCAAAGTGGGGTAATTTGTGCCCATGGACATCACCACGGCCGGAGGCTGGGGAGCCGCGATCTATGTCTGGATCATCCCCATGGTGGTGGGCGACGCGATCTTCCCGCCCATCCCGTCCGAGATGCTCGTGATCACGGGTGGCGCGCTGGCCGCGGAGGGCCGGGTCAACCTGTGGCTGGTGGGTTTGATGGCCGCCGTCGCCTCCTGGCTGGGCGACATCATCGTTTTCCAGCTCTTCAAGCGCCGCTTGGGGCATATCCTGGACCGCTGGGCCTGGGGCCGCAGGGTCCATCAGGGCATCCACAAGGCCATCGCCAGGGCCGGGCGCTCCTCGACGTATGGCGCGATCATAGGCGCCCGGTTCATCCCTGGTGGGCGGCTTGCTGCGTCGGCCGCTTCCGGGATCGCCGAGGTTTCCTCCCGCGGTTTCAGCCTCTGCGCTGGCTTGGGCGGGCTGTTGTGGGCCACGTGGCAAACCGGTCTGGGTTACTTTGCGGGCTCGACGACGAAGCTTCCGTTCTGGGCGAGCTCACTGATCGGCGTCGGCGTGGGGCTGCTGATCGGCGTCGTGGTGGGCGTGATCGTCACTCGTCGCCGGGGCGACCGCTCGCCGGTGGACGAGCCAGGCGAACCGCCGCGCCTTTAGGCGCCCTTTCGGCAGGCAGCGCCGTCACGCCGAGCGGCTTTTTACGGTACCGTCCGTCGTTGTGCCGCGAATTTCAGGGGATGTACGCCGTGGACGTCCGCGAAAAGCTGCCGGGCGCGACGCGTTCCCCGACGTCGGGCTCAAACCGGCGACCATTTCCCCCGTTTGCGGCGCAGCACGTAAAGGTTCCCAGTGAGCGCTACGCGTTCGACGGCGTCGCGCATCATGGCTGCCGACGCGCGGGCCTCGCTGTTCTCACCCGGATAATCGCGCGGCTCCACCAGGAAGCGGAGGCTGATCTGGGCGACGCCGCCAACAATGTCCAGCTGATTGGATTCGACATGATGACGGGTTTCCAAGGCCTCGAGCGCAGCGGCCATTACGGACTCCGGCGGATTGCCTGGCTTGAGCCCGGTGATCTTCAACTTGGTCTGGAACGACGGCATCCATCAACCCTAAACGCTCTCTCACATGAGGCGCTCCTGCCGCACGCTCGCTCACATGATGTGAGCGAGCGTTTCCAAAAACACCCCTATATGTGAGCGCGCATCGTAAGGGAAGGAAGGGGGATGCAGAGGTTATCCCGTATTGCGGAGGCCGGCGGCCACGCCGTTGACGGTGATGAGCATGGCCCTCTGGAGGCGTTCGTCGATCTCGGCGCCGGAAATGGAGGCTTCGCGGACGCGGCGCAACAGCTCCACCTGCAGGTAACTGATGGGGTCGAGGTATTGGTCGCGGATTTCGAGGGAACGCTTGAGCGTCGGCTGGGCTTCCAGGAGCTCGGTTTCCCCGCTCAGGAGTTCCACTTCGGCAACCGTGAGATCGTACTCCGTGCGGATGGCCTTGAACAGGTGGTGCAGCTCTTCCGGAACGAGCGAAGACACGTAGTGCCCGGCAATGTCCATGTCCGTTTTGGCGAGGGTCATCTCGACGTTGGAAATCACGGACTGGAAGAAGTGCCAGCGCTTCATCATCTCCGCAAGCTCGGCGGTGTTGCCTGCCTCGCGGGCGGCCTTCAGTCCTGAGCCCACACCGAACCAACCCGGAACGATCTGCCGAGACTGGGTCCAACCGAACACCCACGGGATGGCCCGAAGACCGCCCAGTCCGGCGCCGGAATCGGGGCGCTTGGAGGGACGCGAGCCGATGTTCAGGGATCCGAGTTGCTCCACCGGCGTCGAGGCCAGGAAGTACGCGGGCAGGTCCGGATCGTCGATCAGCGAACGGTACTGGGCAAACGCGGCGTCGGAAATGATCTCCATGACGTGGCCGTAGCGTTCGCGCTCGTCGTCGGACGTGCGCGGGGTGCGGTGCAGCGCCGAACCCTGCATCACGGCGGCCAGGGAGAGCTCCAGGTTTTCGCGGGCTAGCTCCGGCAGGGAGTACTTGTCCGAGATGACTTCGCCTTGCTCGGTGAACTTGATGGCGCCTTCGAGCACTCCGTTGGGCTGGGCCATGATGGCGTCGTAGGTCGGTCCGCCGCCACGGCCCACGGAACCGCCGCGGCCATGGAACAAGCGGACGTTCACGCCGTGCTTGGCGGCGACGTCGCGCAGCTTGCGCTGGGTCTTATGGATCTCCCACTGGCTGGTCATCACGCCGGATTCCTTGTTGGAGTCCGAGTATCCCAGCATGATCTCCTGGACATCCCCACGCAGCCGTACGAGCGAACGATAGGACGGGTCGGAGAGCAGCAGGTCCACGATTTCGGCCGAAGCGCGCAGCTCCTCCACAGTCTCCAGGAGCGGAGCGAAGCCGATCTTGGCATACGGAGCCGCGCCGAATAGCTCGATCAGTCCAGCTTCGCGGGCCAACACCGCGGCGGCCAGGACATCGTCCGCGCCGCGTGTCATGGAGATGATGTAGGTTTCGACGACGTCCGGTCCGTACGTCTGGAGGGCGTGCCGGATGCTGCGGAAGACGTCGTAGGTGCGGTCGCCGTCGCCGTCGAGCTTGATGGGGTGGCCGGACAGCGGGCGGCGCGAAGCCAGCTCCGCGCTCAGCCGCTCGAAGCGCTCGGCGCGGCTCAACTCTCCGTAGGGAGTTCCGACGCCGATCCGGTCCACGAGCTGCCCGACGGCGTCGTGGTGGTAGTCGGCATGTTCACGGATGTCGAGGGTCGCCAAGTGCAGCCCAAACGAAGCGATCGCGCGGCGGACCCGGGCCAGCGCGCCGTCGGCCACGAGGACAGCCGAGTGCTTCCGCAGCGAGGCTTCCAGCAGCTCGAGCTCGGCCAGCAGCTCCGAGGTTGAGGCGTAGTCACGGCCGGCTTCGTGGTATTTGGACGCAGCCACACGGCGGCCGGTGTTGATCAGCTTGGCCTTGATGCAGGTCAGTTTGAGGCGGTAGGGCTCCTGCGCGTTCAGCTCCAGGATGCGCTTGTCCAAGCCGGGCAGGTTCTTGAGGTCGACGGCGATCGAGTCCAGGAGGTCCTCTTCCGCGTCCACCAGGGCCGTTGAGTTGGAGAGGACGGAGATCAGTTCGTCGATCATCGAGATGCTGATCCGCACGGCGTGCTGGTTCTGCAACTGCAGGATCTCGCGCGTGACGGAAGCGGTGACGTTCGGGTTGCCGTCCCGGTCTCCGCCGATCCAGGAACCGAAGCGGATGGGGGCGTTGTGCGCCGGCAGCACCACGCCGTGCTCGCCCAGCAGTTCGGAGAGGTCCGTGAGCATTTCCGGCATGGCATCGGTCAGGATGCTGCTCAGGTAGTAGATGGCGTTGCGGGCCTCGTCCACGGGAGTGGGGCGGACTTGGCGCAGTTCGTCGGTCTGCCACATCTGATCGATGATCTCGGCGAGCTGGCGGTCTTGTCGACGACGGGCTGCCGTGCCCTCAACAGTGGATTCTGCCAGGACGTCCGAGAGCTTGCGGATCTTGTCGAGCACCGAACGGCGGGAGGCTTCGGTGGGGTGCGCGGTGAAAATAGGACGAACATCCAGCTCATTGACGACGTCCTGCAGGGCCTGTGTTCCGGCCTCGTCGGCGATCTCGGCCACGGCTTTGGCCAGCCAGCCGTCCTTTTCCTGGCGGGTGCGCAGTCCGCGGACGCGGTGCACTTGCTCGGCGGCGTTGGCGAGGTGGAAATAGAAGGCGAAGGCGCGGACCAGCTCAGTGGCTTCCCCAAGGGGCAATGAGGCGAGCAACTCCCGGACCTGGGCGACGACGTCGTGCGCGCTCCACGGACCTGTGGCGTCGGCGCCGCCGCGGGCGGCTTCCTTGGATTCCTTCGTGAGCAGGCGCACCTGCTCGACGAGCTGTAGCAACTCGGGGCCGTGCTGGCGGACCAACGACTCCCCGAGAAGCGTGGAGACGCGGCGGACATCGGCCCGCAGTTCCGCGGCAAGGTCCGTGCTGAGATGTGCAGTGTCAACCATGAAACATACCTTCTGGCGTTGGGTGTGGCCCGTACACTGCGCTGGATACTGTGAGCCGGATTACTAATATTCCTAGGGAATCTTACCCGCAGCTCTTGAGGGGGTGGCAATCCGTCTCAAATGTTGTCGCTGCGTCCGCCTTGGCCGCCCAACTGACTCGCAGTTGATGTCGTTATCAGCCCTCAGAACGACATCTAATGCGAGTCAGTTGGGTTCCGGGAATGGTGGTGACGGGTGCATGGTTAAGCCAACGAACACCGCCCAAGCCGCTGGAGGAACCATGAGCGCAATAGCCCCCGCAAGCAACGCCCAGCTGGAACGCTGGCAGCGTTTCCGCAACGGCCGCAATGCCGCGCTTGCCGCGGACCACGGCTGGCTGACCCTCACCTCCTTCCAGTGGCTCGAATCCGCACCCGCTGCCGTCGAGCTCGTCCCGGGGCTCTGGTCAACGGACGGCACGACGGCGACACTCGCCGCGAGCGCGGCGGACGGGCTCACGCTCGTGGAGACGGGAGCTCCTGTGGACGGCACGATTTCGGCTACCCTCCAGGATGAGGAATCGCTCATGTGGGTGCAGTTCGGCGGCGCGGATGGCACGGAGGTGGTGGTCGAGCTGGCCATGCGCGCGGACAAGTATGCCATCCGCACCAGGGACAACTCCTCGCCGGTGTTGACGGAGTTCGACGCCGTTCCCACCTACGCATACAACCCGGACTGGGTGCTCGAAGGCCGCTTCGAGGAATACCCCGAACCGGTGGATGTTCCGATCGGGACAGCCAACCCCTTGGTGGACGGGGTGCACCGATCCGTCGGCGAGGTGGTTTTCCGGGCGCCGGGCCTCCCCCACGAGATCCGCCTGCACGCCGAGGCAGAGAAGCTCGGAGCCCTCACCATCACTTTCCACGACGAAACGAACGGCAACACCACGGACGAATGGCGCAAGCTGGCCGTCTCGCGCCCCAGGCATGACGGTTCCGTGGTGCTCGACTTCAACCGCGCCATCAACTACCCCAGTGCCTTCACTCCGTACGGAACGTGCCCTATGCCGGTGTCAGGAAACTCGATCGACGTGGCGGTAGAAGCCGGGGAAAAGCTGCCGGCAGGGCGGATCGTCTAAAACCAAGGGCGTTACATCTCCTATAAGGCAAGGTACACTCTTCTTGGAAAGCGCTTACCAAGCGCTCCTGGAACGACACCGACGTCAGCAACCCCGCCCCCGGGGATAGATGAGGAGAGCCATGGGCACCCTGTCCACGCCCGTCCCGGCAGAACGCAAACAGCCCAGCCATGAAGCAAGCCGGGTGGCCCTTGTGGGGGTCCACGGCTTCGGCGCGCACCACCTGCAGAACCTCGAAAGGCTCCAGGCCAACGGCGTCGTGCGCCTTGTTGCCGTAGCGGATCCGAATCCGCCTACCCCCGGCGCCCTCCCGCCCGGAACTGCTGTATTCAGCAACCTGGACGAACTCCTGGCCGGAACCCCAGCACTGGACCTGGTTATCGTGGCCACACCCATCCAGACGCATGCGCAGCTCGCCCTCGCAACGCTCCCCCACGCAGACCTTTACCTCGAAAAACCTCCAGTCGCTTCCCTCGCCGACTTCAATCGTTTGCAGGAAGCCGCCACCGCGGCCGGCAGGAGCGTCCAGGTCGGTTTCCAGAGCCTCGGATCCCGGGCCCTGCTGGCCATTGAGGAACTGCTTGCGGCGGGAGAGATCGGCACGCTTCTGGGCATCTCGGCCACCGGGCGTTGGGTGCGCGACCGCGCCTATTACAAGCGCTCCCGCTGGGCGGGCAAACGCAGCCTGGACGGCGTCGACGTCGTCGACGGGGTAGCAACCAACCCGCTGGCACACGCCATCGCCACCGCGCTGAGGATCGCGGGGGCGCGGACGGTGGAGGATCTTGCCTCTGTGGAAACAGACCTGTATCGCGCCAATGACATCGAATCGGACGACACCTCCGTGATCCGGATCCGCACTGCCGCGGGCCTCCCCATCACGTGTGCGCTCACCCTATGCGCCGCCGAATCCGTGGAACCGTACATCACCTTGCAGGGGAGCGAGGGCACGGCGGTTTTCCACTACACCGAAGACCGCCTCACGGTCAGCTCTGCCACCGGGAAACGCGAGACGGTTTACACCCGGGTGGACCTCACCGAGGACTTGCTGGAGCAGCGTCATCAGCTGCGCTCCGTGGAGGGCCTTGCAACCGGCGCGCCGCTGATCAGTCCGCTCGCGGACAGCGGCGCCTTCATGCAGGTCTTGGAGGCCATCCGCACCGCGGAATCTCCCGCACTGATCCCCGGGCAGTACATCACTTGGGAGGGCGAAGGCGACGCTGCGCGTGCCGTGGTCAACGGAATCGAAGACGCCCTGGAACGCTCGACGGCGGCGCACGCCACCTTCAGCGAACTCGGCGTGCCGTGGGCGCGGCCTGCCGGGGCGGACGTCGAAAGGCCTGTTTTGAGCCTGCCCGACGGCGGCCTACCGGGCGACGGCGGCCTGCCGGGCGCCGCTGCGAATGAAACCGACCAGGCCGCTGTCGTCTTGGCAACCCTGCAGAGCGGTGCCGGCCTTGCCGAGCGGCTCTCCCCGCGTCCCTATCTGCACCCGGTCCGAACACTCGCCGGTGTCACGGTCACCGATCACCTCCCGGCGGACCACCCCTGGCACCTGGGCGCGGGATTCTCGTTGCAGGACGTGAACGGCAGCAATTTCTGGGGCGGCAGGACGTACACGCGCTCTGCAGGCCGATACGAAGAACGGCAAGACCACGGCCGCATCATCGAACGTTCCGCACTGTCCGGGGCAGGCCTGCTGGAGCAGGAACTGAGCTGGCAGGCACCGAACGGTACTGAGTTGCTCCGCGAACGCCGCACCTCCCGCTCCCTGCTGGTTGACCGCCGCACGTGGCAACTCGAGCTACGAACGGGACTGACCGCCGTCGTCGACTCCTCGCTGGGCGGCCCCGGCTCCAACGGCGCCCTCGGAAGCGGCTACGGCGGCTTCTTCTGGCGTTTGCCTGCGTGCACCGAAGCTGAAGTCTTCACGCCGGAAGGTCGCGGTGAACCCGAAGTCCACGGCTCAGCGTCGCCGTGGCTGGCCTGGGCCGCGGACTTCCCCGAAGGCCCCGCCACTCTGGTGTTCGCCGCCCCGGCTGAGGCGCAGGATCCCTGGTTCGTGCGGATGGCGGACTACCCCGCAGTGGGTTCGGCCCTCGCCTGGGACCGGCCAGTGGAGCTTGCCGCGGGCGACTCCTTGGTCCGCACCTTCACCGTATGGATCGTCGACGCCAAGCTGTCTCCGGCCGAGGTCGCCGAGCTGATAGACGGCCGGGTCTCCGCCGTAGGATAGGCATGCAGAAAGGCGGGGCACAGTTCAGTTCAAACTGGTGCCCCGCCTTTTTGCGTTGGGTGTTTACGCGTACGGCAGCACGAGTTCCGCGTAGCGCTGCTTCATGGTTTCCAGGACCGAGTCGCCGTCGGCATCCCAGATGTCCTGGTTGAAGATTTCCACTTCGATGTCGCCCGTGTAACCCGCGTCGCGCACCCAGGTGCCGATCGTCGCGAAGTCGATCACGCCGTCGCCCATCATGCCGCGGGAGAGCAGGGCGTCGGCGGCGATGGGGAGGTTGAAATCGCACACCTGGTAAGAGGCGATCCGGCTTTCCCGGCCGGCCCGCGCGATCTGCTGCTCCAGTTCCGGATCCCACCAGACGTGGAAGGTGTCGACGGCGACGCCGACTGCCCTTGCGTCGTACGGTGCGGCGAGGTCGAGTGCCTGGCGAAGCGTGGAAATAAGCGCCCGGTCTGCCGCGTACATCGGGTGCAACGGCTCAAGGACCAGACGGACGCCGTGCTCGACGGCGAAGGGCACCAGGTCCTCGAGGCGATCGGCCACGCGCTGGCGGGCCGCCACGACGTCCTTCTCCCCCGGCGTGAGCCCGCCGACCACCAGGAAGAGCTCCTGCGTATCCAGCGTCACGGCTTCCAGGATGGCCGCCCGGTTGTCCGCCAGCGCGGCCGCCTGCCCTTCGGCGTCGGCCGCGGTGAGGAAACCTCCCCGGCAGAGGGACGAGACGCGAAGTCCGGCGTCCTTGATCAGCTTGGCGGCCTTGTCCAAGCCGGTGTCGGCGACGATGTCCCGCCACGGCCCGATCGCCGGAATTCCGGCCCGGACGCAACCGTCCACTGCCTGGGCCAGCGTCCATTTCTTCGTGGTGGCAGTGTTCAAGGAAAGCCTGTTCAGTGACAATCTTGAAAAGTCCGACAGTCGCGAAAAGTTGCTCATGCGCCCACTCCGTTGATGCGAAGGTAATCGGACATCCGGAAAGCGGCCAGCGCGGGATCGCGCAGGAGCCCGGCCTGGTCGGCGAGTTCGAACGTGCGTGCCAGGTGGACCACCGAGCGGCCGGAATGCAGTCCGCCGACCATCTGGAATCCGGCCTGCTTGCCATTCAGCCACGACATGAACGCGATCCCGGTCTTGTAGTAGAAGGTCGGCGCGCTGAAGATGTGCTTGCCCAGTTCGCGGGTGGAGTCCAGGATGGCCCGCGCGTCCGCAGCGTCGCCGGCGTCGTACTTCTGCAACGCTACCGACGCCGCAGGGTAGATCGCGGCGAAGATGCCCAGCAGCGCGTCCGAGTGACGGGTCCCGTCGCCGGCGATCAGTTCGGGGTAGTTGAAATCGTCGCCGGTGTAGAGGCGGACGCCTACGGGAAGCGCTGCGCGCAGGGCAACTTCATGCGAAGCGTCGAGCAGCGAGACCTTCACTCCGTCCACTTTGTCCACGTGATCGCGGATGAGGCCAAGGAAGGTTTCGGTTGCTTTGGAAACGTCGCCCGAGCCCCAATAGCCGGCCAATGCGGGGTCAAACATGGTCCCGAGCCAGTGCAGGATGACGGGCTGGTCCACTTCGCTCAGGAGCGTGGAGTAGACGTGCAGGTAGTCCTCCGGGCTGGCTGCCACTTTGGCCAGCGCCCGGGACGCCATGATGATGACCTTCGGTCCGGCTTCACTCACGACGGCGATCTGCTCGCGGTACGCGTCCAGCACGGCTTTGATGCCGGCGGGACCATCGGGAACAGAGTCGAGGTCCAGCTGGTCGGTGCCGGCTCCGCAGGACACGAGGTCCTGGACGGTCTTGCCGGCGGTGGCCGCATTGCCGGACGCCACCACAGAGGCCGCTTCGACGCCGGTTCGCTTGATGAGCTGCTGCGTTGCGGCCCAGTCCAGGCCCATGCCGCGCTGGGCGGTATCCATGGCGTCGGCAACACCCAGGCCGTAGGACCACAGCTCGTGCCGGTACGCCATCGTGGCATCCCAGTCCAAGTGCGCCGGGGCGCCCGGGGTGTTATCGGCCGTCGCTTCCGGAATCACGTGCGCGGCGGCGTAGGCGCGCCTGGACGTCAGCGGCGCCGTCGGCCTGGCCCACGACGTGGCCGGCTGCAACTTGTAAAGGCGGGTCCCGCCGTCGTGGTTTGGGAGGAGAAGGGAAGTCATCAGAGCACAATCTCCGGGATATCGATGGTGCGGCGCTCGTCGTTGGACTGCAGGCCGAGCTCGGCGAGCTGCACGCCGCGGGCTGCGGAAAGCAGGCCGAAGCGGTGTTCCCTGCCGGCGACGACGTCGCGCAGGAATTCTTCCCACTGCAGCTTGAACCCGTTGTCCAGATCGGCGTTGGCGGGGACTTCCTGCCACTGGCTGCGGAAGGACTCCGTGACGGGCAGGTCCGGGTTCCACACGGGCTTGGGCGTGTGGGCGCGCTGCTGCGCAACGCATTTGTTCAAGCCCGCGACGGCGGAACCGTGCGTGCCGTCGATCTGGAACTCCACGAGTTCGTCGCGGTAGACGCGGACGGCCCAGGAGGAATTGATCTGGCCGACGACGTCGTCACCGCCCGGGGTTTCGAGCTCGAAAATGCCGTAGGAGGCATCGTCGGCCGTGGCCCTGTATTCCTTGCCCTGTTCGTCCCAGCGGGCCGGGATGTGGGTGGCGGTCTTGGCGTTGACGCTCTTGACCTTGCCGATGATGCCTTCCAGGACATAGTTCCAGTGGCAGAACATGTCCGTTGTCATGCCGCCGCCGTCTTCCTTGCGGTAGTTCCAGGATGGGCGCTGCGCTGCCTGGACGTCGCCTTCGAACACCCAGTAGCCGAACTCGCCGCGGATGGAGAGGATGCGGCCGAAGAAGCCTTCGTCCACCAAGCGGCGCAGCTTGACCAGGCCCGGCAGGTAAAGCTTGTCGTGCACCACGCCCGCTGTCACGCCGGATTCCTTGCCGATCCGGGCCAGCTCGATGGCTTCTTCCAGCGTCTCCGCCGTCGGCTTTTCAGTGAAAATGTGTTTCCCGGCGCGCATTGCCTTCTTCAGCGTTGCCGCGCGGAGGCTGGTCATCGACGCATCGAAAACGACGTCCACCGTGGGGTCGTTGATGACTGCGTCGAGGTCGGTGGACCACTCGGAGACTTTGTGGAGTTCGGCGAGTTCGCGGATTTTCGCTTCGTTGCGGCCCACCAGGATCGGTTCAACCTGGACGCGGGTGCCGTCTGCCAAGGTGAAGCCGCCGGCGTCCCGGATGGGGAGGATGGAACGCAGCAGGTGCTGGCGGTAGCCCATCCGGCCGGTGATGCCGTTCATGGCGATGCGGATCGTCTTTGTTTCGTAGCCCATGAGTCCTCTTCAATGGAAAGTAAATGAAGTGGGAAAGCGCATTCCCAATGCATTCATGATGACACGCGACTCCAGGTCTGGCAATCGCTTTCCCGAGGCTGGTTAGGACTGCAATAATCGGATGTTGCTGAAAGTGCCCGAGACTGAGGCTTTTGAAGAGGAGTTGTCCGTGACTGCAAGCACGCTGTCCGAAGTGGCCAAACTGGCCGGCGTCTCCCCCGCCACGGCCTCCAGGGTGCTCAATGGCTCTGCCAGGACGCCCGCACCGGAGATCGCCGAGCGCGTCCGGCAGGCGGCCGACACCCTCGGCTACATCGCGAATGCCCAGGCCCAGGGCCTCGCAAAAGCGCGCTCCGGGCTGATCGGGCTGATTGTGCACGACATCGCCGACCCATATTTTTCCGCCATAGCGCAAGGCGTCCAGGCCGCGGCGCGGCAAGAGCGCCGGATGGTGCTCCTCGCCACAACCAACGGCACACCCGCCGAGGAGAAGGAAGCTGTCGCCGCCTTCGCTGCACGGCGGGCCGAGTCGATCGTCATCGCAGGATCGCGCTCAACACGTTCCGAGGACGCCCGCGCGAACACCGACCTAGCCGCCGAATTGGACCGCTACTGCCGCAACGGCGGGCGCGTGGGCGTCGTCGGGCAGGCGATTCTGGGCGTCGCCGAAACGGACAGCTACCGCACCATCGCTGTCCCCAACGAGCAACTTGCGCGGGACCTGGCGCGGGATCTGGCGCGTACCCACAAAGGGCCGTTCGTCATTGTGGCCGGGCCGGAGGGGCTGACCACTTCGGATGAGCGCGTCATGGGATTCCAACGAGGCTTGTCCGACGCCGGCCAGCCCGCCGCGGATATTGTGCACGTTGCGTTCAACCGGAACGGCGGTTTCGACGCCGGCATTGAACTGGCCTGGCGGATCAAGGCGTCCGACCGATCGGCGCCGGATCAACGCTTGTGCATTTTCGGCACGAACGATGTCATGGCTATCGGCGTGGCCGCCGCGTTGAGGGACCAGGGGCTCAGGGTCCCCCACGACGCAAGTCTCGCAGGGTTCGACGACATCGAATGGCTCCGGGACTTCCGGCCAGCGCTCTCCACCGTGAGCCTGCCGCTGGAAGAAATCGGACGGCTTGCAACTATGGCGACCCTTTCCAACGACAACGGCGGTGCGGCCGCCGTCGTCGGGAGCGTCACCCTCCGCAGGAGCACGGGTTCGCCCTAGCTCCCTGGGTTCGGGGCGGCTCCATCGATGACCCGATCACGCCGGGCCGAGAGTCCGCCGGTGTGACCGGCACAACAATTTCCCCTTGACAGCGGGGCCGCAGGGGTGTCTCATGGAAAGCGCTTACCAGTTGGGAAAGCGCATACCAAGCGGAAGTTCAAACCGATTCTTGCGATGGCGCCGCCCTCCTACTGGAAACCAGACCCAAAGACGGGAAGGCCCTTCCAGTGGCCCAAAACGACTTGTCCAAAGGAGGACAATATGAAGATCGACGCGAGCACGCAGCGAAGTTCAACCGGACCGCGACCGTCCAGCACCACGAGGAAAGCGGCAGCCAGCGGCTGGATCGGCAGCGCCCTTGAGTACTACGACTGGTTCATCTACGCGCAGGCCGCAGCGCTCGTCTTCCCGGGCGTCTTCTTCCCCGCTGGAAACCCGACCGTTGCACTGATCGCTTCGCTCGGCACATACGCCGTGGGCTATGTGGCTCGCCCGATTGGTGCGTTCGTCCTCGGACAATGGGGCGACAAGCACGGCCGGAAGAACGTCCTGGTCCTGGCCATGTTGATGATGGGCGCGTCGACCTTCGCCGTCGCTTTGTTGCCGACTTATGGCCAGGTCGGGCTTCTGGCCCCCGTCCTCCTGGTTGCCGTCCGGCTCATCCAGGGCTTCGCGGTGGCCGGCGAGCTGAGCGGCGCCAGCGCCATGATCGTGGAGCACGCACCCTTCGGTCGTCGGGGCTTCTACGCAAGCTTCGCGCTCCAAGGCACCCAGGCCGGGCAGATCATCGCGGCGGCTGTCTTCCTCCCGCTCTCCGCTGTGCTCTCCAACGATGCGTTCAAATCCTGGGGCTGGCGCATTCCCTTCCTCCTCAGCGCCCTTGTGGTGTTCGCCGGGTACATGATCCGCCGCCGGGTCGAAGAAACACCCATCTTTACTGAAGAAAAGGCGCACCGGGAGATCCCGAAGATGCCGATCGTCCGCGTTCTGCGGGAAAGCGGCGTGGACGTGGTCCGGGCAATCTGCATGACCTTGGTCAACGTCGTCGGCGTCACCGTCGCAGTATTCGGCGCGGCGTACGCCACCCAGCCGGGTTACGGCGTCGGGATGAGTACCACTGTCTACCTCTGGATCCCGGTCCTGGCCAACGTCGTCGCACTCGCCCTTATCCCCTTGTTCGGAGATCTGTCGGATCGGTTCGGCCGCCGGCCGTTGATGATCTTCGGCTCGTTGAGCTCCGGCGTGCTGGCCTACGCCTACCTGTACGCGGTGAGCCAGAACAACGTACTGCTCACGATCGTCCTCTCGATCATCATGTGGGGCACGCTGTACCAGGTCTGGAATGCAACCTTCGCCAGCTTCTTCCAGGAGCTCTTCCCCGCCCGCACCCGCGTCACGGGATTCGCCATCTCGCAGAACATCGGCCTCGTCATCACCGCGTTCCTTCCGAGCATCTTCACGGCAATCGCCCCGCCGGGATCGGCGAATGTCCCGCTCATCATCGGGTCCATCTGCTTCGGAATCTGTGTCATCGGCGCCGTTGCCGCCTGGTCGGCCCGTGAAACCTACCGTATCCCGCTCAACCAACTGGGGACGGCGAACGCGACGCCAGTTGCCCGCGAGGAGTACCGCCAGCTCCGGAGCGGCGCCCGGTAACCCAAGCGATTACGACGGCGAATCGCGGCTTTTGAATGAAACGATTCACAGAAGAGGAGAATCCACATGCGCGTCTGCTTCCGTTCCTCGGTCAAACCCAGCCAGATTCCCGAATATCGACGCCGGCACGCGGCTGTGTGGCCGGAGATGCTCCGTGAACTCAAGGCGGCCGGCTGGAGCAATTATTCGTTGTTCCTGGCCGACGACGGGCTGTTGGTGGGATACGTGGAATGCGACGATTTCGACGCCGCACGTGCGCGAATGGCCTTGACCGATGTGAATGCCCGCTGGCAGGCGGAAATGGCGCTCCTGTTCGAAGACGACGAACGGGCGCCGGACCAAGGCTTCGTCCAACTCACGGAAATCTTCAATCTGGAGGACCAATTGTCCGGAGGCTAAGGCCTCAGACTCAGACCGGGGCTTGTTTCCCATCGCCGCGCTTCAAGCTCCGGCCTGGGAAACAAGCCCCGGTTTGGCGCGCCCCTCGCCCGGAATCGATCCCCAGACCGCGCCCGGCCTCCGGCTCCTGCCCCCGACCGCGCCCCTCAAACGATCGCGGAAACTCCTGCCCCCGACCGCGCCCCTCAAACGATCGCGGAAACTCCTGTCACGGCCCGGCCTACGATGAGCGAGTTGATCTCGAACGATCCTTCGTACGTGTAGATCGCCTCGGCATCGGCAAAGATCTTTGCCATCCGGTAATCGGTCACTATGCCGTTCCCGCCCAGGATGGACCGGCCCATCGCCACGGTTTCGCGCATCCGGGCGCTGCAGTACGCCTTGGCCAGGGCCACTTGGGCCATTTGGGCTCCGCCGTGCCGCACTCCCTTGCTGTCCGTGTAGATATCTTCCTGCAGCTGGGCGATCCGCACCATCATGCCCATGCTGGCCACGGCATTTCCGAGCATGTCCACCAATTGCTGCTGGATCAGCTGGAACTTCGCCAGCGGGCGGCCGAACTGCTGGCGTTCGAGGGCGTACTTCCGGGCGACGTCGAACGCCGCCAACTGCTGTCCCACAGCCTGCCAGGCCACCATGAGCCTGGACCCTCGCAGCAGGTGGTTGGTGTCGGCGAAACTGTTGATCCCGGAAAAGCGATCCGCCTCGGCAATCCGCACGTCCTTGAGGACAATGTCGGCGTTTTGCACGGTGCGCAGGGCGATCTTGTTCTCGATCTTGCTCCGTGTCACCCCGGGCAGCGTGGCGTCCACGATGAAGCCTCGGACGGCGCCGTCAGCTTCGTCCCGGGCCCACACCAGCATGTGATCGCAGAACGTCCCGTTGCCGATCCAGCGCTTGGCGCCGTTCAGCACCCAGTAGTCGCCGCCGTCGTCGGCTCCCCCTGCGACCCGGCGAGCCACCGTCTGCAAGCCGCCGGCCACGTCGGACCCGTGATCCGGTTCCGTGAGCGCAAACGCTCCCGTGGTCCGCAGATTGGAGGCGTCGTCCAGGTAGCGGTCCTGCTGGTCCTTGGAGCCGAACTCGTAGAGCGCCTCGATGAAAAGGTCGTGGTGGACCATGAAGAACGTGGCTATGGAGGTGTCCACGCGGGTCATTTCAGCGATCACCAACCCGGCGAACAGGTTGCTGTAACCGCGGTGCGTCGGGGTGCTCAGGCGAAGCGCGGCGAGCTTGGGCAGGATGTGCGCCGGGAACTCGGCCTTGTCCCACCAGTCCTTGGCATAGGGCGCGATTTCCGCGGCCAGGAATTCCCGGAGCTCGTTGAGCTTGCGCTGTTCCTGCACGCTGAGGAGCGATTCGAAATCGAAAAAATCCGCCGAAGGCAGAGAACCAGCCGGGTGTTCGACGGCGGCCGCCAGCTTGTGCGCCTGGCTCACTTCGGTGCCATCCGGATGGCGCCGTCGAGGCGGATGGTTTCGCCGTTGAGCATGGCGTTTTCCACGATGTGCGCCACGAGGTTGGCGTACTCGGCGGGACGGCCAAGACGTGCGGGGTGCGGTACCTGCTGGCCAAGGGAGAGCTGCGCGTCCTGGGGCAGGCCTGCCAGCATGGGGGTTTCGAAAATGCCCGGTGCGATGGCCATGACACGCACCAGCGAGCGCGCAAATTCACGGGCCAGGGGCAACGTCATCGCGGCCACGGCACCCTTGGACGCGGCGTACGCGGGCTGCCCGATCTGGCCGTCGAAAGCCGCCACGGAGGCCGTGTTGATGATGACGCCGCGTTCCTCCCCGCCGAGTTCGGTAGACGCGGGCTCGTTCCGGGCCATCGCGGCGGCAGCCAGGCGGATCACGTTGAATGTGCCCACGAGGTTGATCTGGATGACCCTGTTGAAGTTCTCGAGTGGGAGCACGCCGTCCTTGCCGAGCACTTTGCCCGGGGTAGCGACGCCGGCGCAGTTGACCAGGATCCGGAGCGGACCCAGCGCGACGGCGGCCTCGACGGCGGCTTGCACTTGCTCTTCATTGGTGACGTCGGCTGGGACGAACACGGCCCTGCCGTCGGCTCCCGAGGCATTGAGTTCGCTGGCGAGAGCCTCACCGGGAGAGGAATGAAGGTCAAGCAGCACTACCGATGCTCCGGCGTCGAGCAATCGCCTTGCTGTTGCGGCCCCCAGTCCCGAAGCCCCGCCGGTTATCAACGCAACTGCGCCCTTGATGTCCATCCATCCTCCTTGATGCAGAACCAAAATCCGTTAATGAATGTTAACTGAATCACTTTGATTGTGCACCGGGGAGGGGCCTGCGGCCAAGCGCGCAGCGTTAGGCTGTCACCATGTCCGCCCCCGACACCCCGCAGGGCACCTCCGGAACACCGGATTGGGCCGCGCGAGCCGACCGCGCCGCACGTTCGGTCACCCGGCATTTCGGACGGCGCCTCCTCTTCCTTCCCGGAACCCACCTCGCGGCGTCGACCCGGCCCTCCAGGCGGTTTCCGTTCCAACCATGGAACTACTGGTGGCAGGCGCACTACGTCGATTGCCTGGTGGACGCCGGGTTGCGCGAACTGGCCTCGGGAGCAAGGTTCGACGGCGGTGATCGCCCGAGCGCGGGCCGGTTGGCTTCACACCTGGTCACCACCATCCGGCTGCGCAACTTCCTGCGCTACGTCAACAGCTACTACGACGACATGGCATGGCTGGCCCTCGCCGCCCTGCGCTTGGACGCCCTGGCCGAAAACGCGCACCAGCCCGGCCGCCCGCGCAACGCCCGCTTGCAGAGAAGACTTTCTCCGCAGTTCGAATCGGCCTCCACCGAACACATGGGCGGCGGCACCTTCTGGAGCACCACACGCGACTTCAAGAACACTCCCGCCACGGGCCCGGTGGCCCTGCACTTCGCACGGACCGGCAACCCGGAGCGGGCCCAACGGCTCCTGGACTGGCTCGACGTCACCCTCTTCGAACCCACCCGGGGCCTATACCTCGACGGCGCTTGGATCAAGGAAGGCAAGCTCGTCCTCGCGGACGAGGTCTACACCTACAACCAGGGCCCAGTGCTCGGTGCCTTGTTGGAGTTGGGTGGAGATGCGAACCTGGCACGCGCGGCCGCCTTGGTGGACTCGGTGGCCGAACATCTGACCGTCTGTGGGCCTGACACTCAGGGGAGGCTCGTTCTTCGCGGTGAAGGCACCGGCGACGGCGGACTCTTCAGCGGAATCCTCGTCCGGTACCTGGCCCTCGCCGCCGGGGACGTTCGCTTGCCCGCGCCCACCCGCGCTACCGCCGGACAACTAGTGCTCGAGACCGCGGAGGCGCTGTGGGCGGGGCGGACCGTGCGCACCGACGCTGCCCGCGGGACGTCCGGAAAGTACGACGACGACTGGCTCATCTTCTCGAAGGAACCACAGCGTCCGGCCGCCGAAACGTACCCGCAGGGCACCGCCGTCGAACTCTCCACCCAACTGCAGGCGTGGATGGTGCTGGAAGCCGCCGCGCGCGTCCGGAAATTGTCAGTGCCGAGGCCTAGTCTGGAGCTGTGAACCCGTCCCCGAGTCCGTTGCCTGTCACCGTGGTCGCTCCGCCGGCGGAATGGTGGCAGATCCTTGGCGCGCTCAGCCCGCTCGCTGTCCTTGTCGCGGCGATCGTTGCCGCAATCGTGGGGCTCCTGTCCCTGCGGCAGAAGGCGCGGTCGGATAACAAGTCCGAGTGGTGGCGCCGTGCACAGTGGGCGCTGGATGCGTCCCTGTCCCGCAGCCGCTCCGAGGCCGAAATGGGCCAGAAGGCCATCGAGATCCTGGGCCGAAGCGAACTCGCGTCGCAGGAGGAACTAGCGCTCCTCAAAGTCGGCACTGAGGATGAACTCCTTGCAGCCGCCACAGCATCCGAAACCCGCGCGCTCGCCCCCTCGCAGCGTCCCGCCTCGGCGAGCGCTGAAGACCGCAAAGTGCGGATCGCCGCAGCAAAGGCCAGGGTCGTGTTGGACCAGCGGCTCGGTGAGGACACTCCGGGCTGGATCGTCGCGCTGTCCGCCGAGAATCCCGAAAAGCCCGAGAACCCCGAGTAGGGCTACTCCGCCTCAGGCGCCGGCTTTTTCTTCTGCGGATACGGAGTCTCCTGCCGTGCCAACATCTCGACAAAACCAGCAATCTTCCTGGCCCGCGTTTCCGGCTTCTTCACCGAGTTGGTCCTGTAAATCAGGGCATAGCGGTTGACCGACGTCAGCACGTCAAACATCGCCTGCGCTTCGGGAACCGCTGCGATTGCCGCGGCAAGGTCCTCCGGAACTTCCGCGTCCGCTTGGCCCACGTAGGCAGATTCCCAACGCCCGTCCGCCTTGGCGCTGTCGACGGCGGCCCATCCGGCCGGGGTCATCTTGCCTTCAGCCTCCAAACGGGCAACATGCCCCACGTTCCGTTTGGACCATGGGCTTTTGGGGCCGCGGCGGGTCATGCGCTGGAAGACGCTCTCGTCGTCGCGCCTTCTGCCCTGGCCGTCGATCCAACCGAAACAAAGGGCCTCATCCAAGGCAGCGGCGTAATCCAGTTCCGTCACGTTGCCTCCCTTCTTGTGCAGCACGAGCCACACGCCAGGGCTATCGGCGCCGTTCATTTCGAGCCAGGAACGCCATTCGGCAGCGTCTTTGACGATCAGTTCTTCAAGTTCAACAGCCATGGCCCCATTCTGGTGCCAGCTAGGCTGTGGCGAAAGCCCACGAGTTGTCCCGGAGGATCCATGCTGCGCGTCCGCCCCATCCAGTTCACGTCCGATGTCGCCGCCTGGAAGCACCTTCTTACGATGCTAGGCCTCGTGTGCATCGAGGACCACGGCGACTGGGTCGAGTTCGACGCAGGCTCGGGCCGGGTGGCCTTGCACCGTACGGCCACTGACTCGCCCGACGACGGCACTACGGTATTCGGCGTCGAGGTCGGGGACCTGGCCGAGTTCGCCCGACGCACCGTTGCGGACGGAACCCGCGCCGAACTCTTCGATGCCGATCACGGGCAGGCCGTGCGTATTACCGCCCGGGACGGCTTCGCGTTCCTTGCCGATAAGGCGAGCAGCCGCACCACCAGCCCCGAAGCGGATCCGGACCTCGCCGTCGTCGGGACATGGCTCACGCCGGATGTGCCCGGGGCTGCACAGGAGTTGCGCAACATCGGCGCGCGGTCGCGGCAGGTGTCCTCGAAGTTCGCGGATTTCAGCACGAGGAACGGCGGCATCCTGCTGGTTCGGGAGTCTTCGGAGCCGGCTGGGGGAGGCCTCTCTTTCGAGTACGACGGCGACCTCGCAGCTCTGGAGGCCCGGCTCGCCGCCGCAGGACTCTCCGCCGCCCGGACCGGCTCGATACTCACGATCCAGGCCCCGCGCGGCGGGACCATCAGTGTGGCCGGGCCTGCATAGCCGAACGCCCGCTCACCTTCCCCCAACGCCCGCTCACCTATATCGGTCTTTCCCCCAACGCCCGCTCACCTATATCGGTCTTTCCCCCAACGCTCGCTCACCTATATCGGTCTTTTCCCCAACGCTCGCTCAG
Source organism: Arthrobacter sp. efr-133-TYG-118 (assembly GCF_030209755.1). GTDB lineage: Bacteria > Actinomycetota > Actinomycetes > Actinomycetales > Micrococcaceae > Arthrobacter. The sequence continues at coordinate 35,721 of NZ_JARVRH010000003.1, read as the reverse complement.
ATCATCTGCAGAAGGGATCCCGATATTGGCCACATACGTGAGCGAGCGTCGCCCGATTGGACGATATAGGTGAGCGGGCGTTTGGCTAGTCCTCCAGCGCTCCGTTGCAGAGCCGGTTGACCACTTCGGTGAGCATCGCCAGGCCAGCTACGATGTCCTCGTCCTTGGTGTATTCGTGCTCGTTGTGGGAGATGCCGTCCACGCTGGGAACAAAGAGCATTACCGTGGGAACGATGTCCTTCATGTTGATGGAATCGTGCCCGGCCAAAGTCATGACTTCCTTGTTGGACAGCCCCAGATCGGCGGCCACCTTGGCGGCGAGTTCCACCCCCTCGGGCTGGTAAGGAGTGACCGGCCACGAGTGCGAATGGTGTTGTTCCACCGAAACGTTGGCCAGCCCCTCGATTTCCGCAATGCGTTCGTGCAGCAGGGCATCGGCTTGGGCGAGTACGGATTCGTCCGCACTGCGCAGGTCCAGCAGCAAGTTGACCCGGGATGGCACCACAACGGGCGAATTCGGGTAGACGTTCAGCTGTCCCACCGAAGTGTGCAACGCTCCGGGGAAGCGGTTGGCGATGTCCCGTGCGGCAACCACCAGCATCGAGGCTCCCAGCAGGGCGTCCTTGCGGTCCGCGATGACTGTGGAGCCCGTGTGTGCCTGCTCGCCGTGGACCACGAATTCGTACTTGTTGGCTGCCCAGTTGGACGACACCAGGCCGATCGTGATGCCTTCCCGTTCCATGCTGCGGCCCTGTTCGATGTGGATCTCCGCGCAGTATGCCGCCTCGGGTCCGTCGAATGAACCACGGCAAGCGATGGCGTCCAGGGCGTCCTGCACGGAAATCCCAGCGGCATCCGTGGTGGCCAACGCCGCCTCCAGCGGGAGCTTTCCGGTGTACACGGAAGACCCCATCATCGAGGGCTTGAAGCGGCTGCCTTCCTCGTTGAACCAGTTCACGACGGCGACGTTGAACTTGGGTGCCTCAGCTCCGGGCGCGTTCCACTTGTCAACCAGCCGGAAGGCCGCATGCACGGCGGCCAGGACACCATAGGCACCGTCATAACGTCCCGCCGTCGGCTGGGAATCCATGTGCGAGCCAACCACAACGAACGGAGCTCCCGGCACGGCCTCATAGAGACCCCATTGGTTGCCGACACGGTCGAAACGGACGGTGAAGCCGCGGGCTTCGAGCAAGCCGGTGAGCCAGTGGCGCTGTTCGCCGTCGGGCTGGCTGGCGGCCTGCCGGTCCACGCCGCCGTTTGCGGTGGCGCCGAACGCGCTCATGGTGTGGAAGTCGTGGACGAAGGCCGTGTCCTGGGCGGTGAAGCTGGTGGTGGACGTCATTGGTTCCCCTATGAACTGTGTTGAATCTATGAACTGTGTTGGAGCGAGGTCAAAGTGTTGTGCGTGAAACGGCCGCCGACGGCCGTGGCCAGGACTTCCAACTCCGCGATTCTGTGGGCGCGGAGCGGTGAGCCGGACAGGACGGTGAAATCGGCAAGCTTGCCCGGAGCCAGTGAGCCCTTCACGGCCGACATTCCCGTGGCCGCGGCCGCTCCCGTTGTGTAGGCGGCTAGCGCCTCATGCGGACTGAGCCGCTCGGACGGGTTGCCGAACACCGCGCCGGTCGAGGTTCTCCGGTCCACGAAGGCCTGCATGCCGCGCAGAACGTTTCCGTCCGCAACGGGACGGTCGGAGCTTCCGGCCAGCGTCACTCCTGCGGACAGGAACGACGACGCGCGGTAGGCCCAGCGCAGTCGCTCCGGACCGAGCGACGCGGCCATGCTGTCGCCGCCGTCGTGGAAGAAGCTGGACTGAGGAGTCACTGCGATCCCCGCCGCGGCGAGCCGCCGGAGCTGTTCCGGTCTGGTCATGGAGGCGTGCTCGATCCGGTTCGGCATGCTGCGCGGGCCGTAGGTGGCGTCGCAATCCGCAAGAATGTCGATCGCGAGGTCAACGGCCCGGTCTCCGATGGCGTGCGCCGCTATGGACCATCCCGAGGCATAGGCAGCCTCGATCCGTTCCCGCAGGAGAGCGGGTTCGGCTTGGAAGTAGCCCGTGTTGCCGGTGTTGTCCTTCTGCCCGTGGCTGCAGAATTCGTGGCTGACCGCGGCGGTTTCGCCGAGGAGCGAGCCGTCAAGGAAAACCTTGGCCGGGCCAAGGGAGAGGTACTCGTTGCCGAAGCCGCTCGTGATGCCCAGGTCCAAGCCTGCCGCAGCGGGACCGTCGCCCGGACCGTCGTCGCCATGGCCGTCAACCCGGTGCAAAACGTCCAGCACGGGCATGACCTGGGCGCGGGCGTGGAGCCTTCCGTTGGCGGCTGCCCGCTGGTATGCCGCGATTTCCACCGGGCTGTGGCCAATCCAGCCGCCGCCCACGCCCGCCTCGGTGAAGCTGGTGATGCCTTCGGAGGCGTAGTGCCGCGTGGCCCGCTCCAACGCCGCCGCGATCTGATCGATCGAGTACGGCAGGATCAGCTGCTGGATCAGTGCCTGTGCCGTTTCCTGCACGAGTCCCGTGGGCCTCCCCGCGGAGTCGCGGACGATCACGCCGCCGTCGGGATCTGCGTACGACGGCGATTCGGCACCAGCCAGCCGCAGTGCGGCTGAGTTGACCACGGCCATGTGCCCGGAGTTGTGCCGCATGAACAGCGGCCGCTCCCCCGTGATGCGGTCAAGTTCGCGGATGTCCGGGAACTCGCCGCCGTGCCGCTGCTGGCTGAAGCCCGTGGCCATGAGCCAAGACTCCGCCTTGACGCCAGCGCCGGCGTCGGTCCCGGAAGCCGGGCCGGCAGCTTCCAACAGCCCGTACAACTCCTCCAGCCCCCGCGCCTTCGACACATCCAGCTCGGCCAGGCCCAGCCCGAACCACGTGGTGTGGCAATGTGCGTCAATGAAGCCGGGCGTGACGGTGGCGCCCCCGAGATCGAGGATCTCTGCGGCGGCAAGGTCATCCACGTCTTCATCGAGTCCCACCACGAGGCCCCGCCAAACTCCCAGCGAGCGGGCGCTGGGACGGTCCGGGTCCATGGTGATGATGTCCGCGTTGCGCAGCAGCAGGTCGAGTTTCATACCAATGGCCTAGCGGTGCGAGGTGGTGACGGACTTGATCCGGGTGTAGTCCTCCAGCCCGAAGACGGAGAGGTCCTTGCCCGTGCCGGAGTGCTTGAAACCACCATGCGGCGCCTCGGCCGGAATGACCTGATGGCAATTGATCCACACCGCGCCGAAGTCGAGCTCATTGGACACGCGAGTGACCACGCCGTGGTTGTTGGACCAAACGCTGGAGGCCAGGGCGTACTTCGTCCCGTTGGCCAGCTCAAGCGCCTCCTCTTCGGTGGAGAAAGGCTGGACCGTGACCACGGGGCCGAAGATCTCGTCGCACACCACCTCGTCAGTCTGGAAGACGCCGTCGATCACTGTCGGTTCGAAGTAGTACCCGGCCCCGGTGCGCTTGCCGCCCGACAGGACGGTGGCGTTCGCCGGAAGCCGGGTCATGAAGCCTTCCACGCGCTCAAGCTGCCCGGCACTGTTCAGCGGCCCGAGATCCGAGGCGTCATCCCCGAGGGTCAGCGCGGTGGCCGCAGCGCCGAGGGCCTTGGCGAACTCGTCGTGAATGTCCTCGTGAACCAGCACCCGGGTCACGGCTGTGCAGTCCTGGCCCGCGTTGAAGAACGCGCTCAGCGCAATTTCCTGCGCTGTGCGGGCGATATCAACGTCGGCGAAAACGATCGCCGGCGCCTTTCCGCCAAGCTCCAAGTGGACATCCTTCAGCGTCTTGGACGCAGCGGACATGACTTGGGCGCCCGCCCGGGTGGAACCAGTGATGGACACCATCTCCGGGATCTCGTGGTCCACCATCGCGGCACCGGCTTCACGGCCTCCGCAGACGATGTTCACGACGCCGGCCGGGTATACCTCCTGGGCCAGCTCGCCCAGGATCACGGTGGACCAGGGGGTGGTGTCCGCGGGCTTCAAAACCAGCGTGTTTCCCGCCGCCAGCGCCGGCCCGATCTTCCAGATGGCCATCATGAACGGGTAGTTCCACGGAGTAATCTGCGCGACCACACCCAGCGGTTCGCGTCGGATGGTGGACGTGAAGCCCTGCACGTACTCTGTGGACGCGGTGCCGGACACGACGCGGCAAGCTCCGGCGAAGAAGCGCAATTGGTCGGCGCCGCGCAGGATCTCCAGTTCGCGGGTCACGGCCCGCGGCTTGCCCGTGCACGCCACCTCGGCGTCCAGAAGCCGGTCCACGTTGGCTTCGATGAGGTCAGCGAGCCGCAACAGCAGCGCCTGGCGCTCGCCCGGCGTCGTGCGCTTGTAGCTCTTGAAAGCGGCGGCAGCGGACTGGAAGGCGAGGTCGACGGCGACTGCGTCACTATCCGGGGCCGTGCCGATCTGGATACCTCTCCGGGGATCGAAGAAGGGCAGGCTCGCCGGGGCGTCCATCGCTTGGCCGTTGATGATGTTCTTGAGCGTGATCACGTGAGGCTCCAGTCAGTTGCTCTTGGGGGAACGGGTGGTGGGGTCCTGCGGGAGGTGCAATACGGCCGGGAGGCCGGAGTCGACCGCGCGGCGGAACGCTGCAGCGAAGTCCTCCGCCCTGTCCACGCGCTCGCCGTAGCCGCCGTAGGAGCGGGCCAGGGCCGCGAAGTCCGGATTGGTCATGTGCGTGCCGGACGGGCGGCCCGGGTAGTGGGCTTCCTGGTGCTCGCGGATGGTGGCGAAGATGCCGTTGTCCACCACCAGTACGACGAACTGCGCGCCGTGGCCCATCGCCGTCGCGATTTCCTGGCCGTTCATCATGAAGCAGCCGTCGCCGGCCACCGAGATGACCTGTCGGCCAGGGTAGGCCAGGGACGCAGCAACGGCGGCCGGGATTCCCATGCCCATGGCTCCGTTGCGCGGAGCGGCCAGGGAGTTGGCGCTGTTGTGCTTCAGGTAGCGGGCAGGCCACAGGGCGTGGTTGCCCGCACCGAAGGTGAGGACGGCATCGTCGTCCATTTCTTGCTTGAGGATCTCCATGACGACGCCGAGATCCACTGTGTTTGTGTCCGCTCCGTGGACGCCGTCAGGTTGGGCCGAGGAGAACTTGAGGTAATTTGCCCGGGCATCCTGGAACCAGCCTGCGGCGGGCCGCACGGCCGATTCCGTGTCCGCGATGGCCAGAGAGGACGCCGAGACGTCGGCGGTCATGTGCTGGTCCACCCGGCCGAAGTGGCCGAGGAGGTCAGGATCCGGGTTGATCACGACTGTGGCGGCATTAAGGCCGCGGGTATAGCCGTCGGAGAGGACGTCGCCGCGGACGCAACCGAGGAAAATGAGCAGGTCGGCGTCGTCCAGGAGCGCCGCGGTGGCGTCGCTGCGGCCGTAGCCCAAGAAGCCTGCGTAGGACTCGCTGCTGTGCGGGACGGCGTCGTAGGCGCGGAAATCGGCCACGACCGGAATGCTGTGGCGTGCCGCCCAGGCGGCTAGCGCGTCCCCGGATTCCTGTGTCCAACCTTCGCCACCCACCACAATGAGCGGCTTGGCGGCTCCGGCGAGACGCGTTTCCAGTTCGGCCAAGGCCGAGGCTGAGGGACCGGGACGGGCGACCCTGCGCGGCTCCACGGTGCCTTCATCAATAGTGTGCACCAGCACATCCTCGGGCAGCCCGATCACTACGGGACCAGGACGTCCGCTGAGCGACGTGAAGATCGCGTCGTCCACCACGCGGGCGGCGGAAGCGGCGTCGTCGAGAGTCACGACCTTCTTGGCGGTGCTGCCGAACCAGGCGTTGATGTCGAATTCCTGGAAGGATTCACGTCCGCGGTCAGCCACGGGGATGAGGCCCACGAACAGGATCATGGGCGTGGCGTCCTGGTGCGCCGTATGGATAGCGATGAAAGCGTTGGCTGCGCCGGGGCCGCGCGTCACCATGGCGACGCCGGGGAGTTCCGTGAGGCGGCCTTCGGCCAGCGCCATGAAACCTGCTCCGCCTTCATGGCGGGTGACGATGGTCTCGATCGAGGAGTCGTGGAGTCCGTCCAGGACGTCCAGGTAGCTCTCGCCAGGGACGCCGTAGACCCGCTTGATGCCTGCGCGTTCAAGCTGCTCGACGATGAGGTGGCCTGCTGTAGTGGTGCTCAATGCTTCATTCCTTCTTCTTTGATGCTCAAGCCGGGCAGGAAGATGCCGGACAGAGCGGTCAGTACGGAAACAATCAGGAGAATGATGGCGCCCGGCCAATATGAGTTGCCGTTGGCGGCCACAAGCGCCGTGGCGATCAGCGGCACGAAGCCGGAGATGACGCCGGCGGTATTGGAAGTGATGGCGACGCCGGTGTAGCGGACCTTGGTGGCGAACAATGCCGTCAGTGCCGTGCCCGAGACGGCATACGGAATTGACAGGACGGCAACGCCGATCATCATGCCGACGACCACCAGGACGGGGTTGCGGCTGTCAATGGCAAGGAAGACGGGCACCGCAACGATGGCCGAGGCCACGCCACCCCACAAGATGACTTTGCTGGCACCGAACTTTTCGCCCATTCTGCCAGCCCAGACCAAGGCCCCGATTTCGAGTGCGGCCGCGAGGAGCGTGCCCAGGAGAAGCAGCTCGGACGGCAGTTTCAGGACCTTGGTGCCGTAGAAGACCACGAAACTGGTAATGAGGTAGAAGCCGCCGATGCCGAGCAGCGCCGAGCACATGCCCACCAGGATTTGGCGCCAGCTGTTCTTCAGCACGCCGCGGATGGGGGCATGCTCGGTCTCGCCGGATTCCATGAGTGCCTCGAATTCAGGCGACTCGCTGAGCCTGCTGCGGATCCACATGGAGATGGCCAGGAGCGGGATTGCTGCAATGAACGGGATGCGCCAGCCCCACGCATCGAAGTTGTTCTGGCCCACCAGGAAGAGCATGCCGAAGAAGCCTCCCGAGGACAGGATGGTCCCGATCGGAGAGCCGATCTGCGGCAGCGCCGCGTAGCGGGCGCGCTTGGCAACCGGGGCGTTTTCGACGGCGATGATCACCGCGCCACTCCATTCGCCACCGACGGCGAGCCCCTGGACGATCCGCAGGGCCACCAGGAGGATGGGGGCGGCCAGGCCAATGGTCATGTAGTTCGGCAGCAAGCCGATCAGGCCAGTGACGACGCCGATTCCGACGATGGTGACCATGAGGATCTTCTTGCGGCCCACTTTGTCGCCGAGGGCGCCGAAGATGAATCCACCAATGGGACGTGCGACGAACCCGACGGCGAGGGTGGCGAAGGAGCCCATCGCCGCCACAAACGGATCCTGCGAGACGAAGAATTGGGCGTTGAACACCAGGGCGGCTGCGGTGGTGAAGAGGAAGAAGTCATACCACTCCAACGCCGTGCCTACGAGGGCGGCGAGGGCGACCTTCCTGGTAACCCTCTCATCGACTGTGCGGGGCATCCCGGGAGTCAGATCCGCGGGGGCGCTGCCTGCGCTGCTGGCCATGATTACTCCAAAAGATTCGAACTATGCCGTGAAAACCGGGGAACTGCCGGTTGTGATTGGTCTCACTCGGCAGTGACTACTCCCATAGTGCCAGTAGATCCGCCCAAAAAGACTAGCTCTGTGCCACGGAATATTGGCCATAGAATGTGTAAATGCACAATGTAGAGAATGCCGGCGACGCCGCGCGATGGGGTGAGCTCGTGGAAGGGCTGCACGGGCGGCTGGAGGAACTAGTCGAGCTCTTCGTGACACGTGTCCAGGAGATCCCCGAATATGCCGACAATAGGGTGAGCCTCCCGGAACTGCGGAACACGGCACGTGAAACTTTCCGGCGCCTCATAGACGGACTGCGGGACGAGAGGTTCCGCCATTCGAACTCCCACGGCAGCCAGGATTCACTGGCGCGCTTCTCTTCGGAACTGGGCGCCAAACGGGCCCGTGCCGGAATTTCGCCCGAGGCCCTGATTTCAGCCGTGCGCCTCGATTTCAGCATTCTCTGGGCAGATCTCCTGCAAATCTCCGACACGGAGGACGCAGTGCTCCTGACATCCCATGTAGACCAGGTGTGGCGCGTGGTCGATGAGTTTGCCACCCAAACCCACTCGAGCTATTCGAGCGAACGGGTCCGCATGGCCCAGGAGGAATCGAACATCCGCCGGGAGTTCATCGCCCGGTTGTTCAGCAAGTCCGAGCTATCGGCAGACACCATCAGCCAGGCCGCGGCAGCCCTGGTCACGGACCCGGAAGCAAGGTTCTCCATCGTCGCCGCGAGTGGGGACGCGGCTTCCAAACTACGGACTATTGCCACCCAAGGGGGCTGGCTCCAACCGTCCCAACGCCTCTACGTCCACGAATTCGGCGGCAGCACCTACGTGTTCTGGGCGTTGCCCCGAGCCCAGGGCGCCGGGTCCGGATCCGGCGGCACCGCCCGGGCATATGGCGCAAGCTACAGCGGCGCAGCCCGGCAAGACGAAGGACCCGCCTACATTCCAGCTGCCATCACTGGAATACCTTGCGGTTATGTCGAGGGATTTTCCGGTCTGCGCGCCCTGCCCTCCGCAGCGCGGACGGCGGAGCGCCTCGCTTTGCTGCTCCAGCCCGCGGACCGAGGTCCATTGACCGCCGCAGCAGCGTGGGCCCGGCTCGCCAAGCAGCAACTTCAGGACGCGGGCCTGGACCTCTGGGCCGATCTTGAGTCCGCCCTTGCGGAGTGCCGCGACGGCGAGCGCGAGCGACTGACCGAGACGGTGCGCAATTTCCTCCACACGGGCAACATCACCACCACGGCGCAGGAATTGTTTTGCCACCGCAACACCATCCTCAACCGGCTCAACCGTTTCCAGGAGCTCACGGGCATCGATCTGGCCGTGCCGGCGCAAGCGGCCCGGCTGGTAGTGGCCTGGGCCTGAGGCCTGACGACTGCAAACAGAGGAGAGCGGCCGTTGTGTGAACACACATTTTCTGCCGTTTTTTGCTGGAAATTCAGCCATTGAAGTGTGGTACGCAACACAGGATAGTTATCTGCATCCTCACCCGGGCACTCGCCCCCACACTCATCTGGAGCTTCTCATGGCCCAAACGGTAAATGCCGCCTCCGCGTCCGCAGCCAGGCTTGACCTGGCCAAGATGCGCAAAATTGCCCTCGCCAGCGTCATCGGCACCACTGTCGAGTGGTACGACCTGTTCGTGTTCGGAACAGCCTCCGCCTTGGTGTTCAACAAGATCTTCTTCCCCAGCTTCGACCCGATCGTCGGCACCATGCTGGCCTTCGGCACTTTCGCCTCCGCCTACATTGCCCGCATGGTGGGCGCCATCATCTTTGGCCACTTCGGTGACCGGCTCGGCCGCAAATCCATGCTCCTGATCTCCTTGCTGACCATGGGCGCGGCAACTTTCGCCATCGGCTTGCTGCCTGACTACAACAGCATCGGCATCATGGCGCCGCTGTTGCTGCTCTTGCTGCGCGTCATCCAAGGCCTGGCATTGGGCGGCGAATGGGGCGGCGCGGTACTCATGACCGTTGAGCATGCTCCCTCCGCCCGCCGTGGCTTCTACGGCTCCCTCGTCCAGGTTGGCGTTCCTGCTGGCACCCTGATCGCCAACGTCGCGTTCCTCATTGTCGCTTCCACCGTCAGCTCGGACGCGCTGCTCAGCTGGGGTTGGCGCATCCCGTTCCTGGCATCCTGCCTGCTGGTGGCTGTCGGCATCTACATCCGCCTCCACATCGAGGAAACCCCGTCATTCCAGGCCGTCAAGACCGCCGGTGCCAAGGCAAAAATGCCCTTTGCCGCCCTCATGGCCAAGTACTGGAAGCAAGTTGTCCTCGGCGGCATCGCCACCCTGTCTACCGGCAGCACCTTCACTCTGTTGGTTGCCTCCGGCGTTTCCTACGGCAAGAAGGACCTCGGCCACTCGGAGAGCCTCATGCTCTGGGTTGTCCTGGCTTCCTGCGCACTATGCTTTGTGCTCATCCCCTTCTTCGGAAAGCTCTCGGACAAGTACGGCCGCAAGCCGATCATCTACGCCGGCGTTGCAGCGGAGGCTCTCTTCGCCTTCCCAATGTTCTGGCTCATGGACACCAAGTCCGTACCCCTGCTGTTCGTCGCCTACCTCGGAATGATGACGGCCTTCGCAGCCAACTATGGTCCTATCGCCACGTTCCTGGCCGAACTCTTCGGTTCCAAGGTCCGCTACTCGGGATTGTCCGTGGCCTACATGCTCTCCGGTCTCCTCGGAAGCGCCGCTACCCCGTTCATCACCACCTGGCTCCTGGGCCTGACGCACCAGAGCTCCTCCATTGCCTGGTACATCACAGCCGCTGCCTTGATCTCCCTGGCTGCGCTGTTCGTCCTGACGGAAACCCGTCACGGCAACATCGACGCCGTCGACGAGGCCCCCGTGGATGCAGTGGAAGCGGCCGCGAAATGAGCGATTCCCTACCGACTAACGCGGCCGAGATCACCGCGAATCCGCCCAGCACCTCGCTGACAGGGATCACACGGCTCGCCCAGATCCCTGGCCAGGCGGCCGCCGTCGGGCCTTTCTCCCACGCGGTCATCGCCAACGGTTTCGTCTTCACCTCCGGACAGATCCCGGCCATCACGGGCCTGGATGACCAAGCGGAGACCTTCGAAGGGCAAGTCCGGCAGACCATCGAAAACCTGCGTGCGGTATTGGAAGCAGCCGGTTCCAGCCTGGCACACGTGGTCAAGGTCAACACCTACTTGACCAGCAAGGACCAACTCGACGAGTACAACCGCGTCTACACGGAGTACTTCGGCTCGGCGAAGCCCGCGCGCACTTCGGTGTGCGTGAGCCTCTGGGGAGTCTCCCTTGAGATTGAGTGCGTGGCGGTGCTCGCATGAGCCAGGCTTCCACGGCGGAGCTTCTGTCCTCGGCAGGCCTGTTGGCCCGGCTTGCCGAGGTCAGCTACCCCACTATCGGTCACTTCCTGGAGGACGGATTTGTCGATCCGGCCATCCAATCGTTGCTGGACCCCTCGCTGACGGAGGACGGGTTCGACGCCGTCAAGATCGCCGGCCCCGCCGTCACCGTCCGGATCGTCGACAACGACGCCATCGCCATGAACCGCGCGCTGCTCGCCCTGACTCCGGGCAGCGTGCTGGTGGTGGACATGTCCGGCGACCACCGCCATGCACCGGTGGGGGCCGTCACGGCCGCCGCGGCGAAAGCGCAAGGCGCCGCCGGCGTCGTCGTGGATGGTGTGGCGACCGATCTGCTGGAACTGCGGCAGACGGCGCTCCCCGTCTTTGCCCGCGGTACCTCGTCCCTCACCACGAAGCGCGTCTACGGCACTGGTTCTGCCGTGAACGTACCGGTCAGTTTCGGCGGCGTCACAGTCAATCCCGGTGATTTGGTGCTCGCGGACAGCAACGGCGTTCTGGTGCTGAGCGCAGAAGCCGCCAGCGCCGTCGTGGACCGGGCCGCAGCCTCGGATGCTGCCGAACCGGCAATCCTGGCCCGCATCGCCTCCGGCGATTCGCTCGACGCAATCCTGGCTCTCTGATTCGTACGGCATGGAACGCGATCGGATGGGGTAGAACTTAACCATGAGTGTTCGTACCCCTGACCCCTACTCCGGCTGGCTTTCCGATGAAGACCTCTTCGAAGCCCGCGGCCGCCTCCCCATGGTTTACGTGGAGGCGGTTCCCGTGCGTCTGGATCCGCTCGGATTCGTCAACGAGGTAGGAACCCTGCTGCAGGGCGATGCCGACGGCACCATGGTCCGCTCCTTCGTGTCCGGCCGCGTGCTGTACCGCGAAACCATCCGGGCCGCGCTGTTGCGGCACATGGAAAAGGACCTCGGGCCGCTGGCCTTCCCCCAGTTGCCCGTCAGTCCCGTGCCGTTCACGGTGGCCGAGTACTTCCCGGCGCCGTCGCAGACCGGCTTCACGGACGACCGCCAACACGCCGTGTCCCTTGTCTACGTGATCCCCGTGACAGGCGAGTGCGAACCGCGCCAGGACGCGCTTGAGCTGACGTGGATGACTCCGCAGGAAATCCTCAGCGACGACGTGCAGCAGGAATTCAGCGGCGGCCGCGGCAATCTGGTACGCCAGGCTTTGGCCTTCGCCGGCGTCGGCCAGTAGCCAGCGCGGTCAGTAGCCACCTCCCCGATTTGCTCGGTGGGGTTTTATAGACTGTTGGGCGGACCCCAAGAGAACCAAAGGACTTCCGATGACTCACAGCCCAGCCGACCAGCAATACCGTGAAAAGCAGGCTGGGGCCCTGCAAATCGGGGACTACCTGTACCTCCCCGGGGATGGTCCCGCGGAGGAAATCACGCACATCGAGCTCCAACACGACGACTTTGGCGCGCCCGCACTCATCCTGGTGACCACGCTCGACGGCGGGAACGTGCGGATCGCGATCGGGTCCAGCGTTCCGGTGGGCGAAGCGGCTGTCATTTCCGACGACGTCGACACGCTGGCGGAGGAAGATCCAGCCCCGGCGGCGGAGCCGATTCCCGGCGGCGAGCCCGACGGCGGTACCCCGGACGGCGCCAGCTCCACCGGCGGCGACGAGCCCGCAGAAGCCGTTCCCGCCGTCGTCGTACCTCCTTTGCCCACGGTGGCACCGACTGTCAGCGGACCTCTTGTGCCCTCGGCGACGCCGGATCCCGCGCAGCTCGCACTGATCCCCGAACCGACAGACTCGCCCGAGGACGTCGTGGCCGCCGCTGCCGAAGCGCACCCCGGCAGGAACGGCGTCGCGGTGTTGAGTGAACGCCTCGTGAAGGGCATCAATACGAAGTCGGGAAGCTGCCTGCGGGATCTGAGCGACCTGGCCCACGATCTTTTCATCGAGCTGCGGGATCCGGACCACGCCCTCGCGGTGGCCGATATTCTCAACGTGCTCCCCTACGACGGAAACCGCGACCGGTGGATGTCCGTTGAGCGTTCCCTGGCCCTTTCCAGCTTCATTTGCCGTGAGCTCGGCCAAACGGAACGCGGGGAAGTCTACGATCAACTCCTGCAAGCGCCGGACACTGTGGAGACAGACCCTTTCAAGGCCCGGATCGCCGCCAAGGTCCGGCAGCGCGGGCTCAATGAACCGAACCTGTACGACAAGGAAATCTTCCGCTCCATCGACAACGGCAACCGAGACGCCGAGCGTGAATGGCGGCTGCTCCGGCTCGAAACCCTGCTGTTCCTGCGCTCGCACGGCGGCTCGAACACCCTTGGCGTAGGTGAACTCGATCACCGGATCGCGAACGAACTCGAGGCCGTGCGGGCCTAGGCGCTATCGGAGGATTCCGCAAGACCTGTCGCGTTCGCTCCAGCGGCGGTAGATTCGGGCCATGACGAACAATCTGAGCGTTGTTGTTAATGCCGACGCGCAGCAAGTTTGGACTTCGCTGCGCGAACCGTCGCTCGTGGCTCAATGGCACGGCTGGGAGGCCGATGAGCTTGGCGACGAAATCAACCAAATCTACTTCAGTACCGCCGTGGTCGAGGGTCCCGACCACACAAGCCTCACGGTAAACGGCGGGGACGTCTTCGAACTCACCCCGGTCAGCGGAGGCACCGAGGTCCGCGTGACGAGGGCTGCCTTGGACCACGATTCCGAATGGGCCGCGTGGGACGAGGACATCACCCAAGGCTGGCTGACCTTCCTGCACCAACTCCGGTTCGCCCTGGAACGGCATCCGCACGGGCACCGGCGCACGCATTTTGTCTCCCTGCCCGGCGGTAGCGGCTCAGGGATCCAGAAACTCGGCTTGGCCGACGTCCCGGCTCCTGGGGAGGAATACTCGCTCACGCTCCCCACGGGCGAGGCCCTCTCCGGCAAGGTCTGGTTCCGCAGCAACCACCAAGTGGGCCTCACCGTGCATAGTTACGCGGAACACGGTGACGGGCTGCTGATTGTGGCTGACCAGCCGGTGATTCCGGAGAAGAGGCCCGACGGCGGCACTATCGTGATCGCTTCGACCTACGACCTGGGTGCCGCCAGCCTCGACTCGATCCGCTCCCGCTGGGACGGCTGGAAGGCTGAGAACTACCCCACAGAGGTGCATTCGCACTGACGATTCACGCTCAGGGGCTGGCAGACTGTAACGGTGCCAGCCGATTCTTCCCTGCCTCGTTCCGGGTCTAGCTCCGAGTCCGATCCTTCCGCACTCGCGGCTGCCCAGCAGTCCGCGTTTTCCTTCGAGGTGGGTGCGAGGCTCAGCGAAACGCGCCCGTCGTCGGGCCTTTTGAACGCCGACGGCGGCAGCCGTCACGGCGGCGGAGGCGAGTTCCTGGGCCGCACCGGAACCATCACCACGCCCCACGGGGAGATCCAGACGCCGGCATTCATCGCCGTCGGGACCAAAGCGACGGTCAAAGCCGTGCTGCCCGAATCCATGAAGGAGCTCGGCGCGCAGGCTCTGCTGGCCAACGCCTACCACCTGTATCTGCAGCCGGGACCGGAGATCCTGGACGCGGCCGGAGGGCTCGGGGCGTTCATGAACTGGGACGGGCCGACGTTCACGGACTCAGGCGGATTCCAAGTGATGAGCCTCGGTTCGGGGTTCAAAAAGGTCATCGACATGACATCCGTGGACACTTCAGGGCCTGACGACGCCGTGGCCCCAGGCAAGGAGCGGCTGGCGCACGTGGACGAAGACGGCGTCTGGTTCAAGTCGCATTTGAACGGGGACCGGCACCGTTTCTCGCCGGAGATCTCCATGCGGGTGCAGCACCAGATCGGCGCCGACATCATGTTCGCCTTCGACGAGCTGACCACCCTGCAGAACTCCCGCGGCTACCAAGAGGAATCACTGGAGCGCACGCGTCGCTGGGCCGAGCGCTGCGTGGTGGAGCATGAGCGCCTGACGGCTTCCCGGGTGGGCAAGCCCTATCAAGCCTTGTTCGGCGTCATCCAGGGGGCGCAGTACGAGGACCTACGCCGCAAGGCCTGCCGGGACCTGGGCGGGATGCCCTTCGATGGTTTCGGCATCGGCGGCGCCCTGGAGAAGGAGAACCTCGGCACCATTGTGCGTTGGTGCAACGAGGAACTTCCCGAGAACAAACCCCGCCACCTCCTGGGCATCTCCGAGCCGGACGACATCTTCACGGCCATCGAAAACGGCGCCGACACCTTCGATTGCGTCTCCCCCACCCGTGTGGCCCGCAACTCGGCCTTTTACACTCCGTCCGGTCGGTACAACCTGTCCGGGGCACGCTACAAATCGGATTTCGGACCCTTGCAGGATGGTTGCGATTGCTACACCTGCGCCAACTATTCGCGCGCGTACATCCACCACCTGTACAAGGCCCATGAGATGGTCTCGGCCACGCTCATCTCCATCCACAACGAACGCTTCGTGGTGAAGATGGTGGACGACGCCCGCTTGGCCATCGAATCCGGGGACTTCTTCGAGTTCAAGGCCGAGACCTTGGGGCAGTACTACTCGTAGCTTCCCGTCCGCCGGGCCCGCCGAGCTCGCCGAGCTCGCCGGAACGGTGCCGGTTCGCCGGAGTCTTCGGGCGAACCGGCACCGTTCCAGCGACCCCACGTTTTCCACATAGGCGAGCAGGTGGCTTCCGCGGGCCACGGCCTCCAGCGAGGCTGGATCAATGACGCGTTCCCAGCCACCTTCGCCCCCGGAAAAGGGCAACCTTTGGCGCACCGATCAACTCCACGCGCACGGGCTCAATTCCCGTGCAATCCAGCTCTTGGTGCGTCGCGGCAAGCTTGTCCGGCTACGGTACGGCTGCTATATCCGGGCCGCGCTCTGGGAGAAGCAATCCGCTTGGCTCCGAAGCACCCAACGAATCTACGCGCATGCGCATGGAACGCTCACGACGTCGGCGGGAGACTTCGTATACAGCCACACCTCGGCGGCGCGGCTGCACCGCCTCTTCCTCTGGAATGTCGACGACGTCATCCACATACTGCTGCGGGTCCGGCCGTCCAGCGAGCGCCTTGGCAAGGAGTCCGCGGTCACACCAGGCCTTTCGATGAGAGGGACGTTGTGACAATCGGGAACTTGCGGGTCACGTCCTTGGAGCGGACAGTGGTGGATTGCGCCATGCTACTCAGCTACAAGCAGGCGCTGGTGCTCATGGACCACGGACTCAGGCTTGGCGCTGATCGTGCGGTTTTGCAGGCCATGGCCGACGCGTTGGATGGCCGACGCGGTGTCAGGAACCTTCGAAAGGCCCTCGTCAACGCTGATGCACGATCCGAGTCGGCCGGCGAAACCTTGTGCCGAGAACTCATCTCGCGGCTGAAGTTGCCGATGCCTGAACCGCAGGTTGAGGTGCAGAGCCGGGCAGGTCGGCATCGGCTCGACTTTGCCTGGCGGCAGGCAAAGGTCGCTTTGGAATTCGATGGCGAGATCAAGTACTTCGATTTCAAGCCAACAGCCGAGGTGATTTTCCAGGAGCGGCGCCGGGAGAAGGCCCTTAGCGAGGACGGTTGGCGCTTCGTCCGCGTGGAGTGGAAGCACCTCTTTCGCGAGCAGGAATTCAAGAGCCGGATACTGAACGCCCTCCGTCGTTAGCCTGCCGCCGTCGGCCGCCAAGCCGCGCCCGCCGTCGAGATCGCCGGAACGCGCCCCGGTCGCCGAAAGGCTCCGGCGAGCCGGCACCGTTCCGGCGAGCTCGCGATCCGGGAGACCTCAGGGGCGGTCCGCCATCGTCACGCCGATCACCAGGAGCACCACATTGAGCACGACGGCGGGTACCACCAGCAGTTCGGGGGCGTTGAACAGCATGCCCAAAGCCAGGGGCACCAAGGCGAAGAGGCTCAGCACGTAGCCCCGGATCCGGGTTCCCAGCATGGCGGGTCCGCTCCGTCCAAGCTGCATCAAGTACACCAGCTTGGTCAGGTCTTCCTGCTGGCGGAAGGCTCGCCGCAGCATTCCCGCGCCCAAACCGCCGCCCGCCGCCGCGCCCAGGACGAGGAGCTCCACCCGGAAGCCGCCAGCCAGCACGAAGAATCCGGCAGCCGCCGTCGTCCACAACCCCATCAGCATGACCGGCAGCGCGACGTGGACCCAGCGCGAGGCCGTCCTGGAAATCGGGAGAAGGGCATCGAGGCTGGGGGCCATGCGCAACTGCCAAAGGGGACCGGCCGCCGCTGTGGAAGAGAAGATCGCAGCGGCCAGCAGTACGGGAAGCAGGATGATCGGTGAATCGAACGTCCGGACCAGCCCGGTCAAGGGGACGACAGCGAGACCCAGGCCCCAGCGCCACAGCCGGCCGGGTTGTCGGGCGAGCACGGTTGCCTCCGCATGGAAGAGTGCGCCCGCTGCGGTGCGGGGCGTGCCCGGGAGCTTCACCCGGCTCCGCTTGCCGCCGCTGGAAAGCGAGGCGCTGAGCTCTCCGGTGTCCATGAGTGTCAGCGCAGCCTGGACATGTCCCCTCGCGGATCCTGCCTTGAGCAGCGATGTCGTGCGGACGCTGGAGAGCTTGTTTCGCATGCCGAGCGCCGCGGCAATCAAGGCGCCAGCAGGGGCGACGGCGAAGATCCAGTTGCCCTGCAGCGTCCCGAACAGCATCGCGCCGAGTGCCCCCGAAGCAGTCGCCAGGAGCCACGAGGTTGCCCGGCCTTGCTGTCGAGCCGGACGCAGGGCCGGCCTCTGGGGCCGGGCAGATGCTGCCATCCGCGTCTGGGCGAACGCGGCCAGCGCGAGAATAGCCGCGCCGGTCAGTGCTCCGGCCAGGACCCGCCCGGCGAAGACCACCGCGTCCGAGCCGCTGATGACTGCTACTGGAATCGTGGTGAGGGCCCCGACGACGGCGGAAGCCCAGACTGCCCGTCGCAGGCCCCGGGCTAGAAGGGGTTCGCGGTTGATAGCAAGCGAGTACCACCAGTGCCGCTGATTCGCCGTGATAGCCAGCGGCCCGAGCCTGGCCGACACCCAAAAGGCCGCCAGACCCAAGAGCCCGAACCCGGCCACTAGACCATATTCAACAGGGACGACACCGTAGCTGGCCGAAATCAGGTGGCCGCCGAAGCCGTGCTCTGCTGCGGCAGTGAGGCCGTTGAGGAGGCCTGTCGCGTAGATCAGGCCGACGCCGAACGTCAGGAACTGGATGTACAGCTCGTTGAGCCTGGAGAGCAAGGACTGGCCGCGCGGGCGAATGACCCTGCGTGTGGCACGCTCGGGGTCGAAGTCCACGAACTCCGGATGCGCTACGGCAGCAGTGGACATGCTCACCGGCGAATCCTCGCCACGGCCTCGTCGGTGCTAACCACGCGCGCACCGCCGTCGTCGACTATTACCGCCCGGGTACACGCCGCTTGGGCGACGTCCGCATCGTGCGTGACCATGACGACGGCGGCACTCTTCTTGGCGGTCCGGGCGATCCGCTGCGCGAGCAGGCCTCGCATGCGGGTATCGAGCCGCTGCTCGGGTTCGTCCAGGACCAGCAGATCGAAGGGCCGGATGAACGCCGAGGCCAGGAGGAGCTTGCGGCGCTGCCCGGAGGAAAGCTGATCGGGAAACGCATCCGCCGCCGTTTGAAGCTCGAAGAAGTCGATCTCTCCCTCCACGGCCGCATCGGGGTTGGCGAGGCCATGCCCACGGGCCACCAAGGAAAGGTGCTCACGCACCGTGAGCGAATCGAAGTAGGCATCCTCATCCAGCAGCACCGAGACCTTGCTGCGGAAGAGGGCCGAGCGGTCGTCCGGCATCAAGCCAAGAACATGGGCATCGCCCTCGATGGCGGCCTGCGCGCCAATCATGGTGCGCAGCAAAGTGGACTTGCCGGCACCGTTTTCGCCCACCATCCCGAGTACCTGCCCGGAGAAAACCTCGACGTCGAGGGGCCCACACACTGCATGGTCGCCATAGCCTGCAACAAGATTCTCGGCCGTGAGCACGGCGTTTCCCAGCTTCATCCTCTGAAACTACCGGACTTCCCTGCGGTTCCCCTGAGCCGACAATGCCCGCTCACATATACGGCGTTCCGGGCCAACGCTCGCTCACATACATCGTGTCCCGGGCCAACGCCCGCTCACATACATCGCGTCCCGGCCCAACGCTCGCTCACACCCAGTAGCTGGGCTCGCGCTTCTTGATCCAGCCAATGACCAAGGACGTCACCGGCACAAGGATGTATTGGACACCGACCTTGTACACAAAGCCAACCAGCACGTAATTGACGAAGCTTCCGGAGTCCGTAATGCCGATGACCGAGGCCGCGATGCTGCAGAAGATGAGCGTGTCCACGAATTCCCCCACCCCGGATGAACCCATGAGCCGAGCCCAGAGGGTTCTCTCACCCGAACGGGCTTTCATCTTGACCAGGATCAGGGAGTTGATGGTCTGACCGGCCAGGAACGCGAGAAGCGAAGCCAGGACGATCTGAGGAACCGGGCCCAGTGCGCCTTCGATGGCAGCCTGCTTGGCGTTGCCGTAATCGTCATTGAAGCCGGGCAGCGCGATGATGATCCAGTAGCAGAGCGATGCGAATGCTGACAGTGCGAACGAAGTGATGATTGCTTTGCGGGCAACCTTGAATCCATAGATCTCGCTCATCACATCGCCAAGAATGTAGGCAAGCGGGAAGAGGAAGAATCCGCCATCAGTGATGATCGGACCGAAGACGACCCCTTTGGCAGCGCCGATGTTGGACAGGATCAGCACGACGGCCATGCATGCCAGCATGATGCCAAAGTATGGGGAGCCTATTGACGCGAAGCGCGGTGCGGGTTTATTCAGGGTCTGGGATTCTGATGCTGACGTCATCGCTTGTCCGTTCGTAGTGGTTCGCGCAGGCGGCCGGAGTTAGCACGGCGCCCCGCTGTATTAGCACTTGTGGAGGACCCGCTTGCAAAACCGCGGAGCCTCCCCCATTCTCGCATCGAGGAATCGATAATTGTCCGGAAAACTCGCCACCGCCCAGAACACTCCATCACATCAAGTGAGCGAGCGTCCCGCCAAAACACCATACAAGTGAGCGAGCGTCGGAGTCGCGCCGAGCCTGCACGGCGCCTCTGGCAGGGCTGCGAGCGCTAAGGCAAGCTTGGTCCAAGACCGGCTGAACAGCAGGGCACGGGACGGAACGGGGGAAGCGCATGGTGGAACATTTTGACACGGTGGACGAATACATCGCGTCGCGCCCTCACGAGGTGCGAACCATCCTCCAGGAGATCCGACGGCGGACCCTGGCGACGGTGCCCGGTGCCGAGGACAGGATCAGTTACGGAATCCCCACGATCACCCTCGACGGCCACTACGTGGTGTATTTCGCGGCCTGGAAGCACCATATTTCCGTCTATCCAGTGCCCGACGGCGACGGGGACTTCGAGCGGGAAATCGCTCCTTTCCGGGCGGCGAAGGGCACGTTGAAGTTCCCTCTGGGGAAGCCGATGCCTTATGAGCTCATCGAAAAAGTGGCGACGCTGCTGGCTGGGCGTGAGCGGCAGCGGGGTGGCTACTGACAATCGGCCTGCGCGGGGGTACGGTACAGCCATGCGCCGCGATGAGCTTGAGCACGCCATCCGGGCCGCTACGGACATCATCCACGGCGACCGGGTGATCGTGATCGGCAGCCAGTCAATTCTGGGATCGTTCACGGAGGACCAGCTACCTGCGGCAATGACCATGTCCGACGCGGTCGACATAGCCCCGTTTTCCGACGACGACGCCGGCACGCTTGCGGACAGCATCGATTCGGCGCTTGGTGAGTGGTCGCCTTTCCACAAGGAGTTCGGCTTCTACGTCCAGGCGGCCGAAAGGGAGACTGCGGTGCTCCCGGCGGATTGGGAGTACCGCCTTGTCGGTGTGCGCAATGAGCGGACCCGGAACAGCACCGGACTTTGCCTGGATCCCTACGATCTCTGCGCGGCGAAGCTCATTGCGGCACGCCCCAAGGACCATGCGTTCGTTCTGGCACTCGTCGAGTCATCCCTCATCGACCGCGCCCGGCTCGTAGACAGAATCAGGCTGATAGACCCATCCGAGCCTCGCCGCGATGCGGCTTTGTCTTGGGCCATGTCCGTTTGACCTGCACCCCGCCAGCCGGCCCCCGCCAAAACCCCGTCCGAATCTGAAGGAGCAAGGTAATGACCAAGGTAGTGGCGTTCATGTCGATGTCCCTCGACGGATACGTGGCGGATCTCGAGGACGGCGTCGACGAGGTCTTCGACTGGTACTTCGCAGGAGACGTCGACGTCCCCACGTTCAACCCGGCCTTTACGTTCCATGTCTCCGAAGCGAGTGCCGAACACCTACGGGCCTTGATGGGCGAGGTGGGCGCAATGCTTACCGGGCGACGCACCTCCGACCGCGCCGACGCTTGGGGCGGCCAGCACCCGTTCGGCGTGCCCGCGTACGTCGTGACTCATCAGATGCCCGAGGGGTGGCCCCGCTCCGATTCCGCGGTGCATTTCGTCACCGACGGGCTGGAAAGCGCTGTCGGGCAGGCAAAGGCGGCGGCTGGCGACAAGATCGTCGGCATGCACGGGCCGGACACCATTCGGCAGTGCCTCGACGCCGGTCTACTCGACGAGATCCGCGTCGACCTGGTTCCGCTGCTGCTCGGATCCGGTATCCGGCTTTTCGATCGCATCGAGAACGCGCCGGTCACTTTGGGCAACCCGACCGTCGTCGAGGGCGTGGGCGTCACTCACTTGAGCTATCCGGTCCTCAACTCGTAGCCCCTTGGCGGCGTCGGCGTCACGCCGGACGGGTTTTTGGGTCCGCGTCATGGGCCAAGCCGCGGAATGCCGGGGTGGTCCAACCCGCGGGCCCCCAAAAAGGTGCGTGGCGTGACGCGTCCACCCAAGCCCCTGCACAAAAACTACCCCGAGTGCGCCTCCAGGAACGCGTACACCTCGGTCTCGTCGACGCCGGGGAACGCACCCGGCGGCATGGCGGCCAGCAGGTGCGAGTGGGCGCGGGCGGACGGCCAGGCGTTGCCTGCCCAGGATGAAGCCAACGACGCCGGCGGCCGCTTGCAGCAGTTCGGGTCCGGACACGTCGAGGTAGCCCGCGCCGTCGTCTCCCTCCCACGGAACCACTTCACGTGCTGGTACGGCACGCCGATGCTCAGCGAAAATTCCCCCGCAGCCGAGCGCTCGGTTCGGGCCGTGCACCAATAGGTGCCGGAGACGGTGTCGGTGTATTGGCTGTAGGCGCTGAACTTGTCCGGAACGTCGAACACGGCACGCGAAGTCCACGCTTTGCACGCCGGCTGGCCCTCGATGGCGCCGGTATGGTCCTGGGGGAAGGCGACGCCGTCGTTCTCGTAGGCCTTGTAGATGATGCCGCTCTGGTGGGTCTTCTGGAAGTGGGTGGTGATGCCCAGGTGCTTCGTGGCGAGGTTGGTGAAGCGGTGCGCCGCGGTTTCGTAGGAGACGGCGAAGGCGTCCCGGATATCCTCGACGGCGATCTCCTTGGCGGCTTTCGCCTTCTGCAGGAATTCAAGGGTGGCGTGTTCGGGCAGGAGGAGCGCCGCGGCGAAGTAGTTCGTTGCGACGCGCTGCGCCAGGAAGTCGCCGTAGTTCTTGGGCGTTTCGTGGCCAAGGACGTAGTGGCCCAGGGCCTGCAGGAGGACCGAACGGGGATCGTGGTCCTGCCGCTGGCTCTGCGTGAGATAAATTCGGTGATTCTTTAGATCGGTCACTGAACGGGTGGAATGGGGCAGGTCGCCCACGTGGTGAAGCGTGAATCCGAGGTGGTCCGCGATGTCCGCAATGACGTGCTGGCTCAAGGGACCGGTCGTGTATCCAACGCCTTTGAGGACCTTCTGCGCTTCGGCCTCGTACTCCGGAAAATAGTTGCCGCGCTCGCGCATCATGGCACGAAGTTCACCGTTCGCGCGCCGGGCTTCTTCCGGCGTCGCGACCTGCTCGTTGAGCCTGCGCTCAAGCTCCTGCAGGAGACCTATTTGAGACTCCAGCACATCGAGCGGCAGCCGCGCGCTGACGCGGATTTTCGGCAAGTTCAGGGACTCATAGAGGGGCCCGCGCTGGTACCGTTCCAGCTCGATTTCCAGGGCGGCGCGGCGGCTGGGCGGTTCCGCTCCGAGCAGCTGGTCGATGCCCACATTCAAGGCGGCCGCGAGTTGCTTCAACAAACCCAGCTTGGGTTCCCGCTTGCCGTTCTCAATGAGGCTCAGCTGGCTAGGGGCAGTCCCGACGGCGGCGCTCACGTCGTCGAGGGTCAGCCCGGCCTGCTTGCGCAGGTACCGCACGCGGCGGCCCAGGCTGATGACGTCCAGTTCGGCGTCAGAGGCAGAGGACGACGGCGGCGGTACTTCGCGGTTCCAGCTCACAGGTGACATTTCTTGAGGATACGCGAAGAAGTGCATTTCTTTCTATGGTTTTCCCCTAGAAAGTCCCTTGGAAGTACTGAAAAGTAAGAACTACGGAAACCCCGGCCGGCCTGGACTGCAAAGGCGCAGCGAAGATCGGCCGGGGCTACATACACAGCAACACGCCAAAGTAGCGTCAAAGGAGACAGACCATGACCGCAGCATTTGAACCAGGACAGCCCGCCGCTCAGCAGACAGCAACCGAGCAGGCCGCCGCACTGGAGCTCGAATGGGCTGCCAACCCGCGTTGGGAAGGCGTCACCCGCGATTACTCGGCCACCGACGTCGTCCGCCTCCGCGGCCGCGTCTCCGAAGAACACACCCTGGCCAAGCGCGGCTCCGAGAAGCTGTGGAAGCAGCTCAGCGAGGAACACAAGGAAGGCAAGTACACCAACGCCCTCGGTGCGCTGACCGGCAACCAGGCCGTGCAGCAGGTCAAGGCGGGGCTGCGGGCCATCTACCTGTCCGGCTGGCAGGTCGCCGCCGACGCCAACAACTCCGGCCACACCTACCCGGACCAGTCGCTCTACCCGGCCAACTCGGTCCCCACGGTGGTCCGCCGCATCAACAACGCCCTGCTCCGGGCCGACCAGATCGAGTTCTCCGAGGGCATCCAGACCGTTGAGGACTGGCTGGTCCCGATCGTCGCCGACGCCGAAGCCGGCTTCGGCGGACCCCTGAACGCCTACGAACTCATGAAATCCATGATCCAGGCAGGCGCAGCAGGCGTGCACTGGGAAGACCAGCTCGCCTCGGAAAAGAAGTGCGGCCACCTCGGCGGCAAGGTGCTCATCCCCACCCAGCAGCACGTCCGGACCTTGAACGCCGCCCGCCTCGCGGCCGACGTCGCGGGCACCCCTTCGGTGATCATCGCCCGCACCGACGCCGAGGCAGCCACCCTGATCACCTCCGACGTCGACGAGCGCGACCAGGAATTCATCACCGGTGAACGCACGGCGGAGGGCTTCTACAAGGTCCGCAACGGCATCGAACCCTGCATCGCACGTGCCAAGGCCTACGCTCCGTACTCCGACCTCATCTGGATGGAAACGGGCACCCCGGACCTCGAGCTCGCCCGCAAGTTCGCCGAGTCCGTCAAGTCCGAATTTCCGGACCAGATGCTCTCCTACAACTGCTCGCCGTCCTTCAACTGGCGCAAGCACCTGGACGACGCCACCATCGCGAAGTTCCAGCGTGAGCTCGGCGCCATGGGCTTCACCTTCCAGTTCATCACCCTGGCCGGCTTCCATGCCCTGAACTACTCGATGTTCGACCTCGCCCACGGCTACGCCCGCGAGGGCATGAGCGCCTACGTCGAACTCCAGGAAAAGGAATTCGCCTCCGAGTCCCGCGGCTACACCGCAACCAAGCACCAGCGCGAAGTCGGCACCGGCTACTTCGACGACATCGCAACTGCGCTCAACCCGAACGCATCCACCCTGGCCCTGGTGGGATCCACCGAAGAAGGCCAGTTCCACTAAAACTTCCCGTTCGACGGCGAGCTGGTCACCTGCGGACCGGCACCCGCGCAGCCAGCGGTTGGGGCCGGCAAAGGCAATCCTCCGCGTGCTATTCCCCATCCCCGTCCTATGGCCTCGCAAAGCTCGGCCGAGGACGGGGACAGGGCCCCTTTTACGCACGCTTCCGGATCACCTTTCCCGGCCGTTCTGCGCTCGGCGACTCGCGCACCAGGCCGGAGGAGCCGGTATCGCGGCAGCCTGCGTAAAAGGGGCCCTGCGTCCCGGTCCGTCCTCGCTCAGCGAGGTCGAAACCGGGACGTGGGGAATAGCAGGCAGAGCGGTGCCGGTCCGAAGGGCCGGACGCAACCACCGCAGGCACCCAGCCAAAGCCACGCACCGAACCCAGCACCCGCCGTCGAACATTTGCTTCTCTGAGGAGAGATTGAAATGAACAGTTTCACCGACAATTACACGATCAACGGCATCACGCTGACCGCCCAGCCCATCCACCGGCAGAACGAGGTTCTTACTCCGGATGCCTTGGAGTTCGTGGCAACGCTGCACCGCGCGACGGCGGAGCGCCGCCAGGAGCTGATGCAGGCGCGGCACACCCGCCGCGGGCAGATCGCGAGCGGCCAGGATCCGCGGTTCCTCCCGGAGACCGCGGAAATCCGCAACGATCCGAACTGGCGAGTCGCTCCCCCGGCCCCGGGCCTGGAAGACCGCCGCGTGGAGATCACCGGGCCTGTTGACCGGAAGATGACCATCAACGCGCTGAACTCCGGCGCCAAGGTGTGGCTGGCCGACATGGAAGACTCCTCCACCCCCACGTGGCGCAACGTCATCCAGGGCCAGCTGAACCTCACCGATGCCCTGGAACGCCGGATCGACTTCACGTCTCCCGAGGGCAAGGAGTACAAGCTCCGTGCCGCCGAGGATCTGCCGACCATCGTGGTGCGGCCCCGCGGCTGGCACCTGCCGGAGAAGCACATGCTCATCGACGGGAAGCCCGTTGCCGGCGGCGTGGTGGACTTCGGTTTGTTCTTCTTCCACAACGCCCGCCGCCTGCTCGCACAGGGCAAGGGCCCGTACTTCTACCTGCCCAAGATCGAGAACCGCCTCGAAGCGCGCCTCTGGAACGACATCTTCGTCCTGGCCCAGGACCTGCTCGGCATCCCGCAGGGCACCATCCGTGCCACGGTGCTGATCGAGACCATCACCGCGGCATTCGAGATGGAGGAGATCCTCTTCGAGCTGCGCGATCACGCTTCGGGCCTGAACGCCGGCCGCTGGGACTACATCTTCTCCGTGATCAAGAACTTCCGCACCCGGGGCCCCCGCTTCGTGTTGCCGGACCGCGCCCAGGTGTCCATGACCCAGCCGTTCATGCGCTCCTACACCGAGCAACTGGTCCGGGCCTGCCACCGCCGCGGCGCCATGGCGATCGGCGGCATGGCCGCCGCCGTTCCCAACCGCAAGGACGAAGCCGCCAACACGGCAGCGTTCGAGAAGGTCCGCGCGGACAAGACCCGCGAAGCCGGCGACGGCTTCGACGGTTCCTGGGTCGCACACCCGGACCTGGTTCCGGTGTGCCGCGAAGTGTTCGACGGCGTCCTCGGCGACCGTCCGAACCAGCTGGACCGCTCACGCGAGGACGTCACCCCCGACGACCGTGCCCTGATCGACATCGCCTCCACCGAGGGCACCATCACCGAAACCGGCATCCGGAACAACATCGAAGTGGGCATCCGCTACATCGAGTCCTGGCTGCGCGGCAACGGCGCCGTGGCCATCCACAACCTCATGGAAGACGCGGCAACGGCGGAGATCTCCCGTTCGCAGCTGTGGCAGTGGATCTACTCCCACGCAATCACCGACACCGGAGAACTCATCACCCGCGAATGGGTCACCGACTTGCTGGACGAGGAGTTCGCACGCCTTGAACGCTTCGACGACGACCGCTTCAACGATGCCCGCAGCATCTTCGAGGAGGTCACCCTCGCCGAGGAGTTCCCCACCTTCCTGACCATCCCGGCCTATGCCCGCTACCTCACGGAAGCCCGCGAGGAAGCGACCAAGGAAGAACTCGTCGCCGCCTAAACCCCCGCCGCTGGGCTGCCTGCACTCTTCGCAACAAGTGACCCCGATGGCCGGGGAGGCAGCCCAGCGACGGAACCCCTCCATCAACACGCGCGAGCTGGCAGCAGATGACCCCAAGACGCTTGGGAAGGGTCATCTACTGCCAGTTCGCGCGAGGTTAAGGAGACCTAGCGTTGCCGGGCCACCCAGCGCACTGAGAGGGTGGTGCAGACGCAGAACGCGGCGACCGAGCCAAGGATCACCAGGAGCGGCACGGTCCAACTGCCGGAGATACCGTGCACGTAACCGATGATGGTGGGAGCCAGGGCCGCGAAGCAATAACCGACCCCTTGCACGACGGCGGACATCTTGCCTGCCGAGGCTTGGTCGCGGGCGAACTTGATGATGGCGATGAAGATGACCGTGATGCCGCCACCCTGCGCGACTCCGCCCAGGGACGACCACAGCCACCACCAGCCCGGGGCCAGCAACAAGCCCAGGGGCACGGTGAGCCACAAGGCACCCAAGGTGGCCGCCACCGCCGTCGTACTCGCGAAACGGGCGAGCAGCGGTACACCGAGCCCGCCCACAATCGCGAAAATCTGGAAGAGCGACGATCCCGCGCCGGCTTGTGCGGTGCCCATGCCCAGCTCGTCGGCCAGGAAGCTCGGAAGCCACGCGGTCACGCCGTAGTACGAAAATGCCTGGCCGGCGAAGCCGAGCGTCAGGCCAACGGTCAGCCAGCCAACATCGGAGGCGTTGCCGGACCGCGACCCTTCGGCGGCCGGAACGGGTGCCGGAACGAACGCGCTGCGGGCACCGACGGTGGGGATCCAGAACAAGATGGCGGCCAGCGCCAGGAGGGCACTTGCCGCGAGGGCAAGCCGCCAGCCCACGAGTTCGGTGAGCGGGGCGGTGGCCACCGAGGTCAGGAAGGACCCGATGTTCAGCGCCGCCGTGTACACACCCATCGCGGTTGCCTGGCGTCGCGGCACGAAGTCCCGGCGGATGATGAGTGGCACTGCGATGTTGCCGATAGTGATGGCGAGGCCGATGAGGACGGTGCCCACCATGACCGGAACACCACCGCCGCTGGAGCGGATCACGACGCCGGCCAGCACACCCACCAGCGTGAGCATCACCGCGAACTCGGCGCCGAACCTGCGTCCGGCCATCGAAGCCAGCGGCGCGGCGAGCGAGAAGCAGAGCACGGGAATGCCCGTCAGCAGCCCGAGTTCCACGGGCGAGAATCCTAGATCCCGTTTCAGGGAATCCACCACCGGCGCCTCCGCGACGAAGGGTCCCCGCATGTTGAGGGCGATGAGGCCGATGCACGCGAGGATCAGCCAGCCGCGTGGGACCTTGGCGAGGAATTGGCCGGTCATGGAGCGCAGTGAAGGGCGGGGAAAGTAGGCATCACCTTCATTGCTATCACGGCGTGCCGCGGCGGAACGCCATAAGACCCTCGTCAGCCGGTTGCTTGGAGCGTGGCTTCGATCACGGCCGGAGACAAAACGTGCTGGGTGACCATCTGGCTCGCACCGAGGATCGCGGCCTGGTCGCCAGCCATCGAGATGCCGATGCGCAGATGCGAGGTGGCCAATGGAAGGGAGCGCCGGTAGACAACTTCGCGGATGCCGGCCACGAGGTGCTCGCCGGCCTCCCCCACACTGCCGCCGATGACGATCATGGAGGGGTTAAGCAGATTGACAACAGTTGCCAGGACATCGCCGACGTCGCGCCCCGCCTGCCGCAGCGCTTGGATGGCCTGCAGGTTTCCCTCGGCTACGAGTCGCAACACTTCGCCGCCGTTGGTCGCCGCGAGTCCTTGGGCGTGCAGTTGGCGCGCGATGGCGGGCCCGGAGGCGAGTGCTTCAAGGCAGCCGTAGTTCCCGCAACGGCAGAGGACGTCGTCGCCGCGGGGAACCCGGACATGGCCGAGGTCCCCGGCAGTGCCGTTGGCGCCGCGCTGGAGCTCGCCGCTACTGATGATGCCGGCGCCGATGCCCGTGGCGATTTTGATGAAGAGCAAATTGTCGTGATCCGGCCAAAACGCCGTGCGTTCGCCCAGGGCCATGATGTTGACGTCGTTGTCCACCAGGACCGGAACCGGCAGCGAGCGCTGCATGTAACGGACCACGTCGAATCCGTCCCAGCCGGGCATGATGGGAGGCTTGACCGGCCGGCCCGTATCGTGTTCCACCGGGCCGGGCAGTCCGATGCCGATCCCGGCAAGGTCCTCGAGGTTGCGGCCGGATTCGGCGAGCAGTTCCCGCCCTGCCGCGACCACCCTGCCGAGCACCACATCGGGACCGTCAGCGACTTCCTGCGCGAGGCGGCGCTCGGCCAGGACTGTTCCACCGAGATCGGTGACCGCGACGATCACGTGCGTCGCTCCGACGTCGACCGCCAAGACAACACGGGCCGCAGGATTGAAGGCAAAGCGCGACGGCGGCCTGCCGCCACTGGAACTCGCCTCACCGGCAGGGCCCACGAGTCCGGAGTTTATGAGGGCGTCGATGCGCGACGCGACCGTGGAGCGGGCCAGTCCGGTGGTGAGGGCGAGTTCGGCCCGGGTTCGTGCCTGGCCGTCGCGAAGAAGCTGGAACAGATCTCCCGCACGCGAAAGGCTTCCGGCGTCCTGTACGGAACCGTCCTTGCCGGGCTCTTTTCCGGGTGCTGAGGTCATGCATCAGTGATAGCACGATTGCTTATGCGTGTCACGCAGCAAAAGATTGTCGATTGATTTTCAACTTTTGCTTGCTCATCGACAAAAGTCGTCGTAGGTTGTTTGTGAGAAGGGTCACGCAGCCCACGAAGCCGCGCTGAAACTCCAGAGACTCCGTTTACGAAGAGGTAACTGATCTTGTCCAGCCACCCACAGGCAACACCCTTAGGATCACCACGGCCCCTCGGCGTCGGCATCCTTGGCGCCGGCCCGGTCACCCAAGCAATCCATCTTCCTTCCCTCGCCCGGCTCCGGAACATCCTGGAAGTCCGCCACATCATGGACGTCGACTCCGCGGTTGCCGAATCGGTCGCAGCCCGCGTCGGCGCCAACTACAGCACGAGCATGGATGCGCTCCTGGGCGATCCCGACGTCGACATCGTGGCCATCTGCAGCCCGCACCAATTCCACGCGGACCAAGTCATCGCCGCGTGCCGTGCGGGAAAGAAGGCCGTCCTCTGCGAAAAGCCCTTCGCCATGAGCGGCGAAGAAGCGGCCCGGATTTCGGCGGTCAGCGAGGAAACCAGCGTGCCGATCATCGTGGGCGCCATGCACACCTTCGATCCAGGCTGGCTCGCAGCCGAAGCCAACTGGGGCGATCTCTCCGAGAACGTCCACACCATCCGCTCTTCCATCGTCCTCCCGCCCAATGCCCGCTTCGAAGACTTCGCCACCGAAATCATCACCCGGCCCGCAGGCGGCACCCCTGACTACAGCGACGTCGAGGTCATCAAAAACGCCCTCCGAGGCGGCATCATGGGACTCGCCATCCACGACCTTCCCCTCGTCCGCCGCTTCACCCCGGATTTCGAAGACCTCGAGGTGCTGCAGGCACGCCACGTGCGCCCCTTCGGTTACGTGATTTCCCTTCGTTCCGGAAACCGGATCATCGAGCTCCGGGCAGCCATGAACAAGACGTGGAAGCCGGAATGGGTTTTCGAAGCGATCTCGGACGACGCAGCGCTTCGCGTGGACTTCACCCCTTCCTATGTGCAGGCTGGGTCCGCCGTCGCAACCATCACCCGCGGCACCACCAGCACCACCTACGGGCCGTACGAGCACAACGGCTACGAGGGCGAATGGCGCGAACTCGCCCAACTGGCCCTCAGAACCAAGCAACCGCCGTCGGCCGAAAGCCTCATCAATGACCTCACCTTCGCGATAGCCATTGCCGACGCCACAGTGGATGTTGCGGCCGCGGAACACGCGAACAGCCATGCAGGAGCCCGCTCATGAGCACCCAGTACACGGTCACTTCCACCCCGCGGGCCGAAGAGAGCGGCGCGGTGGCACTCGCGGTCGCTTCGCTTCCGGCGAGCTTCGGCCCGGTAGCAACCGGGGAGGCCGCGCGGATCTCCGCCATCGAGGGCGCTCCTCGCTGGACCACGGAGGCCATCAAGGCGATCGACGGCGGGGCGTCGGGCATCGTCGTCGTCAATCCTGTCCCGGAAAGCACCGCCGCCCTGCTCGACGCCGCTGAAGTGTCCGGCGTCGCGGTTGTCCTGGACCAGCGCTGGGCATCGAACCCCGGTCTCGCAGGAGCCGAAGACGCCGCCCGCTTGGTGGCCGGCCGGGCCGCCATGCTGGACTCGGTCGCAACGGCCGCGGCGGGCTCGGATCCGGAGCGGCTGCTCACCGAGCATCTCGCCGCCGTCGTGCGCGTCACCGGTGGGCTGGACGCGGTTCGCGTCCTCCGCCGCGGCACACACGGCTACACGGTTTCCGGGCGGCTGGCCAACGGAGCTCCGGTTTCGCTCCAGGGCGTGCTGAGCAACTCCCGGCCCGCCGGCGTCGACTTCCGCCTCTATACCGACGACGGCGGTGTCAGCATCACGGTTCCGGAGCCGCTTGCCGCCTGGCCGGCGGAGGTCCGGGCCACTGGACCCCAAGGAGAAATCCTCCTGCCCACGCTTTACGAATCCGCCCACCGCACCACTTGGCGCCGGCTCAAGGAACACCTCGACGCCGGCACTCTCCCCTCCGATCTGGCTGGCTTTGCGCGGCTGACGGAATCCATCGCGCACCTGACCTGAACCTCCAATTCTCCTCAAACACGCAACCATCGAGCAAACCAGAGCACCAAAGCAATCATTCACCTTCTCGAAGACGAGCCGGACCGCACCAAACGCGAAGACCACGCAGCGGTCCCGAAAGGAATCATCATGAATGTTAAATCCGAAGCTAGCCGTAATTTCTCCCGCAGGGGTTTCCTCGGCCTCACGGCGGCAGCAGCGGCTGTCCCTCTGCTCGCAGCCTGTGGAGGCGGCTCCAGCTCGAGCTCCGGCGCCGGTGGCGCGATCAAGTTCTGGGACATGCCGTGGGGCACCCCGGCCTACAACGACGCCGCCAAGAAGATCGCAGAGAGCTACGTACCCACAGGCAGCGACGGCAAGGCCAGCTACCAGATCATCCAGTGGAACAACTTCTACCAGACCTTCTCCTCGGCCATCGCGTCCAAGACCGGGCCTGCGGTATCGACCGGTGGCGGTTTCCAGGCCTTCCAGTTCGAGCAGCAGGGCCAGATCGCTTACGCGGACAAGGTCATCGACGCGCTGAAGAAGAACGGCCAGTTCGACGACTTCCTGCCGGGAGTGCTGGAGCCTTTCAAGACGGACAAGGGCTACGTCTCCGTTCCGTGGCAGCTGGACATGCGCCCGTTGTGGTACCGCAAGTCCCTCTTCGACCAGGCCGGCGTGGCAGTTCCGACCGACTGGCCCAGCCTGCTCGAGGCAGGCAAGAAGCTCAAGTCCATCGGTGCGGTTGGCTTCGCTACGGGTTCGGGCGCGGGCAACAACATCGGCAACCACTTGATGATCATGATGATGATCAACAATGGCGGTGGCGTCTTCACCAAGGACGGCCAGCTGGACGTCATGAACGAGCGCAACGTCGAAGCCATTGAGTTCCTGCTCGAGCTGGTCTCCAACGGCGTCGTCGACCCCGCGGCGGTCAGCTACACCACGGACAACCTCGACGCGCAGTGGAAGAACAAGAAGGCGGCCTTCGGCATGTATGTGCTGGGCCTGCCGCAGCGCGTGGGCGACACCTCCGGAGACCTCCTAGTGGCGAGCCCGATGGCAGGTCCGCACGGCGACAAAGCCGCACTGGTGTTCCCGAACAACATCATGATGTACAAGAACACTCCCTCCCAGGAGTCTTCCGAGGCCTTCCTGACCTACTACATGGGCCAACTGAAGGAGCTGTGGCGGCAGAAGCTGATGAACGGACTGCCGGTCTTCAAGTCCATCACCGAACTTCCCGAGTTTGCCGGCGATCCCAACAACGTCAAGATCGTCAAGGAATACCAGCCGATCGCGAAGACCTTCGCCGCGCAAGGCACCTCGCTCAACGCCAACCTCGCTGTCCTGGACGGCGGCCAGGCACTCAACCAGTTCACCCAGACCATCCTTACCGGAAAGACCGACGCCAAGACGGCACTCACGGCCTTCAAGACCGGCCTCGAATCCGTGATCAAGAAGTAAAGCGGCCCCTGCCATGTCATCAACCACCGCACAGTCCGGCCTGGCCCGGGCCCGTCGGGGGCTCGCTCCCGGCGGGCCCGGCGGCGGGTCCCATCACCGCACCGGTGAATTGAACCGCAAGAGCAAACTTTCGGGCCAGACCCGCCGGACTTTTTTCTGGCTCCTGCTGCCCTCCATCGTCCTGCTCATCCTGATCAACGGCTACCCGCTGATCTACGCCGGCGTCCAGGCGACCCACGACGGTTCCCTCATCGACACCGGCAACTTCGTCGGCGTCGACAACTTCGCCACCGTCCTGTCCTCGCCCGCTTTCTGGAAGGCCGCCCAGTTCACGCTGTGGTTCACCATCGTCGGTGTCTTCGGTTCCTGGCTGGTGGGCTTGGGCCTGGCTCTGCTCCTGCGCACCAGGATTCCGGCCGGGGGCACTTTCAAGGTCCTGCTCCTGCTGCCCTGGGTGGTGCCGATCGTGGTGTCCTCCACCGCCTGGAACTGGCTCGTCGCCACGCCGGACAGCCTCATCCCTTCCATCTTCCGCAACCTTGGTTTGGGCACCCCGCTGTTCCTGGCCGACCCGCACCTCGCCGCCGTCATGGTCATGGTCTTCAAGGTCTGGGTCAGCTTTCCCTTCATGATGATGATGATCTCCGCCGCACTGGCTTCCGTGGACACCACCGTCTACGAAGCGGCCAGCATGGACGGCGCCAGCAAGTGGCAGCAGTTCACCCAGATCACTTTGCCGATGATCGCCCGCTCCACCTACATCAGCTGGATCCTGATGACGATCTTCTGCGTCAACGACTTCCCCACCATCTACCTGCTCACCGGCGGCGGCCCCGTCGACGCCACCACCTCCCTCGTGGTCCTGGCCTACCGCAGCGTCTTCCAGGACTTCCAGACCGGACCCGGCGTCGCCATCGCCTTCCTCATGACCCTCACCCTCGTCGTCGTGTCGGTCTTCCTGTACCGCCAGATCCGAAAGTCGAGCGTCGAATAATGAGCGCAGTACTCCACGCCCACCCCGAATCCGGACCCGCACTCGGCGTCGCGAGACCCGAAAAGGCGCGCCGCGTCCTCTCCGAAGCAGGCATGCGAGGACGCTGGTGGCGGTTCGTCCTGATCCTGGCCATCACCGCGATCGTCCTCGTCCCGATCATGGTCACCGTGGTCCTGGCTCTCACTCCAGGCCCGAACAGCACCGCCACCGGCCTGACCTTGGAAAACATCACCGGTGTCTTCTCCAAGACCCTCGCAAGCACTTGGCTGACCAACAGCCTCGTCACCACTCTTTCCACGGTGATCGTCTCGGTCGCTGTCGCCGCACCCGCCGGCTACGTCCTCTCCCGCGGCCGCTCAAAAGCCGTCTCCGGCTACTCCCTGCTGCTGTTCGTCATGCAGTCCCTGCCGATCATCACGTCCGTAGTGCCGCTGTTCATCCTCTTCGCGGGGATGGGACTTGTGGATAACCTGCTCGGCCTGATCATCATTTACGTCGGCTCGACAATGACAGTGGCCACGTGGATGATGGCGGCATACTTCGACTCCATCCCGGTCAGTCTCGAGGAAGCCTCCTGGATCGACGGCTGCTCGGTCTTCGGTTCGTTCACGAAGGTGGTGCTGCGCAATTCCCTGCCGGGCATCCTGTCCACGGCGATCTTCGCCTTCCTCCTGGCCTGGAACGACTACCTCGTCGCGATCGTGTTCCTGCGCTCCAACGAGATCTTCACCCTGCCGGTAGGCGTGCAGTCCTTCTTCCAGCAAAACATGACCGACTGGTCCGGCGTCATGGCACTTGCCGTCGTGATGATGCTCCCGCCCATCATCGTTTTCGCCACGCTGAACAAGTACTTCAGCGTCGGCGGCATCGGCGGATCCCTCGCCGGCCGCTAATCGAACTTTTTTCACGCAACTGACAAACGCAAAGGAAAACCATGTCTTACTCCATCCAGCTGTACACCCTGCGCAATGCCATGCAGGAAGACCTGCCGGGCACCATCAAGAAGGTTGCCGAGATCGGTTTCACGCAGGTTGAACCCTACAATTTCGTGGCCACGGCGAAGGAGCTGGGCGCTGCCTTGAAGGAGAACGGCCTGACTGCTCCGTCGGGTCACGCGCCGCTGCTGAGCCAGGACCAGGACGAGATCTTCGCGGCCGCGAAGGAACTGGGCATCAGCACTGTCATCGACCCGTACCTGCCTGCCGAGCACTGGCAGAACGCCGAGGACATCCAGGCCACGGCGGCAAAGCTCAACGCCGCAGCCAAGAAGGGTGCCGAATACGGCATCCGCGTCGGCTACCACAACCACGCCTGGGAACTCGAGTCCAGCATCGAAGGCCAGACAGCCCTGGAATACTTCGAAGGCCTCCTTGACCCGGAACTGGTCCTGGAAGTGGACACCTACTGGGCCGCCGTCGGTGGCCAGAATCCAGTGGAACTGCTCGCCCGCCTCGGCGACCGCGTGAAGTTCATCCACATCAAGGACGGCCCCGGCACCACTGACACCAAAGCCCAGCAGCCCGCCGGCCAAGGCACCATCCCGGTGCTCGACGTCGTTGCTGCCGCCAAGTCCCTCGAAGTAGGTGTCGTGGAGTTCGACGACTACGCCGGAGACATCTTCGAAGGCATCGCCGAAAGCCTCGCCTTCCTTCAGAACAACGCAGCACAGGACGTGAACGCATGAGCGCCGCTACGCACCAGACCACCCCGTCCACCCGCCGGGGTCCGGTCGG
>NZ_JARVRH010000005.1 GCF_030209755.1 Arthrobacter sp. efr-133-TYG-118 | reverse complement strand
CACCCCAGGCTGTCCTTCCATCCATACCCACAGCATCGCAGGAGGCACCGACAATTTAATATTGGCGCCGCTGGGCGCGTGCGCGAGGCAGACACACCCGGCTAACTAGTTTCCTGCGCTCGGGAAGGAACCGTCCGCCTGAATCTCCGGAAAAGTAGCGCTGATCCCGTCCGAGCCACCCGTGAAGCTCCGCTCGGGATGGACCCTGCTTTGGCGAAGCGGAGGTAGAGCGAAGGAACGATGAACAAATTGAGCAGTGTGGACGTGACGAGTCCGCCCAGAATGACCACGGCCATCGGGTGTTCGATTTCATGGCCCGGGATATTGCCCATGACCACCAAGGGCACGAGGGCAAGTCCGGTAGCCAAGGTGGTCATGAGGATCGGGGAAAGCCGTTCCGCGGCTCCGCGCAACACGAGCGCGCGGCCGAAGGCTTCGTCCTCGTTCCTTTCCAGATGCTGGCAGTGGCTGATGAGCAGGATCCCGTTGCGGGCTGCGATGCCCATGACCGTGAGGAACCCGACGAGTGAGCCGAGCGAGAGGACCCCGCCGGTGATGTAGGCGGCGAAAACACCGCCGACCAAGGCTATCGGGAGCGTCAGCAGCGCGAGTAGGGCCAGCCGCCAGCTCCGGAACGATGCCTGCAGGAGCAGGAAAATCAGGGCAAGGGCCGCCATGGCGAAGATCGTCAGGCGTTCGGTGGCCGCTTGGCGTTCCGTGTACTCACCGAGGAGTTGGACGCTGTAGCCCGGCGGCAGGTTCATCTCTTCGAGGCGTTCCTGTAGCGTGCGGACAACGGACCCGAGGTCCGCCCCCTGATCGATAAAGGAACCGACCTCAACGCGGCGGGATCCGTTCGTGCGGTCAATGAGGTTGGGCGTCGCTTGCACGCTGACAGCCGCGACGTCGGCCAGCCGGACACGCTGTCCACCGGGGGTGTCGAGCGGCAGGTCTTCGATGCTGGTGACGCTGGCGCGGGTCTCCGGTGTGCTCCAGACTTGGACGTCATAGGCACGTCCGTCCCGGAAGACGTCGCCTACCTCTTCCCCGGCCACGAGTGTTGCGGCTGCACGCCTGACATCGCCGGGTTTCAGCCCGTACTTTTGCGCCGCGGCAAGGTCCACCTTGACCGTAATCTGCGGAACCTCGACTTCCAGGGAAATGTGGGGTTCATTGGTGCCCTGGATGTGGTCAAGAATGGATTTGATCTTCTGGGCCTGGTCCCGAAGCACGTCCAGGTCATCCCCGTAGACCCGGACCAGGATTGGTTCGCTGGCGCCGGTCAGGACCTCTTCGATTCTCTCTTTCAGGTAGGTCTGGACGTCGCGGTGCAGGCCCGGGTAGCCGTCGACGACCTCCTGGACAGCTGCCACCGTTTTATCGTAGTCAGCGTGGCGGTCGATGCTGATCCAGTTTTCCCCGGCGTTGACGCCGACGATCTCATCTGCGGTGAACGCCTGGCCTATGTGTGTTCCGCAGTTCAGGACTCCGGGCACCTTGAGGAGCTCCTCACAGCCCCTTTGTGAGATGCGGTATTCCTCGGCTGCCGAGGTGCCGGGCTCTGAGACCCAGTGCATCAGGAAGTCCCGTTCCTTGAAGGTGGGGAACAAGGACTGGCCTAGCAGGGGAGCGATCGCCAGACCCGCCAGCGCGATGGCGCCGAAACCGGCGTAGCCGTAGCGGGGCCGATTCATGGTCCGGGACAAGGCTGCGTGATATCCGCGCTTGAGCACCCGGACCAGGGGAGGATCGCGCTGCTCCAGTTTCGCCTTGCCGAGCAGAATCAGCGCCAGCGCCGGTGTCACCGTCAGCGCGACCAGCATCGAGGCGAGGACGGCCAAGGTATAGGAGACAGCCAGCGGTCGGAAAAAGACACCGGTCAGTCCGTCGAGGAAGAAAATGGGAACGGCCGCGACGACGATGATCAAGGTCGCGTAGACAATGGGACTTCGCATTTCCAAGGAGGCCCTGAGCACCACCGAGGCAGTTGGTTCCGCGCTGCCTAGGGCCCTATGTTGCCTGAGCCGGCGCATGATGTTTTCGACGTCGATGATCGCATCGTCGACGACGACACCCACTGCGATGACGAGCCCCGCCAGGACCATCGTGTTGATGGAGCTGGCCGTGAAGTACAGCACGAGCGCCGCCGTCAGGAGGGAGAGCGGAATGGCTACGAGACTGATCAGCGCTGTGCGCCACTGGAAGAGGA
Organism: Arthrobacter sp. efr-133-TYG-118; assembly: GCF_030209755.1. Classification (GTDB taxonomy): domain Bacteria; phylum Actinomycetota; class Actinomycetes; order Actinomycetales; family Micrococcaceae; genus Arthrobacter. Next base: position 134,400 of record NZ_JARVRH010000005.1, on the reverse strand, counting down.
AGGCGCCGAGGATCATGACGACCAGCAGGCAGCCCAGGAGCAGCGCAAGGCTGAGATTGGAAATCGCCTCTTCGATGAAGCTCGCCGGACGGAAGATGGTGGTGTCGAAGGTGATTCCACTCAACCCTGGCTGGAGCTGGCGGAGGGCGTCCTCAACTCCCTTCGTCACATCGAGGGTGTTTCCCCAGGGGAGCTTCTCGACGATGAGCATGAGCCCGTGCCCGTTGTTGATGACCGCGTCGCCGATGAGCGGCTGGTGGTCCTCCACGACCTTGGCCACGTCGCCCAGGTGCAGCGCGACGCCGTCCTTTTCCCTGATAGTGACTTGCGCAAGATCCTCGGGGCTGGAAACCGCCTGGACATGCTGGACGCCCATTCTCTGGTTCGGACTGTCAATGAAGCCTCCCGTGCCGATGAACCGGCCGGGGGAATACTTCAGCAGGCCGGCGTCCACCGCTCCGGCGGTGACTTCCATGACCTCGTTGAGGGAAACGTTTTCAGCTTTGAGCCGCTCCGGCTGCACCTGGACCTGCAGCATCTGGAGCCGTTCACCCCAGATGGCGACGTTGGCCACCCCGGGCACCCGGAGCAAGCGGGCCCGGATCGTCCAGTAGGAGAGCATGGACATCTCGATCAGGGACCGGTTGGAGGAGGTCATGCCGATCTTCATCACGCGGCTCGTCGACGACAAAGGCTGAAGCATGACCGGCGGGGCCGCCCAGGTGGGCAGAGCGGAGGTCACTGCCGCCATCCGTTCAGAGACCACCTGGCGGGCGTTCAGCAGATCGGTACCCTGCTTGAAGATGAGCACGATCGAGGACAGCTGGGGTACGGACTTGGAGCGCAGCTCATCCAGGCCGGGCATGCCGCTCAGGGAAGCCTCGATCGGGACGCTGACCAGCTCTTCCACTTCCTGCGCTGTCAGGCCCAGGCAGGCCGTCTGGATTTCCACGCGCGGGGGCGCGAATTCCGGGAAGACATCGATGGACGCCGAGCTCAACTGTACGGAGCCCAACAGCATCACCGCGCAGGCCAGTGCAACAACCACCGTCCTGAATTTGAGGCTGATGCCTATGATCCAACGCATCTCAGTGGGCCGTATCGAATTCCTCGCCGAACAGTTCCTCGGCCCCCAGCGTTACCACCGCCGTGCCGACCGGCGGACCGTCCGTCAGCAACGCCGCTTCGCCGGCGATTCGCTCGATGCTCACCGCTTGGCGGACATACACACGGAGCTCCGGATTTGTGTAGACCCAGGTCCTGCCCTGGCTGTCGTACAGGATCGCCCCGTAGGGGACGGTCAGTTTCCCCTGCGGACCCGACGCCGCCATCCCGGTCTTTAGCCCAAGACGCTCGACGGCGCGTTCCGTCAGGGTGATGCGGTGCAGGTCCGTCCCCGGGACTTCTTCCAGGGTGGCAGGGTTGTCTGCGGCAGGTACGGCTTCGGCTTGCGGCTGAGAGCAGGCCGGCAGAGACATCGTCAGGAACGCGGCCACCACCAGGGAGATCAGGACCGTGGTGATGTGGCGCCGTCGGGAAGCTGTCTTTTTCATGGTGCATCCTCGCTCTGTGCCCGGAGCAGCGAATCGTTCCGGGTTGCGGTCCTAGGCGCCCGTTCCAGTCCGAATCGAAGCAACAGTGCGGGCAAGACAAATAGCAGGAAAAGAGTGGTGGTCAGCAGCCCGCCCCAGATGATGACGGCGAGCGGTTGGATGATTTCCGTTCCGACCACGCCACCGATGAGCGCGAGCGGCAGCAGGGCAAGAGCCGTCATCAAGGCCGACATCAGTACGGGCATCAACCGGCCGCGCGCGCTTCGGATCACGAGCGCGGGCCCGAGGGCCGCGCCGCCCTGGGGCGCCAAGCTTCGGACGTGCCGTATCAGCAGGATGGAGCCACGCACCGCGATGCCCAGGACGGCGGAGAAGGCAGGAAGCGAGATCAAGGAGTTTATTCCGCCCGTCAATTGGGCGGCGAGCACCCCGCCCGAGAGCGCCGCAATCAGGCCCAGGAAGACCGTCGCAGCTTGCCGCCAGCTTCCCAACGCAGTCTGGAGAAGCACCAGGATTCCGGCCGCAGCGACCGCCGCCAGCAGCCACAGCCACCGGGCGCTATTCTGTTGCTCTGCGTACTGGGTGAGGATTTCCGCATGGTACGAGAGCGGGAACTGCAGTTGCTGCAGGCCCTTCTCGATGTCCTGCTGCACGTCGCTGAGCGCGCGCCCCTGAATCTCAGCCTTCACATCGATCCGGCGTGAGGTGTCATCGTGCAGAATGACCGCTTCGTTCCCGACCACGTTGATCTTGGCAACGTCGCCGAGGCGTACGTGCCCGCCGGGGGTGTCGATCAGGAGCTCGCGGACGCTGGTAAGGCTGTTCCTCGTGGACGGGGTTCCTTTGACGATCACCGAGAAGACTTTTTGTTGCTGATAGATGTTGCCGACTTCGATTCCCTGCAGCAGGGCAGCGGCCGCGCGCCTGACATCGCCCGGGATGACGCCCGCCTTCTGGGCGGCGGCCAGGTCAACCTGGACCTCGACGATTGGTTGTTGGGCGGGCGCATCGACATGGGGATTGACGACGCCGCCGGTCCGGGCCAGGATTTGCCGCACTTCCTCTGCCTTCTGGCGGAGAGTGGCCATATCCAGGCCGTAAACCCGGACGGTGAATCCGGGGTCGGCCGCCTCATGGATCTGGTCGATCTTCTCCTGCGGGTACGTGGATACTTTGCCGGTCAACCCCGGGTACCCAGCTACCACGTGCTGGACGGCCGCCGCCGTGTCGCGGTAGGAGGCCTCCGCGGAAACGGTCACCCAGAGCTCTCCAGCGCTGATGTCACCCACCTGGTCCGAGGTGATGGCGCGCCCGACGTGTCCCCCCACGTTCGCCACGCCGGGAAGTGCCCGGAGCTCTTGCGCGGCCGCGTCGGTGATCCGGCTCATTTCCTGGTCTGATGTGCCGGCGATCGTGCTCCACTGCACCACGAGGGTCTTGTCCGGCAGGACGGGCACTGTCGGATGGCCGGTGGCCAGCTGGGGCGCGAGCGCAAGTCCGGCGAGGGCGATGACCCCGGCGCCCGCGAAAACCCACCGGGCCTTTCCTTCCACCTGGGACAAGGCACGGCCGTATCCGCTGTGGACCCGGTTCAGAGTGCGGCCTTCCCCTGCGGTGGTCCGCCCGACGGGCAGGACGAAGACCAGCGCCGCGGTTACAGTCAGCGCCACGATCATCGCGACAGCCAGGGTGAGCAGGTAGGAAAGAAGTAGCGGGCCGAAGAGGGCTCCGTCCTCGCCCGGGACAAAGAACACGGGCAGCACAGACAACGCCATGATCAGCAGAGAGTAAAGAATCGGTGCTCGCACTGCCCGCAGGGACCCCGTCACCAAGGCGTCGCTTGACTCCGCGGTGCCGGGCCCGACGCCGGACCCGGCGCCGGCCCTGCCGGCGCGGACTGCGCCATGGAGGTCCTCGGAGACGTCACCAACGATGACGGCCAAGGCCAGGATCATTCCGGCCAGGACCATGGTGTTCATCCCGGTGCCTGTCAGATACAGCACCAAGGCTGCCGCCGTCAGTGAGACCGGAATCGTGACCAGGCTGATGACCGCTGTGCGCCAGGAGCGGAAGAACGCGCCAAACATGGTGGCTATCAGGAGGAGCGAGACAAGCAGCGCGACACCAAGCGTGCCGACCTCTTCCTGGATGAACGCTCCTTGCCGGTAGACAGTGGTATCGATCGTGACGCCGGACAATCCCGGCTGGAGGGCATGGAGCGCATCATCGATGCCCCGGGTCACGTCCATCGTGTTCGTCTTCGGGAACTTCTCGATGACCAGGAGCAATTCGGCATCCTGGCCGGAAAGTGCGTCCCCGATCAGCGGCTGGTGATCGGTCACGACGTGGGCGACATCGCCCAACACCAGCTTTCCGGCGGGCCCCTCCAGGCTGACTTGGCCCAGATCCTCGGGCGTGGTGATCGGCAGGACGTGCTGAACTCCGAGCCGCTGGTGGCCGGTCTCCAGAAAGCCGCCGGTGCCGGGTGTGGACGCTTCAAGATAACTCAAGGGCGACACCCACACGGCGTTGCCGGTGGTAGTAATGACCTCGTCCAGCGTCACGCCCTTGGCCTCAAGTTGCTCAGGATCGACCAGGACCTGCAGCTGCTGGTCGCGGAGCCCCCAAATAGCGACGTTCGCGACGCCAGGCACCGCCAGGAGGCCGGGCTTCAGGGTCCAGCGGGCCAGAACAGACATCTCAATGGCCGACATCTCTTTTGAGGTCAGCCGAATCATCATGACCCGGCTCGTCGATGAGAGCGGCTGCATCAGGACGGGCGCGGCAGACACATTCGGCAACGCGCGTGCCTGGGTCAGACGTTCGGACACAAGCTGGCGGGCCCGAAAAAGGTCGGTCCCCGGCTTGAACACCATTTGGATCGATGACAGGCCCGGGACGGATTTGGAATGAATGGCTTCCACCCAGGCCACACCATTCAACAGGTCCGCCTCCATCGGGGAAGTGATCAGCTGTTCAACTTCCGCGGCGGAGAGCCCGAGGGCCTCGGTCTGGATTTCAACCTGTGGAGGGGCGAATTCCGGGAAGGCATCCACTGCCATGCCCGGCAGGCTCGTGAAGCCGAACCCCAGGATCCCCACTGCCAATGCCAGGACCAGAAACCGGAACTGGAGTACCCACCGGAGGATCGTGCTCATCATGGCCGGTCACCCGGTTCTTGGGGTGTCACAGTGGAGAAGCCGTAGCGGGGAGGAGACACTCCAGAATCGATTTCTAGTGAGTGCCCGCTGGAAACGTTAGATCCCCGGTACCTGTCCACCACGCCGCTCCCTGGAACAGTGCCAAAGCGCCCCCAGACGTGTACGTCAATAATGATCCCCGAGCAAACCCCGGGTCAACGCTCAATGCAAGGATTCTCAGGATATTAACAGGGAATTTTCCGTCTTTTAGCAAGTGATAGTGGTATGGCGTTCTAACCGCCGGAGCCCCGCGCCGCAATCTCGGCGTGGGGCGTTGTGCCGTAAACACTCGCACTGACCTGGTAGGCGTGCCCGTCCAATTCCAGTGCTTGCTGATTGATCTCACTCAGCTTGGAGTCTGCGAGCGCCTCCGCGGTGATGAGGTCCAACGACTCCTGGTCCGTACCACCAACCGCCGTCACTTTCACCAGCCCCGTGCCCGCTGAATAGAGTTTTTGCTGGTGGCCCACAGACGGTTCCAGGGGATTGTATTCGTCAACGACCAACACATCGTCGTAGCACGAGGCGGGGACGCACACCCGTTCGTGCTGCTTGAAGACAGTTCCGCAATCCAGGAAGCCGACGTCGGGTGCGTGGGCCTGGACGTACCCGGGGGTTCCGGTCACGGGCTGATCCTGCATGGCGATCCCTGCCTGGGCCTTGGAAATTCCGCTAATGAAAGTGCGGGGCGCGCCGGTGAAAGTGCCGTTCTCGTACTCTTCCGGGTACTCCCCGAAGAGCCAGACCGCTCCCTTCTCCGTCTGGGCAAAGAAAGCCAGTTCGGATTCCACCAGCTGCCCGTCGAAGTAGTCCCGGTCCCACATCACGAGGGTCTTCACGCCGTCTATCACCTTTGTCAGTCCAGTCACGGAGTGGACGACAGTGCGCTCGGAGGTGCCATCGGCACTCTTCACCGTGCCCTTCGTCGTGTACTGCATGCCGGGCTTTAGCGGAAACCACTTGTTGTCAATCCTGGGCGTCGACTGGAAGGCGGAACGGTCATAGTGGATGGCGGAGCCTGCGCCGCAGAACTCCGCGGCGTCCGAGGTCACTGTCGGGGTCACAGTTGCGGAGGCTGACCCCGACGTCGACCCTGTTGGCGTCCCGTTTGACGTGGCCGGGGAAGGCGTACCGCTTGGCCCGGAACACGACGCCACCGCGGACATTGCCAGAAACAGCACCAGTGCGGATCCGAAAGCTGTTAGTCGTTTGCTTGGCTGGAACATCTCGGTGTCCTTTCACAACAGGCTGATGAAAGGAGGACCGGGACAGTGGGTGAGTTTTCATGCCGTACCGCCCACGGTCCAACATTTCTCAATTGTGCTCCGGCCGGCGCAGAAAAAGAACAGACGGCGAATATACCTGATGTGGCGACCAGGGTTCCCTTGGGCAACCCCGGGGGGCCGGCGGCGTCTGGGGTAGAGAGCCCCGAGCCCCGGGCTCCAGGGACCCTCCCGCCGTCGGCCCCGTCCAATGCCGGTCCCGGAGGGCCGGCTGGTCTGTCTCAAGCCGCGGATGTGTTCCTGTGTTAATTCAACATCTTTCCCGGCCCAGAGGCACGAGTGCCGCCTACTCGTTTTCCAGGCAGGGGCGGCCAAACACGGGGAGAACCCTACGTAAGCAGGGCTTTCTCGAATTCCTGGCACAGCTCGGCTTAGGGGGCGCTCCCGCGCGGAACCCACCGATTCAGGGCTTCATCCAAGGCAGCCAGGTCGACCGGTTTGCTGAGGTAGTCGTCCATACCGGCTGCGAGGCAGCGCTCGCGGTCTTCGTCCTGGGCTCCTGCGGTCATGGCGATGATGGGGAGGTGCACGGAGCGGTTCTCCCTCGCCCGAATGCTCCTGGTGGCCTCGAAGCCGTCCATGACCGGCATGTGGCAATCCATGAGCACAGCCGCATAGGAGCGGGCGGCGATGGCGGAGACAGCCTCGGCGCCGTCGGCAGCAACCTCGGCTTGGTAGCCCAGTTTGGCAACCATTTCACGGGCGACGAGCTGGTTCACCGCGTTGTCCTCCACTACGAGGATTCTTCCTTTGGAAGGCCTGTCCGGCCTCGGGGGCCGTGGAAGTGCGGACGCCGCGTCGGTCGCTGGGTTGCCAGCTACCAGCCGCATCAGGCGGTCGTAGAGTTCTGAGCCGCGTACAGGTTTCGTGAGCCATTCGCTGATTCCCGCATCAGTCATATCGGTCTTGGATACCTGGGACGCGGACGTCAGCATCATGAGCCGGATGCCCCGCAGGGCGGGGTCGCTTGAGAACTCGTGAGCAAGTTCGAGACCGTCCATGTCCGGCATGCACATGTCGAGCACCGCAACGTCGAAGGGTTTCCCTGCGGCGGCTGCCGTCCGTGATCGGTCGAGGGCCGTGTGCGCGTCCGCTACCGCGTCCGGCCGCAGCCCCCACGTGTTCAATTGCGATTCCAACACGAACCTGTTGGTGGCATTGTCGTCGACCACCAACACGCGCAGACCCGCCAGTAGGCTCAGGACCGGACGGTCGGGAACCCGCCCGGGTTCCTTGGCCAGCGGCAATCGGAGAGAGAACCAGAACGTGCTTCCCTCGCCAGGGGTACTGGTCAAACCGATGTCCCCGCCCATCACCTCCGTCAGGCGCCGGCAGATGGCCAGCCCCAGCCCGGTTCCACCGTACCGACGCGTGGTGGAGGCATCCGCCTGGGAGAACGAATCGAACAAGCGCAAATGATCCGCAGCAGCGATACCAATACCGGTATCGCTGACCTCGAATCGCACAAGCGCGGTTCTCGCGTCCTGGTCCGTGACGTTCACCCGGATGGCGACTTCACCGGACGCGGTGAACTTTACGGCGTTCGAAGCCAGGTTCAACAGGATTTGCCGGATCCGGCCGGCATCACCGGCCAGCTGTGCGGGAACATCGGGGTCGCAATATGCGATGAGTTCCAGGCCTTTACCCTGAGCTGCTTCGGCCAGGAGCGAGGCGACTTCCTCCATCAGGGTTTGCGGATCGAAGGAGGTGATGTCCAGGTCGATTTTCCCTGCTTCCAACTTCGAGAAATCGAGGATGTCGTTAATCAGGGTCAACAAGGCTCCGGCGGCGGTCTGAACTCCTTCGGCGTATTTGCGTTGTGCTTCATCCAGCGGGGTGTCCAGCAACAGCGTTGTCAGGCCTATGACTCCGTTCATGGGGGTACGGATCTCATGGCTCATCGTCGCGAGGAACTCGGACTTCAACCTGCTGGATTCCAGGGCCGCTTCCCTTGCGGCCAACAGTTCCGCTTCAGCGGCACGCCGAGAGGTAATGTCCTGCCCGATGGTCGCAATTCCGATGACTCCGTGGTCGCCACGTATCGGGGAGACCGTCAGGGACACGGGCACGATGGACCCATCCTTACGCATCCGGTCTGTCTCGAAGCTACGGGCCTGTCCGCCATTCTGGACAGCGGCCAGCACTTCTTCCTCCGGACGGAGGTAGTCCGGAATGAGGAGCCGGACGTTCTGCCCGCTCGCTTCAGCGGCAGTGAATCCGTACAGCTTCTCCGCCCCAGGGTTCCAGCTGGTGATGATGCCCTCAGGCGTCATACCGATGATCGCGTCAGCCGAGGACTCAACGATCGCGGCCAGACCCTCCACCTGGGCGAGCGCCTCCCGCGCCTGGTCCTGTGCGCGCTGGCGGGACGTGACGTCACGGAAACTCCAGACCCGTCCCACGATCTCTTCCCCGACTTGTTGGGGCCGGGAATACCGCTCAAACGTCCGCCCGTCGCGGAATTCCAACATGTCCAGGCTCTCCGCGCCCGGATCGGCGTACAGTTCCTGGACCTTGCCTATGAAGCCGTCGGGATCCGTGAGCTGGTTGAGGACGAATGCCAACAACCGGCCGTCGTCGTGGGATTCCAGAAGATCCGTGGGAATGCCCCACAACTCGGCGAACCGCTCGTTCGCCCCCGCGATAGTCCCGTCTGCCGCGACAACCAGAATGCCGTCGGCTGTGGACTCCAGGGTGGCACTGAGAAGGGAGAGGGCATCACGGAGTTCGGCATCAACGCGGCTGCGGTCACTTACTTCGCGGATGGAGGCGACGAGTTGCATGGCCGGTCCGGCTCCGAGGGGAGCGAAGCTGACCTCAATGGGAAACTCGCTTCCGTCACGGTGGCGGCCGAACAGTTTCAGGTCAGTCCCGGCGCGGCGTATTCCAGGATCACTGGCAAAGAGGTCCCGGATGGCGCCGCCCTGGCCCTTGAACCGCGCCGGAAGCAGCATCTCATAATGCTTGCCCAGCAGCTGGCTACGCGAATAGCCGAAGAGCTGCTCTGAGTAGGCATTGCCGAACGTGATCTGACCGTCCGCGCCGATCACGAGCAAAGCGTCCGGCACGGCCTCAACCAGGCCGCTAAAAGACATGCCGCTAAAAGAGCCGAAGCGATCCGGCGGCCGCATTTCGTTTGTCATTTCGGCCCCCAGAGCTGAATAGATGACAAGCCCGCCCGCATCGGCGGACGCCTGGGTGTGCCTGTGTGGCCCTCCCCACGGACAGAGTATCCGGGAACGTACCCGAAAGCATCACAAAATTGCCCTGTACTTCGCGTCCTCTACAACCACCGCTGCCGCTTCGGAAAGGGAACCCTGTCCAGGTCGTTCGCGGCCATGACGGCAGACCCGCCGGACCGCGCCCGGGCTTGCGCCGCGAGCAGTCCGACGTCGGTATAGCGCGAGGAGAAATGCGTAAGGATGAGCATGCCCGCTTCGGCGGCGGCAGCCAACTCACCTGCTTGCCCGGCGGTGAGGTGGCGGTACTGCGCGGCCAGGGCGCCGTCGTCGTCGCTGAAAGTGGACTCAGCCACGAGAAGGTCCACCCCCTCGGCGAGTTCCCCGGCACCGTCACATGGCGCCGTGTCCATCACGAAGGCGAAGCTCTGTGCGGGCCTCGGCACGCTCACGTCTTCCAAGCGCACGCTGCCCAGGCTCCCGTCCCGCTGCAGGAGGCTGATATCCGATCCCGTAATCCCGGCCGCCGCAAGCCGATCCGGCAGAAGGCTGCGGCCTTCGGGCTCGACAACCCTGTAGCCGTATGTCTCGATTCGATGGAGCAGTGGGCGCACCTCCACTCCGGCGGCGATAGGACCGGGGCCGCCGTGCGGATGAAGCCGAAGGTCGATGCCGGGCGACGCGACAGCAACGAGGGCGCGGATCATGTCCTCGCCGGATGCGGGATAGTGCAAATGGATTGGATGCTCCACCCGGTCCAGCGCCATGCGCGAGAGCACGCCCGGCAGTCCGAAACAGTGGTCGCCGTGGACATGGGTAATACAGATACGCGTGATCTGGCTGGCCGAGACACCAGCTTGGATCATCTGCCGCTGGGTGCCTTCCCCAGGATCGAAGAGCAGGCCCTCACCATCCCAATGGAGGACGTATCCGTTGTGGTTGCGGGTCCTGGTCGGGACCTGGGAGGCGGTGCCGAGAACCACGAATTCACGCATGGAACCGAGTGTCTCATTACTTGGCGGCTACACCCATCATCTTGGGCACCCTTGCCCGGTGACGGTCTTGGGAGGAGGATATGCGGCAAACTCAGGAGGCCTTCCATGATCCAGCTCGGCAAATTTGAAAAGTACCTGGTCGAGGAATTCTTCGACGACTACCGCTCGGGAGACATGTCGCAGCGAGCATTCATTCGTCGGCTCGCATTTATCACCGGGAGCATGGCTGCCGCTTCCTCGACGATGCTGCAGCTCGGATGTGCTCCGGATGAGGTCCCGCGAAGCACCGATCCCATGCCAAGCCCCGAAACTTCGTCCGTCCGGCCCCCGGCGACGGCGTCTACCGGGCCAGTACCGGGAGCGAAGAGTCCGCTTTCCGTACCTGAAGGCGCGTCCGGACTTGTGACGGCCACCGTCCGGTTCCCGGCGGGCGGAACCGGGATCAGCGCCTACCTTGCCAGGCCTGAGGGGGCCGATCCGGGACCTGCGGCGCTCGTTTGCCATGAAAACCGCGGACTTACCCCGCACATCCAGGACGTGGCCCGCCGTTTTGCCAAGGCCGGGTACGTCGCTTTGGCACCGGATCTCCTGAGCCGGGAGGGAGGCACGCCGAGCGTGGATGCCGATGCCGTCCCCGGAGCGCTGACAAAGGCAGGAGCTGGGCGCCATGTTTCCGACTTCTCCGCGGGTTTCGATTACCTCCGGTCATTGGATTTCGTGGACGGCGAGCGGATCGCGATGAACGGCTATTGTTTTGGCGGCGGCATCACATGGCAGGCCGCGACCGAGATACCCGGGCTGAAAGCCACAGCGGCCTTCTATGGCCCCGCCCCCGACCTGGACAAGGTTCCATCCATCAAACCGGCCGTGTTTGGCGTCTATGCCGAACTCGACCAGCGCATCACCGCCGCAATGCCGGCGCTTCGGGATGCGCTCGCAGCCACCGACATCCGCCACAAGCTCACTGTCTATCCCGGCGTCGACCATGCCTTCCACAACGACACCAGCGAGCGGTACAACGAAACGCAGGCGACAGCCGCCTGGCAGGACATGCTGGCTTGGTTTGGCGAGTACGTCTGAGCGCACGCCCCGTTGCGGAAGAATGTTCGCATGAGTGACGCCGCCAGGTTCATCGATGAGGCCTTGCGCCGTGAAGGCTCTTGGATCCGGGCAGAGCAGGCAGAGGCACGGCTGGGAAACGGGATACATCACTACGGGTCCTCGATCGGGGCTATCCGTGGGACGGTTCGCGACGCTCTCCGCCGCCACCCGGGACTCGCGCACGACGAGGTCACCGCCTTGAGTTCGGAATTGTGGGAGGTTCCCGTTTTCGAACGCAGGCTCGCCGCAATCGTCCTTCTGCAGTCCAACGTCCATCTGCTGACGAATACCGATCTGACGCGGCTTGAGGGTTTTGTCCGTGAAGGAAGGCTGCGCGAACTGGTCGATCCGCTAGCGGTTGACGTGATCGGACCTTTGCTTGCAGGGCTGGAAGGGCAGGCCAGGACGCGGGCCGGAAGCGTGATGGATCGATGGGTGCGGGAGGGGGACGAGTGGCTGTGCCGCGCCGCCCTGATGTCGCCGCTGAGGGCGCTCCGTGCCGGGGGAGGCGACTGGGAAGTGTTTGTAGGCCATGCCACGGCGGGGCTGGACGCCGCTCGGGAAATGGGCAGGGAAGCGGAGGTGGTCAGAGAAGCGGTTTCCACCGTTCTGAACGAGGTTGCCAAGCGACGGCCTGAGCTGCAGTTCCCCTCGTCAGCCGCTTGAGCCGTATTGCCGTGTCCGTGCCGATAGCACGGACACGGCAAACCCGGACCACCTCCGTCAATTCCTCGGGAAGCTGGTGTTGTAGCGGTACATGAAGGCCGCCATCGCGTCCCGGTTGACGGCTATGACCGGACGATAGGTGCTGGTGCCGTTGGTTTCGGTCCACCCCGTGGAGATTCCCGTGGAGGAGAGCCACGTGATTTCCTTATAGAACGGACCTTGAGGGGAGACATCGGCGAACGGCGAAACGGCCGGGGGCGTGAAGGCAGGACTGTGCGCGAAGCGGTACATGAAGGCAGCCATGGCATCGCGGTTCACCGCCTGCAACGGGCGGTACGTCTTGGTCCCGTTTCCTTCGTCCCAGCCGGTGGAGATCCCCTGGGACGCCAGCCATGAGATCTCTTTGTAGAACGCAGTTTGAGGCGTCATGTCGCTGAAGGGCGAAACGGCCGGGGGCGTGAAGGCGGGACTGCCGGCGAGGCGGTACATGAAGGCGGCCATGGCGTCCCGGTTCACGGCCTGCTGCGGGCGGTAGGTCCTGGTTCCGTTTCCTTCGTCCCAGCCGGTGGAGATCCCTTGGGACGCCAGCCAATTGATCTCGGTGAAGAACGGGTAACTGCTGGGGACGTCAACGAACGGACTCGACGCCGGTGGCGGCGGTGGCGGAGGTGGCGGTGTCGATTGCCCTAGCGCCTGGGCCACAGTCTTGACCGAAGTCGTTCCGTTTGCGGTCCGCGCAGCCAGCCACGTGACGAAAGTGTCAAAGAGCGTCGGGCTGATGGTCAGCGTGGGATCAGTTCCGACCGCGATGTGGTGGAATGTCAGCTCAAGCCATCCGCCCGTGCTTTCGGCATTGGTGACCAAATCCTCCAGATTCTGCAGTGTCCAGGTGCTGTCGACTTCGTCCGGAGCCTTGGTGACCAGGGGGTTCGCCGGAGGAAGGGTCTCAGCGAACGGGCAGCTTGGGCAGCTCGCAGGTGAACGGATGTCGCCTAGTCCGCGTGCGCTGGCATATCCACAGTTCTTCACATCAGTCTGAACAGACGCGTTTTCCGCGGCAAATGGATAAGCGAAGTTGTTAACTTGGAATCCCCAGCTTTCCAGCGTCGATTTGCCGTTGCAGATTTCCGCGCTGGCGGCCGCAGAGGTGAGCGTGGTCAGATCCGGGTGGGTAACGGTATGGCCACCGATCTCATTGCCGTCGCCAGCTATGGTTTGGAGATTTGCCTGGGTCAGGTAGCTGGGGGTGCCTATCCAGCTGGTGGTGATGAAGAAGGTTCCCACCAGCCCGTGGGCTTTGAGTACTTGTTCGGCAGCGAGTTGATTGTCGTTACCGTCATCGAAGGTCAGGCTCACGACGGTCGGGGCTGCGGCACGCGCGGGAACGGCGATTCCGCCGAGGGCCCCCACGGTGAGCAACAGGACGCCCAAGATGGATGTCAACTGCTTGTTCTTGCTTGGGTTGTGTGCGCGGCGGGACCCGCCGGCCGGCCGGCCCTGCTTCTTGAAATGCCGTTGTAACCAGCGCATGGCTCCTCCACGAGACGAGGGCCCCCAGGCGCGTATGAATGTAGGGTACGCCTTGAATCCCGCAGGGTGAACACAAAAAACCGGCAAAGGCCGAATTCACAGCCTACGTTCAGGTTCTACGGCAAGGTCACGTTCGGTGGCCGCGTCGTTTGCCGGTGCGTCAGCCAGTTCGGCCTCAAGGAGTTCGATGCTCGGCAGGCTTGAGGCGAGCTCCTCTGGCAGCGATTCGCTGATTTTGCTTTGCCATTCCGAGACGCCGATGGGCAGGTTGATTCCCCGCAATGCGTACTCGGCCACCACGTTGTTCTTCTCCTTGCAGAGCAGGAGCCCGATGGTCGGCTTGTCATCGGGATGCGCCAGAAGGTCGTCCACAGCCGACATGTACATGCCTAGCTGGCCGACAAATCCAGGCTCGAACTTCACAGCCTTGAGCTCGATGACAACAAAGCAACGGAGCTTCAAGTGATAAAAGAGGAGATCGGCGAAGAACTCATCGCCGCTGATTTCCAATCGGACCTGCTCGCCGACAAAGGCGAAGCCTTGGCCCAACTCCAGGAGGAACTTCTCCACATGCTGGACGAGTTGAAGCTCCAGTTCCCGCTCATTGCGGCGGTCAGTCATGGCGACGAAGTCGAACACATACGGGTCCTTGGTAGCTTGTTGGGCAAGGTCGGAGTCCGCCGGCATCATAGTGGTCTTGAAGTTGGTAATCGCTTGCCCGGAGCGCTCGTGGAGGCGCGTTTCGATCTGATGGGCAAGAACCTTGCGCGACCATCCGTGTTCGACGGCGGCCGCTGCGTACCAGAGGCGGGTCGCGGCGTCGTCGAGCTTCTCAAGCAGCGCGATCTGGTGGTACCAAGGCAATGTTGCAAGCGGCGCTTGCAACATTGGGAACTCCGGCCAGGCCTGGGCGAAAGTCTTCATGTAGCGGAGGTTCCTCGGCGAGAATCCCTTGGAGCCGGGGAACCGGGTTTGTATGTCCGCCGATAAGCGGGTGACGACCTTCGAGCCCCAGCCTTGCTCTGATTCCCGCTGTGCCAGTTGCCGGCCGATGGACCAATAGGAAGCTAGCAGCGCCCTGTTCGCTGCGGAAATAGCCCGTGAACGTCCCGTGCTGACTTCCTTGGCGACACTGGCAAGCAGTTCGGGGTACCAGTCCGGCATGGAGGTGCGCGCGGGGGGAGCCGCGAACGACGCCGCTGCTGCCGCCGTCGTGGGCTGTTCCGGTTTCAGTTCTTGACGTTGCATGGGCTGCCCTCTTCTAACGCGACTGAGTACGGCGACCGGTTCGGCGACCATTTCGTCAAACGTAGGGGAGGGGGCTGACAGTTTAGGCGCTGGGACGTGCCACCGCCCGGCCAATTGGACGGGCCTCCCGCAGCCTGTTCCCACGACGGCCCAACACTCGTAATCTGAATGCTGGGAGGTGGTTCCTGTGGAAGCAGCCCAGGGAGATCGGATCATCATTCATGGCAGAACGGTCGGGGCGTCCGACCGGCACGGCGAGATCATCGAAGTCCGCGGAGCAAATGGTGCGCCGCCGTATTTCGTGCGTTTTGACGATGGCCACGAGACCATCCTGTATCCGGGTGGTGATTTCACGATCGATCGCACAGGCGGGAGTTCGTAACCCCGGGGCCGGCCGTCTTCGCGTTGAGCTAAGGTAAGACTTACTTGCTGAGACGACCGGGGGAGGGCGCGTGGACCAGATCCTTGACCTGCCCTTTGAAGTTGCGCTTGTGGCACTCTTCGCTGTGGTGATGGTCCGGGTCAACGCGACGTACTGGATCGGCCGCGGCGCAGCAACTGGAATCGAACGCACGCGTTTCGCACGCGCTTTGCATCGCCCCAAAGCAAGCAAAGCGCAGGCCTTGATTCAGCGCTTTGGCCCCTACGCCGTCGTACTGACCTTCCTGACGATCGGACTCCAAACCGCCGTCAACCTGGCGGCGGGGGCTGCGAGAATGCCACTGAGCCGGTATCTCCCTGCGGCAATAGTCGGCTCCGGCATCTGGGCCTTCGTCTACGCGACCATCGGGCTGGCGGCCATAGATGCGTGGCTCGCCGTCATGGCGGCCTCCCCTTTGGCCGCCGTTCTCCTGGTCCTCTCCCTTGCCGGACTCGCAGTCTGCCTGGTCATGCGGCGTCGGCGTCGGACGGCTGTCGCGCCAGAAGATACAGTGGTCTGAGTTCCATTACCGGACCGGCGAAAGGGCAGGCGTTGAGTATTGAGCTTCCGGACCTTGCGGAAGGCGACTTCTACTACGAATCGCTCGGGAATGGGCGGTTCCGCTCGACCATCCACGCCCAAGGCGCATGGAATCCGCACGAGCAGCACATGGCGCCCGCGTCGGGCATCATGGCTGATGCCCTGCTCCGCCATGAGCCGCGCGACGACGTCCGGATGGCCCGCCTCAGTTACGAAATCCTGGGATTGATCCCGGGCGGCGAATTCGAAATCACCACCAGCACGCTCCGCCCTGGCAGAACGATTGAACTGATCCAGGCGGAACTCTCGGCGGCAGGACGCGTGGCCATCCGGGCCACCGCCTGGCGCATGGCCACCAGCGACACGAGCGCCGTCGCCGCCATAGAAGACGTCGCCATGCCGGCCCCGGACGAATGCAAACCCTGGGACGGCGCGAGCGTGTGGCCCGGCGGGTATATCCGGTCCCTGGAAATGCGGATCGCGGAAGGCCACCGGGCGGGCTCCGGCAAGGTCTGGATCCGCACGGAGCATCCGCTGACTGATGCAGCCGACAGCCGTGACCTCGCGAGGCTCGTCGGACTCGTGGACACCGCCAACGGTATCGCCGCCCGCGTCTCACCGGGCAAGAACAGCTACATCTTCCCCAACCTCGACCTCCAGGTCCACATGTACCGCGAACCTGCAGGGGAATGGCTGGGCCTGGACAACATGGTCTCCTTTGGCGATGACGGCATCGGCCTCACCTCCACAGTGCTCCACGACATCAGCGGCCCCTTCGGCCGCGCTGAACAGATCCTCACGCTGAGGAAGGGCTGATGGCCCGGGAGCGCGCCGGGGAGCAGCGCACTCTGACGGTGGTGCGTCAGGAAGAATCGCTTGGCGTCGCTGATGACCTGGACTTCGGGATCGAGCTCCTCAACCGTGCCCGCAGGGGGCTGCTGGCGCCAACGCTGCGTTTGTACCGGCCCCGCCCTACCGTGGCGTTCGGGCAACGCGATGCCAAGCTGCCGGGATTCCAGGCCGCGTCCGAGGCCTGCCGGGACCTGGGCTTCGAACCATTGATCCGCAAAGCGGGTGGCCGGGCAGCGGCCTACCACCGGGGCACCTTGGTGATCGACCATGTGGAGCCGCACAACGATGCGATTGCCGGGGCGAAGGCCCGTTTCTCCTTCTTTGGCGAGCTCCTGGCGGGTGCGCTCCGCCGCGTCGGCGTCCAGGCCGCTGTCGGGGAGATCCCCGGCGAGTACTGCCCGGGTGAGTTCAGCGTCCACGGCCTCGACCCGGATTTTCCAACACACCAGATCAAGCTCGTCGGCACCGCCCAGAGGGTGGTCTCCGGGGGATGGCTGTTCAGCTCGGTGATCGTCGTCGAGAACTCGGCACCCATCCGCGAAGTCCTCACTGCCAGCTACGGAGCCCTCGGACTGGAGTGGGATCCCGCCACCGCCGGGGCGGCCAATGACCTTTTGCCGCAGCTGGACGTACCCACGGTGGAAGACGCCGTCGTCGCGGCTTACGCGGAATACGCCGAACTCATCGACGGCGATTTCCAGAGCCTTCTCCCTGTGACGAGCACAAGCACGCCGTTGTAGACGAATACCGCCAGGACTACGCTTGAGGCCACAACCAAGTGGACCGGGCGGTGGCTTCCTCCCGGAATGGAATCTGCCGCCCTCCTGAAGCGAGGTAGAGCAATGGACAAGAAGCCATCCGTTGTCCACGATTCCGACGCGGACCTCACCGTTGGCCCGCCGAAGCGATCCGCCGCGGGTTTGCCCAGCCTGGTGGACTCCTTGCCCCATGCGTTGCGCCAAATGGGGCCGTCCCGCACCTGGAAGTCCCTCTTGGCCATGAACCAGAAAGATGGCTTCGATTGCATGAGCTGCGCTTGGCCGGATCCTCCGGAGCGGAAGCTGGCCGAGTTCTGTGAGAACGGTGCGAAGGCTGTCGGGTGGGAAGCGGATCCGCTCAAAGTTCCGTCCACTTTCTGGGACGAGAACGACGTCGATTCCCTCGCCGGGCGCTCCGAATACTGGCTGGGACAGCAGGGCAGGCTCGTGGAACCGGTGTACAAACCCGCGGGTTCGAGCCACTACCGTCCCATCAGCTGGGACAATGCGTTCCGGATTGTGGCCCGTGAACTGAATGCCCTGGAATCGCCCGACGAAGCCACCTTCTATACGAGCGGCCGGACGAGCAACGAGGCCGCGTTCGTCTACCAGCTCTTCGTCCGGGCTTTCGGGACCAACAACCTGCCCGATTGCTCGAACATGTGCCACGAGTCCACCGGGCTGGCCCTCGGTGAGACACTCGGCGTGGGCAAGTCCGCCGTCACTTACACGGACTTCGCCAAGGCTGATTTGATCATCATCATGGGCCAAAACCCCGGAACCTGCCATCCCCGGATGCTCACCGCCCTGGAAGAGGCAAAGCTCGCCGGCGCTAGCATTGTCGCGGTGAACCCGCTCCCCGAAGCCGGACTCATCAACTTCAAGAACCCGCAGCGGCCCCGTGGCCTGGTGGGCAAAGGAACGGACTTGGCGGACCAGTTCCTGCAGATCCGCCTCGCAGGCGACATGGCGTTGCTTCAAGCCGTCTCCAAACGGGTCCTGGAGGCAGAGAAGGCGGCACCTGGGGCAGTACTGGACCATGCGTTCATCGAGGAGCACTGCCAAGGCCTCGAAGAGTTCCAAGCCCATATCGACAGCCTGGATGAGCAGGACGTCCTCGCCGCAACGGGCCTGCGGACCGAGGAAATCGACGAGCTTGCGTCCCGCTACCTGCGTGCCGAAAAGGTCATCGTTACCTGGGCCATGGGCCTGACCCAGCACAAGAAGGCCGTGGCGACCATCAAGGAGATCGTCAATCTGCTCCTGCTCCGGGGGAACATCGGCAAACCCGGCGCAGGTCCGTCGCCGATCCGTGGGCACAGCAACGTCCAGGGCGACCGCACCATGGGCATTTGGGAGAAGATGCCGGAACCGTTCCTCGACGCCCTGCAGCAGGAATTCGGCTTCGACCCGCCGCGGCACCCGGGCGTCGATTCCGTGGACAGCATCCGTGGCATGCGGGACGGCCGGATCAAGGTGCTCGTAGCGCTCGGTGGAAACCTCGTGCATGCAATGTCGGACACCACTGCGGCTGAGGCTGCCGTCCGCAAGACCCGCTTGTCAGTCCAGATTTCCACGAAACTCAACCGTTCCCACGCCGTCGTGGGGGAACAAGCGATGATCCTGCCGACGATGGGCCGCACGGAAATAGACCGCCAGGCGAGCGGCGAGCAGTTCGTCACCGTCGAAGACACCGTCTGCGCGGTTCACCGTTCGGCGGGAAGGCTGGAGCCGATCTCCGACAAAGTCTTGTCCGAAGTGGCGATCGTGTGCCGTATGGCCGGGACGGTACTCGGCGATAAAGTCCCCGTTGATTGGCGAGCTTTCGAGGCGGACTACGACTCAGTGCGCGAACACATTTCCCATGTGGTGCCTGGTTTCGAGAACTTCAACCAGAAAGCCCGGAGCCGTGACGGCTTCGTCCTGCCCCACGGCCCCCGTGACGAGCGGAAGTTTCCCACCGCCACGGGAAAGGCAATGTTCACGGTCAACGACCTTGAGACCATCCACGTCCCGGAAGGGCGCCTGCTGCTCCAGACAGTACGCTCCCACGATCAATTCAACACGACCACCTACAGCATGAACGACCGCTACCGGGGCGTGAAGAAGGGCCGCATGGTGCTTTTTGCGCACAGCGAGGACCTGGCTGATCTGGGCCTTGCCGACGGCGGCTATGTGGACGTACACAGCGAAGCCGACGACGGCGTGGACCGGGTCCTGCGCCAGTTGCGGTTGATCGCGTACCCGACAGCCCGCGGTTGCGTCACTGCCTATTACCCGGAAGCGAACGTCCTTGTGCCGCTGGATTCGACCGCCGAAGGTAGCAACACTCCCGCGTCCAAATCCGTGGTGGTGCGCCTGGAACCGGTCGCACCACCCGGATAACTCCCTCGTGGGCGTCAGGCGGCGAGGCGCGCTTCGACCTCGGCAGCGGAAGGGTTGGTGGCCGCGGTGCCGTCCGGGAAAAGGACCGTGGGGACGGTCTGGTTGCCGCCGTTCAGCTTCTCGACGAGTTCGGCAGTGCCCTCAACCTGTTCGATGTTGATCTCGTTGTAGCCGATGCCCTTGGCGTCCAGCTGCTTCTTGAGGCGGTTGCAATAACCGCACCAAGTGGTCGAGAACATAGTGATGGTGCCGGATTCGGGGGTGAAGTCCACGGATTCTCCTGTCGTCTTTGTTACGAACTACTCGCGTCAACGGTAACCCGGCAGTCGCTATTCCTTCGCGCGCATGTGTCACATGACACGGTGCACATAGAAACGCACATAGAAACGGCGCGACGCATCGCGCCGCGCACGCCCGAAGAATAGAAATCGACGCGCGGTTCCCCAGGACCGTTAGAAGCCGATCCTAGAGCGACTCTTCGACGGCGACGCCGGATTGGAACTCGCGGCCGTCGGCTTCGCTGAAGGCCGTCATCACGTGTCCCTTGCCAAGGCCGTTGATCGCCGAGAGAGGGAAATGGCCCGTAATGGTGTTCCCCGAGTGCTCAACACCCTTGAGGTCGTAGTTCTCTTCGGCGCTTTGGTCATGGTTGAACGAGAAGAAAGCGATCGCCTCCCCGTTCATGAACTCGATGCCCAGTCTTCGTTGAGAGGAATAATCAGGAGTGGCCGCGACCAAGCCGACGACAAAGGCGCCGGAACCAGGGATGTTGCCCTCGATCTCGAACTTCGCCACGAGCGTGGCTTCCGTGGCGGTGATGCTGGCCTGCTTCAGAAGTGCCTCATGGATGCTCATGGCTCAATCCTGCTCTGTGCGACCTCCGCCGTCCACCCCTGATCCGGGTTTTGTCAGAGCCTTGCCGTCGGCCGGATCTGATCGGGCCTGCGGCCGAAATCAGCCCTGACCAGCCGGAAGACGTGCTGATACAGGTACCGGCAGGGCCTCCCTCGCGGCCCGGAAGGCTTTTAGGGTTGAGGACGTGGATAACCGCAATGGAAGCATGAAGAGTTTGCTCGTCCCCTCTGCGGCGCTGTTGTGGGGGTTCCAGTTCGCGTTCCTCAACCCTGCGCTGGCACTCCTGCTGGTGGCCCTCTTCAACGCCACCCCGGCCGAGGTGGGATGGGTCCTCGCTGTCTACAACGCCAGCGGCTTCGTCGCCTCCCTCCTCGTGCCGGCATATGCAGACCGTGCGAATGACTACCTGCGGCCCATGCTGGCCTGTGGCGTCCTGACCCTGGCGCTGTCCGCCCTCCTGGCGGTGAGCACGTCGCTGCCGCTCGCCGTCGTGGGCTTGATCGTCCTTGGCGGTCCTGCAGGAGTAGGCAGCTCGCTCTTGTTCGCCCACCTCAGGCACTCAGGTGCCGGAACGACTGATGTGGTGAACACGCGCGCGATCGTCTCCTTCGCCTGGGTGGCGGGGCCGCCCTTGGCGACGTTCATCATGGGCGCGCTGGGAAACCGGGCCATCCTCCTCGCCCTCGGAGCGGTTGCGGTCCTCAATGTCGCCACGACTGCTGCCATGATTTCCCGACGGCGTGCGGCTGTCATCGAAGATCACCCCAAGGCCCAGGGCGAAGAGGACGGGCACCCTTTCTCGAAAATGGGGGTCGCCGCCGTCGTCTTCGGCTTTATCGCCCTGCAGGCCACCAACAGCGCCGCAGTGTCCATCATGGGCCTGTTCGTGACCCATGGGCTCGGCGTGGACGTCATCTGGGCGGGCATCGCCCTCGGCGTGTCGGCCGCGCTTGAGATCCCTGCCCTCTTCCTGATCGGGCGCCTGGCGCGCCGCTACTCCAGCCGGGGCCTCATTGCCTCCGGATGCGTGGCCGGAATCGCCTACTACGCGGCCATGGCGTTTGTCTCCAACCCGGCCACCCTGATTGCGCTCCAAGTCCTGAATGCCTGGTTCTTCGGGATTGTGGCGGGTGTGGGGCTGACGTTGTTCCAACGGCTGATTCCCCGTCCCGGCCTGGCCTCCGGGCTCTACACCAACACCAGGCGAGTCGGAGCTATCGTTTCGGGCCCCATCATCGCTGTGGGATCGACGACGGCCCTCGGCTACCAGGGCGTCTTCGCGGCTTGCGCAGTCCTCACTGTCCTGGCGCTGCTTGTCATCGTGCTGGCCGGGCGGCCGCCGCGGCGAATGCCGTCGAAGAAACGGCCTGCCGCCTCTGCGCCGGCCCTTGACGCTATCGCTTGAGCCTGATGACGCGCAGGATGATGCCTGCTGCGAACATGATCACGCCCAAGACCGCCGATAGCGGCGGAAGCGTGGCGACGAGGATCACGCAAGCCAGTGCCCCGAACACGTGGAGCGCTTTGGGGTATCGGCGGTCTTCGGCCGGCTGGGTGAACGCCGCAATATTGGCGACCAAATAATAGATCAGCACGCCGAACGAGGAGAAGCCGATCGCGCCGCGCAAGTCCGCGACCGCGACGATCACGCAGATCACGACGGCGAGGGTGACTTCGGCCCGGTGCGGGACACGGTACCGGGTGTGGATGGCGGCGAGCCAGTGCGGCAGGTCATGGTGCCTGGCCATTGCCAGGGTGGTCCGACCCAGGCCGGCGATGAGCGCCAGCAGGGCACCGAGGGAAGCGACCGCGGCTCCAACACGGACCACCGGAACGGCCCAGGAGAAGGTCCCGGCCCCGACCGCGGCAGCGAGCGGCGTCGAGGTGCCGGCCACGCCGTCCGGGCCGAGCGCGGCGAGAAGGGTCACCGCAATGACGGCGTAGAGGACGACGGCGACGCCCAACGCGATTCCGATGGCACGCGGGATGGCGCGCCGGGGGTTGCGGACTTCCTCTCCCATGGTCGCGATCCTCGCATAGCCGGCGAAGGCGAAGAACAACAACCCGGCGGATTGGAGGATTCCGTACCAGCCGTGTGCAAGCAGTCCATCCCCGGGAATGTTGGCCGGGGAGGGAGCAGAACCGCCCCAGCAGGCTGCCACTCCAACGGCGAGGGCCGCCAGCACTGCGAGAACCAGAAGACGTGTGAGGCCGGCCGTGCGGGTCACCCCGTGATAGTTCACGACGGCGAGGACGACGACGGCGGCGATCGCCACGGGACGTTCCCACCCCGGAGGGGCTGCATAGGCAGCGAATGTCATGGCCATCGCTGCCGCGCTGGCGGTCTTGCCGATGACGAATCCCCAGCCGGCCAGGTATCCGGACCACGGTCCCAGTCGCTCACGACCGTAAATGTACGTTCCGCCCGACGTGGGATATGCGGCGGCGAGCTGGGCGGAGGACGTCGCGTTGCAGAATGCCACGACTGCTGCGACGACGAGTCCAATCAGCAGCCCTGATCCTGCGGCGGCAGCGGCCGGGGTGAAGGCCGCGAAAACACCGGCGCCGATCATCGAGCCCAATCCGATGACGACCGCGTCAAAGGTGCCCAGCCGCCGGGCCAGGGCCTGGGGGTTGCTCATGAGCCTAGGACTTCCCCGTGACTGTCAGGACGATGAGGACGCAGTTGAGGCCCACGATGAGGGCGGCGCTGGTCCACCCCGCAATCTTCAATGCCGTGGAATCCGTGTGGATGCCCATGACCTCGCGCTTGCCGGTGAGCCGGATCAGCGGAATCAAAGCGAAAGGTATGCCGAAGCTCAGCAGGACTTGGCTCAGCACGAGCGCCAGGGTGGGTTCTATGCCCGCGCCGAGAATGACCAAGGCCGGGATCAGGGTGACCACTCGGCGAAGCAGCAACGGCACCCGGATCTTGAGGAGTCCGCCCATGACCGTTGCGCCGGCGTAGCATCCGACGGACGTTGAAGCGAGGCCCGAGGCGAGCAATCCGACGCCGAAAGCCACTCCGATGATCGGACCAAGGGCCGATGTAACGGCGGCATGGGCCCCGGCGATGGTGTCGGTTCCCTCTACTCCCCGCAAGCTGGATGCCGCTAAAAGGAGCATGGCGATGTTCACGACTCCGGCCAGCATCAACGCCCCCACGACGTCCAGGCGGGTGGCCTTGATGAGCCTCGTCCGTACGGCGGGATCTTGCGAGAACCCATGCCGGTCACGGGCCAGGGCCGAATGCAGGTAGATGGCATGCGGCATGACGGTGGCACCGAGCATGCTCGCAGCGAGGAGGACAGTGTCCGTGCCTTCGAACCGTGGCACCAAGCCAGCCAATACTCCACCGGTCTCGGGGGGATTGACGAAGAGCCCCGAGACGAAACCGACGGCGATGACGGCCAGGAGCATCATGATGGCGTACTCAAAGGATTTCTGGCCCCGTGACGACTGGAGCGCCAGGAGCAACATGGATGCCACGCCGATGATGATTCCGCCCATGAGAAGCGGCAGTCCGAAGAGAAGGTTGAGGGCTACCGCTCCGCCGATGACTTCGGCCATGTCGGTAGCCCCGGCAACCACCTCCGCCTGGACCCAGAAGAGTCTGCGCCGGTGGGTTCCCAACCGTTTGCCCAGGAGTTCCGGCAGGCTGTGGCCGGTGGCCAAGCCGAGTTTCGCCGACTGGTACTGCACCAGGACAGCCATGACGTTTGCCGCTACCAGGACCCACACGAGCAGGTAGCCGTAATTCGCTCCGGCAGTGAGGTTTGCCGCGACGTTTCCCGGATCCACGTATGCGATCGCAGCAACGAAAGCCGGCCCCAACAACAGGAGCCGGGACCTCCATCGGGTCTTGCCTGGGCGCTGCTCCGCAATAGTGGCGGCCATGGTTTCCTCAACATCGGGGATACGGACATGATGAGGATACCGTTAAGTTAGGCATGCCGAAAAGTCGTTTTTAGGTGCGGCTTGATATGTCGTGGGTTCAGGCGTGGGTGGGTTCTTCCACCAGCGCCGTCGCGATGCTGTCCGCGTCGTCGAGTGCGGCGAGGTATCGTTCGGCGTCCAAGGCTGCGGCGCAACCCGTGCCGGCGGCCGTAATGGCTTGGCGGTAGCGGTGGTCCACGGCGTCACCGCAAGCGAAGACGCCAGACAGATTGGTAACTGTCGTGGGGGAGTCGACCTTGATGTAACCCTCGGCGTCGAGCTCCACCTGTCCCGCAACAAGGTCCGTCCGAGGGACATGTCCAATGGCCACGAATATGCCCGTAGCCGCATGTTCGCGCAATTCACCGGAACGTGCGTCAGCCAGGGTTACCCCGGTGACCTTGGTGTCGCCGTGGATTGCGGTGATGGCCGAGTTCCAGGCGAAGCGGATTTTCGGATTGTCCTTGGCCCGCTGGGCCATGATCCGGGAGGCCCGGAGCTCTTCCCTGCGGACGACGACGGTCACGGTCTTCGCGAACCGGGTCAGGAACATCGCTTCTTCCATGGCCGAATCACCGCCACCCACCACGATGATTTCCTGTTCGCGGAAGAAGAAGCCATCGCACGTGGCGCACCACGAAACGCCGTGTCCGCTCAGCCTCTTCTCTTCGGGCAGGCCGAGTTCCTTGTAGGCGGAACCGGTCGCAAGGATCACGGCCCGTGCTTCGTGGGTGTCACCCGAGCCGGTGACCACGCGCTTGAGGTGGCCACGCAGATGGACTTCAGTGACGTCGTCGAACGCTATCTTGGCGCCGAAGCGCCCGGCCTGCTCCTGCAGGCCATCCATGAGCTCGGGACCCTGGATTCCAGCGGGGAAGCCGGGGAAGTTCTCCACCTCCGTGGTGTTCATCAACGCGCCGCCGGCGGTGACCGATCCGGCAAGGACGAGGGGGCTCAGGCCCGCCCGGGCGGCATAGATTGCCGCGGTGTAGCCGGCAGGGCCGGATCCGACGATGATCAGCTGTTCTTTGCTCATGGGACAAGTGCAACAAGGACGAGGACTTCAATCAAGGGCTCGACAATCCGAGTGCATAATGGGTGAATGTCCAGCGAAGCCAGAGCCGTCCTGATCCGGCCCATGAGTCCCGAGGATTGGCCCGAGGTCCGTGCGATTTTCACCGAGGGTATCGAGACCGGGCAAGCAACCTTTGAAGCGGCAGCCCCGGACTGGGAACAATTCAATACAAGCCGCCTTCCTGAGCACCGCTTCGTTGCCGACGTATCCGGCCGCGTGTTGGGATGGACAGCCGTTTCCCCCGTGTCCGCGCGCCCAGCCTATGCCGGCGTCGTCGAACACTCCGTCTATGTCGCCGGTTCTGCCCGCGGACGGGGCGTCGGAAGCCTGCTGCTGAAAGCGCTGGCTGCGTCGACCGAAGAGCATGGCATCTGGACTATCCAGTCCAGTATTTTCCCCGAAAACCAGGCCAGCATCCGCCTTCACCAGGCCAATGGCTTCTCCATCGTCGGCCGGCGTGAACGCATCGCGCGCATGAGTGCCGGGCCCCTTGCCGGCCAATGGCGGGACACGCTCCTGCTTGAACGGCGCTCACGCCGGGTCTGAAGAGCTACTCTGCCCGGTCCTGGTGCGCGCGGGTGACAAAGTGTTCAACGCGACGGTCCGGAACCAGCCAGATGAGTGCCACGACTGTGTAGGCTGCGACACCGAGCAAAGGATGCAGAAGGCAGAGGCCCAGACCGGCCAGATAGATGAGCGGCGACGTCTTCCCCTTCCAGTCCCGGCCAATCGCTTGAGCGAGTGCACCCTGGCGCCCCTGGTGCCGGATCAACGACTGCTGCAGGACGAAGTACGCAATCGCGGCGCAGAGCAGGTTGAACCCGTAAGCCAGCACCGGGACCTCGGCGAAGCCCGACTCATCCATCCAGCGCGTGCTGAACGGGAAGAGGGATATCCAGAACAACAGGTGCAGGTTCGCCCACAGTATTCTGCCGTTGACCCGATCCGCCAGATGGATCATATGGTGGTGGTTGTTCCAGTAGATCCCCACGTAGACGAAGCTCAGCAAGTAGCTGAGGAACGTGGGAAAGACGCTGAGCAAGGCATGCCAGCTCGGTTCCGCGGGCACGCGCAGCTCAAGCACCATAATGGTGATGACAATGGCGAGGACGCCGTCACTGAATGCCTCGAGCCGGTTCTTGTTCATCGGATTGCCTTCATGGGGACATCATCGTTGCTGCGGACTCCCGTGGCCAAGCGACACTCCCCGACAGCAGAAAGCCCCACGAAGCGCAAGCCCGCGGCGAGAGAGGCGGTGCACGCGCCCCGCAGGGACTTTTCCGATGGGACGGATCAGGTCCAGTTCGGCTTGAGAACCTCGGTCCGGTCCGTTGCCGGGGCCGGGGTTGGCGAGAGGGCCGAGATCCTGTCGCGAAGTTCCGCCGTCATCCCGACGTCCAGTGCAGCCAGGGACTCCTCGAGCTGTTCGAGGTTCCGTGCGCCGGTGATCGGCGCAGTGACAGCCGGATGCGACATTGCCCACGCCACGGCGAGTGTCGCGGGCTTGATGCCGGATTCCCGCGCGAATGCGGTAAACCGATCGGCTGTTGTCAGGTCGCTCTCGACGCCGTATCGGTCTGCGTAGCGGGCATTTTCGACGAGCCTGCCGCTTTCGGGACGTTTGCCGGCGCCATATTTGCCGGTCAGCAACCCCGCTCCGAGCGGGCTGTACGTGATGACGCCCATATTCTCCGCCTGGGCCAACGGAAGAATCTCCACCTCTGCCTGTCGCTTGACCAGGTTGTACATGGGTTCGATCAGTTCAAACCGGGCGAGCCCTTCCTTCGCGGAGATGCCCTGGGCCGTCGCGATCTGCCATGCCGCCCAGTTGCTGACGGCAGGGTAGAGGATTTTCCCCTGCCGCTGCAGATCGTCAAGTGCGCGCAACGACTCCTCGATGGGTGTGTGCTCATCGAAGGCGTGGACAAAATAGAAGTCGATCCAGTCCGTCCCCAAGCGCTTCAAGGTCGCCTCGACCGCGCGCACGATGTGGCGGCGGGACAGGCCCTGGGCGTTGATGTCCGCGCCGGTGGGGTAGAACACTTTGGAGGCAATGACGACCTCGTCCCGGCTGTCCGAGACGAGCTTGCCCAGGATCTCCTCCGAGCGGCCGCCGCCGTAAACATCGGCGGTGTCGAAGAAGTTGATGCCTTTCTCGCGGGCCCGGTGGAACATGTCCGCTGAAGCCTGCTCGTCGGCTTCGGAGCCGAACGACATTGTCCCGAAGCACAACGGGGAAACCCGCACTCCGGTCCTGCCTACGGTGGTGTACTGCACGCTTTCCCTTCCCCTAGCCCAGTGTGGACGCGTCAATAACGAAGCGATACCGCACATCGGAGGCGAGCACGCGCTCGTAGGCGTCGTTGATCTTGTCGGCCGGAATGACCTCGATCTCGGCCCCGAGTCCGTGTTCGGCGCAGAAGTCGAGCATTTCCTGGGTCTCGCGGATCCCGCCGATCGCCGACCCGGCGAAGGAGCGCCGTCCCGTGATGAGTGAGAACACGTTGACCGGCAGCGGTTCGGCCGGTGCGCCTACGTTCACCAGGGCGCCGTCGAGGGCCAGCAACTGAAGGTAGGAGCTGATGTCGATCGGGCCGCTGACCGTGTTGATGATGAGGTCGAACGTTCCCGCAAGCTCTTCGAAGGTGGCCGGATCGCTCGTGGCGAAGTACTGATTGGCGCCCAAGCGCAGGCCGTCTTCCATTTTCTTCAGCGATTGGGACAACACCGTGACTTCGGCGCCCATGGCGTGCGCGAGCTTGACGGCCATGTGGCCCAGCCCGCCGAGTCCGACCACGGCGACCTTCTTGCCCGGGCCGGCACCCCAATGCCGAAGCGGCGAATATGTGGTGATGCCTGCGCACAGCAGGGGAGCGGCGGCGTCGAGCTCTATTCCTTCAGGGATCCGCACCACGAAGTCCTCGACCACGACGACGTGCGTGGAGTAGCCGCCCTGGGTGATCGTCCCGTCGCGGTCAACGGCGCCGTATGTCCCGGTCATGCCTTTCAGGCAGTACTGCTCCTCGCCCTTGCGGCAGTTCCCGCATTCGCCGCAGGAGTTGACCATGCAGCCGACGCCGACGCGGTCGCCGACTTTGTGGCGGCTCACTTCGGAGCCTATTTCAGTGACAATTCCGGCGATTTCGTGGCCGGGCGCGAGTGGGTAGGATTGCGGTCCCCAGTCGCCGCGGACAGTGTGGATGTCTGAATGGCAGATGCCTGCGTACTTGATCTCGATCAGCAC
Source organism: Arthrobacter sp. efr-133-TYG-118 (assembly GCF_030209755.1). Lineage (GTDB taxonomy): Bacteria > Actinomycetota > Actinomycetes > Actinomycetales > Micrococcaceae > Arthrobacter. The sequence goes on along the minus strand of NZ_JARVRH010000005.1, from coordinate 105,579 downwards.
GTCGTGGGCACCGACGTCGCGGCGCTCAATGGTGGTGGGGACGAGGGCTTCGCTCGCGGATGGGGCGGCGTAGGCATTGACGGTCAGCATTTTTCTCCTGTTGGTGGACGGAGGATTGGCACTATCCACCCAACACGAGATTTCCGATATGAGGGAGGCCCTGCTGGTAGGGGTACCGGCAGGGCCTCCCTCAACCGAATCGGATCTGTTGCGGACTAGCTGGCGCCCAGGAAGATCGGGTTCGTCAACGCCGCCATGGGGCCGAGCGGGATGACCGTCCCCATCTCCGTGCCGCTGCCCGACGTTCCGTCGATCTTCGGGTGCCGGACCTCCACGCGCACGTACGCCGCGAGCTGCGGGGTAGTAATCCACGTGCTCGTTCCCTGGCCCGACGCGGGAAGCGTGACTTGCTGGGTCTGTCCCTCATCCGTGATGAAGCGTACGACGCCGTTCGGCACCCCGGCGATTTTCGCCGTCACTGTCACGGCGGCGTCTGCCGCGACGTTGAGACGGTCTCCCACGGTCGCGCTCCTGCCGCCGGACGTCACCTGGAAGTCCATCGAGACATCAGCGGACTCGGCGATCCAGTTCCGGCCGTTACGGATGCCGTCCAGCAGGGCATCGCGGGACAACGCCGCGGCGTTGACCACGTTGTGGGGGAAGCCGATGACCTGGGGGACGCTGTGGGCGTCGCTGTTGCCCATCGCGGGGAGCCACCGGCCACCTGTGCGCACGGAGTGGGCGAGCATCGAATCCCACGTGTTGACGGAGGACTCGTCGTCCAGGGTCCACGGGCCCGTCCAGACCTCCACAGCGTCGGCGTCGTCATAACCGAACTTCCAGCGGCAGGCGACGTACGGGCAGTACGGGTGGGCCGGAACAACGATGCCGCCCGAGGCGTGGATCCGCTGGGCTTCCTGCTCGAACCCCTTGTCGCGGGCCCGGTAGCGCCAGTCGATCCATTCGCCCGGCTCCAGGCCGAGCGCGAGGTAGTGGCCGTTTCGCGTGGTGACTTCCTCGCCCGTGAGGATGAGGAGGTCGTTGCCGGCGAGCGGTCCCCAGACGCCGTGCGATGCCGGCGTGTTGTGGTCCGTGGAGATCATGAAGTCGAGGCGCGCGGCGCGGGCGCCGGCTGCGACCTCCTCGGGGGTGCGCTTTCCGTCGGAGTAGACGGTGTGCAGGTGCGCATCGCCGCGGTACCAGGCCGCGCCTCGTCCGGCGATCTGCTGCGGCGGGTACTGGGGCTTGAAAGGGTTGGCGTCGGGTCCGTACTCGAGGGTGACGTTCACGGTGTAGTCGAGGCCCTGCTCGGCTACCTGGTAGGGGCCGAGAACGACGTTCCACGTGCCCTTCCCAATGGGTCCTGGCAGATAGCCCGGCGTTGTGTCGCCTCCGGCGCTGATGCTGAATTCTGTGCGGAAACCGCCTGACCAGCCACGGAAGCCCTTGCCGGCGAGGTCGGTGCCCTTTTCATCGAAGATTCCGATGTCGCAGGCGTTCCCGAGGAGTCCAGAGGCCACCTGGGGCTTGCTGTAGGTGTACGAAACGCTGATCTTGTTGACGCCGGCCGGGACCTCGATCGGCAAATACACGAAGTCTGCGGCGCCCGGATCCAGGTGGCCGGTGATCGTCTTGGTCTTGCTGGTTCCGGTAGCGGCTGCCGCGAACGAAACCGGGGCCAGGGTCAAGGCCGCGCCGGTCAGTGCGGCGGCCAGGAAGCCGCGCCGGGTAGGGGAAAAGGAGACGTTGTCGCCCGAATGGGCTTTGCATGGTGAAGTCACTTCCTCGATGTTGCCTACCGTTACTGAACAGTAGGCAACGGAAGCAAGAACGCAGCATGAAACCGGAAGCGCTGGCAAGCGGCGCCCACTGAGTGGACTCGTCCTCATTGGACCCTTGCCACGAGCCATGCCCGGGCTTACTGTTCTTGGCATGCACCAAGGGCTGGGGCGACGGCGCAAACCTTTCCCATGGACCGAACAGGACGGTGTTTTTAGATGTGCGATATTCCGGGTTTGATCAGTCGCCTTGAAGCCGAGGACCTCGCTCGATTGCGCGAGGCGGGCAAAGAAAAGCCCTTGGAGCCGGCGATGATCGCCGCGATAGATGCCGCGGCCGGCGGGCCAGGCGAAGGCCGGGGTTATTACGTGGTCAGTGGTTCCCTGTATCCGGTCGAGGCAAGGGACTACCACCTCAGGGAAGATGTGGCGCAGGCCGTGTTGGAAGCGGAAGGATCCTCCGTAGGCGTCACGGTCTAGACCCGCGGACGCCGCTACCAGGCCACCGGCACCGGCCCCCACTGGAAATCCAGGTGGGCCGGTGCTTTGGAGCTAGAGGGTGCTGAGCAGATCCTGCATTTCCTTGATCTCCGCCTGCTGGGCCGTCACGATGTCCTTGCCGAGTTTGAGGGCATCGGGGTTCTTACCGTCGGCGCCTTCCTTTTGCGCCATGGCCACGGCCCCTTGGTGGTGGGCGATCATGTGGGTCAGGAACAGCCTGGCTGCTTCCCGGCCTTGGGCGGCCTCGAGCGTGGTGATGTCCTGGTTGTCAACCATTCCGTTCATGGTGTGGTCGCCGGACATCTCGACGGGCTCATTCCATTCCTTGAGCCAGCCCGTCATCTTCTCGATCTCCGGGCCTTGGGCTGCCTTGATCCTGCCGGCGAGCGCAGTCACTGGGGCAGGGATATCGGTTTTGGCGAGCACGACGTCGCTCATCTGAACGGCCTGGGCATGGTGGGGGATCATCATCCGGGCGAACCCTGCGTCCGCCGCGTTGTGGCCTCCGGAAGCGTCCGCAGCCGAACCGGCAGCGGACGTGGCCGCCCCGGAGGGGGAGGCGCTTCCGTGGTTCATTCCCGGCATATTGCCACCGCCGGTTCCGGCCGAGCAACCGGCAAGCGCGATTGCCGTGGCAACGGTAAAGGTTGTCATGGTCAGGTTTTTTCTCATGGTTTTGGGGTCCTTCAATCAATCAGCCGGCAGGGGTACGGCTGCGTGGGACGCGCACAGCAAGCCCACCGCGTGGGCGGCACGTCAGGGTGGAGTCTTGTGCAGCGGGCTGGCAGCCCGGTGCGGCTGTGGATTCTACGTGCGACTGATGCACAGATCGCCCGGGGAAGGACTACCCGGGCGGTGCGAATAGCCGGAGACCAAGGCGCCGGCCTCGGCCGTGCCCGTGGTGGCATAGGGCGGGACGCCGGGTAAGGGTGCTGTGAGCGTGTTATGGCCTGGCGCAGGGACGCAGACGGCGTGCGAAGCCGACATCCCGGTGCACGTGCCCGCGCTTGCGCAAGACGGCGCCGGCGGTGAAGCCGCGGGTTGAACTGCAGCTTTGTCCGGCAGCGACGCACTTTCAGCGTCCGTGTGGACCGCATGCAACGGGCTCGCGACGGCGGCCGGGCTCACGACGGGGGCAGCGTGCATGCTGTGGCCACCCGCCATGACATGCATCCCGACGATTCCGGCGATGATCGACAGCAATCCTGCCAACAGGCCCATACGGAGGAGGAAGGCGGCGGCGCGGCCCCGCAGGGGGTCGGTCATGGTCTTCCTCCTTCTGCGGCTTGTGCGCTCGGTTCTCAGGTTACGACGGGTTCAACGAGTATAAGCGCCGTTCGGTTTCATCCGGCCGCCATTGTCCGTCCCGTCATGGTCCTCGGTGGTTGTGCGGCCTTCGCGGCGGCGGCTTCGCGGGCAAGGAATGCTCCGAGCTCGCCGATGGTGCTCATCAAGGGCGCCGGGAAGACGACGGTGGTGTTCTTGTCGACGCCGATCTCCACCATGGACTGCAGGTTGCGCAACTGCAGGGCCAGAGGGTGGGCCATCATGGTGTCCGAGGCCATGCCCAGTGCGGCGGCGGCCAGGGATTCGCCTTCGGCGGCGATGATCTTCGCGCGCTTCTCACGCTCGGCCTCGGCTTGGCGGGCCATGGCGCGCTTCATGCTGTCCGGCAGCTGGATGTCCTTGAGTTCCACGAGGGTCACTTCGACGCCCCATTCCAAGGTCAGTCCATCCAGGATCTGACGGATGTTGGCATTGATGACATCCGTTTCCGCGAGCGTTTCGTCAAGCGAATGCTGGCCCACTACTTTGCGCAGCGTGGTCTGTGCGATTTGGTCAATCGCGGAGTAGACGTTTTCGATGGCAAGGACGGACTTGATGGCGTCCACCACCCGGAAATACGCGACGGCGGAAATGTCCAGGCTGACGTTGTCCCGCGTGATGATGCCCTGGGACTGGATGGGCATGGTGACGATCCGCAGGGAGACTTTCCTCAGCCGGTCGACAAACGGGATGATGATTACAAGCCCCGGAGTCCGGAGGCCCTGGACCCTCCCCAGCCTTAACAGGACACCGCGCTCATACTGCGTGACAATGTGGACGGCCATCGCAAACCAGATGACCAGCAGGACAATCAAGACAATCAGCCAGGTGATCGCGTCCGCTGTCATGGCCGCCCACCGGCTTCGTCGCATAGTGCTGATGCGTTCATGGCAGAGATCCTTCGGTGGCAGTGGAGGGAAAAGGGAGCCCAATTTCCGCAGCGAGGCAGGCGAACCCGCTTACGTTGTATCTCCAGTACACACCTTGGATTCGCCGAGTTGTAGGGCCGGCGGGCCCATCTTCCGGGTAGATCCAGGGGAACTGACGTGGTCCGGGCGAATGAAAGGAACGCCCCCTGGGGGACATTCCTTTCAATTTCGTGGCTTAGACCCTTTCGCGGGTCCGGTCGATAACCGGCTCCGGATCGTTCGTGAACTCACGGTGGCGGCGTGGGAAGGCCCAGAACATGAAGTCCTTCGCGTCCACCTTGGGCTCAGGGCGTTCCTCGGGTTCCTGTGAGGCATCTTTCCTGGTGTCCCGCCGGAAATCCTTGTTGTAGCCGTAGCACATCACAGACCTCCTTCTAGCAACTGCCCTTTAATCGTCCTCCCGATCCGGCAAGCCGTCCACCTTTCAGGCGCGGATCCGCATATAGGCACTCCGCATATAGGCACAATGGAGGAGTGAAATCCCCACTCGTTCCCCGGAACGCCGCGCTCGCATACCGCCCTTTCGACCTGGACACGATCGGCGCGGGACTGGTCTTCGGAGAATCGCTGGGGGAACTCGCCAAAGCCCTCGGTACGGGAGGAACGGCAGGAACCGCCGTCGTGCAAGCGCCCCCCGGGACCGGCAAGACGACGCTCGTGCCGCCCGTGCTTGCCAACAGCGCGCTCGCCAGCATCGCGGGCGGCGCCATCGCAGGGAAAGAGCTCCCCCGGGTGATCGTGACGCAACCGCGACGGGTCGCAGCGCGCTCAGCCGCTCGGCGCCTCGCCGCCCTGGACGGCAGCAGGCTCGGCGATCGCGTCGGGTACACGGTCCGCGGAGAAAGCCAGACGGGTCCGGGGACCATCATCGAGTTCGTCACTCCGGGAATCCTCCTGCGCCGCCTGCTCGCGGATCCTGGGCTTGAGACCGTCAACGCTGTGATCCTGGACGAGGTTCACGAACGCGGCCTGGAGACGGACTTGTTGCTCGGAATGCTCATCGAGGTCCGTGGGCTGCGGGAGGACCTCACCCTTGTCGCGATGTCTGCAACGCTGGACGCCCCACGGTTTGCGGCGCTGATTGGAGGTGCCGGCGTCGGAGAGCCCACAGACGGAAAGCACGACGGCGGCGGGCCGGCACCCGTCGTCGACTGTCCGTCCGCGCTGCATCCCCTGAAGGTGGACTGGGCGCCCGCGTCAGGTCCACGGTTGGACGGACGCGGCGTGACCCGCACGTTCCTGGACCACGTGGCGGACACGGCCGCGGCGTCGTACACGGACACGCTCTCAGCCGATCCGGGCATCGACGCCCTGGTATTCGTCCCGGGTGCATGGGAGGTCTCCTACGTCGCTTCCCGGTTGCGCGCCAGACTGGCCGCGAGGGCACCGGACGCGGAGGTATTGGAGCTTCACGGCCAGGCAAGTCCGGCGGAACAAGACCGGGCGGTTTCCGGCCGTGAGCCCGGCGGATCTCCCCGGATCATCGTCTCGACCGCCCTGGCTGAATCCTCCCTGACAGTTCCGGGAGTCCGGCTCGTCATCGACTCGGGGCTGTCCCGTGAAGTGCGGCGTGACGCCGCCCGCGGCATGTCCGGCCTGGTCACGGTCTCGTGCTCCCGTGCCTCCGCCGAACAACGCGCCGGACGCGCGGCACGCCAAGGTCCCGGACGGGTGGTCCGCTGCTACGAGCAAAAAACGTATGGTGCCGCTCCGGCGCATCCCACCCCGGAAATTGCGGCCGCGGACCTGACGGGCGCCGCGCTCGTCCTGGCCTGTTGGGGATCACCCGGTGGCCGGGGGCTGGCACTTCCAGATTCCCCGCCGCAAGGCGCGATGGACGATGCAATTGAAGTGCTGCGGGAACTTGGCGCGATTGACCCGGACGGACTGGCCACCGACGTGGGAAAGACCCTGGCCAGGATCCCCGCCGATCCACGACTGGCCCGCGCACTGCTGGATGGTGCCGCCACAGTCGGGCACCGCGCTGCTGCCGAGGCGGTCGCCCTCGTGGCAGGGGATCAACGGGCTCCCGGAGCTGACCTGACGCGCCTCCTGGCCACACTCCGGACAGGCAAAGACCCGGCCGCCCGGCGTTGGGCCGAGGATGTCCGCCGCATGGAGGCGATCGCACGCCAGGAGCGATCCGCCGTCGGGCCTTCCCTGACCACACCGCCAAGCCTGCCTTCCCCGGCGAGCGCTGCCGAGGCCGTGGGGTTCGTCGTCGCGCTCGCGTTCCCGGACCGCGTGGCGCGCCGCGTTCCGGGCACCGGACCTGAACGCTACTTGCTGACGTCCGGGACACGGGCCGGGCTGCCGGCGGGCAGTCCACTCGCCGGCCACGAATGGCTCGCCGTGGCCGAAGTGTCCCGCGCGGAGGGCCGAGATGCGGCGGGGACCGGCGCCGTCATCCGTTCCGCCGCGCCCTTGGCAGCGGAAGCGGCGGAAGCTGCCGCCAACCACCTCCTGAGCGACATGGTGGAAGCCGAATTCAAGCAGGGCCGCGTCACAGCCAGGCAGGAACGGCGACTGGGAGCGATCCTGCTTTCGTCGACGCCCGTGAGGCCCTCCATAGATGACGGGCGCGTCGCCGTAGCCCGCGCGCTGGCTAAGGAGGGCCTGGGGACCATTGGATGGTCACCGGCCGCCGATGCATTGCGTCGACGGCTGGCTTTGCTGCACAGGGAACTGGGCGATCCATGGCCGGACGTCTCCGGGCCGGCGTTGCTGGTCCGGTTGGAGAAGTGGCTGGCGCCGGAGCTCGAAGCGCTCGCCGGAGGCGCTGCTACGAGCGGGATCGACCTGGCCGAGCCGTTGCGGCGGCTCTTGCCGTGGCCGGAGGCGGCCCGTCTCGGTGAGCTGGTGCCGGAATGGCTGGAGGTGCCGAGCGGTTCGCGGGTGCGAATCGACTACCCGGACGCAGCGGACGTCGACGGCCGGCCGGTAGTGGCCGTGAAGTTGCAGGAGTGCTTCGGCTGGGCTGAGACGCCCCGTTTGGTGGGTGGACGGGTGCCGGTGCTGTTCCACCTTCTTTCTCCGGCCAGGCGGCCCCTGGCTGTGACAGATGACCTGTCTTCCTTTTGGTCCGGTCCCTATGCCCAGGTCCGTGCAGAAATGCGCGGCCGCTATCCGAAGCATCCCTGGCCCGAAGATCCGTGGACAGCGCCCGCCACGGCCAAGACCAAACGGAAGATGTGACTCCGGCTTGGCGGTGGTTCCAGCCGTCTGGGAGGCATTCACAGGCTTTTTCTTTAGGATGCCACGGTGATGAACATGGAATTGCGTCCCGCTGACCTGGTCAACGACTGGTGGCAAGCCGTGCTGCGGGGATTCACCACGGAAGAGGTCCCGAACCTTTCGACCCCCGTTGTGTTGGGCATTCTGGCTGCGGCCGTTGTGCTGAGTATTCCGCGGGCCACATGGCGTTGGTTTGGCCTCTACGTGACCTTCGTGCATGAACTGGGCCACGCCTTCGCCGCCCTCATGACGGGGCGGGTTGTCCACGGGCTCCGGATCGGGCTGGACCACTCCGGACAGCTCCTGAGCAGCGGGCGCGGCAAGTTCGGCGCAGCCTGGTCCGGTTTCTGGGGATATCCGAGTCCCGCGGTGGTAGGCGCGGCGCTCATCTGGTCTGTGTCGGCAGGGCGCTCCGGCGCGGCCATGTCCATCGGCGCGCTTGTATTGCTGCTCGCACTGATCTTCCTGCGGAACTTCACCGGAATCTTCGTGGCGCTCCTTAGCGCGGCGATTGCCCAGCTGCTTGTCATGTTCGCCACTGCCTCGACGGTCAGCCATGCGGTGCTGGGACTCGGCATAGCCCTCGAGGTGGGCGCCGTGCGGGACTGGTTCAAGGTGGCTTCGGTCCACACCCGCCGCCGGGACCGGCTCGCGTCGTCGGATGCCTACATCCTGGCACGTTCCACCGGGGTGCCGTCCTTGCTGTGGCTGGTGGCTTTCGCTGTTGTCATTGCAGCAAGCGCGGCCATATCCGTTCGAGTGGTGTGGGGCATGCTCTCCTGAGCCCGCGATTTCGGCACAGACTGGGTTGATTGCTCTTGCCGTGCGCCGGTCCAGGGTGTGGAATCGGTTAGCAAAGGACGCGGGGGATTCGGCTTCTACTCCAGGAGGTGCTCATGTCGGTGAAAGGCCCAGGCAGTGCGACGAAGGGGTCGAACCGGACCAACCCCGATCTTCGACGCGCGGACCCTTCTTCGGCGCCGGCCGATCGGCCCGAAAATATCCGCAACGTCGTCCTGATTGGCCGCTCGGGCGCGGGAAAGACGATGCTGCTCGAATCACTCCTCTACGCTGCCGGCGTCGTATCCCGGATGGGTTCGATCGTAGATGGCACCACGGTGAGTGACTCGGAAGCGACGGCCATCCACCAGCAGCGGTCCATCGGACTATCGGCGGCGCCGCTGATATTCGACGACGTCAAAGTGAACCTTCTGGACACCCCGGGCTATGCCGATTTCATGGGAGAGTTGCGGGCGGGGCTCCGCGCTGCGGATGCGGCGCTGTTCGTGGTGTCCGCCGTTGACGGGGTCGACGTCGGAACCACCGCCCTCTGGGGTGAATGCGAGCGCGTTGGCATGCCCCGGGCAGTGGTGATCAGCCGGCTTGACCATCCGCGGGCGAACTACGACGCTGTCCTGGCCGAATGCCGGGCCGCCTTCGGCGATTCCGTCCTGCCCCTCCACATGCCGGTCCGCAAGGGTGACGCTGTCTCGGGCGTGCTCGGGCTGCTTTCAGGCTCGGTGTCGGAGTACAACGCCGGGGAGCCACGACCTGCGGTCCGTCCCGCGACTGCGGCGGAGCTGGCCGGCGCGGAGGGTGTCCGCGGGGAACTCATCGAGGGCATCATTTCCGAGAGCGAGGATGAGACCTTGATGGACCGGTACCTCGGCGGCGAGGAGGTCCCCATCGATACCCTCGTAGAGGATTTGGAGACCGCGATCGTCCGAGGGACCTTCTTTCCGGTGCTCGCAAGCTCCTCAGTGACCGGAGTCGGCACAGCCGAACTGCTGGAAGTGCTGACCCGGGCGTTTCCGTCTCCGATTGAGCGAAGCCTCCCCGCGGTAACTGACTTGGGCGGGACGCCTGTCGCGCCCCTGGCATGCGATCCGGAGGGACCGCTCCTTGGCGAGGTGGTACGCACTACCGTCGACCCGTTCCTGGGACGGGTGTGCCTTGTCCGGCTCTTCTCAGGAACGCTTCGCGAGGACTCTGCCGTGCACGTGGGCGGGCACGGCCTGGCCGAGCGGGGCCACCCCGACCACGACAGCGACGAGCGGATCACGCACCTCTACTCGCCGTTGGGGTCCAGCCTTCGGCCGGTGCAGTTCGCCGTGGCCGGGGACATTTGCGCACTGGCGAAGGTGGCGAGCGCCGAGACGGGAGACACGGTATCCGCCCGCGAGGCTCCGTTGCTCGTGGAAACCTGGGACATGCCCGAGCCGCTGATGCCTGTGGCGATCGAAGCCGCTTCGCACGGCGATGAGGACGCGCTGTCCAAGAGCCTGGCCAAGGTCGCGGCGGGAGATCCGACCCTGAGGGTGGAGCGCAACTCCGAGACGCACCAGCTGGTCTTGTGGTGCATGGGCGAGGCCCACTCGGAGGCAGTCCTGGACCGCTTGCGCGAGCAGGGGGTGAAGCTTCAGACCGTGGACGTCATCACGCCCCTCCGGGAGACCTTCGCCGCCCAGGCCGTCGGCCACGGGCGCTATGTCAAGCAATCCGGCGGCCACGGCCAATACGCGATTTGCGATATCGAAGTGGAACCCCTTGATCGCGGGGGAGGCTTCGAATTCGTCGACCGGATTGTGGGTGGTGTCATCCCCGGCACGTATGTTGTGTCGGTCGAGAAAGGTGTCCGGGCCCAGATGAGCAAGGGCGTGCGTGCGGGGTTCCCGGTGGTCGATATCAGGGTGACCCTGGTAGGCGGCAAGACGCACAGCGTCGATTCATCGGACGCGGCTTTCCAGGCGGCCGGCGCGTTGGCCTTGCGGGAGGCCGCCGCGGCGGGCAGCATCCAACTGCTTGAACCGATTTCCGCCGTGACGGTCCTTGTGGCCGACGAGCATGTGGGCGCGGTCATGAGCGATCTGTCCTCGCGTCGCGGACGCGTCACCGGGACGACATCCGTAGGCGGAGAAAGAACTGAGATCAGTGCCGAAGTTCCAGAACAGGAACTGCTGCGGTACGCGATCGTGCTGCGGGGACTGACGGCGGGCAGCGGTCGATTCCGCCGGGAGTATTTGCGGCATGAGCCGCTGCCTCCCGGTATAGCCGTTGCCTCGGCGAAAGCCTGATCTCCAGTGAAAGCCTGATTTCCAGTGAAGGCTTGACGCCGGCATCTGCCGGACTGGCTCAGCCGTTCTTACGAATGAATGCTGACACCGGGGCCGCCAAGGAGGCTCCGATGTCCGCTGCACTCGTTTTGACTCCCACACGATTGAAGGAATGGTCGCCGCCGTCCCACCACTCGATGCTGGCGGTCGGTCCAATCCGGGCCACCACGTTTTCGAGCAGCTCGGGCGTCGCGAAGGTGTCCCGGGTGCCCTGCAGAAAGAGCATCGGCAGGGTGAGTCCGTAGAGGTGTTCGTCGCGGAGCTTCTCCGGTTTTCCGGGCGGGTGCAACGGGTAGCCGAGGTAGACGAGTCCTGCCGCGGGCATGCCTTCGGCGACCGCCATCGACGCCATGCGACCGCCGAAGGACTTGCCGGCTGCCCACAGCGGTTCGCCTTCTGAACGGGACGCCGCTGCCGCCATGACGGCCCGCCACGCCGCGATCGCGGCAGGCGGCCGGTCGGGGAACCTCTTGCCGGCTTCCCGGTAGGGGAAGTTGAAGCGCAGGGTCGCGACGCCGTCGTCGTTCAACGCGTGCGCGAGGCCGCCCAGGAACGGATGCTCCATGCCCGCCCCGGCTCCGTGGGCGAGCACGAGGGTCGCGTCCGGTTTGTCGGGCCGGGCGTAGATACCGGAGATCGCTGTACCGTCGACGACGATGGTGACACGGGATTCGGCGCTGCGCATGTTCACTCGAACCGGGAGGGATCGCCGGTGCCGCGCCTGACCACTTCCGCTGTGCCGCTTGAGAAGTCCACCACGGTAGTGGGCTCTGCGCCGGTGTCTCCGGAATCGATGACGGCTTCCACCAGGTTGTCCAGGCGTTCCTTGATTTCCCAACCTTGGGTCAAGGGCTCCTCCTCGTCCGGGAGCAGCAAGGTGCTGGACAGGAGCGGTTCGCCCAGTTCGGCCAGCAGTGCCTGGACAAAATTATGGTCGGGAATCCGCACGCCTACGGTCTTCTTTTTGGGGTGCAGGAGACGGCGCGGCACTTCCTTCGTGGCAGGCAAGATGAACGTGTAGCTTCCCGGCGTGACGGCCTTGATGCTTCGGAACACATCGTTGTCGATCATGACGAATTGCCCGAGCTGCGCGAAGTCCTTGCAGACCAAGGTGAAATGGTGCTTGCTGTCGAGCTGCCGGATCGAACGGATCCGGTCGAGGGCTTCCCTGTTGCCGATTTGCGCGCCGAGCGCGTAGCAGGAATCGGTGGGGTAGGCGATCAGCCCACCGGACTGGAGGATATTCACCACCTGGGCAATGGCGCGTGGTTGGGGGTCCTGCGGGTGAACATCGAAGAATCTTGCCATGCCACGAGCTTACGGGCAGGCCGTACTTCAGGACAGGACATCCTTGCTCGTGAACTTGCCATAAGCCAGCGCACCGGCCGCCACGATGTAGCCCGCCTGCAGCAAGGCATTGTCGCCGAAGCTCGTCCATGAGATCGGTTGGCGCAAAAGATCGGCGAAACCCAACCAGTAATGGCTGAACAGCCACGGGTGCAGCCACTCCAATTGCGGCAGGTTGTCCGCCACTTGCGACACCACGGACAACACGATGGTCGCAGCCATGGCTCCGACCGGCACGTCCGTAAAGGTGGAAATTGCCAGCCCGATAGCGGACAGCCCCAACAGCGACACCGCAATATACGCGGCAATCAGCAAGGAACGCACCACGGATTCGCCGACGCCGATCGTGTCGCCGGAAAGCAGCGTAACGGGGCCAACCGGGAAGAGCGCGACGCCGGCCATGGCACCGGCGGCGGCCACCGTCAGGGTCGCTGCCAGGCAGAACGCCGCGGCGGCCGCGTATTTGATCAACAAGAGGCGGACGCGTCCCGCCGGGGCGACGAGCAAGTACCTGAGCGTGCCAAGGTTGGCTTCTCCGGCAATCGTGTCGCCGGCCACCACTCCGATTGTGAGCGGCAGGAACAAGGGCACGGAAACGATCATCGCCGTCACGCCGACGAAAAGCCCGTTTTGGGTGATCCGGTCCAGGAAGGGCGGACCCCGCCCCGGCGCCACGGGATGCGAGCTCAGCTTGACCGCCGCGGCGATAAGGATGGGAATCGCGGCGAGCGCCAGGAGCATGGCCCATGTCCGCAGCCGCCTGAACAGCACCGAGAGCTCCGAGGCCATGAGTGACCACGAGCTTGATGGCCGGGCCATCGGCGCGGCAGTTATGACTTCAGTTTCGTGTTCAGCCGGCAATGTCGAAGCCCTCTCCGGTAAGGGAGACGAAGCGCTCCTCCAGGCTGGCGTTCTCCACGCCGAAGCCCCGCACCCGGACGCCGTCGGACACGAGGGCGGCCACGATCGCCTCGGGAGCCACCTCGTGCCCCGGCGGACCGGTGCTGACGAGGCTCCGGCCATCGGGACCGTACGAGCCGGGCGGCGGAGCAGACAGTTCCGATTGCAGGCCCAGCCTCGAGAGGACCCGGACAGCGGCCTCAATATCGGGCGTGTGGAGACGGATCGTGGCTTTTCCCGCGGCGCGCAGTTCGTGCAGGGTTCCTTGCGCCACGAGCTTGCCCACGCTCATGACTCCCACATGGGTGCACATCTGCTCCACTTCCGCGAGGAGATGGCTGGAAACGAAAACCGTCGTGCCTCCAGCCGCCAGGGAGCGAACCAGGCTCCGAACCTCCCGGGTCCCTTGCGGATCCAGGCCGTTGGTGGGTTCGTCCAGGACAAGCAGGTCCCTCGGACGCAGCAGGGCATGCGCAATTCCGAGCCGCTGCTTCATCCCGAGGGAATAGGCGCGGACCTTCTTGCCTGCGGCATGGGACAACCCGACCCTCTCGAGCGCTTCATCCACCCGTGCGGCGCGGGTCCGCGGGGAGGCATGGAGATCGGCGCTGTCCAATCGCCGAAGGTTCGCCGCCCCGGATAGGAAAGGGTAAAAGGCGGGGCCTTCCACCAGGGAGCCAACGTCGGGCAGGACTGTTGCCAGTTCGCGCGGCATCTCGCCGCCAAGAACCCGGATGTGGCCGTTCGTGGCGGCCGCCAAGCCAAGCAGTAACCGGATGGTCGTGGTCTTGCCGGAGCCATTTGGACCGAGGAAGCCAAAGACTGCACCGCGGGGAACTGCCAAGTCGACGCCGTCGACGGCGGCCCGGTGCCCGAAGCGCTTGCTGAGGCCTTGAGTCTCGATCGCCAGTTCAGCTGGCGGGGATGCCTCCGTCATTTCGTGGCGGCTGCGGACTGCAACCGCTCAAGTGGCACCATTCCCGCGAAGACGCGGCCGTCGTCGAGCATCAAGACAGTTACCAGGCTGGTCGTCAGGGCGCGGCCGCCTGCGACCGGCTGGGTGAGCTGGGTCAACGTCGGAGCCGAGCGGACATCAGCGGGCACCGTGCCGGCGGGCAGGGCCATCACTGCGTCCCAGCCCGTGCCTGTGATGGTTGGCCGATCCGCTGCTGCCTTGGCTTGGGGTGCCTGCCCGGTCTTACCGGGGAGCGCACGCAGCTGCGGGGTTGCCTTCTCCTCCACGGCGGCACCGGGCGGCGGCGTGAAACTGAACAGCGCGGCGTCGGGCGTCGACAAGCTCAGCTCAGTGAACGAGAGCGAAAAGGCCGCTGCGGCCTGGCCTCGAGCCCGCACATCGACGCCGAGCGGCAGGCCCGAGGCGGAGTCCACGGCGATCGTCACGGAATCGACGAGCGTGCCTGTACTGCGCGGCTTGATCACCAATTGGTAGGCCGTGTGGCCGGCCACGGTGGTTCCGTCGCCCACTGTCACGTCCGTGGTGGGCCCGACGGCGGCGAGGAAGTGCTGCGCGACAACGTCAGGAGTGGTTACCCCCGGGGTCGGTGTCGCGTGCGGGGCCGCTGTGCGCGCCGGTTCAGCGGGCATCGTCATGTGCGCCGCACTGTTGTCGGCCGAGTTGTAGAGCCAGAGATCGTTGCCATTGCGGACGAGGTCGCGCTCGGCGAGCAGGTCCATCACCTGGAACCTGGCCTTGGCGGGACCGTCCAGGTAGACCCGGGCCGTGTGTGAACCGCTCAGAAGCTCGATGACCGAAGCCGGACCCTGTGTTGCGGTTGGCCCGACCGAGGGCAGCTGGGGGAGTCCCAGTTCGGAACTCTGAAGAAGGGTTCCGGACAAGGAGTGGACGTCGGCGCGGCCGATCATCGCGATGACTTCCTCTGCCGTTTTGTGCGGCAGGCTCGTTGCAGCTCCTGCCTGGTAGGAACCAGCCAGGGCCGCCGCAGCAAGTGCTACCGGGACAAGAGCTGCCGGCAACCAACGCAGCCAGGGGCGAGTCATGGCAACCTCGCGAACCATCCACCATCGGGGAAGTTCATGCTTCCAGCGTACTCCTGCTACCCTTCCAGCGTCCTCCGCACGAAGTCCGTGCTCGGCCGGGAATAAACGGCTCCGAGGCGCTCGAACAGGGCGATTCCCGCCGTGCCGGGCCAATCCTCGGGAAGGAACTCGGCCGGCAGGCCTGGATCCAGATACGGAATGATCCGCCAGCGGTCGATGCATCGGACATAGCGGGCGAAGGTTTCGGCGGAGGCCGGGCCGGCGTCGGAACCGTTACCCGGGCCGCCGCCGTCGTCTTCGGAACCATGATGCCGGATGAAGTCGCGATGCAGTTCTGCCACGGCCTCCAGGTCCCACCATGCGGATGCGGCATCCCGGAGGCTGCCGCCGACCAAGGGAGTGTCCGTGACGAACACCGTGGCCATGCCGCGCAGCTCAAGGTCGGCCAGGATCTCCTCCACCTCCTCCCGAAGCGAATCCGGGCAGATCCACAGTCCTGCTGCCACCGTGCCGCAGCCAATCCAATGCAATCTCCGCCGCAATTGGTGCCGCTTTTCCCGCTCCGTTTCCGGAATGGAAAAGGACACGAGGCACCAGCGGTCCACGGGCGACATAAGGCGCGGGTTGAAGATCCGCCGGTCGCCGCGGGCAAGCATCGCTGCGGCGCCCTCTGTGACGGCGAAGCCGGCAACACCGTGACGCAATTGAGGAAGGACGATTTCTTTCTTCTTCAACCGTGACAAGGCCGTCCGGGAAACAGCCGCAGCCACCCCGAGGGCCTCCATGAGGGCGATGATGTGCCTCGTGGACATCCATCCGCCGGCATCGCGCAGGTAGAGGCCGATGACTGTGCGAAGCAACGACGTGGTACTCCCGGGCCGGGAGTCCATGTCGTCGAGGACAGCGCTCACAGGAGTTCGGTGAGGGCGTCCTGGATGGCGGTCACTCCCAGCTCAACTTCCGCGTAGCTGGTGCTGAGCGGCGAGAGACCGATCCGCAGTCCGTGGGGCGGACGGAAATCCGGGATGACACCCCGTTCCCACAGCGTCTGGGTCACCTCGCCGAACAGGGGATGGTCCACAGTGATGTGTGAGCCACGCTCTGCGGTGTTGCGCGGGCTGACAATCTCGGCGCCGAGGGGGACCAGCATGTCCTCAGCCAAGGCAACTGCGTATTCAGTGAGTTTGATGGACTTCTCCCGCACGGCGTCCATGCCCACTGATGCGATCAGCTCAACCATGTCCTTGAGCGGCTGCATGGCCAGCACGGGGGGAGTGCCCGTGATGAAGCTTCGGATCCCTTTTGCCGGCTTGTAGCTTTCCGTCATGCCGAAGGGGTTGTCGGCGCCCATCCAGCCCCAAATGGGCTGTTGCAGGCGGTCCTGCTGCGAAGCGTTGACGTAAGCGAACGCGGGAGAGCCCGGGCCGCCATTGAGGTATTTGTACGTGCAACCCACGGCAAGGTCCACACCCCACGCGTCCAGTTCGAGGGGTACCGAGCCTACCGAGTGGCACAGGTCCCAGAGCATGAGCGCTCCGGCTTCCTTGACCATCGAGGTGATCGCCGCGGCATCCGCCAGGAAACCGGAACGGTAAGCGACGTGGCTGAGTACGACGACGGCGGTCCGCTCGCTCAGCAGTCCCTCGAGGTCCGTGGTCCGGACGCCGCTGGCCGGGTTGGAGGCGACCCACTTGATGGTGGCGCCCCTTTCCGCGGCGATGCCCTCGATGATGAAACGGTCCGTGGGGAAGTTGTCCCGGTCCACGACAATCTCATCGCGGCCCGGCTGGGCGTCGACGGCTGCCCGGATGAGCTTGTAGAGCATCACGGAAGTGGAGTCTCCCACGGTGACCTGGCCGGCGGCCGCGCCCAGGGTGACGACGCCGATCCGGTCGCCTACCGTGGTGGGCTCGTCCATCCACTGTTCGTCCCAGCCACGGATGAGGCGGCTGCCCCAGGCGTCCTCGACGAAAGACGCGAGCTTCGCCGACGTCGCCTTGAGCGGACGGCCGAGAGAGTTTCCGTCGAGGTAAGCGGTGAGCTGGCCTCCTCCCGGGGAGTAAAAGGCCTCACGCTGCTGGGCGAGGGGATCCGCGGCGTCGAGTTCTGCCGACGTCGGCCATTGCGTTTGCTGAGCGCTGTTCATTTCTCTCCTGAAGGAATCTGAGGGGGTTGCCGGGCTTGGATTGCTGTTCAGTTGCCGATCTCGGTGCGGACGGCGTAGAGCTCGGGGAAGAAGGTCAGGTCAAGGGCCCGCTTGAGGAAGTCGACGCCTGAGGAGCCGCCCGTACCCACCTTGAATCCGATGGTCCGTTGCACCGTGCGCAAGTGGCGGAAGCGCCAGGCGTGGAAGTTGTCCTCGATGTCCACGAGGTCTTCGCAGGCCTCGTAGAAACCCCATGGCGTGGCTTCCGATTCGTAGATCTCCTGGAAGACCGGGACCAGGTCCTTCCGGAACGTCCACGGTTCGCTGGTGTCGCGTTCAAGGATTTCGGCGGGAACGGCATAACCGGCCCGCGCCAGCACCGCGAGGAAGGCGTCGTAAAGGGTCGGCTCCTCCAGGAGGGTGTTGAGCTGGCTGTGCGCCGCCGGATCGCTCTCGAAAACCCGGAGCATGCCCCGGTTCTTGTTGCCCAGCAGGAACTCGACGGCGCGGTACTGGTGGGACTGGAATCCTGACGAGCTGCCCAGGAAGCGCCGGAATTCGGAGTACTCGCGAGGAGTGAGGGTGCCCAGGACAGACCACTGTTCGGTCATGGTCCGCTGGATCGCCTTGACGCGCGCGATGCATTTGAGGGCCTTGGCAAGGTTGTCCGCATCAAGGAGGCGGCGGGCTTCAAGGAGTTCATGCAGGACGAGCTTGAGCCACAATTCGCTGGTCTGGTGCTGGATGATGAACAGCAATTCGTCGTGGTGTTCCGGGGTGCTCAACGGATGCTGGGCGGTGAGGAGGCGGTCGAGGTCCAGATACCCGCCGTAGGACATGGCCTGGCTGAAGTCGGTGCGGACCGAATCCTCGATGGGCCTGATGCTCTGGGCACTGATGCTCTGTTCGGAGTGGCCGGTGGGGTTTTCCATGCATTCATATTATCACTCTTGTGACGAACGTCAAGATAGTGAATTACGGGGAAGCCCTGGCTCCCGGCGGCGTTCCAAAGGCCCCTTTTTGTTGCCTAGGTGAACCGCCGGCGAGGTCTGTACGTTGTAAGATCGGCAAGGGGGGATGCGGGCGCCAGGAGGCTCCATGTACCAGCAGACAGTCAGCATCCGGGATCTACCAGCAGACAGTCAGCATCCGGAGGTGGACGGACCAGAACGCTTCCCCGGTCTCGAACAGATGGCGCTACGAGCGCGTACCAAGCTTCGGGCCCGGGACCTTATAGTGCAGAAATACGGGGGCTCCTCCGTTGCCGACGCAGCAGCCATCAAGCGAGTGGCCCGGCGGATCGCTGAGACCCGGGAGGCCGGACATCCGCTGGTGGTCGTGGTTTCGGCCATGGGCGACACTACGGACGAACTGCTTGACCTGGCCGTCTCCCTCAGCCCGAGTCCTCCCGCCGGCGAACTCGACACATTGCTGACCACGGGTGAACGGATCTCCGTGACGCTCCTGGCGATTGCCTTGTCCGACCTGGGTGTTCCTTCCCGGACCTTCAGCGGAAAAAAGGCCGGACTGATAACCGATGGCATCCACGGCAAGGCGCACATCGTCAACGTTGACCCGCATCATATCCGGGCTTGCTTGAAGCGCGAAGAAGTTGCCATCGTCGCCGGTTTCCAAGGCAAGGGCCTCAAGAAGAAAGAGGTCACCACCCTCGGCCGGGGCGGTTCGGACATCACGGCCGTCGCCTTGGCCGCGGCGTTGGGCGCCGGAATGTGCGAGATCTATACCGACGTCGATGGCGTGTACACCGCTGACCCGCGGGTTGTTCCCCGCGCGCGGAAAATCGACGTCATTTCAAACGAGGAAATGCTGGAGCTGGCTGCGTCCGGTTCCAAAATCGTGCATGCCAGATGTCTTGAATATGCGGGCCGTTTTGGCGTCCCCATCCATGTGCGCTCCTCCTTCAACCGGGGTATTGGAACCTTGATCCTGCCAGGCCGGGACCAGGAGGCGGAATGGGACCACCAGCCGGTCTGGGACAGGGCTCCGGCCGTTGAGCAGCCAGTAGTCTCTGCAGTTCTCTGCGACAAGTCCGTGGCGAAGCTGACGTTGATAGGCGTCGCGGACGGCGTGGGAAAGTCCGCAGAAATCTTCGGGCTTCTTGCCGATGAGCGCGCCCAGGTTGAGATGGCCGTTCAAAACACCTCGTCCGCGCGCGCCGGCGCGAGCGACATTTCGCTGGCCGTTCCCGGCCGGGACGGATTCCGTGTCCGTGCCGCCCTGTCCGCAGCCCAGAGGGCCATCGGCTTCGTGGACCTCCAGTACGACGGCCAGATCGGCAGGCTGTCGCTGATCGGACTGGGCATGCGCACTGACGCGCAGGTCTTTTCGCGGCTCTTCACGGCCCTTTCGGACGCAGGAGCCGAGACCGAGTTGATCTCGGCGTCCGACATGCGCATCGACGTTGCTGTTCGCGTGGCCGTGCTCGAGGATGCACAGCGCGCTGTGCGCTTGGCCTTCGGACTGGACCGTGCAGGACTGGACCATGCAGAACTGGACCATGCAGGAGAGGAGGCCACGAAAGCGCCGTAGCGGGGCCGCAGCACCTGCACCCCATCCTCCCCGCGTCGCCAAGGCACGGCCGCGGGAAGCGCTCAATCATTGATCCGCCTCCGCGGATCCCCGGGATAAGGACCCGATCGCCATGAACACTCTCCCGCAGCAGGCTACCTTGACCTCGGCACATGTAACCGGGCCCCTCCCGGGACCCAGGTCTGCCGAGTTGCTGGCGCACCAGGAACGCAACGAATCGAATGCCCGCACCTATCCGCGGCATCTTCCCATCGCGATTGCCGAGGGCTCCGGAGCCTTTGTGCGGGACGTCGATGACAATGTCTTCATTGATTTCCTCGCCGGTGCCGGGGTTTTGTCCCTCGGGCACAGCCATCCGGAACTGGTTGAGGTCGTGGCCGGACAACTGCGGAGATTGAGCCATGGACTTGATTTCCCGACGCCGGCGAAGGATGCCTTCATGACGGCGCAGCTGTCGATGCTTCCCTGGGGGCTCGCCGATCGGATGAAGATCCACTTCTGTGGACCGACCGGTGCAAATGCCGTGGATGCTGCCGTCAAACTGTGCAAGACGGCCACCGGGCGCGGGGACATCGTGTGCTTCCAGGGAGCATTCCACGGCAGCAGCGCCGCGGGGATGGCGTTGACCGGACTGGTTGAACAGAAGCAAGCGGTCGCGAACGGGATGCCCGGAGTGCACTTCTTCCCTTACTCCTACTGTGCACAGTGTCCCTTGGGCCTGCACCCGGAGACCTCTTCGACCAACTGCGTCCAATTCCTGGAACATTCCCTCAAAGACCCGCTTGGGGGCATTCCGCTTCCCGCAGCCGTCATCATGGAAATGGTCCAAGGCGAGGGAGGAGTTGTACCGGCCACCGCAGAATTCGCGCGAACGGTGCGCAGGGTGACCCGTGAGATGGGCATCCCGTTGATTATCGATGAGATCCAGACCGGGTGCGGGCGCACCGGAACCTGGTTCGCGTTCGAGCAGTACGGGATCGAGCCGGATGTCATCGTCGCATCCAAGGCCCTCAGCGGAATAGGCCTCCCCGTTGCCCTGATCATCTACAACAAGGACCTTGATCGCTGGCTCCCCGGCGCCCACACCGGAACATTCCGCGGAAATCAGCTGGCATTCGCCGCGGGGGCCGCAGCAGTGGAGATCATCCGGCGCGACGACGTTCTCGGCAACGTCCGTAGGCGCGGTGCCCAGATTGCCCGGCTTCTCGCACCCTTGGCCGGCAACCCCTGGGTGCGCGAGGTGCGGGGCCGCGGCCTGATGTGGGGGATCGAGTTCGCCGATCCGGAAACCGGCCGTCCTGCCGGTGGCCTGGCCCGGGCAGTGCAGCGAAATGCCCTGGAGCTGGGCCTGATACTCGAGTGCGGCGGCCGGGACGACTGCGTGGTCAGGCTCCTGCCCCCGCTGAACATCACGGAAGAACTCGTCGACGCAGCCTGCCGGCTCCTTCTGCCTGCCATTGCCGAACAATGTGCCATTGCAGAACACAGGACCACGACAGGCGCGGCCCGATAAGGCGCGGCCCGATTAGGCGCGGCCCGATAAGGCGCGGCCCGATTAGGCGCGGCCCGATTAGGCCGGACACAAGGCCAGAACAAGGAGGCGAACATGGGAAGGCATGTGGATCCGGGCCGGCCCCCGGGCGGAGCGGCCACAAGCGCCCGATCCCTGATCCAGCTCAGGGACGGCGCCGCGGTCCTGGTCGGCACCGCGCTGGGCAACACGGCATTGGGCGCCACCATCCGGTGGAGCCCCGGCGAGCGGCTTGAGGAGCTCTTCGAGAACCGGTGCGACCGGCAACGGGCCGAAGGCCACAGCCGTCATCCTGCCGTGGAAACGGCGGATGGTTCGCTCAGCTACGAAGAACTGGACGCCCGGGCCAACCGGCTCGCCCGCTACCTCCTTGCCCGCGGGGCAAGCCCCGGCGACAGAGTCGCACTGCTGTTCGACGACCCGGTGCGGTCCTATGTCGGCATGCTTGCGGTCCTCAAGGCCCACGCCGTTTACGTGCCCCTCGACCCGGTGTTCCCTCCCGAGAGAATTTCCTATATCGCCGCAGACGCCGACGTCACCATGCTCCTGACTGTCTCCCGCCTCGCGGACAGCCTCCTGCCGGGGACCGCGGACCTTGCCGTTCGCGTGGACAAGGAGGACCACCGCATTGCCGCGCTTGAATCCTCCCGCTTGGCTTGGGCGGGGCAGACATCCACGGACAACGGACTGGCTTACATCATCTACACCTCGGGGTCCACCGGACGGCCCAAGGGAGTGGCCATCGCCCACGCCAGCATCTGCCACTTCGTGCGGATTGCCTCCGAAACCTATGGCTACGATTCCCACGACCGGGTCTACCAAGGCATGACCACAGCTTTCGATTTCTCCGTGGAGGAGATCTGGGTGCCTTGGATGGTCGGGGCCACCTTGGTGCCGCGGCCGCCCGGGAACAACCTCCTCGGGCCGGAACTTGCCGAGTTCATCGAGGCCCGGAACATCACCGCCCTTTGCTGTGTGCCGACCCTGCTGGCCACGCTCGAGGACGACGTGCCAGGGCTGCGGTTCCTGCTCGTCTCCGGTGAAGCCTGCCCGGAGGACCTTGTGGAGCGTTGGCACCGGCCCGGCCGGCGTTTCCTGAATGTCTACGGGCCCACCGAAGCGACCGTGACAGCCACCTGGGGCTCGGCGGAACCCGGCAAGCCCGTGACCTTGGGCAAACCGTTGCCCGGCTATTCCGCGGTCATCCTGGATCCCGTCCAGGACCGCGCACTGCCCCACGGCGAGCTGGGCGAAATCGGGCTGGCGGGCATCGGGCTCGCCCGGGGCTACATCAACCGGCCCGAACTGACAGAAAAGGCATTCATTCCCGATTTCCTGGGTCTGGAGGACAACCCGTCCCATCGCATCTACCGCACCGGTGACCTCGGCCGGTTCAACGACCAGGACGAAATCGAGTACCACGGCCGCACCGACACACAGGTGAAGGTCCGGGGCTATCGGATTGAGCTGAGCGAAATCGAAAGTGTCCTTCTGCAGATGCCCGGGATAGCGACGGCAGTTGTGAAGACGTGGGAGCCCGGGCCGGGAATCACGGAACTCGCCGCCTACTACACGGTGCACCGGAACGCACCCAAGGTGGAAGGAGGCGACATCCGCGCCTGGCTGCGCGAACGGCTCCCCGCCTACATGGTGCCAGGCTATTTCCAGCCCCTCCGGACCATGCCGATGATGGTCAGCGGGAAAGTGGACCGCAGCAGGCTTCCACATCCCACTGGCCCGCGCACGGTCAGTACAGATTTCGCCGACACCAGGCCGGTAACTCCTACGGAACGGATCCTCGCCCCGGCCCTGGCTGCGGCCCTCCAGCTCACGTCAGTGTCCACCACCGCCAATTTCTTCAACGACCTCGGGGCAAACTCCCTGCTGCTGGCTCACTTCTGCGCGAACGTCCGCAAGGAAGCCAACCCGCCTTCAGTCTCGATGCGCGAAATTTATGGACATCCGACCATCGCTGCCTTGGCGGCCGCCCTGGATGCCGCGAACGACGAGGCGCTGGCGGGGGCCGGCGCCGGGGGCGGGCAAGCTGCGGCGGCGGAACCCTTCTTGCGCGTCGGGACCGGCCAGTACCTGCTGTGCGGGGCTTTGCAGGCCATTGCCGCCCTGGCCTACGCGTACGTCGCGTTGCTCATCCCCGTGGCCGGCGAGCAGTGGATCGGCGGGTCCCGGCAGCCCGGCGCCCTCGTGGCGCGCTCCGCCGTCGTCGGCACCGTGTCGTTCCTGGCCTTGGCAGTCCTACCCGTTGTGCTCAAATGGGCCCTCATCGGCCGATGGAAGACCGAGGAGTTCCCTCTCTGGTCCTTAAGGTACGTCCGCTTCTGGTTCGTCAAGACCTTGGTCGCCACAAGCCCTGTCCGGATGTTCGTCGGAACGCCGGTCTTCCCGCTATATCTCCGCGCACTCGGGGCCAGGATCGGCCCCCGCGTGACCATCCTCTCCTCAAGGATTCCCGCCTGCCCCGACCTGCTGGCGGTGGGGGCGGACACGGTGATCCGAAAGGACTCCACCTTTTACTGCTACCGTGCCCACGGCGGCCGGATCCAGACGGGGTCCGTCACCCTGGGCCGCAACGTCCTGATCGGCGAGCAGACCACGCTGGACATTGACACCGCCATGGGCGACGACGCCCAACTGGGGCACAGCTCTTGCCTACATCGCTTCCAGATTGTTCCGCCTGGCGGAGCCTGGGCCGGCTCACCCGCCGAACCCACCAACATTAGTTACCGCAGGGCGGGACGAGTCACGTCCGGGACGGCCCGCCGGGTCAGTTTCAGTTTCTGGACCGTGCTGGTCCACGTGGTACTGGTGTCTTCCATCGGGCTTGGAACCATCGACGTCGTACTCGCGTCCCTCCCCACGGGCGAAACAAACCCGGCCAAGCCGCTTTTCTGGCAGGCACTTCTGCTGATCTCCGCCGTCCTTCTTTTCGGCAGTATCCTGGCCGCCTTCGCCGTCGCCGCCACCCTTCCCAGGCTGCTTGCGTTGCTTCTGGTTCCAGGCAAGGACTACCCCCTCTACGGCTTCCGCTTCGGACTCTTGCGGACGGCCCAACGGCTGACCAACCTCAAAGCCCTCCTCCAGCTCACCGGCGACAGTTCCCTGATCGTGTACTACCTGAATGTCCTTGGCTACCACCAGCCGGACATGGTGCAGACCGGATCCAATTTCGGCGTCGGGCTGAAGCATGACAGTCCCACCCTGACTACTGTCGGCAGCGGCACCATGGTCTCGGATGGCCTGTCGATCATCAATGCTGACTACTCAAACACCGCTTTCCGCCTCTCGCCTGCCATCATCGGGGCCAGGAGCTTCTTCGGCAACAACATCGCCTATCCCGCCGGAGCCAGGATGGGGGACAACTGCCTTCTAGGGACCAAGACCATGGTGCCTTTGGAGGGTCCGCTCCGCGAGGGGGTTGGCCTCCTGGGCTCACCGCCCTTTGAAATACCGCGCACTGTGGACCGGGACAACACCTTTGATCGGTTCAGGACGGCAGAGGAACTACGGCGCCGGATCCCGGCAAAGAACCTGCACAACACCGTGACGGTGATCTTTTACCTGCTGGCCCGGTGGGCCGAGCTGTACGTGATTCTCCTCGCCGCCTGGGCATCGCAGGCCTTCCTCCCCGCCGCAGGAGGCCTCGCTGCGGTGGCTGCGCTGGGAACAATGGTCATTACCACGGGTGCCCTGATGGTCCTCGTGGAGCGGGCATCCCTCGGCTTTGGAAGACTTTCGCCGCTTTCTTGCTCCATCTACGAAGTGCCCTTCTGGCGGCATGAGCGCTACTGGAAACTCGGCGCCGGGGGAATTGTGCAGATGTTCAACGGCACGCCCTTCAAAGCCGTGATTTGGCGAATCCTGGGGGTCAGGATGGGCAAGAAGGTCTTCGACGACGGTTGCGGGATCCCGGAAAGGACCCTCGTCACCATTGGGGACTACTGCACCCTCAACGCTTACGCCGTCACACAATGCCACTCCATGGAGGACGGCGCGTTCAAGCTCGACGCCATCACGCTTGGTACCGGCTGCACTCTTGGAGTGGGCGCATTCGTCCACTATGGAACCACCCTGCACGAAGGTTCCCAGCTCGAAGCCGACTCGTTCCTGATGAAGGGCGAAGACGTCCCCGCCCACAGAATCTTCGGCGGCAATCCCGCACGCGAACTCACGCGGCAAGCCGTCCCTGGACTGCCGTGACACACAGCGCTTGCCTTACGCTGGCCTTGTTGGCACGTCGGGGAGGGGGCTGCATGACCACCGTGTCGCTGTATCTGGACGTCGACGGCGTGGTGAACCCCTTCGGTCCCATGGGCTTCACCGATTGGGGTACTGAATGGAAAATCGCCGACGCCGGAATCCTGGACGTCGTTTACGCGTCCGAACTGGTTGACGAACTCAATGAGCTTGCCGCCCATCCCAGGGCGAGGTTTGTTTGGCTGACGACGTGGCAGCGGCTCGCGCCTGAGTTCCTGTGTCCGGCGATCGGCCTCCATGGCGAGCACTGGCCCGTCTTGACGAGCGACAGTTGGGACCAGACCGCTGATTGGTGGAAGCTGGACGTTTTGCAAAAAGACGTCCAAGAGTCCGGAGCCGAACGCATCGTGTGGATGGACGATCAGCTGAACCATGAAGCCGCTGCCCGGTCCTGGGCCGAGTTCCTCGGCAGCCGTGTGCTTTGGATCTCACCGGACCCGCGGCGGGGCCTGTCGCGGGGCGATATCGCGGCTGTTCGGCAATTCCTTGGATGATTCGATGTTTGGCCATGCCGGCAATGGCACGTAGGATTCTTAAGGTTTCACGCCCGCCATAGTTAAATCCGCCAGTACAGTCAGATGAACGATTGCTGAACTGTTTTGTCAGGCAGGCCCGGGGAAGTGGAACTGCGCATCGTCGACTCTGCAGATTGGGCACAAGGTGGGAATCACCTTCATGGTCGCGCTTGTCATAGCGCTGGCCTTATTTTTTGACTTCACCAACGGGTTCCACGACACAGCGAACGCCATGGCGACTCCGATCGCCACGGGTGCCATCAAGCCCAAGACGGCTGTTGCCTTGGCCGCGGTGCTCAACCTCGTGGGCGCGTTCCTCTCGACCGAAGTGGCAAAGACCATTTCCGGAGGCCTCATCCGCGAGGGCACGGACGGCATCCACATCACGCCGGAGATCATCTTCGCCGGGCTGATGGGAGCCGTCCTGTGGAACATGTTCACGTGGCTCAAGGGGCTGCCGTCCAGTTCTTCGCACGCGCTTTTTGGCGGCCTCATCGGTGCGGCGATCGTCGGCATCGGCTTCCACGCCGTCAACTTCGACACCGTGCTCCAGAAAGTCATTCTTCCGGCCATCTTCTCGCCGCTGCTCGCCGGTGCCGTGGCCTATCTATGCACCAAGCTGGCCTACGCCCTGACGTCCCGGCATGACCCCGAAACCGGCGACAAGCTGACCCAGAAGCGCGGCGGATTCCGTACCGGCCAGATCTTCACCTCCAGCCTTGTCGCATTGGCCCACGGTACCAACGACGCGCAAAAGACCATGGGCATCATCACCCTCGTCCTGATCGCCGCCGGCACCCAGCCCGCCGGCAGCGGCCCCCAGCTCTGGGTCATCGGGGCCTGCGCACTCGCCATCGCCATCGGAACCTACGCCGGCGGCTGGCGCATCATCCGGACCATGGGCTCAGGGCTGACCGACGTCAAGCCGGCGCAGGGCTTCTCAGCGGAAGCCAGCACCGCTTCGGCCATCCTTGCTTCCTCACATCTGGGCTTCGCGCTTTCGACCACGCAGGTGGCTTCCGGTTCGGTCATTGGCTCGGGACTCGGACGTAAGGGCACCACAGTGCGATGGGGAACCGTGGGGCGCATCGCCACCGGCTGGCTCTTTACCCTCCCTGCGGCTGCCATCGTGGGCGCCTTGACCGCGTTCCTGATCGGCACCGGCACTGTCGGCGTCGTTATCGCTGCAGTCGTGGGCACCGCCGTCGTCGTCTATATGTTCATTTACTCAAGAAAGTCGCACGTGGGCCACCACAACGCCGTCGAAGTCGAGGAAGCCGGCACTGCCGTCCGCTTCCGCAAGAAGAACGCCAAAAAACAGAACCCGAGCAAAAGTGTGAGTAAGGACATCCAGGCATGAAGTGGTTGGATCTGGTTCAGGTAGCCGGCGCAACTCTTGTCGCGGCCTTGCTCCTCGTCGTGCTGTATTCGCTCGGTGTCCGTCTTACTGCCATCGCGGGCGACGCCCGGCAGAAGTCACCGGTCATGGTCCGCTCGCTTGCCTACCTGTGTTTCGCGGCCTGCGGAATCGCCGTGCTTTTCGGGATCTATCTGATCGTTCCGTACTTCACGAAGTAGCTGTGAACGCCGCTGCCTCATGGGTAGGGTGGGGGCATGGCGGATTTCCAGTACTACGTGGCATCCTCGCTTGACGGGTTCATCGCCACGAAAGAAGACGATCTCGGCTGGCTGCTCCAGTTCGAAGAGGCCGAGGGCGTCACCGAAAGCTACGAAGACTTCATGGCGGGCATCGGCTGCATTGTCATGGGCGGCCAGACGTATCGCTGGCTCATGGAACACGAACCGGGCAAATGGCCCTATCCGGGTGTTCCATGCTGGATCTTCACCCACCGCGAATACGCTGCGCCGCCCGGTGCGGACGTCACGTTCGTGCGTGGCGAGGTTGAGGAATTCGCGCCGGACCTGATTGCCGACGCCGGTGACAAGAACGTCTGGCTGGTTGGTGGTGGAAATCTCGTGGCCCAGTTCGCCAAGGCCGGCCTGCTGGACGAGATGATTGTCACCCTCATCCCTGTCGCCCTGGGTTCCGGTAAGCGATTGCTGCCTGTCGAGAGCCCGACGGCGCCGCTTGAGTTGATCTCGTCCCGCACCCTTGGTGGCGCGGCAGTCGAGCTGCGCTACAGGTTCCCCGCGCGTGCCGGGTCAGCGGGCCCTGTTCTCCCGGATCATGTTGGTAATCCGGGCGGTTGACAGCCGTCGGCCGTGATCGTCGGTCATGACAATTTCGTGGGTGGCAAGCGTGCCGCCCAAGTGGATGGCTGTGCACGTGCCCGTGACCAGGCCGCTCGCTATGGAGCGGTGGTGGGTTGCGCCCACCTCGATTCCCACCACGTGGCGTCCGGCTCCGGCATGCAGGGCCGCCGCGAAGGATCCCAAGGTTTCGGCGAGGACCACATGGGCTCCGCCATGGAGGATGCCGGCAACCTGGGTATTACCCTCCACCGGCATGGTGGCGACAGTCCGTTCCGGGCCCAGTTCAAGGAACTTGATGCCCATTTTCGCCACGAGCGACCCCACGCCATAGCGGGAAAGCCAACTGTGCAACTCCTGCGGAACTCCTGCCGCATTGAGTTCGTCAGTGAACGGGCCCGGCGTGAAATTGTCCATCATGGCAACTAGGCTGGCACCTGTGAGCGAAACAACCAAACCGGACTCAGTTCCAACGGCAACGTCAACGCCAGTGTCAACTGGAACAGCAACATCAACTGGAACAGCAACATCAACTGCCACCGCAACGGCACCAGACCCTTCAACAACCATTGCGGGGACGACGGCAGGTGGCCAGCCGAGGCTCTTGGTCCTCGATGGTCACTCGATGGCGTTCCGGGCGTTCTATGCTCTTCCGGCAGAGAACTTCGCCACGTCCTCGGGCCAGCACACCAACGCCGTGCATGGCTTCACCTCGATGTTGATCAACCTCATCAAGGACCAGAAGCCCACCCACGTAGCGGTGGCCTTCGATGTCTCGGACGACACGACGTTCCGCAAGGCGGAGTACAGCGAATACAAGGCTGGCCGCAACGAGACGCCGTCGGAATTCCGCGGGCAGATCGATCTCATCGATCAAGTCATGGAAGCGTGGGGCATCAAGACCATCAAGATGCCGGGCTACGAGGCTGATGACATCCTCGCCACACTCGCGGCACGGGGCGAGGCCGCAGGCTACGAAGTCCTCCTGGTCTCAGGGGACCGTGACGCTTTCCAGCTCATCACGGACAACGTGTTCGTCCTGTACCCGAAACAGGGCGTTTCCAATATTCCCCGCATGGACGCGGCAGCCATCGAAGAAAAGTACTTCGTTCCCCCGTCCCGCTACTCCGATCTCGCCGCGCTGGTAGGGGAGTCCGCCGACAACCTTGCAGGCGTTCCCGGCGTCGGCCCGAAGACCGCAGCCAAGTGGATCAACCTTTACGGCGGCCTCGAAGGGATCCTGGAGAACCTGGATTCCATCGGCGGCAAAGTCGGTGGAGCCCTCCGGGAAAACATCGATGCCGTCAAACGCAATCGCCGCCTCAACCAGCTCCTAAGCGACCTTGAGCTCCCTGTGACGCTCGCGGAACTTGAGGAGCCGCGTCCCAATCGCCAGGAGATCGAGGCACTCTTCGACACCCTCGAGTTCAGGACCCTCCGCGCCCGGCTGTTCGCACTCTATGGCGATGACACCGCCGGCGCGCCTCCCGAAACCATCGACGCGCCCGACTACAAGATCCTGGAGGACGCCGCCGCCTTGGAGGAGTTCTTCGCCGCCGGGGCGGGGAGCCGAGCCGCCGTCGCCGTGCAGTTGGTCCCGGGTCGGATTGGCGACGACGCCGATGCCCTCGCCATCGTGCGGTCCAACGGGGCTGCCTACATCGAGCTGTCGTCCTTGGACGCGGCGGCCGATGCCGTCCTGGCCAAGTGGCTTCGGGACCCCGAAGAGGCCAAGGTCATGCACGAGTTCAAGGACGCCTTGAAGGCCTTGGACCACCGTGGACTTGGCTTGGAAGGCGTGGTGGACGACACTGCCATTTCGGGCTACCTCATCCAGCCGGACCGCCGCAGCTACGAGCTCGCCGAGCTCGCCCAGCACCACTTGAGGATCACTGTCACGGCCGCGGCGGCCCAAACCGGCCAGCTGGAACTCGAGCTTGGTGATGGGCCGGATGATGCCGCGGCCGGCGCGCTCGTCCAGCAGGCCGCCGTCGTACACGCACTGAGCAAGCACTTCGAAAGCGAGCTCGCCGAGCGCAAGGCTGAGGCGCTCCTGACCACGTTGGAGCTGCCGGTCGCGCGGGTCCTGGCCCAGATGGAACTCTCGGGCATCGCCATCTCCACGGACCGCCTGAACGAACAGCTCGCGGACCTCGCGAAAGTGATCGACGACGCGCAGGACCAGGCATTTGCCGCAATTGGCCACGAGGTCAATCTCGGCTCGCCCAAGCAGCTGCAAACCGTCCTCTTCGAAGAGCTTGGCCTGCCCAAAACCAAGAAGATCAAGTCCGGCTACACAACGGACGCCGCCTCGCTGAAGGCCCTCCTGGAGAAGACCGGCCACGAGTTCCTGGTGCAGCTCATGGCCCACCGGGAATCCTCCAAGCTGGCCCAAATGCTGGAGACACTCAAGAAATCAGTGGCTGAGGACGGCCGCATCCACACCACGTACGCGCAGAACGTCGCCGCCACAGGGCGTATTTCCTCGAACAATCCCAATCTGCAGAACATCCCGGTGCGCAGTGAGGAAGGTCGTCGCGTCCGCGGAATCTTCGTCGTCAGTGAGGGCTACGAATGCCTGCTGTCGGCCGACTACTCGCAGATCGAAATGCGTATCATGGCCCATCTGTCCGGCGACGAAGGGCTCATCCAGGCGTACAAGGAGGGTGAGGACCTGCACCGCTACGTCGGCTCGCACATCTTCAACGTGGCGCCGGAAGAGGTCACGAGTGCCATGCGCTCCAAGGTCAAGGCCATGTCCTATGGATTGGCCTACGGCCTGACTTCCTTCGGCCTGTCCAAGCAGCTGGAAATCTCGGTCGACGAAGCCAGGACCCTCATGAAGGACTACTTCGACCGCTTCGGCGCCGTGCGCGACTATCTGCGTGGCGTGGTGGAGCAGGCCCGGATCGACGGCTACACTTCCACGATCGAAGGCCGCCGCCGCTATCTTCCGGACCTGACCAGCACGGACCGCCAGCACCGCGAGATCGCCGAGCGCATTGCACTGAACTCGCCGATCCAGGGTTCGGCGGCGGACCTCATGAAGCGGGCGATGCTCGGCGTTTCGGCCGAGCTGACCAGCCAGGGGCTGAAGTCGCGGATGCTGCTGCAGGTCCATGACGAACTCGTACTCGAGGTTGCCCATGGTGAACGGGAAGCCGTCGAAAAGCTCGTGACCGAACAAATGGGGACCGCAGCCGAGCTCTCGGTGCCGCTGGACGTGCAGCTCGGAGTCGGCTCCAGCTGGTACGACGCCGGGCACTAACAGGCGCACAGGCCCGCGTTGCGGGCCGGGATGGGGCACGCCGCTGATAAGGTGGCGTGCCCCATGCGGTCTGGCTAGGCTCGGGGGCGTGGCTGATCCCAAGGAAACTAACGAAAAATACAAGGTCAAGCGCTTTCGTTCCGTCGACAAGGAGAACCCGGACTACGGACAAGCACGTGAGTGGATCCGGGCCGTTGGCTTCGGATTCCACGACGAGCAACGAAGCGATGAACTCATCGACAAGATTCTCGCGATGTACCAGGCGGACAACCGTGAGCTGACGGGCGTTTACGTCAACGACGAACCTCCGTTGCATGCGCTCAACCCGGGATTTCCGGTGGCGACCTTTGGAACGCTGGAGAACAAGCTGAATATCGGCTTCGGCCAGGAACTACGGACGCGCCAGATCACCGCTGTCACGGTCCGCGGAACGCATCGACGCCAGGGCATCCTGCGGGGGATGATGACCGCGGATCTCGCCGATGCCAAGGACGATGGCTTCGCCATGGCCGCGCTGACGGCATCCGAGGCATCCATTTACGGCCGCTTTGGATTTGGCGTCGCAACCTTCGAGCGGAGCATCAAGGTGGACACCGGTCCGAAATTCCGCGTCCGGCACGAGCCCGTTGGCCGGGTGGAAATCGCGGATCCAAGGGTCCTTCTCGACCTCGCGCCCGAGGTTTTCGAACGGGTTCACCACCGGACGCCGGGGTCCATCGTGCGGCAGGACTCCTACCGCCATCATGTGTCCGGGGCCATGAAGCGCGACGGCAGTGAAGACAAGGCCATCAAATGTGCGCTCCACTACGGACCGGACGCCGCCATTGACGGCTACGTGTCCTACAAGTTCGCCGGCTGGGACACGAAGCCATACACGGTGGAAATCGTGGACCTCGTCGCCGCGACGGACTCCGCGTACCTGGAACTGTGGCAATTCCTGGGCAGCATCGATCTCGTCGAACAGGTCTCCTGGCCTGAAGCTCCCGTTGAAGACCCCCTCGCGTGGGCGCTCGAGGACGGACGCTGCGTCACGTCTTCCGACTATCGCGACATGTTGTGGTTGCGCGTCCTTGACGTCCCTGCAGCTTTGTCAGCCCGCCGCTACGGCACCGATGGGCGGTTGGTGCTGGAAATCCGGGACACGCTTGGTTTTACCGGCGGTATGTGGGAATTGACGTCCGACGGCGTCGTCGTCTCCGTCAGGGAGGCGCACGGCGGGAGCCCGGACCTGAGCATGGACGTCACGGATTTGGGGTCTGTCTATTTGGGTGCCATTAGTCCTGTAATCTTGGCTTCGGCAGGCCGGATCCGCGAGCACACGCCGGGAGCAGCATTGGCTGCCCAGCACATGTTCGCCGTCGAACGTCCAGCCCATTGCCTGACGCACTTCTAGGCACAACCCACACGCAGGATCTACAACAGAAGAGGATTCCATGGGGGAATTCCAGCCGGGGGGCTACTCCTTCGGCCGACCAAGGCTGCCGGGCCGGAGGTCGTTGCTGGCGGCTGCCGCCGGACTCGCGATGACCGGACTGGCCGCCTGCGCCCAACAACCGTCAGCGGCGCCGGCGCCTCGCCCGTCATCGGGTTCAACGCCGATCGTGGAAGAGGTGGGCCAGCATCCGGTCGTGCCCGAAACGCGGCCGGCACCGCCGTCGAAGTCCCAGGTTGTGGCCGAATTCTCCGGGCGCAAGCCCGCCGAATGGGGGCTTGCTGTCCCTGGCGTGGTCTCGAAAACCGCGTCCACGCATGCGGTCTTGACGTTCGACGCTTGCGGTGGCCCCCAGGGCTCGGACTGCGATCAACGCTTGCTCAAGACCCTGCGCAAGCTCCACGTTCCCGCCACCTTGTTCGTCAATGGCCGTTGGATCAAGGCCAACCCCGGGCTGGCAGCCGATCTAGCGGCTGATCCTTTGTTCGAGCTCGGTAACCACGGCTTCCGGCACCAGCCCCTATCGGTCAATGGGCGCTCGGCGTACGGCATCCCGGGCACCGCCAATGCGGGCGAAGTGTATGACGAAATCATGGGCAACCAGGAAGTCATGGAGCGGCTCTGTGGCAAAGCCCCCCGCTTCTTCAGGGCGGGAACTGCCTACTACGACGACGTCGCGGCGGCGATCACCAATGCCCTCGGACTGGTCCCCGTGAGCTTCACGGTGAACGGCGACGGCGGCGCGACCTTCCCGGCCCCGACAGTCGCGGGCGAAGTGGGCAAAATCGCTGCAGGACAGGGCGCCGGCCAGATTGTGATCTCGCATTTCAACCAGCCTGCCGGCGGCACCGCGGAGGGATATGCGCGAGCCCTTCCAGGCTTGCTGGACCGTGGCGTGACGTTCGCGCGGCTCGGTGACGCGCTGCCGCTTTGACCCTCCTTGCGGCGAACGACTAGAATGAACGGGCGCATACTACGTGCGCGCAAATTTACAATCCACAATTCAGGATGACCCGGCGTTTTGCCGTGTCCCGCGGACCGGCGACGGAAAGCGGGCGGTTTGCCTGACCGATACTCTATCCACAACGGAGCCCCTACTACATGACCATCACCTCCACCGAGAAGCCCGGTACCCCCGTAGTCGCGATCAACGACATCGGTACCGCTGAGGACTTCCTCGCAGCTGTCGACGCCACCATCAAGTACTTCAACGACGGAGACCTCGTCGAAGGTATCGTCGTCAAGGTTGACCGCGACGAAGTCCTGCTCGACATCGGTTACAAGACCGAAGGTGTCATCCCTTCCCGCGAGCTTTCCATCAAGCACGACGTTGACCCCGGGGACGTCGTCTCCGTTGGCGATCAGGTCGAAGCCCTGGTGCTCACCAAGGAAGACAAAGAAGGCCGACTGATCCTCTCCAAGAAGCGTGCTCAGTACGAGCGTGCCTGGGGCGACATCGAGAAGGTCAAGGAAGAAGACGGTGTCGTCACCGGTACCGTCATCGAGGTTGTCAAGGGTGGTCTTATCCTCGACATCGGCCTGCGCGGCTTCCTGCCCGCATCCCTCGTCGAGATGCGCCGCGTCCGCGACCTCGCTCCGTACATCGGTCAGCAGATCGAAGCCAAGATCATCGAGCTGGACAAGAACCGCAACAACGTTGTTCTTTCCCGCCGTGCATGGCTCGAGCAGACCCAGTCCGAGGTTCGCTCCACGTTCCTCAACAAGCTGGAAAAGGGCCAGGTTCGTCCCGGCGTCGTTTCCTCCATCGTCAACTTCGGTGCATTCGTGGACCTTGGCGGCGTAGACGGTCTGGTTCACGTTTCCGAGCTGTCCTGGAAGCACATCGACCACCCGTCCGAGGTTGTCGAGGTTGGCCAGGAAGTCACTGTCGAGGTTCTCGAAGTGGATCTGGACCGCGAGCGCGTGTCCCTGTCCCTCAAGGCCACGCAGGAAGACCCGTGGCAGACCTTCGCCCGCACCCACGCCCTCGGCCAGGTTGTTCCGGGTAAGGTCACCAAGCTGGTTCCGTTCGGTGCGTTCGTTCGCGTCGAAGACGGCATCGAAGGCCTCGTTCACATCTCCGAGCTGGCTGTCCGCCACGTTGAGCTTGCTGAGCAGGTCGTCTCCGTTGGCGACGAGCTCTTCGTCAAGGTCATCGACATCGACCTCGAGCGCCGCCGCATCTCCCTCTCCCTCAAGCAGGCTAACGAGGGCGTTGACGCCGACAGCACCGAGTTCGATCCGGCTCTGTACGGCATGGCCGCTGAGTACGACGAAGAGGGCAACTACAAGTACCCCGAGGGCTTCGACCCCGAGTCGAACGAATGGCTCGAGGGCTACGAGACGCAGCGCGCCGCTTGGGAGCAGCAGTACGCTGACGCCCAGGCACGTTGGGAAGCTCACAAGAAGCAGGTTTCCCAGCACGCTGCTGACGACGCCGCTGCCGCCGCTTCCGGCGAGAGCGACTCCGGCACCACCAGCTACTCCTCCGAGCCGGCTGCCACCGAGTCCAACGCGGGCACCCTGGCATCCGACGAGGCCCTCGCCGCTCTGCGCGAGAAGCTGACCGGCAACTAATTGCCACTGGCCCGGATTTCCGGGCCGGGATAAAAGCGGCTCCTGCGATTCATTTACGAATCGCAGGAGCCGCTTTGTTTAACCCAGTATCGGTGCTGCCGAGGTTCCCCTTGACCGGGTCTCCACGGGACATGCCCCTCGTTGGCAGCAAGGACTGGACATATACCCATTATGTCCAGCGGTGGTGATCACGGGAGGGCATGTCCCTTCCGCGTTGGCCCGGGTAGCAACGGGACATGCCCCTCCTTGGCAGGAAGGACTGGACATATACCCATTATGTCCAGCGGTGGTGATCACGGGAGGGCATGTCCCTGCGTGTGGAGGCTCAGGCCTGGACGTCGACCCATTCCGTTCCCCGCAATTGGAGTAACGAGGCACCCGCGGTCATCGACGCAAGCCGCTCAGCGGCGTCGGCGATCGCGATTGCATCATCAGGCAGGGCCACGCGCAGGATCGTCCCTGAGGGCTCGTAGCTTGTTTCGGCCATCACGTAGCCCGCGGAGCGCAGGTCGTTTTCAAGCCTTCCGGCCGCGTAGTGGGGCACGGGGATGTCGCAAATCCGCAGGCGGCGTCGCTGAACCAGGGGAGCGGAGTCCAGCGCGGCCGAAATTGACTCGGAATAGGCACGGACCAGCCCGCCGGCGCCCAGGAGGATCCCGCCGAAATAGCGCACGACGACGGCACTCACGTCGCTGAGGTCAGTCACCCCGGGACGCGTCTCGCGTTTGATGAGTGCCTCAAGCATGGGGATGCCGGCAGTACCGGAGGGCTCGCCGTCGTCGTTGGAACGCTGGATGACTCGATCCGGACCGAGGATGAATGCCGAGCAGTGGTGCCGGGCGTCATGGAATTCCTTGCGCAGTTCCGTCACTAAGGCGCGGGCGGCGTCCTCGTCAGAGGCGTGGCGCAGTACCGTGATGAAGCGCGAACGCTTGATCTCGAGTTCGTGGCGGAAATCGTCTCCAAGCGCCAACGTTGTGTACGCGGTCGCCCGGCTTTCTTCCTGTTCTGCCACCGACCCAGTCTAGTGTGGAGGGGTGCTGAAGATTGGACTTACCGGCGGGATCGCCTCCGGCAAATCGCTCGTGTCCGCCCGGCTGAGGGAGCTGGGCGCTGTCTTGATCGATGCCGATGCGCTGGCCCGCGAGGTCGTGGAACCGGGCACGCCAGGCTTGGCGGGCGTTGTTTCCGAGTTCGGTGAGGGCATCCTCGACGGCGACGGGCGCCTTGACCGGGCACGCCTCGGCGCGATTGTGTTCGCTGAGCCGGATCGCCGGGATGCGCTCAACGCGATCATCCATCCGCGCGTCCGGGAGAAGGCTGCCGCAATGCTCGCGACCGCCAAACCGGGCGACATCGTCGTCCAGGATATTCCGCTCCTGGTTGAAACCGGGCAGGGGAGCAGCTTCCACTTGGTGCTGGTGGTCGATGCGTCGGACGAAGAGCGGATCCGTCGCATGACGGAGATCCGCGGCATGAAAGTCGAGGACGCGGTGTCCCGCATGGCCGCGCAAGCCGGCAGGGACGAACGGTTGGCTGCGGCCGACGTCGTGTTGGACAACTCCGGAAGCGTTGAGGACGTTACGGAGCTCGTGGAAGCCCTATGGCAAGAACGACTGGCACCGTTTGCCCGCAATCTTGCAGCCGGCCGCCCGGCACCGAGAGCCGGCGGGCCCGTCTTGTCCCCGCCAAACCCCGACTGGCCGGTCCAGGCCGAACGTCTGCTTGCCAGGCTCAGGCGGGCATCTCCGGAGGTCTTGGGGGCGGACCACATCGGTTCGACGTCGGTACCCCGCCTTCCCGCCAAGGACGTCATCGACCTACAAGTAAATGTGTCCTCGCTGGAAGCCGCAGACCGGATAGCAACGGCCTTGGGCGAGGCCGGTTTCCCGTTGCAGGAGGCTTCCGCCCGTGACACACCCAAGCCGCCGGACCTGGATCCATCGGCATGGCAAAAACGCTTCCATTGCAATGCAGACCCCGGACGGGCCGCCAATGTCCATGTCCGGGTCCTTGGAAGTCCAGGCTGGCGTTATGCGTTGTTGTTCCGGGATTGGCTCCGCGCCAACCCCGACGCAGTGAGTATGTATGCGGACATGAAACAGGAGCTCGCCGCGCTCCACGCCGGCGACCACCGGACCTTGGCGTATGCGGAAGCCAAGGAACCCTGGTTCACCGAGGTGGCCTGGCCGCTCATGGATGCCTGGGCCAGGAGCAGCGGGTGGCAGCCGCCGTCGTACTCCGTGGCGCAAGGCTAGGCGGCACGCATGGCCGGGAAACGGAAAATCACCCCCCATCTTGAGGGGCAGCGTCTCGGCGCCGTTCGCGCCCCGGCGTAGGCCGGCGTCGTTCTCATGGCCGGAGCCGCGCTGCTGTGGTTCCTGGCCGCGCGGCGTTCGTCGCCGGGACTTAGCCGTCGACGTGGCGCGTTCTCGTGCCGGGCGCAGCCTTTTGGCTCGCGTGGACCGTCTGGCTTGTGTCCGGCGTATGGTTCGCCGTTAAGATGTGTTCCGTTCCATTATGGGACGGCTGGATGACACTTCGACCCGGCCCGGCGGCGGTGCCGGTTCAAGCGGAAAACGCGGACAGTAACTGTCCGCGGGCGGGGGTACATTGGATTCATGAGTCTTGCCCAAGAGATCAACCGTGTCGTCGCGCCCTTTGAGGTCATTAGCGAATTCAAGCCGGCCGGTGACCAGCCGGCCGCTATCGCGGAGCTGACCGAACGGATCAACAACGGCGAAAAAGACGTCGTGCTGCTCGGTGCCACCGGTACGGGCAAGAGTGCCACCACCGCTTGGTTGATCGAACAGGTCCAGAGGCCCACCTTGGTGATGGTCCAGAACAAGACCCTGGCAGCGCAGCTCGCCAACGAGTTCCGGGAACTGCTGCCCAACAACGCGGTCGAGTATTTCGTGTCGTACTACGACTACTACCAGCCCGAAGCCTACGTCCCCCAGACGGATACCTTCATCGAAAAGGACTCCTCCGTGAACGAGGAGGTGGAGCGGCTGCGGCACTCGGCCACGAATGCGCTGCTGACCCGCCGGGATGTCATCGTTGTGGCTACGGTGTCCTGCATTTACGGCCTCGGCACCCCGGAGGAATACATCGCCGGAATGGTCACCCTCACCAAGGGCGCCGAAATGAACCGGGACGATCTTCTGCGCAAGTTTGTCGGGATGCAATACACCCGCAATGACATGGACTTCCACCGCGGCACTTTCCGCGTCCGCGGAGACACCGTAGAAATCATTCCCATGTACGAAGAGCTGGCCCTGCGCATCGAGTTCTTCGGCGACGAGATCGAGAACATTTACACTTTGCATCCGGTCACGGGCGACGTCATCCGCGAGGAAACCGAGATGTACATCTTCCCGGCCTCGCATTATGTCGCCGGGCCGGAACGCATGTCCCGCGCCATCACCGCCATCGAAGGAGAGCTCGCGGAGCGGCTCAAAGTCCTCGAAGGCCAGAACAAGCTGGTGGAGGCCCAGAGGCTGCGCATGCGCACCACCTACGACCTCGAGATGATGCAGCAAATGGGGTTCTGCAACGGCATCGAGAACTACTCACGCCACATCGATGGCCGCGGCTCCGGCACGGCACCGCACTGCCTCATCGACTACTTCCCGGACGACTTCCTGCTGGTCATCGACGAATCCCACGTCACGGTTCCACAGATCGGCGCCATGTACGAGGGCGACATGTCGCGCAAGCGCACCCTCGTGGACCACGGCTTCCGGCTTCCTTCGGCCATGGACAACAGGCCGCTCAAATGGGATGAATTCCTGGAACGGGTGGGCCAGACCGTTTACCTTTCCGCGACCCCCGGCAAGTACGAGCTGGGCAAGGCGGACGGGTTCGTCCAGCAGATCATCCGCCCCACCGGCCTGATCGATCCGGAAGTCATCGTGAAGCCGACGAAGGGCCAGATCGACGATCTCCTTGGCGAAATCCGGACGCGGGTGGAGCGCGACGAACGCGTGCTGGTCACCACCTTGACCAAGCGCATGGCCGAGGACCTGACCGACTACCTGCTGGGCCACGGTGTCAAGGTCCAATACCTGCACTCCGACGTCGACACCCTCCGGCGCGTGGAACTGCTCCGCGAACTCCGCATGGGCAGCTTCGACGTCCTGGTGGGCATCAACCTGCTCCGCGAGGGCCTCGACCTGCCCGAAGTGTCCCTGGTCAGCATCCTGGACGCCGACAAGGAAGGTTTCCTGCGCTCGGCCACTTCCCTCATCCAGACCATCGGGCGCGCGGCCCGGAACGTCTCGGGCCAGGTCCACATGTACGCCGACCGGATCACGGACTCCATGGCCAAGGCTATCGAGGAAACCAACCGCCGCCGGGAAATCCAGGTCAAGTACAACGCCGACAACGGTGTCGATCCGCAACCGTTGCGCAAGAAGATTGCGGATATCACTGATCAGCTCGCCCGCGAAGACGCCGACACCCGCGAGTTGCTCGCCGCAGCCGGAAAGGGCGGCCGGACCGGCAAGGGCAAGGGCGCTTCGAAGGTCCGCCAAGACGGCCTGGCCGCGGCCCCGGCCGAAGACCTTGTGGGGCTCATCGAACAGCTGACCGAGCAAATGCACGCCGCCGCCGCCGAACTCCAGTTCGAGATCGCCGCGAGGATCCGTGACGAGGTGGGCGACCTCAAGCGCGAACTGCGCCAAATGCAGTCCGCCGGGCACGCCTAAGGTAAAGTTGGGCCTACGTAGGGGAGTATCCCAAGCGCTAGGTCCGTCAACACGCGAGGCACAGATGCCTCGCCGGGCCTAGTGGATCGCCGTTTGAGCGTTGTTTGCCTTTGGGCAGGGTGACGCAGGCAGGTCGGAGAGACTTACGCCGTTTTGGCGTACCTGCGAAAGGCATTTTAGATGCAACTCCCCGCCTGGTTTGAGATCGGCTCTTTCGTCGTTCTCGGAATCATCCTCCTTGTCGACCTTCTCCTGGTGGTCAAGCGTCCGCATGAACCCTCCATGAAGGAAGCCGGTCTCTGGGTCGCCTTCTACGTCACCCTCGCCCTGGTGTTCGCCGGAGCGATGTTTGCGTTCGCCGGTCCGGAGCATGGCAGCCAGTTCATCGCCGGCTGGGTGACTGAATACAGCCTGAGTATCGACAACCTCTTTGTCTTCATCATCATCATGGCGCGGTTCTCGGTGCCCCGTAAGTACCAGCAGGAAGTACTGATGGTGGGCATCATTATCGCCCTCGTCCTGCGCGGTATCTTCATTGCCCTTGGTGCGGTGGTGATTGAGCAGTTCAGTTGGGTCTTCTACATCTTCGGAGCGTTCCTGCTGTGGACCGCGTGGAAGCAGGCCACGGACAACGGCGAAGACGAGGAAGATGGGGCCGAAAACCCGCTGATTGCCCGCATCCGCAAAGTTGTCCCGATGTCGGAGAAGTTCGACGGCGGCAAGCTTCGCACCACGGTCGACGGCAAGAAACTGTTCACACCGATGCTGATCGTCTTCGTGACCATCGGCATGACGGACCTCTTGTTCGCCGTGGATTCCATTCCGGCCATCTTCGGACTGACGCAGAGCGCCTTCATCGTCTTCACTGCCAACATCTTCGCCCTCATGGGCCTGCGCCAGCTCTACTTCCTTCTGGGCGGCCTCATGACCCGGTTGATCTACCTCAAGCACGCATTGTCGGTCATCCTCGCGTTCATCGGTGTCAAGCTGGTCCTGCACGCCATGCACGTCAACGAACTGCCCTTCATCAACGGCGGCCACCACATTGAATGGGCTCCGGAGATCCCGACCTATGTGTCCCTCGCGGTCATCATCGGCACCATCGTCGTGGCGGTTGTCGCGAGCCTCATGACCCCGGCCGCCAGCAAGTCCAAACTGGACGCCCGGCTCGAGGAAGACTCCCGCAAGAGCATGAACAAGGTTAGCGGCCACTGACAAATGCGGAGCCACTGACAACGCGGAGCGTTTCGGAGCCCCGGTCATTGCTGTGATCGGGGCTCAGTTCGTTCCGCGGGCCATTCCCAGGAGTCGGTTGAAGATACCTTCCCCGTCTTCGCCGATCCCGTCGTGATGAAAGTCCCCTGTGGTCCAGGCCTGGAGTCCGCGCACGGCCGCGGCGGTTTCCATGGATAGCTGGAAGTCCACGTAGATGTCGTCGCGGTACACGGCGGCCGCGACGGGCACAGTGTTCGCGTTCAGCCGGGACACATCGTAGAGCGGCTTCCAGTCTTCCTTGCCGGCCAACAGCCCGGCTACTTCCTGCAGGGGTACAAGTGCTGGATCCTGTTCGAAGTACCAAGGGTAGACCATTTCGCCCGTCAGGAGCGGCTCTGCGGCGTCGGGATGGAACCCGGGGAATTCCGCGCGTACCCGCCACGCCGCCCAGTCCGTGGCCTGCCCCTGGCCGTAGATTGACTCGTGCAAGACCGCGTACAGGGGATTCGATGCCCGGGAAACGAGCCCGTGGACCTGTTCCAGGAACGCGTCCGAGAGGCGGTCTCCGTCCTGGGAGGGCACGAAGGCATCCTCCAGGAGGGTGTGCAGGGCATCCACACGGGCGTTCCCGCCCAGGAACGATCCCACCATTTGGAAGCGTTCCGTCGTGAGGCGTTCTCCGCTGGGCAGCCGCTCCTCCGTGGATTCCAGATGGCGTGCAATCCGGGTGACCAGCTTGCGGTCCTCCGGATACCACGCAAAGTATTCAGCGTTTCGTTCCGCAACCCGTTGGAAGGTGGCCCTGTAGACGCGCTCGGCGGGACCTTTCAACGGGGCCAGCCCTCCCGTGATGAGGACTTCACTCAAACCTTCCGGGGCGAAGGACAGGTATGTCAGCGCGCAGAAACCGCCGAAGCTCTGGCCAAGGACCGTCCACGGCTCCGAGCCCAAGGCCTTCCGGATGAGTTCGGCGTCGGCCACGATCGAGTCCGCCCGGAAATGGGTGAGGTAGTCAGCTTGCTCCGCGGCATCGCCGCGGAGCGGCAAGGTATTGCGGTCCGCCGGCGTGGACAGGCCTGTTCCCCGTTGATCCAGCATCAGGATGCGGAAACTCCTTGCGGCAGCCTTCATCCAGCCGGACAGGGACGTGGTCCGGGTTCCGCGTCCGCCGGGCCCGCCCTGGAGGTAGAGCAACCACGGCAGCCGGGCAGCATCTTCCTCCGGGTGCTCGGCGGAGACGAACTCCCGGGCGAAGACGGTGATAGTTTCAGCGGTGCCGGGAGCGTCCACACCCGCGGACGCCCAATGGTCGAGGGGGACCGTGAAGAAGTGCTCGGTGGTACGGACACCCCTGAATTCGTGACGTGCCCGGATGGTGTGGGCCCTTTGCCGGATCGCTCGTTCAACCACCCGCTCAGCCACGAGCCATGACCTTGTCGCTGCCGAAGGCGCCCAGGGCTTCGCCGGCCAGCCGGAACGTGGACCAGCCCTCCATGGGCACGGCACCGAGGCTGCGGTAGAAGTTGATGGACGGTTCGTTCCAGTCCAGGACGCTCCACTCCACCCGCGCGTAGCCGCGTTCGACGGCGGTGGCGGCCAGGTGCTGCAGGAGCGCCTTCCCGTGGCCCTCGCCCCGTGCGTCGGG
Organism: Arthrobacter sp. efr-133-TYG-118; assembly: GCF_030209755.1. Taxonomy (GTDB): domain Bacteria; phylum Actinomycetota; class Actinomycetes; order Actinomycetales; family Micrococcaceae; genus Arthrobacter. The sequence goes on along the minus strand of NZ_JARVRH010000005.1, from coordinate 62,361 downwards.
CCTGACGTAGAGGTCCTCGAGATAGATGCCGTGGACGCCTTCCCACGTGGAGTAGTTCAGGAACCACAAGGCGAATCCCCGGACGTCCCCGGCTGCCTTTTCCGCCATGTGCGCGAACACCCGCGGATTCTCGCCGAACAGGGCATCGGCCAGCATTTCCGGCGTGTTCTTCACGGCGTCGGGCTCTTTTTCGTAGACCGCAAGCTCATGGATCATCTGCAGGATCGCGGGGACGTCGGACACTGTGGCAGGGCGGATAACACTCATGATTCGAGCTTACTAGGCGCCTAGAGGCGGTTGACCGAGGTCACCTTGACCACGGCGGTGCCGCTCTCGTCCGAGGCCGCCAGGTCCACTTCGGCGGAAACGCCCCAGTCATGGTTGCGGGCCGGGTCATCGAAAATCTGGCGCACCCGCCAGATGCCGGGTTCCTCCGTGATCATGAGGAGTCCCGGGCCCCGGGCGTCGGGCCCGGTTCCGATGTCGTCGTGTTCGTCGAAGTAATCGTCCAAAGCGTCTTCCCAGCGTTCCGCATCCCAGCCGCTGCCGGCGTCGAGCTCGCCCAAGGCGGCCGCGTCCTCGTCCGCGAACAACTCGACACGCCGGAACATTTCGTTGCGGACCATGACCCGGAAGGCCCGGATGTTGGATGTGAGCGACGGCGGGGGAGGAGGCGGAGCGTCGTGCGGCGTCGGAGCCACCCCGGAGGTGAGCTCTTCCCACTCGTCGAGCAGGCTGGAGTCGACTTGGCGGACCAGTTCACCCAGCCAGGCGATGAGGTCCTCGAGGTCTTCGCGGAGCGAGTCCTGGGGGACCGTCTGACGCAGGGCCTTGAAGCCATCGGCCAAATACCGCAGCACGATCCCCTCGGAGCGGGCCAGCCCGTAGAACTGGACGAATTCACCGAAATTCATGGCGCGTTCGTACATGTCCCGGACCACCGACTTGGGAGCCAGCTCAAAGTCGCCCACCCATGGTGCGGCCTTGCGGTACACCTCGAACGCTTCGCCCAGGATCTCCGCGAGAGGCTGCGGGTAGCTGACCGCTTCAAGCATGGCCATGCGCTGGTCGTAATCGATGCCGTCGGCCTTCATCGCGGCGACGGCCTCGCCGCGTGCCTTCTTCTGCTGAGCGGAGAGGATCTGCCGGGGCTTCTCCAGGGTCGCTTCGATCACGGACACGACGTCCAAGGCGTACGACGGCGACTCCGGATCCAGGAGCTCGAGCGCGGCAAGGGCAAACGGTGAAAGGGGCTGGTTCAAGGCGAAGTTGGCTTGCAGGTGAACGGTCAGCCGGACGGAACGGCCTTCCTTCTCCTGCTCGGCCTCGGGAATGCGTTCTACCACTCCGGCTGCCAACAACTCGCGGTAAATACCCAGGGCCTTCTTCATGAGTTGCAGTTGGGCGGGCCGCGCCTCGTGGTTTTCGGTGAGGAGACGGCGGGCAGCGGCGAACGGGTCGCCGGGGCGCTCCATCAAGTTGAGCAGCATTGCATGCGTCACGGTGAAACTCGAGGTCAACGGGTCCGGCACGGACTCCACCAAACGGGTGAAGGTGGGCTGCCCCCACGAGACGAAGCCTTCCGGCGGCTTCTTCCGCACGACTTGCCGCAGTTTCTTCTGGTCGTCACCGAACTTCGCGGTGGCCTTTGCCATCGCCTTCGCGTTCTCCACCACGTGTTCGGGAGCCTGCACCACAACTGTTCCGGCGGTGTCGTAGCCGGCGCGGCCCGCACGGCCGGCGATCTGATGGAATTCCCGGGAGTTCAGCAGGCGGGTGCGGACGCCGTCGTACTTGCTGAGGGCAGTCAGGAGGACCGTGCGGATGGGAACGTTGATCCCGACGCCGAGCGTGTCGGTGCCGCAAATGACTTTCAAGAGTCCTGCTTGTGCCAGTTGCTCGACGAGGCGGCGGTACTTGGGCAGCATGCCGGCATGATGGACGCCGATGCCGTGGCGGACCAGCCGGTTCAGGGTTTTGCCGAAGCCGGCGGCGAACCGGAAACCGGCAATCAGCTCGGCAATCTTGTCCTTCTCCTCGCGCGTGCACATGTTGACGCTCATGAGGTTCTGGGCCCGCTCGATGGCCTCGACCTGGCTGAAATGCACCACGTACACGGGAACCTGCTTGGTGCTCAGCAGTTCCTCGAGGGTTTCGTGGACCGGCGTTTCCTGGAAGTAGTAGTGCAACGGGATGGGCCGTTCGGCCGAACTGACGGTGGTTGTGGACCGTCCGGTGAGTTCGCTCAGGCCGGTTTCGAAACGGCTGACGTCTCCCAGGGTGGCCGACATCAACAGGAACTGGGCCTGGGGGAGTTCCAGGAGCGGCACTTGCCACGCCCAACCGCGCTGGGGATCGGAGTAGAAGTGGAATTCGTCCATGATGACCGTGCCGAGCTCGGCTTCCTTGCCTTCGCGCAAAGCGATGTTGGCGAGGATTTCTGCGGTGCAGCAAATGATCGGGGCATCCTGGTTGACTCCCGAATCACCGGTGATCATGCCAACGTTCTCGGCTCCGAAAATGTCGCAGAGGGCGAAGAACTTCTCGGAGACCAAGGCCTTGATGGGGGCGGTGTAGTAGCTGCGCAAGCCGCGGGACATCGCCTCGAAGTGCGCGGCGATCGCCACTAGGGACTTTCCGGAACCGGTGGGGGTTGCCAGGATGACGTTGGAGCCGGACGCGAGTTCCATGATGGCCTCGTCCTGGGCGGGGTAGAGCTGAAGCCCGCGGCTCTCCGTCCATTCGACGAAGCGTGCGTAGATTTCGTCCGGGTCGACGCGTCCGCTGCCCGGTCCGGCGTTGGACGTTCCTGCGTTGGAGGTTCCAGCGTTGGACGTTACCGGGAGCTGCTCAAGAAGTTTCATTGCCTTCCAGCTTAGTGTGGGTGGAGCAGACCACGGAGACCGACGATCGAGGAAGCAGTGAAGAGGAAGCAGTGAAGTGGGATCCAGCCAAGTACATCGAGTTCGGCAATCACCGCGACCGGCCGTTTTTTGACCTGACCTCGAGGATTCTGGCGGAGGACCCTCGGCGTGTCGTGGATCTGGGCTGCGGACCGGGGAACTTGACGGCGACCCTCGCGGCGCGATGGCCCGGTGCCGCCGTCGTCGGGCTGGACTCCTCAGCCGAAATGCTGGCCAGGGCCCACGTCCTCGCCGGCGCGCAGCCCGGTCTTTCGTTCCTCCGCAAGGACATTGCCGAGTGGACACCGGAAGCGGACACCGACGTCGTGGTCAGCAATGCTGCGCTGCAGTGGGTGCCGGGCCATTTGACGATGCTAGCCGCGTGGCTCGAAGCGCTGAAACCGGGCGCATGGTTTGCGCTCCAGGTCCCCGGAAACTTCGGTGCGCCTTCCCACGTGCTCATGCGCGAACTGGCCGGTTCGCCGGAATGGTCCGGAAGGCTGTCCGGTGTGCTCCGCCACGACGACGCCGTCGGGGAGCCGGCCGACTACCTGCGGATCATGCTCGACGCCGGATGCGACGCCGACGCCTGGGAAACCACCTACCAGCAACTTCTGCCGGGAACCGATCCTGTACTGGAATGGGTGCGGGGGACCGGCCTGCGTCCGGTGCTCGCTGCCCTCCCCGAAGACGAAGCGCGCGCCTTCGAAAAGCAATACGCAGCCGCGCTCCGCGAGGCCTATCCAACGGACCGGCATGGGACCGTGTTTGCCTTCCGCCGGATTTTTGCGGTGGCACGGAAGCGGGGCTGAGCGGACCCAAGTCCACGGGACGCCCGAAGTGCCGCCATTACAAGGTTTCGCACTGTGATCTGAACTACAATGACAACGCGATCGCGGGGCGGCATCGTGTGGAATCCGCTGCCCCGGAGGCCAACGAATGGAGGCAGTGTGCTGGCATCCTTGCTGTTACAGCGCCTCGCCCCGTTCAAGGCCCACGTGCTGGCGATCGTTCTCCTCCAGCTTGTCCAGACCGGCGCCACACTCCTCCTGCCCACCTTCAACGCCAAGATCGTCGACGACGGCCTTGTTGCCGGGAACAGCGAGGTGATCCTGCGCCTGGGCGCCTGGATGCTGGTTCTCACGGTCATCCAGGTGCTTGCCGCCGTGCTGGCCGGCTACCTTGGTGCGATTGTCGCCATGAAGATCGGCCGCGGGCTGCGGCAGGAACTCTTCGACAAGATTCACTCGCTGCCCGACCAGGACGTCGCAGCCTTCGGGCCGGCCAGCCTCGTTGTCAGGACCACCAATGACGTCCTGCAACTGCAGAACATCACCGTGCTCGTTTTCAGCATGCTGGTGGCAGCGCCCGTCATGGGCATCGGCGGCGTGATCCTGGCAGTCGAACAGGACGTAGCCCTGTCCTGGATCGTTTTCGCCATCGTCCCCGTGTTGCTGGTCATCATGCTGCTGATTGTCCGCAAGCTCGTCCCGCTGTACCGCGAAGGCCAAGGCTTGGTGGACCGGATCAACGGCGTGCTCCGCGAACAGATCCTGGGGACCGCGGTCATCCGGGCCTTTGTCCGCCAGCCGTTTGAGATGAAACGGTTCGAGGCCGCCAACGACGCCCTGACAAAGAACAACCTCCGTTCTGCCCGGATCGTCGCGGCCATGCTTCCGCTCGTCATGACCGTGGTCAACCTCTCTTCCGCAGGCGTCGTCTGGCTCGGTGGCCACCGCATCATTGCCGGGGACATGCAGCTCGGTGCGCTTACCGCGTTCATCGCCTACATCATGCAGATCCTCCTCGCGATCATGATGGCGATGTACGTGTTAAGCACGGCACCCCGGGCGGCTGTCAGCGCTGAACGCGTCACCGAAGTGCTCAACACGGAATCTGAAAAGGTCCTGCCGGGAACCAATGCCGAGGGAAGGGTGACCCGTCCTTCAGCGGAAGGCCTGCGCTTCGACAATGTCGTCTTCGCCTACCCGGGAGCCGAAACCCCCGTGGTGGAAAGCATCACCTTCCACGCTGCTCCGGGAACCACGACGGCGGTCATCGGCTCCACGGGAAGCGGCAAGTCGACCATCGTCAGCCTTGTGCCGAGACTGCTTGAAGCGAGCAGCGGAACCATCTCGCTCAATTGCCGGGACATCGCGGCCGTTCCCCTCGGTGCCTTGCGCGACCAGCTCGGCGTCGTGCCCCAGGAGACCTGGCTGTTCCGCGGAACCATCGCCGAGAACCTACGGATTTCACTGCCGTCCGCGACAGATTCGCAATTGTGGCATGCCCTTGAGACGGCCCAGGCCGCGGATTTCGTGAACGAGTTGCCGCAAGGACTGGAAACCACGTTGTCCCAGGGCGGCGCCGGTCTCTCCGGCGGTCAACGACAGCGCTTATGCATAGCCCGTGCAATCCTGCGCCCCGCATCTGTCTACCTCTTTGACGACAGCTTCTCGGCGCTGGACACAGTGACGGAAGCGAAACTCCGTGCCGCGCTTGAACCGGAACTCCGCGGGGCAACCGTCATCATCGTCGCCCAGCGCGTCAACACCGTGGTGTCGGCGGACCAGATCCTGCTCATCGACGAGGGCCGCCTGCTGGCAAAAGGAACTCATGACGAACTTCTTGAGTCCTCGGAGACCTACCGGGAAATCGTAGCGTCCCAGATGGACACGGAAGAGGCCGCGTGAGCCGCGAAGGCGAGCGCCCCGGCGTCACAGGGAAGCCGTCGCGGTCGCTCCTCCGCCTGGTGGGCTTGATGAAGCCCGCCCGCGGAATCATGACCGCGGCGATCCTGTGCATCTGCGGCTTTGTCACGCTCAATGTCGCCGCCCCCAAAGTACTCGGCGACGCCACCGACGTCATCGCGGCCGCCGTGTTCGGAGCGCAGTTCGACGCTGGGCGCTTCGTCTTCCTGTTGCTCGTGGCTGCAGGCATGTATTGCGTCACCTCGCTGCTCAGCTGGGCGCAGGGCCGTCTCAACGCCCTCGCCGTGCAGCGGCTCGCATACGACCTCCGGAAAGCCGTGGAAGCCAAACTGCACCGGCTTCCCCTGGCGTACTACGACGGCCGCTCCCGGGGCGACGTCCTGAGCCGGGCCACGAACGACCTCGACAACGTGTCGCAGACGCTCAACCAGCTCCTTTCCCAGCTCCTGACCTCAACGCTGATGGTCATCGGGTCCCTCGCGATGATGTTGCTGCTCTCGCCGCTCCTCGCCGTCGTGTCCCTACTGGCGGTTCCCGTATCGGCCCTGGCGTCGATAGTCGTGACCCGACGCTCGCAGAAGTACTTCGTCAGGCAGTGGGAAGCCACGGGGGACGTGAACTCCCTCGTGGAAGAGACGGCTACCGGTCATGAGACGATCAAGCTTTTCAACGCCCAGTCGTCGATGGCGGTCCGCTTCGCTGACCACAACGACGGCCTGTACGCCGCCAGTTCCAAGGCACAGTTCGCTTCAGGGTTGCTGGTACCCCTCATGGCTTTCGTGTCGAACGCCAGCTACGTGGGGGTTGCGATTGTTGGTGCACTCCAGTTCCTCGCCGGGGCGATGAGCATCGGCGGCATTCAAGCGTTCATTCAATTCAACCGGCTCTTCAGCCAGCCGCTGGGCCAGATCGGCGGAATGGCCCAGGTTCTGCAGTCCTGCGCAGTTTCCGCCAGCCGGGTCTTCGAGCTGTTGGACGCAGCCGAATTGACAGGCGAACCGTCGGAACAGGGCTCCGGTGCCCGCGCCGACGGTTCAAGCTTTGATGCACGGTTTGATCTCCCTTCGGGGAGGGTTGCCTTCGAACGCATCTCCTTCAGCTACCGGCCGGATGCCCCCCTCATCCAGGACCTGTCCTTCCATGTGGAACCGGGACAGACAGTAGCCATTGTCGGGCACACCGGAGCGGGGAAGACCACCTTGATCAGCCTCCTTATGCGTTTTCACGAACTCGGCTCAGGAAGGATCACGATCGACGGCGTGGACATCGCCGGAATGGGACGTGATGCACTCCGCCGGAATTTCGGCGTCGTTCTCCAGGATCCGTGGATTTTCACGGGCACCATCCGGGAGAACATCGAGTATGGACTTCCGGGCGCCAGCGAGGCAGACGTCGTAGCCGCAGCCGAGGCGAGCCATGTTGACCACTTTGTCCGCTCGCTGCCCAACGGGTACTCAACCATGCTCAGCAACGGAGGGGAACCCCTCAGCCAGGGCCAGAGGCAATTGCTGAGCATCGCGCGCGCACGGCTCTCGGGCCGCCCCATTCTGATCCTGGACGAGGCGACAAGTTCAGTGGACACCCGCACGGAAGTCCTTATCCGCCAAGCAATGCACAGGCTGCGGAGCAACAAGACGTCATTCGTCATTGCGCACCGCTTGTCCACTATCCGCGACGCTGATCTAATTCTCGTCATGGACCACGGACGGATCGTTGAACACGGCACCCATCATTCGCTGTTGGAGCTTGGCGGGCACTACGCCCACTTGCACGAAGCGCAGTTCGCCGCCGGAGGTGGCGAGCTCGCCGCGATGCCGGTGAGGTCCGCGAAGCATCGCGCCGAGCAGGGGGAGAGGGAAGCATCATGAGCCCGCTTGAGTTTCCCGGTTCGTGGCGTCCCAATCAGTCCAGCACCGTCGCCCTGTACGAACAGCTTCGGCTCCGCGTCATCGAGTTGGCCGACGGCGGCACACTGGCTGTCGGGACCAAGCTTCCCGCGGTGCGCAGCTTGGCCGACCAGTTGGATGTCGCCCCCCACACGGTGGCCCGGGCCTACAAGGAACTTGAAGCTGCCGGGGTGGTCGCCACTCGTGGCCGCAACGGAACAGTTGTGTGCGCCCGGGATGACCGCTGGAGCGCATTGGCAGCCGTGGCTGCGAGCTACTCGGCCGCGGCCAAAGCGCAGGGTGCCAGTTTCGCGGAGGCTGTGCAGCTTCTGGCAGCGGCTTACGACGCCGATTGATACCCGTCGGTAGGCTGCGGGAAGCCACATGGAAATTCGAAGAAGTTTTCGATTAGCATTAGTGGGTGCCTAAAGCCGTAGCTGAAGTCCCCGCCGTCGAATCCTTCGCAAGCGTTTCCGCGCAGCAACCTGCCATGCCGGTAAGACATGACCTGTCCCGGCTCGTGGTCAAGGGAGCGCGTGAACACAACCTGCGCAACGTCGATCTCGACCTTCCCCGTGACGCCATGATCGTTTTCACGGGCTTGTCAGGATCAGGTAAGTCGTCCTTGGCCTTCGACACCATCTTCGCCGAGGGCCAGCGCCGGTACGTGGAGTCATTGTCGGCCTATGCCCGCCAGTTCCTGGGCCAAGTAGACAAACCGGATGTGGATTTCATCGAGGGCCTTTCACCGGCGGTGTCCATCGACCAGAAGTCGACGAGCAAGAACCCGCGTTCCACCGTGGGCACCATCACCGAGATCTACGACTACATGCGCCTTCTCTGGGCACGAGTCGGCCGGCCGCATTGCCCGGTATGCCACGAGCCGATCACGCGCCAGACTCCGCAGCAGATCGTCGACCAGTTGCTGGAACTCGAATCCGGCACCCGATTCCAGATCCTTGCCCCGGTGGTCCGCGGGCGCAAGGGCGAATTCGTCGAGCTCTTCAAAGAGCTCACCGCCAAGGGATACTCACGCGCCCGGGTGGACGGAGAGCTCGTCCAGCTAAGCGATCCCCCCAAGCTCGGCAAGCAATTCAAGCACTCCATTGAAGTCGTGGTGGACCGGCTGGTGGTCAAGGAAGGGATCAGCCAACGGCTGACGGACTCGATCGAAACCGCGCTCGGACTTGCGGAAGGCCGTGTACTGGTCGAGTTCGTGGATCTCGACGCCGAAGACCCTGCTCGGATCCGGGCGTTTTCCGAAAACCTTGCGTGCCCCAATGAGCACCCGCTGGCCATCGACGAAATCGAGCCGCGCTCCTTCTCGTTCAACAACCCCTTCGGCGCATGTTCGGCCTGCAGCGGTATCGGCACCAAGCTCGAAGTCGATGAAGAATTGGTCGTCCCCAACCCGGAACTTTCCTTGAACCAGGGGGCCATCGCGCCTTGGTCGTTGGGCACTGCCACCACGGAGTATTGGAACCGGCTCCTGGAAGGCCTTGCCTTGGAGCTCGATTTCTCCATGGACACCGCATGGGAGAAGCTGCCGCAGGAAGTGCGGCAAACCGTGCTGTACGGCAAGGACCACAAGGTCGTAGTGCAGTACCGCAACAGGTTCGGCCGGGAGCGCAAGTACAGCACGGGCTTCGAAGGCGCCATCCAGTACGTCCACCGCAAGCACGGTGAAACGGACTCCGATTGGGCCCGCGACCGCTACGAAGAGTACATGCGGCAGATTCCTTGCCCTGAATGCAACGGTGCCCGGCTTAACCCGGCCTCGCTTTCGGTGCTGATCAACGGCAAGTCCATCGCTGAGGTAGCAGCCCTTCCGATGCGGGACTGCGCCGACTTCCTCGGGAGCCTCACACTCACTGACCGCGAGGCCCAGATCGCCCACCAGGTTCTCAAGGAGATCCAGGCGCGCCTGACATTCCTCCTGGACGTCGGGCTCGAATACCTGAATCTCGAACGGCCGTCCGGGACCTTGTCCGGAGGTGAAGCCCAGCGCATCCGGCTTGCCACGCAGATCGGCTCCGGCTTGGTGGGCGTCCTGTATGTCCTGGACGAGCCGTCCATCGGGCTGCACCAAAAAGACAACCGGCGCCTCATCGAAACGCTGACCAGGCTTCGGGACCTGGGCAATACGCTGATCGTGGTCGAGCACGATGAAGACACCATCCATGAGGCCGACTGGGTGGTGGATATTGGACCCGGCGCCGGTGAGCACGGTGGTCAGGTGGTGCACTCCGGTTCCTACAAGGAACTCTTGGAAAACACGAACTCGCTGACCGGCGACTACTTGTCCGGGCGACGCAAGATCGATATCCCGGCCAAGCGGCGCAAGTATGACAGGAAGCGCGAGCTCAAGGTCATCGGCGCGCGCGAAAACAACCTGAACAACGTTGACGCCACCTTCCCGCTGGGCCTCTTCACGGCCGTCACGGGCGTCAGCGGTTCAGGGAAGTCCACCCTGGTGAACGAGATCCTTTACAAGGTTCTTGCCAACAAGCTCAACGGTGCGAAGCAGGTTGCCGGCCGCCATCGTTCCGTGGCTGGCCTTGAGCATCTCGACAAGGTGGTCCACGTGGACCAGAGCCCTATCGGGCGGACCCCGCGTTCCAACCCCGCCACATACACCGGCGTCTTCGACAACATCCGGAAGCTTTTCGCGGAAACTACCGAAGCCAAGGTCCGCGGATACCAGCCTGGACGCTTCTCCTTCAACGTCAAGGGCGGCCGCTGCGAGGCATGCTCCGGCGACGGCACCCTGAAGATCGAGATGAACTTCCTGCCGGACGTCTATGTACCGTGCGAGGTGTGCCATGGCGCCCGGTACAACCGGGAGACCCTGGAGGTCCATTACAAGGGCAAGACCATCGCTGACGTCCTCAACATGCCCATCGAGGAGGGTGCCGAGTTCTTTGCCGCTTTCACCCCCATCGCCCGGCATTTGAACACCCTCGTCGACGTCGGTCTCGGCTATGTCCGTCTCGGGCAGCCCGCCACCACGCTTTCCGGTGGCGAGGCTCAGCGCGTGAAGCTGGCCTCGGAACTGCAAAAGCGTTCGAATGGCCGGAGCGTATATGTCTTGGACGAGCCCACCACGGGCCTCCACTTCGAGGACATCCGCAAGTTGCTCATGGTGCTGCAGGGTTTGGTGGACAAGGGCAACACTGTCATCACCATTGAACACAACCTTGACGTCATCAAGTCGGCCGACTGGATTGTGGACCTTGGCCCCAATGGCGGTTCAGGCGGTGGGCGCATTGTGGCAACGGGCACGCCCGAACAGGTTGCCAAGTCCACGGAAAGCCATACCGCGACCTTCCTGGCGGAGATTCTCAGCTAGTCCTGTGTGAACAGCCGGGGAATATTTCGGTGGCGATTGAAGTATTCCCTGGCCGGCATGTGAGTTTCAGGCATGCCTCAACTCGTGAGAAACTAACCCGGTGACTCAAACAATGGTGCCCGTAATCTTTGATCTGGACGGCACCCTTGTCGATCCTGCAGGTGGCATAACCGGCGGCATTGCCGCGGCCCTGGGCGAAATGGGCCTCCGTGTCCCGGAACAAGCCGTGCTGGACTCCATGGTTGGACCTAAGCTCAGCGATTCCTTGGAACACATTGCCGGGGTTCCCACGGGAAAAGTCGACGAGGTCATTGGGCTTTACCGCAGCTACTACCGTTCCGTCGGAATCGGTCAAAGCCGCCTCTATCCCGGTATCCGTGAACTCCTGCAGTTCTTCGCGGAGTCGCGGCGGCCGGTTGCCGTGGCCACCCAGAAACCTCAAGGCTTGGCGCACATCGTGTTGGAGCACCACGCCATCGCCGGTTTCTTTACCTCCATCTGCGGTGCCCCCGACGACGAGTCAATGGCCGCCAATACAGCTCCGGGCAAGGTGGCAATCGTTGGTGCTGCGCTGGCCACGTTGCGTTCCCAGCCCGCGGTGATGGTCGGGGACCGCCACCAAGATGTTGCCGGTGCCATGGCTAACGGACTCGACTGCATCGGGGTCAGTTGGGGATTTGCGCCCGACGGCGAACTTCAAGAGGCAGGCGCCGTCGCCGTCGTGGACAACGCGACGCAGCTGCTGAAGAAGATCGAAGAACTTGACGCTGTCCGCGCGGCGGCCCTGAGCGAGGTGCAGAACGATGGAAGCCTTTGATGTCATCCGCTGGACCACGCGCGGACTGATTTCCAGCACCTGCCGGCCCACGGTCATCGGGCTGGAAAACGTGCCGAAGGAAGGGCCATTCATTGTGGCCCCGAACCATTTGTCTTTTCTGGACAGCGTCATTGTCCAGGCCTTGATGCCGCGACCGGTGGGCTTCTTTGCCAAGGCCGAGTACTTCACGACCAAAGGCTTCAAAGGCCGGGCGATGAAGGCGTTCTTCCAGGCAGTCGGATCCATTCCGGTGGAACGTGGAGAGCAAGCAGCCAGTGTGCAGGCCCTCAAGACCCTCCTGGACATCCTGGAGAACGGCAGGGGCATCGGTATCTATCCGGAGGGAACCCGCTCCCGCGACGGCTTGCTCTACCGCGGGCGTACCGGGGTCGGCTGGCTTGCCCTGACCACGGGGGCGCCCGTGGTGCCGGTTGGCCTTATCGGCACCGACCAGCTGCAGCCTGTGGACCGCAACACCGTCCGTCCGCAGCATTTCACCATGAAGGTCGGCGAGCCGCTGTACTTCGAGAAGACCGGTCCGGACCATTCCCTGCCGGCCAGGCGCGAAGTCACTGACAAGATCATGGATGCCATTGCGGTATTGAGCGGCCAGGAACGTTCCACCAGCTACAACCAGAGCAAGTCCGCGGAGTAGCTTCGGTGGGCTGGCCGGCCCGTACGGGGGAGTGCGATTCCCTTACTAGACTGGATCTGTGGCAGATCCAGCGAGTTATCGACCCCAGACGGGAGAAATCCCCACCACCCCCGGCGTCTATCGGTTCCGGGATCCGCACGGCCGCGTCATCTACGTGGGCAAGGCGAAGAACCTCCGCTCCCGGCTGAACTCGTACTTCGCCAACCCCGCGGGCTTGCTGCCGAAGACGCATGCGATGGTGCACGCGGCCAGCAGCGTCGAATGGACCATGGTGGGCAGCGAGCTTGAGTCGCTTCAGCTCGAATACACCTGGATCAAGGAATTCAAGCCCCGCTTCAACGTCGTCTTCCGAGATGACAAGACCTATCCGTACCTTGCGGTGAGCATGGGGGAGAAGCTCCCGCGGGTCCAGGTCATGCGCGGGGAGCGCCGCAAGGGCACCCGCTACTTCGGGCCGTACACCGCCGGGGCCATCCGCGAAACCATGGACACCTTGCTGCGGGTCTTTCCGGTCCGCAGCTGCAGTCCCGGCGTGCTGAAGCGTGCCCAGGCCAGCGGTCGGCCGTGCTTGCTCGGCTATATCGACAAATGCTCGGCCCCGTGTGTCGGCCGTGTCACCGCCGAGGAGCACCGGGCCATTGCTGAAGACTTCTGCTCGTTCATGGGTGGCGAAGCGAAACGCTTCATCACCCGCCTCGAAAAGGACATGGGCGCCGCCGTCGCCGAGCTGGATTACGAACGGGCAGCGCGGCTGCGGGACGACATCATCGCCCTCCGCAAAGTGTTCGAGCGCAACGCCGTCGTGCTTTCAGAAGACACCGATGCGGATGTCTTCGCCCTGCACGATGACGACCTCGAGGCTTCCGTGCAGGTATTCCACGTCAGGGGCGGCCGGGTGCGCGGCCAGCGGGGCTGGGTCGTGGAAAAAGTCGAAGACGCCACCACTCCGGAACTCATCGAGCACCTGCTGCAGCAGGTCTACGGCGAGGACAGCGACAACCAGGGCCGTATTCCGCGCGAAGTCCTCGTGCCGGAGATTCCGAGCAACCATGACGAACTGCTCGAATGGCTCGGTGGCCTCCGGGGCGCCAAGGTGGATATCCGGGTGCCGCAGCGCGGTGACAAGGCCGCGCTTATGTCCACCGTCCGCGAAAACGCCGAGCAGGCGCTGAAGCTTCACAAAGTCCGGCGGGCCGGCGATATCACCGTCCGCTCCCAGGCGCTCCAGGAACTCCAGGAAGCACTCGAGCTTCCCGTGCCGCTGCTCCGGATCGAGTGCTACGACATTTCCCATGTGCAGGGAACCAACGTGGTTGCGTCCATGGTGGTGGTCGAGGACGGCCTCCCCAAGAAAGCCGACTACAGGAAGTTCTCCATCACGGGCGCGGCGGCAAGCGACGACACCGCTGCGATGCACGACGTCCTTACCAGGCGCTTCAGGCACTACCTGCAGGATAAATCCGCCCAGCTTCCCAAGAGCGGAGAGGTTCCGAACTCCGGCGCCGGGGAGCCGTCGTCGGATGACGCCGCCCTCACGGGAGCCAAGGCGAGATTCGCCTATCCGCCGAACCTCGTCGTCGTCGACGGCGGGCAGCCTCAGGTGAATGCCGCGGCGAGGGCACTCGCGGAACTGGGGATCGATGACGTCTACGTCGTGGGCCTGGCCAAGCGGCTCGAAGAAGTCTGGCTGCCGGACAGCGACTTCCCGGTGATTCTGCCCCGCACTTCGCAGGGGCTCTACTTGCTCCAGCGCATCCGCGACGAAGCCCACCGCTTCGCCATCACCTTCCATCGGCAGAAGCGTGGAAAGGCCATGACGGTGTCCGCCCTCGACGGCGTTCCGGGCCTCGGCGAAGCTAAACGGAAGGCGCTCGTGGCGCATTTCGGTTCCCTCAAGAAGATCAAAGCCGCAACGGCCCTTGAGCTCACGGCCGCGAAGGGGATCGGCCCGGCATTGGCGGAAGCCGTCGTCAGCCATCTGGCGGCAGCCGGTGCCTCCGGAGAGGCCGCTCCCGCCGTGAACATGACCACCGGCGAAATCCTTGAAATTTAGCTAGGGTAATAAGCGGACCCCTCCAGGAGGTGGTCCGCCTTGGACCATCCCAGAAACTTTGGACCATCTCAGAAACGGGGACATTTGATGTCAGAGTCAACAGCAGGATCCGGCGCGGAGCAGGACGGTCTCATCCCCGTCAAGCCTGTCGAAGCGGAACTGCTGGTGGTAACTGGCATGTCCGGAGCAGGCCGCAGCACCGCCTCGGACGCCCTGGAAGACCACGGCTGGTACGTCGTCGAAAACCTCCCGCCGCAGATGCTGGGGACGCTTGCCGAAATCGTCTCGCACGCGCCCCAGTCCATCCCTAAGCTCGCCGTCGTCGTCGACGTGCGCAGCAAAGGACTCTTCACCGATATCAGGACGGCGCTCGGCGCCCTCAGCGCCAGCGGAATCACCTTCCGCGTCCTCTTCCTCGATGCCAGCGACAACGTCCTGGTGCGGCGCTTTGAGCAGGGCCGCCGCCCGCATCCGCTCCAAGGTGGTGGACGGATCCTGGACGGCATCGCGGCGGAACGCGACGTCCTGAAGGAACTCCGGGAATCGGCGGACGTGGTCCTGGACACGAGTACGTACAACGTCCACGGCCTGGCAACGGCCATCACCGAACTTTTCACCGACACGGGCCCTGTCGCGTTGCGCTTGAACGTCATGAGCTTCGGCTTCAAATACGGACTGCCCGTGGACGCCAACTTCGTTGCGGATGCACGTTTCATCCCCAACCCGCATTGGGTTCCGAAATTGCGTCCGCACACGGGGCTCGACGCCGATGTCAGCGATTACGTGCTGGGTGCCGCGGGCGTGAAGGACTTCGTTGACCGCTACGTCCTTGCCTTGGAACCCGTCCTGGACGGCTATCGGACCGAAAACAAGCACTACGCCACCATTGCTGTCGGTTGCACGGGCGGGAAGCACCGTTCGGTCGCGGTCGCCGTCGAACTTTCCAAGCGGCTTGCGCAATATCCTCGCGTCACCGTCACCACAAGCCACCGCGATCTGGGTCGCGAGTAATGGGGGTCCTGACCGGACCCCTGCCGCTGGTTCCACCGAAGGGCACCCCGGGTAGCCAGCCCGCCAAGGGCCCCTCGGTTGTGGCGCTCGGCGGCGGACACGGGCTTTCCGCGTCGTTGTCGGCGTTGCGGCTCCTGACGTCCGAGCTCACTGCGATTGTCACGGTGGCCGACGACGGCGGATCCTCCGGGCGGCTGCGCGAAGAGTACGGCGTCCTTCCCCCGGGCGATCTTCGAATGGCTCTGAGCGCCCTTTGTGACGACACCGATTGGGGACGCACCTGGCGGGACGTCATGCAGCATCGCTTCAGGACTCCGAACGGTAGCCGGGGCTCCTTGGACGATCACGCCATGGGAAACCTGCTCATTGTCACCCTCTGGGAGCTTCTGGGCGACGCCGTGGCTGGACTGAAATGGGCAGGCGCCCTATTGGGTGCCCGTGGCCAGGTCCTCCCGATGTCCACGCAACCGCTGAACATCGAGGGCGACGTCAGGGTGCCCCTGCCAGGGGGCGGTTACGAGTTTCAGGCCGTCAAAGGCCAGGCCAAGTGCGCCGTCGCCGGATCCCTCGAAAACGTCAGGCTCCTTCCGGAAGACGCGCGCGCCTGCATCGAAGCGCTGACTGCCATCGAACTTGCGGACTGGATCATTCTGGGTCCCGGTTCCTGGTACACGTCCGTGCTGCCGCATTTGCTGCTGCCCGAAATGCGCCAGGCCCTGTGCGACACTCCGGCCAAACGCTGCCTCACCATGAACCTCGCCATGGACACCAAGGAAACCTCCGGGATGTCCGCTGCGGACCACCTGGATGCCCTGCGCCACTACGCGCCGGAGTTCGGTGTGGACGTTGTCCTGGCCGATCCCTCCTCGATATCGGACCTCAAGGAATTCGAACGCGCTGCCGGGATGATCGGTGCAGAGGTGGTCTTGGGTAAAGTGGGGGCGTCGAGCCGCCGTCCAGTCCACGACCCGCTGCGTCTGGCATCGGCGTATCACGATATCTTCGGGAATAGTTAGGAACATGCGATGGCACTGACCGCATCGGTCAAGGAAGAACTTTCCCGGCTGGACATCAAGAAGTCGTCCGTCCGCAAGGCCGAAGTCTCGGCCATGCTGCGTTTTGCCGGCGGACTGCACATCATTTCGGGCCGGATCGTGATCGAGGCAGAGGTTGACCTCGCCTCGACGGCGCGGAGGCTGCGCGCCGCGATCGCCGAAGTCTACGGGCACCAGAGCGAGATCATTGTCGTCTCGGGCGGGGGACTCCGTCGCGGTAGCCGCTATGTTGTCCGTGTAGTTCGCGACGGCGAAGCCCTGGCCCGCCAGACCGGCCTCCTGGACGGCCGCGGACGGCCTGTGCGTGGCTTGCCGTCCGCCGTCGTCAACGGTTCGGCGTCGGACGCAGAAGCTGTGTGGCGCGGCGCGTTCCTGGCTCACGGATCCCTCACCGAACCCGGCCGGTCCTCTTCGCTCGAGGTCACGTGTCCCGGGCCGGAATCGGCGCTTGCCCTGGTGGGGGCCGCCCGTCGCCTCGGCATCCAGGCCAAGGCCCGGGAAGTGCGCGGCGTGGATCGCGTGGTCATCCGTGACGGTGACACGATCGCCGCGCTGCTCACCCGGATGGGCGCCCATGACGCCCTCATGGTGTGGGAGGAGCGCCGCATGCGCAAGGAAGTCCGGGCCACGGCCAACCGCCTCGCGAACTTCGACGACGCCAACCTGCGCCGCTCGGCCCAGGCCGCCGTCGCGGCCGGCGCCCGCGTGGACAGGGCCCTGGAAATCCTGGGCGACGACGTTCCCGACCACCTCAAATACGCCGGTGAACTCCGCGTGGCCCACAAGCAGGCCAGCCTGGATGAATTGGGCCGGCTTGCCGATCCGCCCATGACCAAGGACGCCATCGCGGGGAGGATCCGCCGGCTCCTGGCCATGGCGGACAAGCGGGCCGGCGACCTGGGGATCCCGGGTACCGAGGCAAATGTGACCCCCGAAATGATGGACGAATAAAGCTCCCGCCCTAGAATCGTCAGGGTGTGGATTTCCGGCCGGTTCGCCGGTCGGATGAATAGAACGAGAGTTACCAACCGGACCCCGGTCCACTACATTGGAGGATTTCGTGACAGAGTACGTACTGCCCGAGCTGGGCTACGACTACGCAGCACTTGAGCCGCACATTTCGGCGAAGATCATGGAGCTGCACCACAGCAAGCACCACGCTGCCTATGTAGCAGGCGCCAACAACGCTTTGGCCCAGTTGGCCGAGGCTCGCGACAAGGGCGACTTCGCCAACATCAACCGCCTCTCCAAGGACCTCGCGTTCCACACCGGCGGCCACATCAACCACTCCGTGTTCTGGAACAACATCTCCCCGGACGGCGGCGACAAGCCCGAGGGCGAGCTGGCTGCAGCCATCGACGACGCCTTCGGCTCGTTCGATGCGTTCCGTGCCCAGTTCTCGGCAGCCGCGCTCGGCCTGCAGGGATCCGGCTGGGGCTTCCTCGCCTACGAGCCCATCGGCGGCAACCTCCTCATCGAGCAGCTCTACGACCAGCAGGGCAACGTCGCAGTCGGCACCACGCCTCTGCTCATGCTGGACATGTGGGAGCACGCCTTCTACCTGGACTATGTCAACGTCAAGGCTGACTACGTCAAGGCGTTCTGGAACATCGTCAACTGGGCCGACGTCGCGAAGCGCTTCGAAGCGGCCCGCGCGAACGCCACCGGGCTGATCGTTCTCTAGGGAACTCCGTCCCGAATCGGTGAGTGACGCGGAATACACAGGGATGTAACAAACTTCACATTCAGGTGAATTTCGCCCAAATACCGGATTGTCTGCCCCCGCAGTTGCGGGGGCAGACGTAGTTAAACGTAAGATGGGTCACGGAAGGCGGTTAGCCTTCAGCAATGTGGCTGGTCGCCCTCCGATCTGATAATCACTTCTGCCCAATGATGTGCGGGAATTGTTAGTTGGAATCAAGATCCGACTCACTAGGTGTGCTTGCAAGAGCACCAAGGAGACTGAAATAGTGACCACCCGTATTGGTATCAACGGCTTTGGCCGCATCGGCCGCAACTACTTCCGCGCAGCACTCGCCCAGGGTGCAGACCTCGAAATTGTTGCGGTCAACGACCTCACGAGTCCCGAGGCACTTGCCCACCTTTTGAAGTACGACTCCGTCGGCGGTCGCCTGACTCAGTCCGTTGAAGTCAAAGAGGGCAACCTCATTGTTGACGGCAACATCATCAAGGTCCTTGCAGAGCGCGATCCTGCGAACCTCCCCTGGGGCGAGCTGGGCGTCGACATCGTCATCGAGTCCACAGGCTTCTTCACCAAGGCTGCCGCCGCGCAGAAGCACATCGATGCAGGAGCCAAGAAGGTCCTGATCTCCGCTCCTGCCTCGGACGAAGACATCACCATCGTCATGGGCGTCAACCACGAGCTCTACGACCCCGCAGCGCACCACATCATTTCCAACGCTTCCTGCACCACCAACTGCCTCGGCCCGCTGGCCAAGGTCGTCAACGACGCCTTCGGCATCGAGCGCGGCCTCATGACCACGGTGCACGCCTACACGGCAGACCAGAACCTGCAGGACGGCCCCCACAGCGACCTTCGCCGTGCCCGTGCCGCAGCGATCAACATGGTTCCCACCTCCACGGGTGCTGCCAAGGCGATCGGCCTCGTCCTTCCGGAGCTGAAGGGCAAGCTCGACGGCTACGCCATCCGCGTCCCGGTCCCGACTGGTTCCGCCACGGACCTGACCGTCACGGTTTCCCGCGAAGTGACCGTCGAGGAAGTCAACGCAGCACTCAAGGCTGCCTCCGAGACCGAGCAGTTCAAGGGCATCCTCAGCTACACGGCAGATCCCATCGTCTCCTCGGACATCGTCGGCGATCCCTCTTCTTCGATCTTCGACTCCGGCCTCACCAAGGTCATCGGCAACCAGGTCAAGGTTGTTTCCTGGTATGACAACGAATGGGGCTACTCCAACCGCCTCGTTGACCTCACGGAGCTCGTCGCATCCAAGCTGGGCTAGGGTAGACACATGACTTCTCACACCCTCAACGAACTGATCGCTGAAGGTGTCCGCGGGCGGTACATTCTTGTCAGAAGTGACCTGAATGTGCCGCTCGACGGCTCTACAGTGACCGACGACGGCCGCATCAAGGCCTCCCTCCCGGTCATCGAAAAGCTCTCGGACGCCGGTGCCCGCGTGCTCGTCACGGCCCACCTGGGACGCCCCAAGGGCTCTCCCGAGGCCAAGTATTCGCTCAAGCCCGCGGTAGCGCGGCTGGCGGAGCTCGCGCCATTCAAGGTCCAGCTTGCGGACGACACCGTTGGCGGGTCCGCCAAGGAGTTGGCCGCGTCGCTGGGCGATGGAGACGTCCTCGTCCTGGAGAACGTCCGCTTCGATGCCCGCGAAACCAGCAAGGACGACGCCGAGCGCGGCGCCTTCGCCGATGAACTCGTGGCGCTGACCGGCGACAACGGAGCCTTCGTGGATGACGCCTTCGGTGCCGTCCACCGCAAGCACGCCAGCGTTTACGACATCGCCACGAAGCTTCCTTCCTACCAGGGGGACCTCGTCCACACCGAGGTGGAGGTCCTGCGCAAACTCACCACGGATACCCAGCGCCCATACGTCGTGGTTCTGGGCGGCTCCAAGGTCTCGGACAAGCTCGCCGTGATCGACAACCTCCTGGGCAAGGCTGACACCATCCTCGTCGGTGGCGGAATGCTGTTTACGTTCCTCGCAGCGGTTGGTCACAAGGTCGCGGGCAGCTTGCTCGAAGCTGACCAGATCCCCGTGGTCCAGGACTACCTCAAGCGCGCCTCCGACGCCGGCACCGCCTTCGTCATCCCCACCGACGTCGTGGTCGCCAGCCGCTTCGCCGCTGACGCCGAACACGAAGTGGTCGCCGCGGACGCGATCGAGGACAGCTCGTTCGGGGCCTCAGGCATTGGCCTGGACATCGGACCGGTATCAGCAGCGGCTTTCGCCGAGCAGATCAAGGCCGCCAAGACCGTGTTCTGGAACGGGCCCATGGGCGTCTTTGAATTCGAAGCCTTCTCGGGCGGCACCCGTGCCATCGCCCAGGCTTTGACCGAGACGCCGGCATTCACCGTGGTGGGCGGCGGCGACTCCGCCGCAGCCGTCCGGACCCTCGGCTTCGCGGACTCCCAGTTCGGACACATTTCCACCGGCGGCGGCGCCAGCCTGGAATACCTTGAAGGCAAGGATCTTCCCGGCCTGAGCGTTCTGGACCGCTAAGGCTACACAGCCGGCGGGGCGCCCTTCCTGGAAGGCAAGCGCCCCGCCGGCTTCCCTATCTCAACGCATCTTTGGAGCACACGTGACAACTTCTGCCAACGGAAACTTCATCCGCAAGCCCTTCATTGCCGGCAACTGGAAGATGAACATGGACCACGTCCAGGGCATCACCCTGCTGCAGAAGCTGGCATGGACTCTCTCCGACGCCAAGCACGACTACGGCCGGGTGGAGGTTTCGGTCTTCCCGCCCTTTACCGACCTCCGCGGTGTGCAGACCCTCGTCCAGGGCGACGAACTGGACGTCGTCTACGGCGGACAAGACCTTTCACAGTTCGACTCCGGAGCCTACACCGGCGATATCTCCGGCCAGTTCCTCAACAAGCTCGGTTGCGCCTACGTCCTGGTGGGCCACAGCGAACGCCGCACCATCCACAACGAGGACGACCAGGTACTCAACGCGAAGGTCAAAGCAGCCTTCCGCCACGACGTCACGCCGGTCCTGTGTGTCGGCGAGGGCCTTGAGGTCCGCCAGGCCGGCACCCACGTTGAGCACACGCTGGCCCAGTTGCGCGCCGGCGTCGACGGCCTCTCCGCAGATCAGGCAAGCGATCTGGTTGTCGCGTACGAGCCTGTCTGGGCCATCGGGACGGGCGAAGTCGCGGGTCCCGAAGACGCACAGGAGATGTGCGCCGCGATCCGTTCAGAGCTCGCATCCTTGTTCGACGATGCCGTGGCTGCCAAGACCCGGCTCCTCTACGGCGGTTCGGTCAAGGCCAACAATGCGGCAGCGATCATGGCTGAGAGCGACGTCGACGGGCTGCTGGTGGGTGGCGCGAGCCTCGACCCCGCCGAGTTTGCTAACATTGTCAGGTTCGAGAGCCACCTCAGCGCGGCTTAGTCCGTTTTAGGTTCCGCTCCCGTTTTCCGTTCTTCTGAAAGGCCGTCGTGGACGTTCTTCAAGTCATTCTGCAGATCCTGCTGGGCATCACCAGCCTCCTGCTGACGCTGCTCATCCTCCTCCACAAGGGGCGTGGCGGCGGGTTGTCCGATATGTTTGGCGGTGGCATGAGCTCGGGATTGAGTTCTTCAGGTGTCGCAGAGCGAAACCTCAACCGCTTCACCATCGTCTTGGGCTGCACTTGGGGCGTCGTGATCATTGGACTTGGCCTCATCATGCGTTTCACCACGGGCGGAGACTCCTAGCACTGCCGCCGTCGGATCCTCGCACTAGAGGTGTCCTCTCATTAGACTAGGCTGCATGGCCTTCAGCGCCATGCAGCCGAACTCTCAAGGGGATCGACGATGGTTCATGGTACTTCAGGATTCCGGGGCACACGTGCCGGCGTAACAGCTGGATCGGCCCCGAGGAACCAACCCGACTCTGTTGGTGGCGAGAGCTTGCCGCGTATTCGTGTTCCCTATTGGTGCGCCAAGGGACATGAGACGCGGCTTGTTTTCGTTAAGCTCCCGGAGGATCAAATCCCGATCCGGTGGGACTGCCCGAAATGCGGCCTGGTTGCCGTCCGCGAACAGGCCGAAGCCACCATGGAACGCGCCGACGAAGAAGTCTTCAAGAGCCATCTGGACTACGTTAAAGAAAGACGCTCCAGCCAGGACGCGGAAATTGTCCTGGCCGGAGCGCTCAAGCGGTTACGCGCCCGCGGGGTCCTTACGGACGAGCTGCTGGGGGACACGTGAGGCTGCATTCTCATCGATGAGCCATAGGGTCCTCGAGCGGCCACTAGGACCGGAGGCGGGAACCTGGACCGGGTTGGCCCCGGCGAGGGCCAGTCCCACGGCTCCGGCTTTGTCCTCGCCTGCCACAACCATCCAGATTTCCTGGGCTGAGTTGATGGCGGGCAGCGTCAGCGAAATCCTCGACGGCGGTGGCTTGGGGGAGTTCTCGACCCCCACGACCGTACGGTCCTTCACGCGGATACCCGCCTGCTCCGGGAAGAGCGAGGCAATGTGCGCATCCGGACCCACACCGAGCAGCAGGATGTCGAAACGAGGCAACTCGCCGGCCTCCTCGGAACGATTGTCCGAAGTGTCCGCGGCGTGCTCGGCTTCGGCAGCAGCTTTGAGCCGGGCCGCGTAGTCCGCTGCGGCCTCGTCCGCGGTGGCGAACTCATCCGATGAACCCGGTTCGTGCACGCGGTCCGGGTCCACCGGCAGGCTTGAGAGCAGTGCCTCACGCGCCTGCACGGTGTTGCGGTCGGTGCTGTCCTTGCCAACGAAGCGCTCGTCACCCCACCAGAAGTTCACCCGGGACCAGTCAACGGCGGGCGCCGCGGGCGAGTCGGCAACCGCTTTCAGGGTGCCGATGCCCACGGTTCCGCCGGTGAGGACCACAGTCGCTTCGCCGTGCTTGTCCTGGACGTCCACCAGCTTGGTGATGAGCCGTGCTGCGATTGCGGCCATAAGGACGGCGGAGTCGGGATGGATGCTTACTCTGGGGTCAGCGCTCACTGGGACAGTCACTCCTTGCTATTGGTTCGGGGCAGTCCCATAGTAATCACTTCTCCGAAGACATCGTCCGGATCAAGGCGGCGCAGTTCTTCGGCGAGGCAGTCCCGCAGGCTGCGGCGTGGCAGGGATATCCGCTGGGCGGGCTGGCCCGGCTGGGTCAGTTCCGCGATGGTGAGGCCGGGACGGACCAGCTGGACGTCGCCGGTGGCGCGGCTCAGCCGTACCCTGCGGATGCCTGTTCCTGCCGGGTCGGCGACGATCTGGACCGGTGCGTCGAGGAACAGGGTGAGCCAGGCGGCCAGCAGCAGGGTGCTGGGTGAGTCCGAAGCGCCCTCGACGGCGATGGCCGTGACGGGGGATTCGTCGACCTGGTCCAGGGCCGCGGCGAGTTGCAGGCGCCAGTTGGTCAGGCGTGTCCAGGCGAGGTCGGTGTCGCCGGCCCGGTACGTTTTCCGGATCCGGGCCAGTGCCGCCGCGGGGTCGGCCTCGTTCGCGGAGTCCGTGATGCGGCGGTGCGCGATGCGTCCGATAGAGGTCTCGCAGGCGTTCTCGGGGGCGCCGTGCGGCCACCAGGCCACGATCGGCGCGTCCGGCAGCAGCAGTGCCGCGACGAGGGATTCGCTTTCCTTGGCGAGCTCGCCGTAACCGCGCAGGACGATGACCTCCGATGCGCCGGCGTCCCCGCCCACGCGGATCTGGGCGTCGAGGCGGTTGGGCGCTTCGCTGCCGGCGTCCGCGAGGACGATGATGCGGCAGGGGTGTTCGCGGCTGGCCTCGTTGGCTGCCTCGATGGCTTCTTCCTCGAGACCGGACTTCGTGACGACGACAAGGGTCAGGACGCGTCCAAGGGCGATCACACCTCCCTGCTCGCGCAGGGAGGTGATCTTCTTGGAGATCTTGGAGGTGGTGGTATCGGGAAGATCTACGATCATGGCCTTCTCCAGGTTCGTCCGTCGCGGGCAAGCAGCTCGTCGGCCGAGGCCGGCCCCCAGCTGCCGGGGGCATAGGGTTCGGGCTGTTCGTCGAGCCCGGCCCAGTAGTCCTCGAAGGGGTCCAGGATCTTCCAGGACTCCTCGACTTCCTGGTGCCGCGGGAAGAGCGGCGGCTCGCCCAGCAAGACGTCCAGGATGAGGCGTTCGTACGCTTCGGGGCTGGACTCGGTGAACGAGTGTCCGTAGCCGAAGTCCATGGTCACGTCGCGGACTTCCATCTGCGTGCCCGGGACCTTGGAGCCGAAGCGGATCGTGGCGCCCTCGTCGGGCTGGACCCGGATGACCACGGCGTTCTGGCCGAAGTCGTCCTCGCCGTGGCCGCGGAAGAGCAGGTTGGGCGCGCGCTTGAAGACCACGGCGATCTCCGTGACGCGCCGGCCCAGGCGTTTGCCGGCCCTCAGGTAGAACGGCGCCCCGGCCCAGCGCCGGGTGTTGATGTCCAGGCGGATGGCCGCATAGGTTTCGGTCTTGGAATCGGCCGGGATGCCGTCTTCCTCGAGGTAGCCCTGGACCAGTTCCCCGCCCTGCCAGCCGCCGGTGAACTGCCCGCGGGCCGAGTGGGTGGACAGGTCGTCGGGGAGCCTGACCGCTGCCAGGACCTTTTCCTTTTCCGCACGCAGGTCATCGGCGTTGAAGGAGATGGGCTCTTCCATGGCCGTCAGGGCGAGCAGCTGCAGGAGGTGGTTCTGGATGACGTCGCGGGCCGCGCCGACGCCGTCGTAATAACCGGCACGCCCGCCGGTGCCGATGTCCTCGGCCATGGTGATCTGGACGTGGTCAACGTAGTTGGCGTTCCACAAAGGTTCGAACAGCTGGTTGGCGAAGCGCAGCGCCAGGATGTTCTGGACCGTTTCCTTGCCCAGGTAGTGATCGATCCGGAAGACCGCGTCGGGCGGGAAGACGGACTCGACGATGTCGTTGAGCTTGCGCGCGGATTCCAGGTCGTGGCCGAAGGGCTTCTCGATGACCACGCGGCGCCACTGGCCGTCGCCGGCCTGCGCCAGTCCGTGCTTGGAGAGCTGCTGGCAGACCTGCTCGAAGGCCTTGGGCGGAATGGACAGGTAGAAACCATGATTGCCGCGCGTGCCGCGGGTCTCATCGAGCTCGTCAAGTGTGGCGCTGAGGCGCTTGAACGCCTGATCGTCGTCGAACTCCCCCTGGACGAAGCGGATGCCCTCGGAGAGCTGGTTCCAGACGGCGTCGTCGAACGGGGTGCGGGAGTGCGCCCTGACGTTCTCCTTGACCTCGTCCGCGAAGTCCTCGTTGCTCCAGTCCCGCCGGCCGAAACCGACGAGCGCGAAGCTCGGCGGCAACAGCCCGCGGTTGGCGAGGTCGTAGACCGCCGGCATGAGTTTCTTGCGGGCGAGGTCACCGGTGACTCCGAAGAACACCAATGACGAAGGCCCTGCGATGCGGTTCAGGCGCCGGTCGCGCGGATCCCGGAGGGGATTGCGGTGGCTTGCCTTTCCGGTGGACCGGTAACCGATTTCAGTTTCTGGCATGTTTGGGTTTGTGCCTTAGCTTTCGAGCGCGCTGGCCTGGCCGGCCAACGCGGCGACAATGTCCTGGAGCTGGGCAACGCCGGCCCCACGATCCGTGAGGTGCAGCCGCAGGACCGGACGGCCGTGGTTCTCAAGAACCTGGGCATCGCCGGCCGCCTGGGCCGCAATCAGCTGACCGAAAGTAAACGGCCGCTCCGGAATGGCGATATCGCCGGTCGCAGAAGCCGTCACCTGCAGGAACGAACCGATGGCCGGCCCGCCCTTGTGGAACTGTCCGGTGGAGTGCAGGAAGCGCGGACCCCAGCCGAAAGTGACCGGACGGCCGCTGACGCCGGCGAGTTCGTCGCGGATGCCTTCCAGCTGCGCGAACGCGATCCGGTCGAAATATGCCTGCACGCTGAGGTAGCCGTCCGTGCCGAGTTCGCCGAGGAGCGCCTTGACGGCGTCGGCCGCCGTTGCCGCGTCGCCGAGCCACGCACCACCGCG
This sequence comes from Arthrobacter sp. efr-133-TYG-118, assembly GCF_030209755.1. GTDB lineage: Bacteria > Actinomycetota > Actinomycetes > Actinomycetales > Micrococcaceae > Arthrobacter. The sequence goes on along the minus strand of NZ_JARVRH010000005.1, from coordinate 36,255 downwards.
GACCTCGATCGCGCCGTCGACGAAGTTCGCCGGCGTCGGCTCGGGACGCGCGTCCAAAAGTCCGCGCGCGGCGATCTTGGCTGCCTCGACGTCGGGCTGGTCAAAGGGGTTGATGCCGAGCAGGCGCCCTGCGACCGCGGTAGCGAATTCCCAGACGAACATCTGGGTGGCCAGGCCACCGGCGATCGCGGCCTCGTTTTCACCGAGTTCGACGTCGGATTCCGCACCGACAAGGCGGACCACCAGGACGTCTTCCGCGCCGCTGCTGACCTCGGGCGCCGCAGGACCTGCAACAACCGGCAGAACCCCCGTGCCGAGCTTGCCGGTGGACTCGGCAATGAGCTGCTCGGCCCAGTCCGCAAATCCGACGATTCCGGAACCGTCTTCGACGATGACGATCTTGTTGCGCAACGGGGTGGTTCCGCCGAGCGCAGCACCGAGCCGGAGCCCGATGTTTTCGGGGGAGTCCTCGTTGAGGATTTCCGCAGCTTCCTCGGCCTCATCCAGGAATGCCTGGATGTCGACTCCGGCGAGGCCACTCGGGACCAATCCGAAAGCCGTCAGCGCCGAAAAGCGGCCTCCGACGTTCGGGTCGGCATTGAAGACGGCACGGTAGCCGGCTTCACGGGAGGCCTTGTCCAGAGGGGAACCGGGATCGGTCACGATGACGATCCGGCTCTTGGCATCGATGCCGGCCTCGGTGAAGGCCTGCTCGAATACCCGTCGCTGTGAGTCGGTTTCCACGGTGGAGCCTGACTTGGAAGAGACCACGATGGCGGTCTCGGCCAAGCGGTCCGCGAGGGCAGCACCGACCTGTTCGGGGTCTGTGCTGTCCAGCACGGTCAGCTCGACGCCAGCGGTGCCGGCAATGACCTCGGGGGCAAGTGAAGAGCCGCCCATGCCACACAGGACAATGCGGGAGACGCCTTCGGCCCGGAGGGCATCCCGGAGTTCCAGGATTCCTTCGACCAAGGGCTGGGAAACGGTTGCCGCTTCCACCCATCCGAGACGGATGGCGGATTCGGACTCCGCGTCGGGACCCCACAGAGTGTGGTCCTTCGCGAAAATCCTCGTGGCAATCCGGTCTTCGACAAGTGCCGGGATGTGCTGCTCAATGGCCTGCTGCGCAGCACCGCTGGCGTCGTAGCTGAGAGTGCTCATGTGGGTTAGGAAGCCTTCCGTGCAGAGGCGAGGGCGCCTTCGACGTCGGCCAGAAGTTCCTTCCAGCTGGCGACGAACTTGTCCAGGCCCTCGGATTCGAGGATTGCGACGACGTCGTTGTAGGAGATGCCCAGGCCTTCCAGTGCGTTGAGGACGCTGTTTGCTTCCTCGTAGGTTCCGGAGACGGTGTCACCGGTGACAACGCCGTGGTCGAACGTGGCGTCGAGGGTCTTTTCCGGCATGGTGTTGACGACGCCGGCGGCGACCAGCTCGGTGACGTACAGGGTGTCCGGGTAGGCCGGGTCCTTCACACCGGTCGAAGCCCACAGCGGGCGCTGCGGGAGCGCGCCGGCTGTGGCCAGGACTGCCCAGCGCTCGGTGGAGAACAGCTCTTCGTAAACCTGGTACGCCAGGCGGGCGTTGGCAACGCCTGCCTTGCCCTTGAGGGCCTTCGCTTCATCGGTGCCGATGGCATTGAGGCGCTTGTCGATCTCGGAGTCCACGCGGGAAACGAAGAACGACGCCACGGAGTGGATCTTGGAGAGGTCGTGGCCGTTTTCCTTGGCCAGCTCGAGGCCGGACTGGAAGGCGTTGATGACGGCGCGGTAGCGCTCCAGGGAGAAGATCAGGGTCACGTTGACGCTGATGCCTTCGGCCAGGGTTGCCGTGATGGCGGCGAGGCCTTCGAGGGTTGCCGGGATCTTGATGTGGACGTTGTCCTTGTTGACCTTCTTGTACAGGTGCTTGGCCTCGGCGATGGTGCCTTCGGTGTCCCATGCCAGGCGGGGGTCCACCTCGATGGAGACACGGCCGTCGACGCCCTTGCTCGCTGCCGCGACCGGGGCGAAGAGGTCGCACGCGTCGGCAACGTCGCGGGTGGTGATCTCGAAGACAGTTTCTTCGACGGTGGCGCCCTTGGCGGCCTCTTCGGCAATCACGGCGTCGTAGTCGCTGCCTGCGGTAATGGCGGCGTGGAAGATGGACGGGTTGGTGGTGACGCCAACCACGTTCTTCTCTTCGATCAGCTTCTGCAGGCTGCCGCTGGACAGGCGTTCCCGGGAAAGGTCGTCAAGCCAGATGGACACACCGGCGTCGGAAAGCTGCTGGGTGGGAGTCGTAGTCATTTCTTTAATCTCCTTGGAAATCTGTTCGTTGCTGTCGGATTCGTCTCAGACGCGTTTTCAGCTACTGAGACCCGCGAGGGAGTCCTTGGCGGCGGAGGCGACTGCTTCTGCCGTGATGCCGAACTCCTTGAAGAGGCGCTTGTAGTCTGCCGAGGCGCCGAAGTGCTCGAGGCTGATGGAGCGTCCGGCGTCGCCGACGAATTCCTTCCAGCCCAGTGCCAGGCCGGCTTCGACCGAGACGCGGGCCTTGACGGCGGCCGGGAGGACGGACTCGCGGTAGGCGGAGTCCTGCTTGTTGAACCACTCGACGCACGGCATCGAGACGACGCGGGTGGCGATGCCTTCGGCCTGGAGCGCTTCGCGGGCGTTCACCGCGAGCTGGACCTCGGAACCGGTGCCGATCAGGATGACGTCGGCCGGGACCGTGGCGCCGTCCTTCGAAGCCTCTGCCAGGACGTAGCCGCCCTTTGCGACGCCTGCGGTGGAGCCGAAGGTGTCACCCTCGGCAATGCCCTCGCCGCGTGCGTAGGTCGGGATGTTCTGGCGGGTCAGCACGATGCCTGCCGGGTTCTCGTGGTTCTCCAGCATGGTCTTCCACGCTGCGGCAACCTCGTTGGCGTCGCCGGGACGGACAACGTCCAGGCCCGGGATGGCGCGCAGGGTGGACAGCTGTTCCACCGGCTGGTGGGTGGGGCCGTCTTCGCCCAGGCCGATGGAATCGTGGGTCCAGACGTATAGCGACGGGACACCCATGAGGGCGCCAAGGCGGATCGCGGGACGCTGGTAGTCACTGAAGATCAGGAACGTGCCGGAGAACGCCCGGGTCCGGCCGTGCAGCGAGATGCCGTTCACGATCGACGCCGCGGCGTGCTCGCGGATACCGAAGTGCAGCACCCGGCCGTAGGGGTTGCCCTTCCAGGCGCCGGTGGAGCGCGAGGCCGGAATGAACGACGGCGAACCCTCGATGGTGGTGTTGTTGGACTCGGCGAGGTCGGCCGAGCCGCCCCACAGTTCCGGAAGGACCGGGCCGATCGCGTTCAGGACCTTGCCGGACGCGGCGCGGGTGGAAACTTCCTTGCCTGCTTCGAACACCGGCAGCGCGGCGTCGAGCTCGACAGGAAGCTTCTTGGCCTCGATCCGCTCAAGCAGTGCAGCGCCCTCCGGGTTGGCGGTCTGCCATGCCTCGAAGGATGCCTGCCATTCGCTGCGCTCGGCTGCGCCGCGTTCGACGACGGCACGGGCGTGTGCCAGGACGTCCTCGTCAACCTGGAAGGAACGCTGGGGGTCGAAGCCCAGGACTTCCTTCAGTGCTGCGACTTCCTCGGCGCCGAGGGCGGAACCGTGGATCTTGCCGGTGTTCTGCTTCTTGGGGGCGGGGTAGCCGATGATGGTGCGCAGCGAGATGATGGACGGCTTGGACGTCTCGGCCTTCGCGGCGAGCAGGGCGCTGTAGAGCTCCTGGACGTCTTCGACGTATTCGCCGGTCTTGGTCCAGTCCACGCGCTGGGTGTGCCAGCCGTAGGCTTCGTAGCGCTTGAGCACGTCTTCGGTGAACGCGATGTCGGTGTCGTCTTCGATGGAGATGTGGTTCTCGTCGTAGATCACCACGAGGTTGCCCAGTTCCTGGTGCCCGGCCAGGGAGGAAGCTTCCGAGGTGACGCCTTCCTGGAGGTCGCCGTCGGAGGCGATGACCCAGATGGTGTGGTCGAACGGGCTCTCGCCGGCGGGAGCATCGGCGTCGAACAAGCCGCGTTGGCGGCGCTGCGAGTAGGCGAAGCCCACCGAGGAGGCCAGGCCCTGGCCCAACGGGCCGGTGGTGATCTCGACGCCGGCGGTGTGCTTGTACTCCGGGTGGCCGGGGGTCAGCGAACCCCAGGTGCGCAGGGCCTCAAGGTCCTTCAGCTCCAGGCCGTAGCCGGAAAGGAACAGCTGGATGTACAGGGTCAGCGACGTGTGTCCGGGGGAGAGGACGAACCGGTCACGGCCGATCCAGTCCGGGTGCTTCGGGTCGTGGCGCATCAGCTTCTGGAACAGCAGGTAGGCGGCCGGGGCAAGGCTCATGGCCGTACCCGGGTGACCGTTGCCGACCTTCTCGACGGCGTCAGCGGCCAAAACGCGGACGGTGTCCACGGCGCGCTGGTCCAGGCTTGTCCAAGTCAGTTCTTGCTCTTCCAAATGTGGCACGTAAACCGAGCCCCTCTCTGTGCTGACGGCTGGTGACGGCACATGGCAAGCCTCGGGCACAGGATGGCGCCCGCTGCGAAGTTCCTACCAGCCGTTCACCATTGAAACGTTGATCTATCATCCAGACATGCAAATCTGAGAATACGCTTTCTCGGAAACCTGCGTGAGCTGATCTGCAGACAGCTTAGCCCGGTTCGCCGCCCCGAATGGTGGGAATCTCAAAAAATGGACGCATATTCCGTTTTATGAATCACGTCGACGGCCAAGCGCCGGTGAACTTTCGGAAACAAAGGAAAATTCCGGGTGCCGTGGCGCCGGACAGGCCACGGTATGATATCTGGAGGCCGAAGCGGGGTGCCGCCGCCGCGGGAAACCCGCCTTGACAACACCAGCAAAGAACAGAGTGACTGCCAACGTGAGCACAACAGATACGCCCCTCAATGCTTCCCCGGTTGCGGGGAAGCGCGGAATGTCCCGTAAGTTCAAGGCGTATCTGGCACTGACCAAACCCCGCGTGATCGAGTTGCTGTTGGTCAGCACCTTGCCAACTATGATCTTTGCGCAGCGGGGCTTCCCCTCGATCGGCTTGATTCTGGCCACGTTGGTGGGCGGCGCCTTCGCAGCCGGCAGCGCAGGGGTCTTCAACTGCTACATCGACCGCGATATCGACAAGTTGATGCACCGCACCGAGAAGCGGCCCCTCGTGACGGGCGAAGTCACCCCCCGCGAAGCACTCGTCTTCGCGTGGATCCTTGGAGCCGCCTCCATCTTCATCCTGTGGTTCGGGGCCAACCCGCTGTCGGCGTGGCTCGGCCTCGGTGCGATTGTTTTCTACGTTGTCATCTACACGATGATCCTCAAGCGCCGCACGGCCCAGAACATCGTCTGGGGCGGTGCGGCCGGCTGCTTCCCGGTGCTGATCGCCTGGGCGGCCGTGACAAACACTGTCGAGTGGCCCGCCGTCGTGCTCTTCATGGTGATTTTCCTGTGGACTCCTCCGCACTACTGGCCGCTGTCCATGCGGTACGGCGAGGACTACCGCAACGCCAACGTCCCCATGCTCGGTGCCATCGCCGGCGCCAAGGTGGTTTCCGTCCAGGTGGTCCTCTACGCCTGGGCCATGGTGGTGTGCTCGCTGCTTTTGGTGCCGGTTGGCCGCGCGGGCTGGGTGTACACCATCGCCGCCGTCTTTGCGGGCGCCTGGTTCCTATATGAATCCCACGCCCTCTACAACCGGGCACAGGGCGGGGACGTCTCGAACAAGGGAGCCATGAAGGTCTTCCACGGCTCCATCAGCTACCTGACCCTTCTCTTCATTGCCCTCGCGGTGGACCCGTTCATCGGTTCCCCGATCATCGGCGGCTGACGGCCCCGCTACCGGAGGACGCCCGGGACGCGTGCCCACATCGGGGGCCGCGCCTTCCTGACCCTGTTTGAATTTGGAAGGGCCGCGACACGCCTTGAATAGGGTGTGTCGCGGCTTTTTTCCTGCCAAAGGGGGTCAGGACGGCGCGCTGTTAGGGGCGCTAGAGCTTGGGGCTGAACCGTGCCACATCCGCCGCGTTCGTGGCGGCACTCATGAGCAGCGCGGCACCCAACATATGGGCGCCTACCAGGAGGGCGGGGATGCCGTTGTAGTACTGGGCAAAGCCGATGACCGCCTGCAGGACCGTCACGGCAAGCAGCAGCAGCGCCGCAGTGCGGAACGGGCCGGTGATTCCCTTGCGCAGGACGAAGTAGACGGCGAAGACGGTTCCCGCCGTGATGAGGTACGCCGGCACTGCGTGGATGTGCGAGAAGAGGTCCCAGTCGAGGTCGTTGCGCGGTGCGTTGGCGTCCCCGGCGTGCGGTCCGGCTCCGGTCACCACGACGCCGAGGCACACGGCGACAGCCGAGAAAAATGCGACGGCGGTCATGACGGGGCTCATTGCGCCCGGGATCGGTGCCAACGGCCGTTTCATGAAGCGGCCGGTCCGGTCATATGCGCGGTTGACCAGGAGCGTGGAGAAGACGACCAAGGCCATGGAAACCAGGAAGTGCAGTCCGACAACCCAGGGGTTCAGATTGGACAGCACGGTGATGCCGCCGATGATGGCCTGTGCCGGAATGCTGGCGAGCAGGCCCACCGCCAAGAGGAAAAGGTCGCGACGTTCCTTGCGGAGGTTCCACAGATACACCAGCATCAGGACGGCGATGGCCGCCAAGGCGAACGTCAGCATGCGGTTGCCGAATTCGATGAAGCCGTGGATCCCCATCTCGGGCGTGTTCACGAGGGAACTGCTGGTGCAGCGCGGCCATGTAGGGCAGCCGAGCCCTGAGGATGTCAGCCGGACCGCGCCGCCGGTGACCACCAGGACCACTTGGCCGATCAGGGACAACATCGCCAGCCTGCGAATGATGCTGTTGACTTCCGTGGGGAGCTTGGCGGTCAACTGCTGGATGGACTTCGGGAGGCGGGCAGCCGTGCTCACAGTTTTCTCAATTCTCGGTACTCAATTCACGCTGACGGTTCGGTTCCACAACGGGACGCTCAGTTCCATTTGAACCAGCGGACGGCGGCCGCGCCAGGGACGATTGTCCACAGCAACAGCACAAGAACGTAGGGCAGGGAGACGCTGCCATGGAGGAAAGCGTCCCTGAGTGACTGTCCCAGGGCTCCGGAGGGCAGGAAATGCACGATGTTCTGTGCGAGGTCCGGCAAGCGCTCGGCAGGAACCACGATTCCGCCGAGGGCGCCCAGCAGAATCCAGAGCAGGTTGGTGATGGCGAGGGTTGCCTCCGGCCGCACGGTGCCGGCAACCAGGAGCCCGAGCGCAGTGAACGCTGCAGCACCGAGAACCAGCAGGCCCAGGCCGGGAAGCCAGCCTTCGGGACGCGGATGCCAGCCCAGCAAAGCGGCCACGGCGCCGATCACCAGGACCTGAAGGACCAGGACGGCCAAGACGGCGATGATCTTGCCAGCGATGAGGCCGGTCCGGCCAAGGGGAGTGGTCGAGAGGAAGCGGAGCACGCCGTAGCGGCGGTCGAAGCCCGTGGCAATGCCCTGGCCGGTGAATGCCGTGGACATGGCACACAGTGCGAGAACGCCCGGGGTTGCGATGTCCACGCGATTGGCGCCCAGGCCATCGAGCAGCGGTGTGACGGTGAGTCCCACCAAGGCCAGCAAGGGCATGATCACCGCAAGGATCAGCTGCTCGCCGTTCCGGATCATGGTCAAAGTTTCGTAGCGGCCCTGCAGCAGGATCCTGCGCATCAAGGGCGCGGGTCCGGCGTGGGGTGTGCTGAGGGCGGGGGCTGCGTTGGTCATCGGATGTCCCTTCCGGAAATGTCCAGGAAAACGTCTTCCAAGCTGCGCGCCTCCAAGCGGAGGGACGCCGGCATGATGCCCTTCTCGGCCCACCAGGCCGTGAGCTTCGCCAGATGTTGCGGCGTCAGGGTGCCGGCGATCGCGTAGCTGCCCGCCCGGCTTTCAGTGATGGTCAGTTCGTCGCCGATGGCCGCCGCGATATCCAGGCCGGCCGGGGCGTCAAAGAACAGGGTGCGTTCGGTCACTCCGTCCATGGCCTCGTGGCCGTGGCTCAACAAGTCGGCGACGGTGCCCTCAGCGACATTGCGGCCGGCGTCGATGATGTAGACATAGTCCGCAAGTCTCTGGGCGTCATCCATGAGGTGCGTGGTGAGGATGATGCCCATGCCGGCGTCCCGCAGTTCGGCGATGAGCTCAAAGACGATTTGGCGGGATTGGGGATCGAGTCCCGCGCTGGGCTCGTCCAGGAACAGGACTTCGGGGTTGCCGATCAAGGCAGCCGCAAGCGAGAGCCGTTGCTTTTGGCCGCCGGACAAGCGGCGGACTCCGGTGCGGCTGAAGGTGTCGATGCCCAAACGTTCGACGAGTCCGTCCAAGGGAAGGGGATTCCGGTACATGCCCGCAATGTGCCGAAGCAAGGGAATGGGACGGGCCGACGGCGGGAGGCCGCCGTCCTGCAGCATCACGCCGACGCGAGAACGAAGGTTCGCGCCGGCAGTGTCAGGGTCTTCGCCGAGGAGTTCGATGCGGCCGCCGGTACGCTTTTGAAGGCCTTGCGCGCATTCGAGCGTTGTTGTCTTACCTGCACCGTTGGCACCAAGCAAGGCAGTGATCTGGCCGCGTTCTGCGAACATTGCCAGTCCGCTGACTACCCGGAGCATCTTGCCGTCAAGGGAAGCCAGCGGGCCAACGTCCTTGATGAGTCCATCGATGGTGAGGACAGGGGATTCGGGGGATCGCACCAGTGTATTCTACGTGAAGTAGTAGGGGTGCAGGCGGCAAGGTGCCGCAGGCCAGCCTTGCCTTACTGGATGCACGGACTAAATTACGACATGATTGTGTTGTGTATTCCATGAGGAGTTCTGTTTCCGTGCCCGCAAGGCATAGCGCCGTTGTGCCTGTGCCCGGTGGCGCAGCCGTCGGCGTGGCCGACGCGGAAGACCGCACCCGGGACCGTGTTCTCAACGCGGTGTTGGAGCACGGTCCCGTCAGCGCGGCTGAACTTGGAGACATGCTGGGCTTCACCCCTGCAGCTGTCCGCCGGCATCTGGATCACCTTCAGCGTGCCGGGGTCATCGAGGTAAAACGCGTCGCGAAGGCGGGTGCCGGCGCAGGCCGCCCGGCCCGTCGCTATGTCCTCAGCTCCCAAGGGCAGTCGAAGCTCGGGGATGACTACCTGAATATTGCCAGTTCCGCGTTGCGGCGGCTGCGGGACCTCGCAGGCGAAGAAGCTGTCAGGGACTATGCGGTAGAGCGCTTCGCCGAGATGGAACAGCGCTACGCACCCGAAGTCGACCGGGCGGGTTCCGACATCGCAGCCCGCGCTGTGGCCCTGTCCAAGGCGCTGAGCAGGGACGGATACGTCGCATCGGCTGCGTCGATTGAGACCAAGTCGCCCTTGCCCGCTTCCCTCTCGAGCGTCCAGCTGTGCCAGGGCCATTGCCCCATCCAGCAGCTCGCCGCGGAATTTCCCGTTTTTTGTGACACTGAAACCGAACTGTTTTCCCGTTTGGTCGGCGTCGATGTCCGCAGGCTCTCCACCCTCGCGCAGGGCGGGCATGTCTGCACCACCCACATTCCTACAGGCAGGCCGGCCGCCAAGGAGGCCCTCGGGTTTCCCAAGTTGCGGGCCACGCCCCATGTCGAATCCAACAATCAGTAAGAAAGGCCGTGATGACGGGTCAATTAGCTGAAGGAACAGCAGAGAAAGCGCTAGCTGACGGTGCTGTGATCTCGGAGATTCTGGAGAAGAATCCCGAGCTGCACGGTATCGGCAACTACGAGTACGGATGGGCTGACAAGAACGACGTCGGCGCCAACGCACGCCGTGGTCTCAACGAAGAGGTAGTCCGCGACATTTCGGCCAAGAAGAACGAGCCGCAATGGATGCTGGACCTCCGCCTGAAAGGCTTAAAGTACTTCGACCGCAAGCCCATGCCCACCTGGGGTGCAGACCTCTCCGGCATCGACTTCGACAACATCAAGTACTTCGTGCGCTCCACCGAGAAGCAGGCTGCCACGTGGGAAGACCTCCCCGAGGACATCCGCAACACCTACGAGAAGCTGGGCATCCCGGAAGCCGAGCGCAGCCGCCTCGTGTCCGGCGTGGCCGCGCAGTACGAGTCCGAGGTTGTGTACCACCAGATCCGCGAGGACCTGGAAAAGCAGGGCGTTATCTTCCTGGACACCGACACCGCGCTCCGCGAGCACCCGGAGATCTTCCAGGAGTACTTCGGCACGATCATTCCGGTGGGCGACAACAAGTTCGCGTCGCTGAACACGGCCGTGTGGTCCGGCGGTTCCTTCGTGTACGTCCCCAAGGGCGTCCACGTGGACATCCCGCTGCAGGCCTACTTCCGCATCAACACCGAGAACATGGGTCAATTCGAGCGCACCCTGATCATCGCGGACGAGGACTCCTACGTCCACTACATCGAAGGCTGCACCGCTCCGATCTACACCTCGGACTCGCTGCACTCCGCCGTGGTGGAAATCATCGTGAAGAAGGGCGCCCGCGTCCGTTACACGACCATCCAGAACTGGTCCACCAACGTGTACAACCTGGTCACCAAGCGCGCCATCTGCGAAGAAGGCGCCACCATGGAATGGATCGATGGCAACATCGGCTCCAAGGTGACCATGAAGTACCCGGCTGTCTACCTGGTCGGCGAGCACGCCAAGGGTGAGACCCTGTCCATCGCGTTCGCCGGCGAAGGCCAGCACCAGGACACCGGCTCGAAGATGGTCCACATCGCGCCGAACACCAAGAGCTCCATCATTTCCAAGTCCGTGGCCCGCGGTGGCGGTCGTGCAGCCTACCGGGGCCTGGTCCAGGTCCGCGAAGGCGCCAAGCACTCCGCCAACACGGTGCGTTGCGACGCTTTGTTGGTAGACACCATTTCCCGTTCCGATACCTATCCGTACATCGACATCCGCGAGGATGACGTGGTGATGGGTCACGAGGCCACCGTTTCCCGAGTCAGTGAGGAGCAGCTCTTCTATCTGATGTCCCGCGGTATGCCCGAGGACGAGGCCATGGCCATGATCGTGCGCGGCTTCATTGAGCCGATTGCCCGTGAGTTGCCTATGGAATATGCCCTTGAACTCAACCGCCTGATTGAACTGCAGATGGAAGGATCCGTCGGTTAGCAATGACTGAAATCACTACTGAAAAGGCCCGCATCGGCGCGCCATCGGCACACCCCTTTATTGACGGCTTCACCGAAGAGGGCGAGAACCTCTCACCGGTCAACACCGGCACCAACACATCTTCCACCTCGGAAAAGACGTCGGCACAGGCGCCTTCGGCCGGACCGCTTGCGGGCGCCTCGGCCAAGAGCCACTCCCACGGCGGCGGCGTTGGAATTCCGGACAGTTCGCGCGCAGGTCGACTGACCTCGTACAAGCTGGCTGACTTCAAGCCCCTCACCGGGCTGGAAGAAGACTGGCGCTTCACCCCGCTCAAGCGGCTTCGCGGCCTTCACAACGAGGTCCTCTCCGGTTCGGCACCGTCCGTCGCCGTTACCGCCCCGGAGGGCGTCGTCGTCGAGACTGTGGGGCGGGACGACGTCCGCATCGGCTCGGCAGCCATCCCGGAGGACCGCGTGTCCGCCAACGCTTGGGAGAACTTTACCGAGGCCACCGTGATCACGGTGCCCGCCGAGCTCCAGCTCGACGGCGAAGTGTCCGTCCTGCTGACCGGCACCTCCACTGAAGCTTCCGCCCAGCACATCGTGATCGTGGCAGGCCGCTTCTCGAAGTCCCGGATCGTCCTGGACCACCAGGGCAGTGCGATCGTTTCGGAGAACGTCGAAATCCTCGTCGAAGACGGTGCCGACCTGACGGTCATCTCGCTCCAGGAATGGAACGACGACGCCGTTCACGCATCGTCGCAGCAGGCCAAGCTGGGCCGTGACGCCAAGTTCAAGCACATCGTGGTCAGCCTCGGCGGCGATGTCGTGCGCATGACTCCGTCCACGCGCTTCACGGCTCCCGGCGCGGAAGCCGAGATGTTCGGCCTGTACTTCGCCGACGCCGGCCAGCACCTCGAGCAGCGCCTGTTTGTCGACCACGCCGTTGCCAACTGCAAGTCCCGTGTGCTGTACAAGGGTGCCCTGCAGGGCCGCAACGCACACACCGTGTGGGTGGGCGACGTCCTGATCCGCAAGGAAGCAGAAGGCACCGACTCTTACGAGGCCAACCGCAACCTGGTCCTCACGGACGGTGCACGCGCGGACTCCGTGCCGAACCTGGAAATCGAAACCGGCCTGATCGAGGGTGCCGGCCACGCCAGCGCCACCGGCCGCTTCGATGACGAACACTTGTTCTACCTCATGGCACGCGGCATCCCTGAAGACGTAGCCCGCCGTTTGGTGGTCCGTGGCTTCCTCAACGAGATCATCCAGCAGATCAAGGTACCGGAACTCGAAGAGCGCCTGACCGAAGCTGTTGAGCGCGAGCTCGCCGCGAGCGACAACTAATACAAGCCAAGCAGGGAAAACAGACTATGAGCGAACAGCCACAAGGCGAACTGGTATGCAACGCCAACGAGATCCAGGTCAAGCAGGCGCTGCGCATCCTGATCGATGACTACCCGGTGGCCATCGTCAAGGACTCGATGGGACAGATCCACGCCATCGGCGACACCTGCTCGCATGCCGACATTTCGCTCGCCGAGGGTGAAATCGAAGGCTGCGCGATCGAATGCTGGGGCCACGGCTCCCAGTTCGATCTCCGCACTGGACAGCCCTTGCAGCTCCCTGCCTATGACCCCGTCCCCGTTTTCGCCGTCACCCTCGACGGTGACGACGTCTACGTGGACGTGACCAACGTTGTGAACGGCGCTTCAGTACAGAACTACTGAGCGCCAAGTGCCTAAAGACTTACGAAAGAAAGAAGAGCATGTCTACTCTTGAGATCAAGGACCTGCACGTCAGCATCGAGACGGAGCAGGGCACCAAGGAGATCCTGAAGGGCGTCAGCCTGACGATCAAGACCGGCGAGACCCACGCAATCATGGGCCCCAACGGTTCGGGCAAATCCACCCTGGCGTCCACCATTGCCGGCCACCCGCGCTACAACGTCACGAGGGGCACCATCACGCTCGACGGCGAAGACGTCTTGGCCATGAGCGTTGACCAGCGCGCCCGTGCAGGCGTCTTCCTGGCCATGCAGTACCCCGTAGAGGTTCCGGGCGTCACCATGACCAACTTCCTGCGCACCGCCAAGACGGCAATCGACGGCGAAGCTCCCGCCCTCCGCACCTGGACCAAGGACGTCAAGGCGGCCATGCAGCAGCTGCGTATCGACGCCGACTTCGCACAGCGCAACGTCAACGAGGGCTTCTCCGGCGGCGAGAAGAAGCGCGTGGAGATCCTCCAGCTCGAACTCTTCAAGCCGAAGTTCGCCGTGCTTGACGAGACCGACTCCGGCCTGGACGTCGACGCGCTCAAGGTCGTCTCCGAGGGCGTCAACCGCGCCCACGCCACGGGCAACATGGGTACCTTGCTCATCACCCACTACACCCGTATCCTGCGCTACATCAAGCCGGACTTCGTCCACGTGTTTGTTGATGGCCAGGTTGTCGAAGAGGGCGGCCCTGAACTGGCCGACCGCCTCGAAGAAGAAGGCTACGACCGTTACGCCACGGGCGCCGGCGCAGCCACCATCGCTGCTGCCACAGCAGCACAGGCCTAGTTAGGACTCCCGCCATGACCGAAATCAACGCGGCTCGCACCAGCCTCGAGGACGTCGAGGAGGCGCTCAAGGATGTCATTGACCCGGAACTCGGTGTCAACGTGGTGGACCTTGGGCTGCTCTACGGTCTGAAGTACTCGGAAGAGGACGGCGCCCTGCTCATCGACATGACGTTGACGACGGCTGCCTGCCCGCTGACGGATGTCCTTGAAGAGCAAGTCGGCCAGTCGCTCGACGGCATCGTGGACGATTGGCGCCTCAACTGGGTATGGATGCCGCCGTGGGGCCCCGAGCGGATCACGGACGACGGCAAAGACCAGATGCGGGCCCTCGGCTTCAACATCTAGGATCCCCACCGCTTGCTCAGAATACGACGACGGCCGGTCACCTTCCAGCGAAGGTGGCCGGCCGTCGTCGTGCCCAAAAGGGCGCTGGGCCCACGCCGGCAGGGTTCCCTGGCCGAACTTGTGAGGCGAGGGGGGCCGGTGGGGAGCGATAGGCGTCACAGAAGGTTCTGGGCGTGCGGTACAGGCTAAAATTCGATGATGCCTTTCCTGGACAAACTTCAGCTCTGGGCCGACGAACGCCCCGACGACACTGCGGTCGTCGTTGGCGGTAAACGGCTCAACTGGGCTGGCCTTCGGGACGCCGCAACCTTGCGTCTCGGGGAAACGGGCGCGACGACGGTACTCGCCGAGCCCAATTCCCTGGACTTCGTGGCGGCCTACACGGCCGCTGTGGCCGGCGAGCGGCGCTGCGCCGTGCTCGACCCGTTGTGGCCGCAGCCCATGATCGATGAGGTCGCGCAGAGGATCGGACAAGCCGGGCCCGCCGCCGCCCAGACCTCCGCCGCAGGCCGCCAGCTAGGTGATGGCGACGAGCTGTCCGACGGCCATCCCGACACGACCTTCCTGATCGGCCTGACCTCCGGAACCACGTCCGTACCCAAGGCCTTCACCCGTACACGGCGTTCGTGGCAGGTTTCGTTTGACGCTTCCATCGAATTCTTCGGGCTGGCACCGGAGGACAGGACCCTCGCGCCCGGACCGCTGGCCGCGAGCTTGAACCTGTACGCCCTGTCCGAATGCCTGTACGCCGGAGCGGCCTTCCACACCATGGAGACCTTCGACGTCGGCGATGTCCACGCAGCCATCGCTTACGACGGCATCACCCGCCTGGTCCTGGTGCCCACCATGCTTCGCCTGTTGAGCGAGCGCGGACTGGCCGGAGGCGTGGACGCATCCGGCGTGCGGAGCATCATCTGCGCAGGCTCGAAGCTGGACGCCCGCACCCTCGAAGCCGCCAGGCGTTGGGCGCCCAATGCCGCAATTTTCGAGTACTACGGCGCGTCCGAGCTTAGTTTCGTTTCCGGAACGCGCCTCGCTGCCGGGGAACCGCTCGACGCCGGCGGCACGGGAATCGGCGGACCGTTTCCCGGCGTCGAACTCAAGATCATCGACGACGACGGCGCGGAGGTGCTCGACGGGACCGACGGGAACATCTGCGTCCGCTCCGGCATGGTCAGCAATGGGTATTTGTGGGGCGACGACGGCCAGGCGCTCCGGTGCTTTGACGGTTGGTACACGGTGGGGGACCAAGGCTATGTGGACTCCGGTGTCCTGCATATCCTCGGCCGTCGATCCGACATGATCATCACCTCCGGGAGGAACGTCTATCCCCATGAGGTAGAGCTCGCCCTGGCATCGGTCCCCGGGGTCTCGGCGGCGGTCGCCGCCGGAATGCTGGACGAAGTCCGCGGCCAGAAAGTTGTCGCAGGAATCGTTCTGGCCTACGGTTCGGTGACGGCAACCCAAGTCAAGACGGGCCTGGACGGTTTGCTCGCACGGGACAAGCGACCCCAGCGGTATTTCACGCTGTCCGAATTGCCCGTGACGGATCGTGGGAAGGTCAGCCGCCAGATGTTGCTCGACTGGATTGAGAACAACGATCCCCGGGCGAAACCCCTTGCCTAGCCGCGAGCCAGGCACCGGGCTGGACCCTTCGCGCCAGCCGGTGATCATTGCCGCCCTGCGTACACCTATTTGCCGCGCCAACGGTCAACTGAAGTCGCTTCGCGCCGAGGAGCTCCTCTCTCCGGTCCTGCGTTCAGTCCTGACGGCCGCGGGTGTTGCCGGTTCGGACGTCAGCGACGTCGTGATCGGCAATGCGGTGGGCGGAGGCGGAAACCTGGCCCGGTATGCCGCATTGCGAGCGGGACTGCCTGCGGGGGTTCCCGGGCTGACCGTGGACCGGCAGTGCGGTTCCGGACTCGACGCCATCGCCTTGGCGTCCCGGCTCGTAGCCGCGGGCGGTAACGGCGTCTTCCTGGCCGGGGGAGTGGAGAGTATCAGTACTGCCCCGCTGCGTGCCAGGCGAAGTCCAGACCCCGACGGCGAGCCGGACTTCTACGCCCGCGCCACCTTTGTGCCGCCTGAGTTCGGGGACCCGGACATGGGGGTGGCCGCTGAAAATGTGGCGCGGGAATTCTTCATCAGCCGCGAACGACAGGACGATTTCGCCCTCCGGAGCCACCAGCGGGCGGTCGCTGCCACGACGGCGGGCACCTTCGCCCCGGAAATTGTTCCCTTGGAAGCGGGGGGCGCCGTCGTGCAGGCGGATGACGGACCCCGGGCGTCCCTCAGGGCCGGACTCATGGCCCGCTTCCCGCCGGCCTTCGTACCCGGCGGCACCGTGACGGCCGGAAACTCGTGCTTCGACGCTGACGCGGCCTCCGCCGTCGTTATCACTTCACTGGAGCGGGCACGGCAACTTGGTGCCGCCGACGGATTGCTCGTACTGGGTTGCGACACAGCTGGCGTGGACCCGGAACTGCTGGGTATCGGGGCGTCAGTGGCGGCCAAGCGGTTGCTGGCGGAGCTGGAACTTGAACCCGAAAATCTGGACCTCGTGGAATTCAACGAGGCATTCGCTTCGCAGACGCTCGCCTGCCTTGACGCACTGGGAGTGGAACCGGAACGGGCGGACCTCGATGGCGGCGCGCTGGCCTTGGGACACGCCTACGGTGCGTCGGGGGCCGTCCTGGTGACACGGCTACTCGCCCAGGCCCGCAGGATTGCCGAAGTGCAGCCGGGCCGGGAGAGCTTGGCGCTGGCGATGATCAGCATCGCAGGCGGAATGGGCACGGCGGCGATGTTCCAGTACTCACAGTTGACGGGCGATTAGTCTTCGGCGTCGCCCAAGCCGCGCGCGGCCAGGGCGTCGCCGGTCTGCCGCGCATAGGCAACCGTGGTGATGAATACCGGCAAGACCAAGGCGCGGGGATTGCGTTCAAGCCCCCGGGCCCGGGCCGAGTCACGGACATCGGAAAATGCGCCGGCAATGAACGGAAGGCTGCGCAGCATGATGGCGATGGTCAGCGCAAAGCGCTCAGGGTCCGCACCGAAACGCTTGAACGGCTTGGACAGGGCAACCACCCCGTCGAGCAACGCCTGCACCGGAGTGGTGACCGTAAGTACCGACGCTGCGACGACGCAGACAAGCACATTCAGCACAATCCGCGCCGCAACGGGGCCGCCCAGCTGCCACCATTGGACCGCGCCGATCGCAACGAGGATGGGCGTCACGAGCCACGCGGAACTCGCGAGGCGTTTGAGTCCCGCGCCGCTCAGCAGGAAAAGCCCGCACATCACGGCAAGGACCACGGCCGAGACAAGCCAGTCGACAATCAGGAACGATGCCAGCCCGCAGCCGGCAACCAGCAGGAACTTGAGCCACAGGGGCGTGCGGTGCACGATCGAGTTGCCGCGCACATAGTTGGGGATCAGGACCCCGTGGCCCCTCATGTCGCCTGCACCTTGCCCTGCGGGGATTCAGCG
Source organism: Arthrobacter sp. efr-133-TYG-118 (assembly GCF_030209755.1). Lineage (GTDB taxonomy): Bacteria > Actinomycetota > Actinomycetes > Actinomycetales > Micrococcaceae > Arthrobacter. The sequence goes on along the minus strand of NZ_JARVRH010000005.1, from coordinate 18,727 downwards.
GCGACTCGGCGGATTTCGCCGGGCGACGCGGCCCCTGCGCACAGCGCGCGGTAGTGTTCGACGGCGTCGGCTGCTCCGCCGTCGAACACTATCCGCCCGCAATCCACGACCAACGCACGGTCCGCCTCCAGGGCAAGATCGAGATCGTGGGTGGACATGATGATCTGCTGCTCCAGGCCCGCAAGCGTGCGCCTGAGCAGCTCCCGGTTGCGCAGGTCCAGCAGCGTTGAAGGCTCGTCGAGGACCAGCACGGCGGGATTCACCGCGAGGACGGCCGCGAGGGCGAGCAGCTGCCGTTCCCCGCCGGAGAGCTCGTAAATACTCTGATCGGCGAGGTCCAGGATCCCGAAGCGTTGCAATACGGCTTCGGCACGGGCCGCGCGCTCTTTGGAGTTCTTGATGGAACGGCGCAAGGAGAGTTCAACATCTTCCCGCCCGGTCGGCATGACCAACTGCGAGAGGGGATCGGTGAAGACGAAGCCCACCTGGCTGCGGACCTGACGAACGTCCCGCATGCTGTCCGCGCCGTTGACGCTGACGGTACCTTCGCTTGGAGCCACCAGGCCGTTGAGCAAGCGCAGCAGGGTGGACTTTCCCGAGCCGTTGGCCCCGATGACCGCGATGCGTTGCTCTGTGAGTTCCAAGGAGACGTCCTGCAGCAAAGTCTTGGGCGCCGGGCTGCCATCGATGGCGACGCGGACTGAGACGTCGCTGAGAATGATGGTGTTCATGTACTGATTGTTCCTGCTTTATTTGACGCGGCGGACCAGGATGTCCGGGAAGGCCTTGTGGAGCGCGACGGCGATGATCGCCGCAAGGACGTTCTTGATGGTGTCGCCGGGGTAGTAGGGCAGGTCGGCCAGGAATGCCTTGGCGAAGTCGAACTTGCCATTGACCATGAAGCCAAGCACTCCGAGGCCGTGGATGAGGACGATCGTGCTGATCATGGCGGCGGCAAACAGGAACACGGCACGGTGCTTGACGGTCTTGCGGATCACGATCGCTGCCAGCCAGCCGGTGGCGGCCGCCGCCAAGGGAAACGCGATGATGTAGCCGGCCGGCGGTGTGGCCAGGATACCGAGCCCGCTGCGGCCTCCGCTGAAGATCGGCAGTCCCGCGAAACCGAGCAGCGTGTAAAGCCCGACGGCCGCAAAGGCCCGCCCGCCGCCGAGCACGAGGCCAGTCAGGATGACAGTGAGGGTCTGCAGGGTGATCGGCACGCCGAGGGCGCCGACGGGAATGCCCGGAACCAGCGTCGAGGCGGCCACGAGGCCCGCGAATACCGCGATGAGGCCGATGTCCGTAGACGTCCAGCGGGCGCGGGGAGGGGTTCGTGGCGTGGAAGCGGTTTCTGTGCTGCTCATGGTGTGTCCTGTCTGTGCCTGGGGGCGGAATGGATCCCCTCAAACCGACACTACAGAGCGGCCTGGCACAGCATTTTGTAGGGTGTCCACGAGCTGCGCGGCAAGGCGTTGGGGTCAAGGTACAAAGAGTGCCGCGGTTGGCGGACCGGGGTGGCCTTGGCTAAGCTTCGACGTCCTCCGCTGTTGGGGTGAAGCCCGCCCGGTCCACCTTGCGGTGGTAGTGCATGCCGGCCAGTCCGCCCAGTACCGCGGCGACAAGGGTCACTACTGCCACCACGACGGCGGCGATGATGCCGGTTGTGCTCAGCTGTCCCTCATTCACGGGGATCCTCGGGAAGCTGTTCACGTTGGCGAGGATGTTGAACCGCGGTCCGGCGAGCAAGCCCAGCAACGCCACCAGCACGGCGACGATAATTGCCCAAAACCAGACCATCAGCCCTTGCCTGACGCCGTTGAACCGGGCCATGCGTCCGGCAACGTAGCCGCCGCAATAATAGGAAAGGAACAGGATCACCAGGAGCGCGATGATCCCCGCCATGCCGACGGTCTGCGATGACGCCAGGTTCACTGCGTCACTGACGTTCGCGTTGTTGGCGAGTCCAACGGCAATCCCCGCCGCTGCCAGGATGGCGACCAATAGCACGGCCATCCCCGTGGCGGTCAGCCAGCCGAAGAAGGCCGAGCCAATCTTGATTCCGCCGAACTGCTCCTTTTCGCGGGCGATGACCGTCTCACGGGTTGCGGCGCTTGGGTCGGAAGCTGCGGGAACCACGGGATAGCTGCTCGTTGTGTCAACATAGCTCTCGTCAACATCACCAGGGCCAGTTCCACGTACATCGGCTACCCGGTCCCGCCGTTGTTCGGCGGCGTCCGGGACTTCATCCTGGCTGCGGTCGGCCCTGACGTGTTTGCCATCGGATCCTGTTGCACTGCTCATCGAGAGCCTCCCTCGTAATCGTCCAATCGGATTCATCTCTGAGCCGCAATGCCGGCGCTCCCTCCTGGGTCCTACCTTTACCTAACCACGCGCCGAATATAGTAGCAAGGGTACTTACTATTTCGGGATCATCCGCATGCATCCCGGGCGCTGGCGAGCGGGCGAGCTGGTGGGCGGTAGAATCATAAAGGCCGTTTGTTCGGCCCCTCCACTTCAGCCGCGCCTTGACCTCCGGCGCTGCGGGTGTTCCCCATTGAAAGGCATCCCCCGAATTGATTACCGTCCAGGAACTCGAACTGCGCGCCGGCGCCCGCCTGCTCATGGACCAGGTGAGCTTCCGCGTGGACAAGGGGGACAAAATCGGTCTGGTGGGCCGGAACGGTGCAGGCAAGACGACCCTCACCCGCGTCCTTGCCGGCGAGGGACTGCCGGCGGCTGGCAAGGTTGCCCGCAGTGGTGAGATTGGCTACTTGCCCCAGGACCCGCGGACCCCGGACATGGAACAGCTGGCACGCGACCGCATCCTTTCCGCCCGCGGCCTTGACGTGGTGGTGGGCAAGCTCAAACAGGCCCAAACGGACATGTCCAGCGAAGACGCCACGGTCCAGCGCAAAGCCATGAACCGCTACGACCGCTTGGAAGCCGAGTTCCTCGCAGGAGGCGGTTATGCGGCCGAGGCCGAAGCCGCAGCCATTTCCTCCAACCTGGCACTTCCCGAGCGGCTCCTGAACCAGCCGCTCAAGACACTCTCCGGCGGCCAGCGCCGCCGCGTGGAACTGGCCAGGATCCTTTACTCGGACGCCGAAACGCTCCTCTTGGACGAACCCACCAACCACCTCGATGCGGACTCCATCACCTGGCTCCGCGACTTCCTCAAGAGCCACCAGGGCGGGCTGATTGTGATCAGCCACGATGTGGAGCTCCTCGAAGCCACGGTGAACAAGGTTTACCACCTGGACGCCAACCGGGCGCAGATCGACTTCTACAACATGGGTTGGAAGCGCTACCTGCAACAGCGTGAAACCGACGAGCGCGCCCGCAAGCGCGAACGCGCCAATGCCGAGAAGAAGGCCCAGGTCCTCATGGACCAGGCCAACAAGATGCGTGCCAAGGCCACCAAAGCCGTGGCGGCGCAGAACATGGCGAAGCGTGCCGAACGGCTGCTCGGCGGCTTGGAAGCAGTCCGCGAGAATGACCGCGTGGCAGCTTTGCGTTTCCCGGATCCTGCTCCGTGCGGCAAGACTCCGCTCACGGCTGAGGGTTTGAGCAAGTCCTACGGCTCGCTGGAAATCTTCACCGACGTGGACCTGGCAATCGACCGTGGCTCCAAGGTGGTCATCCTTGGCCTCAACGGTGCCGGCAAGACCACCCTCCTGCGGATGCTTGCGGGGGTGGACAAACCGGACACCGGCGACATCGTCCCGGGCCACGGGCTCAAAGTGGGCTACTACGCGCAGGAACACGAAACCCTGGACCACGACCGCACCGTCCTGGAGAACATGCGTTCATCGGCTCCGGACATGAAGGATGCAGAGGTCCGCGGGATCCTCGGTTCCTTCCTGTTTTCGGGTGACGACGTCGACAAGCCGGCAGGCGTGCTTTCCGGTGGTGAGAAGACGCGACTAGCCCTCGCCACGATCGTGGCCTCGAGTGCCAACGTGCTGCTCCTTGACGAGCCCACCAACAACCTCGACCCCGCCAGCCGCGCTGAGATCCTCGGCGCACTGCGAAACTATTCCGGCGCCGTCGTGCTCGTCAGCCACGATGAAGGCGCCGTGCAGGCGCTGAACCCGGAACGCGTGGTCCTGCTTCCGGACGGCGTCGAGGACCACTGGAACGAAGACTACCTGGACCTCATCACCCTCGCTTAAGGTGCGAGTCAGGGAATTTCCCGTCCAGTCAGGGCATTTCCCACGGCACGGAGGCTAGTGGGCGGCCGAGTTCAATGTAGCTTTTCAGATTGGAAATGACCGCCGACCAGCCGCGGCCCGCAATCGCCAACTGTTCGTCGTCGGCGATGTTCCTGTGATGGACGGTAAGCCGGGCAATACCGTCGTGTGATTCGATGGTGAAAGTGACCACGTCGGGCTTGACCACCGCTGGAACCGCGGGATCCTCCCACGTATTCACGAGTCGCCCAGGCGGTGTTGCTTCCAGGATGGTTCCCACGACGTCGGCGGTTCCGGAACCATCCGTGCGCCGGTGTTCCCAGCGTGAACCTGCCTTCCAGTCCGAGACATTGGAGTGGCCCCAGTACTCAGCGCTTTGGGCTGCATCCGTCAGTGCCGTCCAAATCTGGTCCGGGGTTCCTTCGATGTACGTGACGTAGGTGTATTCAGCCATGCTCACAGCCTAGCCCCAGGCCGCAGCGGATCAATGGACCGCCGGATCAATGACCCGGCGGACAAACGGCTCAGCGGACCTTGAGGGGCTGGGCGGCCGTAATCCGCTGGAGCTCACTGTAACTGATAGAGAACATCGAGTTATGGTCGCCTGCGCCTGCCCAGAGCAGTGGATGCTCCTGGAGCGAAATGTCGAGGATGGTTCGTATAGGCCGCGGGTGTCCAAGGGGAGCCACGCCGCCCACGGCCTGGCCGGTGTGCTCCAGGACGAAGTCCGGGCTGGCCCGGCGGATCCTGGCTGTCCCCAAGGAGGCGGCGACCATGGCGGTGTCCACCTTCGCAGCCCCGCTCGCGAGAATCAGCAGGGGAGCACCGTCAAGGTCGAAGACCAGGCTGTTTGCGATGGCCGCAATATCGCAACCCAGCAAGGAGGCTGCCGCAGCGGCGGTGGGGACATCGTCGTCGAAGGTGCGAACCGTGTCTTGGGCGCCGGCCGCGGTCAGGGCCGACTTCACATTCAGCACCGGGGCCGGGACCATCTCAGTAGCCTTGTGCATCCAGGATTGCGTCTTCCTCTTCTTCGGCCGTTGGCCGCTTTGATTTCCGTGGCGCGGGTGCCTTGCGACGAGGGATCGCGCTGATTTCTTCTTCCTCGTCCTCGGCATCAATCCGGGCATTGCGGGCCTGTTGCCTGGCCGCATAGCCGAAACCGACGAACATCAGCACACCGAAAGCGAACCACTGCAAGGAGTAGGAAAGGTGGGTACCCTCATCCGTGGCCGGCTTGGCGAACGGCGCGGGCATCACCTGGACGGCAGGCGACTCAGTGGCGAGCTGCCCGTAAGCGCCGGTCATGATGGGATAGCCAAGCTCCGTGGCGTAGGAAGGAAGATCGATCGATGCCAGTTGGCCGTCCACGGCGCCGCGCCCCAGATCCGGTTCCGAGGCCTTCAAGCGGGCGACGACGGTGACCTCGCCGGCCGGCGGGGCCGGGATGCTGTCGGGGTGGCCGGGAGTCTTGTTTCCGATGGGCAGCCACCCGCGATCGATCACTACGGCTTCGCCGCTCGACAATCGGAACGGGACCACTACTTCGTATCCGGGCTGGCCGTTGAGGGGACGGTTACGGACGACGCGTTGGCCGGAAACGTCATATCTTCCGTGCAGCTCCACTTGCGCCCATTCCCTTTCGGGGTCCAAAGACTGGAACTCCGCCTTGGCGGCGGAGAAGGGAACGGGAGTGGCCGAGTAGTTGGTGACAACGCGGTTGATCTCGGCCAACGTCTCGGCCCTGCGGTCCATTTGCCAGCGGCCCAGCAACACGCAGCCGGTGGCGAAGATCACGGCCAGGACGAAATAGCCCAGCCACTTGCTGGAAAAAAGAAAGCGATACATTCAGCGGGCCTCGCCTGGGTCGGTGGTCTTCGCGAACGGTATGGTCTCTTTCCAGAGGCCGCGGGTCTGCAGGTAGTCCTCCAACCATTCCCGGTGCTCCCCGCAGGACAGCCACACCTTGCGGCGCTCGGGAGTGTGGATGCGTGGATTGTTCCACAGGAGCTGCCACGTAGCCTCTGCGCGGCACGCCTTTCGTGAGCAGACCGCCGGAGGCGTCCCGCCCGGGCCGGCATGCTCCTCATTCTCCAGCCCAAGGCCGCCCATAGTGAAGATATTCATGAAGCCGCCTGTTCTTCCTCGCCGAGCGGATATCGTTGCTTGCCGGCGCCGGTGTTGTCATCCGGTGCAGGGCCCGAAGCGTCCGGGGAGGCGGCGTCGTCGTCGATGAGTTCGCCCTCCAACACGGTGACTTGCGCCTCGGCGGGCGCCCCTTCTTCAAGTGGTGACGCTTCCAGCTCGACGGCCGGGACGTAGTCAAGCAAGGCATCACTGTGGACTTCGGCTTTGTCGCTGCCGTTGGCGATAACTACGGCAATCCAGGGCAGGAACACGGCCCCTGCTACCGCGATGATCTTGAACCAGCCATCGACCACGAAAATGAGCAACAGGCACACCAGGCGGATACCCATCGCCAAGGCGTACTTGATCATTCGTTCGCGCATGTCGTCCGAGTGGGCGGCAGCGGCGTCGGTAATGCTGTGCACCACGGGGTCACCTGAAACGGCGTCCGGGTCCCCGGGCGCCTGCAGGGGACTGCTATCTCTTGTCACGGCTGATTCATCACGCTCCAACGGCTTCCCTCAATTCTCTCACCCCGGAACGGGCCGCCCAAACCGCGCCGAGCGCAGCTACCCGCGGCCAGGGACTCCCGGCGGCTAAGATCGATGCAGGAAATCACCCACTTTCAAGCGGCACAGTGGTGCCGCGGAACTCTGGAGAGCAGTATGTCTGAAGCAGTATCAACCGCCCGCAGTGTCCTCATCACGGGCGGAAACCGCGGCATCGGCCTGGCTATCGCAGAGTCATTCCTCGCCAACGGCGACAAAGTCGCAGTGACGTACCGCAGCGAAACCCCGCTCCCCGAGGGCATCCTTGGCGTCAAGGCCGATGTGACCGACGAGGCCTCGCTTGACGCCGCGTTCAAGGAGGTCGAGGCTGCCCACGGGCCGGTGGAGGTTTTGGTAGCCAACGCCGGCATCACCAAGGACACGCTCCTTTTGCGCATGAGCGAGGACGACTTCACGTCTGTCATCGACACCAACCTCACCGGTGCCTTCCGGGTCATCAAGCGGGCCTCGAAGGGCATGATCCGCATGCGCAAGGGGCGGGTTGTGCTGATCTCTTCCGTGTCGGGCCTCTACGGTGCCCCGGGACAGATCAACTACTCGGCCTCGAAGGCCGGCATGGTGGGCATCGCCCGTTCCCTGACGCGGGAACTTGGCAGCAGGGGCATCACTGCGAACGTCGTGGCACCGGGTTTCATCAACACGGACATGACCGCCGAGCTTCCCGAAGACACCCAGAAGGCCTACTTGGCGAGTGTTCCGGCGGGCCGCTTTGCCGAGGCTTCCGAGGTCGCCAACGTGGTCCGCTGGATTGCCAGTGACGAAGCCGCGTACATTTCCGGTGCCGTCATCCCCGTGGATGGCGGCCTGGGCATGGGCCACTAGGGCAGGGTTTCCGCTGGCATGATTGACTCGGGACTAATGGAACTTGGATGTTTTGAACAAGTTGGACGTTTTGAATAAAGGAGCACGAATGGGACTGCTGGACAACAAGACGGCAATCGTCACCGGTTCTTCACGCGGCATCGGCGCTGAAGTAGCCAAGATCCTGGCTGGCGAGGGCGCCGCCGTCGTCGTCAACTACCGCCAGAAGGCCCCGCGGGCCAACAAGGTAGTGGGCGAGATCCAGGCAGCCGGCGGTCGCGCTGTAGCCGTCGGCGCCGACTTGACCACCCAGGAAGGCGTCCAGTCGCTGGCGAGCGCGGCCATGGAGGAATTCGGTTCGCTGAACGTCCTCGTGCTGAACGCTTCCGGCGGCATGGAGTCCGGCATGGAGGAGGACTACGCCCTCAAGCTGAACCGTGATGCCCAGATCAACATGCTCAACGCGGCTGTCCCGCTGATGCCGGAAGGTTCCCGTGTGGTCTTCGTCACGAGCCACCAGGCGCACTTCGTCGAGACTGTTCCCACGATGCCCGAGTACGAGCCCGTGGCCCGCAGTAAGCGCGCCGGCGAAGTCGCATTGCGGGAACTGCTCCCGAACCTGGCCGACAAGGGCATCTCGCTCGTGGTGGTTTCCGGCGACATGATCGAGGGCACCGTGACTGCGACCCTGCTGGACCGGTCCAACCCGGGCGCCATCGAGGCCCGCCGGGCCGAGGCCGGCAAGCTGTACTCGGTGGAGGAATTCGCCGCCGAGGTGGCAAAGATGGTCACGGCCGACGTCGAGAGCGGCCACACCGAGTACGTCGGCGGCGCCGACTACTTCGGCAAGAGCGCCTGATCATTTTTTAGCGCATAAAAGAGCGGCCCGGGACTGTTTGAACTACCCAGTCCCGGGCCGCTTTTTTATGGCGCATGACGTCGGGCTAAACGCCGGCGATATGCCGGACTGCGTCCAGATATGGCATGTTGATGGCGGCATCAGCTACCGCCCGGACGGCAGGCTTGGCGTTGAACGCGACACCAATGCCCGCCGCGCCCAGCATGTCGAGGTCATTCGCGCCGTCGCCCACGGCGATGGTGTGCTCCAGGTCGATTCCCTCGGCGGCTGCCCACTCGCGAAGGTACTTCTCCTTGGCGGCGCGGTCGATCACGTCGCCAAGGACCTTGCCGGTGAGGAAGCCGTCGACGATTTCAAGTTCATTTGCGATCCAGTAGTCCAGCCCGAGTTCCTCCGCGATGGGCCGCAGGATCTGGTTGAAGCCGCCGGACACCACCGCCACCGCATGGCCGGCGGCCTTGAAAGCAGCCACGAGTTCCGCGGCGCCCTCGCTCAGGCGCACCTCGGCACGGACGGCGTCGACGACGGCGGCCGGCAGGCCTGCGAGGACCGCCACCCGGGCGTGAAGGCTTTGCGCGAAGTCCAATTCACCGCGCATCGCGGCCTCCGTCACGGCTGCTACTTCCTCGCGTTTGCCGGCGTACTCGGCAAGCAGCTCGATCACTTCCTGCTGGATCAGGGTGGAGTCCACATCCATGATCAGCAGCTTGCGTGAGGCGTCGCGCAGCGCGTCGGCGACGATGGCGGTGTCCATACCCGGTGCTGCGGCGTCGGCGACCCTGCGCCGGAGGCCCGATAAGTCGGCGACAGTAGCCCCGTCAACGGCCAGGCCGATGGTGTAGACCCCAAAACGATCGTCCCCCGAGCGCGACTCCGACGTGAAGGAAGCGCCCGAGCCGGACAGCACCTCGCGCAGGTGTTCAAGCTCCGAAAGGGACAAATTCACGCCATAGCTGACCGCGGTCAAGTTCGAACTCATGGCTGCAATCTTAGCGAGCGCGGAACCGCCGCCCGAACTTGTGTTTCATCCAAGGCGTCGCGCAATCTGTGTGACCGAAGTTCCGGTTATCTATCACCCCTATTTTTGTCCTAGTGTCTACTCCTATGAGTGATGTTCTTGAATTGGCTTCCGTCAGTGTTGTCCGAGGTACCAAGACCCTGCTGGACAAGGTCGACTGGCAGGTCAATGAAGGCGAACGCTGGGTCATCCTCGGTCCCAACGGTGCCGGCAAGACCACTCTGCTCCAGATTGCCGCAGCCCGGATGCATCCCACGAGCGGGAAAGCCGGAATCCTTGACGAGACGCTGGGCCGGGTGGACGTCTTTGAGCTCCGTCCGCGCATCGGCCTTTCCTCCGCGGCCCTGGCCGCCCAGATCCCGGAGCAGGAAAACGTGCTGAACGTTGTGGTCACCGCTGCCTACGGTGTGACCGGCCGTTGGCGCGAGGGATACGAGCGCGACGACGAGCGCCGGGCCTTCGGCCTTCTCAACGAATGGGGGATGGGCCCGCTGTTGAACCGCTCCTTCTCCTCGCTGTCAGAAGGCGAGCGCAAGCGCGTGCAGATCGCCCGGGCCCTCATGACCGATCCTGAGCTGCTCCTGCTCGACGAGCCGGCCGCCGGCCTGGACCTTGGCGGACGCGAAGAGCTCGTCCACAAGCTCGGCGAACTCGCCCGTGACGAGGACGCACCCGCCATGGTCCTTGTGACGCACCACCTCGAAGAAGTTCCTCCGGGATTCACCCACGCCATGCTGCTTCGCGACGGCGGGGTGGTTGCCGCGGGACCCATCGAGGAAGTCCTGACAGCAGAACACCTCAGCAACACCTTCGGCCTGCCCCTTGACGTAACCGAAAACTCCGGCCGCTACACGGCCACCGCCCGCCGCTAGGGCGGGGCAGCGACAAGCAGTGGAGATCCTTAGCGGCATCCTGATCTTTTTCGCGGGCTTGTGGGCCGGAACCATCAACAGCGTGGTCGGCTCGGGCACGCTGGTGACGTTCCCGGTCCTCATCGCCCTCGGCTACACACCTGTCACGGCGACGATCAGCAACGCCATGGGGCTCGTGGCAGGCAACGTGACAGGGGCCTGGGGCTATCGCCACGAGCTCAGGGGCCGGGGCCGCCAGTTGCTCAGGCTCTTGCCGGCGTCGTTGCTTGGCGGCATCACGGGTGCGTGGCTGCTGCTGCACCTCCCGGAGAAGGTCTTCTACTACGCCGCCCCCATCCTGATCGTGGTCGCACTGCTCATGGTGCTGTTCCAGCCCAAACTCCAACGGTGGGTCCAGGACCGGGCAGGCAACCCGGAGCACGCCATCCACGACAAGCGGCACACCGTGGTCCTCGTGGTGTTGGTGTACCTCGCCGGGGTCTATGGCGGCTATTTCGTCGCTGCCCAGGGCATCCTGCTTGTCGGCATTCTGGGTGTCTTCATGACCGGTACCATCCAGAACGCCAACGCCATGAAGAACATCCTGGTGTTGGCCGTCAACGTGGTGGCCGCGTGCTCCTACCTCCTGTTTGCCTTTGGCCGGATCGAATGGCCGGTCGTGGCAGTCATCGCGGTCAGTTCATTGATCGGCGGACTGGTGGGCTCCAAAGTGGGACGGCGCCTGAAGCCCCTTGCGCTGCGCATCGTGATCTTCGCTCTCGGCATCGTGGCACTCGGCTTCATGATCGCCAACCTGCTGAAATAGGAACCCGTGACTTTCCACTACCTTGAGTCCGCCGACGACCCGCGCGTTGCCGACTACACACAACTGACGGATGTCCACCTCCGCAAGCTCCGCGAGCCCATGGAGGGCATGTACATCGCCGAATCGTCCCGGGTGCTGCGGCGCGCCCTCGCCGCCGGCCACCAGCCCCGATCCTTCTTCCTGGCGGAGAAGTGGCTGGAAGACCTCGACGACGTTTTCCAACAGTTCCCCGAGGTACCGGTCTACATCGGCAAGGCTTCCCTGCTTGAGGAAATCACGGGATTCCATTTGCACCGCGGTGCCATGGCAGCCATGCATCGGCCGGCGCCGGTGCCCCTTGAAGAACTTCTTGCCGGCGCGCACCGAGTGGCTGTGTTGGAGGACGTCGTCGACCACACGAACGTCGGCGCAATCTTCCGTTCCGCGGCCGCGCTCGGAGTGGACGCCGTGCTCGTGTCCCCGCGCTGCGGGGACCCCCTGTACCGCCGCAGCGTCCGGGTGAGCATGGGCACGGTATTCCAGGTTCCTTGGGCACGGCTGGAGTCCTGGCCCGGCGACCTTGATCGGCTCAAGGAGCAGGGCTTCACCGTCGCCGCCATGGAGCTGACTGACGACGCAGTGGACCTTGACGCGCTTGCCGCAAGCAACCCCGGAAAGCTCGCCCTCGTGCTCGGCACGGAAGGCGCGGGCATGAGCCCGGAGACGCTTGCCGCCGTCGACCTCGCGGTAAAGATTCCCATGCGCGCCGGCGTCGACTCGCTCAACGTCGCTGCCGCCTCTGCCGTGGCTTTCTGGGAGCTGCGCCCGCGCCACTGACGCAGCTGGTTCAAGCAAGGGTGCGGTTTCCGCTATGATTGATTGTTGGCCCGGCACTGGGTATCTGTTTTCAGTGCGCGGACCGAATCCATTCATACCTGGCAGCTGGCAAAATCCAGCTGCGTGAACAAAAGGTCCCATTATGAAGTCTGATATTCACCCGAAGTACGAAGCTGTTGTATTCAACGACCTGGCTTCCGGCGTCAAGTTCCTGACCAAGTCCACCGTGTCTTCTTCCAAGACCATCGAGTGGGAAGACGGAAACACCTACCCGGTCATCGACGTCGAAATCTCCTCGGAGTCCCACCCGTTCTACACGGGCAAGCAGCGCATCATGGACTCTGCAGGCCGCGTCGAGCGCTTCAACGCTCGCTTCAAGGGCTTCGGCGGCAAGAAGTAATCAACTTCACCTCCAAGCTTCTGTGAAAGCCCGCACCGCCGGATCTTCGGCGGCTGCGGGCTTTTGCGTTTTCCGGCAGGATGGAAACCATGACTTCCAGCATGGCATTCCAACATGGCGACCCCTGGCTCCATGGCGAATACAAGGTCCCCGGCGGAAAACTCGTCGTAGTTGACCTGGACGTCGTGGACGGTCGGTTCGCGAACGTCTCACTCAGTGGCGACTTCTTCCTGGAACCGGACGAGGCCCTGATGGACATCAACCGGGCGCTCACGGGCCTTCCGGAAAGTTCGACGCCGGCCGAGATTTCCGCTGCCGTCTCCGCCGCGCTGCCTGCAGACTCGGTCCTGTTCGGTTTTTCCGCCGACGCCGTCGCTGTTGCTGTCCGAAGGGCGCTGTCCAAGGCCAGCGGGTGGGCGGACCACCAGTGGGAGGTCATCCCGCCGTCGGTACTTCCCACGCACCTCAACGTAGCGCTGGACGAGGTCCTCACGGAGCAGGTCGGGGCCGGACTACGCAACCCCACCCTGCGCTTCTGGGACTGGGAAGAGCCGTCGGTGGTGATCGGCAGCTTCCAGTCTTTCCGCAACGAGGTGGATCCCGACGGCGTCGCGCGCCACGGCATCACGGTGGTTCGCCGCATCAGCGGCGGGGGAGCCATGTTCATGGAGGCCGGAAACTGCATCACCTATTCGCTCTATGTGCCACAGAGCCTGGTGGATGGCATCAGCTTTGCCGACTCCTACGCGTTCCTGGACGCGTGGGTCATGGCTGCCCTGGAAAAACTTGGCATTACCGCGTTCTACGTCCCGCTCAATGACATCGCAACCGAGCAAGGCAAGATCGGCGGTGCGGCGCAAAAGCGCCTCGCCAACGGCGGCATGCTGCACCACGTCACGATGAGCTACGACATCGACGCCGACAAGATGGTCGAGGTCCTGCGCATCGGCAAGGAAAAGCTTTCCGACAAAGGCACCCGCAGTGCAAAGAAACGCGTGGATCCACTCCGCCGGCAAACCGGCTTGGCGCGGACCGAAATCATCAAAGCCATGCAGGAGGTCTTCACGGAGCGCTACGGCGCCGCGGAGTCCCGCATCACCGACGCCGAATTGGCAACAGCCCGGGAGCGGGTGCAGTCAAAGTTCGGAACTGAAGAATGGCTGCACCGTGTTCCCTAGGACCTACCCTGCGCGATACGCATTCACTGCCTGTTCCAGGACCGGACCGTAGAGCGGCCATGAATCGGCGGGAGCTGCCACGATGAGGACGCTGCTGCCCTTGGTCCCCGCTACGAGGCAAGCTATCTCACGGTAGCGGTTGTTGGCGACGTGAGTCATATAGTTGTCCTCCACGCAGGAACCCGTGCCTCCGCGGAAAGCCATTCCGGTTCGCTCAGCGATTTTGGTGGGTGGCGAGGAGTTCTCGTCCGCCAGGTGATCGAGCCTGAAGGTGTTCCAATTCTCCAGCGACTCGCTGCCCTGCCGGGGTGTGGCGTTGAGGTATATCCGCAGTTCACCCGTTGACGATGAGACGGTCGCGGACACGCTGCCGGGATCGCTTTCCGCAGGAGCGGCATCGGGTGGGACCGCAAGGACCCCGGTGCCGTCTGGAAGTTCCATGGTTCTCCATCCTGCCGGGGCCGGTGCTGCTTTGAACCACGCGAACGGACCTTCCGCGGATTGATCTGTGCGGGAAACCGGGCCTTGAACGGCGGAACTGCAAGCGGCGACGGCCATCATCGCAATAGCCGTACCCAGGGAGAGCCTGGCGAGCAACGTTATTTTGTGGCGATCCGGGGCGCTACCGGTTTCCATCGCCGTCGTCCGGTCCGCCGTTATCGTCGCCGTCGCGGTCGCCACCATTGGGGTGCCGCGGGGGCGGCGGAACCATGTGGGGCGGCGCTGGTGCCTGAGGCGGGACTACGGCGGGCGGAACTGTGGCTGGCGGGGCCGGGGACGAAACCGCCGGGGGCGTTGTTGGTGTCGCCGTCGGGCTCGTCGACGGCGTTGAGGGAGTCGGGGTGATGCTGTTCAGTGAGGGTGACGGCGTGCTTGGGGCGGGCGTTGTGCTCACTGTAGGGCTTGCAGGCGCCGGAGCGGCCGGCTGTCCGCCGAAGCAGGCTCCGAGCAAAAGGGTGGTGCCCAGCGCGGCGACGGCAAGCACGGGGCGAGGGAACTTCATGGTGACCGTCCTCAAGAAAGGCCCATGCGGAGCGCCGGGCTTGCATCTAAAGACGATGCGGGCGAGCCCCAGGTTCAACTCAACGCCGTATCGCCGGCTCCTGCGTCAGCCTTGCTGCAGCGCTCCGGCATTTTGTTGCGACCCACCGGCGGCTTGGGCAGTCAGGGCGCGGAACAAATGGCTGCGCTGCTCAATGACGATGCGCCGGAGCCCGCGCGGAGCCGCCGTGTGGGTGCTCAGCCACTCGTCCGTGCGCCGGAGCACCGGATGATCTGCCGGAGCCATGCCGTACCGCAGATCCTGGGCTGCGGGGAACAAGCCCCGCACAATCCGGCTTGCGATCTCGATGCTCCGGGACTGCCAGACATCCTCCAAGCAGGTGAAGTACGGTTCCGTGAAGCCATCCAGGAGCCCGGACGGGGCAAGGGAGAAACCTGCGATGGTCGCGCTCAGGATTTCGTTGGAGAGCCCGGTGTCGTTGACGGCGGCATTCCATGCGGCCGTCTTGACGTCGGCATTCGGACGGGCAGCCGCGGCCAGGGCATGGCCTTCGCGTCCCGACGCGGTGCGGTCCACGGCGAGCTCGGCATCCAGTTCCGAGAGCGTGGCCGCTCCGTTGGCTGCCAATGCTTGCCACAGGCTCCACCGGAGATCCGCATCCACCGTGAGGCCGTCCACTGTCACGCTTCCGGAGAGAATGCCGCGGAAGTACTCAACATACGCGCCGTCATGGCGCGACAACTCCGCCAGGGTCCTGGCCCACGCGAGTTGCTGGTCGGAGCCCGGCTGGGAGGTCCGCAGCTGCATCGCGCTAGCCGCCGTCAGGCCCTTCCGGACCTCATCGCGCTGCGGAGCAGGGACGTAACGCTCGACGGCGGTCACCGCGTTGCCCAGGACGTTGAGGAGGACGCCGATTCCCGACTCGGCCGGGGCGAAGCGTTCGACGGCGGTGACGTACAGCGCCGCCGGGGTAACGGCGTCGCGCGCTGAATCCCACAAGGCAGTCCAGCACAAGGCCCGGGCCATGGGGTCGCTGAGGCGGTCCAGGGAGGAACGTACCGTTGCTTCGGACTCCGCATCCAGGCGGACCTTGGCATAGCTGAGGTCCTCGTCGTTGACGAGAAGGAGGGCCGGGCGCGGTTTGCCCGCGAGTGCCCGTACCCTGGTGTCGGCGCCTTCGAGGTCCAGCTCGACGCCGTCTGTGCGGAGCAACCGGCCGTCGTCGTCAAAGTTGTAGAGACCGATCCTGAGCCTGTGCGGGCGGTGTTCCTGCTTGCCCGTGATGGGGTCCACGGAGTCTTGGCGCAGGGTGACTGCCGCCATGGAATCGCCGCTCCCGGAGATTTCGGCCCCGATGGTGGAGATCCCCGAGGTCTGCAGCCATTGCCGGGCCCAGGTTCCAAGGTCCCGGCCAGATGCCGCGCCCAGGGCTTCGAGGAGGTCGGCCAGTGAAGTGTTGCCGTACTCATGATCCTTGAAGTAGCGCCGCGAGCCGGCAATGAACGCCTCGAATCCGACGTAGGCCACCAATTGCTTGAGGACGGACGCGCCCTTGGCATAGGTAATGCCGTCGAAGTTCTGTTTGGCGGCTTCCAGGTCTGGAATGTCCGCCACGATGGGGTGGGTCGTCGGCAACTGGTCCTGCACGTAGGCCCAGGACTTGCGCTTGTTCGCGAAATTCACCCAGGCGCTGTCCCAGTCCGTGGCTTTGTCCACGCCGAGGGTGCCCATGTAGTCGGCGAAGGATTCCTTGAGCCAGAGATCATCCCACCAGGTCATGGTCACGAGGTCTCCGAACCACATGTGGGCCATCTCGTGCATGAGGGTGTTGGCGCGGGCCTGGTACTGGGCATCGGTGGCCCGCGAGGTGAAGACGTATTTCTCCGTGAAGGTGACGAGGCCGGGATTCTCCATGGCGCCAAGGTTGTACTCGGGCACGAACGCCTGATCGTACTTCCCCCACGGGTACGGATAGTCGAAGAGATCGTCGAAGAAATCCAGGCCGTTCTTCGTCAGCCGGAAGAGCTCCGCGGCGTCGAAGGACTCCTGCATGGATGCGCGGCAATAGAGCGCCAGCGGAACCTCAAGGCTGGTCCCGTCGTCGAGCGTCTTGCTCCAGTGGTCCGTGGCGCGGAAATAGGGACCGGCGAGGACGGTGGTGATGTAGGTGGACATCCGCTTGGTGGTGGCGAAGTCCCAGCGGCTCGTGGCCGGATCGCTCGTCAGTTGCGTCCGGGAGAGCTCGGCGCCGTTGGAAGCCACGTGCCAGGCGGAAGGCGCCATGACGTGGAAGGTGAATTCAGCCTTCAGGTCCGGCTGTTCGAAATCCGCGAAGACGCGGCGGGCGTCCGCCGGTTCGTATTGCGTGTAGAGGTAGCACTGTCCGTCGGCAGGATCGACGAAGCGGTGCATGCCCTCTCCGGATCGGCTGTAAAGGGCGGTTCCGGTGACCGTGACCTGGTTTTCGGCCTGGAGGTTGTGGAGGTGGATCCTGTCGCCGTCCACAACCTCGGCGACGTCGAGCCCCTTTCCGTTGAGAAAGACGCTGTGGACCCCACCATGGATGAAATCCAGGAACGTGGAGGAACCAGGCTCGGCCGAGAAGTTGATGACGCTGCGGCTGGTGTACCCCGGCACGCCCGCATCGGCCGCTTCGCGGACGTCAAGGGAGACATCGTAGCTGTGGGTGCTGACCAGGGCTGAACGGGTGGCGGCCTCAGCGCGCGCCAAGTTGTGATTCGACACCCAGCTATCTAATCATGAGGAAGACAGCGCCCAAGCCCAGCAGGGCGATCAGGAACCAGGAGCCAAGCGCAGCCAGCGCGGCACGGCCACCTGTGTGCAAGAGCGTGCGGACGCGGACCGCCGAACCCAGCCCGAACAAGGCCGAGGCGAGCAGGATGTCCTGGAGTCCTCCCGCGGCGTCGAGGACCCCCGGGGTCAACCAGCCCAAGGAACGGACGGCCACCGTCGCGATGAACCCCAGGACGAAGAGAGGGACGACCGGCGGGAACTTGCCGCCGTCGTCGTTCGCCCCGATGCAGTTGCGCGACTTCCGCCGCATCGACCATCGTTGCGTGAGGCCGGCCCCGGCAACGATGGGGGCCAGGAGGATCACGCGCGTCAGTTTCACGACGACGGCGAGGGCCAGCGCCACCGGGCCGGCCGTCTGTGCCGTCGCGACTACTTGGCCGACGTCGTGCACGGAGGCGCCGGTCCATGCGCCGAATTGTTCGGGACTCAGGCCCAAAGGGTGCATGAGCAGGGGCAGGACGCCGATGGCGAGCGTACCGCAAAGGGTCACCAAGGCAACGGGCAGGACGGTGTCCTGGTGTTTGATGCGGCGCACTGCGGCCATGGCTCCGATCGCCGATGCGCCGCAGATGGAGAAGCCGGTGGCTATCAGGAGGGCACCTTCCCGCGGAAGCTTCACCAGCCGGGCCAGCCCATAGGTGCCCGCGAAACTGAGCAGCACGACGGCGGCAATCAGGACGAGCGCAAACCAGCCAAGACCGAGGACATCGACAACACTGACCTTCAAGCCCAGCAGCACGATGCCCGCCCGCATGTGGTGCTTGCCGGCGAAGTCCAGGCCCGGACGGGCGCGTCCGGCAGCCCATGCCGCCGTGCCCGGTATATTTGCAGCTAACAAACCCAGCGCTACAGCGGCTGTCATGGCAGGGATGGGGGGAAACAGGGCATGGACAATGAAGGCAAGTCCAGTGGCTGCCACTGCCATGACAATCCCGGCTCCCAATCGGGAGACGCGGGCCGGAAAACGCTTGGGGTGCATTCGTCAACCTTGATGGATGCAAGCGCTGAAATGCGAACCGGTGCACACTTGGTGTCGCAACATGCAGAACGCGAAATGCGTTCGTAATCGAAAAGGTGATTGTCTGAGTCCCATGTCAGAGCTATTCCGGGATTACTCCGAGGCCGCCGCCCGTTCCGGCGCCTACGACGAAATGTTCGCCCCGGGCACCGTTGCCCGAAAATCCTACGGCCAAGTGGACGGCGCACTCCGCGAGCTTTCGCTTGCCGATGTGAGTGCGCGTGCGGAGTCGATGGCGCGGACTTTCCTGGACCGGG
>NZ_JARVRH010000020.1 GCF_030209755.1 Arthrobacter sp. efr-133-TYG-118 | reverse complement strand
TGGGCCCACGCCGCCCGGGTTCCCTGGCTGAGCGGAGCGAAGTCAGGGAGGTGGCGGGGACTAGGATTCATAGATAGCCTCCTGCCGAAAGTAGTCCCAACGAATGCCTTCCCGCTCTGACGACTCCTGGGAACTGGCGATTCAGACACCCGCCATTAACGACCGCTCCCTGGCGGCCGGCCTCGCCTATGCCATGGGAAGCCGGGTCAGCAGCATCACTTTCGATTCCGCCACGGGTCTGATGATGGGCAAGGTCAGGGGCAGTGGCCCGTCAGCGTATTCGACGTCGGCCAAGCTGGTCCGCAAGCCCGGCGGCTGGAGCTGCACCGTAGGCGTGTGCAGTTGCCCCGTCCGCAAGGACTGCAAACATGTGGCCGCCCTTCTCTTCGCCGCCGAAGACCATCCTGCCGTGCGGGCACAGCTGCTGAGCGCGCCTGCGTTCGGGCAGACGGCCCAGCCTGGGGGAATCGTGCAGCGGCCGGCCTGGGAGCAGGCACTCAGCAAGCTCATCGCCACTCCGGGAACCGCAACGCAAGGCCAGGGCCTCCCCTTGGCGCTGGCGTTCGAGGTGGAAGAACCTGCCCCGCATTTCTCTTACACAGGCCGGCGGGATCCGCTGCGCAGCGTGCGCCAGCTCAAGGCCCGCCCGGTGATGATGGGCGCCAAGGGCAAGTGGATCCGGGGCGATGTTTCCTGGACCAACCTGAACTATCTCGGCTACAAGCGCGAGTTCAACGAAGCCCATATCGACTGGATGCAGAACTTCCTGGCCGCGCATTCCACTGCTGACTACCGGCAGCTAACTTCCAGCATGTGGATGCTGCTCAACGAATTCGCCGGAAAGAACCTGTGGAGCCTCATAGCTGAGGCCGGGAAGATAGGGGTCGCGCTCATCCACTCCGGCGGAGCCGAACCGGTCCGCATTGCTGCCGAGCCCGCCGTCGTCGGGCTCGACCTTAGCCGGCCCGACGACGGACTGCAGCTCGCGCCGTCGGTGACCTTGGGCGGGGAGGCCCTTGATCCGGCCACTTTGGGCTTGATCGGCCGCCCGGCGCATGGCTTGTTCTTCACCGGTCCCGGCGAGGGGCACTTGCCCGGCGTATCGGCACCCGAGAACCTCATCACGCTGGCTCCGTTGGAGGGCGGCGAGTCGCAGGAACTCCTCGATTTCGTCATGGGCGCATCCCGGCTCCAGATCCCGGCGAAGGACGAAGAGCGATTCCTCACGGCGTTCTATCCGAAACTCAAGCAGTCCACCCGGGTCACGGCAGCGGACCATTCAGTGGAGTTGCCTGTCCTCGCCGTGCCCACGCTGTCCCTGCTGGCGGACTACGGTTCCGACCACCGGGTGCGGCTGCACTGGGAATGGCATTACAAGGCCGGCAAGCTCGTGACGGCCCAGCCCCTCTGGCGGCACCCGGACGATCACGGCTACCGCGACGACGCCGAGGAAGCCCGGATCCTGGAGTCCCTGGGCCGGCCGTGGGATGTGGTTGCCGCGCTGGGCGAATCCTCGAGCGGAGGATGGGGGGCTCCACGGCTGGCCGCCTCGGTAGCGCTGGACGGCCTGGACACCCTGGCCTTCACCGAGGAGGTACTGCCCCGGCTCCGCGAGCTGCCCGACGTCGTCGTGGACACCTCGGGCGAGATCGCCGACTACCGCGAGGCCACCGAGGCTCCCGTCGTCTCCATTTCGACCAAGGCCACCGACAGCCGCGACTGGTTCGATCTCGGCATCGTCATCACGCTCGAGGGCGAACCTGTGTCCTTCGCCGCGGTGTTCTCCGCCCTCGCGGCCGGCCAGAGCCGGATGTTGCTGCCCAGCGGCGCCTACTTCTCGCTGGACCTGCCCGAACTGCACCAACTCCGCGCGCTGATCGACGAGGCCAGGTCCTTGCAGGACAACCCCGACCGGCACGGCACCCTGCAGATCAGCCGCTTCCAGGCCGGGCTCTGGGATGAGCTCGCGCAATTGGGGATTGTGGACGAGCAAGCGGCCGCATGGCGCGAGGCCGTGGGCGGCTTGCTCGACGACGGCGTGACCGGGCTACCGCTGCCGGGCTCGCTTGATGCCGAGCTCCGTCCGTACCAGCTGGAGGGCTTCAACTGGTTGAGCTTCCTCTACCGGCACAGCCTGGGCGGCGTCCTGGCCGACGACATGGGCCTCGGCAAGACGGTGCAGGCGATTGCTTTGATGTGCGCGGCGAAGGAGAAGGCTGAATCCGCCGCGGACGGCGCGGGCGGCAGCGCTCCCTTTTTGGTGGTCGCGCCTACCAGCGTCGTGGGCAACTGGGCCGCCGAGGTCCAACGCTTCGCGCCCGGCCTGAGCATAAAGACCGTCGGAGAGACCTTCGCCAAGAGCGGCACGGATCCGCAGGAAGCCATGGCCGGAACCGACGTCGTCATCACTTCCTACGCGCTATTCCGGATCGACTACGAGGCCTACGCGGCCAAGGAATGGGCCGGGCTGATGCTCGACGAGGCCCAGTTCGTGAAGAACCACCAGTCCAAGGCGTACCAGTGCGCCCGGAAACTCCCGGCATCCTTCAAGCTGGCCATCACGGGAACGCCACTTGAAAACAACCTCATGGAGTTCTGGGCGCTGACCTCTATTGTCGCACCCGGGCTATTCTCCAGCCCGCGCCGCTTCGCTGAGTACTACCAAAAGCCTGTCGAAAAGAACGGCGACAAGGCCCAGCTCGCCAAGCTCCGCCGTCGGGTCCGCCCCCTGATGATGCGCCGCACCAAGGAGCAAGTCATCAAGGACCTGCCGCCCAAGCAGGAGCAGGTGCTGGAAGTGGTGCTGAACCCGCGGCACCAGAAGGTGTACCAGACGCATCTGCAACGTGAGCGGCAGAAAATCCTTGGGCTCATCGACGACGTCAATAAGAACCGCTTCACTATTTTCCAGTCGCTCACCCTGCTGCGGCAGCTGAGCCTGGATGTCTCCCTGGTGGACGAGTCCCTGTCCGCAGTGCGCTCGTCCAAGCTCGATGTGCTGTTCGAACAGTTGGAGGACCTCGTTGCGGAGGGGCACAGGGCCCTCATTTTCAGCCAGTTCACGGGATTCCTGGGCAAGGTCAGGGAGCGGCTCGACGCGGAGGACATCGAGTATTGCTACCTCGACGGCAGCACCCGGAACCGGGCCGACGTCGTGAGCGAATTCAAGAACGGCGCAGCGCCCGTGTTCCTCATTTCCTTGAAGGCCGGCGGCTTCGGCCTGAACCTCACCGAGGCCGACTACGTCTTCCTGCTGGACCCATGGTGGAACCCGGCTTCTGAAGCGCAGGCCGTGGACCGCACCCACCGGATCGGGCAGGCGAGGAACGTGATGGTCTACCGGCTGGTGGCCAAGGACACCATCGAGGAAAAGGTGATGGCGCTCAAGACGAGGAAGTCGAAGCTGTTCGCGGATGTCATGGAAGGCGATGCCCTGACTGGTGGCGCCCTGACAGCGGAGGACCTGGCCGGCTTGTTCGCGGAGTAGGGATGCGCGCCTGAGGAACGGCCAGGACCGCCGCTATTCACTTTTGATGCCACAAATGTGAATAGGGAGCGACTAACTCACCGTTTCAGGAGGCTATATGGATGCCTCCGTGATTCGTTCCGTCCTGGGCCACCTCCTTCGGCATATCGAGTTCCGAACGGCCGTCACTTGATGTATACAATTGAAGGCGGCCTGAGCAAATACAGGGTTGCCGAAGGGGGAACCATGGAGGGCAGCGATGCACAGCCAGAGATGCAGGCAAGCATCGACAAGGCTGTGGAATGGGTGGACACTGACGCGTCGGGCCATCAACACAACTCCGCGATCATGCGCTGGGTCGAGGCTGCCGAGGCAGAGCTCTTCCGCAATCTGGCGCTTCCGGAGTACTTCCCGAGTGCTCCGCGAGTGCAGCAAGTAGTCAATTACACGGCCAAGCTGTGGTTTGGCCAACGGGTGACGACAACCGTGAAGATCCAAAAAGTCGGCCGTACGTCCATGACCCTTGCGTTCGAGGTCCATGGCCACGCACATCCAAACTCGCCGGGCGGCCTGGCTGCACATGGGACATTGACCACAGCACACGTGCCAGCGGGCTCAGCCTCAGCCCAGCCGTGGCCGGAACGGATCCGGCAGGCGGCCGCACCGACAGTCCCGAAGATCGGGGGTTCTGAACGATGATGGACGTGCCCGCTCCCTCCGTGCGCCACCAGCAACTGATCGTCACCCTGTATGGGCTCTACGGCCGTAGTTCGAGCGACGCCCTCCCTGTCTCCGTGCTGATTTCCATGCTGGGCGACCTCGGCTACGATGCGCCGGGAGTCCGTTCCTCAGTCTCGCGGCTCAAAGCCAAGGGTGTCCTCAAAAGTGTCCGCCAGGACGGCGTCGCCAAATACGAACTGTCCGACACTGTTCTGGATGTTTTCCGCGAGGGCGACCGGAGAATCTTCGCCGCCGATCGCTCCGCCCAGCTGGAATCCTGGGTCCTCGCGGTGTTCTCCGTCCCCGAAACAATGCGGAACCGCCGGCACCAACTGCGGTCAGAGCTTTCCGGGCTCGGTTTTGGGTCCGTGGCATCGGGGGTATGGATCGCACCGGCCCAGGTACTTGAACAAGCCCGTGAGCGGCTTGCCTCGCGCGGGCTTGTTCAGTTTGTGGACTTCTTCCGCGGCGACTACTTGTTTGAGGGCCCCATGCGGCCGAAGGTGGCCGAATGGTGGGACCTGAAGGCCATCGACGAGCAATTCGCCGAATTCCTGGATCTCTACGAAGGGGCCGGAGACCTTTGGGCCGGACTGGTAGGCCATGATCCCGGAGCCGCCCTGGCCAACTCGACGGCCCAGCTGCGCCGGGATGCTTTTCGCTACTACATCCCCATGCTGACCCTGTGGCGCCGCTTCCCGTACCGGGACCCGAACCTGCCGCTGGAATACCTCCCGAAGGATTGGCGCGGTCCGGCGGTTCGCGAGACGTTCCAGGCGGTTCATCGCCTTGCCGCGCCCCTCGCGGCCGCGCACGCGCACGAACTCATCCACGGTAATACGGACCTGGTGGCACCCTAGTGCGATCCAGCGAGGCAACAAGGACGTTGACATACCGCCGAGTCGACTGTTAAGTTCGCGCACAGGTCTCGCGGCCAACGCCACGCGGGGTCGTCTCGTCCCGCCTCATCGGGAAGCAACCTTCAAATAGTCGGGGAATTGTGTACGAATCCATCGCTCCGGACGAGCTTGACTTGGCGTTGTTGGAGTCACTGCAGCGCGCGCCGCGCGCGCCATGGGCTCTGATCTCCCAGGCTCTGGACGTCGCGCCAATCACTTTGGCTCGCCGGTGGGACCGCTTGCGCGAAGCCGGGCTCGCTTGGGTGAGCGCTACGCCCGGTCCGGCTTTTCACACTGTTGGCGTGACCGCGTTCGTCTTGATGTGGTGCCGTCCACGGCTTCGGGAAAAATTGGTCGTAAGGCTGCAGAACGACCCTTCGGTGGCGACCTTGGAAATCACGGGGGGCGCGCCCGATCTTTCCATGACGGTGTTCTCGAGCAGCCTCTACTCGCTTCACGAGAGTGTATTGAGCCGGCTGGGGAGCTATCCCGGAGTTGACCGTGTCGAAGTGTCGATTGTAACCACACTGTACGGAGAGGGTAGCCGCTGGCGGCTCCGCGCGATGGACGCCGGTCAGGTAGGCAGGCTCGCATCAGTAACTTCACGGGATACGCTCGACCGCCGGGAGATGCCGCAGCTGGATCCAGTGGATCGTTCTCTGCTGGACGCGTTGGTGATTGACGGCCGAATGGCCTTCCAGGATTTGGCGGCACAGGCGGGCGTGACCCCGGCGACCGCCCGGCGTCGCGTGGGCCGGCTTGTTGACAGTGGGGTGGTGCGAGTCAGGTGCGATCTTGCCGCGCCAGTGTTTGGTTGGCCCATCTCGGCAACAATCTGGGGCAAGGTTCCGGCGAACAGGCTTCAGGAGGTGTGTCGGAGCTTGGCAGGATCGTCTCAAGTTCGCGTCGCGGCGGCAACGACAGGACCCAACAACCTCATGGCGACCTGTTGGCTCCACTCGCTGGGAGAGATCGAGGCGGTAGAGGCAACCCTGCTTGAGCGGTTTCCCTTTGTGGTTGTGTCTAATCGGGTTATCGATCTGCGGTCCGTCAAGCGAATGGGCAGGCTTCTCGGAGAAAATGGTCGGTCCGCGGGCGTGGTCCCGCTCCGGCCTTGGACGGACTGAGCCCAACCAGCCGGAGCGAGGATCGTTTTCCTACAATTTTGGCCGTGTTGTTGCTGAATTCAAACAAATTTCTGCCTCTTATGATCGTTGACCTCAGACTTTTCTTAAAGCGCGACAACGCGCAAGCACTGAGTGAGATCCATAGGAGTGACAAAATGGCGCAAACGCGAATCGGACAAGACCCTGCGGCCTCCCCCGCGACGTCTCGCGGTGGCCTGGTTAAGGACGGACCGTCCAGTCCCGCAAACACGGCTGACGCCCCCCTGGCCGAGCCGAGGTTGCGGGCTCACGATCGGATCGCTCTGATCGGTTCGCGCTTCGGGCTGATTATCACCTGGGCCCTGATGATCGTGGCCTTTGGCGTGCTCCTGCCCGGAGTTTTCCTCTCAGGCTCGAACTTGGGTTACCTCCTCAGTTCGCAGGCCACGGTCCTGATCGTGGCAATCGCCGTGACCATTCCCATGGCCGCCGGGGAGTTCGATCTGTCGTCGAGCGGTGTAGTGGTGATCACGGTGGTCACGATGGGATATCTAAACGTCATCCAACGGTGGCCGCTGATGCCGACAGTGCTCGTGGCGCTGGCAATTGGGTTGGTGGTCGGATGCGTGAACGCCTTCTTCGTCGTCCGAATCGGGATCAGTTCACTCATTGTCACGCTCGCGATGACCTCGGTGCTCATCGGCTTCGCTCTGGGGCTGAATAACCTCACCGTCACCGGCATCTCTGTGGACCTGGTCGATGCCGCCCGAAGCACTGTGGGCGGGATCCAGCTCGTCTTTTTCTACGCCCTGGGTGTGGTTGTTGTGGCGTGGTACTTCTTCCAACACACGCCCATCGGCCGCAGCCTGTACTTCACAGGTGCCGGGCGAGAGGTAGCTCGCCTGTCCGGAGTTCGAGTGGACGCGATCCGAGCCGGGTCCCTCATCGTATCCAGCCTTCTTGGCGCGGTGGCCGCAGTTCTGCTTACCGGCGTGCTCGGCTCGGCTGACCCAAACGTTGGTACCAGCTACGCGCTCGCACCGTTCGCGGCCGCGATGCTCGGATCCACCAGTTTCACGCCCGGCCGTTTCAACATCTTAGGAACGGCGGTCGCAACATACTTCCTCGCAACCGGCATCACCGGGCTTCAGCTCTTGGGACTGGCTGGCTGGGTGACGCAGGTGTTCTACGGCATGGCCCTGATCCTGGGAGTCGCCCTCTCAACGTTTGCGGCTCGCCGCAACGGCCGAACAAATCGCGCATAAGCATCCAAGAACAATGTCGTTCTCGACCCAAACAAATTTAGGTGATTTCAAATGATGAGACAGAAACGTACAGCCATCCTGCCCATCGTGATTTCCGTTGCGCTCCTGGGCATGACGGGCTGTCAACGAGCGAGCGAGGGCACAAATGCCGGGGGGTCCTCAAGCCCGGAAAGCGTCGCCACCAAGGCGCTAGCCCTCGACATCGCGCCGGTGACCGCTAGCCCCAAGATCCCGTCGGTCAAGAACGGGACTTCCTTACGGGGCAAAAACATCAGGTTCATCGCGAGCGGCCTCAGTTTCCCGTTCAGCCAGGACGTTCTTGCCGGCGTCAAGGAGGGCGCCGCGGCTGCGGGTGCCACCGTCACTGTTTCGGA
Organism: Arthrobacter sp. efr-133-TYG-118; assembly: GCF_030209755.1. Taxonomy (GTDB): domain Bacteria; phylum Actinomycetota; class Actinomycetes; order Actinomycetales; family Micrococcaceae; genus Arthrobacter. The sequence goes on along the minus strand of NZ_JARVRH010000020.1, from coordinate 138,834 downwards.
CAGCGAGGGCGATCCTCCGAAGGCCGCTTCCCTCGTAGATCAGGCAGTCGCCCAATCCGTCGACGTCATCCTGCTTCAGGGCACGCCCCCGAAGAGCGTTGCATCGAGCATCACCGGGGCCAAAAGCCACCGGATCCCCGTGATCAGTGTCGGCAGTGACGCGCCGGGCAAGGTCTCTAAGGAACTTGGCGATATCGGTGTATTTGCCTACGCGTCGGCAACGAACGACGTGGGTACACGGCAGGCCAACTTCGTGGCTGCAGACTCGTCGTGCCACGCAGGTGTGCTCTACCTGGGCTCTTCGAGCTTCGGAACCTCGAGTTCCGATGTGGTCGACCAGTTCACGAAACAGTTCGCCCAGTTGTGCCCCGATGCCAAGGTCGCCGTGCAGGACGCACCTTTGGAAGCTTGGTCGTCTCTCCTGCAACCGCAGGTCAACGCGTTTCTGCAGCGCAATCCAGAAACCCGCTACGTTGTGAGCCTCGTCGACGACATGAATCTGGCGATCAAGCCGTCGATCACCGGGCTCGCAGGCCGAAACATCCGCTTGGTGGGCTCGAACGCCATTGTCGGGGCAATGAGCGGGCTCCAGGACAAGGCGGACCCGGAGGCGGCGACAGTAGGGACCAACCTCTACCAAATGGGGTGGGCTGCGGTTGACCAGGCGATGCGCGCGATCGCAGGCGAGGATGCGGTTGCAGACGAGCAGGTCCCGAACCGGACATTTACGCGGGCCAACATCGACACGATCGACCTCGCGAAGAAGTCCGGCGACTGGTACGGCTCGTTCGATTTCCGTACCTTCTACACCCGGCTCTGGCAAGGGTGATCAGTACCATGAACTCAACGAACCAGGAGCCCCTGCTTCGGGCCGAGCATCTCACTAAGTCCTACGGGGCCCGTCCCGTCCTCAAGGAGGCATACCTCAACATCGCGTCCGGTGAGATCCATGCCCTCCTGGGCGAGAATGGCTCAGGCAAGTCCACACTGATCAAACTCCTCGCCGGCCAGATCGCCCCGGATGGGGGCTACACGGCAGACAATGCTCCCTGCGTCACGGTGTCCGGCCGGTCGGAGGGCCTCCCGATCGACCCTAAGACGGCAGAACGCCTGAAGCTTGGATTTGTGCACCAGGATCTCGGCCTGGTCCTCTCGTCCACCGTCATGGAGACGCTCGGGCTAGGCCGTTACCGAACACAGTGGGGAAGGATCAGCTGGCGCGCCCAACGGTCCTATACCGAGGAGACCCTCCGACGTTATGGGCTCGGGCTCTCGCCCGACGCGGTGGTCGGACGCCTGTCCGCAGTAGAGCGGGCCATGCTGTCGATCATCAGGGGCATCGAGTCCATAAGCGGCGAAGAAAGGGGTGTGCTCGTCCTGGACGAACCCACAGCCTACCTCCCGGCGGACGCGGTGCACCAGCTATTCGAGGTCCTCCGCAGGATCAAGGCCACCGGTAGCTCGGTGGTGTTTGTGACGCACCGACTCGACGAAGTGAAGGATGTTTGCGATCGGGCAACCATCCTGAGGTCAGGAGAAGTCGTGGCAACCATGGACGTCGCGTCGGCGACTACCGACGACCTCATAACGGCCATCCTTGGCACGGAGCTCACGAACCTCTATCCGTCCGAACATACGACCGTGACTGAGCCCGTCCTACGGGCTACAAATCTCAGCGGAGCAGAAACGCGTGATGTCTCATTCGTGGCGTCCCGCGGAGAGATCCTCGGGCTGACGGGCCTCGTGGGAGATGGTTTCGAGGAGATCATCGGTCTGTGCTTCGGTGCCAGCCGCGGAGCAGGGAAAGTCGAAGTCAAAGGCACGGAAGTCGCGCAGAAGTGGCTTCGACCGCGCCGTGCCATGAGCATGGGGATGGCGTATATCCCCGCAGATCGGGCGACCTCCAGCGGACTCATGGCGGCTTCGGCGGCCGAGAACCTCACGATGGCCACCATGAGGCGTTACTGGCGTTCGGGTCGCATGGCCTACTCAGAGGAGCACAAGGACGCAATCGAGGCGATGCGCCGTGTTGGGTTGCGGCCGCTGGCGCCCGATCTGCCCCTGAGCTCGTTCAGCGGCGGCAACCAGCAAAAACTAATCCTTGCCAAGTGGCTGCTCACCCGTCCCCACGTTCTCTTCCTCCACGAACCGACCAACGGCGTGGACGTGGGAGCAAAGAAGACTCTCTTTGACCTGATCAACCGCGCAGCCCGAGACGGCTGCTCCGTCGTGATCGCGAGCAGTGAATACGAGGATCTCGCCCATCTTTGTCATCGAGTCATTGTCATCAAGAACGGGGCCGTCTCCGGAGAGCTGACCGGGGATCAGCTAACCACCGATGCCATCACCCACCGCTGCCTCGCCTCCACAGCGACGCCTGCCACATCGTGAAACCAACATTAAGGAATCCCGCAATGAGCGTATTCGAGGTCGGATCCCTCCACGTACCCGCAGGGGAACTGCGACACGGTCGCCTGACCGCTACCACGTCCGCCTCCGGACAAGTGGTCAGTGTGCCGGTGAGCATCATGCACGGGGCGGAGCCTGGTCCTGTCCTTCTTGTCACTGGAGCCACGCATGGCACTGAAATCACGGGAACACGAACACTTCTCAAGCTCATCGCGCGCATTGACCCGGCGAGGCTGCGAGGAACATTGATCTCAGTTCCGGTGACCAATCCCCTTGCTTTCGACCGGGCGACCTACGCCTCTCCCGAGGACGGCATCCACCTGGGAATGCCGTGCTACTGGCCCAGCGACCCAGCCGGATCACCAACGCTGCGGATAGGGGCGCAAGTCCGCAGTCTCTTCGATGTCGCGACTCACTACATCGACTTGCACAACAACGCGGAGCCGGCGGTGCCCATGTCGATGGAGTTCGCGGCGCAGTGCTCCTCACCCGAGGTCCGCCAAGTCCAGCGCGCAATGGCGGAAGCTTTCGGCGTCACCCCGGTTCTGATGACCGACCCAGAGGACGGTACCGCGGAGAAGGTGGGGTCCGTGGACGGCCAGCCCGCTGCTGCCTCCTCAGCACATGGTATTCCGGGGCTGATGGTCGAGTTGCTCGACGAGCATGGACACCAAGGATACGAAGCGGGTGTCCGAGGTGTCCTCAACGTCATGTCCAAGCTAGGAATGTTGGAGGAACCAGTTGCACCCCAGTTGGTGGAAAGGCTCCAAGGAAGTTTCACCTACCATGGGGTACTCACCTCCCGCGAGTCAGGTGTTCTATTCCCGGTTTGCGATCCAGGAACAGTTATGGAGCAAGGCAGCGTTGTTGCGCACATCGTGGGCATGGATGGGTCGGTGTTGGAAGAGGTCAAGATGCCCGTCACGGGATTCGTGTGGGCTTTCCTGACGACGGCGCCAGGGGGCGGGTCCTTTGCCGTGCCCGAAGGCCATGCTGTCGGATTCGTTGCGGCGGCCGACGTATGAGCGCCAACGCAGCCATCCCCGAGACCATAGGTGCATCTGCCACCAGGAATACCCAACTCCGAAACGCCATTAAAGAGGCAGTGCAAGCGGAGATAGAGGCTTTTCGCGACCAGGCGATCGACCTCAGCCATCGCATCCACGGCATGCCCGAACTCGGTTTTGCCGAGTTTAAGTCCAGCAGGGAAGTCGCGAACGAGCTGCGCGCAGCCGGATTCACAGTGACAGAACGCGCCTTTGGGCTGGACACCGCGATCTCCGCAGTTGCCGGAGCAGGCTCCTTCAAAGCGATCGTGGTGGCAGAGTATGACGCATTGCCAGAGCTTGGCCACGCCTGCGGCCACAACCTGATCGCAGCATGCGCAGTCGCTGCGGCTGTGGGACTGAAGGGCGTGGCTGAGCAGCTCGATCTCACGGTCGAAGTGTTGGGCACCCCGGCAGAGGAGACCGGCGGCGGCAAGATCCTGATGCTGGAACAAGGTGCATTCATCGGCGCCGACATGGCCATGATGATTCATCCTGCGCCATTCGAAGACGCCTCACCAGGCTTCCTCGCCAGCACCGGTTTCTCCTTCGAGTTCTCCGGTAAGAGCTCGCACGCCGCGGCATCGCCATGGGAGGCAGCGAACGCCGCCGACGCATCGACCATCGCGCAGGTCGCCGTCGGTTTGCTTCGCCAGCAGCTCCCCAACGACACCCGAGTCCATGGTGTTGTCACGAATGCCGGTTCTGCTGCCAACGTGATCCCGGGAAGTTCCGCGGGTGTGTACGGGATCAGAGCCCAGACCCTTGCGGACCTTGAGGATATGGTCCCACGTGTCGAGGCCTGCTTCACGGGGGCAGCCCTCGCGGCCGGCTGCACAGTGGAATTGGAATGGGAACTGACATACCCGAATGTTGTGCAGTCGCCGCGGCTGGCCTCGCTGTATCAGCAGAATGCGGAGGCCCTAGGCCGAAGCTTTCCGCAGGATCCGGAAGCCCGCGCATTCCGTGCCTCCACCGACTTCGGCGCCGTCTCCCAAGTCGTCCCAAGCCTTCATCCGCACGTCAAGATTTGTGACTCGCCTGTGTCCAACCACCAGTCCGCGTTCACAGAAGCTGCAGCCTCGGAGCGAGCTGATCAGGCGCTCATCGAAGGCGCGATCGCGATGGCTTGGACGGTTGTGGACGCCGCGCTGACACGAATTCGGCCGTGACTCACTGGAACTCTGCGGCAACACAGTTCTGGCGGGCAAGTCCAGGCAGCGCGCAGGTGGGCCGGCCGCAATGCGGCCGGCCCACACCACGCCCTAGGAGTTCGCGGCCCCCTCCAGGTTCCGGTCGCCGTCGAAATCGGAGCCGACGACGGCGGATCCGCCGGCGGTGCCGGTTGCAGAACCGTCGGAGTCGGACTCTGCAGTTCCCTGAGCGGAGCCTCTGCGGCCCTTCTTCAGGACGAAGTGGAGGACGACGATACCGATGGCGAACGGAACCCCGAAGATCAGTGTCATCCGGAAGGCGTCAACGAAGAGGGTGGTGACCATGATGGCAACCATGAGGATCGCTCCGGCCCAGGAGGCCACCGGGTAAAACCGCAGCTTGTACGACAGAGCCGTCCCGTCGCGCTTCGCTGCCTGTCGGAACGCCAGATGGGTCACGAAGATCATGAGCCACGTGGCCATTGCCCCGAACATGGACAGCGCCATCATGAAGGTGAAGCCTGACTCCGGATTCAGGGCGTACACGCAGGCCGCCACGGCGATTCCACCTGTGCAGAGGATCAGTGCATTGACCGGGGAACCGTTCTTGTGAAGCCGCCCGAACACGGCGGGCGCCTGCCCTGCGCGGGACAAGCTGAACATCATGCGCGTGGAGATGTAGAGCTGCGAGTTCATGGCCGAAAGCGCAGCAACAATCACCACGACGTTGATGACTGAATCGGCGAACGGAATGCCAATGACCTGCATGACGGTGACGAAAGGGCTGTTTCCGGCAAGGATCTGGCTGACAGGTGCAATGGCCAGGATCAGCGCCAGGGTCAGGATGTAGAAGAGGAAGAGACGGAATACAGTGACCTTGAACGCCTTCTTGACGGCCGTTCCCGGATCCTTCGCTTCACCGGCGGCAATGGCGATCATCTCCACCGAGAGGTAGCTGAAGATCGCCACAATCACGGCCACCCACATGCCGGACACGCCGTTGGGGAAAAACCCGCCCTCGGCAGTGTAGTTATGGATTCCGTAGCCGGCCTCTCGCTTTCCAAAGATCAGGATGGCGGCGAGCAGGATGAATCCGAGGATGGCGAACACCTTGATGCTGGAGAACCAGTATTCCAGGGTGCCGAAAGCCTTGACGTTGAACATGTTGACCGCGATGAGAACGCCGGCAAACAACAGGATCCAGACCAGCGGAGGAACTCCCGGGAACCAGAGCTTCATGTAGTCCCCGATCGCAAGCACTTCGGTGCCCACGGCCAGCACAACGCAGGACCAGTAGAGGTACTTCACCAGGAATCCGGCGAGGGGCGAAATGTAGTGCTCGGCGAAAGCCCCGAAGGACCCGGTGGTTGAATGGGCCACGGTCATCTCAGCCAGCGCGCCCATCAGCATCACGGCGATCAGGCCACCGATCGCATAGCTCAGCAGGACGCTGGGTCCGGCGAAAGATATGGCGAACTTGCTTCCGAGGAAAAGCCCAGTGCCGATCGCGCCGCCCAGCGCGATCATGGTCAACTGTGGGCTGGTGAGTTCGCGCTTGAGTCCGCGTTCGCGGTTTTTAATCAGGTCGAAGCTGTGTGACATCGTTGTCTCCTTGCTCGAAAGTTCTTGGGGAGTTGCGCCGCAGGGGCTAGCGCTCCGGAATGACGGCGATGCCTTGGATCTCGATGAGGGCTTCCTTCTGCCACAGCCGGGTGACACCGATTCCGGCCATCGCGGGATACTCGGAACCGGCCATTTCGCGCCAGATCCGTCCGATCTCGCGGCCGTTGGCCATATAGTCGTCCACGTCGGTGAGGTAGATGGTCACACTGACCAGGTCCTCGGGTAATCCGCCCGCCTCGCGCAGGGTAGTCAGCACATTGGAAAACGCCTGGGTGAACTGTTCTACGATCCCGCCGGGAACGATGTTCATGGCTTTGTCCAGGGCCGTCTGACCACCCAAGAACAGAGTGTTTCCGGCAAGCATTCCGTGCGCAAAGCCCGACGGCTTTGGGAGCGACTCGGGATTGACGGTCTTGTGGCTCATATTGCTCCTCCTCTTGGTGGCGGCTGCGACATGTTCGAAAAAATCCCTGTGCAGATCATTCCCCGCCGTGCTACGTTGAGCATATGTGACGATCGTAAAAAAGTCGACACATTAGATTTAAGACACATCGGAATGAATGTAGGAATCGACAGCACACGAAGGGACAACACGCATGAAGCTGGCCACCTTACGGACAGCCGACGGGAGCACGACGGCGGCGCTCGCTATGGGCGGGAACAGTTACGTACCGCTGCCGGCCAACGACGTCGGAGCACTTCTCGACGTCCCGGGCTGGCGCGCCCTGGCGGAAGCAGCGTTTGTTGCAGCGTCTGGACCGGGAGTCGTTTCCGCACCTGCCAGCGAGCTGGCACCTCTGCTTCCACGGGCCGGAAAAGTCATCTGCTGCGGGCTGAACTACGGCGACCACATTCAGGAGATGGGCCGCGAACTGCCGGAATACCCCACGCTCTTCGCGAAGTACGCGGACACCCTTGTCGGGCCGGCTGACACCATCCATGTCCACGGCAGCGCGAAGGTCGACTGGGAAGCCGAGCTGGCCGTCGTGGTCGGCTCCGTGCTGTTCCGCGCGGACGAGGACCAAGCCCGCGCGGCAATTGCCGGGTACACAATCGCCAACGACGTTTCCATGCGCGACTGGCAGAACCGCACGCTGCAGTGGTTCCAAGGCAAGGCGTTCGACGGAACGACCCCGGTAGGCCCGGTCATGGTGACCGCGGACGAAGCGGACGGCGACTTTGAGGTCCGCGGCTACGTCAACGGTGAGCTCGTGCAGCACGGGAACACCAGCACCTTGGTGTTCGGACCGGCGAAACTCCTTTCCTACGTCTCCCAGTTCACCATCCTGCGCCCCGGAGACCTTGTCCTGACTGGTACGCCCGGCGGAGTAGGGATGGGTATGACACCGCCGCGCTTCCTGAACGACGGCGACGTCCTCACCACCGAAATCGACGGCATCGGAAGGCTGGAAAACCAATTCAGAATCCACGCACCCGTCCCCGCCAACGTCTAAGCCAATACCAAGCACTTCAAAGGAGTGACCACTATGAACACAACCGCTACCGACTACCGCCTCGAAGGCGACAACTCCATCTACGCCCAGGCCGACGGCAAGGTGGTGCCGGTCGTCACCCGCGCCGGTGAAGAAGATACCAACACTGCCCAGTCCGGCGACTGTGTCCGCGTCTCCGGCGTCAGCATCCAGCACACACCGGCCACCAAGATCTGGTTCGGGCAGGTCTCCAACGTTCCCGGCTACCGCTCCCTGCCGCACCACCACGGCGAAGCGGAAACCGGCGGCTACGTGCTCCGCGGCCACGGCCGCATCTACTTTGGCGAGAACTACTCCGAGTTCCTCGACATCAAGACGGGCGACTGGGTATTCGTCCCGCCGTTCATGCCGCATGTCGAGGCCAACATGTCAGTCACCGAAGAACTCGTGTGGCTGACCGCGCGCACCCCGGAGAACCTCGTGGTCAACCTCGAAGACGTTGCCGACGAGACCCTCGCAGACTTCCGCAGGGCCTGATGGACATGTCCACTGGAATCCTGACCTCGGAGACGTTCCTCAAAGCCATCGAGCTGACAGCCGTCCCCGCCCAGATTCACGACGAAGCCTACGAAGCCACCTCGCAGTACGTTCCGTGGCCCAAAGCCTACGGAGGGGACATGGTGGCCCAGGCCGCGGCCGCGATGATGCGATCGGTCGACGCTGACAGGCAGCTGCACTCAATGCACAGCTACTTCATGCGCCCCGTGGAGATCGGGGCCACGGTCCGCTACGAGGTCGAACGCCTCCGCGACGGCCGTGGATACTCGACCCGCAGCGTGCGTGGACACCAAAACGGCAAGACCGTGTACGCGGCGATGGGTTCCTTCCAGGTTCCCGAAGGCGGTCCGGAGTTCCAGCCTTTGGCGCCAACCGCCGTCGAACCCGAATCCCTGCGCAGTGCGGCCGAGGTGCTACAGGGGGTCGAGGGACCGGCTGCCGAGTACTGGTCCTCGAAGCGCAGCTTCGACATGCGACACATTCCCGGGCCGGTATATCTGCAGGTCGAAGGCGATTCTGTGCCGCATCAAGCAATCTGGGTGAAAGCCTTCGAGCAATTGCCCGACGCCGGTGACGAACACGCGACGGCAGATCTGCACCGAGCCGCGCTGGCATACGTCTGCGACTACACCATCCTCGAGCCTTTGCTCCGGGTGAACGGGCTCCACTGGTCCAGCCCCGGACTCGCCACGGCCAGCCTGGACCACTCCATGTGGTTCCACCGGGACGGCCGCGTCGATGACTGGGTCCTGTACGCACAAGAGGCCGTGTCCGGGCAAAGCAACAGGGGGCTGGCCACGGGCCGTTTCTTTGACAGGCAAGGACGCCTGCTGGCAACGGTTGCCCAAGAAGGCATGATCCGCGCCGGCTCCTGAACACCTTCGACTTATCCGCCGTATTACTGAAAGGAGTGGCCATGACAATGTTGAGATCAGCCCACGTGGACACCTTCACCCGCGACCATTTGCCACCGGCCGGCACGTGGCCGACCCTCGAATTCACCCTGCCGGAACTCCAGTACCCGGCAACGCTCAACGCAGCAGCGGCGCTCATTGACGAGGCCGTCGCAAACCATGGTGCAGAGCGGGCCGCTCTGGTTACCCCCGACGGCACGGTCTGGACGTACGGTGAGCTGCAGCGGCGCGCCAACCAAGTCGCCCAGGTCCTCACCGAGGACCTGGGCGTGGTGCCTGGCAACCGCGTCATGTTGCGCGGTCCGAACAATCCCTGGATTGTCGCGGCCTGGCTTGGCGTGCTCAAGGCCGGGGCCGTCGTTGTCACCACCATGCCGATGCTGCGTTCCAGCGAGGTCGGCACGATCATCAGCCTCACGCGTCCCACCGTAGCCATCTCCGACCACCGGTTCATGGACGAACTGCTCGCGGCGGTAGGCGAGGACACCGTTGTCCTCTCCTATGGATCCGACGACGCCGGTGACCTCGCGTCCCGCTGTGCCGCCAAGAGCGGCGAGTTCGCTGCCGTGCCGACCTCCGCCGACGACGTCGCGCTGCTCGGCCCGACGTCGGGCACCACGGGCACGCCGAAGATCACCATGCATTTCCACAGGGACATCCTCGCGAACGCCGACACTTTTGCCCGCCATATTCTGCAGCCAACCGCCGACGACGTGTTTGCCGGTTCACCACCCCTCGCCTTCACGTTCGGCCTCGGTGGGCTGGTGGTCTTCCCCCTGCGCTTCGGCGCATCCTCGTTGTTGACCGAACGGGCCACCCCCGTGGAACTTGCTGAGAGTGCCGCCGCTGCCGGGGCCACCATCCTGTTCACCGCACCCACTGCTTACCGGGCCATCCTCAAGGAAGGCCGCGGATCGTTGCTCCGCAAGCTCCGCGTAGCGGTCTCGGCGGGCGAACACTTGCCCAAGGAAACGTGGGAAGCCGTTCGGGTGGCCACCGGTCTCCGGCTCGTCAATGGCATCGGAGCTACCGAACTCTTGCACGTCTTCATTTCCGCGTCCGGGGACGACATCCGGCCCGGCACCACCGGACGGGCCGTGCCCGGGTACAGGGCAGCCATCCTCGACGACGAGGGCCTGGAACTAGGACCCGGGCAGCTTGGCCGGCTCGCCGTCATCGGCCCCACCGGATGCCGCTACCTGGACGACCCACGGCAATCGAACTACGTGGTCAACGGCTGGAACATCACCGGCGATACGTTCACGAAAGACGAGGACGGGTACTTCACCTATCAGGCCCGGTCCGACAACATGATCGTCTCCTCCGGCTACAACATCGGCGCCCCCGAGGTGGAAACCGCCATCGACCTGCACCCGGACGTGGTGGAGAACGCGGTCATCGGCCGGCCCGACGAGGCACGCGGCAGCGTCGTCTGCGCGTTCATCGTCCTGCGCGAAGGCGTCAGGGGCGATGACGCGAAGCGCAAGGAAATACAGGACTTCGTCAAACGGACGATCGCCCCCTACAAGTACCCGCGGGACATCCGGTTCGTTGACGAACTTCCCCGCAATCCCAGCGGCAAGCTGCAGCATTTCAAGCTGCGCGACCGTATCGACAACGACCCCGAACAGCTTGCCGGCGCAGGCTTGGGCCAGGCCTGAGAAGGAGCAAAAGAATGAAAATCGCAATCGTAGGAGGCGGCCCCGGCGGCCTGTACTTCGCGGCATTGATGAAGCAACTCGACCCGTCACACAAGATCACCCTCTGGGAACGAAACGCTGCCAGTGACACCTTCGGTTTCGGCGTCGTATTTTCCGATGAGACTCTCGGCGGCATCGGCAACGCCGACCCTGTCGTGGCCGAATACATGAGCCGGCGCTTCGCCCGCTGGTCCGACATCGACATCCACTTCGGCGGCGAAACGGTGACGGTGGGCGGCCAGGGCTTTGCGGCCATGAGTCGCAAGGAACTGCTGGAACTGCTTCAGCGCCGGTGTGCCGAGCTCGGCGTCGACCTGCGTTTCCAGACCCTTGCGCCGCCGGTGGAAGAGCTTGAGGCCAACTATGACCTGGTCCTCGCAGCGGATGGCATCAACTCCCAGATCCGCGCGAAGTACGCGGACTCCTTCGCTCCGAGCCTGGATCTGCGGCCCAACAAATTCATGTGGCTCGGTACGGACCAAGTGTTCGAGGCGTTCAAGTTCTTCGTCAAGGAAACAGAATGGGGCGTCATGCAGATCCATGGCTACCCGTATTCCGACGAAGGATCCACGTTCATTGTCGAGATGCACGAGGACGTGTGGCGGGCTGCCGGCTTCGACGAGACCGCTGCCGACATCTTCCCTCCCGGGGTGTCCGACGAGAAGGCGATCAGCAAGATCCGTTCCATCTTCGCGGAGGAGCTCGACGGCTACGAGGTCCTGTCCAACAACTCCAAGTGGATCAACTTCACCACCGTGCGTAACGAGAGCTGGCGCCATGGCAATGTCGTGTTGCTCGGCGATGCGGCTCATACCGCGCACTTCTCCATCGGTTCCGGAACCAAACTGGCCATGGAGGACTCCCTGGCACTTGCCGCATGCCTGCACGAGCACGCGGATGTGGAGTCGGCGTTGTCTGCCTATGAAACGGAGCGTCGTCCGGTTGTCGCTTCCACCCAGCGTGCCGCCCAGGCTTCGCTTGAATGGTTCGAGCGGATCGCCCAATACAAGGGGCAGGACCCGACGCAGTTCGCTTTCAACCTCCTCACCCGGAGCCGCCGCATCACTCAGGAAAACCTGCGGCTGCGCGACCCGGAATTCGCCGACGCCGTGGACCGCAACTTCGCCGAGTCCCAAGGACTCACGGAGACTGCCCCGGCCATGTTCCAACCGTTCCGGATCGGCGGACTGGAGCTCAAGAACCGCATTGTGGTCTCCCCCATGGACATGTACTCCGCGGTGGATGGCGTCCCGGGCGACTTCCACAAAGTGCACCTCGGTTCCAAGGCACTCGGCGGCGCCGGATTGGTCATGACCGAAATGGTGTGTGTTTCCAAGACCGGGCGGATCACCCCCGGCTGCACCGGCCTGTACACGGACACACAGCGCGACAGTTGGAAGGAAATCGTGGACTTCGTCCATGCGCGTTCGACGGCCAAGATCGGCGCACAGCTGGGTCATTCCGGCCGCAAAGGCTCCACGCGGCTGATGTGGGAAGGCATCGACGAACCGCTCGCATCCGGCAACTGGCAGGCTGTTGGACCGACAGCCCTGCCATACGGTCCCGGCAACCAGACGCCTGTGGAACTCGACCGCGCAGGAATGGCCGCCATCAAGGAAGAGTTCGTCGCCGCGGCCCTCCGTGCCGAAGAGGCAGGCTTCGACCTCCTTGAGGTCCATGCCGCCCACGGCTACCTGCTTTCCTCGTTCCTCTCGCCCGTGTCCAACCGCCGGACGGACGAGTACGGTGGCAGCCTGGAGAACCGCCTGCGGTTCCCCCTGGAGGTGTTCGACGCCGTCCGTGCGGCGTGGCCTGCCAGCAAGCCTGTGACGGTACGCATCTCCGCGACGGACTGGATCGAAGGCGGCAACACCTCTGACGACTCGCTCGACATCGCGCGCGCATTCGTGGCCCATGGCGCCGCGGGCATCGACGTCTCCACCGGGCAGGTCGCCAAGGAGGAACAACCGGCTTTCGGCCGCAGCTACCAGACGCCGTTCGCCGACCGCATCCGCCAGGAAGTTGCCGCCCCGGCAGGTGTGGCTGTGATCGCCGTTGGTGCCATTTCCACATACGACGACGTCAATTCCGTCCTGCTTGCGGGCAGGGCAGACCTCGTGGCCCTGGGCCGGACGCACCTGTACGACCCGCAGTGGACCCTGCACGCCGCAGCCGAGCAGGAATACCAAGGCCCCGGGGCGCAGTGGGTGCCGCAGTTCCGGGCTGGCCGACGCAAACCGCCAAGTTCCCGCACGGATGCCGTTAGGCCCAGGCTTTCACTCTTGAAAGAGCGCGAGTCCGACGCCGACAACACGCACCTGCGTTGGACCCCGAGAGCAGTCTCCGCGCCCGCACTGGCCAACTAGGCTGGACTGCATGGCTATCATCCATCGAGCAACCCTGAGTCCCAGCAAACTTGAGCTCATCGAAAGGTATTTGCCCGCCCAGCCGTGGTTCACCAAGGATGACTCCGCGCCGCCCGGGCTGCTCGGTGCGTACCGCTTCGATGATCCGGACGGCGAAGTGGGCCTAGAGACCCATCTGCTCTCCCACGGCGGCAAGGTCTATCAGGTTCCCCTGAGCTACCGGGGTTCGGAATTGACCGGTGCGCAGGACTGGCTGCTCGGCACCATGGAACACTCCGTGCTGGGCAGGAGGTGGGTGTACGACGCCTGCGCCGATCCCGCCTACGTAGCTGCCCTGGCCACCGCCATCCTCACTGGACAAGAGGAAGCCCGACAATTCGTGGAGGTCGACGGCGCCCTGGAGCCGCGCGCCAGCTCCGTCAAGGTCAAGGGCAGTGGAGCCCCCGGTAGCGAAGTCCCTTCGGTGACCCCGGGAGCCCCGGTCACCGACGACAGCGTCACCAGCATCGACGCCGGTGAGCTCACGCTGCTGGTGAATCGTGTCCTGGATCCGGCGACACCGGGTCCGGAAAATTCACCTGCCCTGCGGGGTACGTGGACCGGGCAAGAGGCGCCGGTGTTGCTGGCTTCCCTCTCGCAGGAATAGAGGACTACTCCCCCGGACGCGGTCGCCACACCACAACTGCCTGGGACCGCGCCCGGGGGCGCTGCCCGCGGGCCAGGCTGACGACGTCGCCCGCTGCTCCTGCAGCGAAAATACGGGCCTCCATCGGACTCCGCCGGCGTTGCAATTCCTCGCTCAACTCGGCCACGCGGAACTGCAGCGCGGCCACTTGGTTTTCGAGCTCGAGGATGCGTTTAATGCCCTCGAGGGACACGCCCTCGTGGGAGAGCCGCTGGACCTCGCGCAAGCGGTCGATGTCCCGTTGGGAGTAACGCCGGGACTTGCCCGGGGCGCGACTCGGCGACACGATGCCGAGGCGGTCGTACTGGCGCAGGGTCTGCGGGTGCATGTCAGCCAGTTCGGCCGCGACGGAGATGACGAAGATCGGCTGGTTGATGTCTATGCCCATGCCTACGTCCCTCCCGTGTGTTCTGCCGCTACAAGCGGGCCTTGGCGGCCAAGTCGTGGCGAGGATCGGCATCGGCCGTGGCCGCGGCGAATGCCTTGACGGCCTCCTCGGCCTCCTTGTTGAGGTTCTGCGGGACGGAGACGTCGATCGTCACCAGCAGGTCTCCGGTGGCCTTCGATGTCTTGACGCCGCGACCCTTGACCCGGAGCGTGCGGCCGGAAGGGGTGCCGGCCGGGACGCGGACGGTGACGGTGTCGCCGTCGAGCGTTGGCACGTGGATGTTGGAACCCAAGGCGGCCTCTGCGAAGGTGACCGGCACGTGGATGCGGATGTTGTCGCCGTCGCGGTTAAAGAAATCGTGGGGCTTGACGTTCACCGTGATGATGAGGTCCCCGTTGCCAGCTGCGCCGGGGTTGCCCTTGCCGCGCTGGCGGACCTTCTGGCCGTCCCTGATCCCCGCGGGAATCTTCACGTCGATGACGTTGCCGTTGCTTTCGCGCAGGCTCACTGTGGTGCCGTGAATGGAGCCGGCAAAGGAAATTGAGGTCGACGCCGTGCGGTCGCTGCCTTTTTGGGGGGCGCGCTGGAAACCGGTCTGTCCACCGCCGAAGCCGCCGCCAAACAGGTCAGCGAACTCCGGCGGGATACCCCCGGCCCCTGCAGGCTGGCGTGCTCCGCCGCCGAAAAGCCCGCCGAACAGGTCCTCGAAGCCGCCATTGGCCGGCCCCCCGCGAGCTGCCCCCGGAGCAAAGCGTGCCCCACCCATGGCGCGAATAGCATCGTACTGCTGGCGCTCCTCGGCATCCGAGAGTACTGAATAGGCCTCCGAGATGTCCTTGAACTTCTTTTCCGCAGTAGCATCCCCGGAATTGGTGTCCGGATGGTACTTCCGCGCAAGCTTGCGGTACGCCTTCTTAATATCAGCGTCAGAGGCGTCCTTGGCGACACCAAGGATGGCGTAAAAATCCTTCTCAACCCAGTCCTGGCTGGCCACTCGGCTTCTCTCTTTCGTTTCTGTGTTCGGTTGCGTGCGCTACGCTCATCCCACCTTAGGTGAGACAAGCCTTAGGCGAGACGACCGCTTGAGCCGTAGCGGATGAGGGGGCCCGGGAGTGGCATCGGGCCTGCCGGAGCGTGGCGGCGAAAGTCCGTAGGACTTGGCCGCCACGCGTAGGGGCGGGGCCCCCTCATCCGCGAAGGCACGGTGAGGCGGTAACACCGTCTAAGCCGGCACAGCCACAATCACCTGTGCCGCACGCAGCACGCGGTCACCGGACCGGTAGCCGGAGCGCAGCACTTGGCTGACGGTGTCTACTTCGATGTCCTCGCCCGGCTGCTGGATGAGCGCTTCGTGGATCGTGGGGTCGAAGTCGACTCCGGTTTCCGCGATGCGCTCCAAGCCGTACGTCTTCAGCGCGTTCTCCAGCTTGGCGGCGATCGCGGCGAACGGGCCGTCGACGAGATCGCCGTGCTGGCGGGCGGCGTCGACGTCGTCCAGCACCGGCAGCAGGGAGTTCAGGACGCCGATGACGGCCATTTCCCCTGCGACGGCGCGGTCGCGTTCGACACGCTTGCGGTAGTTGACGTACTCAGCCTGCAGGCGCAGGAGGTCGTTGCGGAGTTCCGCGGCCTCTGCTTCTGCAGCGGCACCGGGGGCTACCGACTCTTCAGCCGGAACCTCCATGCCGTTGAGGATTTCCTCAGCCTGGGACAAGGCGTCGCCCTCGGCGGCAGCGGCGTTGGAATCAGCTGCCGATCCTTGCGGGTGGCGTGCGGCCCCGGTCTCCGGGTCAACCTTGCGGTTGTCCCGGATGACCGGCTTCTGCTGACCGGCTCCTTCACGCTCGTCGTGCTTGCCCTCGTTGTTGGAAGGTGAGTGCTCTGCGTCGTTGCCGTGGTGAGGCATGCTTACTTCTTTTCGTCTTCGTCGATGATCTCGGCGTCGACGATGTCCTCATCGGCAGCCTTGGCACCGGCAGGAGCGCCTTCAGCACCAGCGGCGCTGCTTGCCCCATCCGGGGAACCGGCGTGCGAGTAGATCGCTTCGCCGAGCTTCGACTGCGAGTGCTGCAGCTTCTCGAAAGCGGTCTTCACTGCTGCATCGTCGGTGCCCTCGAGGGCCTTCTTGAGGGCGTCGACGTCGGCCTTGACCTCGGTCTTGACCTCTTCAGGCAGCTTGTCGTCGTTTTCGGCGATGAGCTTGTCCACGGAGTAGGCGAGCTGCTCGGCAGTGTTGCGGGTGTCGGTAGCCTCGCGGCGTGCCTTGTCCTCGGCTGCGTGCTCCTCGGCTTCACGGACCATGCGGTCGATGTCTTCCTTGGACAGCGCGGTGCCGCCGGTGATGGTCATCGACTGCTCCTTGCCCGTGCCCTTGTCCTTGGCGGAGACGTGGACAATGCCGTTGGCGTCGATGTCGAAGGTCACCTCGACCTGGGGGACGCCGCGCGGTGCCGGAGCGATGCCGGTCAGTTCGAACGTGCCCAGCGGCTTGTTGTCGCGGGTGAATTCACGCTCGCCCTGGAAGACCTGGATGGCCACGGACGGCTGGTTGTCGTCAGCGGTGGTGAAGGTCTCGGAACGCTTGGTGGGGATGGCCGTGTTGCGCTCGATCAGGTGCGTCATGACGCCGCCCTTGGTTTCGATACCGAGGGACAGCGGGGTCACGTCGATCAGGAGAACGTCCTTGCGCTCACCCTTCAGCACACCGGCCTGCAGGGCTGCGCCAACGGCAACAACTTCGTCCGGGTTGACGCCCTTGTTGGGCTCCTTGCCGCCGGCGAGTTCCTTCACGAGGTCGTAGACGGCGGGCATACGGGTGGAACCGCCCACGAGCACGATGTGGTCGATTTCGGAAAGCTTGATGCCGGTCTCGGCGATGACGTCGTGGAACGGCTTCTTGGTGCGCTCGAGCAGGTCCTTGGTGAGGTCCTGGAACTTGGCGCGGGTCAGCTGCTCGTCCAGGTGGACCGGGCCGTCGGGGGTGACGGAGAGGTACTGGAGGGAGACGTTGGTGCTGGTGGAGGAGGAGAGTTCCTTCTTGGCCTGCTCCGAAGCCTCGCGAAGACGCTGCAAGGCGATCTTGTCCTTGGACAGGTCGATGCCCTTGACCTTGAGCTGGTTCAGCAGGTAGTCAACAACGCGCTGGTCCCAGTCGTCGCCGCCGAGGCGGTTGTCGCCGGCGGTGGCGCGGACCTGGATGGTGGAGAAGCCGTCTTCGTCCTTGCCGACCTCCAGCAGGGAGACGTCGAACGTTCCGCCGCCGAGGTCGAAGACCAGGATCAGTTCGTCTTCCTTGCCCTTGTCCAGGCCGTAGGCAAGTGCGGCGGCGGTGGGCTCGTTGACAATGCGGAGAACGTTCATGCCGGCGATTTCGCCGGCTTCCTTGGTGGCCTGGCGCTCGGCGTCGTTGAAGTAGGCCGGGACGGTGATGACAGCGTCGGTGACCTTTTCGCCGAGGTAGCTCTCGGCGTCGTTCTTCAGCTTCATGAGGATACGCGCGGAGATTTCCTGCGGCGTGTACTTCTTGTCGTCAATGGCGACGGACCAGTCGGTGCCCATGTGGCGCTTCACGGAAGCGATGGTGCGGTCGATGTTGTTGACGGCCTGGCGCTTGGCAATTTCGCCAACCAGGACTTCACCGGACTTGGAGAATGCAACGACCGACGGCGTGGTGCGGCCACCCTCGGCGTTGGCAATGACGGTGGGCTCGCCACCTTCGAGAACAGAGACGACGGAGTTAGTGGTTCCGAGGTCGATACCTACAGCGCGTGACATATGTTGCTTCCTTTCAATGGCCGACGATGGAGATTTCACCCGATTCCGATACCCACGGAGGGCTTGGAGGGCGGGGAGCACTCAACCTTCGGCTAGTTGAGCGTTCTGCACTCAACTGTACTCAGCCCTCATTCAATGTCAATCCAAAGTTGAGTCGAGTACGCTCAACTACGCCCACTGAGGGTCAAGAAACCCCGGCAACACGGGGAATTATGGCCGATTTCGCCGTGGGAGAACGCCGGTTGAGCGCCGACGTCGAACTCGCGGGAACAGTGCCAGTTCGCGTGGGCGCTCCGGCGACTCCGCAGCGTTCCGGCGATGTCGACGGCGGGTGTTCCGTCAGGCGGAGGCAGGCGGCATCGGCTTGTAGACCCATGCCACCAGCACCACCGAGATGATCATCAGGAGGAACCACGAGACAAGCTTGTCCGGGGACACCAAATGCCAGCCATCCAGTTGGCTCGGATACAGCCAAGCGTGCGACCAGGTGGCGATGTTCTCGGCAATCCAGATGAAGAGCGCCACCAGCAGGAATGCCAGGACCAGCGGCATCCGGAGCCGACGTCGAAACACCCGGAAGTACATGACGCACCGGCCATAGATCACGACGACGGCGGCCAGCAGGACCCAGCGGGCGTCAACGATGTAGTGGTGCGAAAAGAAGTTCACATAGATGGCCGCAGCGAGGACCGCAGTGATCCAACGCCGCGGATACCTGGCGAAGCGCAGGTCGAAAACCCGGTAAACCCGCACCATGTACGAGCCAACCGCCGCGTACATGAAGCCACTGAAGAGCGGAACGGCGCCGACGCGGAGGACACCCTCGGCTTCATAGGACCACGAGCCGACGTCGGTCTTGAACAATTCCATGACCGTTCCCACCATGTGGAAGAGCACGATGACCCTGAGCTCGCGCAAGGTTTCCAGCCTCGTGGCCACCATCAGGATTTGGATGACGACGGCGGCGATCGTCAGGAAATCGTTCCTCGCGAGGCCGGCGTTGGCTGGATACCAGAGGTGGGCAGCGAAAATGACGGCAAGGAGCGAAGCGCCGAAGATGCACGCCCACGCCTGCTTGAGGCCGAAAACGGTGAACTCAGCGAGCCTGGATCGAAGCCCTTGGACCGGGGCACTCCCCAGGAAGCGGCTCGCGCTCCCGTCGATAAGTTCCTCTACCGCGGTGAGCTCACGCACCTGCGCCCTACTCTCCGGGGCCGAGCTCGCCCGGCCCAAGCCGGCCAAGGTAATAGTTCTTCGGCCAATGCCTGGCTTTTTCCGGCAGCCTTGGATAAGCCGCCGCCAAGAGTCGCATGGTGCCGTCGAAGCTGCGCCGATGCCGGGCATTCCAAGGAAGTCCGAAACCCGCACGAAGCTGCTCCGGCAGCAGGCCCGCCGTAAGCAGCCGGACCAACGGCATGCTCAACCGCATCAAGAACGGCCCACCCACGGGGTACAGGAGCTCATGAGCCACCCTCAAAGCAGATGCATCCGGTTCGAGGTTCCGCACGGATTCATCCCAATAGCTCGCGAAGGCGGAGCGATCGGCGGGCCAGAGCTCGGCGGGAAGCTGCAACGCTGTCCCGATCCGCGCATACTCCCGGTAGACACGATCGGCAGTGTCGTCGTCGAGGGCTCCATGGACCTTTTCGTAAACGGTGACGGCGGTGTCATAGAGCGTCGCCACAACCCAGAGCTGGGATTGCGCGTCAAAGGCGTTGTATCCCGTCGACCCCTCGTCCGCCGTCCGGCGAACAGGGGCGTGCGCACGATTCACAGCCCGGCGCACCGCGGCCAATTGCTCGTCCGAGCCATAGACCACGGCGTAGACGTACGTCATGGTGGCGCGCAGCCGGTCCAGTGGCCGCTCGGCGAAATTGCTGTGTTCGGCGACGCCGTGACCGACCGCGGGATTGGCGATCTGCATCAGGATGGCGCGTCCTGCTCCGGCGAGCAAAACGCCCTCCGCGCCGATGTCAGCAAGTCCGCGAGCCATGCAGTCACTGTACCTTCGCGCATCGTCTCTCGTGCACGGTTGCACGGGCGGCTACAGCCCTACGATTCCGCGCAGAACCTCGAGCTGGTGCTCAAACAACTCGTCGCGCGAGGCAAAGGTATCAGCCCCGTACTGGCCGAATACCTCGAAGCTGACCGCACCAAATACCGACGTCCAGACCAGCACGCCCCTGGCCAACGCAGGCTCGGGAACGGCCACGCCCAGTTCGGCCCGGATGGCCGCCAGGTCCGCGGCAAGGGCTGGAGGAACGACGACGGCGGGCGCAACTTCGGCGGCCAAGGCACCTGCGCGGTAGGCGGCGTCGAAGATCCCCACCATCCGGTAGATCACCCGCGTTCCGGGTTCGGTGGTGCGCTCGGCGGGCGCTTGGTATCCGGGCACAGGGCTGCCGAACAGGAGGGCGTACCTTGCCGGCTCGCGCAGGGCCCACTGACGAACGGCCCGCCCGAGCGCCAGGAACCTGCCGCGGTAGTCGTCCCCGGGGAGGGCGTCGACGGCGGCATCCACTTCGTCGCCCAGCTCGCCGTATGCGTCAATCAGCAGGAGGGTCAGCAGTTCGTCGCGGCTCTCAACGTAACGGTACACAGCAGAGGACACCACGCCGAGATCGCGCGCAACAGCCCTCAGGGACAAGCCCGCTGCGCCATGCACGGCAAGGTGCTGGCGGCCCAGCCGGATGATGTCCGAGACGGTCTGGGCCCGGGCCCGCTCGCGGGGCGTCGTTTGTTTGGCCGCTGCGGCGGGAGGGAGGTCCATGCATCCAGCATGCCACAAAAGAGAGCACTGGCAACAAATGTGAGCAGTGCTCTTGACAAGGGATTCGAAAGAACTCATCCTGAATTCAGAGAGCACTGCTCTCGAATGAGGTTTAGAACCGGAGAACTTGATCCCCAGCCAGAAAGCGAGCAATACCATGTATGTCGTCACAGGAGCAGGCCCCGTCGGATGGACCATTGCCGAGCAACTCGCGGACCGCGGAGAACAGGTGCGCGTCCTGACACGCTCAGGCAGCGGCCCGGAACACCCGCTGATCGAAAAGCTCCGCGTGGATGTCTCCGACCCGGCCAAGTTGGCGGAAGCCTTCGATGGCGCCGCGGCCGTCTTCCACTGCATCCACGGTTCCGCCTACCGCGCCAAAGCCTGGGCGGCCGAGCTTCCCGGAGCAGAGCGAGTGGTAATGGACGCCGCGGCGGCGGCGGGCGCCGTCGTCGTCTTCCCTGAGAGCCTTTACTCCTACAGCGAGCCGGACAAGACCGTCACCGAAAGCAGCCCGCGCGAAGCGGCCGGTGGCAAGCGCGGGATCCGCTCCGCCCTGCTGAAGGCCCGGCAAGACCACCCGGCGAACACCGTCAGCGTAGTGGCGGGCGATTTCTTCGGGCCACGAGCCCGCATGGCGCACGCCGGCGAGCGCATGGTCCCCCTGATCCTCAAAGGCAAGACGGTCCAGGTTCTCGGAAGCGCCGGGCAGCCGCACGCCTTCACCTACGTCCCGGATCTCGCCGCAGCCATGATCGCCGCGGCCCAAAAACCCGAACTCTGGAACTCGGTACTGCATGCCCCCTCAGGACCGGCAATGACCATGCGGGAAATCGCTGGAAACTTCGCACGGTCGGCCGGCGTTCCCGAGCCGAAGCTGAGTGTGGTTCCAGGCTGGCTGCTCCGGACCCTTGGCCTGTTTTCCACCGACATGCGGGAGCTGGCCGAAATGTTGTACCAGTTCGAACGGCCATTCGTCATGGACTCCACCGCGAGCCAGGCCAAGCTCGGGCTGGAACCGACGCCGCTTGTGGAGGCGGTGGCGGCGACAGTGGCCTGGTGGCGGGATCAGCAAACCGTGGCTGCCCCCTGAGCCCTATGACATCCGCCCCAAACGTCCCGGCCACCAAATCCGGCGGCCAATGTCGTAGGACAACGCAGGCACCAAGAGCGAGCGCACGATCGTGGTGTCGAGCAGCACCCCGAACGCCACAATAAAAGAGATCTGCGCAAGGAAGAGAATCGGAATGACCCCCAGGGCGGCAAAGGTTGCAGCCAGAACGACGCCGGCCGAAGTAATCACCCCTCCGGTGGCACCGAGCCCCTTCAAGATACCGGCCCGGGTTCCCTTGAGCGTTGACTCCTCCCGGACACGGGTCATGAGGAAGATGTTGTAGTCAACGCCGAGGGCCACGAGGAAGACAAAACCGAAAAGCGGAACCGAGGCATCTGCTCCGGGGAACCCAAATACATGGTTGAACACCCAAGCAGAGACACCCAACGCTGCCGCATAGGACAGCACGACCGTGCCAATCAACAATAGCGGCGCCAGGACGGCCCGCAGCAGTGCCATGAGCACCAACAGGATGACGGCCAAAACGATCGGGATGATGCGCCATAAATCAGACTGCGCGCTGGCGTTGGTGTCCGCGGCAGTCGCGGTGGTTCCTCCGACCAAGGTCCCGGGCGCCTTGTCATGCAGCTTCTGCCGGAGCGTGGCGATGGTCTGCTCGGCCTTCGCCGAATCTGCCTCCGAGGACAGGGTGGCGTTGATCAGCACCCGGCCGTCCCGCACCAAAGGGGCAGTGTCCGTAGGGGATTCCGTCAGTGGGCGAACGCTTGGGCCGCCCTGGGCGGCAACTACGGATGCGTCCGAGATGCCTTCCTGGGCTTTGACTTCGGCAAGTACCTCGGCTGCCGCCTTTTCCTCGGCGACAACCACCACAGGGCTTCCTGCACCGGCGGGATAGTGCCGGCCCAATGCCGCCTGGCCGTCCACTGCCTCGGATTTGCTCAGTATGAGTGCCGACTGCGGAACGCCGCTGGCTTGGAGTTGCAGTAGGCCCGAGGCGCAGACCACCAAAACGGCAGCTGCGCCCAGCCATACCGCCCCGGGCCGCTTGGCTATGATGCTTGCCAGGAGCCTCCAGACCCGGGGAATGTCGGAGTTGGCCGCGGCTTTCCTCGGGGTGTGCGGCCAAAATGCGGACCTGCCGAGCAAGCCAAGGGCCGCAGGAAGCAGCGTGAGGCTGGCCAACATTGAAAAGCCGATCCCGATTGCGCCGATGGGCCCCAGTCCGCGGTTCGAATTCAATTCGGAGAAGAGCAGGCAGAGCAACGCCAAGGCGACCGTTGTCCCGGATGCCAGGATGGCCCCAAAGCTGCCCTTGTACGCGCGTCCCAAAGCCGACCACTTGTTCGAGGAGTGGCCCAAGGCCTCACGGTAACGGGCTACAAAGAGGAGGGCATAGTCGGTGGCAGAGCCGACCACCAGGATCGACAGGATCCCTTGGCTTTGTCCCGTCAATTGCATTGCGCCCGACTTCGCCAAGGCAAAGACCACCAGAATGGAACCACAAAGCGCGAAGACGGCGGTAAGCAGCACCACAAAAGGCAGCACCACGGATCGGTAGACGGCTAGCAAGATGACCAAGACAGCACCGAGTGCCGCGAAGAGCAATATCCCGTCGATGCCGCCAAAAGCGCTCACCAAATCAGCGATGAAGCCCGCCGGTCCGGTCACGTAAGTGGTTGTTCCGGCGGGAAGCCCTGCGTCGGTTACGTAGCCCGTCGCCTTTGCGCGAAGCGAGTGGATGCTCCCTTTGACCCCGTTTCCATCGCCTACCGGGATGATGAATTGTGCCGCCTTGCCATCCGTGGATGGAATCGGCCCAAGCGTCGACGTCGACTGGCTCACCCCGACGACGGCGGACAGCTGGGTGCCGAGGGACGGCAATCCGGCCAGTTGAGCGGGTGAAAGCTTCTCGGGAGACTCGATCAGCACCACCGCGGGAACACTGCCGCTGGAAGTGAACTTGCTTTGCCATTCACGGGCTTCGGTGGATTCGGCGCTCGCCGGCAGGAAGGATGCCTGGTCATTGCTTGACACCTCGCTGAGCTTCCCGAAGGTAGGGCCGCCGATTCCGCCGATCGCCATCCACACAACCAGGGATAGCACCGCCACCGCCAACCACAACCGCGAACTGTTTCGTCGGCCGGTTCCAGACGACTTGTCCATCATGCCTGCACCTTTCCAATTACTTCCATGGCAAAATATATCCATCATGGAGATAATTGGTCAATGGCACCTCGGTGGGATAATTTGAGGCTGAAGGAGGCCTCATGGATGACAATCAGCACGTCCGGTCCGCGGCTGTACTCCTCGGGCTACTCCAGCAGTTCACGGTCGAAACGGAGCGGTATGTGGAGGCCATCAGCAACCGCCACCACCTCCATCGAACGGACCTGAATGCCTTGGCTGCCATGGTGGCTGCCGCGCGGGAGGGCAAGACCATGACTCCCGGAGCGCTCAGGGCGGCACTCAACCTGAGTTCGCCTGCAACAACGGCGCTTGTGGACCGGCTCGACCGGGCGGGCCATCTGGCACGCCGCCGCAGCGAAAAGGACCGTCGGCAGGTTCATCTGGAGATGACTGATTCGGCACGCGCTACGGGCAGCGCATTGTTTTCGCCCTTGGCAGGCGCCATCGCCCCGGTAATTGACGCACTTTCGCCGGACGAACTCCGCATAGTCATGACTTTCATGCAGGGCGTCATCGAGGCCACCACACAGGCCAGAAGTGACGTCACGCGAAAAGGCGAACCATCGAATGGAGTTATTCCTGAGGTCCCAGTGACTCACAGGGCAGTGCGGGAGTAACGTAGAGCACGTCGGCTATGCTGGACCACTTTGTGGACTGGGGTGTCACCGTGGGTGTTGTGAGATCATCGTTGACCGAGCTCCTCGGAGTACTTTCCGACGCCGTTTCGCCCGAGCGTGTCCGCTTCGATGACGGCTCCGAACCACCTACCGGTCAATCCACCGACGCACCTGTCACGGTCCACGCCGTCGCCATGAACAGGGTGGGCCGCTCCAGGAGGGAAGGCCCCCTGCTGGACCTTGAGCTGAAAGTGGCGGTGGAATGCCACGGCCCCACGCAACTGGACAA
Organism: Arthrobacter sp. efr-133-TYG-118; assembly: GCF_030209755.1. Lineage (GTDB taxonomy): Bacteria > Actinomycetota > Actinomycetes > Actinomycetales > Micrococcaceae > Arthrobacter. The sequence continues at coordinate 113,846 of NZ_JARVRH010000020.1, read as the reverse complement.
CATGGAGAAACTCCTGATTGCGGTCGAGCAAAACACCCAGTACTCGGTGGTCTCCAGCGGGGAGTTCCAGCCCGACGAATACGATGCCGGCATCCGCCAAGGCCTCGGTTTCCTGATCCGCATCCCCGTGGGGATACGTCTCGACGAGCCTTTCGGCCCGCCGGTCACCGAGCCCCTCGTCGCCACGACCACCGTGGCCCGCCGGATCCATGGCCGGCTGGTCGACGTCCACAACAAAGGCATCCCGGATGCCTACATCCGCCCGCATTCGTCCGTCACCGCCGTCGTGAGCGATCCCACCGGCCATTTCGAGGTACTGGCCTCGGCGGACGAACTCCAGCACTTTGTCGTGGCAGTCCGCGGCACTGAACGTGAAGTCTCAGCAGACACGAGCAGCCTGCCGGTCATCATCCGGTGGGAGTGAAAGGGAGCACCCATGGCGAATTACCAGGCGCCGGGAGTGTATGTACAGGAAGTGCCCAGCGGCGCGCGCTCGATCGGCCAGGTCAGCACTAGCATTGCGGGCTTTGTGGGAGTTTCCCCGGACCCCTTGGCGTACCCCGATGAGGCGAGGGTGCTGGACAACTGGACCCAGTTCGTCGACCAGTACGTCGGCAAAGCCACGCAGGGAACGCCACTGTCCAACGCCGTCTTCGGGTTCTTCGCCAACGGCGGCAGCCGCTGCTACGTGGTCAACATCGGTACCGGCGGCAGCCTCACCGGCACCGCCGCGAAGCCAACCGGGGTGACCTTGTTCGAGGCGATCGACGACATCTCCATGGTGGCGGCCCCTGGATTCGCCGACGCCGACGCTTACGCCACGTTGCAGGCCCACGTGGAGCATCCCTTGCGGCAGGACCGCATGGCGATCATGGATACTCCGGAGAAAGTGGACGACGTCGGAGCCCTCACCCGGGCGGCCACGTCCGGCGTGCCGGACGCTCCGAAGTCCACCGATTCGAAAGCGGAGGAGGGTAAGACCGACGATGACCGGGCTGATGCCGGCACGGCTGACGACCGCAAGCCTGGCCCACCCAGGGCCATGGGCGAGGACGCACTCGGCGCTCCCCAGTCTCCGGGCGGCTACACAGCGTTGTACTTCCCGTGGATTGTGATGACGGACCCGGTGTCCGGCAAAAAAGTGACCCAACCGCCGTCGGGCCATGTCGCCGGGGTATGGGCGCGCGTGGATGCGACGCGCGGCGTCCACAAGGCCCCGGCCAACGAACCCATCCAAGGGGCCCTGGACCTTGTCCGGCGGGTCAGCCGCGGCGAACAGGAAGTGCTGAACCCCGCCGGAGTCAATTGCATCCGCTATTTCCCCGGCGAGGGGATCCGCATCTGGGGCGCCCGGACCAAGGCTCCCGAGGCGAGTGAGTACCGCTACGTCAACGTCCGCAGGTTGACCAACATGATCAAGGAATCCGTAGCCGACGGCACGCGCTGGGTGGTCTTTGAACCCAACGACCACACCTTGTGGAAGTCCATCCGCCGCGACATCGGCGCATTCCTGACCAATGTGTGGCGAGACGGGGCCCTGTTGGGGACTACTCCTCAACAGGCCTTCTTTGTGAAGTGCGACGAAGAGACCAACCCGCCCGAAGTCCGGGATGCCGGGCAGGTTGTCACGTTGATCGGCATCGCGCCCGTCAAACCCGCCGAGTTCGTGATCTTCAAGCTCATGCAATCGGCGGAAAACACTAGCGAGACAGAGAGCGCAGGAGCCTGAAATGAGCACGCAGCCAAGCACCCCCGCCCCTGCTGCCCAGCCTGGAAACGTGGTGGATCCCTACCGCGCCTACAACTTCAAGCTCGTCATCCAAGGCGTGGTCCAAGGACATTTCACCAAGGTCGAAGGACTCGGGCTGAAAATCGACCGCATCCTATACCGCTCCGGCGGCGAGAACAGCACGGTCCGGGTCATTCCGGGACAGGTCGAATACACCCCGGTGACGCTCCGCTACGGACTGACCGACTCCACCGAAATGCTCCAATGGCTCTTCAAAGCCGTGGACGGCCATGTGGAGCGCCGCAACGTCTCCATAGCCATGCTCAACGACGCAGGCTCCGTGGAAGTCCGCCGCTGGAATTTGCTGGGCGCCTGGCCGTGCGACTGGTTCGGGGCCCCCTTGGATGCCCTCGGCAAGGACCTGGCCATCGAATCCCTCAGCATCGCGTACGACCGCTTGGAGCTCGATGATGCCCGCGCTCCCGTGGCTTGATGGGAAGTGGCGCCGTTCGGCGGCGCGGCGGCTGCGGGAACTCGCGGAAAGACTCGAACCGCCGCTGCGCCCTGACGCCGCGGCTGGTGATCGGCCCGCGGGAGTAGTTGGAACGGAGCGCGGGGTTGGAACGAAGCGCCCGACGCCGGTGCGCAGGATGGACATATCCGGCGCACCGGAACATTGGGTCCAATTGCTGCGCGACGCCGGCCTCGTCCCCACCACCCCCAACCCCCGCTCACAAACAACCCCCACCACCCCCAACCCCCGCTCACATCACAACGAGTCCCGCCCCGGTATCGTCAGGGAGACTTGGCCTGCAAGCCCACTCGGGAACAACGTCCTTGGGTCCCCTCCCCGGTTGCTCCCCAGCTTGACGCTGGGCAAGGGACTCCAGAGGCCGCCCTCCGCAGGCTCCCCACCAGACCGTGCCATCAGAACCGCAGCGACCTTTTCGGGCCTACCCCTTCCGACGGCGGCAGCCACCACAGGCGAAGAGACGGTCGAAACACCGGCAGCCCCCGTAGTGGAGGCCATATCCCGGCACGCCCAATCGACACTCCCGGTCCTGAGACTTCGTGGAATTCCGCCGGTCAACTCCACCGAATTGTCCGCAACCGAACAAGCAGTGCGATACCAAGAACCCCCAGCCAGTGCAAAGAAGACCAGCCCACTAAACGCCAGCCCACCAAGCGCCCCCATGATTCAGCGGGCCACAACGCCACAGCACCAGTCCCCCGAAGCGGCGCCCGCCGCCGTCGTCCGCTCGGAACGCCCTCGTCGAGAACTCTCTCGCCCAGAACGCCAAGGCCACCCGAGCGCGATTCCGGACCGCACCCCGGCTGCACCAACAACCGGAAACTGGCCGGAATTGGCCCCGCGCCCCCCACGGCAGCCCTCGGAGGAAACATCAGGGGCAGCAACAGCAGCGATGGCCCGCGCCGCCCGGCTGAGCAACGAACATTTGGCGGTCTGACATGGAACGGGTCGCTTTCCTGATCGAGGACACCGGGGAACACCTTGGCTGCCTGCTCAATCCGGAGACGGTGGTGATGTCACGGGCGGCCGGTGTGGAGCCGCGGCGCTCGGCGGGCGGCAAGCTGACGGGAACGGGCCTCGCGGACGATCCCTTGCTCTTCACTGGCGGCGGGCACACGGAGCTTCGCTTGGATCTCCTGTTCGACGTCGACCTCGCGCCGGCGTCGCTTCATGTCCAGGACGTGCGCCAGATGACGCGGCCCATCTGGGCACTCGCGGAGAATTCGGCTGAGGTGGAGAGGCAACGCCGGCCGCCGTCGGTCAGGTTCGTGTGGGGGCGGGCGTGGAACGTGCCCGGCATCGTGACCGAAGTGGCGGAGCGCTTCGACCGCTTTTCTCCGGACGGCTCCCCCTTGCGCTCATGGATGCGCATGGTGTTCGTGCGGGTCGGGCAGAGCGCTGACGAGGAAGGTGGCGAGAACTACGAGCTCGCCCAGCGACTGCCGGCCGTTGACCTGACCGCGCCGCCGGTGGATACCCTCGCAGTGGGCGGCGACGGCAGCACAGACAGGGACGCGACAGCGCCCGACGGCGGCGAGCTGCTTCCGGAGGTTCCTCCGGGTGAGTTGGGGCGCCTCAGCCTGGCCGCCTTTGGCACGCCGCTGCTGTGGAAGATGCTGCTGGAGTACAACAACATCGACGATCCCGCCCACTTCAACGGCCCCCTCGCCGTTCCCCCGGTTGGCGAGGCACCATGAGGCGCCCCGCGAAAGGCCCAGCCCGATGAGGCAGCTCCAGGGCCTCCCGGAACTCATCGTCACCCTCGGGCGGCGCCGCCTCTCCGCGGCCGAAACCGCGGCGATCATCTCCGTTCAGGTCCTCAGTTCGCTCGCGAGGCCGGCCCAGTGCCTCATCAGCTGGCGCCCCGGTCCGGGACGCTCGGCCACGGCACGCGGCGGAGTGGACCCCGCGCCCGGGGATGCGCTGCGCGTGGAATTAGGGGGCCAACGCACTCCGCTCTTCGTGGGCGAAGTGACGGTGGTGGAGCACAGCTACGGGGCGGATCTTTCGCAGGAAGTGCGGGTCCGCGCTTACGATGCCCTGCACCGGTTGAGGAAGCGCCAGTTCACGCGGCTCCACAGCGACGTCGACCTCGCCGGGTTGGCCCGCACTCTTGCTGAGGGCACAGGGCTGCACGTGGTGGGCGGCGCAACCCGGCTTGGTGAAGTGTACCAATGCGCGCGCTCGGACTTGAGCCTCTTGGTGGAGCAGAGTGCCCGCGTCGGCGCGTATCCCGTGGTTGATGGAGATGAGCTGCGGCTGGCCGATTTGTCCGGCGAAGGCGAACCGATCGAGCTGGAACTGGGTGGCAGCCTGCATTCGGCAGAGGTGGAGTTGAGCCAGGAGCCGGCGTATCTCGGTGCCAAAGCCACGGGCTGGCGGTCCGACGATGCCTCGGTACAGCAAGCCTCTGCCAGTACAAGCGACGCGAAGGCCGACGTCTCGGCGGACCCCGCTCTCGCCGGCGTGGGCGCCGGCGGCGAGCTCCTGCGCGACAACGAGTCTTTCGCCTCCGAATCCTTGGCCCATGGCCTGGCCCAGGCGGAACTGGACGTCCGGATGGCGGGGCAAGTCACCGCCGTCTTCGTGGCCGACGGCGATCCCCGCCTCCGCGCGGGGCGCCGGGTTCGCGTGCGCGGACTCGCGACGTCGCTCGAAGGCACCTACGCGATTGCCACCGCCACTCACAAGCTGGATGGCACGGGCTACGAAACCACCATCACCACACGTCCCCCGGAAGCCACGACCGCCCGGCATCCCGACGTCTTCACCCTGGGCACGGTCCTGGACGTTGAGGATCCGGAAGGACGCGGCCGGGCACGGGTCCGGCTCCCCGCGTATCCGCCGCTGGAATCAGCCTGGGCGCCCGTCCTGGCAATCGGAGCTGGAGCAGGGAAAGGCTTCGTAGTGCCGCCCGCCCCGGAAGACACTGTGCTGGTCCTGCTACCTGCCACGGATCCGGCCCAGGCCATCATTCTGGGCGGCCTGTACGGCCGGGACCAGACACCGGACAACAGTGTGAACACACCCCGGGATAGCCGCTACATCTTCCGCAGCGCTGACGGGCAGCAGATAGTGCTCGACGGCGGCAGCCGCACCGTCAGTTTCACGGACGGGCACGGTTCCTCAGTGGAACTCGGTCCGGAGACGCTGCTTATCACCTCGGCTACGGACTTGCTCCTAGAAGCACCGGGCAAGGCCATGAGGATCCGGGCCAAGACTGTCGATTTCGAGGAGGCCTGATGCTGAAGTTCCTCGTCAAAGAAGCCATCCTGCGCTGCGGTCACGACGGCAAGGTGGAAAACGTGCCTTCCCAGCAGTGGGTCCGCGTTGCCGGTTCGCCGGTTTTGGTCGAGTACGACCCCCAAGGACGCGACATCAGCATGTGCCCCAACGTCGGCCTCAACATCAAGCCCTGCAACAAGACGCTACCGGTGATCAAGGGCTATTCGGGTTTTGTCCGGATCGGCGGCAAGAGAATCTGCCTGGACACAGTGGAGGGCTACACGGACGGCACTCCGCCCGGTGCCGTGAAGTACACGGTCCGGAGGCCAGGCCAGGAATTCGTGGCGGCGGGGTCATGAGAGGCGGCCGGCCGTGAGCATCCCCAGATACAAGTCGGTGGCCTTCGTACACCCGGACTTCGATGCCGCCACCGGCCTTCCCGGTTTGCGGCTGAACCCCGACGGACGGCTCGCCACTGTCACGGATGCGGCGTCCGTGCGTCAGGCGCTCCTCCTGCTGCTGAGCACCAGGCCCGGCGAGCGCGTCAACCGGCCCACGTACGGCTGCCATCTGTTCCGGCTCGCTTTCGCGCCCGCGGATGACACCACGGCAGGCTTGGCCATCCATTATATTGCCCGGGCCGTGGAGCAATGGGAGCCCCGGATCACCGTCTTGTCCTTGGATGCCTCCCGGTCCCCGGAAAGCCCCGAGGTGCTGGAGGTCCGGCTGCGCTACCGGGTCCGTTCCACCCAACTCGAGGACCAGCTCGCCATCGCCCTGCCTGTCGATTCCGGAGGTGCAGCATGAGTATCCCCGTGCCGAATCTTGACGATCGCAGCTTCGCGGACTTGGTGGCCGGTGCCCGCGAGCGCATCCAGCAGATCGCCCCGGATTGGACGGACCTCTCCGTCCATGATCCCGGCATCACCATCCTCGAGGCTTTCGCCTACCTCACGGACACCCTGATGTACCGGCTCAACCGGGTGCCGGAAAAGCTGTATGCGGTTTACTTGAACCTGCTTGGCACCAGCCTCTACCCGCCCAGCACCGCCGAAACCATCCTCGAATTCACCCGCGCGTCCGCGGGAAGCAGTACCGACAGCCAGGACATCCACATCCCCCGCGGAACCCAGGTCAGCTGCCCGCCGGGCGTGCCTGGCTCCCCCCAGCCGGTCTTTACGACGACGACGGCGGCAGTTCTGGGGGCGGGCCAGGCCAGTGTGCAGGTCTCAGCGGCCGATGTCACCTTGTACGACGCCGTCCCGATCGGCGTCGGAACCGGCCGCCCGGGCCAAAGCTTTGTTATCCCCAACGCTCCCATCGTCTCGGGGGCTGGTCTATCCATCGCCATCGAAGTCCCCGCGGGCACCAAGCTGAGCAGCGGCGAGGCCGTCTTGGTGGACGGCAAGCCTTTCCGGTTTTGCCGCGAAGTTGAGGCGTTCGCGGATGCCGGTCCGGATGAGGTGCCGGTCCGCATCGACCGGAGTGCCGGCGTCGTGATGTTCGCATGGTGGGACGATCAGTCCGTAGCGCGGACAGCAATTGTTCCGGGTCCGGGCGCCGAGGTGCGTGCTTGGTACCGCGGCGGCGGAGGGCAGCGCGGCAATGTTGGCGCGGGCCAGCTGACGGTGATGCGCACCCCGATCCCGGGGCTGAAAGTCAGCAACCCGGAAGCCGCCACGGGAGGCCGCGACGGCGAATCTCTGGAGAATGCGCTCCGCCGGGCCCCTCAGGATTTCCAGGCCCGGGACAGGGCCGTCACTGTGCGCGACTACGAGGTCTTGGCCATGCGCCATGGCGGTGTCGCGCGGGCACGTGCATTCACGCGGCGGGACATCTGGGCTTTCGCCAAGCCCGGCGAGGTGGAAGTGGTGCTCGTACCGTTTGTGCCGGGTCCAGTGCGTGCCGCCGAGCTGACAGTCCAGGCACGTGAAAGCGTGCGCCTTGAAGTGGAACAGTACCTGCGCCGCCGCTCCACGGTGGGGGCGGAACCCGTGGTCCGCTGGGGCCTCTACAAGCAAGTGCTGGTGGACGCCAGGATCGTGGTGCGCCCCGACGAGGACGCCGAGGCCGTGAAGTCCAGGATCGTCGGGCGGCTTGCAGAGGGCATCAGTCCGCTGAGTCCGGGCTCCTCCAACTATGGCTCGGGCTTTGGTAAGCCGCTTCGCGTCTCCAACCTCTACCGCGCCATGGAGGAAGCCGAACCAGGAGTCCAGTACGTGGACCGGGTAAGGCTGGAAGTGGACAAGGTTCCGGACACCGATGCCCTGGCGCTGGTGCAGGCCGAAGGACAGGACAACACGTGGTTCGTGGCGCAAGACAGCACCCTTTTCCGCACTACCAACGCGGGTGATGGCTGGGAGGCATGCGCCGAGTTCGCTTCGGAGGCGGCCAGCGAGACGGTAAGGTCAATTGCGCCTTTCCGTTCGCCCGCCCTGGGCCGCCTGGGCGCCGGTGGCTTTGGTCCTGGCGGTTCCGGTCCCGGTCCCGGTCAGCATCCCGGCATGGTTGCTGTCAGCACCGTGACCCCCGCGGGATCGCGCATCTACGTCAGCGATGACCTCGGCGAATCGTGGCGGCGCGCCGCGGAACTGGGCTTCGTCGTCGCGGATTTGTGCTGGGTGGACCGGCAGGGAGTTCCGGTGCTGCTCCTCGCTGGCGAGCATGGTCTCTACGAGCTGCCCATGGACGAGGGGGCCATCCCGGTCCAGAACGTAGTGGACGCCACCCAGCCGGACCGCGGTTTCTACGCAGTGGATGCCTTGGTGGACGTGCGCGGCCGCACTGGCGTGGTGGTGGCCGCGGAAGCCTCCGCGGGCGTCTGGCTTTCCCCAGAAGCCGGGGCCGCCGGCAGCTTCAAGCAGATCAAGCCGGCGGGCGAGGACATCCGCTGCATGACCGTCCAGTACGACGGCGGCGCGAGCTACGTCTGGCTGGGACGTTCCGTACCTGAAGGTACAGGGACGGGCTGCCTCCGATTGAAGATCGATGAACTCGCCCGCACCCAGTTCGATGACGCCCTCATGGCTTCCTGGGAACAATTCGGCGCGGGCTGGACCGGCGGCAGCTGTTGGAGTGTCCACGTGATGGGCACTGCCGCCTACGCCGCCACCCAGAGCGGAGGGGTGCTGCGCCTTCAGCTTGGCCAGGCCTCCGCGCAATGGAGCGTCCCCGATGTCAACTGCAATCTTCCCTTGCGGGACCGGACGCGTTTCGAACCGGTCCGCGCCGTGTCCGGCGCAGTGCGCGACGACGGCACGCAGCTGGTGCTCGCGGCTGGCCCGAAGGGGATCTACCGGAGTACGGACAACGCTGTCTCCTGGGCGAGCTGTACGCGGCGGATGGTTGACGACGTCGTGACGCTTCCCGAGACATGGCTGTTCTCCTCGGGCGAGCACCGGATCGAAGTGGTGCATGGCAATGGTTGAACCCCTGCGGCGCAACTCCCCGATGTTGAAGGTACTGCCCGAGATCTACCAAGTGGCCGCTGAAACCAGCACGCCGCTGCAGGCCCTCATCGCCGTGGCAGAGGACATGCACGGGCCGGTCCGGGATGTCTTGGACCGCATCCACACCGTTCCCGATCCCGGCCGCTCGCCGTCGTCGTTCATTCCCTTCCTGTCGCGCTGGGTGGACCTGGACTGGCTGACCCTACCAAGCCCGGAATCGGTGGACTCCGCGGCAGCAGGAGTCCCGTTGGCCCGCCAGCGGGACCTGATTGCGTGCGCGGCCTCGTTGTCCGCGCGCCGGGGCACTGTGGACGGTCTCACCCGCTTCCTGCAGCTGGCCACCGGGGTCCCGGGGTTCGGCGTCGAATCCGTCCCGGGCGAGTTCCACATCAAGGTTCTGGTCCCCGCGTCCGCCGCCGGGCAAGTGGAGCTGGTCCGCAGAATCGTCAAGGCCATCAAGCCTGCCCACGTGACGGACGAGATCGCGGTGATGGGCACGTGAACGACGAGAACAGGAAGCCCCTCATCGTGGTGATCGTGTGCGGCGTGATCGCCGTGCTCGTCCTGGTTTTCGGCGTCAGCTGCGGAGGCGGAAACAACAACGCGGCGGCCAGTTGGCAGTCGGGCTTCTCGCAGGCCGCCAAAGGGGCCACCCTCACGGCCTCGGACCTTGTTGGCCCGGGCGGCCAATGCTCCGCGGCGGCAACGCAGCTGCTCGTGGTGGGAAGCTGCGTCTTCGAAGTCAAGAAATTCGGAGGCCTGTTCGATCTGGGCAGCCCCACCAAGCGTGCCCGGCTGGCCCCCCAGCAGGCAGTCACCGTGACGCTCCTGGTGGAGGGCACGCGAACCGAACAGGATGTCTCTGCCGGGGACACTGTCAGCCTGACCTTCGGCACTTCAGGAGGGCAACTGGGCATCGCGTGCCGGGTTGTCGGCACGTGTGCGCTGAAGCTCCTGGAAGCAGAAGGATGAGTTCATTGCCTGAAAGGCGGTTGTTGCATGAGCACCATCACCATGACGCTGAGTTCTCCCACGGTAGAACTCAAGGACGACAAAGGTTCCCTCACGGCGTCTGTGACCAACGGAGCTCCGGGCCCCGAACGCGTGGTGCTCGGAGCCTTTCCCGGCGTGGAGAGCACACCGCCGTCCCCGAGCTACACAGCCATCCCCACTCCGCTCCGGACCATCGCTGCCGGAGCCACGGAGCAATACCTGGTAAATTTCGACACCACCGGCGCCGCGCCCGGCTCTTATCCCGTGAAACTGATCGCCTACTCTGCCGACGACGCCCCTGAGGACTATGCCGACCAGGCCCACGTGGTCACACTGGTCGTCACCAAGCCCGCCGAATCGCCCAAGCCCGCACGCGGATTCCCATGGCTGTGGGTGATCATCGGCGGCGTCGTGCTTTTGGCGGCCATCGGTGGGGTGATCTGGTTCCTTCTCAAGGACGTCAATGTGCCTGATGTGAAGGGAAAGCCGCAAGCAGAAGCGGTGCAGATCCTCAAGGACGCCGGCTTCTCCGCAATCACCACGGACAAGGAAAGCGATCAAACCGCCGGGACGGTGGTAACGCAGTCTCCGGAGGCCAACAAGTCCGCCGGGCGCGGTTCCACGGTCAACCTGGAGATCGCGACGCCGGTGAAATCGGTGGTGCCCGCGGTCCTTGGCTCGCGGATCGAAAATGCCCGGACCGCCTTCCAGAACGCGAAAATCCAGCTCGATTTCACCCAGGGCTCCACCTGCCAGGCCTCGCCCGGATTCTTGCAAATCTGCGTTGTGGTGGGGGTAAATCCCGATGTCGGGAGCAAGGTGAACCAGAACGCCCTGGTGCTGGTCCGCACCGAAATACGGCAAAGCGTCATCATCGAGCCGAATCCGATCAACATTTGCATGGTCCAGCCGCAGATCTGCGCAGTCAAGCAGTAAGGCGGTCTTGCGCCTGCATGTCATCCGGTGCAGAAACGGTGCGGCTCATGAAATGATCAACCATGCGTCCGATGCAGCACTCCAGCAAACTACAGAACGTCCGCTATGAACTCCGTGGGCCCATCCTCCAAGCGGCCAAAACCATGGAGGCCGAAGGTCACCGCATCCTCAAGATGAATCTTGGGGACACCGCGCCGTTCGGACTTGAGGCGCCGGAGTCCGTCGTGGTGGACATGATCCACCACCTCCGCGGGGCCCAGGGGTACAGCGATTCCAAGGGCATCTTCACAGCTCGCACCGCGATTTCCCAGTATTACCAGACCAAGAACCTGATGAATATCGGCGTCGAGGATATCTTCATTGGCAACGGCGTCAGCGAACTGATCTCCATGACGCTGCAGGCCTTCTTGGAGAACGGCGACGAGGTTCTCATTCCCGCTCCGGACTATCCGTTGTGGACGGCCACCGTGACGCTCACGGGCGGCAAGCCGGTGCACTATCTCTGCGATGAGGGCCAGAACTGGTGGCCGGACATGTCCGACGTCGAAGCGAAGATCACCAAGCGCACGAAGGCCATCGTCATCATCAACCCGAACAACCCGACGGGTGCGGTATATCCCCGCCACATCCTGGAGCAGTTCGCGGCGCTGGCCCGCAAGCATGATCTTGTCCTGTTCTCGGACGAGATCTACGAGAAGATCCGCTACGAGGACGCCCAGCACATCCACATGGCTTCCGTGGCAGACGACATCTGCGTCCTGACCTTCAGTGGCCTCTCCAAGGCTTACCGTATGCCCGGTTACCGTGCCGGCTGGGTCGCCCTGACCGGTCCGCATGCTGCTACCGCCGAATACCGTGAGGCTCTGGAACTGCTTGCTTCCCTCCGTTTGTGCTCCAATGTTCCGGCACAGCACGCCATCCAAACCTGTCTGGGTGGCTACCAGAGCATCGAGGAACTCATCAGGCCAGGTGGCCGGCTCCGCGAACAACGGGATCTCGCCTTGAAGCTCCTCACGGCGATCCCCGGCGTGAGCTGCGTTCCGGCGGCCGGTGCCATGTATTTGTTCCCGCGGCTGGATCCTGACGTCTACCCGATCGAGAGCGACGAGAAATTCGTCCTCGACCTCCTGCAGGACCAGAAAATCCTGGTCTCCCACGGCTCGGCCTTCAACTGGCCAACTCCGGACCACTTCCGCTTCGTGATTCTGCCGTCTGTCCGCGAGATCGAGGAGGCCGTGCGTAGGATCGCAACCTTCCTGGCCGCCTATCGGAACCGGCCTCAGGAGTAGGGCCGGCGCCGCCGCGCTCCCCCCCAACGCTCGCTCACCTATCGCCGCGCTCCCCCCAACGCTCGCTCACCTTAGTCCCCCGCCGAGCCGCTGACCCGCAGTGCGTTGATGATGGCCGGTATGGATCCGATGAGCATGATGAGGGCCCACACCAAGGCAACCACCACGGTAATGAGCGCCCAGAACTGGTCCCCGATGGACACGAGCGGGCCGGGAAGGAATCCGTGAATGAGGCCAAGAACAAGCTGCAGGAGGACCGATACCAGAAGCAGCACCACGAGCCCGGTGACCTTCAGGAACTTCGGCTGGCTCAAGACCAGCAGCACTGCGAAGACGATCTTCAGCAGCAGCAAAAGGGCGAGGATGGCCGCCGCCTGGCTCGTGGGAAAACTCCCCCATAACGCCAGGTAGGCAATGGTCCCGAAGGGTGCGGCCACGAACAGGCCGAACATCAGGAACAGCTTTGCCAACGCCAGGAGGGCTGTGAAGAACGCCCCCACCACCCAGAGAAACGTGACAATCAAGGTAACGATGCCTTGAACCCGCCCGTAAACCCTGAGGTCCATGATCAGGCTGAGCCCAAGCATCACCACGGTGAACAGCAACAGCCCGTCCAGGAACGCAAGGAAACCGATTCCAGCGCCCGGCGGCGCAGCTGACGCGCGCTGGGTCTTGAGGAAGACATCAATAGGAACGCCGAGCTTGTCCGCTTGGTCGGGGGAAACAGGCTCGACGGCGGTCCCTCCGAGGAGGATCGACAAGCCGATTTCAGCCAGGACGACGACGGCGAAGACGGCCGCTGCCGCAATGAAGAACGGGCGACGCAAGGCGTCCGGGGATGGTCCGTCACGCAGCCCGCCGAGGCCCGATCCGCGCCCCAGTTGCGCCCCCCGACCCCACCACGCTGCGGCCATGGGTCCATTGTGGTGGGGTCGGGGGTCTAATACAAGCAGCCAAAATCCGCGCGGGGCAAGAAGCAATGCCCAGGGGTCATTAATGCACGGGGTTCGTTGCTTCTTCCTCGCGGCCGGTTTTTTGATCGCTGCGTAGCTGTGCGGCCTGGCAGCCGATCACTTTCCAGCCTTCGGACACCCAGGTGCGCCACTGCTCTTCGTAGTCGTCCCGGCTGTTGAGCCGTTCGGGGGTCGCGTGGAATAGGAAGGTGGCCTGCGGATCGAATGAGCCGAAATATGCGTCCTCGTCCATGGCCGAATAGGCCGCAACGATCCGTTCCGCTGCCGACATGACTTCTTCCGGCGTTAGCTGCGGGCTCATCTATCATGCAACAGCTGATGCCTTTTAGGTAACATATTTCGTCGAAGAGTCATTGAGCAGTTCCGCCCGCTTTCCACCCCATCGGGGTAGCGTTTCCCTATGAACGAGCAGAAGCCTGAAGACGTCTACACACACGGCCACCACGAGTCCGTCGTACGCGCCCACGCCTCCCGCACAGCCGAGAACTCTGCCGCGTTTGTCATCCCGCATCTCACCGCCGGGACATCAGTGCTCGACGTCGGCTGCGGACCTGGGAGCATCACCTGCGACTTCGCGGAGTTGGTGGCTCCCGCGAAGGTAGTCGGGCTCGACCGTTCCGCCGACATCGTGGCCCAGGCTGCGTCGCTCGCGGCCGAACGGGGTGTGGAAAACGTGGAATTCGTGACCGGTAACATCTACGATCTGGACTTCGAGGACGAGACCTTCGACCTCGTCCACGCCCACCAAGTCCTGCAGCACCTGACCGACCCCGTGGCCGCGTTGCGCGAAATGCGGCGCGTGGCCAAACCCGGCGCCATCGTGGCTGTGCGCGACGCCGATTTTCACGGCATGAGCTGGTATCCGGAGGTCCGCGAACTCGACGACTGGATGGAGCTCTACCAGAAGATCGCCCGACGGAATGGTGCAGAGCCCGACGCCGGGCGGCGGCTCGTATCCTGGGCGCAGCAGGCGGGCTTCACCGACGTCGCGCCCTCCAGCAGCAACTGGCTGTACGCCACCGCGCAGCAGCGCCGTTGGCAATCGCGGGTGTGGAGCGAACGCGTCTTGCACTCCGCCTTTGCCGAGCAGGCGCTGGAATACGGTCTGGCCAACGAGGCTGACCTGGCCCGGATCGCCGCCGGTTGGCACCGCTGGGGGTCCACGGATGATGGCTTCTTCCTGATCCCGAACGGGGAAGTCATCGCGCGGGCGTAGTCGTCCGCGAATAGTTTTTCGGGATTTTCCATCAACCATGTCGAAAACCGCCCTGTAGTTCCGACCCATGAACGAAAGCGCCCACACGGAGCGCCCTGATAAGGAGTTCGAGATGAAATACATGATCATGATGTTTGGTTCTGCCGAGGGCATGATGGAAACCGCCGATCCCGAATGGATCAGGGAAATGATCGGCTTCATGATCCAGATCGACAAGGATCTCAGCGATTCAGGCGAGATGGTTTTCAACGCGGGACTGGCTGACCCAGGCACGGCCAAGCTGGTCAAGCAGACGGACAACGGGGTCATCACCACCGATGGGCCTTTCGCCGAGGCCAAGGAATCCCTCATCGGCTACTGGGTGGTGGACGTCGCGAGCGAGGAACGGGCCGTGGAAATCTGTTCCAGCATCGTGAAGTACGCGCCGGTTGTGGAGCTTCGCCGCGTCCAGGACGCACCACCGGAGGTCTAGCTCTTGGCCGAGCCTTCCGGTGAATCCACGGTCGAGGACCTGCTGCGCACGCTTGCGCCGCAGGTCCTTGGCGTGCTCGTCCGCAGGTACGGCCAATTCGCCGAGTGCGAGGATGCCGTCCAGGAGGCACTACTCGAGGCAGCGTTGCAATGGCCGGTCTCCGGGGTCCCGGACAACCCCAGATCCTGGCTACTCACGGTCGCCACACGGCGGTTGGTGGACTACTGGCGCAGCGAAAGTGCCAGACAGGCACGCGAACAACGCGCAGCAGCCATGGAACCGCCGCCTCGCGAGGAGCCTTCTTCGCTCAGTGAAACGGACGGGTTTGCGGAAGATACCCTCACCCTCCTTTTCCTGTGCTGCCACCCTGCCCTCTCAGCACCCTCGCAGCTGGCACTGACTTTGCGGGCAGTCGGAGGGCTCACGACGGCGGAAATCGCCAGCGCGTTCTTTGTCCCGGAGGCCACCATGGGCCAGAGGATCAGCCGGGCCAAGCAGAGCATCAAGAAGGCCGGAGCCCATTTCGAGCTCCCGGAAACGGCCGAGCGAAAGGCCCGGCTCGGCGTCGTACTCCACGTCCTATACCTGATCTTCAACGAGGGCTACGCGGCGAGTTCCGGGCCCTCCATGCAGCGCGAAGACCTCACGGCGGAGGCCATCCGCCTCACGCGGCTCCTGCGCGTCCTGCTCCCGGGCGAGCGTGAGGTGGGCGGACTGCTGGCCCTCATGCTCCTTACGGATGCACGACGCCGGGCGAGGTCCCTCCCGGACGGGATGCTGGTGCCGCTAGCCGAGCAGGATCGCCGGCTGTGGGACACGACGCAGATCGCCGAGGGCCTTGAACTCTTGTCGGCCGTGCTGGGGATTGAGCGTCCGGGACCCTACCAGCTGCAGGCCGCGATCGCGGCGGTCCATGCCGAGGCGGCCTCCGCGGAGCAGACCGACTGGCCACAGATCCTGGCGTTGTACACGGTCCTCGAAGCCATGGCCCCAAGCCCGGTGGTGGCACTGAACCGGGCAGTTGCCGTGGCAATGGTTGAAGGGCCGCAGGTGGCCCTTGAGCTGCTGGATGGGCTTGATGTCGAGTTGAAAAGGTGGCACAGGCTCGACGCCGTTCGCGGGCACTTACTCGAAATGTCCGGTGACCTTGCGGCCGCCAGGGAGTGCTTTCTCGCCGCGGCAAGGAAAACGGGGAGCCTGCAGGAGCGGCAATATCTCCTGGTGAAGGCGGCCAAGCTGGGGCAGTTGTCCACATAGGCAAAGTGGTCTCTGTCGGCGGCCCGCGGCGGTGAATAGCCTCAAACCATGATCATTCAAGCAGGCTTTGACCTACAGATTCTCGCCCGCCCTCTCATCGACCAAGAAGAAAAGCTCTACCCAAGACTCGTAGTGATCGGCCTCGACGCCGAGATGCAGCTGGAAAGCATCCGGGTAGTCACGGAGTCCTTTGAAGGCAGCCTGAATCCATTCCAGGACGCCATCCTGGAAGATCTGGATCTCGAGGGCTCTACGTATTTTGCGATCGCGCACGCCGGAATCTGGGCCGAGGACGATTATTACGATGAGCAGCCAATCCTCCAGGAAGCGAAGAAACTCAAGGATATTGCCGAGGAGCGCGGGCTTCACATGATCGGCCATTTTGGCATCGACGAGACCGGATACATGTCCAATGGCCCGCACTCTTATTTCGACCAATATTTAGGTGGCGACGATCTCCCGGAGACGATGCTTCACTGGGTGCATTCGAGGTTTGGCAAGTGTGCCTGAGCGCCGTCGGCCGTGGGCCAGAAGCATCCACAGTGCCACTGAGCCTTACGTCGGATGGGTTGACCAACTAGACTTGGTCAACATGGCACAGTACAACGTCCAGGAGGCAAAGACCCGCCTTTCTGAACTCCTCAACAAGGTTGAACGGGGCGAAGATGTGGTTATCGCCAAGGCCGGCAAACCTGTCGCACGGCTCGTGAAGATAGAACGACCTACCAAGCGCCGACTTGGATTCGTCAAGGGACAACTTCCGGACAACTTCCTCGAGCCCATGGATGAGGAGGATCTTGCGCTATGGGAAGCACCCTTTATCTCCTCGACACACATGCCCTGATTTGGGCTCTAACGGAACCCCGGAAGCTCTCACCCAAGGCGAGACGTACAATCCAGTCATTCGACAACCGTCTCGTCGCATCCTCCGCGAGTGCATACGAGATCGGCTACAAGCACAAGCTAGGTAAACTCACCGGTTTGGACGGGCTGCTTCTGGGTTATTCCCGGCACGTCGCCGAGCTGTGTGACGAGGAGCTGTCCATTCGGAGTGTCCATGCGCTTGCGGCCGGGCACCTCGATTGGAAACATCGGGATCCTTTCGACAGGCTGATCGCTGCGCAAGCCATTGTGGAATCCATGGTGGTTATCACGGCCGATCAGGAATTCCATAACTTCCCGTTGGTGGAGACGCTCTGGTAACCACTCGTCCGGGCGGTGCGTCCCGCGGGCATAAGCTGGATTGGTGCAAATTTCGCTTTGGCTGGCCCTGGTAGGCGCCGGCACCCTGATCAGTTTCACTCCCGGTGCAGGCGCCATCTCCACGATGAGCAACTCGCTCAACTCCGGATTCCGCCGCTCCATCTGGGGAGTCCTGGGCCAACAGGCGGCACTGATCATCCATATCCTGATCGTGGCTCTCGGGGTAGGTGTTCTGGTCTCGAGCTCGCCTGTGGTCTTCAACGTGATCCGCTACACGGGGGCGGCATATCTGGTGTACATGGGCATCCGGCAGTTCCTACACCGGCCGGACCTGGACAAGGAAAAAGTGGAGGCCCGGCGGAACGAGCCAGCGTGGTCCATGTTCCAGCGAGGCGTTTGGGTCAACTTGCTCAACCCCAAGGCGATCGTTTTCTTCCTGGCCTTCATGCCGCAATTCATCCGTCCCGAGCAGCCCCTGATTCCGCAGTATCTGGTCCTCAGCAGCACGATCGTCTTCATCGACATCTGCGTCATGTGGTTCTTCTTCGCTTTGGCCGCCCGGTCATTCCAACGGTTCACGCACAACGAGCACGGGCAAAAGGTCCTGAACCGCACTTTCGGCGTGCTGTTCATGTCCGTGGGCGTTCTACTCGCCGTCATCCACTAGGCCAGCAATCCGACTGCCGAGCAAGTGTCGTTTCCAAGCCTCAAAGCGACACTGAGGGGCCCACGCCGGCGAGGGCCCCGGCCGGAGCTTGCGAAGGCTGGGAGCCGGTGGGGAGCAATCGACGGGGAAACCTAACCCGTGGAGCCGCGCACCACCAAGAAGCTCTCGAGCGTCAGTTGCGGCTGTTCCAGCTGACGACCCTCCATCAGTCCCCGGAGTTGTTCGCCGGCCTTAAGTCCCAGCGGCGTGGCCGGCAAATGAACACTGGTCAGGCTCGGGTTGCTCGTGGCCGAATACGGCAGGTCATCGAAGCCGGCAACGGCGAGTTCCTCCGGAATCCGGACCCCGGCCACTCGGGCCTCCTGCAACACGCCGTAGGCGTGAGTGTCAGTTCCGCAAACGACGGCGGTGACCCCAGCGCGCTGCCAGTCCGGCCACGCGGCGGCGAAGGCAGCCGCGGCAGCGCCGACGTCGATCGTGGTGCTGATAATGTGCGCATCCTCGACGGAAATACCGCAGGAATTGGCTTCATCAAGGAACGCCACCCGGCGCACCTCGAAGGTGGCCGTACCGGTCACGCTGTCCACGTAGGCAACTCGCTTGTGCCCGGAGGCAGCAAGGTGCGCGGCCAATTCACGGGCGCCATGGGCGACGTCGAGGTTGACGGACGGAGCATAGGCTTCGAGGCCCGGCGCATCGAGAATGACGAGCGGCCCGGCAACCGAAAGATCTTCCAGGAAGCTTGCGTTGGGCGCATCCACCAGCAGGCCGGCGGGACGAAGGGCCAGGAGCTTTCGGACGTCCTCCGCACGGGGAAACTCACCGGCGTCGGTCACGGAGAGCAGCAGTTGGTACTCGGAGCCGAGCGATTCCCGGACTCCCGCGATGACCTTGGCGAAAAAGGGGTTGGAAATGTCCGGCGCCACAAGGATCACAATCGAGCTCACGCCCTTGGCCAAAGAACTGCCGATGCCATCCACCACGTAGCCGAGTTCGGCGATAGCCTGGCGGACCCGTGAAATGTTGTCTTCGGACACTCTGCCCTGGGTTTTGCCGTTGGCAACCAGGGACACCGTCGCAGTCGAGACCCCTGCCATAGAGGCCACCATCGCCGCCGTTACACGCTGCGTACGGCCTAGGGCCCGATGCACTGGTTCCGCGGATTCCATACAACGATGGTAGCGGGGAATCAGCCATCTCCCATGCCGCAAGGCATCAAGCGCTTGACGCAGAATGGGCCCACGCCCGCCGGGTTCCCTGTCCGAGCTTGCGAGGATAGGGTGCGGGTGGGGACGTTAAGCGTTTGACGTGACATGCAAGCCAGTGCCAGAATTCCTCTGAATGCTTTAGCGCCCTGCCTCGGCAGGCCCCAATGACGTGGAGATGAACATGGACCCCAACACCATGACCCGTGAACGCAAGAAGATCATCCTGGATTGTGATCCCGGGCATGACGACGCCGTGGCCCTGCTGCTGGCCCACGGCAACCCGGACATCGAACTGCTCGCCGTCACCACGGTGGTGGGTAACCAGACCCTCGAAAAGGTCACCCGCAACGCCCTGTCGGTGGGCACCATCGCAGGCATCACCGGTGTTCCCTTTGCCGCCGGCTGCGACCGCCCACTCGTCCGCTCCATCGAAACCGCGCCCGACATCCACGGCGAAACCGGCATGGACGGCCCCGAGCAGCCCCAGTCCACCATCGAGCTGGACCCGCGCCACGCCGTCGACCTGATCATCGAAACGATCATGGCGCACGAGCCGGGCACCGTGACCCTGGTCCCCACCGCGGGACTCACCAACATCGCCATGGCCGCCCGCAAGGAGCCGCGCATCGTTGAACGCGTCAAGGAAGTCGTCCTCATGGGCGGCGGCTACTACGTAGGCAACTGGAGTGCAGTGGCCGAATTCAACATCATTATCGACCCCGAGGCCGCACACATCGTCTTCAACGAAAAGTGGCCCGTGGTGATGGTCGGTTTGGACCTCACGCACCAGGCCCTGGCCACTCCCGAGGTCGTTGAGAAGATCGCCGCCGTGGGTACCAAGCCGGCCAAGTTCGTCATGGAACTGATGGAGTTCTTCACCAAGACCTACAAGGACGCCCAGGGCTTTGACTATCCCCCGGTGCACGATCCCTGCGCCGTGGCCTACGTCATCGACCCCACCGTGATGACTACCCGCAAGGTCCCCGTCGACATCGAGCTGCAGGGCAAGCTCACCCTTGGCATGACCGTGGCCGATTTCCGCGCCCCCGCACCGGCCGACTGCCACACCTCCGTCGCCGTCGACCTCGACCACGAGAAGTTCTGGAACCTCGTCACTGACGCGATCATCCGCATCGGCGAGCCCGGCGACGGCGGCACTCCCGCCGCCGTCGTCGCCGGCAACGTCGCAGGAGAGGCCAAGTAAATGACCACCCTCATCAATGAATCCAAGACCAACCGCGGCAACGTTGCCGCCCTCATGGTTGCCCTGCTGGCCGCCTGCGTAGCCTTCCAGCTCAACGCTTCCATGCTCAGCCCGGCCCTGGTCACCATGGGCAACGAACTCCACACGGACCAGGCGGTCATCGGCCTCTCCCAGACCTGGTTCTTCACGGCAGCAGCCCTGTTCTCGCTCTTCCTGCCGCGCCTGAGCGACATCGTCGGCCGCAAGAAGATCCTCATCGGCATGATGCTGCTGATGGCCGTCGGCTCGGTCATCGCAGCCATGGCGCCCGACGTGACGTGGCTCTTCGTGGGCCGCATCGTCCAGGGCGTCAGTGGCCCCACCGTCCCGCTGTGCCTCATCATGCTGCGCTCCGCGGTCAACAACCCGCGCAAGTATGGAGCCCTTATGGGCCTCATCACGGCAGTCAACGGCGGCGTTGCCGGCGTCGACTCCTTCGTGGGCGGCTACTTCGCCGAGCACTTCGGATTCCGCAGCATCTTCTGGCTCATGGTCGGCCTCGCAATCGTGGCCACGGCCTTGATCGCGATCCTTTCCGGGGAGAGCAAGCCTGCCGCTGGTACAGGCATGGACTGGCTCGGCGTGTTCTTCATTGTCATCGCGGTGGGCGCACTCCTGACAGCCCTCAATGAGGGATCCAAGCTGGTCGGCGCCTTCTCTTCCGGAACGCTCATGCTGGCCATCGGACTGATTGTGGTCGCTGCGGCCGCGTTCGCCGCCTTCTGGACAGTGGAGAAGCGCTCCAAGGAGCCGATGGTGGAAACGATCCACCTTCGCCAGCGTTCCACGTGGGCGCCTCTGCTGACCACCACCCTCGCCATGACCGGCATCTTCGCAGTCATCAACGGCATCGTCCCGGCCTACGTCCAGGCCGCGGCACCGGGATTCGGGGTCGGCCCCACCGAGATGTCGCTCATGATCCTCACGCCGTACGCCCTCCTCGGCTGGGTATTCGGACCAATCAGCGGCCGGCTCGCACCCGTACTCGGCTACACCAAAGTCCTGCGCATCGGCATGCTGGGCAGCATCGCGGCCCTGGCAATCATCGCGTTCTTCGGCCTCGGCAGCCTGCCGATCATGATCCTGGGAACAGCCTTGCTCGGCATCATGTACGCCGGTACGGTCAACATCATGCTCAACGGACTCGGAGTTGTCCTCTCTCCCGCCGGCAACCCCGGCTTCCTGCCCGGCATGAACGCCGGAGCCTTCAACCTCGGCGCCGGCCTGAGCTTCCTGGTGTTGCCGGCCGTCCTTGTGGCGACCTCGGCGCTGGGCGACGCCAAGGCCTCGTACTTGACGGTCGTCGTCGTCGGCCTGGCCATCACCGTCGCCGCCTTCGCGGCGTCGCTGCTCATCCCCAAGCCCCTCGAAGCCGAGGTTGAAAAGTGAACCGCAGGATCGTCGTCGTCGGGTCCCTGAATGCGGACTTGACCATCTATTGCGAACGGCTCCCGCTCCCGGGTGAAACAGTCCACGGCAACGGTTTCGTGGTCAATCCCGGCGGCAAGAGCGCCAACCAGGCTGTCGCGGCGAGCAAGCTGGGCGGCACGGTGAGCCTGATCGGCGCGGTCGGAAACGACTCCAATGGCGACATGCTCCTCGCCTCCACGGAAGGGGCTGGGGTGGACGTTTCACGCGTCCGCCGTTCCGCGGATGTGGCCACCGGCGTCGCGGTTATCGCGGTAGATGCGACCGGTGAGAACAACATCATCATTTCGGCCGGTGCCAACGGAACGCTCGCCCCGGCCGACGTGTCGGCGGACGCCTTCGACGACGCCGCTGTGCTCTGCCTCTGCCTGGAGGTCAGCCTTGAGACTGTCGAGGCTGCCGCTAAAACAGCGCACGACGCCGGGGCAACGGTTCTGTTGAATCTCTCGCCGTACGCCGAGATCCCGCAAAGCCTGGCCGCTTTGAGCGATGTGCTGCTGGTCAACGCCCACGAAGCCTCCATGTTCCTGGGCGACGCCGAGATGCCCCACCCGGGCGCGCACGCAAGCGCCTGGGAGCCTGTCCGAAGCCAGTTCGCCGAGCGGGGATTGCAACGGGTATTGGTTACGCTCGGCTCCCATGGCTCGGTGGTGTTGGATTCCCTCGCCGTTTCCGGGGAACAGATCTCCCGGATCGCGCCCACCAAGGTCAATGCCGTGGATACGACCGGTGCAGGGGACGCCTTCACCGGTGCCGTCGCGGCCCGCCTCGCCGCGGGCGAAACCCTGGCCGAAGCCGCGGCGTTCGCTTCGGTTGCCGCAGCGCTCGCCACCACCAAGAAGGGCACCCAGGCCGCCTACCCCGGGGCTGCGGAAGTCCTGGAGCACTTGCGGATTTCCTGACTCAGACCGCCTCAACTTCCTACCAGTTTTCCGCTTTCAAACCCCCGGAAAACCGCCCTCGGCGGCGTCACCGGCGGCCAAAATTGGTAGGAAGTTGAGGCCGGGGAGCATCCGCTTGTACGCCTCCACCAGCGACTTTACAAATTCTGTAATCTCCCTTTCCTTTTGACTAGCCAAGACGGGGTGGCATCCCCCATGCTTGCTCCATGTACTCAGCGTCGAGCCCATACCGCATCATCACCGTCTGCACGGGAAACATCTGCCGCTCACCCATGGCGCAACTGATGTTGACTGAAGCGTTCGACGCCGGAGGGCTCGGTGGAGCGGTGGTTGTGGACTCCGCGGGAACCACGTCCTACGAGGCCGGGCACCCCATCGATCCACGCGCAGCCCGGGTCCTTTCGGCACACCGCATCCGCTCCGAGGGTCACATCGCCAGGAGTTGGCGCCAGGAGTGGTTCCGGGAGCGGGACCTGATTTTGGCCCTCGACGTGGATCATTACGGCTGGCTCCACGAGGCCGCCCCGGATTCGGAGGCACTCGCCAAGATCCGGATGCTGCGCAGTTTCGACCCATCCGTCGCGGGCCGGAGCACCTTGGACCTGGGCATCGAGGATCCCTGGTACGGCGGCCATCACGATTTCGACGTCACCTGGGACCTCATCCGCGCGGCCGTTCCCGGCATCGTCGCTTCCACGCGGGACGTCCTTGCCGCCAGGCAGCACGCACAGCACCTCGACCCGCAGCAGGTACGCTCTATTTCATGACCCCAGCACCCGTGATCATCGCCATCGATGGCCGGTCCGGCGCGGGAAAGACTACCCTCGCCGTCGAACTTGCCGCCCGCCTCCGCATGCATCACAAGGTGTCGCTGTTCCATCTTGAGGACATCTATCCGGGCTGGAACGGCCTCGCCGCGGGCATCGAGCGGTACATCACCACGGTCTTGGCGCCACTGAGGCACGGGGACGCCGCCGAGTGGGTTAGTTGGGACTGGGAGAAACACTACGACGGGCGCAGCCACGTCACCTTGCCTGCCGAAATCGTCATTGTCGAGGGCGTCGGGGCAGCCGCGAGTGGCGCCCGGCCCATGCTGGACGCCGTGGTCTGGGTGGACGCTCCCGACGACGATCGCCGGCACCGCGCGATGGCCCGGGACGGCAGCAGCTACGAACCGTTCTGGGACAGCTGGGCTGCGCAGGAGGACGAGTGGCTGGAGACCGACGACGTCCTCGACCACACCGACGTCCGGGTGCTGAACCGGGCGGACGGCGATGCCCCGGATGACGCCCTGCAGGCGCTGAACTACCTCCCTTCGCTCTCCCCTGTGCTGGCTCCCGAGCTCTCGGCACGCCGCGGCTTGCAGCTCAAGGCCGAACAGATCGACGCCACGCCGGACGCCGCGGCCCTGTTCCAAGCGCTGTATGCCAAGTCCACCAACGCCGTCTGGCTCGATTCCTCCAACACGTCCTCCAACAGGGGCACAGCCAGCGATGCCGCGGCCGAACGCAGCCGCTTCAGTATCCTGGCGGACGACGGCGGCTCCTTCGGCCAGGCTGTAATGCACAGTTCCGGAGCCACCCGGATCAGCGCCGGATGCGCCACCGTCGAGACCACCGGCCCCTTCTTCCGCTGGCTGGAGACCGTGTGGGGCCGCAAGGCCTTGCGTGCACCCGAAGGCTATGACTGCGAATTCACGCTCGGCTGGTTGGGGTACCTCGGCTATGAATTGAAGCGGGAGACCGGCGGCAGCGATGTCCAATCCGGCACTCCGGATGCGGCGTTGCTCTTCGCCGGCCGGGCCGTAGTGATCGACCACCGTGACGCTGCCGTCTGGCTGCTTGCCATCGATGCTCCCGACGCCGGCGAATGGCTTGGGCTTGCGCGCGAGGCCGTGCTGTCCGCGGCGTCGCCACCCCAAGGGGCCGGCACGCCGAGGCACTCGGCCGGGGATCCCGCCGTCGGGAGCGGTACAGTAGCGCCCGAGTTCTCCAGCCGCGACACCGAGGACGAGTACAAAAGCAAAATCATCGACGCCCAGCTCCAGATCACCGAAGGCAACACGTACGAGGTCTGCCTGACCACCACGGTGACCGCCCCGGATCCCGGGCTGGACCCGTGGGAGAGCTACCTCGCGCTGCGAAAGCGCAACCCGGCGCCGTTCGCAAGCTACTTGCGGTTCGGCGATCTGACGGTCGCGAGTACCTCGCCGGAGCGCTTCCTGCGGATAACCTCCGACGGCGGCATGCGCGCCGAGCCGATCAAGGGCACGAGGGGCCGGGCCAACGATCCTGTCATCGACGAGGCCCTGCGGCGTGGCCTTGAATCCTCGCTCAAGGACCGTGCCGAGAACATCATGATCGTGGACTTACTCCGCAACGACCTCAGCCATTTCGCCGTCCCCGGATCGGTGACCGTCAGCCGGCTGTGTGTGGTGGAAAGCTACGCCACGGTGCACCAGATGGTGAGCACTATCGACGCCCGGCTGCGGCCCGGAGCACCCCGGGCCGAGGCCGTGGCGGCCGCGTTCCCCGCCGGGTCCATGACGGGCGCCCCGAAGATCAGCACCATGGACATCCTCGATGGCTTGGAGTCCGGACCCCGCGGAGTCTACTCCGGCGCGATTGGCTACTTTTCGCTCAACGCGGCGACGGATCTCGCCGTCGTGATCCGGACCCTGGTGATGGGTCCCGACGGCGACGGCGGACGCACGCTCAGTCTCGGCGTCGGGGGGGCCATCACGGCGGACTCCACGCCGCAGGACGAATACGACGAAATCCGGACCAAGGCCTTCGGCGTGCTCTCGGCCCTCGGCGCGGAGTTTCCCACTACCTGAGAGTCAGTCGTGTTCCTCTGTCCGGGCGCGGACGGTCCGGGGGTCGTTGCGGGTGATCGTGTAGTAGATCAGGCTGGCCAGGATTGCCCCCACGAACCATGAATACGGGCCCAGGCCCGAGCCTCCCGGGAGGAAGGTCTGCAGTGCCGGGACCAGCGCCAAAACACCTGCGACGACGGCGGCAGGGACCAGCGCGGCAACGGCCTTGAGGTTCCAGCCCTTGGTGTAGAAATAGAGGCCGTTCTCGTCCTCGTGGTACAGGTCCGAGATCTTGCAACGCTGGTGCCGGATACGGAAGAAGTCCGTGAAGATGACCCCGAACAGCGGACCAAGCAGCGCGCCCAGGCCGCCGAGGAAGTACACGATCACGACGGGACTGCTGAAGAGGTTCCAGGGCAGGATCACGATTGCGAGCACTGCGCTGATAAGGCCGCCGCGGCGGAAGTCGATGCGGTGCGGGGCCACGTTGGCGAGGTCGTAGGAGGCCGAAACGAAGTTCGCTACGACGTTGATGCCGATCGTGGCCACCACAAACGTGATGGCGGCGATGATGGTGATCCATGGATTCTTGATCGCCTGGACGATCGCCACCGGATCGGTGATCACCTTGAACATGTCCTGGCCGGCATACTGGTCCGCGGTGAAATAGGACGCCGCCCCGGCTGTGACCACCACTGTGACCAGGGCGAACGCGATGAAGTTCACTGGGAGGCCCCAGAAGTTGCCGCGCAGGATGGTCTTGCGGTCCGGCGAGAACCGGGAGAAGTCGCAGAAGTTCAGGAGAAGCGCTGCGAAGTAGGTGACTGTCAGGGCGATGGCAGAGAAGAACTGAGTCAAGGCTGCCGGGCCGTCCAAAGGCGCGACGCCGGGGATCGAGAGGCTGAACTTGTTGCCCGCTTGCGTCAGGATGTAGATCGCGAGCGCGAACATGGCCACCCAGATGGCGGGACCGGCCCAGTCCTGGAACTTCCGGACCGTCTCCATGCCCCGGCGGATGACCAGCAGCTGGACCGCCCAAAGGACCAGGAAAGCCGCCCAACCCAGCGGCGTCAGGCCAAGGATGCGTGGCACGTCCGGGCCATCGAGCGAGGTCAACTGGGGCCACACGGAAAACAGGAGCACCAGCACGGCTTCCGAAGCGAGCCAGGTCTGGATGCCGTACCAGGCGATGGCGATGAGTGCCCGGATCAGGGCGGCCAGGTTGGCACCGAAGAGACCGAAGGACATCCGCGCCAGGACCGGATACGGGACGCCGGTCTTCTGTCCGGCCGTCCCGGCAAAGTTCATGAGGAAGTAGACCAGGGTAATGCCGAGGACCAGGGCCAGGAAGACTTGCCAGCCCACCAGGCCGGTGATGAAGAGGCCGGCCGCGAAGGTGTAACCGGCAATGCTGTGGACGTCGCACATCCACAGGGCGAAGAGGCTGCGGACCCTCCAGTTGCGTTGCCGGGCCGGTGCGAGGTCCGCGTTCCACAGCCTGTCGCTGACCAATCGGCCCTCCGCAAGGATTCGGACTTTCTCAGGGTATTCGTCTCCCGGCTCGGGCGGTGCCTGCACCGCCGGGGACTCGTTTTTCCGCGCCATGATGCCTCCGAAGAACGCTTCCAAACATGCTTGGAATTCCAGAATCGCCCCATTGCGGCCGGAAGGAAAGCCCCCTTGGGAGTGCTGGAACGTCGTCACGTTAGCATTGGTCCAAATACGTCTTACCAGGAGGGTGCATGCCGCACATCGTTGACTTCGAGAATGTTTCTACCGCCGGGCTGGAATCGTCTCCCGTTGCCGAGGCGCTCGCCGGGTTGCGCGCCAACGAGGGCCGCTATTACCGAAACAAATACAACCACGTCTTTGCCGTGAGCCCTGCCAGCGAGGTTCCCGAGGTGGTCGAACGGGTGAGCCGCATCCTGAGGGACGAGCGTGACATCGTCATCAGCTCCCGCCCGCTGGAAGCGACTGCCTTCGAAGTCGACGGTTTGCGGATGGCCTACGTCTTCTACGAGTCGGGGCTGTCGATCAACGTTATGTACAGCATCGAGGCCGGCGGGAAGCGAGCGGTCGGATTCAAGCTCGCCGACGGCATGGAGATCCCGGAAGAACTCGCGTCACGCTTCAAATTCGCTCGCCAGAAGTCGAAGCTGGCAGGAGTTATCCGCGGCTCCTTCTTCGTGATCAAGGGTGAGTACTGACCCTGCCCACTGCATCCAAGCAACGCTGCAGTCAGCTCATGCGCCGAGGTTCAACATTTCGACGTAGCGGTCGATCATCATGTGTTGGCCTTTGATCTGGGAGATCAGCTCCGGACTGGCGATCTCGCCGTCGGGCAGCTGTCCCGAGCCGCCGGACGGCCCCAACGGAAGGATGATGACGGGCTTCGACGGCGTGTAAGCGGCCAGTTCCGCGGAGTCCTCAATCTGGGCTTGGATGTTCTTGGCAACCACAGCGGCCTCGCGTCCCGCGACGCCGGCTTTGTTCACGTCGATCGCCGAAATGTCGCCCAAGGCGTAGACGTTCTCGAAGCCTGTGACTCGGAGTTCGGGGGTGACGTCCAGGTAGCCCTCGGCGGTCCGTGCGGCAAGGAGGTCTCCCGCCACATAGTCCGTTTGCGGGGCTATTCCATAGCAGCGGAACCAGATGTCCGCCTGGATGGAAGTACCGTCTGTGGTGCGGACCGTAAAGGTGGCGAATTCACCCGCAGGAACCGGAGGCAATTGCACCAACGAATTCCCCAGAATTCGCCGAACGCCGAGTTCATCCAGCTGCCGGTTGACCTCAATCCGCAGCCGTGGATCGTACGCCCCGGGAAGGATGTCCGGCGCCAGATCCACCATCACTATGTCCTTCTCCGGCCATGCAGCCGCGATCTCGCCCGCAAATTCAAGGCCTACAGCCCCGGCGCCCAGCAGCATCACCCTGTCGGCGCGTTTGAGGTCATCATGTGCTGCTTGGTAGCGGGCGATGGCGTCGGTGGTGACCACTCGATCACTTTTGGCCGGGAAGGGGTAGCTGGAACCGCTCGCGAGGACAATGTAGTCAGGCGCCAGGCTGGCACCCGAGGCCAACTCGACGGTGTGCCCGTCTACCCGGACTGCGCGGTCACGGAGTACCGTGCCGTGCACCAGCAGACGGTCATAGGGAAGGAACATCCGCGGCAGGAAATCCGGTTGGACCACAGATCGGAGGGCCGCAATGTTGTGTACGAAAGCGTCCTTGGGCTCCACCAAGGTAACCGTTGCGTGTTCGTCCAGGGCCTTGGCTACGGAGATCCCGCCGTAGCCTCCGCCGATAACCACCACAGTGGGGTGCGGAGCCTGGTTATTCATGGCAACTCCTTAGGTAGAAAGCTCACGCTGCTCGGCTCGTGCCGCCCAGATCGTTTATGAAGGACAACGATTGGATGTCATCAATAATTTCCTCAGTGATAAGATTTTCCTGATGAGTTCTTCGGCAGCAGGAAAGCAACTGGGGTTTCTCTTGGCGCGCCACGGGCGCATCATGAATACGCGCCTCCGCCAAGCGCTGGACTCCTCCGGGCTCAGCCCAAGGCATGCCGTGCTGCTGTGCCGGCTTGACGAGTCCGGGCCGCTCAGTCAGCAGGGCCTGATCGATGCTCTCTCCATCGATGCGAGCGGACTGGTAGCGGTCCTGAACGACCTTGAACGCGAAGGGCTGGCGGAACGACGCCGCGATCCCGCGGACCGTCGTCGTCATATCGTCGAAATCACTGCGGAAGGCAAGCGCGCGGTGGCGTCGATTGAAGTCTCGGTGGCCGACGTCGAGCAGGAGGCCTTTGCCGGGTTCTCCGCCGATGAGCTTCGGCAACTCCATGGGCTGTTGTCGAGGATCCACGGCGAACCCGCGGACGAGGCCTGCGCCGAGGACTGAGCCTTACTGCAGCGTGGCGGTCAGTCGCGCCACATTGTCCACGTATTTGGCGAGCATCGGCCGGTGCAGCCAGCCCTCCAGGGTCAGCTCGCGGCACATTTCCCGGTAGCTCGACTCCACGGATCGCATGCTGTCCACGGCCTCGGCGCCCAGGAGCATCACGGACACCTCCATGTTGAGCGAGAAAGAGCGCATGTCCATATTGCTGGAGCCGAGGACGGCCACTTCCTCGTCGATGGTGAAATGCTTGGCGTGCAGCACGTACGGCGCGCGGTACAGGTAGATCCGTACCCCGGCTTCCAGCAACGCCTCGTAGTAGGAGCGCTGGGCATGGTGGACGAGGAACTGGTCGCCCTTCTCGGAGACAAAAAGTTCCACGTCGACGCCACGCTGGGCCGCCGTCGTGATGGCGTACAACAGCGAATCGTCGGGCACGAAGTACGGGCTGCAAATCGAGATGCGGTGCTGGGCCGAGTAGATCAGCGTATTGAACAGGCGCAGGTTGTTTTCCGTGACAAACCCCGGGCCGCTGGGAACCACCTGGGCCGTCATTCGGCCGGGCGTTGCCCGGACCGCGACCTGCAACTGGTTTTCCAGGGATTCATCGGTTTCGCTGAGCCAGTCGGTAGCGAAGACGACGTTGAGGGTGGCAACGATCGGCCCCTCCATCCGCGCCATGAGTTCCACCCATTTACGCCCGGCGCGTCGGTGCTTGGGGTTGTTGTAGGAGGGCTCGATCAGGTTCTGCGAGCCCGTGAAGGCGATTTCGCCGTCGATCACCAGGATTTTCCGGTGGTTCCGCAAATCCGGACGACGCCACTGGCCGTGGATGGGCAACAACGGCAACATGCGGCGCCACTGGATCTGGCCGCGCTTCAGCCTGCGGACGAGTCTTCGGTAGCCGGGGATCCGCAGCGTGCCGATGTGGTCGAACAGAAGTCGGACGTTGACGCCGCGCACTGCTGCGTTTTCCAACTCGGTGAGGAGTTCGTCCGTGACGGAGTCACTGCTCATGATGTAGAACTCTGCATTGACGAACTTTTTGGCCCCCCGGACCGCTTCCGCCATGGCCTTGATGGACTCTTCGTAGCCGGGGATCAGCTCCACGGAGTTGCCGTCCACCATTGGCAGCGAGCCGAGGCGCCGGTTCAGTTCGCCAGCCGACGTCACCCATTCGGGTCCCGAGTAATTGCTTACGACGTCGGCGAGCGCCGAAGTGCCTGCACGCACCCGATCGTTGACTTGCTCCTGCTGCTCCCGACGACGGCGGGACAAGCGGAAATTGCCGAACAACAGGAACAGGACGAATCCGACGGACGGAACGAGGAAGACGGCAAGGAGCCACGCCATGGCCGTCGTGGGGCGGCGGTTTCCGGGGATGACGCCGAGCAGCACGACGCGCAAGACGATCTCAACGATGGCCCACGCGCCGAGGAGCCAAGTCCACTCTGTCCCGAACTGAAAAGGAAACAGCACCCCGCACCCCCACGATCAAATTGCCGATCAAAGAACCAACAGTCAGGCCAGCCTATCTGGCGCACCTCTCCCGACTGCTCGTCCTGTGGGCCAGCACTAAGCTGGAAGCATGACTTTACCTGCCTCGACGGTCCTCGTTTTCCTGGATCCAGCGTTCGAAAACGGCCGCGTCGCCGATTCCAGCCAGCCGCAGCTCATGGCAACCGACCTGGGCGCCACCCGGGGTGACGGCGTCTTCGAGTCGCTGCTCGCCGTCGAGGGCCGTGCGCGCAAGGTGCAAGCGCACCTGAACAGGCTTGAGGGCTCAGCCCGCGCACTGGACCTCAACATTCCCGGGCAGGACGTCTGGCGCCGTGCCATCGACACCGCGATCACCGAATTCCGCGACGCCTTCCCCGCGCCAAGCCCGGCCGAGGACGAGGTGGTCGTCAAACTGCTGGTGACGCGCGGCGTCGAAGGCGCATCGACTCCCACGTGCTGGATCCAGGCTTCGCCGTCACCCGCGGGCAGTCGCCGGCAGCGCGAGACGGGCATCGACGTCGTACTCCTTGACCGTGGCTTCGACACCGAGGCGGGCGACCGCGCCCCCTGGCTGCTGCTCGGCGCCAAGACTCTCTCCTACGCCGTGAACATGGCCGCGCTGCGCTACGCACACAAGCAAGGCGCGGACGACGCCATCTTCACCTCAACAGACGGCCGTGTTCTGGAGGGTCCGACCTCCACGGTGTTGCTGGCCCACGTTGAAACGGTCGACGACGGCGCCGGCTCAGTACGCACCGTCAAGCGCCTGATCACTCCGCAACTGGACAGCGGCATCCTGCCGGGCACGTCCCAGGACGCCCTTTTCGCCAAGGCAAAGGCAGCGGGATGGGAGCTCGGCTACGGCCCGCTGGTCCCGGAAGACCTGTTCGACGCCGATGCGGTGTGGCTGATCTCGAGCATCCGGCTCATCGCGCCCGTCAACCATGTGGACGGCAGGGAGATCGGAACCCCGGCCATGCGCAAACAGCTGACAGCCGAACTTAACGAGCTGTTTGCGGGGATCGAGTAGGGCTCGGGGCTGCCGCTCCGCCTGCCCAACTAGCTAGCAGTAGATGTCGTTTAGAGCGCCCTAAACGACATCTACTGCGAGTCACTTGGGTGCGAGGATCTGCTCGCGCAGGATGTCTGCGTGCCCGCAGTGTTGAGCAAGCTCGCGGAGCATGTGGAGGTAGACCCAGCGCAGCGGGAGCGGGCCGCGTCGGTTGCCGTTGAGCATGTCGTCGAGCCCCAAGGACGATGTCGCCCGGCGCGATGCTTCGCATGCCTCGCGGTGTGCCTGCTGGATTGAAGCGATGGTGTCGCCGTCATCGAGGATAAACGATTCGTCCGGCGTCGCAGGGATACCGATCTCGGCACGGGAACGGCAGGTGATGGCTTCGTCGAACCAGACCTTCTCCACGAAGGTCGCGTGTTTCACGAGGCCCAGCAAGGTGGTACGGGACGGGACCAATGACCGCCGCGACTGCTCCTCCGTCAACCCGTTCAAGCAGTCATCGAGCACGCGCCGGTGCTCGTCGATGAATGCCTCGAATTGGGCCCGAATTGGCCGGTTGAAGATGTCCTCGGCAAGCGTCACAGTTGCACCTACGTTCTCCGTCAAGCAGGGATTCAGTCAGTATCGACGTGATCCGAGCTTAGCGTTCGTGACCTGAGGATCGCATGCCAGAGAATAGACTCCGTTCATGCGTTTGGCGATCATTGGAGCGGTTCTGCTTGGGGCGGGTGCCGTGGCGATCGCCACGGGGGCTCTGCCTTTCACCGATCTGATGGCCCTCGTGGATCGGGTGGCTCCGATCCTGCTGTTCGTCGTCGCGATGACGGTTGTGACTGAGCTGTGCAGTGAGGCCGGGGTATTCCTTTGGACTGCCCGCCGGCTCCGCTATTGGGGCCGCGGATACAGCATTCTTTTATGGCTGTTCCTGGCCGTCTTCGCGACGCTGAGTACCGTCTTCCTGTCTTTGGACACAACGGCAGTGTTGCTGACCCCGGTGGTGGTCAGTGTGACGCGACAAGCCGGACTGCCGGCCCTGCCTTTCGCGCTGACGACCGTGTGGCTGGCCAACACGGCAAGCCTGCTGCTGCCCATTTCCAACCTGACCAACCTTCTGGCCCAGCACAGCCTTGGCGGTATAACTCCGGGCGGGTTTGCTGGCCTGATGTGGGCTCCCTCCCTTGCGGCCGTCGTCGTACCGCTGCTGTTCATCGCTATCGTCTTCCGGCGGGATCTGCGCAACCGCTATTCACGGATCCCGGTCGGGCGGATCAGGCCGGATCAGCCAGCCGGCGCTGAATCCAGGCCTGCGGCCGCGGACCGGGTTCTGCTCGGATGCAGTGCTGTGGTTCTGGCGTTGCTGCTGCCCGCATTGGTGTCCGGGGTCCCAGTATGGATCCCGGCCCTGGCCGGGGCTGTTGTGTTGGGCGTCATGTTCGCGTTCCGGCGCCCTCGGGTTCTCAAGGTGTCCTTGATTCCTTGGTCCTTGTTGCTGTTCGCTTCGGGCCTCTTTCTGGTGATGGAAGCCGTCAGGCATCTGGGAGCTCCTGTGTTGCTGGGTCAGCTGGCCGGACAAGGCCAGGGCTTCCTGGATCTGGTTCGGCTCGCCGCGACGGGCGCAGCCGGTTCCAACGTCCTCAACAATTTGCCTGCGTACCTGCTCGCAGAACCGCTGGCGGGGACGCCTGTGCGGATGGCGGCGTTGCTGATCGGAGTCAATGCGGGCCCGATCATCACCCCGTGGGCGTCCCTCGCCACCTTGCTGTGGCACGACCGGCTCGCGCGGATGAATGTCCTGATTACGTGGAAGGGCTACGCGATCTTCGGATTGATTGTCGCGCCTCTGACCGTGTTTGCGGCAGTGGCGGTGCTCGCAGCCACCGGACAGTGAGTGCGTTCGGCGCGTGCCTGGCCCTATCGCCGGGCGCGAAGAATCAGGACAGAATGTAGAACAGCTTGGCCGGCACGGCCACCCCATACGAGAAGGATGCGCCCCATGCTCAGCCTGCAGGACATTGACAACATCGTCCTCAACGGAGGGATTGTCGTGGACGCCGCCGGGGAGAAAATCGGCTCAGTGGAACAGGTCTTCACCAGTGGTGACTCCGGGGATCCTGTGTTTGTTACCGTGCGGACCGGCTTGTTCGGCATGTCCGAGTCTTTCGCCCCGCTTTCCGGAGCCAGTCTTGAGAATTCTGTGATCAGGGTGGCTTTCGCCAAGGACAAGGTCAAGAACGGCCCGCGCATCGAGAGTGACCGCGGCGTGATCACGGAGACCCAGGAGCAGGAACTCTACAACTATTACGGGCTCGTGACCGAGGCATCCGATGAAGGTGCCGCCGCGGGAACCGGTGCCGACGGTGCCGGGACCGATGAAGATGCCGGGACCGACGAAGGAGGGACGGTGCCCGAGGAGACCGCGGCTGAACCGAGCCTGCGGCAGATGGCCCCGCAGATCCCCCAGCCGCACGGCGGCCCACCACCCCCGCCCCCGCATCCAGGCCCGCATCCGCCGCACCTGCACAAACATGTACCCCAGCCCCCGCATCCCGGTTCGCCGCCGCCGCATCGGCCACCCGGGCCATTCCCGGAACCGGGAAATATTCGATAGCCCCGGCCTGTCTGCCGGAGGATTTCAGCCGCCCGCCGTGACCCTCACCGCGGCTGCTCCCCCGTTGTTAGACGCGGCGGAAGCGCCTGAATAAGGCCGGATCACTAGGACCCTGACATTGACCGCGCCGGGCTGCAGATGAACAACACGGGCATAGGGAGCAGAGCAATCGAACGTCTGGTCCTGCGCGGCCAGGCCGGTCCGTGGATCCTGGGCGATGACAAGGTGGACATTCGAGGCGCCAACACACGCTGCGGTCACGGTATACGAGCCTGCATCCTCCACTCTCGCACTCTTTCCGACCCCGCCGACGGTGCCGCCCACAGAGCCGGAATCCTCCAGGATCACCGCCCCGGAGGTTGCCCCGAGAAGTTGCTTGGCGGCAACGAGGTTGCTGGCTTCGAGCGCTAACGTTGCCTGATCCTTGGTGGGCAACGGGAACCGCGGCGGGGAACTCAAAGTTGGCCCGGGAGCCGGCCGCGGATCGCCGGCATCGGTGTATTCACAGGCGGACAAACCGGCCGCGAGCATCAGCCCTGCCAGCAATACCCCTACGGTTCCGGTTCCCCCATGACCCAGCATGAATCCGAGTGTAGCGGGCAGTCAAATTTAGCTTGCCGAACGCTATTGTGCCGCCATGGCGGCAGTAGTTAACTAGTCCCGTGAACTCTGCTGGGGAAGGGTGATCTGCCTCTAGGCCCAGCGGGCACCTGGTTTCACGGTGCCGTGGAATCAGCAAAGTTGATGGAGGGCATCATTGTGAGTGCAGTTTCTTCGTCCCAGAATTTCAATCACGGTTTTCCTACGCCCGGACCCCAGGATCCCTCGCCCCAGAAGGTCATGGATCATGTTTTCTTCCTCTCCGAGGGGGAATGGAAAAAAGTCCGCGAAGAAGAACAATTCGACCACATCGTCATCGGCAGCGGGTTCTGCGCCTACGCCTTTGCTGAACGGACACTGACGGTCAACCCGCATGCACGGATCCTGATCATTGAACGGGGTCCGTTTTTCTTGCCACAGCATTTCCAAAACCTGCCCCTGCCCTACAAGGAGACCCTGGGAGGCCTCTCTGAGACCTTCCCGTGGACCTTGGCGGCTGCCACGGCCACCCAGCCGCCGGGCAGGATTTCCTGGCAACACGGCA
This sequence comes from Arthrobacter sp. efr-133-TYG-118, assembly GCF_030209755.1. GTDB lineage: Bacteria > Actinomycetota > Actinomycetes > Actinomycetales > Micrococcaceae > Arthrobacter. Next base: position 78,141 of record NZ_JARVRH010000020.1, on the reverse strand, counting down.
TGGTCCCTTTCTACGGCGGACGCAGCATCATGTGGAGCGCGTGGTGCCCCCGCCCCGAGGAAGATGAGATGCGAGGCTGGCCACGGGCAGTGATGGACGCCGCCAAGTCGCACTTCACGTCGGCGGAAGACCTGCTCAACGTGGTTTCGGCGGACCAGATCGACGCCGGACGGTCTGCCGACGTCGTCAATCTCATCAACGACACCCGCCCCGTCTACGGAATCATGCAGAAAGCCCTCCAGGAACGGCTTGAGGCCGGCCTGCACAAGATCGATTCCGCCACCCGCAGCATGCCGGCCCCGCTCGCCGCGGCAACCGGCGCGACGTCGGGCGTGGACTTCGCGAAATTCTCGACGCCGGCAGTCCTGCTGGAACTGACGGACAAGCAAGCGGCACTTGAGGCCCAGGGCAAGGGCGCCGCTCTTCGCATGGTCACGGACTGCACAGTGTTGAGCGTGCTCCAGCAGGACGGACGGGCCACGGCGTTGAACACCAACCGCGGCGTGGTGAACGTCGGTAACGCCAACCTGGTCCTGGCCATGGGCACTCTTCCGCCGGCAACCCTGGTCCTCAATTCGTTCCCGCAGGTCCAAGGCGCCGGTGGGCACTTCAGCGCCCACTTCATCACCTCTGTGGTGGCCCGGGTTCCCCGCGGGGATTTTGATTTCAGCGAACAACTCGGCGAGCTGGAACTGGCGGCCATCTATTTGGCGGGCAAGAGCCCGGCCGGTATGCAGTACCACGTGCAGCTTTCGGTCCTCTCCGACCGTTGCCCGGACAAGAACGCCCAGAAGTCCGAACGCTACGCCCCCGACGTCGTCGCCACGGCTTCGCTCGCCCAGTTGCGGTCTTCGGAGGACTACTTGGTGTTCGTCTGTGCCGTCCTCGGCGAGCTGGATGAAAGCAACCCGGAGAACCACTTGCGGCTTTCCGGCGGGGCGGACCCGACCTGCAACGTCACATTGCAGGTGCTGGCCAACGCCACCGACGACGACACGTGGGACACCATGGACGAGGGAACCTTCCAGATGCTGGAGCGGGTCCTGTCACCCTCGGGCGCGGAGCGCGTCGAGTATTGGCACGGAGATCCCGACGCCGGAACCTGGGACGCCGGGCGTCCCGCCGTCCCGGAGCGCCGCGTACCGGGCTTGGTCCACGAAAGCTCGAGCCTGCCGATCGGCGAAGAGGAGGACGCCGTCGTCGGGATCGACTATCGCCTCAACGGCGTGCAGAACGTCTTCGTCACAGGCGGCAGCCTCTGGCCCACGGGCGGTTCCTGGAACCCGACCATGACAATGGTGGCCCTGGCGCAGGACCTCGCCGAAAGACTGGAAGCCGACGGCGGAGCGGCGGCCGCGCCGTGACCGTCGCCCCTGCGCTGGACCCGGCGCTCCTTCCCACAGTTCCGCCTATGAGCGTCGCCGATGTGTTGGACCGGCAGGACGGCGTGTACTGGGTGGTGAAGGACGCGAATTCGGTCTTTCTGTGGGTCAACCAGAACTTCGCGGACCTGGTGGGCATGAGCAAGTCGGAGCTGATCGGACACCAGGACTCGCGCGCGGAGCACGTCGCCCACGACAAGGAAGTGATGGCAAGCGGAAAGCCGCTGCTCAACTTCCACGAAACCATCGCCGTCCCCAGCAAGGAGGGCGGCATGGTGAATGTGGACATCGTGACCCAAAAAGGGTTGTTGCGTGCCCTGGGGGGCAAGGAAATCATCGGGATCACAGTCTGCTTCTCACTGAAGGATCCGGTCACATGACCGCCGCCGCTGAGGACTGGATCAAACGGTTGGACATGTCCCCCGCTATCGTGGGCGGCTGGTTCGCGCCCGCTCTGGCAAGCAACGAGGACATAGCCGGTTCGGCGCTGCCTCCGCGCTTCGGCGTCGACCATCCGCTCTACAGCTCCAACTGGTACCTGCTTCAGGCCGGGGAGTTCCTCCAGTTGCACGCCCTCAAGCAGGATGAACTCTGGTTCTTCCACGTGGGGACGGCAATCAGGCTGCATACCTTCTCCCGGGAGCTTGGACATCAGGACTTTGGTTATTCCGAGGCCGTGTTGGGGTCGGATCCGGAGGCCGGCGAAACGTTGCAGGCAGTTGCCCCGAACTCCACCTGGTTCGGTGCCGAGTTGGCCGGTCCGGGGTTCGCCTTGGTCAGCTGCAGCCTCTCACCGGGATACGAGAGATCGGACTCCGCGAAACCGACGGCACGGGACATCGAGTCGCTCGTTTTGAGGTTCCCCGGGCATGCCGAGCTGATCCTGCGCCTGGCGGCCATATAGCGCGGCCCGATGGCCGGCTAAAAACGTCTGGTGCGCCGGTTCTGGGGCCGGCGCACCAGGCTTCAGGATCCGATCGGAGAAAGCGCCCGCACCAGACCGAAGAGATCCTTGGGGTCATCAGGGTTCGCGACGAGGTCGATCTCCTCGAAGAATTCCGAACCCTCAACGGCATCGCGGAGGTAACGCAAGGCGGAAAAGTCCTCGATCGCAAAGCCCACGGAATCAAATATGGTGATCTGGTCCTTGGAGGTCCGGCCCGGAGCGTGCCCGCCCAGGACCTGCCAGAATTCCGTGACGGGGAAATCGGCGGACATTTGCTGGATTTCGCCTTCGATCCGCGTCTGGGGATCGAATTCCACAAAGACATCGCCGAGGCGCAGGATGGCAGAGTCGAGTTCGGTCTTCCCTGGGCAATCGCCACCGATCGCGTTGATGTGGACACCGGGCGAAACCTGGTCTGCCGTCAGGATAGTGGCATTGGCTTTGTCCGCCGTGCACGTGGTGATGATGTCGGCGCCCTCCACTGCGTCAGCCGCCGAGCCCGCGATGGTGATGTCGAAGCCGAGCGGAGCCATGTTCCGGACGAACTTCTCCATGGCCGCCGGATCCGTGTCCCAGATCCTGACACTGTTTATGCCCAGGGACGCCCGGAAGGCCAGGGCCTGAAACTCCGATTGGGTTCCGGTTCCGATCATCGCCATGATTCGGGCATCGGGGCGCGCGAGTTTCTTTGCGACCATCCCGGACGTGGCCGCCGTTCGCAGCGCTGTCAGCACCGTCATTTCTGCAAGGAACGTCGGGTAGCCGTTGTGGACGTCGGACAGGACACCGAAAGCTGTCACGGTCTGGAAGCCACGCGCTGGATTCGAAGGGTGTCCATTTACATACTTGAAGCCGTATGTTTCCTGGTCGCTGGTGGGCATCAGCTCGATGACCCCAAATGGCGTGTGACTTGCCACCCGCGGAGTCTTGTCAAAAGACTCCCACCGCCGGAAGTCGTCTTCCAAGTACTGAATCATCCCCGAGATGATGGTCTCCGGACCCCGCCCGGCCGTCCAGCGAACCATATTGCGGACATCGACAAAGCGCGTCATGTGCGCTCCTTTCCCTTATAAGCACTGTTGCTACGAGGCTACGGAGCGGCGATATGCATCCACAATTACCAAAGTATGTACTTTTCATTGAAAATCCGTGCAAAATGACGAACCCACGTTTACATAGTGCTCACACGCGAGTCGCCGTAATGCGGGCGACTACCGCAGGACGGAGCTGAGCAACAGGCTCGTCTCACTATTGACGATCCCCTCGATGCCGCGGATCCTCCCGAGTACCTGGTCAAAGTCGCTGAGGCTTTCCGTGCGTAGCTCGGCCACGAGGTCCCATCCGCCGTTGGTGGTGTGCAGCGCCCAAATCTCCGGAAGTCCCCTGAGCTGGCGAATAACCTTGTCGGCCGATCTTCCCTCCACGGCGATGAGCGCAATTGCTCTAATCGCAAGTGGATCGACCTCGTCGCGCACCCTCGCAGTGAAACCAACGATGGTTCCGGAGGAGACAAGACGCTCGAGCCGGCTATTCACGGTTGCCCTGGCGACGCCCAGCCTACGCGCGAGGCTCGCCACGGAGGCCCTGCCGTCCTCCCGCAGGGCGGAGAGGAGCTGACGGTCAAGGTCGGTGAGTGCTGCCATAAAGATAAACGTATCGCCCATTCCCCCAGCGGGCCTGAGTCCGTAGGGTATCGACATGAGCATCTACATCAGCCCCGACTCTGCTGCATGGTCGCTGACGGCCATGGCGACTGGTGCGTCAGCGGGATCAATCGATGATGCGAACGGTATGTCCAACTTGGTGAAGGAAATCTACGAGACAGAAGGTTTCGAAGCCCTGTCGGGCGTGGTTTTTGCCTTGGCTCATCACAACAGCCTCTCGCTGCATGCGCTCGCCACGGCCACCGGGATATCCGTACACGAGTTGCTGGAAATCCGGAAGCATCAAGGTTCCACTTTTCATCACTCCCCCACAGGAGTAGCGTCGCGGTTTGACTCCATTCCACCCCGGATCCAGGCGAGCCTGGAACCGTTGCCCAATGAAACCGAGGCCTAAGGCTACCGGCTCCCAGCCTTCACAAGCCTGACTGCCGCCCGGTTACGGAACATGACGACGGCCGGTGGTGCAGGCCGCCGTCGTGGATGTTATTTTCTTCTTGAGTAATGAGCACCAGCGCGAAGCCCTGACTTGCTGGTCGGCAACCCTCTCTCCGGCGGGGTGCCTCAGGTGACTACTCGGCGTATCGACACTTTCGAACTGCAAGCGTGACTGAGGAGCACCAATGCCTGAACCCACCGAAGAAAAACTCTCCTACCGTCTCATCACGGGCCCTGACACCAAGGAATTCTGCGAGCGGATCTCCACCGCGCTCGCGGAGGGATACGTGCTGCACGGCAGCCCGGCCGCGACCTTCAACGGCAGTGACGTGATTGTGGCGCAGGCCATCGTCCTCCCCGCGGCGATCGCCAGCGCGGACGCAGCAGTTGCCAATGCCGTGGACCAGCTTGACGAAGAGTTCGACGGCGAGGGCCACGCATGAGCTACGCAGGCGACCTCAGCCCGCACGACGCCTGGGCCAAACTGGAGCAGGGCGCCATCCTGGTGGACGTCCGTACCGAAGGCGAGTGGGCACACATTGGCATCCCCGACACCAAAGCCACTGAAAACGATCCCCTGTTCATCCAGTGGAACCTTGCCGGCGGGATCCCCAACACACGTTTCATCGAACAGCTGACGCAGCAGGCTCCGGAAGCGGATGGCACCGAACTCGTCTTCCTCTGCCGCTCCGGCCAGCGTTCCATCGCTGCCGCCATCGCCGCAACGCAGGCTGGCTACACCTCGTACAATGTCCTTGAGGGCTTTGAGGGCGAGCCGGACCGCTACGGTGAGCGAACCGTGAACGGCTGGAAAAACCGTGGACTTCCGACGAACCTGGGGAACATCTAAGTGACTTTCAATCCTGACGCCGCCGGCTGGAGCCCTGACACCCAGGCAGTCCGCGGCGGCCTTGACCGCACCAACTTCCAAGAAACGTCCGAGGCCGTCTTCCTGAACTCCGGCTTCGTCTACGAATCCGCCGCAGCCGCGGAGCGCGCGTTCACGGGCGAGGACGAACGCTTTGTCTACTCCCGTTACGGCAACCCCTCCGTAGCCACCTTCCAGGAACGACTCCGCCTGCTCGAAGGCACCGAGGCGTGCTTCGCGACGGCGTCGGGCATGTCCGCTGTCTTCACCGCCCTCGGTGCGTTGCTGGCTGCAGGTGACCGCGTGGTTGCCGCCCGCTCGCTCTTCGGTTCCTGTTTCGTGATCCTCAACGAGATCCTGCCGCGCTGGGGCGTCGAGACCGTCTTCGTCGACGGACCGGACCTGGACCAATGGCGTGCCGCGTTGTCCGAGCCGACAACGGCAGTGTTCTTCGAGTCGCCGTCGAACCCCATGCAGGAAATCGTGGACATCGCCGCGGTGAGCGAGCTCGCGCACGCGGCCGGCGCCACCGTCGTCGTCGACAACGTCTTTGCCACTCCCCTGCTGCAGCGCTGCGGCGATCTCGGCGCAGACGTGATCGTCTACTCGGGCACCAAGCACATCGATGGCCAAGGCCGGGTCCTGGGCGGAGCGATCCTGGGCACCAAGGAGTTCATCGACGGTCCCGTCAAGCAGCTCATGCGGCACACCGGCCCCTCGCTTTCAGCGTTTAACGCCTGGGTCCTGACCAAAGGCTTGGAGACCATGGCGCTGCGCGTCAATCACTCCTCGGCGTCTGCGTTGCGGATCGCCGAATGGCTTGAGGAACAGCCGGCCATCAGTTGGGTCAAATACCCTCTGCTGAAGTCGCACCCGCAGTACGAGCTGGCCGCGAAGCAAATGAAGGCCGGCGGAACCGTGCTCACCTTTGAGCTGCTCCCCTCTGCGGGGCGATCGGCGAAAGAAGCCGCCTTCGCACTGCTGGACGGGCTCGCCGTCATCGACATCTCGAACAACCTGGGCGACTCCAAGTCCCTCATCACCCACCCCGCCACCACCACGCACCGCGCCATGGGCCCGGAAGGCCGCGCGGCCATTGGCCTGAGCGACGGCGTCGTGCGGCTTTCGGTGGGGCTGGAGGATGTGGACGACCTCATTGGGGACCTGGAGCGGGCCCTCAAGCAGGTCTAGACGGGCGCCGGGTTAACCCGGAGCTTCTCGCCAGTCCTGGCGCACCCAGGTGAGGACGGGTTGCGGCTTGGTGTCGCTCTCGTCCCTCTCTGAGCGCATCGTGATCTGAACGGCGTGCTCGACGACGGCGGCCAACCCGGCGGCGTCGGGCGCGCCTCCGTTGCTCTCGCTCCAGCGCTCGGCAACACCACGCTGTTCGATGGCGCCGTTGCCACGGCCCAGGATGGCTGCCACGCCGGCTTGAACCAGGTCGAATTCACCCTGTTCGTAGAGCACAGGTTCCAGGTACTCCACCAACGACCAGACGACGTCCGCGGCGGGCTCCGGGCGGAAGGTTCCAAAGTCCAGCAGTTCGCTGCGGAGTCCGAAGTTGCTTGCCTGCCAGGACGCCATCCGCAAAAGCGCCGTGGGCACGGCCGCCGGCTCTATTCCGGCATGGTACTCACGAACGGAAGTCTCAACCAAGGCCCTGACGAGCACCGCGATGAGCGCCGCGTCCTCGGCCCGTAGGCAGACATCGGCCACCCGCACCTCTACCGTGGGAACGTGCCGGGACAGCCTGGCGTCGAAGTAAACCATCCCCTCGTCCAGCAACACTCCCGTTTCGATGAGCCTCCTGACAACCCGCCGGTAAGCAGCCAAGGAACCGAAGATAGCTGATGGCCCCGACGAAGGCCAGCGGTTCCATGCCTGCGTCCGGTAGCTCTCAAAACCGGTAGCCAGGCCGCGCCAGTAGGGCGAATTGGCACTGATGGCGGTGAAGACAGCGAGCTTGTCCCGGATGCGGTCCAGGACCATCACGCCTTCCTCGGGGGACTCGATCGAAGTGTGTACGTGGAATCCGCACGTGAGCTGTTCGTGCGCCGTGATGCCGAAGCGTTCGAGCATGATGGCGTACCGGGGATCCGGAGTGGTGTGCAAAGCGGCGTCCACTGGCGAGGTGGCCAACGCGGCGATCCTTGCGCCGTGGCGCCGAGCAGCATGGCTCGCGAGGCCCCGCGCCCTGCGGATCTGGTGCAGGAGCTCGGCGTAGCTGCGGCATGGCCGGGTCTGGGTTTCGATCTGTTCAAGCTTGAGTTCGTGGCTCAAGCCGGTATCGGGGCCGTCGATCTCCTCAAGGGTAGGACCGGTTTCGGGGCCATCTTGGGCGGGGCCATCTTGAGCGGGGCCCGAAAGGAGCGCGTCGGCAAGCGCGAGCGGCTCACCGGTCACGGGATCGACGATCAGTAATTCCTCTTCCACACCAAAAGTGCGCACGGATCAATTGTGCGCCATGGCAGCCTCGCCGAGACAGAGCGGGATTTTTGCGGCCCGCCCGACGGATCCTGCCGGATCATTCTGGCCATGCGGACGGTGTGCCCCCATTTTCCGGGCATGGGCGGAAGCTAAGCCGGGGATGATCCAGCAAAATGTCGGCCAACTCATCCACATACGCCACATTCCTTGGCGCGTCAGCCCCAACATCGTGACTAGCTGGATCCATGGATGCTTTGGAATACCTGGTCTCAGTGGGCGGTGTCGCTCGGGTAGGTCTGCTGCGCGCCAACGGCTATGCGCCCTCAGCCATCCGCAAGCTGGCCGCCGCCGGGGCACACCAACCACGAAAAGGGATATGGGCCCTCCCGTCAGCGGATACGGAATACCTCACGGCCATTCTCAACAACGGGCAGCTGACCTGTGCCAGTGCCGCAATTCGCTACGGTCTGTGGATCAAAGACAAGCCCGAACGTGTGCATCTGTCCACGCGGCACTGCCGGGGCAGGGGCTTCGTCCGGCATGGCGGTCTTCGCCTGTCTCCGGAGAACGCCGTCCCGGTGGCCTCCGTGGAAGACACCGTCATTCACGCGCTGACCTGCTTGCGGGCCGTGGACGCCATTTCGATTGCGCAATCGGCCATCCAAGAGTTCGGTATCCCGCGGGCAATACTCGAAAGCGAGATCTCTGCCAACTGCTACGGGAACGCGAGAAGGCTTCTGGCCAAGGCAGATGGCCTGTCCGAATCCGTACCCGAGATCAGCGCCCGTCTGCTGTTCGAATCGGAAGGCCTGGCATTTCGCCGCCAGGTCTCTATCCATGGCGTGGGACGCGTCGACTTTCTGATTGGCCGGCGGCTCATCGTCGAAGTCAACGGCTACGCCTTCCATAGTTCCCGGGAGGCGTGGAGAAAGGACATGGCTCGCCTGAACGCTGCGCAGGCGCGTGGCTTTGACGTGCTGAGCTTCGCTCCCGAGACGATCTGGAACAACCCGGAGCAGGTGATGGAGGAAATCCGTGCCGTCCTGGCCCTAGACAAGCCCTCCCTGCGCTAGACAAGCCATCCCAGCCCTAGAACAACGGGCGGCCGTGACTGGAGCGATGGATTCTGCTGGATCATCGCCAGCTTGCCGAAGGCGCACCCACAGTTTTCCGGGCGCCAGCGCGTGCCGGGCCCGGATGATCCAGCAGAATGTTCCGATTCGCAACGCGCGGAGTCGAGTCCGGCCCTGAAATCCGACGTACTCAGTCCTGGAAGTACTCGATCTTGGCGCCAATGGTGTTGAGCCGCTCCGCCAGGTCCTCGTATCCGCGCTCAATCACGTAGATGTTACGCAACTCGGACGTGCCGCGGGCCGCCAACATAGCCAAGAGCAGGCACGCGGCGGGTCGGAGTGCCGGAGGGCATCCGACTTCCGCGCCGCGCCATTTGGTGGGGCCATTGACGTAGATGCGGTGCGGATCGAGCAGTTGCACCTGGGCGCCAAGCTTGTTGAGCTCGGTCAAGTAGATCGCCCGGTTCTCGTAGACCCAGTCGTGGATCATGGTCTGACCCTCGGCGTTGCCGGCGATGACCGCGAAGAACGGCAAGTTGTCGATGTTCAACCCGGGGAACGGCATCGGATGGATCTTGTCCTCCGGGGCACGCAACCGTGATGGTTTGGTGGTGACATCCACCAAGCGCGTCCGTCCGTTGCGAGCAAAGTACTCGCCGGAGATGTCGAGCTGCTGGCCCATCTGCTCAAGCGTGGCCAGTTCGATCTCCATGAACTCGATGGGGACCCGGCAGATGGTGACCTCCGAGTTGGTCACGATGCCCGCTGTGATGAGGCTCATGGCTTCGATCGGGTCTTCGGACGGGAAGTACTCAATGTCGACGTCGATCGCCGGGCGACCCGTGATCTTCAGGGTGGTTGTCCCGATGCCGTCGATCACCACGCCGAGCCCCTGCAGGTAGAAACAGAGGTCCTGCACCATGTAATTGGGGCTGGCATTGCGGATCACGGTGGTACCGCTGCGGTGCGCGGCGGCCATGATGGCGTTCTCAGTCACGGTGTCACCGCGCTCCGTGAGGACAAAGGTGCGGTGGTCGCCGTCGGCCGGTGGGGCCTGCACGGAATAGAAGCCGGACTTGGCCTCCACCGAGAGTCCGAACTGCCGCAACGCCTGCATGTGCGGTTCCACGGTTCGAGTCCCAAGATCGCAACCGCCGGCGTAGGGCAATTGATACGAGGCCGCCTCGTCGAGGAGGGGGCCCAGCAGCATGATGACGCTGCGGGTGCGGCGCGCGGCCTCCACGTCCATGGAGGCGAGGTCCAGGGTCTCCGGGCGGCGGATGCGCAGATCGTTGCCGTTCAGCCATGTGCACTCGACACCGATGGAGGTCAATACCTCGACGATCCGGTTGACTTCTTCGATCCGGGCGAGCCGGCGCAAGGTGGTGGTGCCGCGATTGATGAGGCTCGCGCAAAGCAGTGCGACGCCGGCATTCTTGCTGCTGTTGACGTCCACGGAGCCGGAGAGCGTGCGTCCGCCCTCTACGCGCAGGTGGGTCATCTGCCGTTTGCCGACTTTGACGATGGTTCGCCCGAAAATCGACTCAAGGCGCTCGATCATGCGGAGGCTGAGATTCTGCTTGCCCTGTTCCATTCTGGCAATGGCGCTTTGGCTGGTACCCAGTTCCGAAGCGAGCTGTCCCTGTGTCCAGCCCTTTTCGCCGCGGGCGTCGCGAAGAAGGAGACCTACATGTTCGGCAGTCGGTTGCGTCATGAGCAAAAAATATCACAGATGGTCTAACGTTCGGTGGTTCTGTGATGCAACACGCCAAGTTTGCCGCACGATAGTCGTCTCGTGCGATATGCATATTGCCAAGGGTTGACAGCTCGCACCCTCTGCGAAAGGCTCTCTCGAATGAACCCGCCAGCGATGCGCCAGACGCCGCCTCGAGTTTCGTGAGCACAGGACCCACGGCTGAAGTCCGCCCGGCCAAGCGCAGCGAGGTCGCCGACATTCTCGACGTCGAGGCCCAAGCGGCACGTTCCCTTCCGGACGCCGCACGGTTGGCGGCAGCCATCGACGACGACGGCCGCCTGGTGGTGGTCGCTTCCGCCCACGGAACGTCCGGCGCCGGGAGCCTTCTCGGATGGGGGAAGACCCATTTTTGGGATCACGACGACGGTGCCGCCCCCGAGGGGCACTATCTGGGCGGGGTCACCGTGCGGCCGGAACATCGACGCGGCGGCATCGGCACGGCCCTGACCCAAGCCCGACTGGATTGGATATGGCAACGCGCTCCGGAAGCCTGGTACGTCGTCAACGCGTCCAACGTCGCGTCGATCGAGTTGCATCGGCGGTGGGGCTTCGTGGAAGTCGCCAGGGCGTCGAGTTTCCACACCACAACATTCGACGGCGGCGTAGGCATTCTGATGCGGGCACGCCGCAGTGGACCACTCCCGTAAACAAGCCAGCCCTGCTCTAACCCTGCTTCAGCCAGACGAAGTGCCAGGTTCCTGCCCATTGAGCGGCCAGAACGGCTGCGGCTGCGATGAACAACCCGCCAGCCAGAACCCAAAGGTCCAGGCGACTGTAGGTGGATTCGCGTGCCCAGGTCCGCCGTCCGCCGCCGAAGCCGCGCGCCTCCATGGTCACAGCCAAGCGGGACGCCCGACGGATCGCCTGGACCAGTAGCCCGAAGCTTTGGCCGAGCATGGCCTTGAAGCGTTGCGGCGGGCTCCCGTGCGAGCCGACACCCCGCGCGCGCCGTGCCATGCCGATGGTCTGCCACTCCTCCGCCATGAGCCCCACGAGCCGCAGCGCGGCCAAGGTGCCCAGGACAAAACGGTGCGGCAGTTTCGCCTTCTGCGCCAAGGCGTCCGCGAGGTCGGTGGGGTCGGTGCAGCTCATCAGGAGGATGGCCGGCAACGCGATCGCCAAGCCGCGCAGCATGAACCCGAGTCCCAGCTGCAGCGAGCCTTCGCTGATCGACCAGATCCCGACGTCGAGCAGTATCCTCCCGCTGTCGGCCGACAGGATCGCGGTGCTCCAGCCGCCAAGCGCTGCCGCGATGATCAGGGGCCAGCCGCGCTGCCACAGCAAGCGCACGGTGAGCCCCGCGAGGGGGAACAGCGCCAGTTCGCCGAGAAGCGCCGTCGAGGCGGAAACCATGTCGATGGACAACGCCAACACCAAGGTGATCAGAAAGACGGAGACGAACTTGGCCAGCGGGTTCGCGCGTGTCAGGAGGGCATTATTGCCGCGCAGGGTCAGGGTTTCCCTCATGCCGCACCCGCTTCCTGCCGGGCCCCGCCTTGGAACGAGGGCTCGAGCCGCATCTCGGTGCCGCCCAGGACAGAGCTGAATTCCTGGTCGTGGGTCACGGAAACCACGGATGTTCCGGCGTCGAGCAGTTCGGACAGGAACGACGCAAGCTCGGCCCAAGTGTTCGCGTCCTGGCCGAAGGTCGGTTCGTCCAGCACCAGGACGCGGGGGTGGGCGGCGAGCACCGTGGCCACGGATAGCCGCCGCTTTTCGCCCCCGGAGAGCGTGTACGGATTGGCGTCCACGAGATGCCCCAGGCGCAACCGCTCCAGCAACTCGTCCACGCGATCCTCGCCGTGGCCAAGGTGCTTGGGGCCGAACATGAGCTCGTCGAGCACGCGGCCGGTGACGAACTGATGTTCAGGCTCTTGGAACACGGTCCCGATGCGGGAGATCAGCTGCTGGGCCTTCCACTTGAACGGGTCGGTGCCGGCGCCGTCACTGAGCCCGACGGCGGCAGTCACCGTGCCGGACACCGGCGCCAACAGGCCCGCGAGTGTCAAAGCGAAGGTCGACTTTCCGGCGCCGTTGGGGCCCGTGATAGTGAGAGCCTGCCCGGCGAATACTTCAGCGTCGAGTCCGGCCTGCACAGGAAGGGGCGGGATGGTTTTGAACCCCCGGCGCCGCGGCCGTTCGCGTGACACCGCGAGCTCCTGGGTGGCGAGCAGCAGCTCTCCCCCGCTCCCCGCCCCGGGGCCTGCGGCTGTTCCCGAGCCGGCCGCTGTTCCGGAACGTGGCCGGGTGGCCGGCACGTACCCGGGCACCCAGACGCCTGCAGCAGTGAGCATGTCCCTTGCTTGCGCCAGAACGGTGTCCGGATCGCCGTCCAGGAGCACGCCTGGAGTCGACCCTCCCGGGGCGGACGAGCTGCCCGGCTGGAGGACCACGATCCGGTCCACGAGGTCTTTCCAGACCGAGACCCGATGCTCCACCACCACCAAGGTGGCTCCTGTCTTGTCCAGGCAGCGGCCCACGGCATCGCGGACCTCCAGCACGCCGGCCGGGTCAAGGTTGGCGGTCGGCTCGTCCAAGAGGATCAAGCCAGGCCGCATCGCCAGGATCCCGGCCAGAGCAAGGCGCTGTTTCTGTCCGCCCGAGAGGGCCGACGTCGGGTGGTCGAGCGCAAAGTTGCCGCTGGCACTATTCCGCAGCCCGACGTCGTCGAGCGCTTCATGGACCCGCTTCCAGATCTCTTCCCGCGGCACGCAAAGGTTCTCGGCGCCGAACGCGACGTCGTCGCCCAGCCGCGAAAGCACCACCTGGGTTTCGGGGTCCTGCTGCATGAGTCCGGCACGGCCCCGCTGGGCCTTCGGCGAAACGCCGTCCACCAGCAACGAGCCGGTCTCGTCGGCGTCGTCACCTTCCTCGCCCAGCACGCCCGCCAGGGCATGCAGGAAAGTCGACTTGCCCGCGCCCGAGGGGCCGAGCAGGAGCACACGCTCCCCTCGACGGATGTCCAGGTCGAGGGCGTGGATGGCCTGCGTGGTGCGGCCAGCGTGCCGCCAGCCCCAGCCTTGCGCGGAAATGGCGGCGGGTCGCACCACAGCAGGGGTGCCGGAATCAGGACTGGGCATCAGGAAAAGACAGGCTCCGAGGCGGCCTTGCGGGACGCGAACGCACTCAGGACACCGGTCTTGGCCAGGCCGCGGGTCGCGATCCAGGACAGGGCTCCGGCAATGACGGCACCGGAGATCGTGCAGAACACGATGTACGCGAGCTTGTCGACCGGTTCGTAGGCGATGTTCCAGCCCCACGGCAGGAAGGAGTCGTTCAGACCGCAGAACAGGCCCGCGCCGGCACCGGCCAGCAGGGACACCGGCAAGTTGAACTTCTTGTACATGAAGGCCAGGAAGATGAGTTCCGCGCCGAGGCCCTGGAGCAGGCCTGAGATCAGGACCGTGGTGCCGTACTGCGAACCCATGATGAGTTCACTGGTGGCGGCAACGGTCTCGCAGAAAATCGCCGCACCGGGCTTGCGGACAATGAGCATGCCCAGCACTGCCGGAATCATCCACCCGCCCGCGATCAGGCCGCTCAGGGGCGGGTATCCGGCGGACATGGGCGTGGCAACCAGAGCCATCTGGTCCCATGCCCAGAAGATCACGCCACCGGCGATCGAGATCAGTGCCGCCACGACGATGTCCACGACGCGCCAGTTGTAACCAGGCTTGGTGAGGCCCGGCTTTGCAGAAATACCAGTCATTTTGTCCTCCTGAGGAACAGGAGGGGAAAGTGTTTCCGGTTTCCTGCGAGCGGCTTCCGCCGCGCCGGTCCGGACACTATGAGAACTCGACTCCCTTGCGCCGGTACTAGCCGGATCAGGTTCGAGGGTCTGCGGCTGTCCGCACTCTCAGCGCCCGTCCTCCGTACCGCATTGCTGCGAGCCCGACGGCGGCGCTCCCCTGTCGTTATCAATCCACCCTTTTGGGCGTGGTTCAGTTTACACCTTGGCGGGGTTGCGGGCGCTGTGCCGGAACGCGTAACGACGGATTCTGCTGGATCATTCGCCGGGTGAGCCCAGGCCGGCCCGGAATGGCGCGGGTGGTCGCAGAAACTGGGAGAATGATCCAGCAGAATGTGACACAGCAAGCGGGGCAAAGGAGCGGTCTTGGCAGGCATTGGCGAAGCGAACAGCACCACGGTGGCCTCACCTAGGCTCGCCGCGAGCGTGATCCTGATCCGCGAGGCGCCCGGCCACACGGCTTCAGCAGGCCCGGAGATACCCGCGGATGCCGGGCGCGGCCTGGAAGTGTTCGTCCAGCACCGGGTGGACACGATGGATTTCGCCGCCGGCATGGTCGTCTTCCCCGGGGGACGAGTGGACCAGGCGGACAGCTCCGGCTGGGACTTCGCGGACGACGTCGTCGAGCGGCACGCCTCCGCATGGCACCGGAGCAGCATCGCCGTCGAGCCTTCTTCCGCCCGGTTCAACGCAGGCCGGGTACTGGCGGCCGCGCAGCGCGAGGTGTTTGAAGAGGCCGGGCTGAAGCTCGACGCCGCCACCCTCCGCCCGTGGGCGAACTGGGTCACCCCGGCAGACCAGCCCAAGCGCTTCGACACATACTTCTACCTCGCCTGCCCGCTTTCCGGTGCCGAACCAAAGCACCAAACCACGGAAGCGTCATCGTCCTCGTGGATGCCGGTCCGCGGAATCCTGGACGCCGAAGCCACCGGAACCCTCAAGCTCATGCCACCGACGCTGGCGCTGCTGGATGAGCTCCTCGCCCTCGGCACGGTGGAAGCGATACTGGCAGAGGACCGTGACATCGTGCCCGTCCGTCCAAAGCCTGGAGCCTTGGAGGAGTTCTTCCGGCTGAGGCGCCAACCGCCATCCGTTGCTCCGGAACTGCCCTGAAGTGGGGTTAGGCTGGGGACGGTCCTGTTTCCTCCCGCAAGGAGTCCCGGAATGAACCTCCTCATCAAACTGCTCGGCACTGGCGTGAGCATCGGCGCAGGCTTTGTCGGCACCAAGCTCGTCAATGCGTTGTGGGAAAAGTCCACAGGCAAGAAGCCTCCCAAGGGTCACGATGACATGGAGGCAAGCCTGCGCTCGGCACTGACCTTCGCCCTGATTTCGGCGACTGTCAGCGCCGTCATCCAGGTTTTCGCAAGCCGCAGCACCCAGCGCGCCATCTCGCGCTTCTCGAAGACGCAGGACATCGTCTAGGCTGACGGCCCGCCGTTCCGGGCGTTCCCGCCGTTCCCGCCGTTCCGGGCGTTCCCGCCGTTCCGGGCCTTCCCGGTGTGGGGCATTGCCGACTCCGCTTCTTGGGCTTTCTCCGCGGCCCGTTGACCGGCAGCCCGCAGCACCACGGCCTCGAGTTCGTCGGTGCTGAGCAACTCGGGGTGGAGGTGCTTGGTGCGGTAGCCTGCGCGGCCCACCATGTGTGCGGACACGGGCACGGTCAGCAGTTGGAAAATCCAGGCGACTGCCAGGATCGGCCATACCCACCATTCGCGCATCTGCAGCCCGATGGCCGCCAAGACGAGGAACAGCCCCAGAACTTGCGGCTTGGTAGCTGCGTGCATGCGGCTCATCAGGTCCGGGAAACGCAACAGCCCGATTGCGGCGCCCAATGACATCAGCGCACCCGCTATCAGCAGTACCGCGGTAACGACGTCTATTACAGCATCCACTCCCGTGGCGTTAGGAGTCATTGACCTGTCCTCTCCGATCGGCCACGAAGCGGGCCACCGTCACCGAGCCAACGAACCCGATCAGCGTCAGTGCGACGAGTAGCACGAGGTTGTTGAGGTGCCTGTTGACGGCCATGTCGATGGCCAGCGCAGCGCCCAGGATGGCGAGCAGCACGTCTGAGGCGAGCACGCGGTCCAGCAGGGAAGGCCCGACTGCGATCCTGTAGATCGCGCCTGCCGCCGCGAGGCTGAGAATCACCGCCGTAACGATGAGCACGATGTCTTTCACGAACCAGCTCCCCTCGTTGCAGGCCAGCCTTCGGCCCGGAGTGCGTCCATTTCGGCACGGGTACCCATGATCCGGATCAGGGAGGCCTCCGTATCCTGGACTTCTTTGCGCAGCTTGGCGGTGTCCACATCGTTGCGGACATTGAGCCCGTGGATATAGAGCGTCGACGTGGAACGGTCCACCTCCACCACCAAAGAACCCGGAATCAGCGAAATCACGTGCCCAGTGGCGGTCACCATGAGGTCGGAATGGCTACGCAGGGGAACCGCGACCACGGCGTTGGTAACCGTAGGCCCTCGGAAGACCGCCAAGTACATGACCTGGAAGCTCGCGGCCACCACTTTGCCAAGGAACACCGCGGCGAAAGGAATGGCGCGCAGCACGTTGAATCGTCCGCTGAGCTCTACGGGAGGCAAGTAGAAGATCCTGGCTACCACCACCGCGATCAGCGCACCGAACACCAGGTTGCCCGGGCTGAAGTCCCGCCAGAGCGCACCCCAGACAACCACCAGCCAGACCAGCAGGGGCAACTCGGTGCGGAACGAAATCCGCTTGCGGCTCACTTCCCACCTCCCTGCACGGGCGTCGGCGCACCCTGCACGGGCGTCGGCGCACCCTGCACGAGAGTCGGCGCAACCGGCGCAGCCCCAGCGGGCGCGTCACCTTGCGGTGCGGCGATCTCCGGAACCTTGGCATTCCCGCCGAGCACGGAATGGATGTAAGCCGTGCGGTCCAGCATCTGTTCCGCGGAGTTTCCGGCCAATTGGAACAGCGGACCGGCGAAGACGGTCAGTGCCACGCCGAAGACCACCAGTGCGGCAGTTGGCCCTACCATCGTCCGCGGAAGCAGGCCGACGGCTCCCCTGTCCTTGAGGACGGCGGCCGGGTACTCGGCGTCTTCAGGCTTCCGCCAGAATGCGCGGTTCCAGACGCGGGCAATTGCCAGCAAGGTCAAGAGGCTGGTGACAACACCGCCCACCACCAAGGTAATGGCCAGTGGTGTCCCTAGCGCGATGCCTGCCTGAAGGAGTCCGAGCTTCCCCAGGAACCCGGAAAAGGGCGGGATTCCTGCGAGGTTCATGGCCGGAACGAAGAACAAGAGGGCGAGGAGCGGAGACAGCTTGGCAAGCCCGCCCAGCCTGTCCATGGACGAGCTGCCACCGCGGCGCTCGATCAAGCCAGTCACCAGGAACAGGCTCGTTTGGACAGTGATGTGGTGGGCCACATAGAAGACGGCAGCCGCGAGCCCCGCAACGGAAGACATGGCCAGCCCAAACACCATGTAGCCGATGTGGCTGACCAAGGTGAAGGAGAGTAATCGTTTGATGTCGCTCTGGGCTATGGCACCGAGAATGCCCACCAGCATAGTGAGGAGCGCCACCACCATTAACGGGGTATTCAAAGTGTCGCCCGGGAATAACAGGGTCTCCGTGCGGACCATGGCGTAGACGCCCACCTTGGTGAGCAGGCCGGCGAACACGGCCGTGACCGGTGCGGGCGCGGTCGGGTACGAGTCGGGCAGCCAGAAGGACAGCGGGAACACGGCGGCCTTGATACCGAAGGCCACGAGCAGCATGACATGGAGCAGGTTCCTGGTGCCCGGATCCAGTCCGGCCAGCTTGATGGCGAGATCCGCCATGGTGATGGTCCCGGTGGCTCCGTAGATCATCGCGATGGCGATCAGGAACAACACCGAAGACACGACGGAAACCACCACGTACGTCACCCCGGCGCGGATGCGCGGGCCGGTGCCGCCCAGCGTCATGAGCACGTAGCTCGCCGTCAGCAGGATCTCGAAGCCCACGTACAGGTTGAAGAGATCGCCCGTGAGGAAGGCGTTCGAGACGCCGGCCACCAGGATCAGGTAGGTCGGGTGGAAGATCGACACCGGCGCCTCGCGGTCGCCGTCGGCCATGCCCTGGCCGGTGGCATAGATGAGCACCGCGAGGCTGATGACGGAAGAGACCACCAACATGAGCGAGGAGAACTGATCTACCACCATCACCACCCCAAACGGCGGCTGCCAGCCACCCAGGGTGACGGATGCGGTGCCTGTGGTCCATACCGAGGCAAGGAGCCAGCATTCCAGGAGCAAGGTAAGGGACAACAAACCGATGCTGACCGCGCGTTGGGCCAGCGGGTTCCTGTTCAAGGCGAACGTCAGTGCGGCACCGAGGATGGGAAGTACGACGGCGAGCGGCGCCAGGCTGGCGATGTTCACTGGGGTCCTCCTTCCTTGGCTGCATCGGTGACTGCCGTGACCGGGAATTCGGACGTTTCCTCGGGAACCACGGAATCGTCTTCGGCGTCAAAGCTGGGCGTCTTCGCGACGCGCCGGTCTTCGGCGTCGTCCTGGATGTCGTCTTGCCGCGCCAACGCCCAGGTCCGGTAGATGATGCCGAGCATGAATGCCGTCACCGCGAAGGAAATCACGATCGACGTCAGGATCAAGGCTTGCGGCAAAGGATCGTTGTAGTGGCGCGGATCCGTCGATTTGCTGAACAACGGGGCCAGTCCGGCATATCCGCCCGTGGCGAGGATCAACAGGTTGGTTGCGTTGGCCAGGAGCATAAGCCCCAGGAGGACGCGGGTCAGGCTGCGTTCCAGGATCAAATAGATTCCACAGGCATAGAGCACTCCCATGACGACCAACAAGGTCAAGTTGACGCTCATGGGGTCCCCTTCCCGGGCGAAGTGGTTGCCGACGTTGCAGTGGTTGCCGACGTTGCAGTGGTTGCCGTCGTCGAATTGGCAGTGGGGGCTTCGGATCGGGTGTCCCGTGAATCGCCGGCGTCTCCGCTGGCGGTCTCTTCGAAGTGTTCGTCGATCTCGGCTCCCAAGCTGCGCAGCACGTCCAGGGCCAGGCCCACCACCACGAGGTACACGCCGATGTCGAAGATCGTGGAGGTCACGAACTTGATGTCACCGAAGAGCGGTAGCCAGAACTCGATGATGGCACTTTGGAACACCTGGCCGCCCAGAAGCAGCGGCACGAAGCCTGCTGCGGCCGCCGTCGCAAGACCGGTTCCCAGCAGCATGCCGGCGCTGATCGGTGCGGCTTCCCGCAACTCGAACCGCCCGCCGGCCAGGTAGCGGATGGTCAGGGCGAGTCCGGCAGTGAGTCCGCCGGCGAAGCCGCCCCCCGGAAGATTGTGTCCCGCCAGCAGGAGGTACACGGAGAAGACGATCATCGAGTGGAAAATCAGCCGCGTGACCACTTCGAAGATGATGGAACGCCGTTCCGGTGCCAGGGTTCGGCCGGCCACCAGCCAGGGGTCGGTCAGGGATCCGGCAAACTTGCGCACGAGTGCCAGCGAGGCGTCGTCGCGCGAACTGCCTCCTGTTGCGGCGCGCCTTCCCACAGTGCCTTCGGGAATCGTGGCGGCCTTGTTGAGCCGCTCACCCCTGCTGCGGACAAAGATCAAGCTCGCGACGCCGGTAGCGGCGACTGCCAGTACCGAGATCTCACCAAAGGTGTCCCACGCCCGGATGTCCACCAGCGTCACGTTGACCACGTTGAGTCCGCCGCCGCCTTCGTAGGCCAGCCGGGGGAAGGAGAGCGACACGGGCTCGGCAATGCGGGCGCCCATCGCGTAGATCGCCACGAAGATCATGGTGACCGCGAACGCCACACCGATAATGACGCGAACCACCCGGTATTTGCCGCCGGTGCGGTCCCGGAGCTCCGGAGGGAGGCTTCGCATCGCCAGCACGAAGGCCACCAGGATGATGGTCTCCACCAGCATTTGCGTCAAGGCGAGGTCCGGTGCTCCCTGCAACGCGAACATGAGCGCGATGCCGTAGCCGGTGACGGACACCATCAGCACGGCGAGGAAGCGCTTATTGGCGCGAACTGCGGCCAGCGCGCCAACAACGATTCCTGCCGCGGCGATGAGCTGAAGCGGCGAATTCGGGTCGATCAGGAAGAGACCGCCCGGGAGCGGCTTGTTGGCCACGATAAGTGCCGTGAGCGGGACGGCGAAAGCCACCGTGAGAATGACCGCCAGGTAGAAATAGAGGGAACCGCGCTGCGTGCGCCCGGTGACCCACACGGCGACGTCGTCCAACGCCCCGATGGTGCGCTGGTAGGCACGATCGCCATCCACCCAGTCCGGGACACGGCCCTGCGCCCGGGACACGTGGTTACGGGCGTAGAACATCACGACGCCGGCCGCGAACGTCAGGGCGGTCAGTCCCAAGGCGGGCGTCAGTCCGTGCCACAGCGCGAGGTGGCTGGCGCTGGCTGCGTTTGTTGCGGCTGCGCTTGTTCCGGCAGCGGGTTCCACAAAAAGTGCGGCATACGGCTGGATCCAGCCGTCAACGGGATCCGGCCACAGTCCGTACACGATGGTGAGGAAGCTCAAGATGGCGGGCGCCGCCAGGAACGATGGCTGGATGGCCTTGAACGGCGTCCGGTCCACGCCCGGTTTGGTGGCGAAAGCACCCCACATGAAGCGGGCGCTGTAAGCGAACGTGAGGATGGACCCGAGGACCAGGCCGACGAGGAGGACCAGTCCCCACGGTTGGGAAGCAGGGGCCGTGCCGTAGTGGACGAAGGCTTCGAACACGGATTCCTTGGCCACGAAGCCTGCCAGCGGGGGTATTCCGGCCATGGATGCGGCGGCGATGCCCGCCACGATGGCGAGCGCCCTGGAGGACTTGTACACGCCCGAGAGTTTGCGGATATCGCGCGTGCCGGATTGGTGGTCGATGATGCCCACCACCAGGAACAAGGAAGCCTTGAAGAGCCCGTGCGCCAGCAGAAGCGCGAGACCGGCCAGTGCGGCGTCGGGCCGGCCGAGGCCCACCACCATCATGAGGAACCCGAGCTGGCTGACAGTGCCGTAGGCGAGGATGAGCTTGATGTCGGTCTGCCGGAGTGCCCTGTAGCCGCCCACCAGCATCGTCGCCAGGCCCAGTCCGAGCACCAGCGGCAACCAATACGGGCTTTCGCTGAACCCCGGCGCCATGCGGGCGACGATATATATGCCGGCCTTCACCATGGCCGCGGCGTGCAGGTAGGCGCTCACCGGGGTGGGTGCGGCCATGGCGCCCGGGAGCCAGAAGTGGAAAGGGACCAGCGCCGATTTGGTAATCGCACCTACCAGGATGAGTACGACGGCGGCAGCGACCGCCCCTTGCGCGGGTCCCGTGACGAGGGTGGCCGCTTCAGTCATGATCGCCGAAATCCGGTATGTTCCGGCGGCCTGGCCCAGAATGATGAGGCCGACGAGCATGGCCAGGCCACCAGCAGTGGTGACCATGAGGGCTTGCAAAGCCGAGCGCCGCGCGGAAAGGCGGGTGCGGGCATAGCCGATCAGCAGATAGGACAGGACAGTGGTGAGTTCCCAGAAGATGAACATCATCAGGAGGTCGTCCGCCGTCACCAGGCCGAACATTGCCCCGGCGAAGGCAAGTAGTTGGGCCCCGAACCCGCCGAGGTCGGCATCCTTATTCTTGAAGTACCGGGCGCAATACACCAGGACCAACGCGCCGACCCCCAGGACCAGCAAGGACATCACCCACGCCAGGACATCCATGCGGAAGGCGAATTCAAGCTTGAGGTTCGGAATCCACGGGAGGGTTTCTTCGATGAAACCGCCAGTAGGGTCCCCGCCTTTTCCGGGATAGATCCGGTCGTACTGCAGGAGCAGCCAGATAAAGGCGGCGGCGGGAACCGCTGCGAGGACGTAGAAGGCATTCCGCTGAAGTTTCCGGAAGATCCAGGGCGCCACAGTTGCCGCTGCAAAGGTCACGGCAAGAACTGTGATCACTGGAATCTCCGCAAAGTCAGGAATGAGTTGTCAAAAGTTGGAGCAGGCGGTCAAACGTTGGGTTCGGTGCAGGTAGTTTATCAATCATGAACATGGCAACTGCGCCTGAGGCCCCGCACCCGGCATCCGAGCTTGCTTCAGGGCCCGCCCTGTCGAACAAGGGCCAGATCCTTGCGTGGGCATCCTGGGACTGGGGTTCCGCGGCATTCAATGCCGTCATGACCACCTTCGTGTTCACCGTCTACCTGACATCCAAGGCGTTTGGCGGGGAAGACTCCGCGTCGGCGGTGTTGGGTTCCGCGTTGGCGATTGCCGGCGTCGCGATTGCCCTCCTGGCGCCCGTCACTGGTCAACGCTCCGACTCCGGTGGGCGCCGAAAGCTGTGGCTCGGCGTCAATACGGCACTCGTGGCCGTCCTCACCGGCTTGTGCTTCTTCGTATTCCCCAAGCCCGAGTTCCTGCTCCTGGGCGTCTCGTTGGTTGCGCTCGGCAATGTGTTTTTCGAGTTCGCGGGGGTCAATTACAACGCCATGCTCGCCCAGATCTCCACCCCTGCCAATATCGGCAAAGTGAGTGGCTTCGGCTGGGGTATGGGCTATCTGGGCGGGATTGTCGCGTTGCTCGTGGTCCTCCAGCTTTTCGTCCAACCGTCTTTTGAGTGGTTCGGGGCCTCCACCCAGGACAGCCTGAATATCAGGCTTGTGGCTGTCTTCTCCGCGCTCTGGTTCTTCATCTTCGCGTTGCCGGTTCTCTTCGCTGTTCCGGAACTCTCCGTCAAGGAACCGGAATCCCGGCTCGGGTTCCTGGCCTCCTATGGTTTGCTGGTCCGCCGGATCAGGGCCATCTATCGAACGAGCCCGCACACTATCTACTTCCTGCTCGCGAGCGCCATCTTCCGGGACGGCCTCGCGGCGGTCTTCACTTTTGGCGGAGTCATTGCTGCCGGGACCTTTGGCTTCGAGCTCAAAGAAGTCATCTTCTTCGCGATTTTCGGCAACGTGGTGGCCGCCGTCGGCGCCATGATCGGCGGATTCCTGGACGACAGGATCGGACCCAAGGCCGTCATCGTCATCTCCCTTGTAGGACTCCTGGTAGCCGGCACGGCGATCCTGGTGCTCGGCAATGGCGACT
This sequence comes from Arthrobacter sp. efr-133-TYG-118, assembly GCF_030209755.1. GTDB lineage: Bacteria > Actinomycetota > Actinomycetes > Actinomycetales > Micrococcaceae > Arthrobacter. The sequence goes on along the minus strand of NZ_JARVRH010000020.1, from coordinate 54,753 downwards.
ACGTGTTCTTCGGAGCCCATTGGGCAGGCAGCACCACTTTCTGGGTGTTCGGGCTGTTCCTCTGCCTCTTCGTGGGACCAGCCCAAGCTTCCTCCCGCGCCTACCTCGCGAGGCTGGCGCCGGACGGCGAATCAGGCGAACTGTTCGGGCTCTACGCCACCACGGGCAGGGCAGTGAGCTTCTTGGCACCGGCGCTCTTTACCTTGTGCATCACCCTGGCGACCCCCTTGGTGGCCCCGGGCGGAGCCCAACGTTGGGGAATCCTGGGCATCATGGTGGTGCTCCTGGCCGGCCTGCTGGTGATCCTGCCTGTCAAATCACCCAACAAGACGGAAATCGCCACGGTTCCCGTTCGCTGAGCCAGTGCTTTCGCCGAAACTCTTGATTTCTAATTGTTAGTAGAGTTTACTAACTGACATGGAAGCCCTTCGTGACCGGCCGCACACCGACCGCCAGCGCCCCGATCGGACCGGCGCAGCAACCCTGCCTTCCGACGGGCGCGCCCACAACCTCTCCTTGGTACGCCAGACGCTCCACTCGGCAGGAGCCATGAGCCGCGCGGATCTGTCCCGGACCCTGGGCCTGACGCGCGTCACGGTATCGGACCTCGTCTCGGACCTCCTCGAACGCGGCCACGTCGTGGAACTGGGGCACTCTGATGAAGTCCGCCCCGGAAAGCCGGCCATCCTGGTGGACATCAACCGCCGCGGCCTCCAAGTGATCGGCATGGATTTGGCGGAAAATTCCGTGCTGCGCGCCGCCGTCCTGGACCTTGACGGAAACATCCTCGAACGCGTGGAACGGACCATTGCCTCGGAAACCGGGCGGGACGTCGTCAACCAGGTTCTCGAACTCGCTTCGGAGGCTGTCGGGCGCGCCACCGCCACTTTGCTGGGCATCGGCGTCGGGACCCCCGGTATCGTCAACGCGGACGGCGTAGTCACCACGGCCCCCAACTTCGAATGGAAGGACGTCGCCCTGCGCGATCTCCTCCAGGAGCGCACTGGCCTGCCGACACTCGTTTCCAACGACGCCGACGCCGCAGTCCACGCGGACCACACCTTCGGCGGCGGCAGTGACGACATGGTCCTCGTGAAAATCGGCCGCGGTGTCGGTTCGGGACTCATCGTGGGCGGCAGGCGTGCCCGGGGCGCCCACTCGGCGGCGGGAGAAATCGGCCACGTCACGGTCGGCACCGATGGCGGAACCTTGTGCAAGTGCGGTAAGAAGGGCTGCCTCGAAACCTGGATGTCCGTCCCCAGCCTCGAACGGGCCTTGACCGAAGCGGCGGCGAACTCCGAACCCGAGGCCGCGGCCGACGTCGTACTCCGGGAGGCAGGCGAGCGGCTCGGCATCGCCCTCGCGCCCGTGGTTGGCGCCCTCGATTTGGGCGAAGTGGTCCTCAGCGGACCCCGGGAGCTTTTGGAAGGCCCCCTTCTCAACGCCGTCCAGCAGACCTTGCTTGAGCGGCTATTGCACCAGGACCCTTCACCGGTGTCCGTCCGTCTCGCGGCAGACGCACAGGACATTGTCCTGCGCGGAGCCGCCGTGATGGTCCTGTGGAACCAGCTTGGCGTGGCCTGAGTGCCGCGCCCCCGCCGGTTCCAACCCTGACTAACCAGCCAAGCATCCTTCGAAGGAGCCGGACATGGAGACAATTCAGTCCCCCGCTACTCAGTCCTTTGCCACCGGGCCCGCCCGCGCCCACCTCCGCCGCCTCGCGGCAGGCACCCTCATGCCCGGATTCACCGGCATCGCCGTCCCCGTCTGGATCCTTGAAGCGTACGACGCCGGGCTGGCGGCTGTGTGCCTCTACGGCACCAACGTGGCGTCCCCCGTCCAGTTGCGCGAGCTCTGCGCGGGGCTGCGCGCGCATTCCCCGAACACGCTCATCGCCGTCGACGAAGAGGGAGGCGACGTCACGAGGCTGCACTACCTCACGGGATCAACGCAGCCCGGAAACGCTGTGCTCGGGCGTTTGGACGACGTCGAACTGACCGCTGCCAGCGCCAGCGCCATCGGCCACGAACTCGCAGGCCTGGGCATCAACTTGAACCTGGCCCCCGATGCAGACGTCAATTCCGCTCCGGACAATCCCGTGATCGGCGTGCGCAGCTTCGGGGCCGAACCGGATCTGGTGGCCCGGCACACTGCCGCCTGGATCCGCGGCCTCGAAGACGCCGGTGTGGCGTCCTGCGCCAAGCATTTCCCTGGCCACGGCGACACCACCACGGACTCCCACCTGGCGCTCCCCCGGGTCACGGCCGACGCCGCCACACTGGATGCGCGCGAACTCGTCCCGTTCCGTGCACTCGTCGCGGCTCGCGGCGCCACGGTCATGACCAGCCACATCCTGGTCGAAGCCCTCGACCCGGACCACCCCGCCACCTTCTCCTCGCGCATCCTGCAGGACCTGCTGCGCCGCGAGATGGGATTCGACGGCGTCATCATCACGGATGCCCTCGACATGGCCGGCGCGTCCGCCCAGACCGGTGTTCCGGAAGCAGCCGTCCGCGCACTCATCGCCGGGGCGGACCTGCTGTGCCTTGGTTCTGAAACAGGACCGGCCCTCTTCGAAAAGACGCTCAGCGCGATCGCCGATGCGGTCGAAGAGGGGCGCTTGCCAATGGAGCGCCTCGCGGACGCTGTTGCCCGCACGGCCGCCCTGTCCTCGCGTTTCCCCGCCGCCACGGCAGCGGAAATCCAGGAGGCCGCCATCAGGGGCCAGCTCGGCCTGCAGGGCAAGCCTCAGCTTTCCGATGGTCCTGGCGACCCGAAGGCGCTCGACGGCGAACGCATCGCAGGGGCCTTCGAAGTGTCCGAAGCGGCCCAGAGGTGGCTTGCACGGGAAGAACCGGTGGCGATCGTCCAGGTTGAAACCGGATCCAATTTCGCCGTAGGCCGGGTGCCGTGGGGCCCCGCTGCCACGACTTCGGCCGTGGTCCGCGAGGGCGAGGTGCCCGACGGCGCGCGGGTCGCCGTCGTCGGGCGCGGGCTGGATGCCGAGCACCCGCTGTGGACCGTGTTCGCCCGTTTGAGGGCGGAGGGGCACGCGGTGATCGCCGTCGAGTGCGGCTGGCCGCGAGGCGGAGCGGACATCGTCACCTATGGTGCGTCCCTCACGGTCTCGCAGGCCCTGACGGAGCTGCTGAACGGCAGCGTTAAACCCTGACTGCAGCGCACATCACCCACCGACAGAAAGTTGCCATGGAAGTCATCGTCACGCCCACTCCGGAATCGGCCGCTTCGGCCGCCGCCCACGCCGTCCTTTCAGGAATCCCTGCGGACGGGGGAGCAGTGCTGGGGCTGGCCACCGGTTCTTCGCCGCTGGGACTGTACGCGGAACTCGCGGCTGCAGCGGCCGCGGGTCGCGCGGATTTCTCGGCCGCCAAGGGATTCGCCTTGGACGAATATGTGGGCCTTCCGGCGGAGCACCCGCAGTCGTACCGCCAGGTCCTGATTCGCGAGGTGTGCGATGTGATCGGACTTCCCCTGGCCGGGCTGAATGTCCCTGACGGTACCGGCACCACCCAGGCCGAGCTCGAGGCGGGAGCTGCTGCCTACGACGCCGCAATCGGTGCCGCCGGCGGCGTCGACGTGCAGATCCTGGGCATCGGCGCCAACGGCCATGTGGGCTTCAACGAGCCCGGATCCTCCCTGTCCTCCCGGACCCGGCTGAAGCGGCTGACGGCCCGCACGAGGCAGGACAACGCCCGGTTCTTCGACGACGACGGCGATGTCCCGACCCACTGCATCACCCAGGGTTTGGGGACCGTGCTGGATGCGCGCCGGCTGGTGCTCATCGCCACCGGTGCCGCGAAGGCCGCCGCGGTCGCTGCCGCCGTCGAGGGCCCGCTGACGGCGTCGTGCCCGGGTTCGATCCTGCAATGGCATGCCGACGCTGTGGTGGTCCTGGACGAGGCGGCAGCGGCCGGATTGGCGAACCGCGGATACTACGACGACGCCGCGCGCGGACTGGCTTTGACCCCCTAGAAAGGGCGCGGACCGCTTTGTGTGAGCGGCTCGAGTGGCGTCATTCCGCCGCCCCTTCAAGAGGGCTAGGGTGGACTTATGAACGTGGATGAGACAGAACTTCCAGGCCTCGGGGTCCGCAAGGATTTCATCACGGCCTCGGGACGGCGGATCGGTGTTGTCGAGATGCGGGAGGGTGAGACCGAGCTTTTCGTCTCCACATGGGACGATCCCGATACCTGCCAGGCGTCCATCCCCTTGACCGCAGACGAAGCCGCCGCCCTGGGTAACCTCCTCGGCGGACAGCACATCGCCATGCGCCTGGCCGAAGCCCACAAGGAAATCCCCGGCATTGTCACGCGGCAGTTCTCCATCACCGCGGACTCCCCTTTTAACAACCAGCCCATGGGCAAAGCCCAGATCCGCACCCGCAGTGGTGTATCGATCGTGGCGATCATGCGCGAAGGCGAAGTGGTTCCCTCACCGGCTCCCGACGTCGTCCTTCACACGGGTGATTTGCTGGTGGCTGTCGGTACGCAGGAAGGTCTTGACTCTGCGGCTGCCATTCTGCGCAACGGCTGACGTCCATGGACCCCCTGGCCCTGACCCTCATTGAGCTGGGCGCAGTCGTTTTCTGTCTCGGCCTCTTGGCGCGCTTGGCCGGCAGGATCGGCATGTCCCCCATTCCGCTCTATCTGGTGGGGGGACTGGCGTTCGGGGCGGGTGGACTGATCAAGCTCGATGGCATGCACGAGTTCGCCCATCTTTCCGGCGAAATCGGCGTTATCCTGCTCCTGTTGATGCTCGGCTTGGAATATACGGCCGCGGAACTCGTCACCGGACTGCGGCGCTCCTGGCAAGCCGGTGTCCTGGACCTGGTGTTGAACTTCTTACCGGGCGCGGGCATCGCCGTGTGGCTCGGCTGGGGACTCGTGGGCGCGATCGTCATGGGCGGTGTCACCTATATTTCTTCCTCCGGCATCGCCGCGAAGGTGATCACGGATCTCGGCCGGATCGGTAACCGCGAAACGCCAGTGGTTCTGGCCATCTTGGTGTTCGAAGACCTCACCATGGCCATCTACCTTCCGATCCTGACTGCGATCCTCGCAGGCGTGGGCTTCCTGGGCGGGCTCCAGACGGTGGGTATTGCATTGGCCGTGGTCACCCTCGTGCTGGTGGTAGCCCTCAAACACGGCCATCGGGTATCCCAGGCCGTGCACAGCGAAAACTCCGAAGTCTTTCTGCTCAATCTCCTCGGGGCCGCACTTCTGGTGGCCGGCATCGCGTCCGCCCTCCAGGTCTCCGCGGCCGTCGGGGCGTTCATGCTGGGCATTGCCATTTCGGGGGCAACCGCCCACAACGCGACGAGGATCCTTGAACCGCTGCGGGATCTCTTCGCTGCTATCTTCTTCGTAGCCTTCGGCCTCAACACGGACCCGTCCAGCATCCCGCCAGTGCTGGGCTGGGCGCTGCTCCTGGCTTTCGCGACAGCCGTTACCAAGGTGCTGACCGGATTCTGGGCGGCAAAGCGGGCAGGGATCGCCGTTCCCGGCCGTTTCCGTGCCGGAGCCGCCTTGATTGCGCGCGGCGAATTCTCCATTGTCATTGCAGGCCTGGCCGTGACATCGGGGGCCGTCCCGCGAGAACTTGCCGCCCTCGCCACCGCGTACGTACTGCTCATGGCCATCACCGGACCGCTCGCGGCCCGTTTCGTGGAACCGACAGTCAAGGCCTTCCGCAAGTCCCCGCGCAAACCGAAGGCATCGGAGCCTATTGCGTCCTTCGAGGCGTGAGGTCTCGGCCTTTTCGAGCCTTCAAAGAGGCGAGATCTCACCTCTCGATCTGTAGGCGGCCCGGCACTATTCCTCCCCACTGTGGATAACGAGTTGGGGACCCCTGCGCTGTGCCAAGAATTGGTGCATGCGCAGTCCCGGGCCTCTTCCTGAAACCCTCAGGGGTCGCTCGTTCACGCTCTCCGAGCAACGCGATGCGGGGGTTTCGGATAACCGGGCATGGAACAAGGATCTTCGCGTGGCCAGCCGTGGAGTCCGTGTTCCTTGGGGCGCCGCCCAGGAGCTTTCCCACACAGCACGCCTACTGACCCGTATCTCGCCCCGGACCGTGTGTTGCGGCCCGACGGCGGCGATCCTGTGGCGCTGTCCCCTCCCCCTGGATCTCGAACGCCAGCCGCTGCTGCATTTGCTCCGGTGGGACGGCGGGAACCGGCCAGTTCGCAAGGGGGTCGCCGGGCGCAGAGTAGCTTTGGAGGCCGCCGACCGCCGGACCGTTGACGGCGTCCCTGTAACGAGTCCGGCCAGAACGTGGCTTGATTTGGCGGCGTTGCTGCCCCTGGACGATCTCGTGGCCGCGGCCGACCACTTCATCTGCAGACAATCCCGTAGTTTCGGCCACAACCGCGCCGCGCTTTGTACCCTTGAGGATTTGCGTTCGCAAGTGGAGGGAAACCCAGGCATCCGTGGACGCAGGAACGCCCGGCTGGCGCTGGAACTCGCGAGGGTTGGCGCCGACTCCGTACCGGAAACCAAGCTCCGGCTTGCCATCGGCCGGCGGGGATTGCCGGAACCTGAATTGCGGTTTGTTGTGCAGGATTCAGCCGGCCGGGAGCTGGCATGGCCGGACTTGGCCTTCCCCCGGTACAAAGTTGCCGTCAATTACGACGGCAGCCACCACCTGACTGCCACGCAGAAGGAATCGGACATTCGCCGTGACGAATCCATCGCCGCGATCGGCTGGACCTCGGTGACCATTACGGCACGGCACGTGAAGGCGTGGGGGTTCGACGGCGTCGTACGCCGCGTGCGCGATGCCCTTGCCCGCGCCGGGTGGGTCAGCGAGGAGTGAGATCTCGGCCCTTTCCTACCTTCAAAGAGGTGAGATCTCACGTCTCGAGCCGCTAAACGGCCGTCCGGTGGAAGTTCAGGTGGCTGCGGCTCGCGGTGGGGCCGCGCTGGCCTTGGTAACGGTTGCCGTAACCGCCGGAACCATAGGGATGCTCAGCGGCCGACGAGAGCCGGAAGAAGCACAACTGGCCGATCTTCATGCCAGGCCACAATTTGATGGGCAGCGTCGCGACGTTGGAGAGTTCCAACGTCACATGGCCCGAGAATCCGGGGTCGATGAAGCCCGCCGTGGAGTGCGTCAACAAGCCGAGGCGCCCCAGCGAAGACTTTCCTTCAAGTCGTGCGGCGACGTCGTCCGGCAGGCTCACGGTCTCGTACGTTGAACCGAGCACGAACTCGCCCGGGTGCAGGATGAAAGGCTCGTCGCCCTCGACCTCAACCAGGCGGGTCAGCTCAGGCTGCTCCTCCGAGGGGTCGATGTGCGCGTATTTGTGGTTGTCGAACAGCCGGAAGAAGCGGTCAATCCTCACATCCACCGAGGACGGCTGAACCATCGCGGGGTCGTAGGGCTCCAGGACGATACGTCGGGAGTCGATTTCGGCACGTATGTCGCGGTCAGAGATCAGCACAGGATCAAAAGTACCGTATGCACCCCGTACCCCGTGGTGCCGGAGTGGCGCATGGGACTATAGTGCACCACATAGACTACCGTTACCGCTGTTGTGTTTGGGAACGGTGGCACGACGCGAATCTGGGGAAACATTGAGACGAATTGCGGCGCCCGTTGCCGTGCTGGCGGCCTGCCTTCTCACGGTTATGGCCCCTGCTTCCGGCCCGCTGGCCGTTCCGCTTCCGCTCGCAGGAACTGCCACTGCCGCGCCTCCCACCTCAGGCACCGCCGCAGGCGCTGAAAGTACGACGACGGCGTCCGCACCGCCGTCGGGATCCGGCCTTCCGCAGGCCGCACCTGTGCCGGGGTCACCAACGGCCACCGCGCCCACCCCCGCAGCACCAGCAGCTGGAGCCGCCCCCACGGCATCCCCCGCCCGTGCGGGCACTGCGTCAGCCGTCCAAGCGGCGAGCTCGCCCGCGCAGGCAAGCCCCACCGTCGCGCCCGGCAATGGCACCTCACCCCAGGCAGCGGGCGGCCCGCCCCCGGTGCCCTTCATCCCGCCGGCATCCGGCCCGGATCCGCTCCCCGGAGCGGCGGCAGGGGGTGTCCCGCAGCCGGATCCGGCTACAGTTCCAACGAAGTCCTCCCCCGCAGCCGTCCCGCTGGTTTCACCGCATGCATTGGTCAACGACGACAATTCCGCCCAGGTGCTGGCCGTGTTCAATGCCATCAATGCCTACAGGACTTCACTTGGCTTGAATCCGGTGAAGTACAACCCCACCGTGTCCACGCTTTCGCAGGACTGGTCCAACAACATCGCCAGCCGCCAGGTGATTGAACACCGCAGCAACTTCTGGACCGATCCCAGGGCCTTGAACCCCGACAACGGCGCGGGCGAGATCATCGCGGTCCGCTGGGATCGGAACGCCGCCCAGCTTGTCGAATGGTGGAAAAGCTCGCCCGCCCACGACGCGCTGCTGCGTGATCCCCGTTTCAACGTGATTGGCGTCGGAATCACCTTCACGGACGGCAACTACCAGACCACCCCCAATAGCTACACGATGTGGGGCGTGGTCAATCTCTTCGGCTATACGACGCTCCCCGCCGGCACCGTCAACAGCCCTGGTGCCGGCACGGCCCCTCCCCAGCTTCCGGCACCGACTGTCTGCGACCCCATCGCGAAGCACCAGCCGCCCACGCTGGACCTCAGCGCGGCAGCCATCCGCAGCGCTGGTGACCTCGTCGCCGTCGACCCGTCCGGCAACCTGAGGGACTACCCGGCACTCGGCAACGGCACGTTCGGTCCCGCCCGGACGGTCGGGTCGGGTTTCGCCGGGGCTAAAGAAGTGATGACCACGGATTGGGACCGCGACGGCGTGATCGATGTCCTCGTCCAAATGCTGGACGGCAGGCTCCTGCTCTACCCCGGCGTGGTGAATGGAGGATTCAAAGCCCCGGTCTTGTTGGGCTCCTCGGGCTGGCAGTCGATGACCATGGCCGTGGGCACCTGGTGTGGGAACAACCGGCTCCCGCAGATCCTCGCCACCGATTCCACCGGCGCGCTCTACCTGTACCGGAACCTGGGGCTCACCGCCCTGGTCGGACGGACACAAGTGGGCTCGGGCGTCAGTGCCATCCGCCTCAGCATGGTGGACTACGACGCCGACGGCTTCCGGGACCTGCTGGCCGTGGAGGCAAACGGGAACCTGCGGCTCTACCGCGGCTCCGGGCTAACCACGCCGAAATCTGAGGCCCGGCTGGTAGTGGGCACCGGATGGACCGACTACTCCGGATTGCGCTCGCTCAACGGTGTCACGGGTCTCAACACCACTGGAATCGCGGGTCTGCTGAGCAACGGAACCATCGAATATTGGGACCTGACCGGCGGACGCCTCACGACGCCGGGCACTCCGGTCACCGGTTTGGGCGGACTCAAGCTGGCGCAGTAGCTGGGCCCACGCCGCCAGGGTTCCCTGGGCGAGCGGAGCGAGGCGAGGGAGGCGCTGGGGACTACGCCTCCGGGGTTTGCTCCTCAATGACCGACTTGAGCTGCTCCAGCTGGACCACTTCGTCTTCCATGGTCTTTTGGATCATGCTGTTCATGAGTTTCTGCAAGCCCTTGGGGTGGTACTCCAGGGCGAACCGCAGGCGGGTATTGGGGCCCTCGGTGCTGAGGTAGTACCCGCCAGTGGGCCGCGCAGGACCGGCGACGACGGCGAATCGCACTTCAGCGCCTGGCCTGGCTTCGGTGATTTGGAAGTCAGCCGCGATCGGCCGCCCGCCCGGGCCCGCCAAAGTCTGCTGGTAAACAGCACCTTTTTCGCCGGCATGTCCGGAACGGAGGGAAATGCTGCGGATTCCGCTGCGCCACAGGGAATTGTTGAGACCGTCGACCAGGAATTGGTAAACGGTCATGGCGTCGCGACCAATGAGTACTTCATGCTCTGCAAATGCCACGGAATCCTCTTTCGGCTTACGGCTCTTGGACATAGCCGGGTTCCCCATGACACAGCAGCTAACTGCTACAGAATAGTCAGGCGTGGCGCGACGCGACACACCCACGTCGAGGCTTAACCGAATCTTTACGCGCTCCGCAGGGAATTTGATGAGACCGTGATACCGGTGAGTCTGTGTCTGGATCAGCGCTCCATCTGCGCTAAGCTGGGATCTGCTCCGGCTGGTTTGCGGAGTATTGCGGGCGTAGCTCAATGGTAGAGCGCTAGCTTCCCAAGCTCGATACGCGGGTTCGATTCCCGTCGCCCGCTCCATTTTCTTGCTAATTGGCCCATTTTTCCCGGAACCGAACGGCCACCCGGATACAAGGTGCCCAAGCCTGTGGGTGTATCGTCAGGAGCTAGGAGCCATTTCGGCTCTGCTCTAGGGAGCGATCATGGCTGACAAATCACCTCGCCAAGCTGCATCGAAGAAGTCCGGCAAATCCATCAAGGAAAAGCGCGCGGATAAGAGGGCTTCAGAGTCCTCCGCAACAACGGTGGCCAAGCCGGCAACCGGCAACAAAAAGTGAGCGGCCATATAGGCGCCATGACCCTCGGCATCCTGTCGTCATCGCGGAAGCCGGACGAGCGCCGGCTGCCCGTCCATCCCCTGCACCTGGAGCGTATTGCTCCGGAACTCCGGCAACACATCCGGCTCGAGCGCGGCTACGGCGAGCGCTTCGGCTTTTCGGACAGCCAACTTGAGCCGCTGGTCAGTGGCATGGCAAGCCGTGAAGAACTGATCTCGAATTCGGATGTCATTCTCCTGCCCAAGCCGCAGCCGGAAGACCTGGCCGACCTCCGCGACGGGCAGGTCCTCTGGGGTTGGCCGCACTGCGTCCAGGACAGGGCCATCACCCAGCTAGCCATCGACAAGAAACTGACACTGATCGCGTTCGAGGCGATGAATCACTGGGCCAGCGACGGCGGCTTCGGACTTCACGTCTTCCATAAGAACAACGAACTTGCGGGCTACTGTTCCGTCATCCACGCCCTTGCCCTGACGGGCTCGACGGGTGACTACGGGAGGCGGCTGAGCGCCGTCGTGATTGGCTTCGGGGCCACAGCGCGTGGCGCGGTCACCGCCCTGAATGCGCACGGCGTCCACGATGTCCAGGTGCTGACCAACCGCGGTGTAGCGGCGGTCGGCTCCCCCATCCACTCGGTGCGGATAGTGCAGTTCGACCACGACCAGAACGCCCCTTTCCTGAGCGAGGTCATTACCGATCGTGGCCGCCTGCCACTCGCTCCGTTCCTTGCCGCGAGCGACATCGTGGTCAACTGCACGCTACAGGACCCGAACTCGCCGCTGACATACCTGCGGACCGGGGACCTTGACGCATTCCAGCCGGGCAGCTTGATTGTTGACGTCTCCTGCGACGAGGGCATGGGCTTCAGTTGGGCGCGGACCACGACGTTCGCCGAACCCATGTTCACGGTGGGCGACCACATCAACTACTACGCCGTGGACCACAGCCCGTCCTACTTGTGGAATTCGTCCAGCTGGGAGATCAGCGAAGCGCTCCTGCCGTTCCTCGAAACCGTCATTTCGGGCCCCGAGGCCTGGGCCGCCAACGAAACGATCTCCCGAGCCATCGAAATTCGGGACGGTGTCATCCGCAACCCGGACGTGCTCCAGTTCCAAGGGCGCTCAGCGGACTATCCGCATCTTGCGGCGTAAGGGACTCGGAGTCTAAGCACGCCACCAGCCGGGCGCCTTGTGGGCGCCCGGCCCAGCCAAACAGGCGCTACGCCGACGCGACGATCCGTACCATCCGGCGTCGATCCCGGACGTTCACTTTGAGCCGCAACTCAGACTTCCGGGCGAGCACGACGGCGACTGTCGCCGCCGCGAGCGCCGGCACCCCGCCTGACACCAAGAGCGCTGCGTGCGGGTTCAGGTGCTCGGCAAGCCAGCCCATCATGGGTCCACCGATGGCTTGTCCACCGATGAGCACCATGATGTAGAGGCTCATGACGCGGCCGCGGATGCTCATGTTGGCGCTGACCTGGACCAGCTGGTTGGCGGCGGTCAGGAACATGAGGCACCAGAATCCGGAAAGAACCATGGCAGCTGCGAGCCACACCATGGACGGCGCCAGCGCGGCCAGGCACAGCATCAAGCCGTACATCCCGGCGCACAGAACCACCGAGCGTAGACGCAATTGACGGCGCCGGGCCGAGGTGATTGCTCCGGCAAGCGCACCAAGGGCCACCATGGCGTTGAGCAGGCCGTAGCCGCCGGCACCGGCATGGTAGATGTGGTCGGCGAAGGCAGCGAGGAGCACAGGCAGGCTCATCGCGAAGACCGCTACAAAACCGGCCATGAGCCACGGCCAGTAGATGGTGGGCTTGCTGAGGGCGTATCGAAGGCCTTCCTGGAGCATTCCCTTGCGTTTTGGCACGGGCGTGCTGACATAAAGTTCACTCTTGCGGAGCATCAGGAGCATGGTGACAGTGGAGCAGCAGGCCACGGCGTTCGCCGCGAACGCCCAGCCCGCGCCGACCGCGGTCAGCAGCACGCCGGCCAGTGCGGGACCAATGAGGCCGCCCAATTGGAACGTGGTGGAGTTGACGCTGATGGCGTTGCGCAGGTATTTCGGTCCCACGAGTTCGTTGACGAAGACCTGCCGGGCAGGCTGGTCGAGGACCGTCACGAGGCCCAGGACAAACGCGATCACGTAAACGTGCCACACCTCGATGCGGTGGGTCAGCGCCAACACGGCGAGGATGGCCGCCAGGGAGGCCGCGACGCTTTGGCACAGGATGAGGATGCGTCGCTTGGGGAAGCGGTCCGCCATCATGCCGCCCCAGGGGCCCAGGAACAGCGACGGCGTGAACTGCAATGCCACGGTTATTCCGACGGCGGTGACGGATCCGGAGAGCTGGAGTACCAACCAGTCCTGGGCAATCCGCTGCATCCAGAGTGCGATGACTGCGACGAAGTGGCCCACGGCGAAAATCCGGAAGTTGGGTACTTTGAGGGAAATGAAGGTGTGCCGCCAGGGCAGCCGTTCACTGACGACGGCGATTGGCTGGGTGACCGTGTCCGTATCGGCAGCGTGTGAAATTCGGCTGCTTGCGGCGAGTGATTCGATGGTGGGTTGGCTGACGTTTGCCGCTGAGGGCGGTGGGGGTGCCAAAAGTAGTCCTTGGATAGGCGTTTCGCTGGGATGCCTTTAACGCTAGGGTTGGCCGCGGTGATTATGGAAGTGAATTGGCCGTATAACTAGCATTGCGAAGTGCAATACACCGGCGAGAGCGGCGGTGAACGTAGCTATTCAAAGGAGTCCCGTGTTCGAACCCGTGCAGCTGCGGTCCTTCCTGGCCGTGGCCGAGACTTTGAGTTTCACGAAGGCAGCCGAGCGCCTCGGCCTGGCCCAGCCCACGGTCAGCCAGCATGTGCGAAAGCTGGAGACCGCGGCCAAACGGGCGCTCGTAGCCCGCGACACCCGGGATGTTCGGCTCACCGACAATGGCGATGCCATGGCAGGCTTTGCCCGCAACATCCTCTCCGCCCACGATTCCGCAGCGAGGTACTTTTCCGGCTCCGCCATGCGCGGCCGCTTGCGGTTCGGGACCGCCGACGATCTCGCCATTACGGGCTTGCCCCGGATCCTGCGCGAGTTCCGGCAGCTGTATCCCCAGATCAACCTGGAACTCACCGTCAGCCAGAGCGACCAGCTCTACAAACGCGTCAACGCGGGCCAGTTGGATCTTGTGTTCGTGAAGTGGGTGGGCGAAGCGAAGGACGGCACAGTCGTCCGGCACGACAAGTTTGCCTGGGTGGGCGTCGAACAGACGGTGCTGGACCCGGCCAGCCCTGTGCCGCTGATCTGCTATCCGGCCCCGAGCGTCAGCCGGAAACTGGCCATCGACGCCTTGGAGGCCATGGGCCGGACGTGGCGGGTCACCTGCTCGACCAAGCAGATCGCCGGCGTCTTGGCAGCGGTGCGCGCTGGCATCGGCGTCGCGGTGATGCCGTCGTCACTGGTTCCCGAGGACCTCACGGTGATCACCAAGCGCTTCGACCTACCGCCCGTGGGCGACGTTGACTTCACCTTGATCCGCAACCCTTTGGCGAACGCCGAGGTAGTGGATGCGCTGACACAGGCGATTATCGGCAGAACGCTCAACAAGCAGGCGTAGCTAGCTCCCGTGCCGCGAGGAGGACGGTCTGGACGATCGCCTTGCGGCGCCGCTCCGCCCTGCTTGACCCCTTGCTGCCCGCCATGAGGCCATCCAACTCGGGCAGTACCGGCCAGGCGTCGCACAACGCAATGATGGTGAGCATCAGGTCGGCCGCATCTTCCCTGGACGTCCCCGGCATGGCCCGGATGACACCGTCAACCTTGTTTCTGCAGTTCGCGGCCCGGTCCGGACGGTTCACCACATATTCGCCCCGCTCCAACCCCTCCCAAAACAGCAGCCTCGGAAGGGTGGCATCTTGGTGGTGATGGTCGAACAGGCGTCCGGCGTAATCGGCCAGGGCTTCGGGACCAGCGCCCTCGATGCGCACTTCGTCCACCACTTTGCTGAGCTGGGATGCGATCACCGCGTCGAAGAGAAGATCTTTCTTGCCGAAGTACTGATAGATGCGTTCCTTGTTGACTCCGGCCCCAGCCGCGATGCGGTCCACCCTGGCGCCGGCTAGTCCGAATTGGCAGAACTCGGCAGTCGCCGCCTCGAGGAGGAGGCGCTTGGTCCGTTCGGTATCCCATGCCATCTGTTCATCTTAACAGATTCCAACCAAGTAGTTGCAGTTTTCGAAAGCAGCGTCTAGTCTGAACTCACGCCGAAAGCAACCAAATAGTTGGAGAATGTCATGAGCACCCAAATCCCCGTTTCCGCACCCGCGGACGGCGCCACGGTTACGCCGGTTGCCGGGCCCGCTGCGCACCTGCCTTCCATACACATGCCTTCCGTGCACATGCGTGCGGTCATCACGTGGCTGGCCATCTTCCCCCTCGTGGCGATCGGCATGACGATTCTCGCTCCGCTCACTGAGTCATGGCACCCCGCGCTGCGCGCCCTCGTCTTGACGCTCGTTGTGGTTCCTACCGCCGTCTACCTGGTTGTCCCCAAACTGCTCGCTGGCTACGGTTCCCTGAAGAGGCGGCAGGCCCGGAAGGCCACCGCCAAGGCCTAGCCTGTGTCAGGCATCACCCGGCGATCGAGCTGCCACGCGCTAAACTTGTCACGTTATGAACCGCACAATGTTTAAGTCCAAGATCCACCGTGCCACGGTGACCCATGCCGACCTGCACTATGTAGGTTCAGTGACGGTCGACCTGGATCTGCTGGATGCTGCGGATATTCTCCCCGGCGAACTCGTCTCCATTGTTGACGTGACCAATGGCGCGCGCCTGGAAACTTACACCATTGCCGGCGAACGCGGCTCCGGCGTCATTGGCATCAACGGGGCCGCAGCGCACCTGGTGCACGTGGGCGACGTCGTCATTCTCATCACCTACGCGGAGATGACCACCGAAGAGGCCAAGGCCTACCAACCCAAGGTTGTCCATGTGGACAGGGCCAACAAAATCGTCCAGCTCGGCAGCGATCCGGCCGAAGGCATCACTCCCGGCATTATGCGCCCACCGCACGCACTCAACAACGCAGACCTGAACTAGCTTCCCCCCCTCTTCCGTTGCGCAAGGGCACCGCTTCTTCGCGGTCCACATGGCGGAACATGCCGCCGTCGGGCCTTACAGCCGAATAAAGCTGATTTAGGCTGGGACTGTGAACCCACGCCGCCCCGCGCCCATCCCCCTCCGGATGCCGTAATGCTGGGCGTCCTTTCCGGGTTCTTCGTGGTGTGGGCCATCATTCTGGTGGGCATGTTCGTCGGCAAGCGCGGGATTCTGGGGGACAACGCACGTTCGGTCCTCAGCGGCCTGACTTTCTTCGTCGCGAGCCCTGCGCTTCTCTTTGAAACCCTGGGCAAGGCCCATCTCCGCGACATCTTCGCCGCTCCGCTCCTGGTCACGGCGGTGGGCGCCGTCGTCACTGGCAGCCTGTTCTTCGTCCTCGTGAAGTTCTGGCTCAAACGCTCCCTGCCCGAATCGCTCATGTCCTCCATGAGCGCTTCCTTGGCCAACTCCGCGAACCTCGGCATCCCCATCGCCGTGTTCGTCCTGGGCGACGCAAGCTATGTGGCTCCACTGCTGATCTTCCAGCTCGCATTCTTCACTCCCATGTACCTGATGGCGCTCGACGCGAGCACCAGCGCCCACCGCACCACTCCCCTGCGCTTCGTCCTGATGATCGTGCGGAATCCGATGATCGTGGGATCGGCCCTCGGCTTGGTGGTGGCTGGAACGGGCTGGCAAGTGCCCTCGCTCATCATGGACCCGATCCACTTGATAGGAGGTGCCGCCATTCCCGCGATGCTGATGGCGTTCGGGATGAGCCTGAACGGCTCCCGGCCCCTGCAAAAGGACACAGGCCGCCGGACCGACGCGCTCCTGGCCAGCGGCTTCAAGCTGTTTGTCCACCCCACGATGGCATATCTGTTCGCGCGCTTCGCGCTGGGCCTGGAGGCGCATGCCTTGTTCGCCGTGGTGGTCACGGCGGCCCTGCCCACTGCGCAGAACGTGTTCGTGGCCGCGAGCCGCTACAACACGGGAATCACCGTGGCCAAGGATACGGTCCTGATCACCACGGTGGTGGCCGTCCCGGCGATGATCGCCGTGGCCCTGCTGCTCACTTAGCCCAACTGACTCGCATTTGTTGTCGTTTTGAGCGCCGAAAACGACATTAAGTGCGAGTCAGTTGGGTCGGAGCCTACTCTTCGTCTACGGAGTCCAGGTACCTGTCCAGCAGCTGTGCGCAGCGGATGAAGCCCAGGTGCGAATATGCCTGTGGGTGGTTTCCCAAGTGGGTCTCGGTGCCGGGGTCGAATTCCTCGGGAAGGAGTCCGGTGGGACCGAAGAGCGCCACGAGCTGGTTGAACAACTCGAGGGCGTCGTCCAGCCGGCCCACGGCCAGGTACGCCTCAATGAGCCAGGTGGTGCAGATGTGGAACCCGCCCTCCAGACCCGGCAGGCCGTCGTCGTACCTGTACCGGAACACGGTGGGACCCACCCGAAGTTCCCGCTCGACGGCGGTGACGGTGTCCAGGAAGCGCTGGTCGCGGACGTCCAGCAGGCCCGAGAGTCCGATGTGTAACACGGCCGCGTCGAGGTCCGGGCTGTCGTAGGCCACAGTGTAAGAACTCGCGGAATCATCCCAGCCCTCGCGGAGGACTTCCGCGCGGATGATGTTGGCCGTTTCCTCCCACTCGGCCCCAATGGGGCGCCGGAACCGCACCGCCGTCTGCATGGCCCGGTCCAGGGTCACCCAGCACATCACTTTGGTGTAGATGTGGTGCCGTGGCGCCCGCCGGGCTTCCCAGATGCCATGGTCCGGTTCGTGCCAGCGGGCCAAGACGGCCGAGGCCATCTGCTCCATGAGTCTCCAGTGCTCGTCCGGCAAGGTGCCGCGGCGCTTGCTGAGGGTCTGGATGAGCTCGGCGATCGGTCCGAAGACGTCCAGCTGCACTTGGTGGTCGGCGGCGTTCCCGATCCGCACGGGCCGCGAGCCGGCGTAACCGGGCAGGCTCTCGATAATGGCCTCCGTAGACAGCGGGGAGCCGGTCACGGAGTACAGGGGGTGCAGCCATTCCGGACCGGGAGCGTTCTCGAGGATGCGGCCCAGCCAGCGGAGGAACCCGTCTGCTTCCTCGGTGGAACCCAGGTCCACGAGCGCGTTGACCGTCATGGAGCCGTCGCGGAGCCAGCAGTAGCGGTAGTCCCAGTTGCGGGTGCCGCCGATCCCTTCCGGCAGCGACGTGGTTGGAGCTGCGAGGACAGCGCCCGTCGGCTCGTGCACCAGCGCTTTCAGGACCAGGGCCGAGCGCCGCACCAGCGACGGTTTCATGTCGGGCAGTTCCAGCCCGCGGACCCACTGCCGGGATTGGTGCGCGACGGCGGCCCGCCGGGTGAGCTCTCCGGCGGGGTCCGGCGTCGTCGGCTCAGTGTCTCCGCACCTCAGGTTCATGACGACGGGACCGTACGCAAGGCTGACTTCCGCGGTTGCGGTGCCGTGCTTGCCGTCGCTCGTGACTGTGAAGGACACTCCGGGAGCGAAGAGGATGATGGGATCCGAGGTCCCCACGACGTGCAGCTCTTCGCCGCGGACTTCCATGTTGAACGGGGCATTCGCATAGTCCGGCCGCGGTGCGAAAACAATCCGCGCGCTGCCGGTTCCGGACAGGACCCGGACCAGGCTGGTGATGCCGTCCGGTGCCGGCTCAAGATAGTCGGTGACCGTGACGTCCGCCCAGCGGGTCTCCACGATCATGGTGTTGTCGACATAGCGCTGGCCCAGCACTTTCGACGTCTTGACCGGTTCCACACTGAAGTGGCCGGCCGGGTCGCCACCAAGGATGTGCGCAAACAAGGAGCCGGAATCCGGGAGGGGATGGCTCATCCAGCAGATCTTGGCTTCCGGGGTGAGCAGCGCCGTCGAGGTCCCGTTGCCGATCATCGAATGCCGCTCCAGCCCCACCGCGTCCTCGCCGAAAAGCCACGCGCGGCGCAGCTCGAAGAGGATGGCGAGCACTTTGGCGAAGGCCTCCGGGTCCGGCAAACGGTGGCGCGCCACGGTTTCTCCATCTCCGACGTGCAGGCCAAGATCCGGGCCACGCAAGGTGGCGATCGCGAGCTCATCGCTGTCAGCGTCGCCGGCAAACAGGGCCGCGCTGGCCCCCAACTGTGTACGCAGATGCTCCAGCGCGGCGTCTTTGGAGGGTTCCACGATGGACAGGTCCAGTACGGATCCGTCCACAATGAAAAACAGGCCCAATTCACGGGCGATCTGGTGTGCCTCGCGCGTCACCCGTGCCACGACGGCAGGTGTAGCCGGCCTCGTGTGGATGGCTACCGCTACGGGCTTGCGCTCGATGCTGACCCCCTTTTCGAAACCGATGGATTCGTTCAGGGCGGTCGCTGCCTGCTGAAGGACGGCTTCCGTGGCCATCGAGATGCTGTACGCGTAGGTCATGTCGAACTCGGCGCCGTGCGAACCTACGAGGTGGACTTCCGCCGGGAGCCGGGACACCGCGGCAAGGTCCCGCAACGACCTGCCGGAGATGACGGCAGTGTGCGTGTTCGGCAGCGCTGCCAGTGCCCGGAGCGCGACGGCGGCACTCCCCAGGGGGAGCGTCTCAGTGGATACGCCTTCAGCGGCGCAGAGGGTTCCACCGTAGTTGCAGGCCACCAGGAGCCCCGGAGTGCGGGCCAGCATCCTCAATTCCGCGAGCAACTCCGGAGTGATCCCGTCGTGGGCGGCCTCGGATTGGACTGCCGTCCGCAGGAGGCCCAACGGAAGCGATTTTGTCAGCAGCGCCGAGTCGGCCACGGACAAATTGAGCGGAGTAGCCATGGGGGACGATCCTTCCGGGGTGGTTCGTCCAGTTTCCGCCCGGTGAGTTTCGCCTCCATGACCCGCGTATTGCCGGGGTGTAACGAGTTTGCCTTGCAGGGGCGCCCGCTACACCCGGGTCAGTCCCACGGCCTCCGCCACCAGCTCCACGGAACGCAGCCGCTGCTCCGTGCCCGTGCTTTGATGCGCAACGATCAGTTCGTCGGCGTCGGCGTGGCGGGCAAACTCGTCGAGGTAATCGCGCACTACTTCGGGCGTGCCCACCGCTGAGTATTTCACCATTTGCGCGATGTGCTGGCCCTGCGGCGAGTCGAGGATGAGGTCTGCTTCGGCGTCGGTGAACTCGCGTCCGCCGCCCAGGAAACGGGAGACGCGGTCCCGCTTGACCTCAAGGAAGAGCCGTTGGGCTTCGGCCGCCGAATCCGCGGCCACGACGTTCACTCCCGCGATCACGTAGGGCTCCTGCAGCTGCTCGGACGGCCTGAACTCGCGGCGGTAGACCGCGACGGCGTCCTGCAGCGCGTTGGGCGCGAAGTGCGAGGCGAAGGCGTAGGGCAGGCCGAGCTGCGCCGCCAGATGCGCCCCGAACAGGGAGGAACCGAGGATGTAGAGCGGCACGTTGGTGCCCTTGCCAGGCGTAGCTTCGACCCCTTGGATCCGGGTGGGTCCCGTGAGGTAGCCCTGAAGCTCCAGCACGTCCTGCGGGAAGGTGTCCGCAGCCATGGGATCGCGGCGGAGTGCACGCATTGTGTTCTGGTCACTACCGGGCGCCCGTCCCAGACCGAGGTCGATGCGGCCCGGGTGCAGCGTCTCGAGGGTGCCGAACTGCTCCGCGATGGTGAGCGGCGAGTGGTTGGGCAGCATGACGCCGCCGGCACCGAGCCGGATGGTGCTCGTGTTGGCCGCGATGTGGGCAATCAGCACGCTTGTGGCCGAGGACGCGATTGAGCCCATGTTGTGGTGCTCGGCGTACCAGATCCGACGGTAGCCGAGCCGTTCGGCCAGTTGCGCCATGGCGACGCTCCCGGCGAAGCTCTCCGCCGCCGTCTGGCCTTTGCCGATGATTGCCAGGTCGAGGATGGAGAGGGGAACAGTCACGTTATGCCGGCCTTTCGAAGGTGGTGTCGTTCAAGGGGCCGGTTCCCCGGCCACTCTTGCGACAACGACGGCGGCGCCCGGCTTATTTCTCGCGCTTGCGTGGGTTCCGTCTCAGCTCGTGAAGATGCCTTTACCGGTCTCCATGTCGATGGGCAGGGAAGAGTGCTCATGGGAGATCTTCCAGGTGTCGTCCTTCTTCTCCAAGCAAATGGTGAAGCGGTTGGTCATCGCCCGCAGCCGTTCCCCATCGGCCGAGATCCCGGCGAAGGTCACAGCCGCATGTCCGAAAGCCACATCCTCCCCCGTGACGGACTGGACATCATTGAATTCGACCTGAACGCGCTCATCGCCAAGCGAAGAGAACCATTCGCCGGCCATCGACCGCCAGGCCTCGATTCCGGTGTATTGCCATTGTCCCCAGGAATCGTAAATGTGCACGTTCTCGTCGTAGAGCGCCGTGAATGCGTCAACATCTTTCGCGTGGACAGCAGCTGCGTAGGAGTCCAGCGCCTGTGTAACCGGGGTTTGCTCGTTGCTCACGAAAAATCTCCTCACGTGCCTGCGGTTGTGTGTGGGAAGCCTACACCGTGGCTCGAGTGTGACTCCTCGGGACCTCGAATGAACCTCCGTTAACCCCTGTATCCCAGCGTTTCACAGCACTTTGACCGGTACTGGGCCCTGCCGGATAGTTGCTGCAACGCACACCATCCATCACATTCGAAGGGGACTCCATGGCTATTTCACGTCTCAAAACAGGCACCGCACTGGCACTCGCGGTGACCACAACTCTCGGCCTCGCTGCGTGCTCGGACCCAGGCGCCTCAGCCGCGCCGGCGCCGTCGTCGTCCGCTGGCTCCTCCCCCGGCAAAACCTTCAACCTGGCGCCCGAGCAGAACCGCTTCCCGGTACAGGTCTCGCCTGAAGCCGCAGCCCTGGTTCCCCAGTCGGTCAAGGAGGACGGCAAGCTGACCGTCGCAGTGAGCCCCTTCGCCGCGCCGCTGGCTGTCTATGCCACGGACAA
Organism: Arthrobacter sp. efr-133-TYG-118; assembly: GCF_030209755.1. Taxonomy (GTDB): domain Bacteria; phylum Actinomycetota; class Actinomycetes; order Actinomycetales; family Micrococcaceae; genus Arthrobacter. The sequence goes on along the minus strand of NZ_JARVRH010000020.1, from coordinate 33,267 downwards.
CAAGACGCCGGTGGGCAACGAGGTGGACATCGCCGTCGCGCTGGCAGAATCGCTGGGGCTCAAGCCGGACATTATCCCTACGGCGTGGGCCGACTGGCCCCTGGGCGTGGAATCGGGCAAGTACGAGGCCGTCATCTCGAACGTCACTGTGACTGAAGAGCGCAAGCTCAAGTTCGATTTCGCCAGCTACCGCGAGGACAAACTGGGCTTCTACACCAAGAGCGACAGCTCCATCACGAAGGTGGACTCGGGTCCCGACGTGGCGGGCAAGCGGATCATTGTGGGCTCGGGCACCAACCAGGAAGCCATCCTGTTGCGCTGGGACGCCGAGAACAAGAAGAACGGCTTGAAGCCGGTCGAGTTCCAGTATTACGACGACGACTCGGCCTCCACGCTGGCTCTTCAGTCGGGCCGTGCGGACCTGACGTTCGGGCCGAACGCGACCGCGTCCTACAAGTCGCAGACCGATGGCAAGACCAAGAACGTGGGCCTGGTGGACGGCGGTTGGCCGCTCAAGGCGAGCATCGCGGTGACCACCAAGAAGGGCAACGGCTTCGCTGCGGCAGCCCAGGCAGGCCTGAACTCGCTCATCAAGGATGGTACGTACGGCAAGATTCTGGACCGCTGGGGACTCACCGTGGAAGGCATCCAGAAGTCTGAACTGAACCCGCCGGGCCTTCCGAAGAGTTAGGGTTCCCTGGGGTGTAACTTTCCCCATAGCCGCGATCCCTCCCAGCGAAAGGGAATTCCATGGTCCAGCGCCTTGCCATCCTCGACGACTACCAAGCGGTCGCCTACGATTATGCGCCGTGGGCCGAGCTTGGAGACGACGGCGTCGATGTCACCGTTTTCACGGAGCCTTTGGCGGACGCCGCGGCCGTGCTCCGCGACTTCGACATCATCATGGCCATGCGGGAACGGACCGCTTTCGACGCCGACCGCCTCCGGCAACTGCCCAAGCTGAAGCTCCTGGTCACCACCGGAATGGCCAACGCATCCATCGACCTGCGCGCAGCCGGGGAGCAGGGAATCACTGTCTGTGGGACAGGCGGCTCACCCTCCGCTGCTCCCGAGCTGACGTGGGCCCTGCTCCTGGCTTTCGCACGGAAGGTGCCATTCGAGGACCGTCGGCTGCGCGCCGGAAATTGGCAGGGCACCGTTGGTTTCGAGCTGTCAGGAAAGACGCTCGGCGTGCTGGGGTTGGGCAATATCGGGAGCAAAATCGCCGGTTACGCGAAGGCGTTCGGCATGGAGGCGATTGCTTGGAGTCCCAATCTCACCGAAGAGACTGCCGCCGCGGCCGGCGCCAGGAAGGTGGGCAAGGAGGCACTCTTCCGCGAGGCCGACGTCGTGAGTGTCCACGTGCGGTTATCGGAACGGTCCCGGGGGCTTGTTGGGGCGGACGAACTGCGGCTCCTGGGCCCCGAAGGCGTCCTGGTGAACACAGCCCGCGGACCGATAGTAGACGAGGCTGCCCTCCTCCGCGGGCTCAACGAGGGCTGGCTCGGCGGCGCGGCCCTGGACGTGTACGACGTCGAGCCCCTCCCGGCGGACCACCCCCTCCTCACGGCGCCGCGCACCGTGCTGACACCGCACTTGGGTTACGTCAGCTCGCAAAGCTACGCCCGCTTCTACGGCGAGGCCTTCGAGGACATCCGCGCGTGGGTGCGGGGGAATCCGGTGCGGGTGCTCAGTTCTTGACGCATGGGGTTGAATAGTCCAGTGCCTGCCGAATTCTCGCTCCGATCCGCCCTGCCCACCGATGCCGGCTGGATCGCGGAACTGCGCGCCGTCGTCATGCGACCCGACTTGGAACGGCTTGGACGTTGGGATCCAGTCCGGGTCCGGGAGCGGTTCTTGAATGCGTTCCAGCCGGATCACACCTTCGTCATTGCCGTGGAAGGGCAAGCGGCCGGTGTCGTCGCTGTCCGTCCCGAGCCCGAAGCGCTGTGGATCGAACATTTCTACATCGATCCCGGATTCCAGGGGCAAGGACTTGGGGCCGGCGTGCTGCAGCGGGTCATGGGCGAGTCCAAGGACCATCGACCGTTCCGGCTCAACGTGCTCCAGGGCAGTCCGGCCCGACGCCTCTACGAACGCCATGGCTTTGTCCTCGATACCGAGGATCCGGTGGACGTTTTCATGGTCGCGGGCTGATTTGTAGCGAATGCGGTCGTCTACGGCTCTGTTGTTCTGCAAACCGGGCTATCACAGCCGCATCCGGTTTATGGAACGTTCGCCAGTCCGAGCAAACGTCGACCCACCGCGCGGGCTGGCCATCCTCCGGCAGGAGATCGGTCGCGGGTTCGGCGACCGTCCAGTACGACAAGTTCAGTGTCGCTGTCCAGCCCGACCGGTATGAGCGGGCAGCCGCGAAAGCCGGGCGGTCGGCCATAAGAAGTTCAAGGCCTGTCTCTTCGGCAAGTTCACGAATTGCGCCCTCGCGGGGTGTCTCCCCTGGTTCCACTCGCCCGCCGGGAGGCACGAGGCCGCGCCAGCGATGCTGAACGACGAGTATCCGTTGGAAATCCGGCGAGAACACCCACACATCGGCTGCAAGCGAGCGCGGATCCGGGAGCCATTCCGACCGGAACCAGGCCAGGAGTCCTTCTTCTGCGATGTGCGCAATGGACACATCATGGATGGCCGCCTCAACACTGAGCCTGTCGTGCACTGTTAACAGGTCCGTGTCCCACTCAGTGCGATCGCGGTGTGCCGGGCGCGTTCCAAGCGCGCGGAGAAGCCTGCCGGCACTTGAACTGGCAATTCGTTGATCGGGAACCAGCGGACTTCCTCGCTTTCATCACTCACGGAGATCTCCGCGTCCGGGTCTGCGGCCGCCGCGAACCCCACGTCCCAATGGGCGGTGCATGAGAATCCCGCGTGCAGATCGTGTCGGTCAAGATCCACGATTGCGGGAGAGAGCAGGACGAGGTCGCCAATTCCGGATTCCTCGCGGGCCTCCCTCTGTGCAGCTTCGGCCACCGACGCGTCCTCCGACTCGATGTGACCGCCGAACTGCACCCAGAACTGCCCCTTGCGATGGAAACACAGGAGAACGCGATCGAATTCAGGCGAAAACACGAAGCAGGACCCGGTGACATGCTCCAGACCGCCATCTCGACGCAATGCGGCGTCCCCCGCTAAGTTCACGAACCGCAGATACGCGTCTCGCGATCCCGATTTAGGAAGTGCCATAAGGCTGGTGAGCAGATTGGCGAGAGGCATCCTGCCATCTTGCCGCACGGGCCACGCCCTTCCGGACTCGCCACGATTGGAGCGACCAGCGGAGCGGAGATCCACAGCCGAATCCGGCGCGCTTGTCCTTCGAGACGGCTGGCTTTGACGAGGTGGATGCTGACGAGCTCACCCATTGACTCCACTCACATTCCATTACACACTGGTCTGTATCGAAAAGAGTCGCCAATCGGTAAGGCCGAAGCGAATCATTACTCCGGAAGGGCCAACTCTGGCCGGTAGAAGAATGGGGATTGTCATGAAAGTTAAGCGTCTGCTGGCAGGGGGAGCCCTGGTCGGTGTGTTGACGATCGGCGCAGCAGCTCCCGCACTCGCAGGAACGATCACCAACGTCGGTGGCGGCACCTGGAATTACGGAACCGCGTTCCAAGCGCCGTGGTTTAAGAACGTCTGGTCCCACTACGTTCACCCAACCGCATACCACTCCGCTACGGCTATTGGCGGCCCGAACAATGTCAAGGTCTATGCCAATGCCAATAACTGGGCCAACGCTGATACCCAGTGCGGCGCCGGCGAGAATGCCGCCCAATATTGGGCTACCTACTGAGTAGCAGCTATCCCCGATGTGCAGATGCCGTCACAGCGATTGTCGGTCGGCGGGCCCCCTTTGGGCCCGCCGACCCGTTTGCTTGTGGGCGGAGAACGGAAACGTCGAAAAGTTGAAGGTGTGGTAGGCCGATGAAACGTGTCCTGCTGGGACTGGTGATCGCAGTGTGCGCTGCAACGTTTGGTGTGAGCTTCGTGAACGGAATCAACGAGGAACGCACGGCTATCGCGCGCGCGGCAGCCGATGCCGGACAGGCGTTTTCAGTCCCGAGCGACGCAGCAGATCCCGATGCTGTGCTGTCCGCGTTGAGAAGCGCAGCCGTAGCCACCAGCAGCAACGTTTTCAGGACGGTGGTTGGGGTGGATGAAAACGACCACGCGTTCGTGACTCAGTACGTGCTTTTGACCCAGCCGGATACTCGCGTCTTCGACGGTGCCGCCCTCTCTTCAGGGAGATTCCTTACCACCCAAGAGTCGCAGGAAGGCGACGCTTCGGTCGCGTCATCGGACAACAACGCGAACACGGTTGGTGTCCTGCGTGCCCTGGGGGAGGGAGAGCGCTTTTCATTCCGTCCATTGCGGACAGCGTTCGACACGATGCCTGCGCCGGGAACCTACTATGCCGAGTGTGGGCCCGCCGGGTGCGCGGCCTTTGTGGACGCCGTAGCTGCCGCGCTCACCACTCACATTGCCGGACAGTCATTCGTGGCCTCGGATTTGAGCGCACCGAATCAGCAGTTGGTTGTCCCGACAAACGTCCCACCGGTCTACTTGCAACTCGCGGTTTTCGTCGGGCTTCTCCTCACCGCGGTGCTTGCTGTGTATCGACAGTTATATGAGGCAAAAAGAGCTGGCGCGATGCGCTTGCTCGGCTATGGTGCGACTAGGGTGTGGTGGACGATCACAGGTCGCCCGGTGATCATCGTCGGCACTGCCTCCGGCGTCGCTCTCGTTTCCATCTCGGCCCTTCTGCCTGGCGCGGACAGAGGATTCGTTGCAGTTGCGGTCTTCGACCAGATAATTGCCGTGGGCTTGCTCGCCGCGGCCAGCTTGCTGACCATACCTTACGTGGCAAGGATGCGAGTCTCAGATGCGTTGAAGAACCGACGTGACACCAGGGCGTTGTTTGGTGCAGGAATCGCGCTGTCCGTTGTGACTTCGTCGGCCCTCGTAGTGGTCGCCGCGGGCGCCTGGTCCAACGTGGATGTGATCAACAATGAAAGCGACTCGCTGCAACATTGGACCTCGACAACCGGGTACGGTGTTTTCGCTCCGGTGAGCAACGGCAACGATGCCGTGGACCTGCAGACCGGCCAACCCGGTTCATCTATCGTTCAGGCGACAGACCTATACGACGCGCTCAGCGCCCGGGGGGCCTTGTATGTCTACGCCGGCGCATACTCAAAGACGGCGCTCCAGCAAGATCAACAGGCCGGCCAATACCGATCGATGCAGGTAAATCCTGCCTACCTCCACACATACCCGATCCGTGACACAAACGGTCAGCCGATCACGGTCGATGAGAGTGAATCGTCGTGGATGTTGCTCGTGCCCGAGCAATTCCGCTCCCAGGAACAAGAGATCACTGCATATTTCCGGGCCCAACGCGATAGCGCACTCTCCGCCGAGAAGACGATCTTCCACCGCGACATAAGCGCGGCTGCGCAAGATCACCGCGTGCGGATCATCTGGACGGACAACGGTCAGCGAATTTTCACGTTCAACCCCGACGTCGCCGCCTCCTCCGGTGGCTCGGTGGAGGACCCCATCGTTGAAGTCATCACGCGGGCCAACAGTCTGGGCGTAGACCGGCTCAACGCCGTCACGGGTGACGCCAGCGCCGGACTAAAGGTTCCGTTGGTAGGAGGGAGCTCCCAGGCCACGATCACCGCCCTCCAGCCACTCCTCAAAAGGCTGAGCCTGGACGACAACCTGCGCCATCTGGTGACCATCAACGAATATCAGCTCGCCAGGATCGGCCACCTGCAGGAGAGCCTGCGCAACACCACGATCGTGCTGGCCGCTCTGGTGGTATTGCTCATCATTGTCACCGCACAGACATTGACGATCGCCTTTGAGCGGTTCGCGCGCAAGATCGTCGTCCGTGGCCTGTTCGGCCTGTCAACATGGAGGCGCTACCGCGAGTTCATCAAGCTTGGAGCCATTGTGTGGGCTGTCCAGGCCGTGCTCGGTGTCGGGCTGGTGTTGGCCGGTTTCCGGCCGTTCTCCTATGCCGACACCGGGCCGCTCTCCACGCTCACCGCGGCTGTTGCCGTCACCGCCGTTCAGGGCTTGGTCGCTGTAGGCGTCCTGTGGCTCACGGAACGGCGGCGCACTCCCAACATCCTGAAAGGGGAACTCTAATGTCCGACGTCGTATGCGAACTCCTGAACGTCCACAAAGGCTTCCGCGGCCACGAAATCATCTCGGACCTTAGTCTGAAGGTGCACTCAGGCGAGATCGTCGCTATCACAGGTCCAAGCGGAAGCGGGAAGACAACCGTCCTTAATATGCTTGGCCTTCTTGATCACCCTGACAAGGGAGAGATCAAGTTATTCGGCAGCCACGCCCCTCACCCGGGTAGCCGCCGCGCACGCTTGCTCCTGAGGCTGAGCCTCGGATATCTCTTTCAGAACTACGCCCTGATCGACAACGCGACCGTGACCGAAAACCTCAAGATCGCACAAACCTACGCCCCGGGAACGCGCAAGGAAAAAAGCGAATCCCGCGCAAGCGCGATGGAACGGGTAGGCCTCGACCTTGATCCGAATCGCAAAGTCTATGAACTCTCAGGCGGAGAGCAACAGCGTCTCGCCATCGCCCGCCTCATCCTCAAACCCTGCCAGATGATCCTTGCCGATGAACCAACAGGCTCCCTCGACAATGCCAATCGAGACCATGTCCTGACCCTCACCAGAACCCTGGCCGAGGCTGGCAAAGCCGTGATCATCGTGACGCATGACGACTCAGTGTCCGGACGAAGCGATCGAGAAATCACACTCGGCGCCGCAAAGAGAAGCCCAGCCGTGTCAAGCCAACAGTGCGATAGGTCGTGATCTGCTGTTAGTTAGATTCCGTCACTCCACGGCCGTCGATTGGAGGTAGCCCGCTACAAATTGTGCGGTTTGCCGGGCGAGCCGGTCATCGGCGGACACCGCCACGGGCAGCAAAGTGCGAGCCAGGATAGGGCCAACCAGAAGGTCGCACACCATATCCACGTCGACGCTCCGGTCGGCCAACTCCCCACGTTCGACTGCCGCAGCTATCACCCTCGCTACGTTCGCGCGACGCGGGCCGACGAAATCGTCACGGTACCTGTCGCGCACCCTCGGGTCCGTGCGAACCGATTCTAGAAGTCCAGGCAGATTGTTTCGGACAAGCGGAGAAGCGAACATGGCGATATCCTCACGCTGAAGCTTCAGGAGATCTCCGTATAGTGAACCGGTGTCGACCGGCATGCCGGTTCCGAAACGGGCCTCAATGACCTCGAAGGCGAGATGGGCGATGCTGGGGTAACGGCGGTAGAACGTAGGCCTTGTCGTGCCCACCTCCGTGACGAGCCCGTCAATAGAGAGTCCGGAGAAACCATCGGTTACCATGATGCGCTCAGCGGCCTGGATCAGAGCTTCCGTAATGCCCGGGACGAAAGGGCGCCCTGTTTGATTATTCGTCACTAAGTAACCCTATCAAGCGCCCTCGGCGCAGACAGCCGGGAAAATGCTTCTAAAAATACAGATAGGTCTGTAACGTAGCAGCATGATTGGGGTTTTCATCGAGGAGGCTCTTGGGCCGGCGAACGGCCGCTACTTCGCTGCGGGTTACCGCCGGGTGTCACACCTGGTGGGAGCCTCCGGCCGCAGGAGACCAGGGCACCCACTCGAAGCCGTAGGTTCGGTTGTGTATCCGCAGGACTGGTCGACGAACCCCGACGGTGGTGCCCGCGTGGCACACCTGAGTTCCGTCGACGCAATCGTTCTTCCCTTGGTGCTCCTTGAACAATCGGACCCGGTCGACTTCCCAGGGGTGCTGGGAAACTGCTGGGTTCAGTGTGTTGACTTGAGATCCGGCAGCGTGCCCTGGCTTGAACTGGACCGGGTGCCGCTTGCAGTCGAAATCGACGTTTACGGGCATACACTTGTGGTCGCTGCGGTGGTCGGAAACATCCGCGCCCGACTGACCCTGTCCACGCAAAATGCAACCGGCGACGCGCGAAGAGAAACAGAGTGGTCGCCGCCCGCTGGCAGCACGGTATATGGCGGGCTCTATAGGAACACAGTTTCGCGAACACTGCTCACCGCCTACAAAGCAACCCACCAAACTCTTAGCGCAGAACACGAGTTTTCCAGCCCGGCCTCAGACGCGCGGACACCGGGAGGGCTGGAGTCCGTCTTCTGGCCCGCACTGACGGCCGTCGATTACTTGGTCACCATGGGACAGCTCACTCAGGTTGCAATCTACGAGTCAGCGCAGACGAGCAGATCAGCCGCGGGCAATCTGTGGATGCGCACCATGCAGCTCAGACTCCCTTCTCCCCCGACACGGGTGCCCGCATCTCTTCACACATCCACGCGTCTCGTTCGCGACCGCACCCTCGCCCGAACCGGCCGGCAGCTCCACGATGTTCTAGTCGACTCAATGGCGTCATCCGGTGTAACGGCACGGGCAGCGTTGGCCTACGAAGAAGCCCGGCAACTGTGAGCAATCACTCTGATGGTTATCCGGGCGCGCCCGGAAGCGCCGGCTCCTTCGGGCACGACGCATCATCGAGCGGAGCCACGCTCCAGGCCGCCGCCGAGATGCTCGCCGCTGAACCCTACATCACCGTCACTCTTGAGCGGATCGCAGCGATCGTTCACGTGCCCATCGAGAACCTCGAAAAGTGGTTTCCCACAATGCACGAGCTGGGAGCGGCTGTCCTGGATTACGAACGCGAATGCATGCGACGAACTCAACGGGAAGCAGCCCGACGAACCGGCGATCCTATCGAACGCCTGCTTTACGTCTTTCGTTCCATCGGCGACGACCTGGCCAACGATGTTGTCGTCAGGGCTGGAGTCCGCCTGGCGGATGAGTCCCGGCAACACTTTCCCGAACGACGACTCGATCCGTTCGCCGTCTGGCGTGACTTCGTGTTCAGACAACTCGATGAAGCCAAGAACAAGGGGCTGCTTCATGACAGGGTCAATCTCGACGAGACCGTCTGGCTCATCGTCGCTGCGGGCATGGGAACGAAGGACCTCTTGGCGTCCCGCAACGCCTGGACCGAGGCACCCGCGAGGCTTGAGGCTATGCTCAACACGATCCTTAGGCTCGTCCGACGCGAAACCTCAGTGGAACTCCGTGATGCGTGATCCGATCCGCGCCGAACGCAGTCCGAAATGCAGCATCCACCCCATTTGGGCGCAACATGGCTGAGCATCCGCAGCATGTCGCCGTGGTCACCGGCGCCACCGGAGGCATCGGCACTGCAATCGTCAATCGGCTCGTCGCCGGCGGCTCAGTAGTCATCGCTCACTACGCGAGCAACTCCGACCGGGCATCGAAACTCCAACGCGAAGTCGAGGAACTCGGCGGCACATGCTCGATGGTGCAAGCTGACTTACGAACCGAGGAAGGAGTGGGTCAACTTGTGGATTCAGTCGACGATCTCCTCCGTTCGCAACCGACACATGCTCTACATGCCCTCGTCAACAACGCCGCGAAACTCCTCGGTCCGTCGTTCTCCGACGCGACGCCGGCTCAGTTCGACGAGTACTTTGCACTTAACGTGAAGGCCCCGTTCTTCCTAACACAGCGGCTCGTCACCCGGATGCACCCAGGTGGCAGCATCGTGAACGTATCCTCTGCCGGCGCACACTTCTCAAGTCCTGGCGACATCGTCTATGCCATGAGCAAGGCCGCGATCGAGTCCCTCACAATGAACGCGGCAGAATGGCTCGCAACACGCGCGATCCGGATAAACACCGTGATCCCAGGGTTCACCGACAACGGGCATAACGCGTTCCGTATCGACGAGGTCCGCGAGTACCTTTCCACCTTCGCCGTGCTCGGCGGGATCAGTGACCCCGAGACCGTTGCCGAGGCCGTCGCGTTCCTACTCTCCGCTCACGCCTCCCGGACCACGGGCGCCACCCTCGACGTCAGCGGGGGAAGCACGTTGGGAGCCCGCCCGGCACCACATCTCAGCCTGCATGCAATGGCCGCAACCCGCAACATAGCCCAACCAGGAACCGGCGGGAACCAAGGCGCTGAACGCTCGGGTGAAGACAGCATCGTGTACGAATAGGACGCGGGACGCGCCCTGACCATCTGGCCCGCTAGACCCGCCCCACACTAGGGTTCTCCGGATCCTCGGCCAGAACACGTCGATGCCCGTAAGCACCACGCGCCTGCGCGAAGACCAGACGGATGGCCTCTTTGATCTGCGCGTGCCGGTCCGGCTGGGTGAGCCGGTTGCGGTGGTCGTAGAACGTGGAGCGGGGAAGCTTTGCCAGGTGCAGCAACAGCGGTAACCGGTGTTGGGCCTTGAGATCATCGACCGCTTGAACTTTCAGCGTTGTTCCTGTGACCCCAACGCCCGCAATTTTCACAGATATGCCACCTCCGCACGCAACCGCTCGTTCTCCCTCCGGAGCTGCTCGACCTCACTCTCGGCAGGCGGGTTCCCGCAATCGGCCTGTGGCCGGCCCCGTTTCTTCGGGGGTAACCCGTCTTCACCCTCGCGCCGGTAAATGCTCGTCCAGTTAGCGACGGTGCCGGGCGAGGGAAGGTCATACTCCTCTGCCAAGACCCGCCCAGACACGCCCTGAAGATGACGCCGCACGATCTCGAGCTTGGTTTCGACGTCGTACTGCCTACGGTGTCTTGTCATCTGCGCCCCCGATCCTCGTACCTGCCATCGTTCATACAACATTTGGACAGGATTCAGTGCTAGATCAAGAGCAAGCGCGACGGACTTCGCAGTCAGCCCCTGCTCGAACAACTCGACCGCCGACACGGCGTCCGACCGGCTAAGAGAGTGCTCCCTGAATACATTGCTGCGACCCCGTTCGATGCCGGACACATAATTACCGTGTCCAGCTTTCGGGGACCATTCCACTGCTACGCCAGTACTTCCCGAAAGGGACCGACCTGAGGGTCCACAGCGCCGAAGACCTCGACTAGGTCGCACAGGAACTCAACGACCGGCCACGCAAAAGACTAGAGTTCAGAAAACCGATCAAATTGATCGAAGGACTCCTGTTGCAATAACCGCCCGAATCCGCAGGTCCCTCATCGGGCGCTTCGAGTACCAAGGCGCGGTCACCGCCCGTTTGCGGACCCCAGCCGTGCGGTGGCGTTCGTCGCCTTAGGTTCAGTCATGGAGGGTGACCTGATAGCCGTCGGGGTCGGCGAAGGTGAAGGTGCGACCGAATGGGCCATCGATCGGGGACGAGACGATCGCGTGGCCACCGGCGACGAGAGCGTCGTGGATGGCTTGCACGTCGGTGGCGTGGAGCCAGATCGCGGCTCCGATGCCGGGCTGAGCAACGGACGCGAGATCGGTGCCTGGAACGATGTCTCGAAGTGCGAACGCGATCGGGGTCGTCTCGAAGACGACGGCGTGAGGCGGGCCCGCCTCCGAGCGGACGAGGCCGAGGTACTGCTCATAGAACGCCTGCGACGCGTCGAGATCGCGAGCTTGGAGTGAGATGAAATCAGGGCCGGTGACGGGCATGGGCATTCTTCTTTCTGTCGTGTCAGTTTTCTGACACAGTCAACATATGTCAGAATACTGACATGAGTCAAGACGGAGTCAACCTCGAAACCTCAGTGGGCTACTTGCTGAAGGAAGCGTCAAGCACCCTCCGCGCTGCCATGGAGGCAGTACTGCGCCCACTCGGCATGACCGTGACGCAATACTCCTGCCTCGAATTGCTCGCACAGCGCCCGGGCCTGTCCAATTCTGAGCTGGCGCGAGGAGCGTTCGTGACACGGCAATCGATGAACGTGCTGCTGCGAGGCCTGGAACGGGACGGATACGTGACCAGGCCGACGGAGGCTCGCGTTGGGAAAGTCCTTCCCACGCAGCTCACCCAACGCGGTCGACGGAGCCTCGAGAAGGCGACAGTTGCGGTCCGATCCGTCGAGGTTAGGATGCTGGGCGGCATGTCGCAGGAGGAGCGGTCCGGCGCGTACAAAATCCTACGGAGCATGATTCACTGCCTGCGCAACGACGACGAGGGTGGATCAGAGCAGCGATAAGCGGCGGCCCAGCCGCCCGTAAGCCGGTCCTCCGCCCGCCACTTCCACCAGGGCCACGGCTTTTGTCTTGGAACCCCGGATCAGGTCTTCCGGTTCTTGATGAATCCGTTCTAGAGCCACTGTTCCCATACCGTTAATTTGAGCCGGACCAGTCCGTCATTGCTGTGTCCGTTGCTCCCCACCGGCCCCCTCGCCTCACAAGTTCGGCCAGGGAACCCTGCCGGCGTGGGCCCGGAACGCCGTTTTGGACCCGCAAAACGGCACTTACGGGGGCCCACGCCGGCGAGGGCCCCGGCCTGAGCTTGCGAAGGCTGGGAGCCGGTGGGGAGCAATCGATGGAGGTTCAAAGCTGCACCGGAACCAGCGACTCTGAACGCACCGGCGTCGCGAGTCCCAGGTTTTCGCGGAGGGTCGAGCCGGCGTACTCCGTGGGGTACACGCCGCGTTCCTGAAGCTCGGGCACCAGGTGGTTCACGATGTCATCCAGGCCCGTGGGAACGAGCCAGGGCGAAATGTTGAAGCCGTCCACGGCACCCACCCGGGCGTATTCGGCCAGGGTGTCGGCCACGGCTGTGTAGGATCCCGTGAACGTCGCGTCCACCCTGGAAGTCCTGGAGCTCACGAACTGCCGGATGGACAGTCCCTTCTCCTTGGCCTCGGAGCGCCACTGCTCGGCGAGTTGCCGGGCCTTGGCACCGTGGAAACCACTGCCACGGGTCTCGGATGTCTCCTCCACCACCGGATCGATCTCCGGAAGTGGACCATCGGGATCGTAGGCAGACAGCTCCCGGCCCCAGAACTGTTCGAGATACGCAACTGCCTGCTGCGGCCCGATCTGCAGGCTTCGGACCCATTCCTTCAATTCGCGCGCTTCCTCGTCGGTCGCCGCGAGGATGAACTCGCTGGCAGGCATGATCTGGACGTCGTTGGCGCCCCGTCCAGCTGCCAGGGAGCGCGAGACGATATCGGCGCGGAACTCCACGGCGTCGTCGAACTTCGGGTGCGCCGAGAAGATGACATCCGCTTGGCGGGCGGCGAAGTCACGGCCCTCGGGAGAGTCGCCGGCTTGGAACAACACTGGCCTGTACTGGGCGCTGCGCGGCAACCGGGGCGTGACGTCCACGGAATAGTGCTGCCCCGAGTGGTGCACGCTCCGGACATGCGATGGAACCGCCCAGGAATCCGCGGAAACGGACGAGGAAACCGCCCCGTCCTCCCACGAATCCCAGATCCTCTTGGCCGTCTCCACGAAGGCTTCAGCATGGACATAGCGATCGGCATGGTCCAGATAGCCGCCCCGACGGAAGTTGGCCCCGGTCCAGGCATTGTCCGTGGTCACGACGTTCCACGCCGCGCGGCCGCCGGAGAGCAAGTCGAGCGAGGCGAGCCTGTGCGCGAGATCGGCTGGATCGTTGTACGTGGTGTTCTGCGTGGCCACGAGCCCGATGTTGGACGTCACCGCCGCCAACGCGGCCAGCGTGGTCTGCGCGTCCGGCCTGCCCGCGACATCCAAGGCGTGGGGACGGCCGAGGTGTTCACGCAAGCGCAGGCCCTCGCCCAGGAAGAAGGCCGCGAACAGCCCGCGCTCGGCTGTCTGGGCGATCCTCCGGAACGACTCAAAATCGGTCTGCGAACCGGATTCGGAGGCCTTCCAGACGGTGCCGGAATTGACGCCCTGGAAGAAGATCCCGAACTGGATCTTCCCGCTCGGCTGGAATTTAGCACGGTTGTGCTGTGTCATGTTCTCTCCTCAGTTTTCCGAGCCAACGACGGCGGCGCCCGCCGCCGCGCCCAAGCCCGCCGCCGCGCCCAAGGCCGCCAGCGCGCCAGCATCCCCGTAACGGCTCACTGGACGATCCAAGCCCAGCAATTCCCGGAACGTGCCGCCCTGGGCAACAGGCTTAAGCGCCCCGCGGCGCCGAAGCTCGGGCAGCACCAACTGCGCCAGCTCCTCGAGCTCTACGTCCAGCACCGCTGGATGCAGCCGAATGCCGTCGGCCACCACAAGCAGCTCCGCCAGGAAATCAACGAGCTCCGCGGCCGTGCCGACGAAGCGCGCTCGGGAACTGGGCCACGGAGTAAACGCGTCCAGTTCGGCGAGCCGCCCGGAGGCGCTTTGCCCGCGCGCGTCAAGGACGACGTCGAGCTCCGCCACTACAGCGGCGCCGCCCGCAAGGGCCGGGCCGGCCCCAACAACGGCGCCGCCCCCAGCAATAGCCCGATGTACCTCCGCCACTTCCGCGGCGAGCAGTGAAGGCGTCGGAGCGGACACCAGCACCACATCGACGTCCGAAGGAAGCAAGCCGGCCTGCGCAACCACGGGCAACTGCCCCTGCAGCGGACGCGGAATGATCGAGGGTCCCTTCACGGAATATCCGGGCCCTGGGAAATCCGCTGGCGTCTCGAAGTCAACGTAATGGAGTTTGTCGACGTCAAGGTACCGCCCGGTGGCCACGTCGCGGATCACGGCCCCGTCCTCCCAGGAATCCCAGAGCCGCCGGCTCACTTCCACCGACGCCGCGGCCTTCTGCGCCAACGCGGCACCTTCAGCAAAAGAGCGCCCGACGGCGGCAGCCTCCTCCGCGGAGCCGCTCGCCGCGACGAGCCAACCGGCCCGTCCGCCCGAGACATAGTCAAGGCTCGCGAGCTGCGTCGAAACGTGGAAGGGCTCGGTGTAAACCGTGTCGACTTCGGGGACCAGCACAATCGAACTTGTCACGGGCCCGGCGAAGGCGGCCCGCTGCAAGGCGTTCAGACGGCCGGCGATGTCACGTCCAGAACTCACCCGCCCATCGGCGAACGTCGCCACATGGAACCCCGCCGACTCCGCCGCCAAGACTGTGCTCCGGATCCGCGCACCGTTCAGCAACTCATCCGGGGCATGCCGGGCTTTGCGCCAGGCAGCTGGGTGGGCGCCGTCGCCGTCGAGCTCCAAGGCCAAGAATCCGGGTCGGCCTGGACGAGGGTTGCCGCTCATTGCTGTTCCTGCCTTTCGTAAGGGATCTGTTCGCCGGCTTCGATGGCCACGCTCAACCGGTTCTCGGCGGGCGGCAGCGGGCAGGTGGCGAGGTCCGTGTAGGCGCACGGCAGGTTGACCGCACGGTTGAAATCAAGCACCACGGAGCCGTCTGCATCCGGGACAACGATGAGCGAACGGTTGGCAGCGTAGGTGGTCTTGCCCGAGGTCGCATCCGTGAACAACACCGAGAGCGTGCCCGGAGCATGTCCATTGAAGGCCGTCAGAACCAAGTCCTGGCCCGCGAGCGTGAAATGGAGCTCGCCCGGCGCTTCGTAGACGTGCTGGATGCCCTCAACGGCGGCGCCTACCGTGGTGGGACGTGGAGACTCGAACGGCACGAACGTACCGTTCACGGCGAACGAAGCATCGGGCGCGTATGCCGGTGTGCCGCGATAATCATTGAGCAGCGCGTTCCCGGGGTGCCGCGGCCGGACGATGTACTCGCCGCCGCGCTTGGCGAGTTCGACGACGGCGTCCCCCGCCTTGAGGTTGATGCCGTCGCGTTCGGCGATCGGGCCGAAAACGACGGTGGTCCCGACGCCGTCTGGGTTGAGTTCGTGGCCGTCCCGAAGCAGGCTTTCGCCCGCCCCCAAAACCACGGTGACGACGTCGTTCTCCACGCTCCACGTGCCCGGCACCCCGTCCAGGGGAGCAGCTGCGCCGCCAGGCCGATGCGAATGCCCAAGCCAATGCAGGTGGGTGACGGCGAGGAATCCGTGCGGATCGGCGCGGTGGCGCTCGTGCGCGGCGTGCCATTCCTGCCACGCGGCGGTGAAGGCCGCGGTGGTGGGGGCAGCCGTTTCAGTGGGCGTAGGCATGATTCCTCCTGTAGCTTGCGTGGTCTGCGGTGACGGTTCCGGCTGCGTCCGGTGACGCGGCCCCGGCGAATTCCGGACGCCCGCCGAAGGGATCCGCAACTTCCCACAACGTGGTGGGCGCGGCGGCGCGGACGGCCGGGATGACTTCGAGCGCGAACCGCTCAAGGATCTCCAGTTGCTGTTCGAAAGGCAGCGTGGTGGGTAAGGAAATGGACTGCAGATCATGGCCGTAGAGCGAGTGGTAGCTCAGGATCTTGTCGATGACCTGCTCCGGGCTGCCCACCAGCGCAGGACCTTCAGCCACGGCGTGGTCGATGTCCCGGAACGGCGAATTGTTGCCCGGGACGTTACGTCCAATCGTGAGGGCCTCGTAGACCGGTCCGAACTGGCGCTTGGCTTCCTGCGTGGTGTCCGCGATGAAGACGCCGCCTGCGCCGGAACCCGAGCCGAGGTACTGGTGGCGCGGATCGTGACCGTGGCGTTCGTATTCCTCGCGGTAGTGGTCGATCAGGACCTTGTAGTTCTCCCGAGGCTGGATGGCGTTGGCGGTGAAAAGCGGGTCGCCCCATTGGGCGGCGAGGGCGGCGGAGGTCAGGGTTGTAGCCGAGCCGTGCCAAATCCGCGGCGAACCTGCAAACGGTCGCGGCGTCGTCGTGGTCGCTTCGGTCAATGCGGGCCGGAAACGGCCGGACCACGTGACGTTATCCTCCCGCCACAGCCGCCGCAACAGTCCATATTTTTCGGCAAGCAGCTCCCACTGGTCATCGAGCGAAAGCCCGAACAGAGGGTACTGCAGCACTTCGTTGCCTTTGCCGATCACGACTTCGAGGCGGCCCCGGCTCAATTGGTCGATCGTGGCATAGTCTTCGGCCACCCGCACGGGATCGAGAACGGACAAAACGGTGACGCCGGTCTGGAGCCTGATGCGGCTGGTGACGGCCGCGATCGCGGCGAGGACCGTCGTCGGGGACGAAGAGATGAACTCTCCCGCGTGCCGCTCCCCCAGCGCGAAACTGTCAAAACCCAGCTCCTCGGCCCGGCGGGCAGTCTCCACCACCTGGTTGAGCCGCTCCGCCGTCGAGACAATTTCCCCGGTTACCGGGTTCTTCAGGTGCGGAATGATATCGAGTACTTGGAACTTCACTGTGTTTTCCCTGTCTGGGCACTCCCGAAGTTGGCCTCGGTCACGGTTTTGGATTCCGGCAGGGCTTCCTCGGTCAGCCCCCAGCGATCCAGGACCTTGCCGTAGGAACCGTCCTTGATGGCCGAATTCAGTGCACCCGTGATGGCCGGCGCCAGGCCGTTGCCTTTGAGGGTGGTAGCTGCGACGAGGGTCTCGGAGGGCCAGCCGGCATTGACTTTGCCCACCACTTTCAGGTCGTTCCGGGTATTTTCCCGGTAGGACACGGACGGGTAGGGCCCGATGTTCAAGTCTGTCCGGCCGGAGGAGAGCGCCAGGATGGTGTCGGCGTCGGAGGAGTAGTACTGCAGGGTTGCCGGAGCCTTGCCGCGGGACTCAAGGTCCTTGTTCCAGGCAAGGAGGATCTTCTCCTGGTTGGTTCCCGAACCCACCGAGACCTTCAGCCCGGAGATGTCATCCGCGCCCTTGATGTTGTACGTCGACGACTTCTTGGCCTCGAAGCCCATGTAGGCGGCGCGGTATGTGGAGAAGTCGAACAGTTTCACCCGGTCCTTGTTGATGCCGACATTCGAGAACACGGCTTCGAAATCCCCCGACTGCGTCTTGAGCGGCCAGTTCTCCCAGGAGGTGACCTGCACGTCCAGCGCGAGCCCCAGCTTGTCGGCCACGAGCTGGGCGATGTCCACCTCGACGCCGATCGGGGTCTTGTCATCCGTGGCGTGGAAGGACAGCGGGATGGATCCGGCCGTTGTGGCAACCGTCAGTTTGCCGTCCTTGCCGATCTCAGCGGGAACCGCGGCTGCCGCGGTGGGATCCTTCTGCGCCCGGATGCGGTTCTGCTCG
The DNA here is from genome assembly GCF_030209755.1 of Arthrobacter sp. efr-133-TYG-118. Taxonomy (GTDB): domain Bacteria; phylum Actinomycetota; class Actinomycetes; order Actinomycetales; family Micrococcaceae; genus Arthrobacter. Next base: position 15,398 of record NZ_JARVRH010000020.1, on the reverse strand, counting down.
GGCGAGGTGTTGTAGACGACGCCATTGCGGGCATTACTCGCGGACGGGCTGGCACCAGCAGCGGACGCGCCGGGGTCGGAGCAAGCGGCGAGCGCCGGGATTACGACGGCGGGCAGCATTGCGAGCGCCAGAAGCCTGGTTTTGATGCGTGGCATTTAGGAATTCCTCAAATGTTGAAAGCTGGTTCGATGACCTTGGAGAAAAAGCTCCGCGTCCGGGGTTCACGGGGATTCGCGAAGATCTCCCGGGGAATGCCGTGCTCCACGATCTGGCCTTCGTCCATGAAGACGACGGTGTCTGCAACGTCGCGGGCGAAGCCCATTTCGTGCGTGACGATGATCAACGTGGTGCCCGAGGTGGCGAGTTCGCGGATGACGTCCAGAACCTCGTTGACCAGCTCCGGATCCAGCGCCGAGGTCGGTTCGTCGAAGAGCAGGATCTTGGGGTCAAGGGCCAGCGCCCGTGCGATGGCAACGCGCTGTTGCTGGCCGCCGGACAATTGCCGTGGATAGGCATCGGCCCGGTCCTTGAGGCCCACGCGGTCCAGGAGTTCCAGCGCACGCTTGCGCGCTTCGGCTTTGTTCCGGTGGAGCGCGACGACGGGTGCTTCGGTCACGTTTTCCAGTGCGGTGAGGTGCGGGAACAGGTTGAAGTTCTGGAACACCATGCCGATGTCCGTGCGCTGCTTGAGGATGTCCTTCTCGCGCAATTCGTGTAGCCTGTTTCCCCGGACCTGATAGCCCACCAATTGGCCATCGATGGTGATGTACCCGCCGTCCACCTTTTCCAAGTGGTTGATGGTCCGCAGGAGGGTTGATTTCCCCGAGCCGGAGGGCCCCACGATCACTGCGACTCCGCCGGGCGGCACCGTCAGGGACACACCTTTGAGGACTTCCGTGGCCCCAAAGGACTTGCGGACGTTGGTGATTTCCACGTGGCCGCGGGTTGCAGCGGCGGCGGGCGGCGCCGTCGTCGGGCTTTCGGCGGTACTCATCGGGCATCCTTCGCTCGGTCAAGGTTCACGGCTGCGTGGGTGGAAAAGAACTTCCTTGCCTTCTGCAACGGAGTGAGCGGCAGGTTGCGAACCGCGCCCTTCGAGTAATGGCGCTCGATGTAGTACTGGAAGACACTCAGGACCGAGGTAATCGCCACATACCAGAGGGTCGCCACCAGGAGCAGCGGAAGGACCTGCTGGGTGCGGTTATAGATGACCTGCACCGTGTAGAAGAGCTCAGAGTAGGCAAGGACGTAGACGATCGATGTTCCCTTGACCAGGCCGATGATCTCGTTGAAAGCGGTGGGCAGGATGGCCCGCATGGCCTGCGGCAAGACGATCCTGGTGGAGCGTCGCCATGCCGGAATGCCCAGGGCCGCGGCTGCCTCGAGCTGGCCCTGGTCCACCGAGAGGATGCCACCGCGGATGATTTCCGCCGAGTACGCCGCCTGGTTGAGGGTCAGGCCCAGGACGGCCGCCGCGAATTGGCTGATGAGCGTGGTGGTCTGGACCTCGAAGAAGCGGATATCCGTGAAGGGGAGACCCAAGCTGATTTTCTCGTACAGGTAGCCCAGGTTGTACCAAAGCAGCATCTGCACCAACAACGGCGTGGAGCGGAAGATCCAGGAGAACGTCCAGGACACCGAGACCAGGAGCGGCGAGGCCGAGAGCCTCATGAGCGCCAGGATAAAGCCGAGGACAAAGCCAAGCGCGCCGGAGATGGCTGTCAGCTTGAGTGTCTCCACGAGGCCGTTCACCACGGACTGCGCGGTAAACCATTGCGCCACCACGCCCCATTCCCATCGCGGGTTCGTCGCCAGGGACCAGGCCACTGCGACGACGCCAAGCGCCACCAGCACGGTGCCTACCCAGCGCCATGGTTGCCTGGCCGGGACCAGTTTGTAGCCGGAGTAGTCGGCTGCGGGCAGGGCGGCGGCACTGTGGGCTGCGGCACTGTGGGCTGCGGCACTGTGGGCAGCGTCCGCCGTCCGGCCTTCTGCGGCGGCGCTGTGTTCCAAAAAGGCGCCGGGCGCCGGTTCCGGTGCAGATTGCTGTGCGGACTGCGCCACTGTGGTTGCTGCTGAACTCATGCGCCACCTCGCTTCGTATCGCTTGTTTATCGGATGGCTGCCAATCTAGGGGCGCGTTCGAAGCGGCTGCAAGGCGGATTTTTGTACTTCTTCATGGGGGTTCATGGCGCTTCGCGCGGCTTCACGCGGAGCCATATGAGTCCGTTCTTTGCGCTTGTTGAAGCACCGTGACGCGTCGTGAACGGCCGTTACCAGCGCCTCGACCAAGGCCCCGCCACGTCCCTAGGCTCGGGTACCACCAGCCACCGCCAACAGGAGTTGCCATGCCGTCCTTCGCCCCCACCATCGTGTTCATCGGCGGTGGTCCGCGCTCAGCCGGCATCCTCGAACGGCTCGCGGCCAACAAGCACGGCCTCTTCGACGGCCCGCTCTCCATCCACGTCGTCGAGCCGTACGAACCCGGTTCCGGGAGGATCTGGCGCTATGACCAGAGCCCGGGACTCCTGCTCAACTCCACGGCAGCGGACGTCACGATGTTCACCGACAGTTCCGTGGCCTGCGACGGTCCCTCCGTGGACGGTCCGGGCCTAGCCGCATGGGCGGCCGGCGTGCGGGAAGGTTCCATCCGCGACGTCCCGCAGTTGGAGCCCCACCTCCTTGAGCAGCTCCACGCACTGACGCCGGACTCGTTTCCCAGCCGCCAACTCCAGAGCAGATACCTCGAGTGGTTCTTCCGCAGGGCCGTCGCGGCACTCAGCCCGGACGTCACGGTGACGGTCCACCGGGACACGGCCACCGCCGTCGAACATCTTGCTCCAGGGCCCGACGGCGGTGCGAAATACCGCGTGCGGCTAGCCTCGGACGAGGCACTGGAAGCGGAACTCGTGGTGTACTCCCTTGGCCATACAGACTCCCGGGCCGATCCGGAATCAGCGCGGCTTGCCGATTTCGCCGCCCGCCACGGCGGGTTCCACGCGTCGCCGTCGTACACCACCGACGTCGATTATTCGGCGATCGCACCCGGTCAGGACGTACTGGTTTCGGGCATGGGTCTGGCATTCGTGGACCTTCTGGTGCTCTTGTTCGAGGGCCGCGGGGGCGTCTTCGAAGACAGGCCCGACGGCGGCCTGGAGTATGTGCCGTCCGGCGCCGAGCCGCGGCTCTGGGCAGGCTCCCGGCGCGGAGTCCCCTACCACTCCAAGATCTCGTCGACCCTGCGAGGGGAACCCGGCGGCGCCCCACGGTACTTCACTGCCGCCGCCGTGGAATCGCTGCTCGCCGTTCACGAGGAGCTGGATTTCCGGACCCAGCTATGGCCACTCATCGCGAAGGACGCCGGCTACGCCTATTACCGCGAGCTCTTCACAGGCTATCCGGCACGGGTCCACGGCGGCTGGGAAGAGTTTTCGGCGTGCTTGGATGCCCTGGATTGGTACAGCCGCGAACGCGAAGACCTCGTGGCCGCGGCCATCCCGGACCCGAGCCTCCGGCTCGATCTCGAGGCCCTGGACCGACCGTTCAGCGGCTGCGCCTTCGCGGACCATGCCGCCGTGCAAAGATCCGTGGTGGGCTACACCGAACGCGACCTCAAGCTCCGCACGAACCCGGACCATTCGGAAACCTTGGCCTTGTTCACGGCCCTGCTCCGCGTCTACATGGAACTCGGCCGGCTGGTCCCGCAGGAGCGGCTGAATTCGCGCTCCCAACAAGCGGTGCACGGTTGGTGGCAGGGCTTCTTCAGCTTCGTGGATTCCGGGCCGCCGCCCCATCGGCTGCGCGAAATCCTCGCCCTGCACCGGGCCGGGTTGCTGCAGTTCCTCGGCCCGGGCATGTGGGTGCGTCCGGACGAAGCCAGCGGCCGATTCGTGGCCGGTTCCTTCCAATCGCCCGTGGTGGTGGACGCGGCGGCGTACATCGAGGCCCGGTTGCCGTCGCCGTCGGTGACGCGATCGGCCAACCCCGCGCTGGCGGACCTGCACGACGCCGGATGGGGCACCGAACAGTCACTCCTCACCTCGGACGGCCCACATTCCACCGGTAAGCTGTTGGTCTCGAGTTCGCACGAAGTCCTGGCTCCCGACGGCGGACGGCAGGCGGGCCTCTTCGCCGTCGGACCCTGGACCTCGGGGTGGGGCGCGGGTGCGTTCGCGCGGCCCGGCACGAACGCTGCACCGTTCCGGGAGAACGACGCCTTGGCCCGTCGCCTCCTGGCCGAACTGTCCGCCCCTCACCCACGCACCAGCCACCCAAGTGACTCGCAGTTGTTGTCGTTTTGACGCCTCATAACGACAACAAATGCGAGTCAGTTGGGCACATTCACGAAAGGCATGACATGACAACAACGCCAACCCTGCCGTCGTCGGGCCTTTCCGTCCTGACGTTGCCGATGCGCGATCCACGCGTCAAGCCCCTCCTGGACGAACTCGCCGTCGAATACACCACGCGCTACGGGGACCTCTTTGGCAGCGGTGGCGCAGCCGAGGAGCTCAACAGGTACCCGGCCGGCGAGTTTGCCGCACCCCACGGCGCCCTGCTCATCCTGCAGGAGAACGGCGAAACCGTCGCCGGCGGCGCATTCCGGCGCTACGACCCCGGCACGGCGGAGCTCAAGCGGATCTGGACGCATTCGGCGCACCGCCGTCGTGGGCTGGCCCGCGTGGTCCTCGCGGAACTGGAGGCCGAGGCTTCCCGACGCGGCTACCGACGGATCTACCTCACCACCGGTCCGCGGCAACCCGAAGCCAAGAACCTGTACCTGGCCACTGGCTACACCCCACTGTTCGACCTCGACGCGGATCCGGAAGAGATCAAGCACCTGGCGTTCACGAAGGACTTGGCGCCCATCGAGGCGTGAGATCTCGGCCCTTTCGTGCGCTCAAAGGGGCGAGATCTCACCCCTCGATTGCTACCCCACAGCCTGGCGCGCCGCGGCCTCGATCCGGGCCCGGTGATCGGCCCATTCTTCGGGGCTTCGCTGTGACAAATTCAGGTCCCCGGGGCCTTTCCCTGCCGAACCGTCGATAAGCTCACGAAGTATGTCGGCATGACCCAAGTGCTGGGCCGTCTCGACGCACATGTGCACCAGGATCTGATGGAGCGTCACATGTCGGCGTTCTTCCGGCCACCACGGCACTTCCCCGCGAGCGTCGAGTGGGAGCGACTCGATGGTTGCATCGCTGTGCTCGGCCGAGAACCGGTGCAGTCCGATGATCTCGTCCCTGCTCTCTTCCGGGGGAACCCACAGGTCCGCGTCGGCTTCGGCATCGTCGGCGAACCACGGTAAGTCCCGGCCGCTGGGCCGGCCAAAGACTTCCCCGAAGTACCCCAGCTCCACGCTGGCCACATGCTTGACCAATCCCAGGAGATTGGTGCCGGTGGGGGTCATGGGCCGGCGGACGTCGTACTCGTCGAGTCCGTCAAGCTTGGCGAGGAGCTCGCCGCGACGGGCGCGCAGGTATTTGAGCAGAATCCCTTTGTCATCCATCCGGGCACTATACCGTTGCCGTCGCGAGTGTGTACCGTCTGTGCATGGCGAAACTGATCTACGCAGGGATCATGTCCCTGGACGGCTACACCGCCGATGCCGACGGGAAATTCGATTGGAGCATGCCGGACGAAGAAGTGCACACCTTCGTCAACGACTTGGAGCGGCCCATCGGCACGAACCTCTATGGCAGGCGAATGTACGAGGTCATGTCCGCATGGGAGGACATGTCCCTTTCCGAGGAACCACCGGTCATGCGGGACTACGCGGAGATCTGGCGTGCCGCGGACAAGATCGTGTATTCCACAAGCTTGGAAAGTCCGTCCACCGCAAAGACACGCCTTGAGCGGGAGTTCGACGCCGGAGCCATCCGCGCGCTGAAAGAGTCGTCCGAGCAGGATATGTCCATTGGTGGCACGGTCCTAGCAGCCCAAGCCATCAAGGCCGGACTGGTGGACGAGTTCTGTCTCTTCCTCACGCCGGTGGTCGTCGGAGGCGGCAAACAATTCCTCCCCGACGGCGTGGGCCTGGCCCTTGAGCTGTTGGATGAACATCGCTTTGGCAACGGCGTCGTCTACCTCAGGTACGCCAAGCGGGCATAAGCAGTCAGGCAAATTCTTCGGCCAAACCGCGGCCCTGCACCACTAGGCTATGCGCATGGCCAAGAAATCCACAGCTGAAAAAATCGCTACGATCCAGCAGGGATACACCCTCGATGGCGCCACGATCGAGCTAGGTGCCGCCATCGTCGACGGTGAAGTCCACAAAGAAGCGCAAGTCCGGTTGCCACTGTCCATGATGAACCGGCACGGCTTGGTGGCCGGGGCCACGGGCACCGGCAAGACCGTCACCCTGCACATGATGGCAGAACAGCTCTCCACCGCCGGGGTCCCCGTCTTCCTGGCGGACATCAAAGGAGACCTTTCAGGACTCGCCACCGCCGCGACGGCCACCGAAAAACTCACGGCGCGCACCGCGAGCCTCGGCCAACAGTGGGTGGGCAAGGCTTTTCCAGTCGAGTTTCTCTCGCTGGGCGGCGATGGCAACGGCGTTCCCGTCCGCGCAACGATCACCTCGTTCGGCCCGATTCTGCTTTCACGCATCATGGAGCTCAACGACACCCAGGAATCCAGCCTGCAGCTGATCTTCCACTTCGCCGACCAGAGAAAACTGGAACTGATCGACCTCAAAGACCTGCGGGCAGTCATCCAGTTCCTGACCTCGGACGAGGGCAAGGCTGAACTCGAGGACCTCGGCGGACTATCCAAGGCCACGGCCGGCGTCATCCTGCGCGAGCTCGTGAATCTCGAGGCCCAAGGCATGGAGAAGTTCTTTGGCGAGCCGGAATTCGATACCGCGGAACTTCTCCGCACGGCCCCGGACAGCCGCGGCGTGATCAGTTGCCTCGAATTGCCGACGCTCCAGACCAAACCCATGCTGTTCTCGACGTTCCTCATGTGGCTGCTTGCGGACCTGTTCGAAAACCTGCCCGAGGCGGGAGACCTGGACAAGCCCAAGCTGGTGTTCTTCCTCGACGAAGCCCATTTGCTCTTCACCGGCGCATCCAAGGCCTTCCTCGAAGCCATCACCACCACGGTACGGCTCATCCGGTCCAAGGGGGTCGGGATATTCTTCGTCACCCAGACACCCAAGGATGTTCCTGTCGCCGTCCTCGGCCAGCTTGCCAACCGGGTCCAGCACGCCCTGCGCGCGTTCACCCCGGAGGACGCCAAAGCGCTCAAGGCCACCGTGTCCACGTTCCCGGTGAGCGACTACGACCTTGAGGAAACCCTCACCTCGGCCGGTATCGGCGAAGCGGTCATCACCGTCATGAACGAAAGGGGTGCGCCCACGCCCGTGGCGCTCACGAAGCTGCGTGCTCCGGAATCCGTGATGGGACCCAGCACGGACGAGCTGATCGGCAGCACCATCGCAGCTTCCCCGCTGCTGCCGAAGTACGGCACGGCCGTGGACAATATTTCGGCCTACGAGAAACTCAGCGGCAAAGCGACCGCACCCGCCACGGGAGAGGCAGCGCCAGGTCAGCCTCCGGTACCTGCCTCCCTTGACCTCCGTGCCGTGGATGCCGACGCCCGCCGGATCGAGGAAGAGATCCTTGGCCGTCCCAGCAACCGTCCACTGCCAGGCTCCGCCCCCGTAGAGTGGCCGCCCGCTTCGCCGGCGAATGCACCGGCACCCGCACCGCAGCAAGACCGGATGATGGGCGATCTCGCAGGCGTCCTAGGCGGTGCGCTCGGCGGCGGGATCAAGAGCATGGCACGGTCCTTCGGCACGCAACTCGGCCGGGAACTGCTCCGCGGAGTGTTCGGAACCTCATCGCGCCGGCGCCGCTAGAGCGGAGCTGCCGCCCGCCGTCGGGCCCCTCCCCCAAAGCAGGTTCAGTCGTCACGTGAGGGAAGGGATGACGAGGTATTGCCGAACCGGCGGGTAACGTAAAGGGCGTGCAGTTGAGTCAAGCGTTGGTCAAGACCGCGGCCGGGTGGCTGCTCGGTCTGATGCTTGCCGTGGCCGCTGCGATCGTTTCCGTCAACCTGGTGAGCAACTCCATCGCCAGCCCGCAGCAGCAAGTGCGCGATTACCTTTCGGCCCTCCAGAAGGGCCATGGCGGGGAAGCCCTCGGGCTCCTGCACGCGTCCGTGCCCAACGCCAATGCCGCCATGCTGGACGGTACCGCCCTGCAGACGGCGGCGTCGAAAATCACCGATGTCAAACTCGGCAACGCCGAATCCCGTGGCGGCAACCGGGTGACGGTCCCCATGGATTATCAGATCGACGGCAAGGCGCTGCACTCGGACTTCCTGCTTGAACGGACGGGCACCGAGTGGCTGTTCTTCGGCAAGTGGTCCTTCGTGCCGTCATCCTTGCCGACGATCGAGGTCACCGTGGTGAACGCCAACGAGGCGACGCTGAACGGCGTCCCGGTGAACTTGCCCAATGGCCGCAACAGCTTTGCCGTGTTTTATCCGGGCCAGTACGAAGCCAGCCTCACCGGCAAATATTTCTCGGCGCCGACTACCAGCACGTCGGTGACCACAGGAGCCCTACCTCAGGCACCCCTCAACCTTCTGACCAAGCCCACGGACGCCATGATCAAGGTGGTGAGCGACAAGGTCAAGGAATTCCTGGACACCTGCGCCGCTGACGCCACCAAGCAGCAAAAGCTCCAGCCCGACTGCCCGTTCTACCACGTGACCAACAGCCGGGTGGTGGATGGCACCATCAAATGGCAGATCACGGAGTATCCCAAGGTCAGCATCGACCCCTTTAACGGAGAGTGGGTCGTGGCGCCCCTCAACGGCAAAGCCAAGGTAACAGCCCGGGAAATCGACCTCTTCAGCGGGCTCGTCGGCGACCTCAGCGCCGTTCACGACTTCAGCTTCACCACGCGTCTGGACATAGGGGCGGACACCATCACGGTCACCCCGCTGGTGAGCTTCTAGGCTGCGCCTTTGTTAACGGCCCTGCGTCACGCGGCAAAAGCCGCGCCAACCCCGGCCTAGTCCATCCCGCGCAGGTCAAGCACCAGTTCGGAGTCCCCGTCGGCCTGCAGGACCACGGGGATGCCCCAGTCTTGCTGGTAGAGGTGGCACGCGGCGTGATCGGGGATTTCTCCGTCCTCGGTCTCCGGGCCATCACACGCAGCCGCCCGGGCCGTAATGTGGAGGATCCCCTCAGGCACGTCCGCGGACAGCTCGAGGGTCCGCAGCAGCCCCACGGACGTACCACCACCCGAAAGCAGCAGCTCGGGCGGGGTCGAGGAGATCTTGAGCTGCGTAGGGTCGCCCCAGCGGTCGTCGAGCTTCTGGCCGGTAGGGGCCGTGAAGCGCACGGTGAGCTCCAGGTTCCCTGGCGCCACGGGGCTCTTGGGCCGCTGCGTTTGCGATGCCCCCTCGTCCACCTGTTGGGCTTCCTTGGGGATGGGAACCAGGACCAGTTGGTGCTTGTTGGATTCGACCACCACCAACAGCGGTTCGCCGCCTTCCGGGTAGACCACGACGACGTCGCTCGGCTCGGCGAGCCCCCGTGCCAGGGTGGAAACCGTCTTGGTCGCGGGATCGTAGCGCCGCACGGCACCGTTGTAGGTGTCTGCGATGGCGACGGAGCCATCAGGGAGCACTGTGACACCCAGGGGGTGCTGCAGGCGAGCTGCGGTGGCCTCGCCGTCCCGGAAGCCGAAATCGAACAGGCCCTTGCCCACGGCCGACTCAACGAGCACACCGGTTTCGCCGAGGACCAGGCGCCGCAACGCAGAGGTCTCGGAGTCGGCCACCCAGATGTTGTCTTCCGCATCCACGGCCAGGCCGGAAGGCTGGGCGAACCAGGCTTCCTCGGCGGCTCCGTTAAGCAAACCTTCAAGGCCCGAGCCTGCCAGGATGGATACCTCACCGCTGAGAGGCTCGAAGGCGAAGATCTGGTGCGTGCCGGCCATCGCGATGACAACGCGCTGCAGCTTCTCGCTCCACACCACGTCCCACGGCGAGGACAGGGAGACCCCGGTCCCAACACCCAGTACCCCGACGTCGATCGCGTCGGCCGCGAAGTCAGCCGGACCGGCGTCGTGGTGTTCAGCCCAAACACCGGCGCCGCTTTCCGTCACCCGGGCAGGGCCGGCGTCGAGCAGTCGCTGTACGCCGTTGCCAGCAACGGTCTGCACATAGCCCGAGCTGAGCGTCACGCCGCGGAGGCGGTGGTTCACGGTGTCCGCGACCACTGCTTCGTAACCGAGCTGCCAAGCCAGCGACGCCGGGAGTACCGCCACGCCCTGCGGCTCGTTGAACTGGGCAATTTCCGCCGCGCCGTCCAGGTAACCCTTGGTTCCGGAGCCGATGACGCGCTCCACGGTCTCTAGGTCCGGTCGCAGTTCCACCAAACGGTGGTGGCCGGAATCGACGACCAAGTAGTTGCCGTTGTCCAGCTGGGTCGCCTTGCCGGGGAAGCGCAGGGTGCCCGACGTCGGGACGGGAGCCACGTAGGGGCCGTCGCCGCGGTGGAGGGTCCCCTTGGCTTCGTGCTCGGCCACGAGCTCCTCGAGGAGCACCGCAAGGCCGTCTGCGTGGCCTTCGCCGGAAAGGTGCGCCACGATGTAGCCCTCGGGGTCCACAACCACCAGTGTCGGCCAGGCGCGGGCCGTGTAGGCCTTCCACGTGGCGAGCTCGGGGTCGTCCAGGACGGGGTGGTGGATCTCGTAGCGCTCCACGGCGGATGCGAGGGCCACGGGATCGGCTTCGTGCTCGAACTTGGGCGAGTGCACGCCGACCGTCACCAGTACGTCGGAGTATTTTTCCTCGAGCGGGCGCAGCTCATCCAGGACATGCAGGCAGTTGATGCAGCAGAACGTCCAGAAGTCCAGCAGCACGATCTTGCCGCGCAGCGCTTCCAGGTCCAGGGTCTTCCCGCCGGTGTTGAGCCAGCCACGGCCCACCAGTTCAGAGGCGCGGACACGCAGTTGGGTGCGTACGGATTCGCTCATCAGCGTCCTTCCAGGTTGGTCTTGCTTTCGGGCTGCTTGACGTCCCGATCAATCAGTTTCGCATCGCGGTCTGCAAGCCGCGCAAACATATCGTTGTAAGCATTAAGGTCGGCGTCGTTATTCCTGTCGGCCGCCCGGTCGGTGCGTTTGGTCTCCCGCTCATCCGAGCGCGACCACATGACCGCGACGCCGATGGCCACCAGCAAGGTGGGAACTTCGCCGATTCCCCAGGCCACGGCACCGCCTGTCTGCTGGTCGAGCAAGGCCGATTGTCCCCAGGTCCGGCCGAGATTGCCGAAGTAGTCGGCGGCCAGCAGCCCGGTGCCTCCCATGATGGACACGCCGAAGAATGCGTGGAAGCCCATCGTGGCGAGCAAGAGGAGCAAACGCATCGGGTAGGGCGCCCGTCGGGGCAACGGGTCGGTGCCGATCATGGTGAGGACAAAGATGTAGCCGGTCAGCAGGAAGTGCAGGTTCATCAGTTCATGGCCCACGTGCTCACGCATCGCCCAGCCGAACGCGTCCGAGAAGTAGAACAGGACGATCGAGCCGGCAAAGTTCGCGGCGGCAAACAGCGGGTGCGTCACCACTTGGGAGAACTTCGAGTGCACAAACACCAGGAGCCATTCGCGCAGGCCACGGGAGCCGTCCCCGCGCGATCCTTCGCCGCGTGACGGCAGGGCCCGCAATGCCAACGTGACCGGCGAACCCAGGACAAGGAACAGCGGGGCCACCATCGTCAATGCCATGTGGTCCACCATGTGCGCGGAGAACAGTATGCGGCCGTAGACCGACGGCGGTCCGGACGTGATGTAGGTCAGGACCACCAGGCCGATCATCCAGTTAGCGGCACGGAACCATGACCAGGAGTCACCGCGGCGGCGGACCTTGACCACGCCGAGGATGTAGCTCGCCGCGCCGAAGAGGGCCACAGCCACCCAAAGCCAGTCGAAGCGCCACTCGGTCAACCAGCGCGCGGGCGTCAGTTCGGGCGGCAGCTCGTAACCGGACAGGATAAAGGCCGGCGAGGCGTCCGGCGCGTAAGTGGTGGGCAGCGGCGGTGCCGAACTGGCCAGCGCGACGGCGAGTCCCGACGTCGCGCCCATCACCAGGAGTTCAACCAACACCAGCTGCCATAGCACGCGACGCGTAGTCATGGACTTGCGGCCCAACTGCGGAATCACCCACTGGCGGTGCATGAAACCAATGCCACCGAGGACAACAGTGGCCAGCGCCTTCGCCAGGATGATCTGCCCATAGGGGGTGCCGACCAAAGCCGAAAAGCTTGTGACGCGAATGCTCGCGTTGACGACGCCCGAGGCGAAGACCAGCACGAAGGCAAAGCCTGCCAGAGGGGAGAACCGGCGGAGCGTCTGCTCTGTAATGTCCTTGGTGCCTGTTGCCTTGGAACCCCGTAGGAGGCTCGACAGGACAGCAAGCATGATGATGCCGCCCACCCAAGTGGACACGCCCACCAAGTGAAGGCCGAGCGAATTGATGGCACCCTCATGGTCGCTGGAACTCGCGGAGTGGCCGATCAGCGCGCTCGGCACCAGTCCGCCCAGGGCCAGGACGAGCGTCATCGCGAGTCCCGCCAACGAGCGGACGCCGAACAACGCCGTCGTGACAATCGCCGCGATGATCGTCACCGCGAGCCACGCCTGGCCCGTCTGGATATCCGTCATGAAATAGACGAGGGAAGCAGTGAACTGCGCGTCCCCGGAGAGGCTCTGCCCGGCCACATCCGCGTACGTCAGCACAAGGACCGCGACGGCGGAGAGCGTCCAGGCGGCGCCTGCTGCTGCCGCTACAGCCAAGGCGCGGGTGAATGCGGGGTGTTCAGGGGCATCGTCGCCCCTGGACCGGGATACGTGCTTGGGAAGGATAACGACGGCGAAGATCAGTCCGCCGATCACAGTCGCCAAGGACACGTTGTGAATCGCTTTGGCGACGGGCAGCCCCCAGCGGACCAAGGCGCCTGGATCAGAGACCTGTCGCGCGGCCGAGGCGCCTGAGAAGATCAGGGCGCCCGCGAGAGCCAGGAGGAGCGCAGCGAAGCCCGCCAGCTGCCACGGCAAGGAGATGCCTTCCATGGCAGCGCCTGCCTTGGTTCCCGGCTTGGAAGCGGGCGAAGGGGCAGTGGCGGGAGTTTTGGCTGATGGCACCTATCCATTGTCCGCTAACGTCGGCGGCGCGGCGAATCGGGCGGATTAAAGCAGAAAGGCGGCAACCCGCAGGTTGCCGCCTTTCCTAGGCGTTCGCCGAAGTGTCTTACTTCTTGGCGACAGCTGCCTTCAGCTTGGAGCCGGCGGTCAGCTTGACGCTGTGGCCAGCGGCGATCTGGATGGTCTCGCCGGTCTGCGGGTTGCGGCCCGTGCGGGCTGCGCGGTCGGTGCGCTCGATGGCGAGCCAGCCCGGAATGGTGATCTTCTCGCCAGCGGCGACGGAAGTCTCGAAAACTTCGAACAGGGCATCGAGCACGGAGTTGACTGCAGCCTGGCTGGTGCCAGCCTTGCCAGCAACCTCGGAAACCAGTTCGCTACGGTTCTTAGCCATTTGTGTCCTCCTGGACTTTACGATTTTGGAGCTCACACACGGCATGCGTGCGAGCCACTGTTCGAAAACTTACCAGCTTGGGAGGGCGCGGCCAGCAAATTCCGCGTGTTTCCGCGCTTTTTTGACCAAATTCACCCTATTTCGGGCGCTTTTGGGGGTCAATTCCGCCGCGGGCGAACTCCCCGACCCCCGGACGCCCGCTCACATATGGGCGGGTGCGGGCCGGACGCCCGCTCACATATGGCGGGTCCGGGCGGGTCGCGCGCTCACATATAGCCGGTCCCGGCCGGACGCCCGCTCACATATAGCGGGTCCGGGCGGGACGCCCGCTCACATATGCCGGGCTTTCCCCGGACGCCCGCTCATTTCTGCTGAGGGCGGGTGGAGGCCTGGGGTCCGGTCCGGCTCATAGGTGAGCGGGGTCGGCCCGCAACCCTTCATACGTGAGCCGGGATCCGTGGAAACCGGCACATACGTGAGCGGGCGTCCGCCGACAACCGTTGATAGGTGAGCCGGGGCGTGTTGGGGGTGGTTAAATGGGTCAGGCCCCGACATGGTGTGTCGGGGCCTGGCCGTTAATGGTTGTCCGGCGGTGTCCTACTCTCCCACACCCTCCCGGGTGCAGTACCATCGGCGCTGTGGGTCTTAGCTTCCGGGTTCGGAATGGGACCGGGCGTTTCCCCCACGCTATGACCGCCGTAACCCTGTTACCCGTCCCCGCACGGGTGCGGGGTGGGAAGACTGTGGTTACAACTGTGGTGTTGTTATTCAGTTGTTGGTTCCTGGGCGAACAAACCGGTGCCGGGTTGTTGTTCGGGAACCACATAGTGGACGCAAGCAGTGATCGTGTTTGTGTGGTGTAAGTTGTCGGCCTATTAGTACCGGTCAGCTTCAACAGTCTTTAGTCCTGTCTTCCACATCCGGCCTATCAACCCAGTGGTCTGGCTGGGGGCCTCTCACACACGAGGTGTTTGGAAATCTCATCTTGAAGCGAGCTTCCCGCTTAGATGCTTTCAGCGGTTATCCCATCCGAACGTAGCTAATCAGCGGTGCACTTGGCAGTACAACTGACACACCAGAGGTTCGTCCGTCCCGGTCCTCTCGTACTAAGGACAGCCCTTCTCAAATTTCCTGCGCGCGCAGCGGATAGGGACCGAACTGTCTCACGACGTTCTAAACCCAGCTCGCGTACCGCTTTAATGGGCGAACAGCCCAACCCTTGGGACCTACTCCAGCCCCAGGATGCGACGAGCCGACATCGAGGTGCCAAACCATGCCGTCGATATGGACTCTTGGGCAAGATCAGCCTGTTATCCCCGAGGTACCTTTTATCCGTTGAGCGACGGCCATTCCACAATGTACCGCCGGATCACTAGTCCCGACTTTCGTCCCTGCTTGAGATGTCTCTCTCACAGTCAAGCTCCCTTGTGCACTTACACTCGACACCTGATTGCCAACCAGGCTGAGGGAACCTTTGGGCGCCTCCGTTACTTTTTAGGAGGCAACCGCCCCAGTTAAACTACCCATCAGGCACTGTCCCTGACCCGGATCACGGGCCGAAGTTAGATGTCCAAAGTGACCAGAGTGGTATTTCAACGATGACTCCACCCGAACTGGCGTCCGGGCTTCAACGTCTCCCACCTATCCTACACAAGCCACTCCGAACACCAATACCAAACTATAGTAAAGGTCTCGGGGTCTTTCCGTCCTGCTGCGCGTAACGAGCATCTTTACTCGTACTGCAATTTCGCCGAGTTTATGGTTGAGACAGCGGGGAAGTCGTTACTCCATTCGTGCAGGTCGGAACTTACCCGACAAGGAATTTCGCTACCTTAGGATGGT
>NZ_JARVRH010000027.1 GCF_030209755.1 Arthrobacter sp. efr-133-TYG-118 | reverse complement strand
AACCCGCTAAGGATGTGTGAGGTCTCTTCTCCTGCAGCCACGTCCAACCTCTCTTTTGGCGCATTCATCGTCGCCTCAGGTCCGGCAGGGTAACTGCCCGTCATGAACGCGGCGTGTGCGACATATCGGTTACAACAGCCCGGTCATGTGCGCCGGGCAGGTTCTCTTGAGCTCGAGCTGCGCTATTCGCGGCGGGCGGTTGCCCTGCAGCCAAAGTCTTCACTGGCCACTGTAGCTTTGTACGAGCCGCGATGCGTAGCCGCGCGGTCGTGAAGGCGTTGTATGTCACACTCAAGCTGTTACATCGAAGGCAGTTGTAGCTGCGGTCATGGCTATGGCCCCGAATGTGGCCGCGGCTTTAGCCGTGGCTGGGGCGCGGATTATGGTGGATCGCGGGACAATGGCTTGAAGCACACGCCCAAAGGGTGTTGGCTTGTAGTAATCGAAATCACTTCAAGAGGAGGAAACGTGAGCGAGGCCGACGCCGCCACATCGGTAAATGTGGCGGAAAGATTGGGTTTCAAAGATGGGGATCTAATTCAGGAACTCGGTTACGACGATGATGTCGATTTCGATTTGCGTGATGACATTGAGGAACTCACGGGTTCCGAGCTGCTTGACGAAGACGATCACGAGGTAGTTGATGCGGTCATTTTCTGGTGGCGCGATGGTGATGGAGACCTTGTCGACGCACTAGTTGATTCACTGACCACCTTGGGTGAAGGCGGCGTGGTCTGGGTGCTGACCCCCAAATCGGGCCGCGACAACTACGTCTCGCCCTCGGATATTCAGGACGCTGCTCCCACCGCTGGCCTGCATTGCACTACCTCCGCAGGCGTCTCCAAGGACTGGAGCGCCACACGGCTTGTAGCGCGCAAGAAGAACAAGTGACTCACACCAGGTTGACCTCTCCCGGACTGCGCCCGGGAGTTCCCGTTGTGGGCCAGGAAGCCCCGGATTTTGAGCTTGTGAACCAGTTTGGGGAGCCGGTTCGCCTGTCCGAGCTTCGCGGCCGCAACGTGGTAGTGGTCTTCTATCCCTTCGCCTTCTCTGGAATCTGCACCGGGGAGCTGTGCGAGATCCGCGACAATCTGGGTATTTTCGAACACGCCAACGCCACGGTCCTCGGGGTGTCCGTGGACAGCAAGTTCGCTTTGCGGGCTTACGCGGACAAGGAAGGCTACGAGTTCGATCTCTTGGCGGACTTCTGGCCGCACGGGGAAGTAGCCGAAAAGTATGGCGTATTTGATACAGCTACTGGTATGTCCTTGCGGGGCACTTTCATCATTGATGCCGCGGGCATCATCCGCTATGTCGTGGTCAATCCGCGCGGCCAGGCACGCGACTTAGCGGAATATCGCGAGGCATTGTCCGCACTTGGCCAGGCCTAGCGCAGATGAGCGCCCAACGGCCCGGCGTTGGAATGACCGGCTTCGCCATCCATCCGCCGACATCCACAGTTGAGTTGGATGCTGGGGAGTTGGACGTTCTGCGCCAAGCCGCCGGGATCCTCGGCGGCAAGCGTTTTGCTGTCTTGACAGGAGCCGGCCTCAGCACTGACTCCGGAATCCCCGACTACCGCGGCCCGGGAGCCGCGCCGCGGAATCCGATGACCTTCCAGGAATTCATCGGAAGCCCCGCCAATCGGCGCCGGTACTGGGCGAGGAACCACCTTGGATGGTCGCACCTCCGGCATGCGGACCCCAATGCCGGACACGCCGCCGTCGCCCTCCTTGAGCGGCGCGGGCTGATCACGGGGCTCATCACGCAGAACGTGGACCGTCTGCACGAGGACGCGGGCAGCATCAATGTGGTGGACCTGCACGGCCGCTACGATCGCGTGATTTGCCTTGACGAGGGACACGTCTTCACCCGGCGGCTCGTGGCGTCGATTCTTGAGGAAATCAATCCCGGCTTCCTCGAAGCCGCGCAGGCTTCCGGCGTCGTGGAAATGGCACCCGACGCGGACGCCTCGGTGGAGGATCCCGAGCTCATCCGGTCGTTCGTCGTCGCTGTTTGTCCCGTTTGCGGGGGAACCCTCAAGCCCGACTTCGTGTACTTCGGTGAAAATGTTCCCAGGGACCGGGTGCAGCGCGCCTATTCCATAGTGGACGAAGCCGGGGCCCTGCTGGTGGCAGGTTCTTCGTTGACCGTAATGAGCGGGCTGAGGTTCGTGCGGCACGCAGCCAAACTCGGCAAGCCGGTAGTGATCATCAACCGTGGACCGACCCGCGGCGACGGGTTCGCGAACCTCAAAGTGGAAGCCGGAGTCAGCGGCGCGCTGGCCTGGCTTGCGGCTGAGCTTCCCGACTTGCTGCCTTTCGAGCAGCCGATTGGTGTTCCACGCGATTGATCCGGTAGAGTACATGTTCGTTGGTTGACGCGCCGAGGGCGCTGAAATCAGTGTTTGGGTCTTTAGCTCAGCTGGTAGAGCGCCACGTTTACACCGTGGATGTCATCGGTTCGATCCCGGTAGGACCCACCAGCAAAGAAGAGCCCCTGAGCTGCGAAAACGCAGCTCAGGGGCTCTTTTCTTTTGTTCCAGATGCGTTCGTGGCCTGATGGTTGCCGCCGACCGTCAGGCGGTTCAGAATGGCAGCATGACGGCATCCGGAGATGCAGCGCGTGACAAGAGGCTGGCGAAAATAGGTACGGCGGTGTTCGCCGCAGCTCCGGCTACCGCCGCCGGTCTGTTGCCGTGGGTGGTGACCCGGTGGAAAGTGAACCAGCCCGTGCCGGGCGGACTGCCGGCCCAGTGCGCAGGTGTTCTGCTGATCGGCGCGGGCGCGGCCGTGATCACCAATTCGTTTGCGCGGTTCGCCCTGGAAGGATTAGGCACGCCGGCACCCTTTGCGCCGCCGAAGAACCTCGTGGTCAGCGGTTTCTACCAGTTCGTGAGGAACCCCATCTACGTGGGCATTGGCGCCGCGATCACCGGACAGGGCCTCCTGCTGGGACAGCCGAAGCTTTTTGGCCTGGCCGCGCTGGGCGCAATTCCCGTGGTGGCTTTCGTCAGGTTGTATGAGGAGCCGACGCTGGCAAGGAGGTTCGGCGCCGAGTATGAGGACTACCGTGCCAACGTTCCGCGCTGGCTGCCACGGCTCACTCCTTGGCGGCAGCAGGGCTAGCGTCCTACCTGATCCGAGCCGGGGAATTGGAAGAGCTCTCCACCGCGACTATTGGGGGATGCCGCGGTGGAGAGCTCATAGATGAATATACAGAGAATTTCTGGATATGGAAAGGAAGCCAATCTCCGTCCGGCGCGTCTCATCCCGACACCAAGCCACTATGATGGTGGTTGTTCAGTGGATTGAACAAGCGTGATTGCCGCGGATCGGAGTTCCGCTGCCCCTGGGTAGCGTTTCTGCCTGGCACGCGCCCACTCTGCGCCAGACGCACGATTGCGAAGGAGAATCATGGCTGATTCCCGCACCCCCCGTTCCTCCGAGGGATTGGGGAGCTCCTCGCCGGCGCCTGCCGTGACCCGCGCAGCCGCGGTCCTGGATGCCTTGGCGGAGGCACCTTCGGGCCGGCTGACACTCAGTGATCTTTCGAGGGAGCTCGGGATTCCGAAGTCTTCCACGTCAAACCTGCTGATGGCTCTTGAAGAAGCCCGGCTTATCACGCGCGAAGGTGCTGACTTTTCACTTGGCCGGAAGCTGGTTGAACTTGGCGCGGCTTACCTCAGCCGTCTCGATGAAGTCCAGGAGTTCTACAAGTTCTGCGAGCAGGCACCCACGCTCTCCGGCGAAACAGTGCGGATTGCGATGATCGACGGCGATCACATCATTTACCTGGCGCGGTACGAAGGGCACCCGGCCGTCCGGCTCACGTCGAACATCGGCGACAAGATGCCGCTTTCCCTGAGCGCCGTCGGAAAGGTTCTCCTGGCCCAGCTTCACGACCATGACATCGAGGCGATGTTCCCGGATGATGTGGAGCTCCCTGTCATGACCCCGAAGTCCCTCCGGAGTGCCGCTGAGCTCAAGGCCCAGGTAGCCGCGATCCGAAAGCAGGGCTATGCCCTGGAGGACGAGGAATCCACGCTCGGCGTGGTTTGCCTTGCCGTGCCCGTGCCTACCCACGGGGCACATGGCCCCAGCCTCGGTCTCTCGGTGACAGCCCTGAAGGCCACTTTTTCCGAGGAGCAGGCTGCCTTGATGGTGAAGGAACTCAAGGAGCTCGCCCACTCGCTAGGCAACCCGATGGGCTAACGGATCCCGCCGCCCGACGGGGTCATAAATAAATCTGATTACACCACTTGAAACTTGTCCAACGTGCTGTACTCTGTTCACTATAGTGATTCACGCCATGGCGGCTGACACTATCTCGCCAGGCCAACGGGGGTCTGGAGTGTTCTTGAGGGAGTGCTTGTGACAACTCGTACTAAGACAAAGCTTGCTGATATGGACGACGCAGTAGTTGAGCCGGAACAGCTGCGAAGGGCAACTCTTGCCAGCTCCGTAGGATCCGCCCTGGAGTACTACGACTTCTACATTTATGGCCTGGCTTCGGCCCTGATCTTCGGACCGCTGTTCTTCAAGCCCTTGGGTGAGAGCGGCGCATTGATCGCGTCGTTCGCCACCTATGGCGTCGGATTCGCGGCGCGGCCCTTCGGCGGTATCTTCTTCGGATTCATCGGAGACCGCTTTGGCCGCAAGATGGTCCTTCTGATGACCATTGGCATGATGGGCCTTGCCAGCTTCGCGATCGGCTTGCTGCCGACGTTCGACCAGGCGGGCATGCTCGGCGCTGTCCTCCTGGTGACGCTCCGTATTGTCCAGGGCCTCGGCGCCGGTGCGGAACAGGCGGGCGCGACCACGCTGATCTCCGAAGTCGCTCCACCCAAGCGCCGCGGCTACTTCGCTTCGCTTCCTTTCGTTGGCATCCAACTCGGAACCCTCCTCGGCGCCGGCACCTTCGCGCTGATTGGTATGGCCAACAAGGGCGTGCTCGAAGGCTGGCTGTGGCGTGTGCCTTTCCTCGCCAGCTTCATCCTGATCGTCGTCGCAATCTTCATCCGTCTCAGGCTGAAGGAAACCCCGGTGTTCCAGGAGCTGGAAAAGCACAAGAACGTGGTGAAGAACCCCGTTGGTGAGCTCTGGAAGCACTCCAAAAAGAATGTGCTGGTGGGCATCGGCCTCCGCATGGGCGAGAATGGCAACTCCTCGATCTACTCGGCACTGCTCATCTCGTTCATGTCCGTCAAGGAAGGCGTCTTCCCTGGCGACAAGTTCATCGGCCCGGTCGGTCTGCTGATCGCCGCCGGATTTGCCGCCGTCATGGTGGTTACCTTCGGTGCCTTGTCCGACCGAATTGGTCGCGTCAAGGTCTACCGCTATGGGGCCCTGTTCCAGGCAATCTTCGCGATTCCCGCCTTCTACCTGGTGACCCTCGGCAACGTGACCCTCGTGTGGGCTGTCATGGTGGTCGGCATCGCCCTCGGCGTGCAGTCCATGCTCGGCCCGCAGTGCCCGCTTCTGCCCGAGCTCTTCGGCTCGCAGTACCGCTTCACCGGCGTCGCCCTGAGCCGGGAATTGTCTGCTGTCCTGGCCGGCGGACTCGTGCCCCTCGTTGGCGTCGCACTCCTTGCCGCTACGGGCAACTCCTGGGTGGTCCTGGCGGTCTACTCGCTGGTCCTGGCGCTGATTTCATACATCACCACCTTCTTCACCCCGGAAACGGCCGGCCGCGACCTCCGTTCCCTGGAAGACGCGAAGTAGGTAGTCCCGTACCCCGACGTACGCAAGCAGCGGCGGCCCCTTCCGAAATTCGGGGGGCCGTCGCTTTGTTGCGCCCCGGGGATGCGCCGCGTTCGTGGTCTGGAGCTTGTTTTGGAGGCGGGCGTTAGTTGCGCCGGAATGGCAAACAAGCCCTGGTTTGGCACGGCAAAGCTGCGAACACAGCAAAGCGGCCCCTCCGGAATTCCGGAAGGGCCGCACAGCAATGCGCTGGTTGTTGGCGGTTTAGTAGAAGTGCACCGTATCCACGAGGTGGGGGAGCTCCCCGCCGTCGAGGAACGTGCGCAGGTTGCTGACGAAACGCTCGGCAATGAGGCGGTTCTCGGCCGCGCTGAGTGCCGAAGTGTGGGGAGAGACCATGACCTTGGGGTGGTTCCACAGCGGGCTGTCCTGGGGCAGCGGCTCGACGGCGAAGACGTCCAGGCATGCGTAGGACACCTGGCCGTTCTCCAAGGCTTCGAGGAGGGCCTCCTCGTCAACCACGGTTCCACGGCCAACGTTGACAAAGACCGTTCCGGGCTTCATTGCCGAGAAAACCTCGCGGTTGAAGAGATTCTCGGTGTACGGCGTACCGGGCAGGGTGTTGACAACCGCGTCAGCCGAAGCGAGAAGCCCGGCCAGGCCATCGTTGTCCGCGACCTCGTCGATTCCTTCGATCGCTTCGACGTTCCGCTTGGTTCCGCTGACCTTCATGCCGAGTGCGCGGGCGATCCGGGCGGTCTCAAGGCCGATTTCGCCGAGACCCGTGACAACCAGCTTGGAGCCGTTCACAAGTTTGGTCGGAGTGCGCAACTCCGGCCAGACCTTGGCAGCCTGGTCCTGCGCGAGTTCCGCGCTGCGCTTGAAGCCGTTGAGGATGCCCAGGGCGGCAAACTCGGCAAGCGGAAGGGCATGCACGCCTGCGGAGGTGGTCACCTTGAACTTCTGCAGAGTCTCACTGTCGAGGCCGGAAGCCTTGACGGCGCCACCGGCGCCCGCTGCCATGGCGTGGATCCACTGCAGGTGCGGGTTGCTCTGGGCGATGCGGGCCAGCCCGGCCGGGTTCTCATTGGGGAAGCCGTAAAGGACCTGTGCCTTGTTCAGCATGGACCAGTAGCGCTCCTCTTGTTCCGGAGTGCGCTTGAAATCCGGATCGCCGGAATGGTCGGCCGGAAAGCGTTCCGGGGGAAGAAGTTCGGGCTCGTAAAGGACAGTAATGCCGGGATCTACTGCGCGGATACGCTCCACATGCTCAGCTTCGAGCGGGACCGCGATCGCGATGGTAAGTTCATCAGTCGTCATAGTGTTCATCATACTGAATTGCGGCTAGGATATTGAACAGTTTTTGAAAATATGAACCACAAAGAAGTGAGGTGCAAACGGGACATGACTGCCAGGACTGTAGGTTTTGTGGGACTCGGGCTCATGGGTTTCCCCATGGCCGCCAATCTACTTGCCGGCGGCTGGGAAGTGACCGCTTGGAACCGTTCGGCCGAGGCACTGGCCGAATTGGAGAAGCTCGGCGGGCGACGTTCGGAATCGGTTGCCGGGCTCCGGGACCAAGCCGTCATCATTTTCATGCTTCCGGATCTCTCGTATATCCGAGACGCAGCCGCGCCGTTGCTCGACTCCTGGCGTTCGGCCGGCCCGCTCCCTGGAACCACAGTTGTTGTCATGAGCAGCGTGTCCCCGACCGCCGTGCAGGAATTCGGCCGGACGGTCCATAGCGCAAGTGGCGGGAACGCCGTCGTCATCGATGCCCCGGTCAGCGGGGGCACCAAAGGTGCGCAGGACGGCACGCTGGCCATCATGGGGGGAGCCAGCGAAGAAGATTTCGAGCGCTCGCTTCCCATGCTCCAATCCATGGGCACCACCGTCCGCCGCATGGGCAACCTGGGTGCCGGTTCGCTGGCGAAGGCCTGCAACCAGCTGATCGTCGGGACCACGACGGCGGCGCTCGCGGAAGCCGCCGAACTCGCCGAACGCTCGGGCATGGATGCTTCTGCCCTCTTCGACGTCCTTGCCGGCGGACTCGCCGGAAGCCGGGTCCTCGAGATTGTCGGCCCACGCCTGGCAGCCAAGGATTACGCGCCCACAGGTCCCGCGAAGTTCATGCACAAGGACCTCAAGTTCGTGCTCGAAAGCGCCGAAGCGGCCGGTGTCGCCGTCCCGATGGCGACTGCCGGCGTCGAACTCTACCGCGAACTGATTGATCAGGGCCTCGGCGACCAGGACCTCGCAGTTGTCCGCCAGGCCATCGCCAACCTGAGTGACTCTTCCCTAAGCCCTTTGAACTAAGTAAGGAAACAACCATGAGTGGACTCTTTGATCTCACCGGGCGCGTTGCGCTCGTTACCGGATCCAGCCGCGGCATCGGCAACGCGCTGGCCCGCGGATTGGCCGACGCCGGTGCCACCGTTGTCCTCAACGGCATCAACGCGGAGCGGCTCAAGGACGCGGAAGCCGCCTTGGCGGCGGACTTCGGACCCGGTCGCATCCACAGCTGTGCGTTTGACGTCACCAGCGATACTGAGGCCGCCCGCGGCGTTGCCTGGGTCGAGGAGAACGTCGGCCCCCTCGATATCCTCGTCAACAATGCGGGAATCCAGCACCGCGTCCCGATGCTGGACCTGGATGTGAAGGACTGGGACCGGGTCATCACCACCGACCTGACAAGCGCCTTCCTCGTCGGACGTGAAGCCGCCCGCCACATGATCCCCCGGGGCCGCGGCAAGATCATCAACATCTGCTCCGTGCAGACTGACCTGGCGCGCCCCACTATCGCCCCCTATGTCGCCGCCAAGGGTGGACTGCGCAACCTGACCCGCGCCATGACCGCCGAATGGGCGGCCTCCGGCCTTCAGATCAACGGCATCGCCCCGGGCTACATCCACACTGAGATGACCCAGAACCTCGTGGACGATCCCGACTTCAACTCCTGGATCCTGGGCCGGACGCCGGCCCACCGATGGGGCACCGTGGCGGATCTCGCCGGTCCGGCGGTCTGGCTTGCCTCCGAGGCTTCGAACTTCGTCAACGGCCAGACGATCTTCGTCGACGGCGGAATGACGGTGGTCGTCTAATGAGCGATTTTCAGCTTCCCCAGTCTTCACCCGCGGTTGTGGCCCACGCCGCCGGCGACCTTCGCATTGAGGACATAGCCCTCGTGGTTCCCACCCCTGACCAGGCTGTCGTCGAGATCGCTTACGGTGGCATCTGCGGCTCGGACCTGCACTACTGGCTCCATGGCGCGGCGGGGGAATCGATCCTCAAGGCTCCCATGGTGCTCGGTCACGAAATCGTCGGCACCGTTGTCCAGCAGGCTGCCGATGGCAGCGGCCCGGCAGCCGGAACCGCCGTCGCAGTTCATCCGGCAACCCCCGCTCCGGGTGCCGCCAAGTATCCGGAAGATCGGCCCAACCTTTCTCCCGGGTGCACCTACCTGGGGAGTGCAGCGCGGTACCCGCACACGGACGGCGCCTTCAGCCGCTATGCCACCTTGCCGTCCCGCATGCTCCGGGCCCTTCCGGCCACGCTGGACTTGCGCACGGCGGCACTTGTGGAGCCGGCCAGCGTTGCCTGGCACGCCGTATCCCGCGCAGGGGACGTGGCCGGAAAGACGGCGTTGGTGATCGGAAGCGGTCCGATCGGCGCGCTGGCGGTAGCTGTCCTCAAGCGCGCCGGGGCAACCCGGATCGTGGCCGTCGACATGCACGACAAGCCTCTTGAGATCGCGCGTGCAGTGGGCGCAGACGAAGTCCTCAAGGGCGATGACGCCGAGGCAATTGCGTCAGTGGAAGCCGACGTCGTCATCGAGTCCTCCGGCAGCCACTTCGGACTGGCGTCGGCCATCAAGGGCGCAGTACGCGGCGGGAAGGTGGTCATGGTCGGGCTGCTGCCCTCGGGACCGCAGCCGGTCTTCATTTCGCTGGCCATCACCCGCGAGCTCGAACTGCTCGGTTCCTTCCGGTTCAACGATGAGATCGACGAGGTCATTGCGGCGCTCGCGGACGGTTCGCTCTACGTGGATCCGGTGGTGACCCACGAATTCACGCTGGACCGCGGCCTCGAGGCCTTCGAGGTCGCCAGGAACTCGGCCGAATCCGGGAAGGTCCTGCTGAACTTCCAGCCGGTGGCCTAACCTCCCGGCCGCTCGACTGGAACAAATACCCGGGGCTGGCCTTCCCAGCCCGGCGACAGGTCCGCGATGGTCTCCCGCATGATGTTGGAGGAGGCCTCGCGGGCCTTGTCGCCGTCGCCGTCCCTGATGCCCTGGGCTACATCCAGGTGCCATTGCAGGGCAGCTTCCTTCGGATGTTCCGGCATGAGCCCGTGAACTGTCCGGCCGGTGAGTGTCTCCGTGACCTGCCCGATCAGGTTTGCGAACATTTCATTGCCGGAACCGGAGAGGACCAGCGCGTGAAAGCGGATATCGAGGTCCAGGAAGGTGGGCATGTCGCCCGCACGGCCGGCTTCCCGCATGGCCAGGGAGATGTCCACCAGCTCGCTTCGCAGGGACTCCGGAGCGTTTTCCGCGGCCAGTTCCGCGGCTACGGGCTCGACGGCGGAGCGGAGTTCGGCGAGGGAGCGCAACTGTGCGCCACGGCCTTCTCCGGCCAGCCGCCAGCGGATGACAAGCGGATCGAAGGGATTCCAGCGGTGTGCGGGGAGGACCCGGATGCCAACACGCTTGATGGTTTCCACCAGTCCCAGAGACTGCAGTACCCTGACGGCCTCACGGACCACCGACCGCGACACTTTGAGCTCCTCCTCAAGGTGCTCAGCCAACATGACGTGACCGGTGGGAAGCTTACCGCCGACGATCCGGGTACCCAGGTGCTCGACAGCGCGGTAGTGGAGACTGGTTGACATAGTCGTAAGCATAGTGGCGTTGACCACCCCGCCACCGGAAGCCCGGGCGCCGGTGAACTCCTCAGAGTGCGAGCTCGCAACATAGACTCTTTTGTGACGCGGACGTTTCCAAAACGTGGGCGCAACTTTCCCAGACGTGGTCCGAATACGTATGGTTTATTCCAGCTACTGCTCTAGAAAGCGTTTCCTCGCTCCTAGCAGGACTCGATGCACAAGAATGAATTGGAGTTTTGATGTCAGCACACATCGGTGTCACCGGCCTCGCGGTGATGGGCGCCAATCTGGCCCGCAACCTGGCCCGCAACGGCTTCACCGTTGCCCTGCACAACCGCTCCGTGGAGAAGACCGACGCCCTGCTGGCCAAGCACGGCACGGACGGCGACTTCATCCGCACGGAAACCCTCCAGGAACTCGTGGACTCCCTCGAGAAGCCCCGCCGCGTCCTGATCATGGTGAAGGCCGGCAAGCCGGTTGACGCCGTCATCGACCAGCTCGTTCCCTTGCTGGAGCCCGGTGACATCGTGATCGACGCCGGCAACTCGCACTACGAGGACACCCGCCGCCGGGAAGCCGCGCTGGCCGGGAAGGACCTGCACTTCGTGGGCGTCGGCGTTTCCGGCGGCGAAGAGGGCGCCCTCAACGGGCCCTCCATCATGCCCGGTGGTTCCAAGGAGTCCTACGAGGCCCTGGGCCCGCTGCTCGAAAAGATCTCCGCCAAGGTTGACGGCCAGCCCTGCTGCGCGTGGATCGGCACCGACGGCGCAGGACACTTCGTCAAGATGGTCCACAATGGCATCGAATACGCCGACATGCAGGTCATCGGTGAAGCCTTCGATCTCCTGCGTTCCGGCGCCGGTATCGAACCGGCCGAGCAGTCCAGGATCTTCGCCGAATGGAACAAGGGCGAACTGGCTTCCTTCCTGATCGAAATCTCCGCAGAGGTCCTGGGCCACGTCGATGCCAAGACGGGCAAGCCGTTCGTCGATGTCGTGGTCGATGCTGCCGGGCAGAAGGGCACCGGCCGTTGGACGGTCATCTCCGCCCTTGAGCTTGGCTCCCCGGTGTCGGGCATCGCGGAGTCCGTCTTCGCCCGGGCCCTGTCTTCCCAGGCGGAACAGCGCAAGCTCGGCCAGGAGCTGCTCGCCGGCGAGGAAATCGCCGTCGAGGTCCCCGAAAACTTCGTCGAGGACGTCCGCCAGGCTCTCTACGCTTCCAAGCTGGTTTCCTACGCCCAGGGCCTGGACATGCTGACCTCGGCCGCGAAGGAATACGGCTGGGACCTCAAGCTCGATGAAATCGCCTCGCTGTGGCGCGGCGGCTGCATCATCCGCGCCGAGCTGCTCAAGGAAATCACCAACGCCTACGCCGCCGAGGAGAAGCCGGCCAACCTGCTGTTCGCCCCGGCCTTCACCAAGGCGATCGCCGGTGCGCTGCCGGCCTGGCGCCGCGTGGTGGCCACGGCCGTCCAGCTGGGCATCCCGGTTCCGGTGTTCTCCTCTTCGCTGGCCTACTACGACGGACTTCGCCGCAAGCGCCTCGCCGCAGCGGTCATCCAGGGACAGCGCGACCTCTTCGGCGCGCACACCTACGGCCGCGTCGACGCCGAGGGAACCTTCCACACCCTCTGGGGCGAAGACAAGTCCGAGATCTCCGCAGTCGACACCCACTAGGGACCCTGCTGCCCCACTCTTGGGCAGGCCCTTTCGTGTCGACTCCAAGCCACGTGGGCCCAGACTGACCCTTCTGCCCTTTCAGTTCAAGTCAAAGGCCGGCACTTCCGCGTTACTGTGGAGGCGCCGGCCTTTGCCGTAGGCACGTCCTGAAGGAAAACACCACCCGTAACACGAGGAGCAGTCCATGCCGCAACGCGTCGCATTTGTCACAGGTGCGTCAACCGGAATCGGTTTCGAAGCCGCCATCAAGCTCAGCAAGGCAGGAATGGTCGTGTACGCGGGGGCGCGGCGGGTCGAGAAGATGGAGCCGCTCAAAGCCCACGGAATCAAGGTGTTGTCCCTGAACGTCAACGAGGATGACTCGATGAAGGCCGCGGTGGAGCTTGTCCTGGGGGAGCAGGGGCGGATCGACGTACTTGTCAACAATGCCGGATACGGGTCCTACGGTTCTTTGGAAGAGGTTCCGCTGGATGAGGGCCGGCGCCAGTTCGAGGTCAACGTCTTCGGTCTCGCCCGGATGTCCCAGCTGGTGATTCCCGTGATGCGTGCTGCGGCTTCCGGCAGGATCATCAACGTTTCCTCGATCGGCGGCAAAATGTATGAGCCACTGGGTGCCTGGTACCACGGAACCAAATTCGCCGTCGAGGGCCTCAGCGACTCGCTCCGCCTGGAACTGAAGCCCCATGGCATCGACGTGGCAATCATCGAGCCCGCCGGCACGGACACGGAATGGGGAACCATCGCCGGGGAGAGCCTGCTGACGGTCTCGGGACACGGACCGTATCGCGAGCAGGCCAGGATCGTAGCGGCCGCCCTGGCATCGACGTCGGGAACCGCTCTTTCGACGCACCCGCGTACCGTGGCGGGCGCCATAGTCCATGCGGCGACTTCGCGAAGGCCCAGGACCCGCTACCCGGTGGGCAGGGGAGCCTGGACCATTCTGGCCTTGCGGAAGGTGCTTCCCGACCGGGCCTTCGACACCGTCATTTGGAACGCCTACAAACGCTTTTCCGGCTAGATCCGGTACTCGATGTAGTACTCGGCGGGGTCGACGGCGGGTTTCGTTTCGCTCTTGGCATCACGGTGCCGCCACGTTGCGGGAACGCCGGTGATAATCGACTCAGGCGGTGCGTCCTTGACCACGACGGCGTTGGCGCCTATCGCACTGTCGGCGCCTATGGTGATGGGACCAAGGACCTTGGCTCCGGCTCCGATGGTGACCCGATCCCCGATGGTGGGGTGGCGCTTGACCTTGGCCAAGGAACGGCCACCCAGCGTCACGCCGTGGTAGATCATGACGTCTTCGCCGATCTCGGCGGTCTCGCCGATCACCACACCCATGCCGTGGTCAATGAAGAACCTGCGGCCGATGGTCGCGCCGGGGTGGATCTCGATGCCGGTCAAGAACCGGGCAAGCTGGGAAATGAGCCGTGCCGGGAAGCGCAGCTCAGGGTGCTGCCACAATTTGTGCGTCACGCGGTGTGCCCAGATGGCATGCAGGCCGGAGTAGGCAAAAAAGTTCTCAAAGGAGCCCCGGGCCGCCGGGTCATGTGACCGGGCGGCCTCGAGGTCCTCCATAAGTCTTGCGAAGAAGCTCACAAAGACCTTTCTACAGGAAATGAAAGAAAGCGGTTGCGCGGGGTCCGCAATCAGCCGCGAATGTCGTCAAAAAGCACCGTGGAGATGTAACGTTCGCCGAAGTCGGGAACGATTGCCACGATGAGCTTGTCCTTGTTCTCCGGACGCTTCGCGAGCTCGAGTGCGCCCCAGACGGCCGCGCCGGCGGAGATGCCGCCCAGGATGCCTTCCTTGGTGCCGAGGGCACGTGCGGTGGCAACGGAGTCCTCGAGGGTTGCGTCGAGAACCTCGTCGTAGACGTTGGTGTCCAGGATTTCCGGAATGAAGTTCGCGCCAAGGCCCTGGATCTTGTGCGGGCCGGGGGCGCCGCCGTTCAGGATGGGGGAGTCCTTGGGCTCGACGGCCACGATCTGGATTTCCGGCTTGCGCTCCTTCAGTACCTGCCCGACGCCGGTGATGGTGCCTCCGGTGCCGACGCCGCCGACGAAGATGTCCACGCCACCGTCGGTGTCCGCCCAGATTTCCTCGGCCGTGGTGGTGCGGTGGATCTCCGGGTTTGCCTCATTGGCGAACTGCTGGGCCCAGACGGAGTTTTCCGTGTTGGCGACAATTTCCTGGGCCTTTTCGACGGCGCCGCGCATGCCTTCAGAGCCGGGAGTCAGGACAATCTCCGCACCGTAGGCGCGCAGCATGACGCGGCGCTCGGTGGACATGGTCTCCGGCATGGTCAGGATGACCTTGTAACCGCGCGCCGCGCCGACCAGGGCCAGCGCGATGCCGGT
Source organism: Arthrobacter sp. efr-133-TYG-118 (assembly GCF_030209755.1). Classification (GTDB taxonomy): domain Bacteria; phylum Actinomycetota; class Actinomycetes; order Actinomycetales; family Micrococcaceae; genus Arthrobacter. The sequence continues at coordinate 133,663 of NZ_JARVRH010000027.1, read as the reverse complement.
GTTGCCGGACGTTCCCTCGACGATCGTGCCGCCCGGCTTCAGCGCACCGGACTTCTCGGCAGCGTCGACGATCGCGACGCCGATACGGTCCTTGACGCTATTGGCGGGGTTGTAGAACTCCAGCTTCACCGCAACCGTGGCATCCAAGCCTTCGGTGAGCCTGTTCAAGCGGACCAGGGGGGTTCCGCCGATCAGCTGGGTGACGTCGTCGTAGATCCGTGCCATGTAATCATGCCTATTCTCTGAATTCGCTGAAATAGCTACTGCTGAGGTCAGCCTAACGACCGGTGCTACACGCTGCTACGCGCGGAGCCACGAAGAGTAATATTTCCGGGCCTTGGCGAGCTTGGGGTTGATGATCACCTGGCAATAGCCTTGCTCCGGGAACTTGGCGTAGTAGTCCTGGTGTATGGACTCGGCTTCGTAGAATTCCGGCAGCCTGCTGACCTGGGTCACAATCGGCTTGGACCACAGTTCCTGGTTCCGCAGGATGGCTTCCTCGAAGACGATCTTTTCTTCCGTGGTGGTGTAAAACATCGAGGAACGGTACTGGGTTCCGACGTCGTAGCCCTGGCGGTTGAGCGTGGTGGGATCATGCAGTGCAAAGAACATGTCAAGGATGATGTCCGCCGGAATGATGTCCTCGTCGAAAGTCACGGCGACGACCTCCGCGTGGCCCGTCATCCCGGAGCACACGTCGTAATAGTCAGGATTGCGTATGTGCCCGCCCGTGTAGCCGGAAACCACGGAACTGACACCCTTGGTCTTCTGATAGACAGCGTCGAGGCACCAGAAGCAGCCTCCACCAAGTACAAAAGTTTTCATGATCTCTTCAATGGCTGGGAGTCCCGGATGATTCCCGCACAACCTTACGGGACTGTGACGGCGCGGACCCGGCCAGTGGCAACAATCTCGAACCGTCCGGTTGCGGCAAGCGCGACTTGGCCGCCGGATGCGCAAGAATGTAATGCATGGAAGCTGTGAACACCGCGGTTGCAGATACAGGATCCGGCGAAGAACCGGAGAATGGTGCAGCCGGAACTCCAAGAGCCAGCACCCCTACGCTAGGTCAGGTCCTCTTGGCAGTGGAGGAGCTTTGGCCGGAATCGCTCGCCGAGGAATGGGACGAGGTAGGACTGGTGGTCGGACGGCCAACCGCCACCGTCACCAAGGTCATGTTCGCTGTGGATCCGACACTCGCCGCCATTGAAGAAGCCATTGAATGGGGCGCCGAGCTCCTCGTTACGCACCATCCTTTGCTGCTCAAGGGCGTCACCTCCGTTGCTGCCACGAGCGCCAAGGGCCTTGCTGTCCATCGGCTCATTGAGTCAGGTACCGGGCTGCTGACCGTGCACACCAACGGGGACTCCGCCGTCGGAGGCGTTTCCGATGTCCTCGCTGACGCGTTCGGACTGGACAACGTTGTGCCCCTGGCTCCTGCGGCCCACGGCCTGCCGGAAGAGGGCATCGGCCGGGTCGGCGACCTGCCCGAACTCATGACCCTGGGAGATTTCGCCGCGCGGGTGTTCGAGATCCTGCCCTCAGTGGCCGGTGGCGTGCGCGTTGCCGGGGACAAGGATGGGCTCGTGCGCCGTGTGGCCGTTTGCGGGGGAGCCGGAGATAGTCTCTTCGACGCCGTCCGTGCCAGCCAGGCAGACATCTACGTCACCGCGGATATGCGGCACCACCCTGCATCCGAGGCCCGCGAAGCCGCTGTTGACGGCAGGCCGTACCTCGTTGACGTGTCGCATTTCGCCAGCGAGTGGCTGTGGCTGCCCGCGGCGGCCGAAGCGCTCGGCAACGTGCTTGCGGACCAGGGTCACGACGTCGAAATCCGGGTGGCTTCCACCAACAGCGATCCCTGGGACTTCATTCTGACTCCCGGCTAACCTCGCCGTGCGTTTGGGAGCCGGTGGGGATGTAGCGAGGCAGGGGAGCACCCTAGGCGCTAGAGTCGAGACAAGCAGGCCCAAGGCCTGGCTGGGGCTGAACATCAGCCCCGGCACGATCAAGCGGAGGTAAGCGTGGCCAAGGCAGCACCGGCGGAACAGTTGAAATTGCTCGAACTGCAGGGGTTGGATGCGAAGCTCAAATCCTTGGCGAACCGCCGTCGCACGTTGGAGACCGACCCCCGCATCACCGATCTTCAGGACGCCCTTGGCGTGGCCAACGGGGCTCTCGGGACCGCGAAACTTGCCGTCCACGACGCCGAAACAGAGCTGCGCAGGTCAGAGGCCGACGTCGAGCAAGTGGCTAGCCGCATTGAGCGGGACGAAGCAAGGCTGAACAGCGGGACAGGGCTTTCCAAGGATCTCGTTGCGCTGCAAAGCGACATCGCGTCACTGAACAAGCGCCGCTCGGACCTTGAAGATGTCGAACTGGAAATCCTGGAACGCCTGGACGGACTCAGGGAGCGCCAAGCCGCGCAACAGCAGATCGTCGACGACATCCAGGGTTCCTTCTCCGGGATCCGTGCCGAGCTGGATGCCGCGATCGCCGAGATCGTTGTCGAAGAGAAGGATGTACGCGCTCAGCGGACCGGCTTCGCCGAAGGGCTCGACGCCGGGATGCTGGCCATCTACGAAAAGACCCTTGCCAAGCGTGGGGTGGGGGCAGCCAGGCTGTTCCACGGCAAGTCCGAAGGCTCGGGAATGACGCTCAGCCCGGGCGACCTTGCCGAGGTCAAGGCCGCTGCCGAAGACGAGATCGTGTTCTGCCCCGATTCAGGCTGCATCCTGGTGCGCTCCGCTGAGTGGAACTAACCGCCTGTTTCCCACCCAACTGATCCCCACCGCCCCCCTCGCCTCGCAAGCTCGGCCAGGGAACCCTGGCGGCGTGGGCCCACGCAGTTAATGTCGTTTTCGGGGTTGAAAACAAAACCTACTGCAAGTTAGTTGGGGAGGATGATGCTGAGGGTGTGCGGCTTGCGCGTCGTGCCTTCCGTCAACTCCGCCGTCCACCTTTCCGAGGCAGCCTTGAGCAGCTGTTCGGGCGTCCCCGGTGCCTTGCCTCGACGGCCCAGCAAGTGCCGGGCCAGTTCGCCGCGGGTGTGCTTGGCGAAGTGGCTGACGACGGTACGTTTGCCATTGGACTCGGAAAAGACATTGACGGAGACAGTCTGCGCCACGGGCGGAGCCCAAGCCGCGGCATAGGTGCTGGAGCGGCAGTCCACCAGCAGCTCGCCCTCCACCCGAGAGGCGAGGGCCTGCGTGAGCTGCGGCTTCCAGAACGACGCGAGGCGCCCGACGTCGGGCAGTGCCGTTCCCATCGACAATCGGTAGGCGGGCACGCGGTCGCCGAAGCCGATGGCGCCCCACAGGGCGGACACCACGAGGATCGACTCCACCGCCTTGCGGCGCTGTGCCGGTGTCAGGGTCTGGTAGCCGAGCGCATCGTAGAGAACACCGGAATACACCTGATGGGCAGGGGCTGCGGGTTCGGCGCGGAGCCGGGTATTGCGTTCCACGTCGTCCTTCAACGATGCGCCCACGCCCAACAGGGCGAGGGCGTCCTCATGCGCGCTGACTAGGCCGAGCGCGTCGAGCACCTTGGCCCGGTAGCTGTTGAGTTCGGGAAAGCTCAAGGACTCCCAATCGACGGCGGAGCCCCTCACCGCGGGGGTCTTGCCTTCGGAAGGCGGCAGCAGAATCAGCACCAGTCGATATTAGCCGCATTGCCAGTAACACAGTCGCCATCTCTCGGGCGCTACAGTCCGGCAGTGCCGCCCGAAAATGTAACGGGCCCGACGCCGGTAGACTGTAGGGCGGATGGGTTGACTAGGCGGCCGCGCGCCACGCGAGTGGCTCGAGGAACGTCCGGGCTCCACAGGGCAGGGTGGTGGGTAACGCCCACTCGGGGTAACCCGCAGGCCAGTGCCACAGAGAACAGACCGCCCGTGTCTGCTTGTGCCAGCACAGGCAGGCAGCGGGTAAGGGTGAAACGGTGGTGTAAGAGACCACCAGCTCCTTGGGTGACCAGGGAGGCTAGGTAAACCCCACCCGGAGCAAGGCCAGACAGGGCACGATCGAGGGCTGCTCGCCCGAGTGTCCGGGTAGGCCGCTGGAGGGCGTCGGCAACGGCGTTCGTAGATGGATGGTCGCCACTCCTTCGCCGGCAACGGCGCGGGAGGACAGAACCCGGCGTATCGGTCAACCCATCCCCACCAACCCCCGATTTCCCCTTGATTTATAAGGGATTCCGGGGGTTTTTGCTTGTCCGGCGCAAATGCGAACTTGTGCGTAGTACGTACGAACGTTGCACTGATGTGACTGCGTGGAACACCCAGGTAACACCCAGACCCTCTGCGAACAAACGTAGCGCTACTACTACCGTTCGCGTATCAAGCGGCGTATAGTTGAGTCATGACCCCCCAAGGAGAGCCACGCATGAACAACGACGAGTACATAACCATCGCCGCCGCCGCGGAAATCGCCGGAGTTTCGACTAAGTCGATCCGGCGATACATAGCAGCCGGACGCATCACCGGCTACCGCGTGGGACCGCGGATGATCCGCGTCAACATCAACGAGCTGCAGGACCTCCTGACGCCAATCCCCACAACTGGAGCACTAGAGACTCCCGAACAGTACGCGGATAGAGTAGATCGAGTCACCAACGATCCTCGCCGCATCGAGAAGCGCAAGCGCATAGCTCCAGCTCTCACGGTACCGCGTCGGTCAGGCGAACCCGCATGAGCGCCAAAGCCCGTAGCGGCCGACGCGAGAAGGAGAGGGCACTTATGGCGACGCCATATGTGCAAGACCTCGTGAACTCGATGCCGCTCCCAAGCGAACAGAAACTCGACCGAGTCGCGTCACTGCTCCACGCGTCCGCGACTGAAGGTGCCCGCGCCCGGAAATCGGCCAAGCTTCAAGAACATATTGACAAGGTCGTGGCTGAACTTCCACCGCTATCTGAGTCCCAGATCAAAGAGGTTGGACGGCTGCTAGCCCCGGAGCTTTTCCGGAGGGCGCAAGCGAAACTCGATGCCGAGAAGATCAAGGATGAATGGGATGTTTGACAACGAAACGACGATGGCGAAGTTCCTCAAGAAGGTCCAGGAGTCATGCGGATTCGAAGATTCCGCGGGCTTCATGGACCACATCCGGGCACTCCCCCGCTCTGCCGTGAACGAGATGGCATACCGATGGGCGATGCAATGCGCACGGGCGTGGGAGCGGAACCAAACGCTGGAAGCCGAACGCGCAGCCGAGTCTGCCGTCAATATGGGGGAGAGGGTCACTGGGCGGTTGGTCCGTACCAGCACGCCCCCTGCGCGGAGGGATTGGGGTAACCCCAAGCGCATGAATCTCGCCACATGGGAGGAGTTTAAGAAGTCCCCAGAGTTCCCCGAGTGGCAGGAGAGTGAGCGGATGCTGGCTGAGAAGGAGTCCGCGAACTGGTCTCAGTACCATGCGGAGATGCGCAAAGTCTTCGAGGACTATGGTGCCCAGTTACGTATCGAGTGGACTAAGGAGCTTCTTGATTCCGAGTTCGCGCTGCCTGACGGGACGCGCCTCACTTGGGGTGACGCCACGATTGAGCATCATGAGCAGCGGGTCGTCATGTTTACCAACAATGCGATTGCCAACGCAGAAGGCGCAGCTCGGCACCAAAAGGCAATCAATGACCTGCGGGAGGCCGGGCGGGCGACCCTCCGTGAGATGGCAGGGGTGGCTGCGTGACCTACATCCCCGCGCGGCGCTGGCGCGATTTGGCTCAAGAAGTCTTGGAGGACGCTGACGCCTACTATGAAGCATTGCAGGCAAACCGAAGAAAGCGTGAAGCCATGAGCAAGTCTCTAACCTCGTTCCTGTTCCGTGCAGCTCGGCTGTCTGCAGATGGTAGGGCGTTGCGGAAGGGCCCGGCCGCTGTCGGGAAACGGTTGGTTCGGAAACAGGTTTACAAACGGTCCAACGGGTTGCTGGCGGCACTCCTCCGGGGGCTGCTGAAATAGGTGTTAAACGACGAAAGCCCCGCCATCCGAAGATGACGGGGCTTTCGTCTGCTTACGCTACTGGTGCTTCGGCCACCGGTACGGGGGTTTCGAAGACGGGCGCCACGGGTGCGGGTTCCGCCAGGGCGGGTTCCGATGCGGCTACGGCAGCATCCACCGCGGCTTTCGGGAAAGTGCTTACAGGCGCGGCATCAGTGCTGGCGGGTGCGGGGAACTGGATCCGAAGATCCGCGACCTTCTTCCCGATTGCGTCGAGCTGATCCGCTGCAGCCTTTTGCGCTGCTGCCCCAGCGTCCCTGAGCGGGTCGGCTTTGAGCCAGGCGCGGAGGGCGTAGGATCCGCCGATGACAACACCGTAGGCGAGGGGCTGCAGCTTGCCGAGGAAGGCGAAGGAATCCGGGGCGAGGCTGTCGAGCAGGGTGAGGACGAGGGTGGCGTACGCTGCTGCATTGGCGCCAGCGGAGACCTTGGGGGAGATGGGCGTGTTGGCCATGGGGGATCCTTAGACGGTGAGTTTGGCGGCGAGGGCCGCGAGGACGGTTGCGGGAAGTTCGGCTTTGAGACGGGCAACGAGCGCCTCGATGTCAACGCTGGCCGGTGCGACGGTGTTGTTGGTGACGGTCGCGGCCGGTTTGGCGTTGATGGCTGCGAGGAGGCCGGGGAGGTTGGTTTTGGTGCCGTCCGCGAGAACGAACGTCTGGGAAAGAACAGCGTTCGGGGTGCGGAGGAACAAGTCATCCGACCCTGCGGCCATCGCACCAAGGCTGGTCTGTCCGCCCATCTGCCCGCTGCGCTTGATCGGGGCACCAATGATGGCCGAGACGATCCCGGGCACATCGCTGGTAGTGAGTACCTTCGCGACAGGGTCGGTGATGACGCCGTTGATGCGGTCAGCAGCAGCCAGTATCCGGCGCTGCTCGTCGTCTGAGAGGGACATGAGGAATCCTTGATCTGTGTTGAGGTCCGGCATGGGGCCGGGGTCGGTGTGCGTATCGCCGGGGCTGTTGCAGTGCCCGTAGTGGCCGGCGTTGCCGTTCCAGATGCCTGCGTCGCGGGGGTTGTTCTGCCATTGCGGGGCACCCATGGGCCAGGTGCGGGGGACGCCGAGGCCGTCGGCCCATGCGAGGAGCTCGGCCCAGCCCTTGAGGGGCGTGTCGGCCACGGTCGCGTACTTGATGCCGTCCACGACGCAGTTAGGGGTGAAGAAAATCTCCACCTGCACGCAGGCGGTGCCGTCTCCGTCGTTGAATTCGAGGGCCCGTGACCCGACTGAGGCGGGGTAGTACTGCTCCATGTAGCCGGTGAACGGGTTCCACATGATGTGCGGGCACCATTCCTTGGACTGCAGGTAGCTGGCGACCGCACCGAAGTCCGGTTGGGAACCGTCCGGTTGCAACGGGTCCCATGTGATGTGCCATACGAACCGTGGCGGCAAGGACGTGTCCAAGGCGACGCCGCCCGGCTGTGGAACCTGCACGGCCCCCGGCATGTAGTCGCTCATGAGCCCTCCTGCGTGTTGACGTTGATCGTGGTCGTGGGGCCCGGCTTGAGATGTGCTTCGAGTTGCGCAGCGAGTTCCTTCTGACCCTTCTCGGTGCGCACAACGGCGTCCTTCACAGAGGAACCGTTGTTGAACTCGACCTCGTGGCGGATGGTCTCAAGGGTCTTGTCCTGCGTGGCCAACGTCTCGCCCTGTGAGGCCTGGGTATCTTCGAGTACCTTGAGGCGTTCCATGACACCGGGTTCCCGGTCCACCCCGGGGCGCGCGGCGCGGCCTTCCCAGTCATCGAGGAAGTTCCCGATGCGGTGCTTCCACCCGCTTTTCCATTTACGCCAGGCGGCGTGAGCTTTGACGATGGCGATGACAGTTCCTACGAGTGCGGCGAAGGCTGAGATGAACGCAATGAGTTGGGGACTGGTCAGATCGGGCATCAGTACTGCGCTCCTTGATCCTCGATGTACGCCCACGCCGGCGCCCCGGAACTGGCCTGCAACGTCCACGTACCGGACCCGATCGCCCGGGCCACAGTGAACTTGACCTGCAATGTGGTGTCCGTGGCCGGTTCGTAGATGGCCTCCACGTAGAAGGACTCGCCAAGGCCTGCACTGTTGGTGGTGTAGGTCCGGCCTTGGATCGTGGTGAGGCCAGTCGTCGCATTCGCAGCGTCAGCAGTCGAGCAGGTCTGAATGGCAAGGTTGAAATAGTCGCCGGCACTCGAGAATGAGTGGCCGCCCTGCCAGACGATCTTGTATTTCCGGCCGCCCTTGAACGCGAACGATCCGATGTTGTTCTGCACTGCAAGGGTCGTCAGGCCGGCACCGTTCGCGGTGACCTTGACACGGCCCGGCATGATGCCCAGCGGGGGCCGGGACATGATTCCCAGCAGGGCCACGGTGGTGATGTTCGCGGTGACGATAGACGAAGCGCCAGCGGCGACGTTGATCCACGCCAAGGCGATGGCGTTATTCGGCAGGGTGGGGGCGTTCGCCGGATAGGCGGCACCCGAGGTCGGGAAGCCCTTCGCTACCGCCAACACAGCGGCGTTGTTCGTGCCGCTGTAGGTGGCGTCCTGAATCGCGATATACACCACATCGATGCGCGGATTCGTGCTGTCCGCCGCGTCAATGCTGAGCGTCACGGACGCGTCATTCATGACGTAGTAGGAGGCCTGTTTGCCGTAGGACTGCCCGGACAGGAACGCCACGTCGGTGCCCTGAATCCAGGCACGGCCGACGCCGACCGTTACCGCCATGGAGGCGACGGTGGTCTGCGCTACGGGGAAGTCGCCGGACTGCACGATGCCGCCAGAATTTGGCAGGAGTGAAGAGACGGCTTCGCGCACCACGTCCGAGTTGATCGGGACGTTCTGCAGCGCAAAGGGCACAGCGGAAATAGCCACGGGAGGCTCCTAACAGAGTGTGTCTGGGCATGAAAAAAGCCCCGGCATGGCAGGGCTTTATAAATTCGTTGGACGAAAGGGGTATTAATTCAGGGACGGGTTGGCTACCATGGGGACATGGAGACGAAATCAGCGGTATTTGGTGGCTCGGCAGTTCTGCTTGCGGGCGGCCTGATCTTCGGCATGATCGCCACGGCCAACGCCGACAACGCCCCGGCGCCCGTCTCCGTAACCACTTCAGCGCCAGCCACCACGGCAGCACCCACACCAACCCCGGAGCCGACAGTGACCACCACAGCACCCGAACCCGTCGCGACAACCCCTGTAGCCGTGACGCCCGCCCCTGCTCCGGTGGTTGATCCAGCGCCGGTCGTACCGGAACCGGTAGTCACTCCCGCACCGGTCCCCGCTGGCGGCATTGCGCTTCCGAAGGTTGACCCGTACTCGGTCCCAGCCCCTCCACCTCCCGCGCCTCCGGTCCTCAAGCCGAACACGGGTGGCGTAACCGTTGGTGGCCCGGCTCCGGCTCCCGCACCGACTACTAAGTAGTCAGCGAAGGAAGATCGCGGTGGCTTCGCAGTATGCGCGGTTTGATGTGTTCGCGCCCCAAGTTCCGGTCTGAGTCTGCGCAAGTGCGGATAGTGAGATTGAACCCCCGCTGAGGCCCGTGAGTACGGCCGTCTTGGTTGATCCCGCCCACGCCCACCCGCCAGTTGGTCCCGCATAACCTGGCATGGTGTTTGCCGCTGAGCCGTTGATAACGGCTTGGATGTAGAGGAAATCGGCACTTGCCGTGGAGTTCACCGCACCTGCCGACACATTCAGTGTGACAACAGCTTGGGTATAGCCTGCGGGGATCGAGATAGTTCCGCTTGCCACGGTTGTTGGTGTGGTAGGTATCGCGAAGTTCGTTGCCGCCGCTGAGAGCTGCCCAGTCGATGCCGGGTTCTGCAATGCCGTGTTGCTGATGGAGCCGTTGGGCACGGACAGGTTGCCGTTGATGTTGACGTTGCCGTTGAAGTTAGCGGACCCGTCCGCGGTGGCGAGGGTGATGTCTTCGACGCCGGACGGGTTGAATAGGTGCAGGCCGTTGATATCGGTGGAGAGGCCGGGCTGCCCGGGGGTCTGCCCGGTCGAGGCGTTCAGCAGCAGCGGGGACGTGGCGAGCGCCAGTAGCTGCCGCTCAATATTCGACAGACGCATCGCCAACTGGTAGTCGGGGCCAAGGTTGCCGTTCGGCATGGGCTGTCCTTAGAAGATCGGGGGCGGATTCAACGTGAGGGTGACTTTCGCGAGGCCCTGATCCGGGATGTCGACCTTGTACGCGACAATCCGCCACCACTGGGAAAGGCCGGCGGGGAAGTGGATGTTCGGGGCGCACCAGACCTTGATGTCATCCCCGATCTGGAAGACGCCCAGAGCACAGGCCGCATAGTCGGCAGGGATGGTGACGGTCGGGGTGGTAATGGGTTTGCCGTACCTGACTGCGGAACCGTTCGCGATGCCCTGCAGCTGGCCCTGGTTGCTGATCTGGGAGTACTGCAGCACCATGTCCATGCGTGGCATCTGCCCGAGACCGCCACGGGCCGCAGCGTCGTCTGCCGTCGCGACCGGCTGCGCGCCACCCGTCCCGGAGCCGACCACGATCAGGTGGTTCCCGGATTGCATGGCGTCCGATGGCCATTCCCAGTCGATGACGGTCGCGAGGTTCACGGACAGGCCGGACGTGTTCCGGTCCCGGCCGCAGCGGGGGCTGGTGATGACCATGCTATGCGCTGGGGCGCCGTGCACGAACGTGTCGGTCATGAAATAGTCCACGCCGCCGGACCCGGGCGTGATCGCCGCCGTCTGGTCAGCCAAAACCTGCGCGACGGTCGTGTACTGGTTTTTGTTGTACGAGGGTGTGACGTTGGGCGGGCTGGTAAGGCCTGTCACGATGGGCACGATGCCGCGGTTAGCGCCGGGGCCGTCCGCCTGGGCGTCGTTCACGGCCTGTGCCATCAGTTGCCCGGGGGCAATGGAGGTCTTGTAGTCGTTCGCGATTACTTTGTCGGTGAAGTAGGAGGTCAATCCCTTCCCGGTGATCGGCATCATCACGGACGACGACTTTTTGTTCGTGGTCCATGAGATGCCCGAATACAGGATCGTCTGCCCGGCGTTGGCGGTGATGATCGTTTTGAACGGGGTGCCCTGCAACCCCATCAGCACCCGAGCGCACGCCTGTGCCTGTGCGTCGGACAGGTTCACGCTGTAGCCGAACTCGCCAGAGTCGTTCATGCGGACGTTGTAGGACAGACCCGTGGCCCGCACATCCGTCAGGAGGGTGTTGGCGTTGATGTCCCACGCGGACACGCGGTAATCGCCCATGGGCGCGCCTCCTTAGACGGTGGAGTAGGTCGGCAACAGGTAACCGGTCAGGGTCCCCGCGACCGCCGACGAATCAGCGGAAGAGAAACCGATGCCGTTATTGCCCGGGGACAGGGTGAAGAATGAGGACCCGAAGCCCACGAGGTTGTTTCGGTTCGCCGTGCCGTTCAGCGTCACGGTGCCCGCCTGGTGGTCAAGGATCAGGATGTCCGCGGCGCCCAGGACGATGTTCAGGTACATGGTCTGGCCGCTGTTCGTGTGCGTGATCTTCGGGTATGAGACCGGGCCTTGGATCATGAACAACGGTTTCGCGGCATAGTTACCGGTGTTATTCAGCTGCATGGACCCGCCGGATGAGGAACCGAACGTCCACGGGAACGCGGCTGGCCACGCCATACCCGACGTGGGGGACGGCAGGGACGTGGCCGCGGAGATGACGGTGGCGTCATAGACTTCCCCGTCCGCGCTGGTCCATTCGGATGCGGGCTGCGTCTGTCCCCACTGGTAGTTCAGGTCAATCGGGACGACATGTTTCGTGGGGCGGCCGAAAGTCACAAGCGGTGACGTGCGGCCCGGGAGTTGGAATTGCAGGGAGGACACTGGCTTGGTTGCGCCGACCCCGGCGACCTGCCGCAAAAAGTCGCCCGAAGTCATGCAAATGCTGGATGGGTCGGCCACGTTCTGGAACCCCGCCGCGAGCACCTGCAACGCGGTCTCGAGCCCGGACGCCAAGGTAAGATCCCATTTGATCGTCACCACCCGCTCGTCAAGGTAGTTCAGGCCCGGGTACGACCCGTCAGCCAGCGCCCGCGGCGCGTCCCCCGTGCGGAGACCGGACAAATCCCTGAGTCCCGTGACGGACAACAGGCTGATGCCAGCCGCGCCGGCGCCCACGACGGTGCCCGTGGACGAGATGAACACTTGGAACGGGGCGAGGCCCCCGGCGGCGAACACGACAGCGGGCAAGGCGGCCTCCTATGAAAGTTTTTGGGCAACAAAAAAGCCCCGACATGCGGGGCTTCTCTGGTGTTAGGTGGTCGCTATGCGGCTCCTGCGAGGAACGCGGCGACGGTGTGGTTGGCGTGGCGGTCGTGGTTGTGCCGTGCCCGGTCGTACCGGGCGGTGATGCGCGGGTCTGAGTGGCGGGCCGCTACCTGCACGTCGCGGAGGGGCACGCCCGCGTCCAGGCATGCCGTGACGTAGGAGTGTCGGAGGGAGTGCGGGCTGATCTTCTTCGCGATCCCGGCTTTCTTGCACAGCCGGGCGACAGCCAACGCCGCGGCTTTGCGGTTCATCGGTTCCCCCGACCGGCGGCGCAGCAGCAGAGGCCCGGCCATGCGGTCACCGGCCGCTGCGTCCAGGGCGCGGAGGACCGGGACGGGCAGCGGGATCGTGGCCGGCTTTCCTCCTTTGCCGATCATGCGCAGCACGCGGTGGCCGCGCTCAACCTGCTGGTAGTCCTCGATCTTCACGCTGCACGCCTCGGAGACGCGCAGGCCCAGCATGCCCATGAGAGTGACGAGCGCGGCGTCCATAACGTGCGAGGCCCGTGCTGTCTGGATCAGGTTGCCCAGCTCCATCCGGTCCAGGCCGAGAGTGCGGGACTCGTCCCGGTACACGCGCGGCATGCGCAGATGTGTGGCAGGTGACTTCTGGATGTACCCGTCAATCTCCGCGAAGCTGTAGAAGCCCCGGACGATGGACAGGTGGTGCGCGATGGTCACCGGCGAGTTGCCGCGTTCTTCCTCGAGGTAGCGGGCGAACAGTTCCAGCACCGGCCGGCGCATATCCTCCAGCACGTTCGATGCCGAGGCCAGCGCACCAGCCCCAAAGGATCTTCAAAGACACCTTGTACGTGTCGCGGGTAGAACCGCCGTAGCGGGCAAGGTAACCGGCCGCAGCAAGTTCGGCGGTCGTCATCCGAGGTGCGGTGGGCACGCCAATTAGCGTAGTGTTTTGCATGTCGTCTCCATGTGACTTTTGCGGGATCATGGTGGCGGCATAGGCCCGGTCAGTGTTAGCGCACTGGCCGGGCCGCCGTCATTTCTTGGAGACTAAAAATTAACACGCACAAGGTGCCCGAAGCAACATTTGGGTCAGTTCAGTTAACCGGTCTTATGGTGCATGGCCGTACTCTGGTGTACATGTCACTTGAAGAAGAAATCATCGAAGACCTAGGACGCCCCATCATGGAGTCTGCCCCCGCTTTGGAGGCGACAATTTTCGAGACAGGCGTGGACCTAACCGCAATGCAAATGATCCAGCACATCCTGCTGCCGATGATTGACGCCCAGAAGGGCACGATCGTGAAGCTGGCGAGGCATATTGACGAGCTAAAGAACGAACAGCAGTCGTCCTGATGACTTCGCGCCGCTTATCTGTCCCTTAGAATCGGGTCATGAAACTTTGGGGGATTGCCTCGCTGGCTGCTGCTGTTCTTGTCTTGACTGGATGCGCGTCGGTGCAGACGCCGTCACCCGAAGATTCGACCGTCGCCGCGAAGGCGTCGCAGTACGCCCAGCAGGTTCAGAAGGACATTGCCGATTCCAACGCGGCCTACGATGCTTCCCGTCGCGTAGCGGTCAAGTTTCCTGCCACCGGCCCGCTGAAAGTCCTGTTCATCGGGGACTCCCTGACCGCTGGGTACTTCGCATCCACGCAGGAGAAGGGCTACAGCCAGCTTGTCGTTTCGCAGCTCCAGAAGATGGGTGCCGTCGAACGCCTAGGTGGGTCCAAGGCGGGCGGTAACTTGGCCACGGTCGGCAACCTCGTGAGCATCCCCGAGGGATTCAACCTTGCCGTTGTTGAGCTAGGCACAAATGACATTCAGGGCAAGACCGATCCTGCCGTTTTCCCCGGCCAGTATGATGCGCTAATGAACAAGGTCAAGGCTGCGTCGCCCACAAGCGCGCTGATCTGCATCGGCACTTGGGGTAGTGCTGGCAGCGACACTGACGCCTATGACAACGCCATCCAGAAGAGCTGTGAGGCTCACGGCGGCAAGTACATAGACGTCAGTGCCGAGTTCGGCATGGCTGGCAACCGTGGCCCGGCTGGCGTGAACGTGTGGGCTGGCATTTCAGACAACTTCCACCCAAACGACTATGGCCACGAACGCCTTGCCGCCCTGGTCATGGACCATCTGACAGTCAGCTAGCGCTGCCCCCCTGAATGCGAGCGACTTCCGCCATGAGTGCTAAGGCGGCTTCGGTCAGTTTTGCGGGGTCATACTCCGCATCCATCTTCCCTTCCGCATTAACTCTGAAACGCAACACCGGGCCGGCTGGTGCGTCGTGGATCTTGAACACTGAGTCGCGGGGCGGGAGATTCTCAGCCAGATAGCCGCTGAGGCTAGGACCTCCGACGGCGATTTTCCTTACGCCGGTTCGAGCGCTCCTATGGGATATTAATACGCCGTCGTCGCTCATTCGGCACCTTCCGTTTTCTTGGCTAGCTCCGCTTCGAGTTGGGCGTTGCGCTCTGCCAGAATCGCATTCTGGTTGTACAGGTCGCTGATGAGGGCGAGGATTACGGTGGGGTTCATGCCAGTTCCTTATCTTCTACGCCGAGTGCATGGAACGCGTCGGTGGTCTCGGCCCAATGCAGAGGCATTTGTTCGCTCGTGAGATGCTCCCCCGCGTCGGCTATGCTCATCGCTAGGAAGTAGGCGATTGCGTCTTGACGGGTCATCATGCGAGGCTCACGCTTCCTGTCTTGACTGTTCCGTCAGCTTGTTTGGCTTTGATCATGAGTTTTGACGCTCCATTGGTTGAGTCGAACCAGATAGCGGCCTCGCCCGTATTCACGTCCGCGTCAGCGGGTGCAGCGTTCACCTTTGTCATGAAGATGCTGTCCTTGTTGAACCGGGACTGGAGAACGCCACTCGCGTCGCGGAGGCTGATCTGGTCGCCGGTCTGCGCCGAGGCCCGCGTGATGTAGAGCGAGTGGGCTGAGGTGCCGTTGTTCGTGATGCTGACGGAGTTGTTTGCCGTATTTCCGGCGTTCGTCAGGGATGACCCGAACCGCGCCGCCATGAGCCCTGACGCGATGATGGAGAGTGCACCCGTGGCGTTGCCGTCCTTGAGAACCGTGAAGATCTCTGATGTCTGCCCGACCGCCGCCGTCACCAGGAGCGACTGGGTTGCAACGTCGTTGGACTGGACAGCGTGGGGCACGAGGCCGTTGTATTTGCCCAGCGTGAACTCGTACCGCTTGCTCGTGCCGTTGGTGTCGTAGATTGTGAACAGTGACTGCGTGCTAGTCGGTGCGCGTCCACCGATCAGGAAGTTGAGGCCCGTCCCGGCGGCCGTGCACGCATTGGACAGTACAACCGTTTGCGAGTCGGTGACGGATGAGATTGTGGTCCCGGAAGGTATCGTTCCGGTTACGTTTAGCGTTCCCTTGGTGGTCATCTGGCTAAGCGACTGCCCGATATCCGCACTCGTGAAGCCCGCCGTTGCAGAAGTGAAAGTGGTTGAGCCACTGACGGCAACACCATCCCCGAAGCCCTCACCGATCTTGGCGAACAGCTTCACGCCTTGGTTGTTCTTCCAGACCTCGCCATTAATCAGGGTGGAGTGACTTTGGCCGACCAGGTACATGAGGATGCTTGAGCCGCCGTTGCCGATTGCCCTAATGCCGGCGCCGCTGTTCTTGTGCGAGACGAAGAACCCGTCCCCCTGCCCGAGGTCCGTGCCAGCGGCGTAGCAGCCAGCCAGTGACAACGAGCTGGAGCCCATCACGAAGTGGGTGAGGTAAGCTGCAGTCCCCTCGTGCCGCCAGTCCAGCGCGCCGTTCTTGTTGTCCCCCACCTGCCGGGGCGATGCATTGCCGAGCGGCGCAAATGCCGAGTACTCTGCCGGGACCTGCAATGATCCGCGCTGACTTAGAGACCTGCTCATGTGAGCACCACCCCAGAAACTACGATGTCCACAGCGGTTGCGGCCCCGGCGTATCCGGCGATAACGTCACCGGGGCCGAGAAAGTGACCGGCGAGATAATCAAGGGAGATCGTGTCATTGGCCTTGATCGTGGCACCACTGATTACCCTGTGCGTGCCGTCGCCCATCGTCCCACCACTCTTGACGATGGACAGGAAGACTGTGGTGTCACTGCCGGTGGTGTTGCACAAGCTGCCCTGAGCAATCTTCACTGTCGTTGCTGCCGGAACGGTGTATAGAGCTGCTTCGGATGTGCTGAGCTGCTGGGAAAGCAAGGCCCCCGCCGTGGCTGACGTGATTGTCTTGAGGTTGGCGGACATTTATTTACCTCCGAAGATGAGAGCGAACACCAAGGCATCGCCCATGGCGTCATAATTTGGGCTACCCGTGACGGGGGCATAAGTGGCAGAAAGAGCCGCTGCCGTGGCACTTGTCGGGGTGTTGATGAAGCTCGCTGTGGCGGCGTCTTGCTGGACGCAGTTGATCGTCCACGCATACGTTTTGGTGGAGTCCGCGATGACCACCGTTGAGTTAGTGGCCTGCATGAACTGAGGGAACACGCCCTGCGAGCTGGAGTTCAGGATGTTCCCCGGGATCGCCGCCCCGAACGGGTCCGTGATCGCCAAAGGAGTCGTGTAGCTGGTGTCAGTTACCGCGTACACCTGAAAGCTGACGTTCTTGACGGCCTGTTTCCCGTTAGGGTCCCAAGCTACGATGGCCGCGAAAGTGAATGCCACGAGGGTGCCTTTCAAAAGGGGGTGGCCGGACACCCGAAAGTGTCCGGCCACGGAATGTTTGTTAGCCCTGCATCGCCAAAAACGAGCCAAGCTCCCGCACGATCTGCGGGGCCGTCGCGTTCGTCTGAACATGAAGGTCAACGTTGTTCACGACCGACCTGCCGGCTGCTGGGGAGGTACCGGCATGCTGGCCATAGGACGCCGCCTGCGACGCGCCCTGCGCGTAACCGCTGGCGTACCGGGACTGCATCGCGGAACCAATATTCAGGCCCGCGTTTGATGCCTTCAGCCACGGCATGTTGACCTTCGTCATCGGCTCATTCGTGATGAACTCACCCGATCGGACCATCAGCGGCTTCCCGTTGACCATCGTCAAGATGTTGTCCATCTTGGGGTTCGACGGTGGCGTGCCGGGAATGACACCGCCATCCCAGAAGCCCATGGTCTCCGAGACCGCACCACCCATGTTGCTGATCTTCGACGTGAGCGTGTTGCCCGCGTCCTGAGCGTTCTTCAAGACCTGCGTTCCCGACTCCGTGTACTGCACGTTGACCGAGACACTCTTGAACGTCGGGAGTTTGTCCAGTGACCCTTGGAGTTTGTCCGTGGCCGCCTGAGCAGCCGCAGTGTCAACCCACGTCTTAACGTCCACGTTCTTCGGGATGCCCAACAAGTTCCGGGTCAGGTCGATCGCGGCCTGCCCATGGATGCCCATGCCGTCCGCTGCCTTGATCATGTTGTTGTACGTATCCACCAAAGCCCCGGACACGGCCTCTTTACCCTGACCGGCAAGCGACTTGGCAACCTCAATGCCCTTGTCCTTCACGGCAGTGAACTTGTCATTCAACTGCGCGCCGGCAGCGTCAGCCAGGTTGAAGTCCGTGGACGTGTCGTTGAGTGCGTTACTTAAGTCCACGTGCTGCTTCGTCAGGTCATCAACGGCCGTATGTGCGTCGTTGATGGTCTTGTTGAAGCCCTCCGTCGCGGTCCGGGAGTTCTCCGTCGCCAAACCAGCGGCCAACATTCCGTCAAGCACTTTCGTAAGGTCGTTTGCCAGACCATCAGCGGACACGCCAGCATCATCCAGGGATTTCTGCAGGGCCGGGGTGATCGGGTGAACCTGGCCGATGGCGTCCGTGAACTTTTGGGTAGGGTTCAGCGCCTTGACCATCGCATCAGGGATTTTGCCCATCGCGAACTCAAGCTCTTCCTGCTGCGAGAGCTGATGCCCCACGGCATTGGACTGGTCCTCGAGCGCCTTCTTATAATCCGGCATCTTGTCGAGCAAGTCCTGAGCGCCCTTGAGACCGCCACCCCACGACTTAGCGAGCCGGTCGAAGCCCCTGGCCGCCGTATCCAAAGATCCGTTGCTGGCCATTTGGCCGAGCGAACTGCCAAGGCTCGTGATCTTATCCTCGGTCTCCTGGACCTGGGAGCGCGCCATGTGCAACGCGGAGTTCAGTGGATCGAAGAGGTGATTGGCCCACTGGTTGAAGTCCTGATGCTGGAGCTTCTGGATAGCATCATCCATGCCGGAAATGCTGGACGTGGTATGCCCTAACCCCTTATCCCAGTTGGAAAACAGGGCGTCCATCTGGATCTTGCCAGCGGTATTTCCCGCGTCGGCAAAGTCCTTGAGCGCAGTGGTGATGTCCTGTATGGAGTTCGTTGCGGTCTTGACCGTTGACGACGCGAGTTCCAGCCCGATAACGGCTCCGGTGGCGACTGCCCCGATGCCGCCGATCATCCCGGACATGCCCTTGACCTTGGCCCCGGCAATCTCGGCTTTTGTGGAGAACTGGCCGACGGCTATCTCGTCAGCCATCATGCCCTTGACGAACAATGACGACTGCGCAATGGCGGTCGCACCCATGTCGACCAGACCCGAGACCGTCTTCACGACAGTCTTGCCCATCTGGACACCGAAGTCCACGGTGGAGATAAGGAGTGCCCCGCCGATGAGCCCGGCAATGCCCAGCAGGACAGGGTTGCCCTTTTCGAAGCCGTGGAACAGGTCCGTGAAACCTTGGACCGCGTCCTTCGCGACCGGGACCAGTTTGGACCCCAGTTCGATGCCGAGGTTCTCGACCATGGCTTTCGTCTGGTCCATTTTCACGGACAGGGTGGACTGCATGTCAGCCCAAGTGGAGATGTCCTGCCCGGTCTTCTTGCCCGCTTCACCGATGGCCTTGATGTTCGCTTCGAACTCGCGGCCGTCGTTCATGAGGAGCATTTGCGCGGCGCGCATGGCCGTCACGTTGCCGAGGGTGTCCCGCAGGGCCGCCGTGTAGGTTTCGTAGGCTGGCTTACCGGCCTTTAGGGAGTCGGTGACGCCCGAGTTGGCTTTGTAGAGGGTCATGAACTGGTTGCCCAGTGCGCCCGCTTCACCGCCCAAGTCCTTAACGTCCTTGGTGTAGGACTTCTGGGACACGGACCCGTCCTTGAGGCCCTGGGACAGCTTCGCCATCGTCGGGGACATCTGGGACATGATGGTGTCCATCGCCTTCGCGGCGTTGGCGTTGTCCTTCATGGTGCCGGTGTGGACCATCAAGTCCGGGGTCATGTGGTCCTTGATGGCTTTGTCCACAATCGCGAGGGTGCCGGACAGGCCACGTTCGCCAAGGTGCGCTGCAAGGTCGGTCGTGTCGATGCCAAGCTGGGACATGGCCGCCGACGCCAGGTTGTTCGGCCTGACGAGGGACATGACAAGGTTCGCGAGGTTCTGCGAGGACTGCTGCGCGGTCTGCCCGTGCTGCGTCATGGTAGCGATCGCACCACCGAGCTGCTCAAAGCTGATCTTCGCCGTGGAACCGATCGGGATAATCGCGGACATGCTGCCCGCGAAGTCCGTCATCGTGGTCTTCGCAGCACCCGACGCCGCAACGAGCTCGTTCGTGTACTTCACCGAGTCCCGGGTGACCGCTGCGGCGTCGCTGGTCTTGGTACCGTAGTCAAGCAGCAAGTCCGTGAGGGCCTGCGTCATGATCGACAGGTCCACGTTCTCGTCCTTGGCACCCTCAGCAGCCATCTTCAACGCCGACAGACCAGCCGCGCCACGGATCCCGGCCTTCTCCATCACATACATGCCCTCGCTCATTTGCTCAGCAGAGGTACCCGTCTGGGTGGAAACATCCAGGATGCCCTGACGGACAGACTCGAGCGCGTTCACGGATTCCCCGCCGGCGGTGACGAGGAGCATGGTGGACTTCTCGAACTTGGACGCCATCTCGACGGAGCCCACGGCGATCGCGCCTGCGGCGAGGAGAGTCACGGCGCTGACTTTGTTCGCCACTCCCACCACGGAGTTCATCGCGACCTTCGTGCGGGTCGCGGCGACTTCCTGCGCGGCGGCGGACTTCTCCGCTGCCACCACCTGCAGGTCGGCGGCCTTTGACTGCGCCTCGGCGGCGACAGTCGCGGATGCCGCGGCTTTGCCTTGTGCCTCGGATTCCTTCGCTGCGGCAAGGGACACGGCGTTGGCGGCGCGTTCGGCTGCAGCTACCTGCTTGTCATACGCGACCTGCTGTTCCTTCGTCATCGCACCGAGGGAGTCGGCCTGTATCTGCGCGGCCTTGGCCTGCGCTTCGGTGGCTTTCACTTCGGCGGCGATACGCCGGTCCGTTGCCACGACAGCGGCCTTCGCTGCACTGTCAGAAGCCGCGGCCTTCTGCTCGGCGGCGCGGGTAGCCTCCGCAGCGGATGTCCTGGCGGCTGCGGCTTCCTTCTGCGCGGCCTTCTCCGTCTCCGTCGCGGTGGTCTTCGCCGCGGCAACGACTTTGCCCTGCTCCGAGAGGAACTGGGAGGCGTTGGCCCGCATTTCCATGACGACAGGGGGCAGGAACGACATGGGGGCCTCCGGTGATTAGAATTTGATGAATCGCGCCCAGTTGGCGGTAGCAATGGCGGCCATTTCGGCGCGCACTTTCGCGGCGGCAGGCCCGAAGTACGGGTACGCTCCCGTGGGGGCGAGGCCCAGCTCCACGCGGCGCCCGTACTTCATGGTCGGGCCCACCTGCGTGGAGTAGACGCCCATGCCGTAGTGATTCAGGGAGTCGGCCATGATCGAGCGGCGCAGGTTGCCGGTCACGATGTTCGGCTTGTTCCCGCCGACGTGCGGTTCGCCCTTTTTGTGGGCGCCTTCGAAGTTGTTCTGCGCGTCCCGGATCAGGGTCGCTGCGCCGACCTTCACGTTTTCGCGGGCGGCAAGATCAGCTTGCACCCCGGCCCGGACGAACGCTTTCTCAAGGTCTTCGATCCCGTGCCAGATGAACTCAAGACCTGCCACGGGACGCTCCTACTGGATGATCGGGTCGGGCGGCGCAGCAGGCGCCGGCGCGGGGGTGTAGGCGTCCTCGATGCGCAGCAGCATTTCAATGACTGCTTCCGGGGTATCCAGATACTCCGCGTAGCTGCCGCCGTAGATCGGGTGCCAGCGGTTGCGGAACCTTAGGAGGCTGAGGGTTTCCGGGTCGAGCTCCGACGCTTGGCGGGTGCCTTGGATGAAGTCTTGGAGGCGTCGGAGCCGCCAGTAAAAGAATCCCGGTCCTCCAACGTCTCCGCGCTGGGCTCAAAGTCAGGGGCAACATCGGGCAGGCGCCCGTTCGCGTGGGCTTGCACGGCGGCGTGCAGCGCGTCCACGACCCGCCTCGGCAGGTCAAGGAGGTCTTCCCACTTGGCCGGGAACGGGGCGTCAAGGGTCCAGGCCTTGAGCCAGGACCAGTTGAGGGCGAGCTGCATGTACTCGAGGGTTTCGGATTCGTGCGTCGTGAGACGATGTTCCGGCCCGTCAAGGGCTTCGTTCTCCTCAACCCGGCCATCAGGGGCAACGATGCGGCGGGCGTGGGCGAGCTTGACCATGAGGTGGTCGGACTGGTTCAGCAGAACGTCGTACGGGAGGGTGCGACGGCGCGTGATTTCGTCGCGGTCGAACAGTTCGACGGTGCCGTCAAGAAGCGGGAAAGTTTTGGACATGGGGATACTCCTTGGGGATAAGGGGGTGGCGGGCGCCACGGGGGGGCGCCCGCCGGGGTTTTTAGTACGGTGTTGCGGAGGTGGTGACGATCTTGGCCTGCACCGGGGAGAGCTTCCCGTCGAGCGCATCGGTCGCGTTCATCAGCGCCTTGAACGCAGACGCGATCGTCGCGAAGGACGTGTTCGAACCGGTCGGCTTGGCCGAGTCGTAGGTGATCTTCGAGCACTGCAGCACGAGCGGGTGAGCGGAGTCCCCGGCCTGGTTGATCGACAGGGACAAAGCCGGCTGCGTGTTGTTGAGCAGGTTGTTCAGGTCCGTGTCGCTGAGGCCCTGGTATAGGGCATTCAACGAACCGGTGACGGACAGCGGGCCGGCGAAGATCGCCGCCGGGATGTTGGTGCCGTTCAGCGTCCCGACGGGGGTGACGGTGCGCTTGAGGTCCAGTGAGAAGTCGCTGTAGTTGTTCGTCAGGACACCGGCGATGGAGATACCGGCCCCGGCGGGCGGGAACGGCGGCAGCGTGGACGGCGTGTTGGTCGGCGCGGCGAGAGTCGCGCCGGGCATGCTGATCCACGCCACGTCCAGGGTCACCTGCGTGTCGGCCTTGAAGGTGAACTTCAGGTCGGACATGACCATGCCGGGGAGCTGGATGACGTTCCCGTCGAACTGGTACAGGAACCCGGTGTAGGAGTAGGGCTGGCCGGTGTGGGTGGCGTCCGAGGTGTTGTTCAGGGACACGGCGTGCACGTTGCCCGCGGTCGTGGGCGGGGTGCCTGCCCCGGTGGAGGTTCCGGTGTCGGTGAACGTCAGGGTCGCACCGGACGTGATGGTCGTGACGAGGACGTTCTCAGCTCCGGGGGCGGTGCCGCGGTAGATCTTGTATCCGGACGCGCCGGTCACAAGGGTCCACGAGAGTGCCTGCGTGGAGGACGCGCCGGTGAGTGTGGCGGTGACTTCGTTGGAGCCGATGCCTTCCCCGCCGCCGCCGGTCGCGGTGACCTTCCAATAGGTGGCGCCCGCGGGGAGGGTGCCACCCGTGGTGGAGGTCGTGCCGAGGGTCAGGGTCGTGGCGGTCAGGGCCGTGACGTTGTCCGTGCCGCCGAGCATGGCCATGAGGTGCGGGAACACGGTGTCCGCGTAGATCAGGGTCTTGTAGGACAGTTCGTCGTGGCGCATGCCCTGGGTCTGCCCGTAGTCGGTGCCCATCATGCCGCGGAGGCCGTTGTCGACGAGGGGTGTTTTCTTCGGCTCCCATGAGGGGGTGTCCACGGGAATCCACATGGTGGGGGCGGCGACGGGGACGCCGTACGTGGTTTCTTTGGCGAGGCCGAACCACTGCTGAGAGCCCGGCCGGGGGGTGTTGGTCATGGTCAGGGTTTCCTTTAGTTGGTGGGTTCGGCCGGGGCGGGTGCGCCTTCGGCGGTCATGGCGTCAGGGGCAGGATCTGCAACAGGGGCGACAGGCTCAACGGGGACGACGGGCACGGGGTTGGCTTGCGCCCACGCCTCGTCCGCCGGGGACAGGCCGTGAGCATCGGAGGCCTCGACCTCGGCAAGTTCCGGGTGCACGTAGGGGGCGTCCGTCTGGATCACGTCACCCGGGCGGGCTTCGATGGTGGACCCGTACGGCGGGGCGTCCCGATCAACGGGCAGGATGAGCGCGTTCACGCCTTGCGAAAGCCCAGCCAGGACTCGCGGGAACGCTCCGATGAAGTGGTAATCAGTCATGGCATGTCCTCCTAGAACATGGACAAATAGGACGCGCTCGAAATGGGGGCGGCCTTGGGTTTGGGTAGGCGCGTGCGGCGCTTATGGGTGCTGGCTTTCCGACCAAGGAAGCGGCGGTGCTGGCCCGGTTTCACGTGCCGGCCGTGGTACTTGCGGCCCTTGAACGTGCGGTGCAGGCCCTTGCGCATGACGCGTTTGTGGATGGACTTCTTACGGCCGTGGAATTTGCGGTGACCATGGCGGCCCTTCAACGCCCGATGCAGGGCGGTGCCACGCTTCGCGCGCGGGCCGACATGTTTCTTCCGGCCAAGGAAACGGTGATGCCTGCCGGTTTTATTGGTCCGGGCAATCCCGGCCCTGCGGCGCTTCGGCGCGGCCGTCGACGTGTTGCGGACACCGGCGTAGCGGCGGTGGTAGTGATGATGGACCGTGACCCGGCGGCGGGCGATCTTGATGCCGGTCGCTTTCCTGCCCGTCCGTCCGCGCCGGACGTACCGGGAGCGGACCATCAGGCCGGAACCATCTCAGTGACCTTGAACTCGACCCGGAACCAGTTCCGGACCTTCCCGCCGCCCTTGTCCCAGACCGGGAAGTCAAGGTTCACTTCGATGCCGTTGTCCTGGTTTCCTGCCTCCCAGACGGGGAAACCGCCCACGGACCCGAAGGCCCGGTCGGACTCGATGCGGGTGGTGATGGCATCGATGAGGGCGTTGCGGCCATCCACCCACACGTCCTTGGACGCGACATCGGAGGGGATGAGGTATTGGTAGAGGACGACGAGGGCGACTTGGTAGTCGCGCTGCTTCCAGCCGCCATGCTCACCGCCCTGCGCGATCCTCGATTCGGTGATGTGCTCGATGTGGAGGAACGCGGCAGTGCCTGGCATGGAGTTGGTCTGCCAGTTCTCGCCGGTCATCTGCCACGGCACGTCCTTGAACAGGACAGTCAAACCGGGCGTGGGCGCAAGGAAAGACTGGATCTGGGCGATGACCGTCGTGGTACTCACTGGGCGTCCTTACGTTTTGGTGGGTGCCCCGGCACGTATCCCCACATGGCGGGGCACCCTGCATAGGGGGTCAGGCGGCGCGGATGTAGTCCGAGAGGAGGAACTCCGCGAACTCCAGATCGGACGCGACGGCCGGTTCAACACCGGACATGTGGGTGGGCTGGGCGTTCGTGGAGGCAATCTCGATGGCGTCGGATCCGCGGGTCAGGATCAGGGACTTCGCGATGAGGATCACGGCCTGTTTGATTTCGCCGGGCATGTTCGTGACCGTGTCACCCGCCGCGTACGTGCCCACGATCGGGGTAGTGACCGGGATTAGAACGTTCGTGGCCGTGTTCGAGGGAATATAGGCCGGGTCGACCGTGACGATTTCGGAGTTGGACGTGTTCAGCAAGGTCAGTTGCTGGCCCGGCATGATGCCCAAGGCCGTGGTGACGGTGATGGACACGGCGGCGGGGACGGCCGCGGCTTGCAGGGTGGTGTTCGCCCAGCCGTTCAGGTAGCTCACGGTCGCGTACTGCTTACCGGCGCAACGCGAAGCACCAACCGGGATGGTCACGGCCTTCTTCCCGATCCAGACGTTGGACAGGTCCGTCACGGCCGCCATGGATGACGGGGTGGGGCCGGCGCTGGCACCGCACACGGCAATGATGGGGGTGAAATCCAAGGGCACCTTCAGCGCAGGGCCGACCCCGTCGACGTTTTGCACCCGGTAGTACCCGGCCTGCGTGTCAAGGGTCGCGCCAAGTACCTTGCGGCAGATCCTGTCAGCCACGGCACTGGCGCGCTGGAGCTGCATGACGAGCGCCGCGGCCTGGTGCGTCTGGTTGCTGTCGCCGGGGATGAGCTGGGACACGTCAACACCGGTCGGTGCGTTCCGGAACTCAGATGGGGTGACGTAGATGCTGCGGCTCGCGTAGGTGGCGACGTTCGGTGCCGGGATCACTGTGGACGGCGGCACGTTCAGCGTGTAGACGGGCACGGAGGCTCCTAGCTAAAGGAAAGTGTTGGGGTGGTGCCCCCAGCGGCCGTGAGGGTCGCTGGGGGCGCCGGGTGGGGCTGGTTAGCCGATGTTGGACAGGACGGCCTGCGCGATCGGGGCGCGGTTCACCAGCGTGGAGCTGGAGTAAACTTCGCCGTCGAACCGGGGACCGCCGCCGGGGCCGGTACCGCGGGACACGCCGTACTCGAAGTCCTGCACGCCTTCAAGGTCGCGAAGTTCGAACACGTTGGAGATGTTCGAGTTCGGGAAGTTGACGTGGTCGGTGCGGGCGATCAGGGTGCCCGGAACCATGTTCGGGTGAACTTCGATCTTCACCGGCGTGGCCGTGGCCTTGTTGATGTAGTGCCCCACGAAACCGCCGGCGGTGATGTCCGTACGCCCGTCGTTGCCGGGGGTGAAGTACGTGGTGCCGCCGTTGGAAGATCCGAGGATCAGCGCGGACAGCTTGGAGGCGTCCACGCTGGAGCACATGTACGCGGTCGGCGACATGAACGTCTGGTTGAAGAACGCCGTGTTGAGGGCGTCCAGTTCGTTCACGGTCTGACCGGAACCGGTGAACGTTGCGCCGTCCAGGGAAGTGAAGGAAGCGCCGGATGCGAGGCCGGAACCTGCCTGCACGAGGCCGGACGCTCCACCGGTTGCGTAGTCACCGGAGAGGGTGGTGAGCAGGCCGTTGAACTCGTACGGGTTCGCCGAAGAGTCCGAGGACGGGACCGTTGCGGGGGCGGTGGCGAACAGGCCGGGCAGGTTCGCCGGGACGGCGTTGTTCGAGGTCGGGATAGCCGTGATGGTGACCTTGTTGACTACGGTCGTGGTGTAGTAGAAGCCGTTCACGAACCAGTCGTAAGCAACAGCGCCACGCACGGCCGCGACGGTGGCGACCGCGGAGTGGGTGGCTGCGGCGTTCGAGGACGTGGTCACGGAGCCCTGAGCGGATGCGGCCGTGGATCCGCCGTACGAGTAGTTGGTGCCCGTACGTGCAGCGACCTTCACCGGGACGGCCGTGGACGCGGCGATGGTGCCGCCAGTGTCGGACTGGACAACAACCGGTGTGCCCGGGGTGCCAAGCTGGATGTTGGAGCCGTACAGGGACATCTTGTCCGCGCCGACCTTGTACAGGTTCATGGAACCGTACACTTCGATGGCCTTGGCGTCCGCGAAACCGCGGGCCTTCGCGATGGCGTCCTTGGTCACGGTGTAGCCGTAGCCGAGCTTCGCGTACGCAGCCGACACGGTGATCAGGTTGTTCTTGTGCAGCGGGGCCGGTGCGTCGAACTGGGTCGCCGGGTTGGCCTGCTGGTTGTTGATGTTCATCAGCACACGCCAGGTGGCGTAGTCCGCGCCCTGCTCCGGGGTGGAGTGCGCGAGGGAGTTGTAGAAGCTGGACGGCGCCGGGACGAGGGAGATGACACCGGAGAGGTCATAGCCCTGCATGCCCGTGGCGTTGGTGATGCCGGTGGTGGCAGATTTCTTGATTGCATCCAGCGTTTCGCTGGAGATGCCGTTGAGGTCCACGAAGGTTCCTGTTCTTGGGTGTGCGGCAGTAGCCCGCGTTCATTCATGCGGGCTGGCTGGGCGTGAAAAGGGGGTTTTGGTTGGTTAGGTGTTAGAAGCGGTTGAGGGTGTCGGCGTAGCGCCTGTCCGGGTTGATGGCGTCCTTGAGGGCCGCCATGGCCAGGGACTTCTGCGCGACGATTCGTTCGTCCTGCGTGGTGGCCGCTTCTGCTGCCTTGCGGAGTTCGGTGTGCGGGTCGGTTTCGGTTCCGTCCCGTTTGGCGATTCCGGCTGTTCCGGTGGCACCGTTGAGGTACGGTGACTTCCGGTCGTCAGGTTCACGCCCGTATGCTTCGATCTGGTCCTTCAAGACCTGAACCGTTCCCACCAGATCGGCCGTGGTGGCGAGCTGCTTCGCGAGTGGTTCGAGGGCTTCTTTGATCAGGGCGGCAAAGTCGGGTGCTGCCTTCGTGACGTGTTCGGGGTCGTCCTCGACGGGCGACTGGATGGTGTTCGTTCCGGGGATGACGGTTTCGTCGGCGGACGGGTCAGCTTCCGCCGCGACAGGGGATGCCTCGTCGGTTACTGCGGCGTCGGGCTCGGCGGCTGGTTCGTCTTCGACCGCTTCGCCGCCATCCACGATGGTCAGCGCCCCGGGATCCACGACGCCGATAAGGTTGCCCTTGTTGTCGTAGACGGCGAGCAGGTTGTCGGCCTTGGCGACAGGCGCGGCCGGCGCTTCCGCGGCGGGGTCTTCGGTCTTGGTGACCTCGGCGGGCGCGGTGAAGCCCATCTGGGCTTCGATGCTGGCGTTGCGGTCAAGGGGGGTTTCGGCCACGGCGGCCTCCTTCAGGATCAGGGGCGCCTCGTCGGGCGCGGAGGGGAGTGATGCGAGGACTTTCTGGATGGCTTCGGCCGCGCCACGCAAGGCAGCTTCGTTGGCGGCGGACAGTGCCCGGCCCGCTTTGGTGATCGAGGCGATTGCCTCGACGGTTTCGAGGTCGCCGGTGCTGATGGACGCCACAGCCTTGGTGATTTCAGCGGCGTCCTCGGCCAGCATGACTTCAGCGGCTTCCCCGGCGGCGT
Source organism: Arthrobacter sp. efr-133-TYG-118 (assembly GCF_030209755.1). Classification (GTDB taxonomy): domain Bacteria; phylum Actinomycetota; class Actinomycetes; order Actinomycetales; family Micrococcaceae; genus Arthrobacter. The sequence goes on along the minus strand of NZ_JARVRH010000027.1, from coordinate 105,475 downwards.
ATCCGGCGAGGATGCTGATGGCCGAGTCAATGGCCATGCATGCGCCTTGCAAATCCCATGCGTTCTCGAAGTCGTCACCGTCTCCGGTGTCGCCTTCCACGGACTCGCGTACGGCGAGGATTTCCACGGCGTTTTTGGCGCGTGCCAGGATCCCGATCCACTTCTGAGCGGTCGCCGCGTCCACGGATTCCCACTCGGGTGAGCCGGGCACCGTCGCGGCAAGCGCGTCCCCCTCAGGGGCGGCGAGAGGCTGAGTCACGTCAGTGTCGGCTTCCTTGAGGAGCTCACGGACGGTGTCAGGGGAGAACATGTTGGGGGCCTCTTCGGCGCCCTTCATGAGGAAAAACTTGGTGCCGTTCGCTGCCTTGCCGACGAGGTCCACGCGGGGGATGTCGGCGTTGACAAGCTCTGACATGTCATCGGGGATCGTGGTCATGGGGTGCTCCTGCTGCGTCGAATGGCCGAACCCTGCGGGCTCCAACCGGTGATTTGGCCCTTCTGGACCATCTGCCATGCGGGCTCGTCGAGGATCGCCTCAAGGACCCAGTCGCCTTGCTTGGCGACCACCACGCCGTCGATGAGCCACGGCTCGGGGTTTCGGTAGATGTACGAGGCAACTACCTGCGCGTGCCCTTCGGTGCCGTCCTCATGGAACAGGCCGGTAATGAGGCCTGTGCCCTTGCGGAGGTACGTGCGTGAGGCGAGTTCCAGTTCGCGGGCGGTGAAGAAGTCCCGGCCCCCGTCCGCGCCTTTCGCGATACGGGGGTCGGGGCCTGCCTGGTAAGCGAGTCCGACGACTAGCCGGTCAGGTACGTCGCTCATGGGTTAGTGTCCTTCGATGTAGGGTGAGGCTGCGCACCGGCAGTAGGGGTGTGCGGGGATGAGGGATTCGCCTACGGGGAAGTGCTTGCCGTCGTTGGGTGCACACACGGACGGGCATGCCCCGGCCGAGGTCACCCACGTCCACTCGGTGACGCCAAGCGCCTGGTATTGGGCCATGGCGGCGTTCGTGAGCATCCGGGCGGTCTCGGTGTGCGCGATCAGTTGCGCACGCCCCTCGTCGCCAAGGACTTCCGCGAGTGCTTTGCCGATGACATCGGCCGGGTCACCTGCATTGACGCCGTCCGCGATGCGGTTCGCGAGACGGTTCATGGTCGTGTCCGTGATGCCTTGGATGGTGTGCCCGGACGCGTCGAGGGCTTCTTTCCAACCGGACGCGGTGATGCTATTCGCGTCGGTCATGCCCGGCTTCCACGCATCCCAACCGGTGGGGATAGTCCCCATCTGCACCGTGGCGGCCATGGTCCCGACGTTGTACGCGTCAGCCCATGCGTCACGCACGATTTCGTCCAACGCTGCGGCCGTCATACGGTCCGTGAGGACTTGACGGGCCGCCTTGCGGTACACGGTCAGCGCCACGTCTCCGAGGCCGTCAGCCGCGGACGTGGCCGCTGTCAAGTCCTGCTCTGACCAGAGCTGCATGATGGCGTCCCGGACCTTCGGGGTCCAATGGTCCGTCAGTTGCAGGTCAACCGCGTGCTGCGGTGCGGCGACCGCCGGCAAGTCCCGCCACGATTGGCTAGGCGTACCAGCGGCCGGTGCTTTTGGGCCAGCATCAGCACCCGCCACCGTGTCAGAGCCGGATTTCGCCAACTCGTTGCGGGCCTGGGCGTTCAACTGGTCCGCGACAGACTCGTGCACGGTCGTGAACGCAAAATCGCGCCACTTCCCAACCTTCGCCCGCGTCTTACGGAACGCGTTGAACCGGGCCATCTCCTTGGCCTGAGCCTTAGCGAGTTCCTCCCGCGGCAGGTCGGCCGCCAACTCCTCGCGGAGTGCGGGGAACCCGTCGAGGTGTGCCGGGTCGAACCACGCCAGCGTCTCGTTGTCTTCACCATTGCCGGTGTTGATCGGGATGGAGGCCTCGGTGTCGATCTTGAACACGTGACCGGCATAGTTGCCGTCCGGCGAGGTCCACTGCCCCGCGAGGGTGGCGTCCGCCGGGAAATCAAGCCCGGTTTCTTCCTCCCACTCACGGATGGCTGCGGTTTGTGCGTCCTCATCCGGGTCAAGGTGCCCGCCCGGGAACTCCCAGCGTCCAGCAGCCGTGTCCTCGGGGTCGAGGTAGCGCTGGATCATCAGGACACGGCCGGTGTCCCGGGCCTTGACGGCAGCGCCGGCAACACTCACGCCAGCGCTTTTTGCCACAGCCGGTGCGGGCTTGACGACAGTCCCCGTTTCGGGGTGGTTGTGTTCAAGTTCCGGGAAGGACGGTTCGTCAGGGTTGATCGGGGCACGCTTGAACTCGTCAATGCCCGGCAACTTGTCCGGCATCAAACCCGGCGTTCCACCGAACGTCTCCTCGTTCAGAGGTACGTCGTCGGAAGGGGCCTTCGTTTCCGGATCCACCGTGCCCGAGATAGCCAGGATCGACTGCAACGGCACAAACCCAAGACGCGGGGTCACAATGCCGCGAGGCACCGGACGCAACGGGTCAGCCGGGAAGCCGAACAGTTCCTCACGGGCCTCGTCCATGGACGCGAAGCCGGACTCGACCGCGATCTTCCACAGTTGCGCTTCCTGCAACCTGTCTTCCTTATCGCGGCCCGTGTTCAGCTTCACCTCGACAGGCAGGCCAAGGTCTTTCTGGACATACCTGTTCAGGTGCGCCTCCACAAACCGGACCCACGGGAGCGTGTTGACCCGGAACTGCGTGTCAGTCTGGGTTTCGCCCGTGGCACGGTTCACGTCATCCGTGATCCCGATATCCTGCGGGACCACACCAAACGCGGCGCAGATTTTCAGATCCAGGAACTTCGGAAATTCCTTGTCGAACGACGCCGGGGCGGTCTGGGTGAACTTCGAACCGGACGGCACGAAAACGATCTTGTGCTTCTGCTCCTGGTCACCGTTGTACAGCGAGTTCCAGAGTTCCTGGAACTCAATGATCTGTTCCGGCGAGGACACGTCCGGCGGGGCTTCCATGAAGCCGCCCGGGATGTTCCCGTCCGTGAACATCTGCAGGAAATGCCACTGCATTCGCATGGACGTGTTGATGGCAAGCAGCACGGTCTCCAGCGGGGCCATCCCGAACGGGGAGTCCGTTTGCGGCCGGAACCGCGGGTACACGATGTCCTCGGCGGTGAACTCCTGGAATATCTGGCCCTTGATGATCTGGTAGTACGCCGGGGCGGGGGCCTTGGGCCGGCGCCCGTGTTCATCGATGTAAGGGTAGATCGTTGAGCCGTCGATGATGTCCAAGCCGATGTATTCCCCGGCCCGGTTCCGGCGCTTCTTGAGCGGCCCGGAGTCGAACGTGAGCATGTTGATCAGCCACAGAGACAGCCACTCGTCATAGGAGTGCTCCCGGTCCGGGTAGGCCAGTGCGGCGCGGGCGGCAGCCACAGCGAGTTTCGTGTCACCTTGCGCGCCGTCGATCGGTGTGAACAGGGGCTCCATGGACCGGATTTCGTCGATCTTGTGGTTCATGCACGTTTGCGCGGTGTCAGAGGCGCGGAGCATCGCACGGAGCGTCTCGTAACTGGTACGCCCATCCCACGCCTGCCGCGACCGGGTGGACGTGTTGATGGACGCCGGGTAATCCATGGCCCGCGGCGTGCCCGAGTACCCTGCGAGAGGCGCCAAGGGCGTGCCGGGGCCGAGCCAGCCGTCAGTGCCCATGCCTTGGGCGTGCTGTGCGGTTGCGATAGCGATGGGGGTACGGTTGCCTCCACGGAAGACGTCAAGCAGGCCCACGGGTCACCTTCCGGTCGGGGGTATTCGGTTTGTTTGGTTAGCGAGGGCGGCTGCCTGCTTTTTCATGGCTGCCAGGAACGCGGAACCCTGCCCTGACTTCACGAGCAGGCGCTGCAGGGCTTGGGACAGTCCGTCGATCTGGTCGTCATGCGCGCCGTTCGGGAACGACGCGGCTTCGTCGATCAGATCCTCAGACCATGCGGCGAGCTCTGCCGTGGGCAGGTACACGTTGTGGGCTTCCACGAACGGGGACACGGCCGCGGCGCGGGCTTCTTTGGACTCGTGCGGGGTGATCGCGATCAGGCCCGGGATTTCCTTCTTCAACATGTCCAGCACGGCGGTGCCGTTTGCTTTGTCCTCGACGAGTTTCGCGGCGGCTTGCGGCCACCTGGCGACCTGCGCTTTGAACGCGGCAAGGGTCTCGGTGAAGGTCATGCGTTTACGGACCTGATCGAGCAGGTACACGTTCGCGCCCCTGTGCAACCAGACCTGACCGACCACGTAGTCGGCGTTCTGCGTGTTCTTGAACGTCATGTCCCACGAGAGGATGATCACGTCGTTGCTGCCGGTGGTGCGCCGTATGCCGGCCTCTTCAACCCAGAGCGGCTGGTTGTAGCGTTGCCAGTCGGCACGCTTGAACAGGCCGCCTTCGGAGGGTGCGGGGCGGCCTTGGTAGAGGGCGTTCCACGTGCGGGCGCCGACGGCGATTTTTGTTGCGGCCCAGTCACGATGGCCCTGCGCGGACACGAGCCCTTCGCCGGGTTTACGCCCGAGCGGGTCAGTCTCGCCCTTGTCCGGGTCGTAATCTGCGACGGCGGGGATGTTGATGACCCGCCACATGTGCCCGTCTTCGGCGTTGATGAACCGCCCGGCCAGGTCGTCCTCGTGCCAGCGGGTCAGGATCAGGATGACCGGCGCGCCGGGGGAGAGGCGGGTGCGGACGGTGGAAGTCCACCAGTCGTACACGTCATCGCGTTGCAGCTCGGAGTCGGCTTCTTTGGCACCCTTGTGGGGGTCGTCGATGATGACCAAGTCGGCTTTTTGACCGGTCAGCGGGCCGCCCACGGACGCAGCGTAAATCCCTCCACGGTCACCGGCGAGCTGCCATTCGGACTGGCTGGCCACGTCCTTGGAAATCGCCAGGCCGAGTAGGTCCCCGTCGGACTTGATCGCGTTCATGACTTCGCGGCTGTTACGGCGCGCGAGCCGGTCCGAGAACGAGGTCATGGCGATGCGCTTGGACGGGTCCTGCGTGAGGACCCACAGCGGGAACGTGATGCCACACCGCAGGCTCTTGCCCTCCTGCGGGGGCATGGACACGATCAGGCGCGAGTCGGGGGTGTTGAAGGCCCGGATCAGTTCTTTGTCGATCAGGTCAAGGGCAGCGGTCTGTTTGATCGCCGGGTTCAGCGCGACGGCCAACTGGCCGGGGGTTTCCCAGACGGTGGGTTCGGGTTCGGGCGGGGCTTCGAATGTCCGGGCCGCGAGTTCTGCCCAGTCGATGCCCATGGCCGGGACTCCTTTTATGGGGTGATGCCGCAGCGGCGGTGCCGCCGGGCGGACAGGTCGTCAAGGGTGACGGACAGGGTGAACAGTGCCGTCCCTTCACTGACGGGCCCGGGGATGATCTTGCGGTTCCAGCCGATCAGGCCGCCACACACCGGGCAGTCCACGGTGAGGGCTACTGGGGCGGCCACCAGCCACGGTCCTTGAAGAGTTGCTGGAATGAGCCGGGGTAGACGAGGCCGAAGTCGCGGCCGTCGGTGAACACTTGGATGCCGGCGCCGAGGGTGAGGGCGGCGTCGGCCAACTCCGCGCACTCGTAGGTGGCGTCGGATGAGAAGTGCCGGGTGATCCAGCGGGGGAACCTGACACCGGTGCGGCACTCAATCCCGATGATGGCGTCGGCCACGAAGTTGTAGGGACGGTGTTCACGGGCCCGTGCCCAGTCCGCGCAGCCCTTGGCTTGGGCTTCGGTGAGGGGGAACCGCGACCAGATCGCTGTCGGCCACGCAGACATGGGGGTGATGGTCACGCCGTTGGGTTGCGCACCGATGCAGGTCTTGTCGTCGAGGGCGATGACAACATGGAACACGTCAGACTTCGTGAACCAGCAGATCGCTTTCGCGATCCAACTGCCCGGGTGCGGGATGAGACCGATCTGACCAGTGAGGCCGCTCATGAACGCAGCCATTCGGGAAGCTCCGGGAGCGCGACAGTCTGGCCCGCAAGTTCATGGGTACAGTCGGACAGGAACTCGATGTGCCCGTTACGGACGAACGAGTGGCAGCGCGGAGACATGGTGATGTTCTCGGGCGCTAGAAGCGCGTCCCACTCCAAGTCCTCGTTGATGAACTTCTTGTGCCCGTAGACGAGTACCGAGGGCGAGATGGTGAGCGATTCTCCCTGACCGGCTACCTGCCATGGCGGATCACTGACCATGTGAAGGTCGTCGCATCCGGGGCACCAGAACTTAGCGTGAGTCATGACGGCCCCTCAGATATTCAGTTGTGGTTGTGCCAGGCGGCCGCGTGGTGCACCGTGCGGCCGTCCGGCGTTGCCAATCTCTTGCCCCGGATTGGCGCGGGGGTCTAATGCTGCTTCAAGGAAGCTTTAGTGCCCCACGTCCGCAACCAGCGTCGCGGACGGTAGAAGAACAAGGGCCGCCGCATCAGGTGCCGTTGATGCGCCCGCGGTGGGCGTCAAGGTCGGTCTGCTTGAAGTACTGCAGGCACCGCGCACAACCACGTGTCGGGCAGATGGTGTCGCAGTGCGGGCAGACGCCGACGTTGTTCCACATGAGTCCGCAGCGGCAGAAGATCCGCGAATCCCGGGCGGTCACCGCGCGGACCTCACGTCAGCTCTTCGGTGTACTTGTCAGCCATCCCCCACTTGATCGCCTTGTCAGCGGGGATCCAGAACGCGTCATCCTTTAGCTGTTCCTCAAGGTCCGGGATGTCGCAATACCGCTTGTAATGGTCAAGGAGCGTCTTCGTCCAACGACGGGACTGCTCCGCTTGCCGCTCGACCTGCAACGGCGTCGACTTCCGGTAACCGTCGAACTGGCCGTAATGGGCCAGGTGTTCCGCGTACCGGGAGATATACCGTTCACCCTTTGTCCCGGCGACCGCGAGCAGCGACCCGCACGAGTAAGCGTGGGACGTGACGATGGTGCGGACCGTGATGTCCCTGCGCTTCGCGAGCTCCACGAGTTCTACGAGCTGGATCAGCACGTGGGCGTAGCCGCCGTTGCTGGAAATGTAGAGCTCAATCAGCCCGTCCTTTTTCTCTCCCTGCGTTTCGATTTCCTTGCGCAAGGGGGAGATGACGGCGGACTCCATGTCCTTGTCAAAGTCGCCGGTGATGTAGAACCGGTTTTCGTCACGGTAGATCAAGGCAGCACTCCATGGGGGATAGGTGAGTGATGGGCTAGAGGATGGCGAGGTCTTGGAACTTGTTGTCCGGGGTGATCAGCCACGACATCATGCCGGGCGCGGACTCGGTGCCGGACCAGTCGGTGAACTGTGGTGACCCGCCGTCCAGGGCCGGGGCTTGCACGAACAGGGTGTTTCCCCAGTCCTGCATGAGCAGGTGGTGGAAGTGCGCGCCGAGGAGCACGTCGGCGTCCCCTGCGGGTTGGCGGCCGGCGGCTTGGTTGCGGAACCAGTTGTAGGCTTTCACCAAGGGGTTGCCGCCTGTGCCTTTGCCGTACACGGAACCGTGCGTGGCCGCGTACACCCAACCATGAACGTCAATGGTTTTCGCGGGTTCGTCCTGCGCGAGCACGAACGACACGTGGCCGAGGCGTTTGTCGCGTTCGGCGACGCGGGCGGCGTCCTCGAAGATCTTCACATCGTCGTTGTCGTGCCGATTCACGCGCTTGCCGTCCACCCGGTGCTCGCCATGGTTCCCGCCAACAGCGAGGACCCGCACCCGGGAGAACAGGGGCGCGAGACGGTCCAGGCCGTCGAGGATCATGGTGGTGCCGGTGTTCAGCTGGTCGCGGCGGTCCATGTCAATTTCGAAGGACTGGTGCGGGTAGATGAAGCAACCCTCGACGAGGTCACCGTTGCCGACGATCAGGAGTTCGCCCGGGTCACGGCCGATCTTCCGGAGCTCCTTCGCCCGGGTCACGGTAGCGTCAATGGCGGCGTCGAAGCGTTCGACCGTGGCAGCGGTGCCGCCGCCGACGCTTTTCCCAAGCTGCCAGTCGTTCCACTCAAGCCCGAGCGTGGTCCCGCCCTCGTAGGTGGGTGCGACACGGCGCCGGTTCGACCTCAGCGCCTTCAAGGTAGCCACGGCATCATAGCCAGAAAGGAAACCATCGGCGCGTTCGATGAACTTGTACTTGTACCACCAACGCTCCGGGACGCTGCCGGCCCCGTTTTGCAGGGTGAGGCGTTCCAGCACAACGTCCAGGTTGTCGGGGATGGTGAGCCCGGTCTGTTCGATGATTTTCGCCCGGTGATCCTCGCTGGTGCGAATTTCCCGGTCGCTGCTGATCGTCGCCGCAACCGGCACATTCGAATCAGTACTGAACCGGACACCCGGTTCGAAGCCTTGCGGGGGACGCACACGCGCGCGACGTGCGTCAGTGTCCGGCGCGGTCGTGCGCGCCAGCTTATCCGCGAGTTCCCCCATCAGATACGCCCACACGTGCACAACGACCGGCGGTGCCGTTCAATCATTTTCTCCGACACGCCAAGGTTCATCGGGGCCAGCCTTTCGAAGACTTCATGATGCCCGGCGGTGGACAAGAGCAGATCGGTCACAGCGGCCCGGTCCGCGTCATCGAGCTTGGGGTCTGTGTAGATGTCGTAGAAGTGGCAGCCGAGATACAGGCGGGGCTTGGGCCGGGAAATGGTGATTGTGGTCATGGTGCACCTCCATGGGGTTTTAGGGTGCCCGTTCTTTATGTCGTGCCGGGGAACGGCGCCGAAGCGGCTTTCTTTAGTCCCACCGGTGGTGGGTGTTTCCGTGCCGCGCGGGGACGCGCTAGGCGTTGCCCTCCCTTGGGGGGTGCCAGTGTCAGGCGGCAAGGTTTTTGTGAGGCAGGCCGCGGGCAGGGTCGTTCATGGCAGGCGCGAGAATGTACGCCCGAACGGTCCTTCACCGGGGATGAGTCGACCCGCGTGTTGACGCGCGGCCTGCCTGGTAATGGGCGAAGCCCGGGGCGGTTCTTTCCGCGTCCCCGGGCTTCGTGATAAATCTTCAATTCTGATTTTGTAGTGTCACAAGGTTTTTGTCAAGTTCACGCGTGCACTTCGCGAAGTAACGCTTCGCTTAGAAGTTACCCTCGGCCACTTGGAACACGGTCAGGCCGATCGCACGCCACATCTCGACAACCTGGTTGCGGTCATCGAAGACGCCGGCCACGTTGTACTTTCCGCGGATGTGCTTGTTGAACAGTTCGTGCTTGACGATTGAGTCTTTGCGGGTGTCACCGGAGGGGCGCATGTGGAGGGCGTGCGCCGGCAGGTTATTCGTGATTAGCCATTGCTCGGTCACGTCGCGGTGGTCTTCGCTGCGGCCGGACATGTAGATGATGCGGGAGCCTCCACCGGCAAGGACTTCGATGACATCGGCTACGTCCACGTTTACCGTGTCCAGATAGGCTTTGGCGCCGTCGTAGATGTCGCGGTCGCCTTTGAGTGCCACGGTCCCGTCGAGGTCCACGAGGTAGACGTACGGCAGGTTTTCGGAGGGCTCCCATGGTTCCCATTCGCTGGTCGATACCGCGTCGGCGGTGGGGTGTGGGAGTGGGCCGTTGGCGATGTACTTGGCGTGCATGGTTTCGATGACCCCGGACGGGATGCGTCCGTCTCCGGTGCGTGCTTCGTTGCGGGTGAGGCAGGTTTCGAGCGGCACGTCGGTGAAGTCCTTCACGACAAGTTCGGCGCCGGTGATGGCGGCGAGAGTGGCCCAGTTGCGGGCGGTGCGCTGGCGAAGGTTCGTGTCATCCACCACGACATCCAGGCCGTTGCGGAGGAATGCTCGCACAAGGTCTGAGGCGGTCTTCGTGATGACGTTCTCGGTGTCTTGCGTGGCTGATTGGGCGTTGATGTGGATCATGCGGCGCAGCGAGTCACGGTTCACGCGGCGGCGGGTGGCGGGAGCTTCTTGGACCCACTGTTCGGCCCACGTGGTTTTCCCGGATCCGGGCAGGCCTCTGGTGATGACTAGCTCAGGCATTGATGGTCTCCTTGGTGAAGGTGGGGCGGATCTGCTTCCATGCCCACTCGCTGATGTCGCGGCCGTCCAAGAGTTGGAACAGGGCCGGGCGCGCTTCGGGGTAGAGGGATGCCGCGTTGGCGTAGTCGCGGCGTTCAAATCCTTCGGGCAGGGCGTCGAGGATTCCGTGGTGTATGGCGTGTGCCATGCCGATGTGGCCGTCGTATGAGTTGTTCAGGTTCTCCGCGATGTCCATTGCCCATTTGTGGAATTCGTCGGGGACGCCGGCGAGGAGGGTTTCATAGTCTTTGCCGGTGGCGAGCATCTCCCAGATAGTGCGTTCGTTCCAGCCGGTGACGATTTTATGCAGCGCAACGTAGTCGTCCTGCTTGATCTTGATGCGCACATCGGAGGTGCGGAAGTGCACGACGTAGCCTTCGGCGTTCTTGCGCGGCTTCCCAGCGAGGGCTTCAGCGAAAGTGGCGAAGCGGAATACTGCAGCCTTCTCACCTGGCCAGTACGCCTCCATGGGACTGGCAGTGATCCCGGTTTCGATGTGGACAGAGCCTAAGAGGATCAGGTCATCCAGTTGGCCGTAATCGAGCACGATTCGGTTTGCCGGGTAGATGATTTCCACGAGGACCGTCACACCCTCAGGTGGGGTCCAGTCCGGGTATTGGGTGCGGAGGATCTGCGTGGCGTGGATGGCCTGCTCGCTGGTGAACGAACCCCGCGTGGCGATGGCGTACCCGTCCGGGGTCGGGTAGACGATCCCGAGGGACCCGTCCAGCTTGTCCGTGACCGTGACAGGTTCGTCAAGGTTGAACGCGGGGTGCTGGTCTTCGGAGTGGTTGAAGAACTTCGGGAACGGTCGGGCCAGGACTTCACCGGTTTCCCGGTGCACGATCAGGCCCCGGCATGCCCGGGTGACAGGGGTCCATGCTTTCTGGAACTGGGCGGTTTCGGTGTAGTTGTACAGCCGGTAGGGCAGGTCCGGGTGGTCGTTGACCCTGATGTGGCCTGCTTCGATGGCGGCGGCGAGGTCACTGTCGCTGAACAGTTCGCTGATGTGCATGGGTTCTCCGTTGTCGGTTTGGTTGTGCCATCGAGTCTACGCGAAGGACGGTAGTAGCGCTACGTTTCCGGGCACTTATCTGCGTGGAAGGCGCGGCCATGTGCGGGTGGGCACGAGCCGGACGAACTTGCCCTCGTAGGTGAGATACCGGCCAATCTCGAAGGCATAGCGCATCAGGACGCGCCGGAACGCGTACCCTTCCACCCCGTCCGGGTCCACCGCGATCACGTCCCCCTTGTACATCCGTGCCTCAGCCAGGACTTTGCGGGCCTGCAAGACACCCGCCCGGATCGCCTTCGCGTGCTTCGTGCTGATAGTCATGGCAGTTTCCTTCCAAGAAAGATCACGATTGGCATGAACATTTTCGCTGCCATCAGCGCGAGGCGGCGTTGGGCAAGGTATGCGTTGAACTGCACGTCGCGTCCGCTGCGACGCAGTGCCGACAGGCAGCGCCGGGCGCGGGGCTCGTCGTCGTAAAGCACCAGGCAGAGGGTTACGAGGTCGTCCGTCCTCGCACTCACAGCCGGTGCGCCTTCACGTAGTCATGGACTACCTTTACGTGCCTCGCATCCTGCAGGGCATCGTGGTGGCCTTCTACTTGGCTTGGGATGGCTTTGATATTGGTGTAGTCGAGGTAGGCGCGGAGGTCGTGCGTGTACATGGGGATGCCATCGGGCAGGTCCAGCATGCGCCCGAACAGTTGCGACAGCACCACGTGGTCATAGGCCGCGAACCATGCCCACAGTTCCGGCTGGCCGGCGGCAAGCAGGAACTGTGTGACCTCGGCCCGGATCTGGGCCTTGGGCTTGTATTCCATCTCGTCGGGCAGTTGCGGGACAACGTTGACCATCAGCCACTCGTGCTTGGCGATCCGGTCCCAGTCAGCGTCCGCGTTCACCGCATAGTATTCGCGCCCGTCATTCGCGACGATGCCGATGCTTATGAACTCGATGGTGTGCCCATCGTCCAGGAACTCGGTGTCGTAGAAGTACTTCATTCGCTTGCCTCCGGCGCCTTGTAGCGGTCGTCGAACTGGCGTTGCTCGTCCATGAAGGTCAGAAGCGCGAGGGCGTGGAACGCGACGGACGCCATGTGAGGCAAGCCCATCTCGGCGTCGTTGTCCTCACCAGCCCAGAACTGTGTGGCGTGGCGTTGCAGAGCGGCGTAGGACTTGGACCACTCGTACCCGCGGCGCCAGTTGTGCGCGGCGTACTTGGCGGCTCCGCGCCCGTAGAGCTGTGCTACCGTCGCTAGGGCCTCTACCGGGATCAGGTCGTGACGCTCAGGCTTGGACCCTTTCTCGCCACCGGTCGCGGACACTGTACGGACCTCGCCTGACGGGCCCGGGGCTGCGGGCATGCCGAGCACGGAGCGCGCCTGCATCCCAGTGAGGAGGTTCTCTTTGTAGACCTTGATCGAGTCCTGCACAGCCTGGGCCTTAGCCTTCTCGTAGGCGGTGGCGGCGTCCTTGAGGGACGGGAGCGTGCCCGAGGGTGGCGTGTCGGCTTTGATGCGGACGTAGTCGGGGATGTGGGTGGCAGGGCCGCCGTGCTGGGTCCAAATCACCGCGTCTTGCCAACGGGCCACAGGAAGGCCAAGGGCGTGCGCCAACGCGACCTCGGCCCGGGCACCACTGGAGTTCTCCCACCCGGCCAGCACGGCCACAGCGTCCGCCCACTCCGCGATCACCCGCATGTCCTCAGCCAGGGCGTTCCGCAGGTCGAAGCCGAGCGCGGCCAAGTCCTCGTGCCCAGTCAGGCCGACAGGGTTGAACCCGTTCCCCCGGTCGTTATCGGCAGGACTGAACGTGGCATGCCCGCGCACCTCAAGGGCGTTGGTGGCCTGGTCGAACGCCTTGAAGTTGAACCCGGGAATGCCACGCATTGGCCCCGCTACGTAGACCTTCATTTCTGGTCTCCTCGTGCGTCGTTGCGGCTGTCCAGTTCCGTTTCGATCTGGTGCAGGGCGCGGCGGTCGGGCAGGGTTTGGCGGGATTCGGTGGAACTCATGATGCTTTCCTCTCGATCAGTGGTGTGTGGTGGGTGCGTTGCGCTTCGGTTTTGGCCCGGCCGTCCGCGATGAGGCGGCCGGCCCCGCAGGACCGGTGGAAGACTGGCATCAGGTCCGTCATGCCCTCTTCGTCCCGTACCGCGCCCATGTGGACACGCATGGCGGGCTGGCCGGGGTGGATCGGGAAACCGCATCCGGGGCACGTTTCGCGAACTACGGCAGTACTGCTTCGTTCGGGGGCAAACATTAGTCGTCGCACCCGCAGCATTCGGAGTCGGCGGCTTCTTCCTCGAGTCGGTACAGTTCCTCGATGACACGGGTTTTCTTGGGCCCGAGTTCCTCGAAGTACTCCTCGAAGTATTCATCCGCGAGCTGCTCGAGGCGTGTGGTGCGGGCGATCTTCGCTGCTGCTTCCGCAGCCTCTTTCTTCTTCGCCTCGTCAGCCTTGGCCTTCTCTTCGCTTTCCAGCAGTGCGGCAACTGCAAGCCAAGTGGCTGCGACCTTACGGACCTTCTCGGCGTCGGCGCCGTCGTTCAGTTGGATGTTTTCGCCGGCGGCGGTGGTGAAGGACCCGCCGTTGACCGTCGTGTTGGTACGACCGATCTTCGGGAGTGCTTCGCGGGGGACGAGGACGAACGCGGACTCCACAGCGTCGGCTACATAGCCCAGATCAGCGATGATTTCCACGCCGCTGTCGGGGCTATACCGGACGGTCCTGCCCGGGGTGCGGTCCAAGATCACGCGCTGCAGGTGCGTAATCGGGCCTTGCACGCCGAAGCTCGCGCCGGGATAAAAATGCTTGGGGTTCATGGGGTGTTCTCCTTGGGTTGGTGTTTGCGGATCTGCATTGCCTGGTAGGTGTCGAGGGCGTCCCCGAGCCGGTACATGGCCGGTATGGGGTGGCCGGTTTCGTCGTGGTCTGGGTTGGCGCGGTGGATGTGGCCGCGGGTGGCCCACATGCGGATGGTGCCGGGCCGGATGTTGAACCCGTAACCGCCGAGTGCGCGGGAGAGTTCGGTGGGTGTGAGGATCGCGTATTCGGCGGCGGTTTTGCTGTGTGCCCGCCAGGTTGCTACTTCGTAGGTGGAGTTGCAGTCCTTGCAGGTGGCGATGGTGTCGCCGGGCAGGGCATAGAGTTCGGCGCCGCACACGATGGGCTCGTCGGGGGTGTCCGGGTGGGATGTCTCGAAACTGCAGGTCCCGGCGAAGACCCTGGGTTGTCGGCGTTCCGCGGCCGTTTGCGCTGTCTTGAGGAGGTTCGCGAGTTCGCGTTTCGCGCCGGGCGCCCACACTGCCATGCGGATCAGGTTGTGTTGGACGATGATCCACGCGGCTAGCTGCTCGTTACCGGGCAGGGACGGTTTCGCGGGCAGTGGCAGGGTCGGGCCGATCACGTGCGCCGTCAGCTTGGCCACCTTGGCTTCCCATGCCTGCACCCAGACCCTGAGGAGCCGCCGGCCCGTGAGCCTGACGTGCAGCTGCAGGTTCGCCTGCGCGGCCATCGCGTCAAGATTCAACGGTGCAGGTGCGTGCTTCGTCCCCGACGAGCCCACACTGTCGCCGTTCACGTCCTGCATTTCCACGGTCGGCCGCAACGTGTCCAGCACGTCGTCCACGGCCCCGAGGTCGTACAAGTACGTGTCCGTGCACGCGTCACACAGGGCCGCACCATCCAGGTTGGGCTTAGCGCAGGAACCGCACTCAGTGGCCGCTGTCATTTGCCCGCCTCGTCATAGTGCGGCAGCAACGCGAACCGCCGGACGATCACCATCTGCTCGAGCCGTGGCTCCTCCTGGTGGACTTTCGCCCGGTACACGGCCAACGTCGCGGCGTGGCACTCAGCGGCTAGCTCCGCGTCCGTGAGCCGCTTGGCTTTCGCGCGCTTGTCCACCGTCTCTGTCATGTGGATGACATCCAGCACCGCACCGCTAGTCATGGTTTTCGGAACGAGGTATCCGGCTGGCCATTCGGTTTCCCGGTATGGGTAGACCGTGAGTTCGAGTTCCTTACTCATGCGGGCATTCTCCTAGTGATGCGGTGTGGTGTTGGTAACAAGTCTACGCGTAGTTCGGTAGTAGCGCTTCGTTTTTGCTCAACTTTTTAGACCGGGCGTGTCGCTGATGGCTCGCAACACTTCTGGGACGACGATGGGCACCAGCCTTGCCTGGGCGTCAGTGAGTTCCAGGCGGGACAGGATGAGTTTGAGGGCGTTGAGGAACTGGCCTGCGGTCTGCTCCGACAGGCGCAGCTGGCGTTCTTCGATGCCTGCCCGGGCCGCTGCGACGGCGAGGTCGCGGGCTTCCTTCTCGGCCTCCCTGAGCAGCTTCCACCAGATGGACGGCTGCGCTTTGAAGGTTTCCTTGTCGATGGGACCATCAGGCCCGGTGCCAAGGTCATGAGAGTCCAGTCCCCACACAAGGTCTGCTTCGGGGAGTTCCTGGACCTTGGCGCGCAACCACAACACCTCAGCCCACTTCATCGAAATCAACCGCATGAGGACTTCCACCGGGTGGATGGTCTCCCCGTCGACGGGTTCGCCAAGGTTCATCAGGATCTTCCTCGCTTCACGGTCCTGCCGACGCTCCTCGGCCTTCATCTTCGACCAGGGGCTCCCAGCCCCGTGGAGCCGGCACCGGGTGGCGTCGGGTTCAGGGGATTTCGTGCATGGGTTCTCTTGCCGGTTCTTCGCCCCGCAGATCAGCCGCCCGTCCACTTGTTGCCCGGCCCGGTAGCGTGGGTCATTGGCCATGGGTGGCTCCTAACTGTCGGACGTGGGCGAGGTATTGGATGGCTTCGTCGGTGGTGAATCCGGCGCGTTCGAGGGCGAGTTTCTCGGTCCATTGCCGGTCCGCCCATGCCTGTGTTGTTTCGTCGGGTTCTTGCAGTGTGGGGTTGGTGACGGCGTGGGTGGTGTCGCGTGGGGATCCGATCGCGCATAGCGGGCCGCAGTACTCGCCCCGCTTCGACGGCCCACCACACGCCCGGCAAACTCCCATAACATAATTTTACCGGTCGATTGGACAAACCAGACTGAAAACGTCCCGCCCGTCCGCGACATGCCCGCACCGGACGCACATCCAACGCTGGGTTTGGATGGCCTCCACGAACGCGACCCACGCCGCGCAGGCCGGGTACACGTTGACCCTCGGTTGCCCGGGGCGCCCGGTGCAGGCGTGGTCAGTGCGGACGTAGTGGGTGGCGGGCCCGTCGTCGTGCCATGCGTGGTCGTGGCCGTGCTGGGAATGAGCGCATCCCAGCACCTCATGGAAGTCCAACGCCTCCAGCACGTCCACGTCGGGCAGGGTCGTGGTCATTCGGGTGCTACTTCCTCGTGGCACCACCGGCAGTACCAGCGACGCAACCACGGCGACCACTGCCCCTTGTGACCGAACAACCGGCAGACGATGTTCATGAGAGGGCGGCTACGGTCTCGGCCATGGCCCGCTGCTGGGTCAGGGTTTTGTGCATGGCCTGGATCAGTGCGTCTTGCGCGGTGATCGTTTCCCGCTGCTCACGGACGAGGGCGCGGGCGGCACGGAGCCGGTCGCCGGTCTTGTCATGCAGGCGTTGGAGGCTGGCGACGGGTCCAACCCACTCGGCATCGGAAGCGCTCATGCCTCTGTAGAGTCCGGCTTGGTAAGCACTCACCACCACCGTGTCCTTAACGAATCCGGCCAAGTCCAGCACGTCGGCTTGGTGCTCACTCATGGTCGAGGTGATGGCCTGCCCGCACCCGTTGCACACGTGCCGGGTTGGGTTGTGCAGCAGCCGCGTCGCGGAATGCTCCTGCAACAGCTTGGCGAGGTCAGACATGGTTCTCCCTGGTGAGTGCTTGCTTCTGTTCCCACGCAGCCATTCGTGCTTGGGAGGGGTTGACGTACCCGCTCGTGACTTCTTCCCGGGTTTGGGGCGCGCCGTCGGGTTCGGCGCGGTGTCTCGGTTCGCGGTCGCTCATATCCCCAGCCTTGCCGCGATTTCGGGGGTGGCCACGACACCATGCGCGGCTCCATGCGCCTGCACTAAGACCAGCGTGAGGGTGCGGACCTCATGTGCCAACGCGAGGGACGCCTGAGCCTGCACGTAGGCGTCGGGTACGCAGTTGCCGGTGTCGGCCTCGTCGGCGTACGGGTTGCCGTCCAGGGCGCGGCTCACTTGGTGGCCTCGGGCTTGATCATGAGTTCCAGCAGTTCGAGCGCGTAGGGCTGCTGTTCCTTGTTGAGGGCGTGGATGTGTTCGAAGATTTCGGGGTGTTCGCGGTAGTACTTGCGGGCCGCGGAGTATGCGGCGCTGTAGCTGGTGCCCCAGGTGTCGTACGGGGCGGCAGCGGCAGCGGCAGCGGCAGCGACAGCGTCAGCGACAGCGACAGCGGCAGCGGCAGCGACAGCGGCAGCGGCAGCGTCAGCGTCAGCGTCAGCGACAGCGGCAGCGTCAGCGGCAGCGTCAGCGACAGCGACAGCGGCAGCGACAGCGGCAGCGTCAGCGACAGCGGCAGCGTCAGCGACAGCGACAGCGGGCTTCTTGGCGTAGTGTTCGCGGACCTTCGCCTCAACCTTCTGGCGGAGTTCGGCGCGGGATGCGGAGCGCTTCTTCCATGCCCGTTCGCGGATTTCGCGGAGCTTGATGATCAGCTCAGCCGCCGGAACGGAGATGAGCGTGGCGAGGAGGTCCGCGTCATCGTGCATGCCGGCCAGCCGCAGCCACGGGCCGAGGAGCTTCTCGATGAGGTAGCGGGTGGCGATGCGCTGGCGTTCCTCATCCAAACCGTCGCCACCGGTGCCGACCATGCGCGGCAGGAACGGGGCGAGGGCTTGGCGTTGCTCGGCGTTCCACCTGTCGTTCAGGCGGATCGTGTATCGGGTCAGGACGGGGGACGCGCATTCTGGTGCGTCGGTGTGGCCTTCACCGGCCAACCAGGCGACGACTTCCATGCTGCAGTGGCCGTCTTCGAAGGAGTTGTGGCTGGATGCGTCGAGGGTGATGAGGCCTTTGTTGAAGGCTTCGAGGCGTTCGGGGATGAGCGTGGTCATGGGGTTCTCCTACTTGGTGGTGGGGGTGAGGATGCTGTCGCGCTGTGCGGGTGGCATGGCGTTGAACTTGGCGATCAGCCGCCAGTTCTTCACGGGGTCAAGCCCGTAGTTTTCGTCCGGCAAGGTGATGGGCCGGGTAGCTGTCGGGATCGCGACTGGCGGGTTCATGATGCGGGCTCGGCTGCGATGCGTGCTTTGAGGTCGCGGATGAGTTCGCGCCTGGTCGCATAGTTGGACGGGGTTTCCTCGATGCCTTCAGCGAGGGCGAGGATCCCGGTGAGGGTGGGGGCTTTCTTGGGTGCCATCGTGTTCTCCTTGGTGGGTGGTTATGTTCGCAATCCTACGCTTGCTACTACCGAACGTCTAGTATTGACGCTTCGTTTTCTTGCAAACTTTTAGGGCGTCCCGAGGGTGAGGAGTTTCACCAAGTCCGAGAGGGTGAGGGTTACGTATTGGTCGCCGGGTTGTCCTTTGCCGCGCCGCTTGTGGACCACGAGGCCGAGGAGTGCCCCGTCGTTCCCTGCTTCTACTTGGGCTTCGGTGACCCAGCCGGCGAGGTTGGTTTTGGCGACGTTTTTGCATTCGATGACGAGTCGGTGGCCGTGGTGGCGTAGTCCGGCGATGTCGCCTTTGTCGGCTGCCCCGGTTTTGACGCGCCGGTCGATGCGGTCGTCGACCTCTTGGGCGAGGTAGTCGGCTATGAGTCGTTCGAAGCTGGTCCCGGCTTGTTTGGCGGTGGCCCTGGTGCGTGTCATGCGGCGTCCTTCGTGGCTAGTCGGCGTGCTTCCCATTCGGCTACTTCTTGGGCGGCGGCTTTGAGTCCTTCCGGGCCGCCGTGGACGGTGGGGGACAGGTCCGCGGGGTGCGTGTCGCGGTAGGCGAGGGCGGACGCGGTGGGCGCATAGGTGGCGGGCCCTCGGCGGACACGCTTCCGGCGCTGCCTGGCGCGGGATGCTTGGATGCGGCGTTCGATGCGTTCCATTTCCGCGACGGCCGCCAGGCGTGCCCGCGCAAGGCCGTCCAGTTCCTTCTGTAGCGCTTCGCGGGAACGGGTGAGGGCTAGTTCCGGGCTTATCACGGCCCCACGCTGGTAACTCATTCCCTGCCTCTTTCCGTAACCGCACGAGCCCGCAGTAGTTCAGCGACTCGGTAGGAGTTGTATGCGCGTCCGTTGCCCGTGCCGTCTGGTAGCCGTGAGTTGAACTCTTCAGCCGCGTCCTCCAACGCCTGTGCGCGCAGGAACGGGGCAGCGGCTTCAAGGGCGGCGCGCATTAGGTTCACGCGGGGCAACCAGCATGTGCAGTCGCGCTCCGGACGAACCTCACAGTCGTCCGAGTGAGGTAGCCACTCCGCCGCCGCTTCTATCGCTTCTTCCGGGATCATTCCGGCCTCCTTGTATCGCACGGCCCATGGTGGGCAAAGTGCAGCCGGCATTTAGGCGCCCTACATGGTCCTTTGAGCTTGAGTAGCTCGGCCTCACGCTCGGCTAGGACGAATTGCGTAGGTCCGAGTTTCCCGTACCCGTTTGCGGCCAACACGGCGGCCTGGTGGGCTTCGAAGTCGGATTCGTAGCGTTCGGGGAATACGTCATCGGAGCTGTCGACTTCATGGAACACGGCCCCACAGGTGCAATCGAGGCTTGATGCGATCCGGTTCTTCGCGAGCACCTCCGCGATTCCCTCGGCCATTGACGCGCTCACTCGGCCACTCCCTTTGCCAACCGAATCTCAATGACATTGGCCTGCTTGCGCAACTTTGAGGCGCGGTCCTTGCACCAATCCGCGAACTCCCGGCGTTCGTCGTTGGACAGGATGATTTCCTCCTGCTGCTCGCCTCGGCCGATGAAGCGGCGGAACCATCGCCCGCGCTTTACGGCTACCTCGCTCACTGTTCCTGGTGTTTCGCATTCAAGCAGCATCCCGAGGCCGTCCAAGACTCTGGCACGATTGCGGTATCTGTCGGCGTAAGCCAAATCGGCGCGCATACTCTCAACCGCGCTCATGCTTGTTCCCCGAGTGCAGCGGTCACGGCGGTCACAGTCGGGCACGGCCACAACGATTCGCGGTAGCCAACCTCTCGGACGCATTGGCCTTCACATGGAGCTTCCTCGATGGTCTTGCAATGGCTGCACAGCTCGAACGGGACAAGATCGGCTTCCGTGAGGTCCGTGCGCTCCTCCAGAGCATCCTGCTTTGTCTGGTATGAGATATCCGCGTCCTCGTCCGTCATCCAGTACGTGACTGGCTTGTGCAGCGCGAGTACGGCGTCGAGTGCGGCAAGGAGTTGGGCGCGGTCTTGTGGTGCGTGAAGGCCGGGGGTTCCATGATCCCGGTACGCTTCAACACGCTTACGGATTGGTGCCAGGAGGGAAGACAGGTCAGACATCGGACGCCGCCTCTTCATGGGGTGTGGTGGTGCTCATCGGGTTCTCCTGTGGTGTTTGTGGGTGTGTGTTCATGGTATCGGGTGTTCGCGTAGTTGGGAAGTGTTGCTTCGTTTGCTGTCAAGCGGAGATGCGATCCATCTCACTGTGCGTGAATAGATCCCGGCGTTTGGCAGCCACAGCGGCAGCCGCTTCGTTGAGATTGGCAAACATGCCGACGTGGTGGAGCTTGCCTTTATGCCCTACTTGCGCCCGCCACTTGCCGCTGGCTTTGTACCAGACGACGCCGCGGACGCCGGACTTATTGTTATGGCGGGCGCCTGCCCTGTTCTCTTGGTTTTGCTTGTGGGTCGCTAAGCGCAGGTGGTCCGGGTTCACGCATCCTGGGTTGTGGCAGATGTGGTCAACGACCAGCCTTGGGGGGATGGGGCCGCGGGCGATTTCGTAGGCGGCGCGGTGGGCCTTGACGACGCGGCCCTCAGTCCGAAACCTGCCGTAGCCGTGTTCATTTTTGCTGGCGGTCCAGTTCCAGCAACCTGGGGTTTTCTCGACCTTCGCCCAGAACCGTTCTGCTGGGGTAAGCTTTGGCATATCGAACTCCTTTTCAGTTCGGTCACGGTCCCGGGTGTTGGTAGCACCGCGGGACCTTTTGCGTTCTCGCATTCTACCATAAAATACGCGAACGACGGCAGTAACACTTCGTTTCTAAGCATCGTAAATGCTGGAGTAATGTCCAAAAAATTGCATGTCGGCTACGTCGGTGCGGCCGTTGCGGTTTTTGCCGACGATCATGGTGAGGTCTCCGCGTTTGTCTCCGATGATTTCGCGGTGGAGGAGGATGACTACGTCTGCGTCTTGTTCGATGGCGCCGGATTCGCGGAGGTCGCTGATGGTGGGCATGCGGTCGGTTTGGGCTGCGCCTCGGTTGAGTTGGGAGAGGGCGATGACGGGGACGTTCATTTGCATGGCGAGGATCTTCAACTGCCTGGACATGTCTGCGACGAATTCTTGGCGGTTTCGTTTGTCGCCGGTGGGTGCGGCGAGGAGTTGGAGGTAGTCGACGACGATGCCGGCGAGGGGTTGGCGTCGGTTGACGGAGCGGGCGAATCGTTTGATGTCGGTGATGGTGACGCCTGAGTTGTCGTCGACGTAGAGGGGGACGGTTTGCCAGTTGGCGCGGCGTGCCCGGATTTTGGTCCAGTCTTCATCCAACAACTGGCGGTCCATGAGGCGTTTGAGGTCGATGTGGAGGTCTGCTGCGACGGCGCGCATTTGTACGTCGGCGTTGGACATTTCGAGTGAGACGAATGCGACGGAGCCGTGGGCGGTGAGGCTTTTGGCGAGTTGGAGGGCGGCGACGGATTTGCCGACGGAGGGGCGTGCGGCGACGATGTAGAGCCCGCCGGGGCGTAGGCCTCCGATGATGGCGTTGAGGTCGCGCCAGGGGGTGGGGACGTGGTTGGGGGCTTCGTCGAGGGTGTCGAGCATGGCGTCGATGGTTTCGCCGAAGGATTCAACTTTGTCGGCTGTGGCGCGGCTGGTGTCGTCGACAGCTTTGCGGGCTTGTTCGACCATGTCGTCTTCGTCGCCGCCCCGGCGGGCCATGTCTTGGATGCTGGCGGCGGCGGTGATCAGTCGGCGGCGGACGGCTGCCCTTGCGACGATGCCTGCGTAGTATTCCCCGGATGTGGGGGAGGGGCACTCCATGGGGAGTTCGTGGAGGTAGGCGGTGTTGCCTCCGAGCATGGGGAGTTCCCCGGCGCGGGTGATGGCGTCTCCGACGGTGAGGACATCGACGGCTTGTCCGCCGGCGTGGAGTTTGAGGATGGTGTCGTAGATGGTTTCGTGGCGGGGCTGGTAGAAGTCGGTCCCGGTGAGGATGTCGCTGATGTCTCCGATGGCGTCCCGGGAGAGGAGCATGGCTCCGAGGGTGGCGCGTTCCGCTGACACGTCCTGGGGTGGGACGTTCTCGGGAGCGGGTTCGGTCATGCGGGTTCCTCCAGCGGCTTGCCGCGGTGCATGGCGGGGGCACGGTACAGGGCTTTGAGGTCTTCGGTGGTGGCGGGCCCGGCGTTGGCTTTGTCACGGTCGTGGAATTCCATGGCCTTTAGGATCCATTTACGCCACGAGTCAGGCCAGCTCGCGGATGTGATGTTCTTTTCCCGGGCGTGGGCGGCGAACTTTTCGGTTTCCAGTTCGAGGTTCAGGGTACGGGTGGTGCCGATGGTGCGGAGCGCCCAGTTTTGCATGGGGGCGGTCATGGTGAAGTTCGCGGGGATGGGCATGGATGTTGCAGTGCGGAGCTCGCTGACGTTGCCTGCGGCAAAAGACGCGTCAGCGTCTTTTGTTAAAGGGGTCGGGTCGGGTCGGGTCGGGGCGTTGTTAGTCACATCGTCAGTAACGGTGTCAATAACGGCGTTACGGTGCTTATCTCGCCACGCCTTCTGTCGTGCCCTGTTATGCTCCCTTTCCGCCTCAACCTCAGTCTTTGTGGGCTGCATTTTCCCCCACTCGTGGAACTTGTAACCAGTCTCCGTCTCCACCCAGAGTCCTACCTGTACAAGCTTTCGTGCGTCCCGCGCCTGTGCTCCTAGTGTGCCGATCATGTGCTTCGGGAGTGCGCCGTCCGTGAGGTTCGCGCCACACCATGCCCCGGCACGGACCCACAGTCCGAGCGCAGAGTTGCCCGCCTCGATGGCCTTTGGGTGAAAAGCAAATCCGTCATCAACCTTGAACCACGCCATCAGCCACGCTCCAGATTGCACGGCATGCAAAGCACGCGCAGGTTGTCTTCGGAGTCAGGACCGTCGTCCCTGTATCGGACGATATGGTCGAGGGAAAGTCCATCTAGTGCCCCGCAGAACACGCAGCGATAACCGTCGCGCTCCATTACGGCCCGCCTGACGGTCTTGCGGATGTTCGGACGGTAATCGCCATCTTGCGACTTCCTCCACACGACAAACCTCCAGCCTCCCGCTGCAGGCATCCATAGCTCCGCGGTCACGAGGGCATTCACATGCACTTGCGACCCGGCCAGCTCCTCAATCACATAGTCGGGAATGAAGCCGTCCGTATCCTGCCTCACCGACCATGAGCCTGCGATGGTCCACAGGCCCAGGGCCGCCAGACGGTACTTACGCGGGATGCTCATCAGCTTCCGAGACGTGTGGAGCTTGTCGTCCACCTTGAACCAAGCCATTATTCTCCGGGCCTTTCAGTGCGTAGATATCAAGCATAAGACCAGCGGCGCTGTGCGAAGTGCACGCGCGCCGCTGGGTGTCATGGTCATGGATTTATTCCCGGGTGATCCCGGCGCGACGTTCAGCGGTCGCCTGGTCCGACGCCCACCCGTTCTTCCCGTCCGCGGCCAGCCAGAACCACTGGCCCGGATGCGTCTTTGAAGGAAACACGTGCGGCTCGACGTTAGCGCTCATGCTGCCACCAGCGTCTCTGCCATGCAGGCTACAAGGTCCCTTGCTGCTGGTGGCGTGACGGCGTTGCCAGCCATTTTGACCTGCTCGCGTTTGTTGCCGAGCATGATGTATTCCTTCGGGAAGGCCATGCCCGCTTTGATTTCGTGCGGCTCGAGCATCCGGAATTCACAGTCGTCCACCTCGGGTACTTTCCATTCGGCCAGGCCGTGGTGGAGACCGTTGGCGGCGAACGTATCGAGCGGCTGCCCCACATCCTTGGGCGCGTTCGTGCCGCGGAGAGTGGTGATCATAGCGAACCGGTCATGCGTGGTGATCGTCGGGATCGCCTTGGAAGTGGCGTGCATCTGCCCATTGCCGTAATACTCCATCAGCATGTGCGTCCGCGGCGGCGTGAGCAGCCCGGTCTCGTTGCGAGTGGTCTGGGTGCGCAGCGCATCGCTGACCCGGGCAGCCTCTTTACCTTCGCGGCCTTCGACGGGCACGAGCAGCGAACGGGTGTAGGCGGTCGTCTGGGTCTGGAACGGTTCGGTGTTGACGGGGCTGATGATCTGCGAGCCGCGCACTGAATCAATGCTGACGGGTTCCTTGCCGTACTTGGCGAGCCCTGCCCGGATCCGTGCGAGGGTCTTGTCGGCCAGTGGCTTCTTGCGGTCCCCGATGCGTTCCCCACGGAGTGACCAGTCGATGGCGTGGGATGCGGGCAGCCAGCCAGGTTCCACGACGGCGTTCTTGCAGGACGCCTTGGGGCAGCGGTAGACGTACTGGGCCCGGTATCGTCCCCATTGCTCGGCTTTCTTGAAGACCTGCATCGAGTCCACAACCTCGTCACAGGACGGGCAGTAGGCCTTGGGCCGGAAGTACTTCTCCACGTCGGGTGCTTTGTTGCCTTTCTTCCAGAAGAGGACGTACATGCGGTCGCGGGACTGCGGGGCTGGCAGGCCGCCGTGTTGGGCGTGCATGCTGTTCAGGTATTGGATGCGGTGTTCGTAGCCGAGGGATGTCATTGCCATCAGCCAGGCGTCGAACATGACCCATTTGGCGGCGTCCACGACGTTCTCGGTGATGATGGCCCGGTAGTGGTGGACTTCCGCGAACCGGGGTACGTCCCACATGGTGGCCCGGGACCGGTCGGCGGCTTCGTCAGGGAGTGTGTCCCCGAAGAGGTCGGCTTGGTTCGTGATGCGCTTCTTGCCCTTGGCCACGGAGTGATTAGTGCATTCAGGGGACGCCCAGAGGATGTCCGAGTTGCCGATGTATCTAGGGTCGGTTTCCTTGATGTCAGCCTGGACGTGGATCGTGTCCGGGTGATTCGCGTTGTGCGAGTCCAGTGCCTTCTGCCAGTGGTTCAGGGCGGTCTTCACGCTGATGCCCGGATTCTGGATGGCACCCGTGCTGCTGCCACCGGCGCCGCAAAACATGTCCGTAATCGTGAGTGTCATGTAAGGGTTCCTTCCTCCGGTTCGAACAGGACGGTTGCGGGGCCGTGCTTGACAGCGTGGTGGAAGCCCTCTGCGGTCAAGATCCGGTGGGCGCGGTAGATGGTTACGGCGATACCGAAACAGGTGCGGATGATGCTCCCATCAGGCAGCGCATCCACCTCGGCGGTGGTGGTGATGGTGCGGTGCTTGACGTAACCCTTGAGCCGGACGACGTCGAGGGCGTGTTCCGCGCCTTCGCTGTAGCCGTAGAGGGCGCTCACCTGGTTGTTGGCGTACTCTGGCTGCCGCTTGGCGTCGGCCAGCAGGTGGGCGTGGATCGCGTCTAACTCGTCGCGGTCGCTCATTTGGCGCACCTGCAGTCCAGGTTGTCTACTTCGGGGTGTCCGCAGCCGGGGCAGAGGTTAACGGTCTGGCGTGGCCGCGTACGGGGCAGTGTCACGGGCGGGCGTAGGGCAATGGTTGGGATTGTTGTGGTCATGGTTTTCTCCTTGTGCGAATCGTGGGGCGACTTGGTGGCAGTCGCGGCAGGTTTGTTTGAGGGGACGGTCGGTTCGGACGGTGCGTTTGAAGTCGATGCCGCAGCGGGCGCAGACAGCGGTTTTGGATCGGGGGTCCACTGTCTGCGCCGCTACAACCGCGAGGCGCGTGGCGGTCACGGGCCGGTGCACGGTGTGCATTAGACGCCGCGCTGCGCCGCGTCGCGTTTGTCCTGCCCGGCCCGTGCAACCTTCTTGCGGGTCAGGTGCCGGCGCTTCGCCTTGGACTTCGCGGTCGGCCAGGTTTCGGCGTCACGGTGGGTCGCGGTTGCAGGGGAGGGGATACGGTCATTCATGGTGCGGGTTCCTTTCAGGGGTGACTTGGGTTAGAAGTTCGGTTCGCCCCAACCGGGCTCGGCCGCCGACGGGGTGCTGCCCCAACCGCTCGACTGCTGCGGCTGGCCGCCCCAGCTACCTGATTGCTGCGGGGCGCCCCCGTTGCGCTGGGCTTGCTGGCCGTCGCCCTGGGTGCGAGTAACCTTCGCCGTCGCGTACTTGAGGGCAGGGCCTATTTCCTCGATTTCCAGCTCAATCGCGGTACGCTTCTCCCCCTCCTTCGTTTCATAGGAGCGGGCCTTCAGCTTCCCCGTCGCGGTCACCCGCATCCCCTTCGTCAATGACGCGGCCACGTTCTCAGCGGCTTCACGCCACACCGCGCAACGCATGAACAGGGTCTCCCCGTCTACCCACTCGTTCGTCTGCGGGTTCTTCGTCCGCGGCGTATCAGCGATGGTGAAGTTAGTGACCGGGCTGCCAGACGGGGTGCGGCGCAACTCGGGATCGGCAGTCAGATTGCCGGTGATCGTCAGGATGTTAGTCATGCTGCTTTCCGTTCTTTCTTGGGTGTATGCGATGTGACATGCCAGCCTTTGTGTTCGGCGCAGTGGTACGCCGTGACTTTTCGGGTGGTGCGGCCAGTGCGCCGGCTGATGGTATTGGTTCGCTGGGCGACCCGGTTCGCGGCGGCAAAGTCGTCATAGACTGCCTTCCCGCCGCTGCAACGAAGGGCCAACGAAATGGCCCGGGTCACCGGGAAGCTGCTTCCATTTCGTGTTCGTCGATCAGGCGGTGCGCCTCCTGCTTGGTCAGTTCCTTGGACGACGTGATGGGCCGCCCAAGGTAGTTGGACAGGTAG
Source organism: Arthrobacter sp. efr-133-TYG-118 (assembly GCF_030209755.1). Taxonomy (GTDB): domain Bacteria; phylum Actinomycetota; class Actinomycetes; order Actinomycetales; family Micrococcaceae; genus Arthrobacter. The sequence continues at coordinate 78,509 of NZ_JARVRH010000027.1, read as the reverse complement.
GTCAGCTTGTCCTCGCGCTCCATGAGGCCCTGCTCGTGGAGGATTATGTTGAGCTTGGTCAGCTGGGCGGTGGTGATTTCATCGAACAGGCGATCAGGTTCAGGCGTCTCAGCCGGTTCCTCGACCGGGGCCGGCGCTTCCTTCACCACAGGTGGCAGCGCGGGGGCGGGCTGCTGTTTACGGGTGATGGTGCGCTTCGGCTTGGCCGGCGCTTCGGCTACCTGCTCGAGCGGGGTGTTGTCGTAGTCGCCCAACTCGATTTCTTCCACGGAGTTCAGACCGGACAGGGCTTCGGGGGCGACGAGTTTCGCGGCTTCTGCCTTGCACTTCTCGGTGAGCATCCCGATGGGGTTTTCCTGGTACTTGGAGTTAGACGTGTACTTGGCGCGCTTGGCGCGTTCGATGGTCCACTCGACCTTCTGCCAGGCCTGCTGTCCGCGGCGGCGGGCCCGGAATTCGACGCGCTCCTCGTCGGCGTAGACGCGCTCAATCTCGTGGCCCTTCGAGATTGCGATGGCGTGCATCGCCTGGGCGTACAGGGCGGGGGTGCCGTGGACGACGTAGATGGAGCGGACGGCGACCATGGGGGCGAGGCCGAGGGTGTCGCCGTAAAGGATCGCGGCGGCGCATTCTTCGGGCTGCCCCCGGAAGTGCTGCGGGACAAAAGATGTGCCACAGATCGTCTGGGCGATGGCATAGGCGTGGGTCAGTTCGGACGCCCACGCTTCGAGGTTGCGGGTGGTTGCGGTCGCGGTCTGAGTGAACACTGCCGGTGCGGCGAGTGCTCCCGGCTGCTGGATGGTGGCTACTTCGCTCATGCTGCTTCGGTTCCTTCGGTTGGGGTGAGTGGTTCGGTGATGATCGCGTCACGGAGTTTCGCGGTCTTGTGGATGTATGCGGCGGCAAGGAACATCTGGTAGTGCTGCTCGATCTGCTCCCGGTCCCTCGCCAGTTCGTACAGTGCGGTGCCTTCGGCGGTGACGTGCGCGACGTAGGTCGCTGCAATCTCCGGGATGTGCTGCTCGTTGCCGTCCTTGTCGAGATAGAACTCGGCCTTGGCGTACGCGGCAGTCTGCAACGCGGTTTCCCCGTACACGCCCTTGGAGGTCTTGAGGTCGATCTGGATCGGCTTTCCACCGGCCAGAAGCGGGGACGTGGCGAACAGGTCAAAGGTCCCTGCCCACCAGTCGGTGCGGTTTGCGCATGGCCGCTCGGTCAGGAGCGGGGTGATCTGCCACAGGTCCAGGAACTCGGCGTAGCCTTCGACGAACGGGGCGATGTCTTCTGGGGCTTCGACTTCGCCGCCGTGGATCAGTGCTTCCGCGAGGGCGTGGACTGCGGTGCCGCGGATTCCGGCTTCGTCACGGACCTTGGTGGGGAGTTCCTTGAGTTCGCGGATGGCCGCGTCGGCGTCACCTTTCAGGAGTTCGTCGAGGCGCGGCCGGTTGTCCGGGTCGGTGACCCATTCAGCCACGACCCGCGGCGCCCACCGCACGAGCGCCGGCTTGGGGATGCCCCCGCCGATAAGCGTGGTCACGCCCGTGACGGGGAGCCCGTCGAGCTTGTACCGGTGCCCGTTGTGCGTGAACGCCAGGCCCTTCTCCGGTGCCTTGGCCGCACGTTTGGAAGTGGCGGGCGTAGAAATTACGCGTTCCGCTTCGGTTGTGGTCATGGTTTTCTCATTCTCCTTAGTATCCGCTGCCGGTCAGCAGCGTGACAAATGCGGTGGGGGCCAGCAGGAATATCAGCAGGATGCCGGCGAGGATCAGTTGGCCGAGGACGCGGCCGGTGATGCGGTTCATGCTGCCAGCGCCTCGGGAACGGTGGTCGTGTCCGTGCGGGCTTTGAATCCGGCGTACTGGAGCAGGAACCAGATGCCTTCACGGAGCTGGGTGTCCACGATGTCGAGCAGGTCGGGGGTGTTGTCCAGCGTGAAGGAGCCGTTGCGGCGGATGCGGTGGTGGGTGCCGTTCTCGATTTGGGCGAGTTCGTCGAACGCGTCATAGACGGGGGCGATGGTACCCACGGTTACGGTGCCGTGCAGGATCCACGACAGTTGTTCGGCCAGGTCCTGGAAGTCCGCTTCCTCGTACAGGCCGGCGGGGGTTTCGTCGTAGAAGTTCGACACGAGCGCCCGGACAGTGGTCTCTGCTTCGGGGCGGGTGAGTCGATAGAAACGCATCATGTTCTCCTTTGGTCGGTCCGGGCTGCTTTGTATGTTCAGCGTATTGCACATGCGAACTTCGCGCAAGGTCTTACTTATGCGAACTTTCCGGCGCGTCGGTGCCGGTCGCGATCTGGTAGATGCGGGAGCGGGACAGGCCCGTGGCGGCCATGATGTCCTGCCGGGGGACGCGGGCGGCGACGGCCTGGCGGATCAGGGCGTCCCGGGCCTCGATGTCGCGTTCGATGGTGCGGACGGCCTTTTTGATTTCGGACAGTAGCCGGCGGCGTGCGGCTGCCCGCTTGGTGTTGCGTTCCTCTGAGGCATGGGAGGACATCAGACGGCCCTCTGCAGGATCTTCACGGCGGCGCGGGCGCGTTCCCAACGTTCACCGTCGTCAGCGGCCGGTGCCGTGCCGATGAGCTCCAGCCTGGCGGACGCCATGACGATGTCTTTGTGGGCGTTTTCGAGGGCCGCGCGGAAGTGCAGGCGGCGTGCTTCTGCGTCCATTACCGTTGACTTCGCGTCCGTGGGTAGCGGCACTACCTTGCGTGGCAAAAAAAATGATTTGAGTGACATGGGGTTTTCTCCTAAAGGGGTGGGTGGGGTGGTTGCGTTTTGGTCCGTCCCGGCTGCATGAAACGGACCGCTTCGCGTTATCGGCGGGACGGTCCCTGCTGGGAGTCCTTGTACTTTTCGAGGTCGCGGCGCCGGATGCGGATCGGTGCCGTCCGGCTGCCGGGCGTGACTCCGACGCGGTAGGAAACGATCTTGCCCTGGGCGCACAGTGTGCGGACCGTTTTGGCGCAGACCTGCAGTTCTTCTGCGGCCTGCATGGCGGTGAGGTCGGGTTCTCGGGTCATGCTGTGCCACCTTCCGCATGGGAGTTTGATGAAGTCCAGGCACACGCCGCAGGTTTCTACGTGCATGCCGGTTGGGTCGATCCGGTCGGAACCGAAGCGGTGCCCGCATGCTGCGGTGTTTTGTCCGTCTTCGCATTCGTGGTAGGCGTGCATGAGCAGCACGTCGGTGGCTGTTGCTGTGTTCGAGCGCCCGAGACCCGGGGCGTCGTTTTCGTTCATTGCAGGCAGTTCCTTTTCCCCTTGTTCGGCAGTGCCGGTTCTCCGCCCCCTGACGGGTGGTCCGCGCTAACTACCTCCGTTCGGTGGACTAAATATAGGCCCACACTCATGCGAACTGCAAGTATGTTTGCATGAGTCCTTGGGGTAACCTTGGGGAATCCTTGGGAAACTAGGGAAAATCTGCGTAATAAATGCGGGATTCGGAATTACACGGTTGTAGTTCGCGAACTACTGTTGACAACGCGAACTTATAAAACAAATGATTGGATTAATTCGCTCAGGAAAAATGCAATCTCACGCGATAGAATGCGAACATTGACTATCAGGTATTTCACAGAAAGGATAGCTGAATGAACACGCTACAGACCCCCGAGGGGAAGCTCCTGCAAGACGCCCAAAGACGTAAGGGCATGTCAGCACGAAAAGCAGCCGAGCTAGCCGGCATGTCAGACACCCGCTGGCGCAACATCGTCAACGGTTACCAGGCAATCGGCCAAGGACAATCGATCCACATCGTCGCGCCCGCCGAAACACTCGCCCGCATGGCCCGCGTCGTCGGCGTATCCGGAGAGGAATTCGCCGCCGCCGGACGCGAAGACGTACAAGCCGTACTCACCGAGCTCTGGCCCGGCGAACAAGCCGGCTGGTCATGGTCCGCGGACACCGGCGTAATGGCGGCCGTGCCCACGACCGGCGGCGGCCCCAAAGGCGAACGCGGATTACGCCGACTCATAGAATCCAAACGAGCCGGACGCACCATAGCGTCCCTGTCCGACGCCTGCGGTGGCGACCCTACGCCGAGACGGCTGCAGCAGATCATCGCGGATGGCATCGACGCGTTCCCCAAAGCCAACACCATCCAAGGGCTCGCCCGCGGCTTGGGCGTGTCCATTACCGAAGTGGTGATGGCCTGCGCCGTGTCCCTCGGCCTGGAAGTCGAAGACGCCACCAGTGACGCGCTGGTGCTCGCCGGGGCCGGTAACCTACCCGCATCCTCCCGGGCGATCCTGCAGAACATGGCCAAAGAACTCATAGCCGCCCAACACGAAGCCCAACACCACGACGACCCACACGTAGCCTGACATGGCCGCCATAGAAGACCGCTGGCAAAGGAAGGATAAAACACGCACCGACCGCTACGGGCAGGGCCTGCGCTGGCGTGTCAACTGGATCGAACCTGACGGCCGCCGTCGTAGCGCCAGCTTCGCTGTGAAAGCCGCCGCGCAAGCCAAGCTGGACGAAGTACGCGGAGACCTCCATAAAGGCGTGTACCGGCCTGTGGACGCCCGCCGGACCCTGTTCGAGGACTACGCGGCATCGTGGCAGGAACAACAGATCCACCAACGCGACTCCTCCCGGGTGAACATCGACCGGCGGATGCGCAACGACGTGCTCCCCTCCTTCACCGGCAGGGCGCTCGAAGACATCACCAGACAGGAAGTCCAAGCCGCCGTCCTCACCTGGTCCCGGACACTCGCCCCAGCAACCGTCAAGGTCAGCTACGGGTACCTGGCGTCAATGATGAAAGCCGCCGTGCTCGACGGCCACCTAGACGCATCCCCATGCGTCGGCATCCGCATGCCCAAAATCGAACACGTCCCCATCGTCCCCCTGCCCACGGAACAGGTGCAGCGCATCGCCAACACCATGCAGGCTCACTACCGGCCGATGGTGGCCTTTTGTGCTGCCACGGGGATGCGCAGCAGCGAAATGCGCGGACTGACGTGGGACAGGGTGAACCTGCGCACCGGCACGGTCCGCGTGGACCGGCAGTTCATCGGCACGAACTCCCGCACACCAGTGTGGGGGCCGCCCAAGACGCGCTCCAGCATCCGCAGCATCGCCATCGGACCCGCGACCGTGGAACTCCTCAAGACCCTCAAGGAAGGCCCGGCCAACGCCGGCGGCCTCGTGTTCGGCAACACCTTCCGCGGGGCGATCCTCCGGAACACTGCCAGTGACATCTGGCGGGAAGTCCGCGAGACCATCCGCGAGGCCAAGCACGGCGACATAGGCGACGGCTGGCACCAGCTCAGGCACTACCACGCAAGCATCCTGATCCAGGGCGGCATGTCCCCGGTCGCCGTCGCGCACCGCCTCGGACACAAGGACGCTCACGAGACTTTGAACACCTACGCCCACATGTTCCCGGACGACGACACCCGGGCGTCAGCGCTCAGCGACGGCTTGATTCTCCCAACACCCCAGTGACGCCCCGCGAAACGTTTCCGCAGGTCAAGGGCAGGTAAGCACAGAACCCGGCGTATCGGTCAACCCATCCCTCAGCCGTGTGTGAGTGAATTCACGCATTCCGGCGGCCAAGAGGTCCCGTGCCAGACCTTAGAATGGACAGTGAACGTAGAAGTTCCACCGCCGGTTCTGCGTTCGCAGCCGGCGGTTTTTCTTTGCAGCGTTCGAGGTGTCCGGGCAGACCGAAGTCCCGCCGATGCCAGTGCCGCAGGATTACTCCGGGCGGCCGCCATCTACGTACGAGGACGTATGTAGCTGACCCTAGGAAGGTAGTTCTGTGAGCCAGTCATCAGATTCTTGTCTTGATACGTGGATGGGCCGCGAAGCGCTGGCCGAGGCCATGATTCCGGTGATCGGCCGGCTGTACCGTGAGAACAACGTGGTGACGAGCATCCACGGGCGCAGCCTCATCAACAAGTCGTCGATGAACATCCTGAAAGCCCACCGTTTTGCGCGCCGGATGAGCAAGGACGAACTCCTGCTCGAGGAAACCGCGCCGCTACTGAACACGCTGGCCGAACTTGAACTCGGGGCCGCCGCGATCGACATCGCCCGCCTGAACGAGAAGTACAAGGCCGAGGCCCCGGGAACGCCGTTGGAAGACTTCCTCCGCGCCGAACTTGCCGGGGTTGTGGGGCGCCGCGGCGCGGACGACCGGACCAGCACCGACGTCGTTCTTTACGGTTTCGGCCGCATCGGCCGCCTGCTGGCGCGCCTCCTGATCGAAAAGGCCGGCGGCGGGCACGGCCTGCGCCTGCGCGCCATCGTGGTCCGCAAGGGCGCCGAGAACGACCTCGTCAAGCGCGCCAGCCTGCTGCGGCGCGACTCCGTGCACGGTTCCTTCGAGGGCACCATCCGCGTGGACGAGGCCGGCAACACGATTACGGCCAACGGTGTCCAGATCCAGGTCATCTACTCGGACAACCCCTCCACCGTCGACTACACGGCCTACGGGATCAAGGATGCCCTGGTGGTCGACAACACGGGCCGCTGGCGTGACGCCGAGGGCCTGTCCCAGCACCTGCAGAGCAAGGGTGTCGCGCGCGTGCTGCTCACGGCTCCGGGCAAGGGTGAGCTGAAGAACATCGTCCACGGCATCAACCACTCCTCCATCGAGGACACGGACACGATCGTCACCGCGGCTTCGTGCACCACGAACGCCATCACTCCCGTGCTCAAGGCACTCAACGACAAGTTCGGCGTCATCCACGGACACGTGGAAACGGTGCACTCGTTCACGAACGACCAGAACCTGATCGACAACTTCCACAAGGGCGACCGCCGCGGCCGCTCGGCCGCCCTGAACATGGTCATCACCGAAACAGGTGCGGCCAAGGCGGTGGCGAAGGCCCTCCCGGAACTGCAGGGCAAGCTGACCGGCAACGCGATCCGCGTTCCCACCCCTGACGTGTCGATGGCGATCCTGAACCTGAACCTTGAAAAGGGAACCACGAAGGAGGAAGTCAACAACTACCTTCGCGAGATGTCCCTGCACTCGGAGCTGCGCAAGCAGATCGACTTCATCGACTCACCCGAGGTCGTCTCCACGGACTTCGTCGGCTCCCGCCGTGCGGGCATCGTGGACGGCCTGGCCACCATCGCCAACGACAAGAACCTCGTGGTCTACGTCTGGTACGACAACGAATTCGGCTACTCCTGCCAGGTAGTGCGCGTCATGGAGGAAATGGCCGGCGTGAACCCGCCGTCGTTCCCGGCACGCAGTGTCGCCGTTGACCTGGAGCCGAAGGCAACGTTGGAGCCTGCCGGGGTCTAGCCTGCCCTGGCCAAGGCCAGGAAAGACACAGGGTTTTCCCGGCTGATGCGCTGGTATCAGCCGGGAAACCTGACCAGAATGGACGCATGGAAAGCGAAAAGATTCTGGAACACGAAACAACGCTGGAACACGCCTTGGACGTGGCGCGCGCCAACCTTAAAGAAGCCCAGCGCCTGCTTGACCAAGCCAAAGCCGCGCATGCTGCGGGTGATATCTCCGAGGACCGAGTCATCCAGTTGGGGTCCCTTTTGGAGCTGGCAGCCGAAGACCTGAAACGCGTCACCAAGGAGCAGTAAGGCGCCGCAGCAGCGGGTTGCGCGCTGACCCGTGGGGCAGACGTTGTCCTGCGCTGTGATTATTCCGACACCGTGACTTGTCCTCCACACTGTGGATATCGGCATCGGCTGTCAACGCCTCATCTAGTCTCAAGGGACGTATTCCTCCCCGAAAGGACGCAATCCCTTGAGCACCACCTGGGCCGTCTATCGACGCGCCCGCCGCCAGTCCCGGCAGGCCTGGGTGCTGGTGATTCTGATCATCGCGGGTGGACTTGCCGGCATTGGGTGGTTCTTCAGCAACGGACAGTTCGCAGTTGGCCAGGACCCGGTCAACGGACCAACGGAAGCTCCGGTCTTCGACCCGAACTGGATGAAGCCGGTGGAAGCTGTTCAGCCGGTACCGGTCGGTTCGGCCGTTGATGCCTTGGACGCGCTTCCTGTGAAAGGGCGTGCAGCCAAGGACAACTACGACCGCAACGAATTCGGCCAGGCGTGGCTCGACGTCGACCGAAACGGCTGCGATACCAGGAACGACATCCTGAGGCGGGATCTTACGGCGGCAGAGTTCACGGCAGACTCCAAATGCAGGATCGCTTCCGGGGAGCTACGTGAGCCATACATCGGGCAGGACATCCATTTCCGCAGGGGCTCCGAAAGCAGCTCAGCCGTACAGATCGACCATGTGGTGGCTCTCGGGGATGCCTGGCAGAAGGGCGCCCAGCAGCTCACCGCCAAACAGCGCCAAAGCCTCGCCAATGACCCCCTCAACCTCATTGCCGTTGACGGTCCCGCCAACGTGAAGAAAGGCGCGAGCGACGCCGCGAGCTGGCTCCCTGCCAACAAGGGCTTTCGCTGCCATTACGTAGCCCGGCAGGTTTCCGTCAAAGCCGCGTACCGGCTCTGGGTCACCCAGGCGGAGAAAGACGCCATGAGGCGCGTCCTGGACTCGTGCCCCGGTCAGCGGACCATCAGGGCGATGTAGCCGCCTGAGGGCGCGGGGGCGGCCGCGTCAGGCGTGGTTCCTCCGCGCCAGGGGAAGCACCAAGTGGCCGTGTCCAAGCTGCCAGACCCCGCCGTCGTCGATCCTTTCCAGCACCACCCGCTGGAGCGAGGTCTCGCGGGGGAGCCGATCGAGGTTTTCCAAGCCACGCTGCCGGAAGGTGAAGTAGACAGCGTCGCCCGGAGCGTCTGAGCAGCGGTCCAGGGTGAATCGGCGGGCAAAAGCGGCGATGTTGCTGTCCGGCAGTTTCCGCGCAAGGTAGGGATCCAGCATCCAGGAGTCGCAGCTCGCCACGGAGACCGCCTTGTCCGGGAAGTATCGCTCGAAGAACCCCCTGGCCTGACTGAAGCTCGTGTCCACGACGGCAGGGGAGAGGCCGCCATCCTCGGGGATGTGTACGCCCAGCACCCAGGAGTCGCTAACGGCAGCGGAGCCTCCCGCGTCGCCGCGCACAAGGTGGAATTGCAAGCGGCCGATCCGGAAGATGTTTCCGGCCATGTGGAAGGTCAGCCACGCCCACGTGTCCAAGCCGAAGCGCCCATGAACCCGTCGGTTGATACGAAGGTTCAGTCCCACATCGGCCAGGATCGCGGCGGAGGACTCCGGCAGGATGCCAAGGGAAAGATGATAGCGGTGGACTACCGGTGCGAAGCGCAGGAGCGCTTCGATCCAGTCCGTTTCCGTGCAGCCATCCGCGGAGGCAGACCTGCTTGGAAAGGCGCCCAGGCGTGCGTGAAGGCTGGCAAGGGCCTGTCGCGTTCCGTCTCCGGGAGCTGACGCCAGCAGCGAGGCACACGCCAAAGCGTCCTCGCCATGGATGTCGAGAAGCTTGAACAATTCGTCCTGCGCGATGCCGGTCATCGCTCAGTGTCCGAAGGGGTCCGGGTCAACACCCGGCATCCAACTCAGCCCGGGAACTCCCCAGCCGTTCTTTTTGGCCTGCTTCATGGCTTTCTTGGCATAGCGGTCAGCCAGGCGGTCCACATAGAGCTTGCCGTCAAGATGGTCGAATTCGTGCTGCATGACCCTCGCGAACCAGCCTGTTGCCACGAAATCCACCGGTTTGCCGTCGCCGTCGAAGCCCTGGACGCGGGCCCATTCGGCCCTCTGCAGCGGGTAGTGCTCCCCGGGGAACGACAGGCAGCCTTCGACGTCTTCCTCAGGATCGGGAAGGGCGCCGGGGATCTTGGAGAGGGTGAGGACCGGGTTCACCAGGACGCCTTCGTCGGGCGCGTCGTCCTCGTTCGCGTATTTGAAGATGAAGATGCGTTTGCCGACCCCCACCTGGGGTGCGGCCAGCCCGACGCCGTTGGCGGCTTCGTTCGTCTCGAACATGTCGGCAATCAAGGTGCGCAGCTCGTCGTCGAACTCTTCCACCTCGCTCGCCCGGCGGTGAAGCACGGGCTCGCCCCAGATGGTGACTGGCAGGACGGTCATGTCAGGTGTTCCTCTGGTTCTCGGGTCTGGAATGGCCGAAATCGGCCGGAACAAAACAAAGGCCGCACTGGATAACCAGTACGGCCTTTGGCTGCGATCGATAAACTGCTACCAATCTCATGAGGGTGAGCGACGGGGGTTGAACCCGCGACCTCCTGGACCACAACCAGGCGCTCTGCCAACTGAGCTACGCCCACCATGAGCCTTTTATGCTTTCGGAATGACCCGTTAGCTGCGAAGGCAACGACAAAAACTATACCCCGTCTTTGGGGGTGCTTTTGCCACTTTTGACCGTTTGGCTGAAAATTCCCGAAAAGGTGCCGCAGATCACGTGCTTTCCGGGGTCTCCGGTCCGGCTGCAATCTGCTTGGAAATCTTCTGTGCCGTTGCCGTATCAGGACCAGGGGCCGGGACGAACACGGCCTCGCGGTAGTAGCGCAGTTCGTCGATGGAGTCCCTGATGTCACCAAGTGCACGGTGGCCACCGTGTTTGGCGGGCGACTGGAAATATGCGCGGGGGAACCATCGGCGCGAGAGTTCCTTGATGGTGCTGACGTCGATGACCCGGTAGTGGAGGTGTTCGACGATGTTGGGCATGTCCCGCGCGAGGAACATCCGGTCGGTTCCGACTGAGTTGCCGCCCAGCGGTGCCTTCTTCGGATCCGGTACCCACTTCTCGATGTACTCCAGGACGATCGCTTCGGCTTCGGCCATGGTCTTGCCGTGCGGGAGTTCGTCCAGGAGTTTCGAACGGGTGTGCATGTCGCGCACGAAGTCGTTCATCTGTTCAAGCGCGGCGTCTTCGGGTTTGATGACGACGTCGACCCCATCACCCAGGATGTTCAGCTCCGAATCGGTGACCAAGGCCGCGACCTCGATCAGGGCGTCGTTTACCAAGTCGAGACCGGTCATCTCACAGTCGATCCAGACGATGCGTTCATTAGTAATAGGCACCCGCCCAGCCTACCGTTCGGGCGCACAGGAAGGGTGGCGGGGCGCTCCATTCCGCGTCTGCGGCTTATCGCGGCTGGTAAACTGGGCCGTTGTCGAGCGGTTGTTGCCTGCCTCGATGAGCTGGACCAATGTACGTAGGGACTGGAATTATCATGACGGCAGGCGGAACGGGCGTGGGCACCTCAAATAGCCGGGATGAGGCAAAGGAACCCGCAGCGCTGTCGGAGAAGGCCGCCGCGAGTCTGTATTCCCCGGAAGCCGCGCGCATCGGCGTCGGCACCCCCGGCCAGATCAAGGCCTATGTGGCAATCTGGCAAGGATTTTTTGGATCCCTGATGATCTTCGTCGGCTCGATCGGTGCCGGCTGGATCGCCAACGGCTCGCCCATGTTCAGGCATCCCCTTGTCATCGCCCTGCGCACGGAGGGTTGGGGCGTGACGACCTCCACCATCCTGCTGACGGCAGGGGCCATGCTTCTGGTCAGGTCATGGTTGAGGCTCGGGCAAAGGCTCAAGGATTGGGGGCCTGGCTCGCTCAGATCCGTGGTTCTCGCTGTTGCGGCGTGGGCGGCGCCCCTGATGTTTGCCGTTCCCATCTATTCGCGCGACGTGTACGCCTACACCGGCCAGGGCAGGCTGGTACTGGAAGGCCAGAACCCCTACACCGCGGGGATTTCCTCGCTCAGCAACTGGTTTTCCCTGGGCGCTGATCCTGCCTGGGCGGAAGCCAAGACGCCGTACGGACCGTACTTCCTGTGGCTTGCCAGGTGGGTGGTGGGCATCACCGACGCCCAGCCCGATTTTTCCGTTTTGCTCTTTCGCGTTCTTGCGACTGTGGGAGTGCTGCTCTGCGTGGTGTATGTTCCCAGGCTCGCCGAGCTGCACGGGATCAATCCCGGCCGCGCTCTGTGGATCGCCGTGGCCAACCCGCTCTTTCTCATCAGCTTCGTCGCCAGCGCCCACAACGATGCCCTCATGGTGGGCCTGGCGGTGGCCGGCATGTACTTTGCAGCAACCGGGCGCCACATCACCGGGCTGCTGCTGGTCACGGCTTCCATCGGCATCAAGCCGATCACAGTACTTCTCTTGCCTTTCATAGGCCTCATGTGGGCGGGTCCGGCAGCGAGTTGGGCCCGCAAGTTCTTTTTCTGGGGCGCGACGGCGGGTATCAGCTTTGCCGTCCTGGCAGTGAGCGGAATTCCGTACAACCTTGGCTTTGGATGGGTCTGGGCCATCCTCGACCCGACACCCGGCTACACGGGATACTCGCCTTCGGGCTTCCTCGGCCAGCAGGTCGAGGTGATCGCCAATCTCCTGGGCCTGCCGGGATCCACCGTCGCCACTGGGCTCCGGACCCTCATGAAGTGGGCCGGAATCGGGCTGGTGGTGTTACTGATGTTCCGCGGCGACTATTCACGGCTGGTGAGACGCGCGGCCCTGGCGTTTGCCGCCGTCGTCATGCTTTCTCCGATTATCCAGCCGTGGTACATCCTGTGGTTCATCCCGCTGCTCGCGGTCACAGGCATCAGGGACGACTGGCAGATCAAGTCCCTCTATGTCGCGGTCACGTTTTTCGTGGCCTTCGGCGCCCAGGACCAGATTTCGGTGCTGTCCTTCGTGGAACTGAACGTCAAAGTGTCCTCCCTGTCCTTCCTCGTGGCCTTGGGATTCACCGTCTACCTGATGGTGTTGGACGTCCACACGCGCAGACTGTTGATCCGTTCCACCCCTGCGCAACTGCTCCGCAGGCTTGAGCGGCGGCTCAGGCGCTCTGAATAGCGGTTCTTGCGCCGGACTTGCGGCCCAGTTCCAAGGTCCGCTGCACGGACCACCAGAGCAGGACAACCAGAAGCACGTTCCGGGTGGTGAGCACCGTTGCCATCACGGGGTTGGCATGGATCAGCGGCGTGTAGAACAACGGGTAGATCACGAAAGTCGTCATGGCGATCCCCATCAGGAGCGCGGCAGGAACCCGCCAACGATTCCAGTCGTGGGTCAGCCCGGCGATAACCACCGGCGCGAGCCAGATGATGAATTGCGGCGAGCCCACCTTGTTGAACACGATGAACGCCGTGGTCATCATGAGGGCGCCCTCGAGGAACAGCTCTTCCGCTTCGGCACCCCGCCGAAGCGCCCAAAGCAAAAGGGCGGAGCCGGCGACGGCGGCAAGCACCAAGAGCGGCTGCATCATGAATGCCGCCACATTGGCTCCAGGCCCGTACACCTCGGTGGAATTGATGGCGACGTTGTCTGCGATTTTGGAGCCGCCGATGTTGAGCACGCTCAACCAGACCCAGGGGGTTGAGAACGTGGCTTCCAGTTGCATGCCGCGTTCGCCCTGGTTGGTTAAAAAGTCGAGGATATGCGGGAGGCCCCCCGAAACGTAGGTACCCAGTGCGACGGCGGCAGTTACGGCGGCGCCGCAGGCGATGATCCGCAGCCTGCGGTGGCTCGCGATGATGATGGGCACCAGAACGGCGGCCGGCCAGACTTTGATCCACGTGGCGATGCTGAGGAGGATGCCGGCCGCCACGGGCCGGGTGGCGGCATAGAGCAGCGCGACCAACACGATGGGTGCCGTGATGCCCTCCACGCGGGCGAAGCTGAGGTAGCCCATGAAAGCGGTAAAGAACAGCCACCACCAGGCAGGGGCAATTCCCGTTGTCCTGCGCGGGCCGCGGGTCAAGATGAACAAGCCGGCGGCATTGAGTGCGGTGATGATCAGCGTCCACACCAGCAGGTATGGACCCGGGCCCGCGATGTTGGCCAGGAAGATCGGAATCTGGGCGAGGACCGGGTATACCCAGGGACTGATCGCTCCGTGGAGATCTGCGGGGTTGTAGCCGGTGATCGCCCACTGGCGGTACTGCTCCGTGTCGCTGAACGTGTTTCCGGACAGGAAGAAGCTTGCCATCCAGCCGAGGAAATAGAGATGGATGGCGGCGAAACCCCACCAAACGCTCGACGGACGGCCGAACCAGGCGACGGCGGCAGGCGGCAGGGCGGCGTCGCGCACGCGGGCCAGCCCGGCAAAGAATCGAACGGAAATCTCAGGACTCCTTGGCAGCGGCGGCCGGTTCGTTGGCCGGGATCTTCTTGCCCAAAAGGTACAGGCGGCGTACGGACCAGCAGAACAGGACCACCAGCAGGACATTGCGCACCGTCAAGACCAGCGCCATCCAAGGGTTGTTGTGGCTGAGTGCGTCATAGAAGAGGGGGTAGATGAAGTATGTGGCCACCCCAATGGCGATGAGCATCGCCGCGGGAACCCGCCATTCCTTCCAGCTGTGGGCAAGCCCGACGGCGACAGCAGGCGCCAGCCACACCATGAACTGGGGTGACCCGACCTTGTTGAATACGACGAAAGCCGTGGCCATGGTCAGGGATCCAGCCAGCAACAATTCGGTGCGGTCCGCCCCGCCGGTTCGCTTGCCGTTGTGCAGTGCCCAGAAGGTCAGGGCGGCAACCAGGATGGCGGCCAGGACAAGAAGGGGCTGCATAAGGAACGACATGAAGGCCGTGCCAGGTCCATCCACCTGCATCGAGTTGATGTCGGTGTTCATGTACATTCTCGAGTCACCCACATGGAGGACCGAGAGCCACAACCATGGAGTGGTGAAGGTGGCTTCCAACTGCATGCCACGATCGCCTTGCTGGGTCAGGAAGTTAAGGAGCTTCGGCAGTTGACCTACGGCAGCCGTGAGCGCGACGACTAAGACGCTGGTGAGAATTCCGGCAGCCACCACTTTGGTTCTCTGCTTGACCACGGTGAACAAAGAAAGCATGACGGCAGCCGGCCAGACCTTCATCCAGGTGGCAACGCTCAGGAGGGTCGAGGCAATGAAAGGGTTCGACACCCCGTACGCCAAGGCGATCAGCACAATGGGGGCAGTCAATCCGTCCACCCGGGCGAATCCTAGCCAACCCATGATGAAGACGAAGACCAGCCACCACCATCCCGCCGGGATAGCCTCGCGACGGCGGCCCCGTCCCGTGAGCTTGGCGAGAGCGACTCCGTTGAGCAGGGTGATCATGAGCACCCAGAGAAAGAAGAACGGACCGGGTCCAGCCAAGCCCGCAATGGCCATAGGCACCAAGGCCAGAACGGGGTAGACCCACGGGCTGGGCCCGCTGCTGAGGTTCTCATCCCGGAACCCGGCAGAGGTCCAGTCCCGATAGATGAAAGTGTCGCTGAAGGCCTCGCCCCGCAGGGAAAGGATCAGGGCGAACACGAGGAAGACCAAGTGGACGACGCCGAAGCCTACGAGCAGGCCCTTGGGAGAATTGAGCCTTGCCTCCACTGAAGAGGGAAGAACACGATGCCGGAACCGTGTGAGCGCGCTGAAGAATGAGTCCGTGGAAATGGGAGGATCCTTGTCAGGTAGTTATCGTCACAGGGTGCCGTAAGAGCCCCATCCATCCTATCTCAGGCCACTTTCGCGGGCAGACCCACGGTCCGGTTGGCCCCGGGATGCCAAGGGTGGCGATGCTACAGTTGCAATAATCCATGGCAGCCGGCAGTGCCACTTTGGCCCGGATGCGGCAGGGAACCGGACAGGATTTTGTTTGATGGTGACGTCGAAGTTTCGTGAGCGTGAGGTGGGGAGTTCGTTGGCTCATCCAGAGGCGCTTGGAGATTCCAACGCCCCGGTACACGGCACTGTAATTGCCAAGGCCGCAAGGACGGCAATCCTCCAGGGATTCATCGGGTCTTTGCTCATGGTGGCAGGTTCGGTAGGGGTCGGCTGGCTGGCCAGTAGCAGCGCCTTGATCCGCACGCCCCTCTTCATCATGGCCAGGACTTCACCGGTTGGCGTGATCCTCTGCACCGTGATGCTCTGCCTCGGGGCACTCCTGCTCCTGCGCTCCTGGCTGCGCATTGCCCAGCGGATCGGCGGTTGGAACCCGTCCTCGCGTCCTGTCCTTCGGCGCGCATTGTGGATGTGGGCAGTCCCGATGATGGTCAGCTTGCCGTTGTTCAGCAGGGACGCATATGCCTACATCGGCCAGGGCCGCCTCATGGAGCAGGGCCTGAATCCATACACCAACGGCATCTCCGCCCTGAGCAACTACTTTTCGCTTGGACCCGACAAATTGTGGACCGAAGCACCGACGCCTTACGGTCCGCTGTGGCTCTGGATCGAACAGGGCGCCGTGTGGGTGAGCGCCAGTGTCCCCGAGCTCGCATTGATTCCCTTCCGCCTGGCCGCCCTCGCCGGGGTCATACTGCTCGCTGTCTACGTTCCCCGCTTGGCTGCCCTCCACGGCGTGAACCCGGAGCGGGCGCTCTGGCTTGGGGTGCTCAACCCGGTTCTCCTGATCAACTTCATCGCCAGCGCGCACAACGACTCCTTGATGTTGGGACTGGTTGTTGCCGGACTGTACTTCGCCTCCGTCAAACGACCCGTGCTTGGAATCGTGCTGATCACGGCCTCGATCGCCATCAAGCCGATTACTTTGATTGCCTTGCCTTTTGCCGGGCTGCTGTGGGCCGGCGCCCGTGCCGGCTGGGGCCGGCGAATGCTCTGCTGGTCGGCGACGTTGGGTTTGTCCTTGGGACTGCTGGCAGCCGCAGGATTGGTGAACGGCCTGGGATTTGGCTGGCTTGGCGCCCTCCAGACTCCCGGCGCCGTATGGATCTGGTACGCGCCGGTGGGGTTGCTGGCACATACGGCGGGATTCGTCGTCGGGCTTTTCGGGGGTCCCGGCGTTCCCGTGACGGATGTTATCCAGACCGCCGGAACGGCGGTCTCGGCGCTTGCCATCGTCTGGCTCGCCGTACGGACGCCGGGTCGCGGACTGGGCTTGCCGGCGCCGCTCCACGACGAAACCGAGTTCAACAAGACCGTGCTTCGCCGGATGGCGTGGGCTTTCGCCGCCGTCGTCGTCCTGGCGCCGGTGATCCAGCCTTGGTACATGGTGTGGCTGCTGGTGTTCTTTACCGTGACGGGCATTGCCGACGGCGCCCAGCTTCGGACGGTCTTCTATTTGACGGCGTTCTTCACGCTTATCGCCCTGACGGACCAATTGAGTGTCTTCCCGTGGATCCCCATTGAGGTGGTGCGCGGAGTGGCCATCGCCATCGCGGTCTCCTTCATCGCCTACCTGGTGTTCTTTGACAAGAAGACCCACGTGCTGTTCCGCCCACGGCGCGGAATTTTGAAACTCAAGCTCAAGCCGAAGTCCTGAACCGGATTCACCCGAGGTGTTTCATCGCTTCACGTAGGGACAACGGGCTCAGCCTGGCCTGTCGGGTTTCCACATAGCTCCTTACCCATTGAGGATCGGTCTTGGCGTACTCCCGCAGGGTCCAGCCGATTGCTTTCCTGATGAAGAACTCCTTGTCGGCCAGGTTGGCGTCAAGCGCCGTGGCGAGAAGTTCTTGGTCCGTGGCAGTCTTTGCCTTGAGCTGGGAGGTGATGGCAGCGCGACGGATCCAGAAGTCCGGGTCGCTTGCCCATGCCCGCAAGAGCGGGGTCAGCGTGGTCCGGTGGTGTTGCAGAAGGACGCCAATACGGTCGGAAACGCCGTCAACAAAGTCCCACCATGCGCCTGTCCGGATGATTTCCTCATACAGCGGCAACATCTCCAGATCATTGGCCACGGACTTAAGCGAGGTCAGATCGATGGCCGCGTAGCGTTCTTCCCGCCATGTAGCTTCCCGCCACAGCCGCCCGACATCGTCACGAAGTTCGGCAGGCGACCCGAAGGGGAGTTCCTTAGCGGTCGCGAGGACCATGCGGCGGACTGCGGGGACCCTGACACCGAGGTAAGGCATGGATGATTTCATGTACGCCTGTGCCGCTTTCGCACGGTCCGGATCTGCCTCTGCCTGCAGGCGTTCGCGGATGATGGCGATTCTGCGGTGTTCCATACCGCGACTTTAGGACACTCCTGCGCCGGGGCGGACCCGCTACCAGGTTGACTGGGATGGCGGCGCCCATAGAGTGGGTGGAAGAGTTCGTCCGGCGGCCGGTCCGGCCCCTGGTTCCTCATGCTTGGAGGCCTCAGTGTCGATGGTGAAGACCCCAGAAGAGATTGCGCTCATGCGCGAAGCCGGGAGAGTGGTTGCCAACACGCTTTCGGAGGTTCGTACGCACGCCGGGGTTGGAGTGTCCCTCAAGGAACTGGACGAGGTGGCGGCCGCTTTCATGGGGGCCGCCGGAGCCAAGCCCGCGTTCCTGAATTACCGTCCGCGGTGGGCGTCCACGCCCTTTTCAGGGGTCATTTGCACGAGCGTCAACGACGCCGTGGTGCACGGCATCCCGGACGGATATGTGTTGCAGGACGGCGATCTGTTGAGCGTCGATTGCGGGGCATTCGTGGAGGGTTGGTGCGGGGACGCGGCAGTCAGTTTCATTGTGGGCACTGTGGATCCGGTGGACCAGGAATTGATCGATGCCACGGACGCCGCCCTCGCCCGCGGAATCGAGGCCGCCAGGATCGGAAACAAGATGGGCGACCTTGCGTACGCCATTGGCGGAGAAGCCAAACGCAGCGGCTACGGGATCCTTGCAGATCATGGCGGGCACGGCATTGGCCGGGCCATGCACGCCGAGCCGAGCGTGCCGAACATCGGACGGCCGGGCCGTGGAGTGAAGCTCGTGGAGGGCCTGGTGATCGCTATCGAGCCGATGTTGATCCTGGGCGGCCGCGACGACTACTACCACGACGACGACCAGTGGACCCTGCGCTCCGCCAACGGCCGCCGTGCGGCGCACAGCGAACACACCGTGGCGATCACTGCAGACGGCCCGGTTGTGTTGACACTGCCTTAGCTGGGTTGTTTCTCCGGCGTACGGGGTTTCGAGAATCAGCGCCGCAGGCGCATGACCGCCCTTCCGGATACCTCTGTGGAAACCGTAAAGAAGCCAGCCGCCTCGAACAACTTCACAGTCCCCTGGTAGAGATCGGCCGGACCGGCCTTGGGCCGCAGCGAGGGATCCACGGGGTAGCCTTCCACGATTTCGGCGCCGTGCGCGAAGGCATGCCCGACGGCGGCTTCCAGCAGTGCGGCGGCCACCCCGCTCCGGCGGTGGCCAGGAGAAACCACGAAACAGCTCACCGACCAAACTCCCGTGCCTTCCTGGGCACCTGCTCCCGCGGTTCTGAGGACCTGGGATCGTTCGATGCGCGGATAGCACTGGCGCGGCTCCACCGCGCACCAGCCCACCGCTTCGCCGCCCCGGAACGCCAGGACGCCGGGTTCGGGGCCGTCGTTGAATTTGGCTTTGAGCTGTTCCTTGCGCGCATCAGGGGGAGTGGTCTTCCAATCCTGACCGGTGAGGGCGAACCACCGGCACCAACAGCGCGAGGGCTCGCCACGGACGCCGAAGAGCCTTTCGACATCCGGCCAGCTTGCGGGGCCCGCGGTGATGGCGTGTCACCTAATGCTGCGTGGGGTCAGTGATTAGGTCGACCCCGTCCGGAGGGGCGGCCCCGAGCCCGTCCGGTCGGCTGCGTGATCTCGCCTTCGGCTTGGCCGCCCGCCTGATTCCGGCGTCGCGTTCGCGGTGTTTGGCAAACCGTTTGTGATTTTTGAGCGCCGGGGGTCGCCGCCCGAAGATCAAAACAAGTGCTACGAGTGCCGCGCCCGCCAGCACCGCAATGACCCAGATCGATTGTTGTCCGTCCAAGTTCTTCACCAATCTCAGGTCGTCGATTGTCTGTGCTCAGTCGTGGTAGTCCGGCTTGTCCGGCGCGGAACGGATCCTCAGCGAAACACTAGATTGGCTCGTAAAACACCGTCGCGAGTGGTCCACACCCGACTTTTGAGCCTCTTGCGCTGCCGTTGTTAACCAACGCAGCCGATATTGGCCGAGCTCAAGAGGCGATACACCCTGACCGCGAACAAGCCCCGGGTCGTTGATGTCCAGATCGCTGGAAGTCCAGCGTGGAACAGCTCACGTTCACAGATGACGCTGATGCTAAGAGAAGAGCGGCTCTGGACTACGTTTCCGCAGTTCAGAGCCGCTCTGGGTGCCCCGGGAGGGAATCGAACCCCCGACCAAGAGATTAGAAGGCTCCTGCTCTATCCTCTGAGCTACCGAGGCAGGCGACGCACGCACAGCACGTGGTTGAGGCGCCATCAAGAGTTTACATTGCGGCGGCTGCCTGTGTAGTCGGCTCGGTTTCGACCGTGACTCTCCCCCCACAGGCGGGCATTGGGCCCGGCTATCCACATACGCGAAGTGGATACTGCCGCGGATTTGCGCGGCACGTGAAGCTGAAAGGGCCAGACAAGCAGCTCAACTCACGTTAGGACAAGACCATGAACGACATCATCACTGTCCGGGGATTCGTTGCCACGGAACCCAAAAGTTCGACTACCCCGGGCGGAACGGGGACGGCCTCGTTCCGGCTGGGCTCCACCGCCCGCAGGTTCGACCGCGCGAACGATGCCTGGGTGGATGGCAACACCAATTGGTTCAGCGTCCAGGCGTTCAGGCATCTCGCGGGAAACATCGGATGCAGCGTCAAGAAGGGCCAGCGGGTCATCGTGGTCGGGAAACTCAAGTTGAGGCAATGGGAACACGACGGCAAGATCTACCACGTTGCCGAAATCGTCGCCGAGTCGGTGGGGCACGACCTCATGTGGGGCTCGGCGAATTTCATCCGGACCACTGGTAGCACCGGCCCGCAAAGCACGCCCCTGGCCGCTGAGGCGGAGCCGGAGAACCCGTGGCCCTCGGACGAGGAAGATGGTGAAGACGGCCCGCACGACGACGAAGACGGCAGTGCCGCAGCCGAGCGGGAAGCTATCCTTCCGGCCGGAGAAAGCGATGAGTCGGTTCTCGTTGATACTCACACCGGAGAACTCGTGGATGCTCTGAAATGATGCGGCCTGAAATGACGCCGGCGCCTGAAACAGGGATGCCACGGACATCTGCGGATGCCGTGTGGCGCAGCGGTTAGTGCGCCGCATGGCAGAATGGCCGGGTGATGAGCAGGGGAACGCCGCGAAAACGATCAGGACGCCGCCACGCGGCCGGAAGCCCGGGTTTGCTGCTTGCAGTACCGTTAGTCGTGACCGGGCTGGTGGCCGGCTGCACGGCGCCTGCTCCTGTTGTGTCAGGAAGCATGGCGGTCTCATCGCCTGCCCCGTCGAGCACAGCCACTGCCGCTCCCGCTGTCACCCCGAGTGCTGGAAACTCATCGGCATCGGCATCCGCTTCGCTCAGCCCGGGCACTGCCGCACTGAAGCAGACCATGGAGTCCGTCCTGAAGACCATTGCCGCCGCAACCCCGAAACCGGCACAAGACGACCTGCGATCGCAACTCGTATCGGCCGGCATTCCGGCCCCTGCTGTCGAGGTGTCCGCGAGCAAGACGCCAACGGGGCTGGATGTCGACGCCATCGAGGCCGCGGCCAGACTGGACAAGGACTGCGTCATGGGCGAGATCAGGGCCGGCCAGGTTTCCGTGACGGTGTTGCCGGTGTTGGCCAGCGGCAAATGCTTCGTCGGGGATTCCCGCTAGCAGGGCCGAATGTGAGTTATGCCTTGCCACCCATTAGATTTAACGGCATGGCGGAATTCATTTATACGATGACCAAGGCTCGCAAGGCCGTTGGCGAAAAACTAATCCTGGACGATGTCAGCATGTCGTTCTTCCCTGGCGCGAAGATCGGCGTCGTTGGCCCGAACGGAGCCGGCAAATCCACGATCCTGAAGATCATGGCTGGTATCGACACACCGTCGAACGGCGAAGCCCGCCTCAGCCCCGGCTACTCCGTGGGCATCCTCCTGCAGGAGCCGCCCCTGAACGAGGAAAAGACCGTCCTGGGCAACGTCCAGGAAGGCGTGGGCGAGATCTACTCGAAGATCCAGCGCTTTAACGCGATCTCCGAGGAAATGGCCAACCCGGACGCCGACTACGACACCCTGCTGGAGGAAATGGGCCACCTTCAGGAAGCCATCGACGCTGCGGATGCGTGGGACATCGATTCCCAGCTCGAGCAGGCCATGGACGCACTCCGCTGCCCGCCGGGTGACTCCGACGTGACTGTCCTGTCCGGTGGTGAGCGCCGGCGCGTAGCGCTCTGCAAGCTCCTGCTGCAGAAGCCTGATCTCTTGCTCCTTGACGAGCCCACCAACCACTTGGATGCCGAAAGTGTCCTGTGGCTGGAGCAGCACCTCTCTTCCTACCCCGGTGCCGTCCTCGCCATCACTCACGACCGCTACTTCCTGGACCACGTCGCCGAGTGGATCTGTGAAGTGGACCGCGGCCGCCTTTACCCCTATGAAGGCAATTACTCCACGTACTTGGAGAAGAAGCGCGCCCGCCTTGAAATCCAGGGCAAGAAGGACGCCAAGCAGGCCAAGCGCCTCACCGAGGAACTTGAATGGGTCCGCTCCAACGCCAAGGGCCGCCAGACCAAGTCGAAGGCTCGTCTGGCCCGGTACGAGGAAATGGCGGCCGAGGCTGACCGCACCAGGAAGCTCGACTTCGAGGAAATCCAGATTCCGCCGGGACCGCGTCTAGGTGGCCTGGTTCTGGAAGCGAAGAACCTGCAGAAGGGCTTCGAGGACCGGACCCTGATCGACGGGCTTTCGTTCACGCTGCCCCGTAACGGCATTGTCGGCGTCATCGGTCCTAACGGCGTCGGCAAGACCACCTTGTTCAAGACCATCGTCGGGCTGGAACCGCTCGACGGTGGCGACCTCAAGATCGGTGACTCGGTCAAGATCTCCTACGCAGATCAGAGCCGTGGCGGCATCGACCCCAACAAGACCCTGTGGGAGGTCGTTTCAGACGGTCTGGACTTCATCCAGGTCGGCCATGTTGAAATGCCGTCCCGCGCCTACGTCGCGGCCTTCGGCTTCAAGGGGCCGGACCAGCAGAAGAAGGCCGGGGTGCTCTCCGGTGGTGAGCGTAACCGCCTGAACCTGGCACTGACCCTCAAGCAGGGCGGAAACCTCCTGCTTCTTGACGAGCCCACCAACGACCTCGACGTCGAAACCCTCAGCAGTCTTGAGAACGCCTTGCTCGAGTTCCCCGGCTGCGCCGTAGTGGTCTCGCACGACCGGTGGTTCCTCGACCGGGTTGCCACCCACATCCTGGCCTACGAAGGCGACGAGGAGAACCCGTCGAAGTGGTACTGGTTCGAGGGTAACTTCGAGTCCTACGAGGAGAACAAAGTGGAGCGCCTCGGTGCGGACGCTGCCAAGCCGCACCGCGTCACGCACCGCAAGCTGACCCGCGACTAAGCGAATTGCTCCACAGAAGGCCGGCGCCCTGGATATTTCTCCGGGGCGCCGGTCTTCTTTGCTTCGATGATCCTGGCGGCGTTGCGGCAGCTACGACGGGATCCGGAGCATGCCCTCTTGCGCCACCGTGGCGACGTGCCGGCCATTGCGGCTGAAGATCTTGCCGGTGGCCAGTCCGCGGGCGCCTTGGGCGCTGGGGGACTCCTGCACGTAGAGCAGCCACTCGTCCACGCGGACGGGGCGATGCCACCACATGGCGTGGTCAAGGCTCGCGACGCTCATGCCTGGCGTCATCCAGCTCAATCCGTTCTTGCGCAGCACCGATTCCAGGATGGTGTAGTCGCTTGCGTACGCCAGGGCGGCCAGATGAAGGTTGGGATCGTCCGGCATCGGGCCGAAGGTCTTCATCCAGACCGCATTGCTGGCTACCCGGTCCTTCGGCGCCTCCACATAGATTGCGGGATCGACGTGGCGGACATCGAAGGGCCGCTCGAAGGACATGTGGCGGGCGAGCGGATGGTCGTACTTCTGCAGCAGTTCCGCCGTGCTCGGCAGTGATTCGGGGTCCGGGATTCCGGCCGGCATGGAGGACTGGTGCTCCACGCCCTCGGCTTCGGTCTGGAAGGAAGCGATCATCGACAGGATCGGTTGGCCTTCCTGGTAGGCGTGGACTCGCCGGGCTGAGAACGAGCGTCCGTCACGAAGCCGTTCAACGCTGAAAGTGATGGGCTGGTTGGCGTCGCCCGGACGAAGGAAATAGCCATGCATGGAATGGACGGTTCGGTCATCCTCGACCGTGCGGATGCCGGCCACGAGCGACTGGGCGAGCACCTGCCCGCCGAACACGCGGTGGCGTGGCTGTTTCTGGGACGGCCCGAGGAAGATGTCCTCGGCTGTCCTCGCGCCGTCGAAGTCGGCCAAGGACAACAGGTCGATGAGGGTGGATGTGGGGTCCTCAAGGGCGACCTGATGTTCCAGGCCGGCGCGCGCGTCAGTCATGGTTCGACTCTAGACGCACCCCTGACCCCTCTCAACCGCGGACATGCCGGTAGAGTCGATGATGTGTCCGATGTATTGACCCAGTCCTTCCATTTCGTCGATCCCCGTGATCTGGCGGATCTCCGCACTTATGTCACGCGTGCCAAGAGCATCGACGATGGCGCCATTCGGCTGCAGGCGTCCGGACGCGTCCTGGCTGCGTACGTGTGCGTCCTGAGGCCGCGCCTCCTGGGCGAAGCGACCCCCACCATTCTCGGGCTTCGGACCATCGCCCTTGCCAATGACGCGCACGCGGACGTCACTGTAACCCTGTCCTCGGTCCTGGACCGCTTGGCGCGTTCCGGTGCCGACGACGTCGAGCTTCCGATCCCGCCGTCGACCGTTTCCGAATCGTGGGCCGGAGTCGGGGCGCCCCGCAGCGGCTGGGAACCGCTGGGTTCAGTGCCCGACGCCGAACTCAAGTCTGTCGCGAATGCAGGCATCGCCGAGGTGGCCGGGATTGTTCCGGATCAGCCCGGCGCGTTGATCGTCAACAATGCCAGGGCCGCGGTGTGGGGCCGGCAGATTCCGGGACTCGACGGCGTGCCCGCGGGCGCGGCGTTCGCGGCCTTGGCGCTCGGTTTCCTTGGCGACGGCGAACACCGGCTCTTCCGCAACGGCCGTTGGTTCCGGCTCAGCGGGAGCCGGGGCCACATCCTGGCACGATCCGGATCAGGCCTGGGCTTCCAAGCCCGCTGAAATTGGGGCAGGCCCTTTCGTGTCGCGTTCCGCGCCACGTAGGGACCCTGCTGCCCCACTCTGGGCGGGTGCAGGCCCAAGCGCCTACAAACTCAGGGCTGTTGGACCGACGGGCTGTTGACCATCGTGAGCGCAGCCCGCTCCATGTAGTCCCACAGCGTTCCTTCGTGAAGCGGCGACAAGCCGAGCGAATCCACTGCCGTGCGCATGTGGAAGAGCCAGCGGTCCTTGGCTTCGGGCGTCACCTGGAACGGCATGTGCCGCATCCTCAACCGGGGGTGCCCGCGTTCCTCGCTGTAGGTACCCGGGCCGCCCCAATACTGCTCAAGGAACATAAGGAACCGTCGCTTTGCCGGGGCGAGGTCTTGTTCCGGGTACATGGGCCGGAGCAACGGATCTCCTGCGACGCCGTCGTAGAAGACATCAATGAGCTTCACGAAAGTCTCGTGGCCACCGATGGCCTCATAGAAGCTGTCGGTGTAGGCAGGCTGGCTGAACGGATCGTTTTGCATCAACTGCCGCCGTTCGGCTGGCTGCGGTGTCGAGGATACCGGCTGGCCGCCCATGTCACTCACCTGCTTTCTGCTCTTGAATCTTGAGGGATTCCTTTGAAGATTGAGGCGCGCCGGATGCAGCGGTTTCGGCAGGCGCAGTACCCGGGGGCGCAGGCGGAACGTCGTCCGGGACTGCTGGTTCCTCCGGGACGTAGTCGCCTTGCGAGCGGTTGCCCACCCTTAGGATTTCTCCGTTGCGCAGATACCAGATGGCGCCGTCTTCGGCCCGCAGGCGTGTGATCCGGAGGCCTACGGATTCAACGGTGCCAATCACTTCGGTGGTCACGATCACATCGCCGATCCCGAACTGGTCCTCGATGGTGATGAAGATGCCGGACAGGAAATCGCGGATGAGCTGTTGGGCTCCGAAGCCAATGGCCACACCCAAAATCCCGACGCTGGTGAGCAGCGGTGCAATATCCACATTCAGGTATTTGAGCACGTAGATGATGACGATGACCACCACCACCACGCTCAACACGCTTGTCAGCAGTGAGCCGATCGTGTGGGCGCGTTGGGCGCGCCGTTCATGGTCGAGCGCTCGGAAGGCCGGCTGGACCCACCTGAAATGCGGTTTCTTGAAGAAGCTGGTGCCCTCGGCCACTCGGCGGGTAATACGCAGGATGACGAACCGGGCCACAACCCAGACCACCAACCCAATGCCCAGCGTCACGAAGATTGACGCGTAATCGATTTTGGCTGCATCGGCCACGATGTTGTCGGTCGACGAGGCGACGTTCATGTGCGGGAATGCTCCTCACGGGATCCAATTGTTCGCCGGGCCCTTTTTGCCGGGCGCTGAACACTCTGTCCACGGTCAACCCTATCGCCGTAGCGTGGCCGCATGCGCATCGTGATTCTTGGGGGAACAGCCTTCCTGTCATGTGGCTATCTGGCGGCCACCGTCGTGCTCGGCTCATGCAGAACGGGAAAATTGACGCTCCTGGCGATAAAGCACACCTGGTTGGCCTCATGGTGCAATTCGTCCACAAGGGAAACATGCGCTGGGTCGGCAACTGTGACCTGCGGCTTCAAAGTGACGTTCTCGAACTGGCCGCTGCCGTCGCGATTGAGCCTCATCATGCCCTCGGCGTGGTCTACATAATCGGTGACAACCACGCCGTGTTGGACCGCGACATGCAGGAAGGACAGCATGTGGCACTGGGAAAGGGCGGTGAGAAGAAGTTGTTCGGGGTTGTACCGGCTACGGTCTCCATGGAAGGTGGGATCCGAGGAGCCCTTCAGGACGGGCAAGCCGGGGATCTCGACGTCGTGGTCCCTGGTATAGCCGCGATAGGTGGAAGTCCCCGTGCCCAGATTTCCGGTCCAGCGCACGGTCAGGGAGTAGCGGTGTTCGTCCAGGCTCATGCGGAAAGTCTAGCGGCGGTGGGTTCGCGGGCGGCACACGGGAGGCCCCGGTTGTCGCAACTGTCGCGGGTTCCACTCGGCCTCCCTGCCCCCTAATGGTGATTGGATCCCTGAACCCCAGGCCATTTCGGCAGGCTTTCCGCGTAATGAAGTTTCTTCACGATTCCTGACGACTATATTGTTTTCCTGACAGTCTTTCGTTCTGGCCGAAGTGAGGTGCCTGTGGTTAAGCTGGCGGTCGTTCGCCCTGCCGTGGCCAGGAAATCCTTGTCGCCTCAGGAACTGGATGATTTCGAGCAGGAGCTCGTGGACCAGTTCGCTCTGGCGGCTGCTGCTTCGGGCATCGGCGACGACCACATCTCGAAGGAACGCTCCGTGATCTTTGCCTTGCTGAGGCATCTCGGGAACTACGTCTGGACCGCCCAGCCTGCCGACGTCGACAGGTTCCTGAACAGGGAACGTAAAACGAAGGGGCTTGCCAGAAGCACCGTCCATGGAAAAGCAGAAACTATCGCGCGGTTCTTCGACTTCCTCACCACCCGGTATCAAGGTGAAATCCATCAGCTCACCGGTCACGTAGTGATGCAACCAGTTGACGAGTTCAACCGTCCCGCGAAGGCCGACTACGGTGGCATGATCCGGGTACCTCCGTCAGGAGGAGAAGTGGATGTGCTGTTCTCGGGCTGGCGTGAAGCCTTGCCAGATGCACGCAAGTACCTGCCCGCTGCAAGGGACTACCTCGCCGCATCGCTGTGGCGGCGAGTTGGGCTTAGGATCGGCGAAACAGTCATGCTCGACATCCGTGACTGGCGCCCGGATCTGGGCGAGCAGGGCAAACTGCATGTCCGCTTCGGCAAAGGCAGCATGGGCCGCGGCCCCAAGACGAGGATGGTGCCGGCAATCAACGGCGTCGACGAATTGCTGAACTGGTGGCTCACTGATGTGCGCCACCAGTTCGGTGATGACTGGGAGGATCCCGATGCACCATTGCTCCCGAGCGAAAGACGGGACCCCGAACTCGGCCGTAGCCGCAGGGCCGGAGATGATGCATTGCGGTCCGGCTTCGCCAGGGCAGTGAGCCTGTGGCTTCCGGACTGGTCCGGCCGGCTGACGCCGCATGGGATGCGCCATTTCTGTGCCTCGTCGATGTACGAGCGCGGGATGGACCTCAAAGCCATCCAGGATCTGCTCGGGCATGAATGGCTGTCCACGACCACCCGCTACATCCACGTCCACGATAATCATGTGGAGACCGCATGGGCCGTGGCGAACGATCGCGTCGCGCTGCGATGGGGAAACGGAAAGAGGTGAACGGATGCGCTGGAACCTGCGCATGAAGGCCGCCGAACGCGGAGTCTGGAAATCGACGGAGCTGCGACGGCGGCTGGCTGAGGCCGGCCTTGAAATCAGTGCCGGAAAGATGTCTGCCCTGTGGACAGGCACCCCGATGTCAATCCGTTTGGACGATCTCGACATCATCTGCCACGTCCTGGACTGCGAGCCAAACGAGCTGCTCATCCGCGAGCCCGACGCGGTGGCGGCGCGCCGCCCCGCCAAAGAGAACATCGCTGCAGTCGGCGGCCAAGTCATCCCACCCCGGTTGGGACGCAACCGCACCCTTCCGCCTGCGTGAGCGCCCCGCGGACCTGCCGGGCGTGCGGTGCGCGGCCGGTTGCAACGGCGCGTGATGCGTTCTGCCACCAGTGCATGCCCGGCGGGCCATTCTCGCCACCGCCGTGCCGCAAGTGCGGATCCACGGAACGCTACTACTCAGGCGGGCTGTGCCGGCGGTGTCACCGCTTCGCACCTCACGTGATCGACAGCTGCCTGGATTGCCTCGGCTGGGGAGTCACCCGGCATACCAGCTGGCTATGTGAGGGGTGCAGGGGGTGGCGCCGCCGGTTCAAGACGGTTGGACCGTGCTTCTCCTGTCAGGAAACGAAAGCGCTGAGCCCCGATGGGTTCTGCCGGCTGTGTTGGCGCACTGCCGTGGGTGCCCGCCCCCACGGAACCGGGCCCGGTGTCCTCGAAATGAACCGGCATGGGCAGCAGCTGTTCTTTGTAGGCCTGATCTGGCGGCAACGCCGGCTTAAGCCCCGTCCGGCTTCGCTGACTGCACCTCGTCACCGGTATCCGGTAATGCACAGGCAGCTGACACTGTTCGACGCGCCCCGGGACCTCACCCGCCTCCGGGTGAACCTAAGTCCACCAGACCCGGAATTCGCCCTGGTGCTTGACCAAGTCGCCCGCGAGCATGCCCTCAAGCACGGGTGGAGCAAGACGAGAAACGTCAGTATCCGACAAGGCCTTCGGATACTCGCTTGCATTCAGGACACGCCTGGCGCGCTGATCAAGGCCAGCGACGTCGATCAGCTCGATCCGGTCGCGTTCAACCGTCAGCCGATCTTGGACGTTCTCGAGGCGGCCGGGTTGCTTCAGGACGACCGTGAGCCATCGATCGTGGCGTGGTTCGGCCGAAAGGTAGCCGGTCTTCCGGAACCCATCACCAGCGAACTGCAGACCTGGTTCGACACCATGCTTTACGGAAGCCCGAAAGCCCCGCGATCACGGCCGAGGGCACATGCCACCATCAAGGTACGGGTCCGATCCGCACTCCCCGCCGTGCGGGCATGGGCCACCGACGGCCGCACATCCCTGCGCGAAATCACCAAGGGAGACATCAACCGAATGTTGCCCTCCCAGGGAAACGACCGCGCTCTGACCGGAGCAGCCCTGCGGTCGCTGTTCCGCACGCTCAAAGCCAAGCGGCTTGTCTTTGCCAACCCCACGACCCACACCAAAACGGGCTGGCCCGAGTCCCGCATTCCCCTGCCGATCAATGAGAGCGCGATGCGAGCCGCCCTCGACTCCACCAACCCTGCCCGTACCGCTTTGGCCACCCTGATCGGGTACCACGCCCTGCGCAGCACACAGGTCCGGTCCCTGCTGCTCGCGGATATCCGTGACGGACGGATGCATTTGCCCGGACGCACAGTTCTACTGGCCCCGCGTGTCCGTGAAAGCCTGTCTGCTTGGCTGGACCGCCGCAGGGCCCAATGGCCGGAAACGAGCAACCCCCACCTGTTCATCAACAAACAAACCGCGGTCCGAACCACCCGGGTCAGCAACGTCTGGGTCATCGAGACTCTTGGTATGTCACCCCAGGCACTCCGGGAGGACCGGATTCTGGACGAAGCCCAAGCTACCAAAGACCTACGCAGACTCTGTGATCTCTTCGGACTCAGTGTTCCGGCCGCCGAGCGCTACCTAACAACACTCGATCGTCCTTCCCACATTGCAACGACGAGCGGTTACCTATAGCGGCGTCAGATGGAAACGAAGTTCTGACCTCCTCCAACTTCACGGATGGAGCAGGAAACGGGCGATGAGGTAGAACGCAAAGTCCACGATGCCCAGGATCATGCCCGCGATGGCGAGGCCGCGCCCACGCAGCCCCTTGTCCCTCGCACGCCGAAGCCCCAGGCCCGAAATGGCTGTTCCGAGCGGACCAACCATGGCAAGGGCAAATAGTCCGATACAACTGATAACGAACCCGGCGATGGCGGCCTTGCTGAACGGCGGACGCTCTCGGAGCGGGGCATACGGATTCGGGATACGCGAAACCTCGGAAGGCCAACGCTTCTCCGAAGGCTGGGGGGCACGTGCCATTTCGTTTTCTCCTTCATGGAATGTTGTGGCTGGGGCCTACGGGCAGCGGGGCCGACCGTGGTCTGCAGAAAACCATCGCGCCCGGTATGACTTTCGTTCTTCACTTCATTCCTGTCACCAATAGATCGGGGCGATCGTCCATATGTATGCGAGCATGATTGCGTAGCCGATTCCGCACGTCCACGCATATGGCCACCGCGTTCTTTCTTGCTCGGCAAGTGGTTTTGCGCGCTGCCCGCCGGCATTCGTTACGCTCACTCGAAGACCCAGCGGTTGCAACCGATACAGGAAAAGCGACGTGACGATAAGTGCGGCGGCAAGGTAGGCGAAGATTGGCGCCCCGATGAAGAGTGTGAGAGGGGGCAATACTAAGGCAATAGCGACTGCCGCAACGTGGAAAGCTACGTTGATGCGCCGGACGACCGTTTCAATACGCGAACCTCTGCGAATGATCGATGGAATCCCGAACCTTCCTGAGAACCCCAGAGAATATCCGACCATACCGAGAAATGCGCCAATGAGAATTTTGATCATCGGCTTCGGCAGTAGGCCCGGTTGTAGTTGATCGCATCATACGCCGGGCCGCTGAAGTGAACAGCTCCCCACGCCATTCTCGCATTGGCTCTTGCCGCGTCGGCAACGTGCAGGGATTCCCAGGCTGTTCCTTTGAGAAGACTGCCGTATTTCAGGCCGACAGCCGAGAGGCCCACTCCTGCCAAGGAATAGCCACAATCCTCGCTGAATCCTTTCGAGCAATCGTGGATTGCGGCTCCTACTCCGATCGCAGTTCCGGTCAAGGTTGCGGTGGTTTCTATTACGGTAAATACAACCGCGGCGGCTCCCCCCGTGGCAACCGTGGCACCAATCACCGCGGCTGTGAGGGCGATGACTCCAGCGATTGCTCCGACCTTGGCCCATTCTTCCCCGGTCCATTCGAAGGGATTCCAGCTCCAGAGCCCCAGTGGGTCTGATGAGTTGAACGGGTTGTTTGTGGCGTAGTTGTAGACCGCGTGGGTGATGGCCGCCAGTGGGTCGATGCTGATGAATTGTGTCGTGATGGGGTCATAGTAGCGGGCTCGGAGATAGTAGAGGCCGGTATCGATGTCCTGTGTTTGGCCGTTCCACCGCAGCGGGGTGTCGGCTGTGCCGGTTTTGTTGGTGAGGTTGCCGTTCGGATCGAAGGTGTAGGTGGCTGTGACGTTGCCGGCGCCGTCGGTGAGGAGCCTGGTTGATCCGTATTGGTCGTGCTGGTAGAACTGGACGGCGCCGCTGGAGTCGATTTGCTCAACTGGGTTCCCGGCCGTGTCATAGATGTAGTTGGTGGTTCCGTCGGTGAGCATGAGCGGGACCGCCTTGGCGGTGTCCCAGGTGTAGGACTGTCCTGGCCCTGTTGCCGGGGTCCGGGAGGCCCTCAGCCCGGTGGCGTCGTAGGTGAATGTCGTCCCGTTGGCGTTGGCGAGGCGGTTGGCCTGATTCCAGGTGTACGTCGAAGTTCCGGATACCGGTGCGGGACCTGTGAGCCTGTTGCCTTGGTTGTCGTACGTGATGGCAGTGGCAGTGCCGC
Source organism: Arthrobacter sp. efr-133-TYG-118 (assembly GCF_030209755.1). GTDB lineage: Bacteria > Actinomycetota > Actinomycetes > Actinomycetales > Micrococcaceae > Arthrobacter. The sequence goes on along the minus strand of NZ_JARVRH010000027.1, from coordinate 46,470 downwards.
CGAATGTGATCTGTGTGGGTTGGTTGGCTGCGTCGTAGGCGAGCGAAGCTCCGGTTGTCAGGGCTGTCGGGTTGCCGGCTGCGTCATAGCCGTAGTTGGTCGTGTTGACACTGGCCAGTTGGTCGCGGTTGGTGTAACCGTAGTTTTCGGCCGGTTGGCTAATCCCTGTCGTCGTGGTCGATGCCAGGTTGCCGACGTCGTTACGGGTGTAGGTGAAGCTGGCCAGTGTGGCCGTTGCTGTGGCGTCGGTGATGGCGGTGGCCAGCCCGGCGTTGTCGTAGCTCGTGGTGGCCGTGACACCGTTGGCGTAGGCGGTGGTCGCGGGAAGGCTGTCGGCCGTTGTCATGAAGGTGGTCGTATTGTTCAGCCAGTCCTTCAGCGAAGTCAGGTTGTTGGCCGCGTCATAAGCACGGGTGACGGTCTGGGCATTTGGGTAGGTCTGCGCGGTGGCGTTGCCTGCCAGATCATAGGCGTAGGCGATGGTTTTTCCGGCGCCGTTGGTCCGGGACGTCAGCCGCCCCAGGGAGTCGTAAACCATGGCCGTTGTGCCGGTCCCGTCCACGATGGTTGCGGGCTGGTGCAGGGCGGTATACGTGAAGGCTTCGTTGGGCGTCACCCCGTCGGAGTAGCTGGTACTGGTTCTGTCTCCGCCCGAGTTGTAGCCGTAGCTGGTCGTCCGGCCGCTTGGGTCGGTTTTTCCGGTGAGCTGTCCTGCTGCATCGTAAGCGTAACTGGTCGTCCGGTTGAGTCCGTCCTGGGAGGACGTGAGCCGGTTCCTGGAATCGTAGGTGTAAGTGGTGATGTGAGAGGACTGGTCCGTCTGGGAGGTCAGGTTCCCGTCGCTGTCGTAGGCGCTGGAGGTGACAGTGCTGTCCGCGGCAGTCGTGGAGGTCTGGTGGCCAAGCGCATCGTAGGTGTAGCTAGTGGTGTGGCCGAGCCGGTCGGTGACGGCTGTGGTCTTGCCGTTGGCATCGTAGGTGTAGGCGGTGGTCTTGCCGGGCGGATCGGTGGTCGTGGCCAGGAGACCAGCGGTGTTGTACGTGAAACTGGTGGTCTTTCCGCTTGGAGTCGTCGTGGAGATTTTTCTGCCCAGGACGTCGTAGGCGGTGGCGGTGGTCCGGCCGAGGGCATCCGTGACTGCGGTGCGGTCTCCGTTGGCGTCGTAGCTAAGGGTGGTGGTGTTGCCGTTCGGATCCGTGACCGAGGTGACGTCACCCGGGTGAGCGGTATCTCCGTAGGTGTTTGCAACGACGGAGACCTGGCTTGTGCCGGTCAACGGGGTGGAAGTGGTCAGGAGGTTGCCTTTAGCGTCGTAGGTGAGCGTTGTGACCGTCCCGGCCGGGTCCGTGGCGGAAGTAACGTCATTGAGGCTGTCGTACGTGTACGTGGTGGTATGGCCTGCCGGGTCAGTGCTGGTGAGCCGGTTCCCTGACGGGTCGTAGGTGCCCGTAGTGACGCGGTTGAGCGGGTCGGTGACTTTGGTGGTTCCGAAGGTTGCCGGGTCGTAGGTGTAGGACCAAGTGGCTGCCTGGGCGGTGCCTGCGCCTTCGATACGGGTGGCCAGTTGCCCGTTGATGTAGGTTTCTTTGATGACCCGCCCCGCCGGGGACGTCGTCGTGGTAGTGCCATCTCCGCCGTAGGCGAATGTTGTCACGCCGCCGTTCCGGTCGGTCTGCCTGGTGACCCGGTGGGCAGCATCGTAAGCGTTCGTGGTGGTTTTGCCGTTCGGGTCGGTGATGGTAGTGAGCAGATTGGCGGTCCCGTAGGCGTATCCGGTCACGGCTCCTGCGGGGGCGGTAACGGAGGCGAGCCGGCCGTTGCCGTCATATGCATAGCCGGTGATGCGCCCGGCCGGGTCGGTAGCCGAGGTGACGTGCCCCGATCCGTCGTAAGCGAAGGTCGTTGCCCTGCCGCTGCCGTCCGTGACGGTGGTGACGTGCCCGGCTGTGTCGCGGGTGATGGCTATGGCGTTGCCGTTCAGGTCCCGCATCCGGGTAAGAAGCCCGTTGGAGTCGAAATCGAAGATCTCCTTGGCCTTGCGGGTGTAGGTCCAGGAGCCATCGGCGTTATGGGCGAGGGTGGCGAGGACACGGGGCGGGGCAACGTAAGCACCCGAGTTGGCGGTGAATGTCACCATCGAGCCGTTTTCCTGGTGGACGTCCGCTGTGTCGCCTGAAGGTGACGGCACCAGATTCATGCCGTAGTTGAACGTCCACCCGAACCCAAAGGCGCTGTCATAGCCAGCCCGCTGGGAAGAATAGGACCGGGTGGTTTCCATAGCGGGTCCACGCCCTGGCACTGAACTGTCAGTGGTGTTCTCGAAGAATTCTCCGGTGAACGTGTTGATCGGGTCGCTTCTGCAGGAGAAACATTGGTTCAGTTCAGCCGGGTTCGGGCCGCCCACCGTCTCGTTCGCTCCGGAAGGACCTGACATCCCGACCTGGTTGGATACGGCATAAACCGTCGAAGGAGGGAAGGATGCGCTTTGGTTTCCAACAGCGCCGATGAAGCGATGGCCATTGGACGGAAGATTGACCGAGCAGGTCATGCCGGTGTTGCAGTAGACCCATGCACTTCCGGTATCGAGGTCGTAGATCTCCAGATTTATTGAGGTGCGGGCAGCGTAGTTGCTGGTCAACGTCGCCAGTGTTCCGCTCACGCTCAAACTCAATACCCAAGGGGGAGGGGTGACAGGATTGGAGGTTCCTACCGCACCTGCTGGCGGGTAATACGGTCTTTCAACAGGGTCAACAGTTGCGACGAAGGTATCAGGCGCACCGGGGAATATCGGGGCGGGGGTGCAACTGGTCCCGGTGGTGCACTCTGTCACGTACGACCCGGTATTGGTGTCCCAGAGCTGAAGGAAATATCCGGTGCCGGTGAGCGTGTAGTTCGTTTGGGCGTTGAGAGTCACTTGTCCGGTCGTGGCGGAAACCGATTGGGTGAGCGAAACGCTCCATGGCGGGGGCGTTTCGGTATTGGAATATGCGACCTGGTTTGTGGGCGTTAAGTACGCTGTATTCCCGCCAATGGTTGCCTGGAAGGTATACGGTGGTCCGGCGGTGCTTGTGAGGGTGCACGTCGTCCCTCGGCTGCAACTCACGCGTTGCTGGCCGTTGGAGAAGATCTGAAGGTAATAAGGCGTCGGTCCTACATCTTGATTCGCCGTGGCGGTCAACTGCATCGTCTGACCCACGGTCATTGTGAGAGTGACGGACAGCCCACCCGAATCCATCGGGACCGCACCAGAATGCTCCTTCACGTTCGTCTGCCGGGAAATGGTCTGTGGCAAAACACTGCCTGTTGAGGCGGGCTGCAGACTGGCCGTTCTGCTGATGCCGCCTAGACCCAATGAGGTGGCCTCGGAACGTCCTTGGACCGGCACCGTCTCCTGAACGGACGTCGTGGCATCCGCGGGAACGCGCGATGGTGCCTGAATAGAGGCCCGAGCAAGGGGTGCAGAGCCCACGCCGGCAGTTTCGGCGAATGCCGGCGTGCTCAATCCGTAAAGGGAAACACCGATCGTGACGAGCGTGGCAATAGCCATTTTGACTGCGAGGTAAGGTGCGGAAACAGGCTGAAACAAGGCAGGCTTGCGCCGGCTCCGGACATTGGTCATCCCCAGGTCTTTCTACGAAACAGATTCGAGGCTATCCAATTCCGCGAAAGCCCGATCCCCCAACGAGTGATGGCCTCGACGCTAGGCGTCCAGTCGGTGTGTCCTCAAGGATGCTGGTCAAATCCTAGGGAAAAACTAGGGATTCAAAATCGCTTTCTGCTGGATTTCCTCGTGGGTCCACGTCTCAGGCGCATCTGGGCAGGGCGGAATGCCGCGCCAGAAAGTCCGGAGTGTCACCGCCTAGGTCCGCGAACGCCTGGACCGTTCCGAGTCGCACGATGACCGCACGGGTGAATGGTGCCCCAATGGTGGGACCACCCCCGAAGCCGTGGACCGCTTCCACGACCCGTGACTGGCGTGCTTGGCGGCCGAAGCCGAGGGGCGAGCTGTCGGCGGGCGAACCGCTGGGACCGACATTTCGCGTTCGTGTTCAGCAAGTCCGAGTGTGCTCCCAGTGCGCTGGGGGGAACACAAGGAATTTTCTGACCATTGCGGACAGGGAATCCTTCGCGCGCCGGGTGGCGGTGTCGCTGGTTGCGTCCGGCCGTTGTTCTGCGGTCACAGTCGGAGGTTTTCCGTGCCTGGGGCTGGCGGGCGTCGATGGCAGTTGAGGACTCCGTTGGAGGACGGGGGCGGGAGAGTCGATCCGTCAGACTTTCTTTGGCTGCGGCGGCTTTCCTCGCGGGTGCGCCTGCCGGGTCGGATCTGCCCGGCGGGGATGCCTAGCCACTTTTTGCCTCCGTTGTATTTGCGCTGCAACCGACGGAGTTCGCGCAGGGTGGCTGCTTCCACGAGTTCGCTGATCGAGGCATAGCCCTCGAGGCAGCCGACAGCGTTGAGCGCGGCCCGGATCTGGTCGACGTCCTCTTCAGTGAAGTATGGCGAGAGGGACTTGGTCTTCTTGGGAATCGGCGGCATTGCTTCGCTCTCCCCTACAACGGTGTGTTGATACCCTGGTTGGCGTTCTTGCCGAACCACCGGTCATCGTCGGCGTAGCCGCCGGGTTCAGTGACCGCCGCGTGCCCGCTTTGGCTCTTTGCGGCGGCCTGGCGGCCGCCTTGAACGCCGGCAGATGTCGCCGCCGTGTAGCGGAGGGACAGGGCAACCTCGTCGGCCTCGAGCTCCACCACGGTGCGCTTCTCCCCCGTTTTCGTCTCATACGTCCGCGGCTTCAACCTGCCGGAGACAACAACCCTCGAACCCTTGGTCAGGGACGCTGCGACGTTCTCAGCCATCTCCCGCCACGCCGTGGCACGGAGGAAAAGCGTCTCGCCGTCCTTCCACTCATTGGAGGCCTGATCGAATGTACGTGGCGTCGACGCAATCGTGAAGTTCACGACGGGAGTGCCTTCAGTTTTCCCGAACCCACGGGAACCCAGTGAAGCGGAACCGGGGCCTGACGGTGATTTACCCGACGGTTTCTAGACGTCTGCCGCGCGGGCTTTCAAGGCGCGGGCAACGCCGTCGCGGTTCTCGAGCATCATGCGCCGCAGGGCGCTGCTGTCCGCCGGCAGCTCAGCGAGGAACTTGTCCGTACGGTCAACCGTGGCCTGCGTGGTCAGCTGCGCCGGGTAGAGCCCGACGACGATTTGCTGGGCCAGCGCATGGGTGCGGGTAGCAACAATCTCCGGTACGGCCTCAAAGTACTCTTCGGCGTACGGCTCCAACAGGGAGGTGTCCAGCACCCGTGTGAAGCCCGTGACGGCGGAGCTTTGAATGGCGTTGGAAAGCTCGCCTGTGACCACGATCTTCTTCCACGCGTCGGCCTTGGCCTCGGGGGTGGGAAGGGCTGCCATCGCCAGAGCGGCCGCGTTCTGGCCATTGGCCGTGTGGTCGCGCTCGAGTTCGGCGTCGATCCGGTCTTGGCCCTGGCGCCCGCCCACCACCAGCGCGGTGAGGAGTTCCCAGCGCAAGTCCTGGTCGACGGTCAGGCCATCCAGGACGGTGCTGCCGTCCAAGACCGCCTGGATTGTGTCGAATTGGGAGCTGCTCGCGGCAAGCAGCGCGAAGGACTTCACGAATTGGAGCTGCGCGTCCGATCCGGCAGCCGCCGCGGTCGAGAGTTCCCACAGCGTGTCAGCGGCGGCCACCGTGGCGGCATCCTTGTGCTCGGCTGCGACGTAGTAGGTCAGGGTGGTGGCCAGCTGCCGGAGCTGGGTCTGGATCACGGAGGAATCGGTCTCGGACGCGATGTTCGCCAGGATCAGCTCGGCGTAGCCACGGGCCGGGGTTTCGCCGTCGCGGGCCGCATCCCAGGCCGAGCCCCACACGAGGGTGCGCGGCAGGCTGCCGGCGAAGTCCTTCAGGTGGGCCTTCGCGGTGGCCAAGGATGTGGGGTCGAGGCGCACCTTGGCGTAGGCGAGGTCGTCGTCGTTGAGCAGGACCAGGTCCGGACGTGCCTTTCCGGCAAGGGCCGGGACGTCGGTCCGGGGGCCGTCGACGTCGAGCTCCTCCCGGTGGGTCCTCTCAAGCTTGCCTTCGGCTGAGAGGTCGTAGAATCCGACAGCGAGGCGGTGCGGCCGCAGCGTGGGCTGCTCGTCGATAGCCGTCTGCAGGATCGTAAAGGACGTGATGATGCCGTCGGCGTCGACCTCGAGCTCGGGAGAGAGGGTATTGACGCCGGCAGTCTCGAGCCAGAGCTTGCCCCACTGGTCCAAGTCGCGGCCGCTGGCAGCTTCGAGTTCCTTCATGAGGTCCACCAGTTCGGTGTTCTGCCAGGCATGCTTCTGGAAGTATTCGCGGACACCGGCCATGAACTGTTCCGGTCCCACCCAGGCAACCAACTGCCGCAGCACCGAAGCTCCCTTGGCATACGTGATGCCATCGAAGTTGACCTCGACGTCCTGGAGATCGTTGATCTCGGCGAAAATCGGGTGCGTCGTGGGCAGTTGGTCCTGCCGATACGCCCAGGATTTCTCCACCGAGGCAAAAGTTGTCCACGCCCGGTCGAATTCCGTGTTCTCGACGGCAGCCAAGTGGGACATGTACTCGGCAAAGGACTCGTTGAGCCAGAGGTCGTTCCACCATCGCATCGTGACGAGGTCCCCGAACCACATGTGGGCCAGCTCGTGCAGCACGGTAATGGCGCGGCGCTCGATCTGGGCGTCGGTGACCTTGCCCCGGAACACGTAGCCTTCGAGGATGGTCACCGCGCCGGCGTTTTCCATGGCGCCGGCATTGAACTCGGGAACGAACAGTTGGTCGTACTTCTCGAAGGGATACGGGAATCCGAACTGGGCCTCGAAGAACTCAAAACCCTGGCGGGTCAATTCGAAGATGTTGTCGGCGTCCAGGTATTGCATGAGGGACTTGCGGGCGAACACCCCGAGCGGGATGATGCGGCCATCGGAGCTGGTGACCTTGCTTCGGACCGATTGGTACGGTCCCGCGATCAAGGCAGTGACGTAGGAAGAGATGCGGGGAGTAGGGGCGAAATGCCAGACGGAGCGCGCGCCGCCGTCGTCCGCGGGAGTGGTTTCCACCGGAACCGGAGTGGGTGAGTTGGAGATCAGGTCCCAATGCGAGGGCGCAGTGACCGTGAACGTGAATGCGGCCTTCAGGTCCGGCTGCTCGAACACAGCGAACATGCGGCGGCAATCGGGCACCTCGAACTGCGTGTACAGGTAGACCTCGTTGTCCACCGGGTCAACGAAACGGTGCAGGCCCTCACCGGTGTTCATGTAGGGGGCATCGGCAACTACCCTGAGTTCGTTCTCCGCGGCGAGGCCGGGCAACTGGATGCGCACGCCGTCGGACACTGCTGCCGGATCGAGTTCGGTGCCGTTCAGTGTCACGGTGTGCACGGTCTCCGTGATCGCGTCGATAAAGCTCGAGGAGCCCTCGACGGCGGAGAACTTCACCACCGTGGTGGAGCCGAAGACCGTGGCGCCCTTCGTCAAGTCGAGGGTGACGTCATACGAGGTCACGGTGAGCAATTCTGCGCGCTGTCCGGCTTCGGCGCGCGTCAGGTTCAGGCCTGGCAAGGTTTGCCTCCAAGAATGGTGTCGAGAAGCCGGTTGGTTTCAGCCAGCGCCGGCGCTGTGAAGTCATTCTTTCACTTGATCCCGCCTTGGCAAGGAAGCTCGATCACAGTGTCGCCGGCGCGGGGTAGCGTTGGAATATGGCAAAGATGCGCGACTCGTTGGACCTCCGGGCACTCCGCTTTGCGGTGGCATTTCCACTGCTGCTGGCCGGCGCATTTGCTGTGTGCGCACTCATGTTGCGCAACAACCTTCCCGATCCTGTCGCCATCGCGTGGAACGCCGACGGCGGAGTCAGCTTTGCGCCGTTCCTCGCCTACGTCTTAGGCGGAGGGGGGTTCCTGGTCCTCGCGGGCTGGCTGGTGTTCATCCAGGCAGTTCCCCTGGCCCGGCCCGTGATCATGCGCCGGGTCATGATGGGCATGGGCCTTATGGTGACCCTCTTCATCACCTCCGTGCTGGCCGCCGGCCTCGTGGGGCAGACGGGCCTGGCCGACGCCCGCAGCTCTCACGTTGATGCCACCGTCCTTGCGCTGGGCGCCGGCGCGGCGCTGCCCCTGGGCGTGGTCATGATGATGGCTTTCAAGCCCGACCCGCATTGGACATCGGAAGACGACGCCGCCCTCGAGGCCGAAAGGATCCGGACGGAAGACCCCGGCCTGGCGGAGGATTCCATGTTGCTGTGGGTACACGCCCGGAGTTCGGTGTTCGTGATGATCTGCGTGGCCACCTTGTTCCCAGCCATGTTGATCGCGATTGCGCTCCCGTGGTTAGGCGCATTGCTCGCAGTGGTCGCCGTCATCGGAGCCTGCTTCCTCTTCGTCCGGGTCAGGGCGGACAGGGGAGGCGTCCAGGTCTTTGTCGCGGGCGTTCTGCGGGTCCTCACTGTGCCTGCCGTGGATATCGCAGGCGCTGCCGCGCAGGAAGTCAGGGCCGCCGACTTTGGCGGGTGGGGACTCCGGCACCACCGAGGAGCCACTGCCATGCTCGTCAGCAGCGGTCCCGCCGTCGTCGTCCGCCAGGTGAGCGGCCGCAGGGTGGCGTTCAGTGCCGGGACCTCGGCCACGGCGGACCGGCTCGCAGGAATTCTGAACCGCGTCGCGGCGCGTGCCCAGCGCGGCGAGCAGCCTCCGGCCCCCTGAGTGCCGGAAGGCCATCCAGTCTGCTGGCTTTGTCTTAAGAGGTGAGCCGGGGCCCGATCCTAGTAACCTAGGAACCGCATCCCGCACCGCCGCGCCCGGCATTGCCGCGTTCGCGCGCCAGACTGAATGGACTTCCTGTGACCACACCCCGCGTCCACATCGCCACGGACCACGCCGGCATGGAGCTCAGCGCCCACCTCGTAAGCCACCTGACTGCCAAAGGCTACGACGTCGTTGACCACGGCCCCAAGGTGTACGACGCCCTTGATGACTACCCTTCGTTCTGCATCAACGCGGCCGCTGCCGTAGTCGCCGACCAAGAGGCGGGCGTTCACGCACTGGGCATCGTCCTGGGCGGATCCGGCAACGGTGAACAAATTGCCGCGAACAAGGTCAAGGGTGTCCGGGCCGCGCTCGCCTGGAACCTCTCCACAGCGAAACTGGCCCGCGAGCACAACGACGCCAACGTTGTTGCCGTTGGCGGCCGCCAGCACACCGTCGAGGAAGCCACCGAACTCATCGAGGCCTTCCTGGAAGAACCGTTCAGCAACGACGAACGCCACGTGCGCCGCATCGGAAAAATCGCCGTCTATGAGAACACCGGCGAAATTGTTGCGTAGTGCCTGAAGGGCATTCCATCCATCGCCTGGCACGCCAGTTCCAGGATGTTTTTGCCGGACGGGTGCTGGAGGTCTCCAGTCCCCAAGGCCGGTTCGCAGCGGGCGCGGCGCTATTGGACTGCCACGAGCTGCTCGAAGCGACGGCGCACGGTAAGCAGCTCTTCCTCCGTTTTGACCATGGTGTTCTTCTGCACGTCCATCTGGGTCTCTACGGTGCGTGGAGTTTCGGTGGCGATGAATCTTTCCGCGGGGCCTCGAGCATCGGTGCGCCACGGCGGATCGGCGAACGCGAGACTTTCTCGCAAGACGCAGAGCAGGACGTCGGGCTGGGTGCGGGTTCCCGCGCAGGGAGCCCCGGAAGCAGTTACGCGGGTCCGCCCGAGCCCGTGGGTGCCGTGCGCGTGCGCCTCGTTTCGGCGAACGGCTGGGCAGACCTGAGGGGCGCCACCACGTGCGCAGCGATCACCCAGGCGGAGGCCGCGGTTGTCCTGGCCCGCTTAGGTCCCGATCCCCTCCACAACCGCCCTGGGGACCGGGAGGAGTTCATCCGTCGCTTGCTGCGCCGCAAGACCGCCGTCGGGCTCCTCCTCATGGACCAGTCGGTCGTGGCAGGGATCGGCAACATCTATCGCGCGGAGGTGCTGTTCCGCCAGCGCGTTGATCCGTGGACTCCGGGCAGCTCCCTGGACGCCGAAACCGCCGGACGACTCTGGGATGACGCCGTGGCGGCGATGTCCGACGGCGTCCGTGACGGGCGGATTGTTACGACCCCGCCGGCTTTGTGGAGCGGCGGGAACGCCGGAGCGTTCGACGGCGAGGCTCACTTTGTCTACAAGCGGCAGGGACAGCCGTGCCGCCGATGCGGCGAAGCGGTGGGGATGGCCGAGATCGGTGCCCGCAAACTCTATTGGTGCCCCGGCTGCCAGAACTAAGAGTCAGGCGCTAAAGTCCGGCGCTGGGCTGCGGGCCGGGTTTATGGGCCAAAACGTGTGTAAATCCCGGGCGGGTCATGTCCGTCGCGGGATCGTCTTGGCTCGGATGTCGGATTCTGCTCAATCATTCGAATGGACAAATTCCGGGCCCGCGGAATCACCGGACCGGCAACTTCGGCGAAGAGAATGATCCAGCAGAATCCGACGGGCAACGTACCAGCACCAGGCCGTGCGGCGGCGGAATGACCGGGCGGCGTAGAACGGGGTGAGGCGGAAAGACGAAGGGCCCCTCGACGAGGGGCCCTTCGTTCTTTGGAGGGGACGACGGGAATCGAACCCGCGTAATCAGTTTGGAAGACTGAGGCTTTACCATTAAGCTACGTCCCCGGGCAAGACTGCATGCACCCTGATGAACCTCTCGGAGTGTTCCGCGCATCTTTCCGGCGGCTGTTGAAGCCGGATATAACTAAACCTAATTCAGGGGCCAAGTGTCAAATGTGCATTCTCCGCCGAGATGCCCGTAGACTGTCCTGTGCATTCACGGGGTGTAGCTCAGCTTGGCTAGAGCGCCTGCTTTGGGAGCAGGAAGTCGCAGGTTCAAATCCTGTCACCCCGACTCTGTGTGCCTGTCCCGATCCGGGACGCGGCAGAACCCCATCCCACAAAACCAGGAGTACTTAGACTGTGAAGAGCGCTGTCGAGAACCTCACCGCCACGCGGGTCAAGCTCAACGTTGAGGTTCCCTTTGAGGAACTGAAGCCGAGCATCGATGCCGCTTACAAGACCGTTGCTTCGCAGATCCAGGTTCCCGGGTTCCGCAAGGGCAAGGTTCCCTCCAAGCTGGTTGACCAGCGCGTTGGCCGCGGCTACGTCCTGGAGACGGCCATCAACGATGGCCTCAACGGCTGGTACCAGGCTGCCGTCCAGGAAGCCGGCCTCCGCCCGCTGAGCCGTCCTGAGGTTGAGATCACCGAGGTTCCGGACCCGTCCTCGACCGATGGTGAGCTGAAGTTCCAGGTTGAGATCGACGTCCGTCCCGAGGTCGAACTGCCCGACTACGCCGGCATCAAGGTCGAGGTTGCCGCAGCCGACTCCTCCGACGCCGACGTCGACAAGGCCCTCGACGAGCTCCGCGGCCGCTTCGGCACGTTGAAGTCCGTTGACCGACCGGCCGCCGATGGTGACTTCCTGACCATCGACATCACCGCCACGATCGACGGCGCCGAGATCGACTCCGCCACCGGCCTGTCCTACCAGGTTGGCGCAGGCACCATGCTTGAGGGCCTCGACGAGGCTGTCACCGGCCTTTCTGCCGAAGAAGAAGCAATTTTCGACACCACGCTGGTTGGCGGCGAGCACGCCGGCGAGGCAGCCCAGGTGAAGGTTGCTGTCAAGACGGTCAAGGAGCGCGAGCTTCCTGAGGCCAACGACGACTTCGCCCAGTTGGCATCCGAGTTCGACACCCTTGCGGAACTGCGCGAAGACCTCGCCAAGCAGGCTGCTGAGTCCAAGGTCGTTGGCCAGGGCGTCGAAGCCCGCGACAAGGTCCTGGACAAGCTCGTCGAGCTCATCGAGGTCCCGGTTCCGGACTCCGTGGTCGAAGAGCAGCTCGAAGCGCACTTCAACGCGGAGAACGCCCACGGTGAAGGCGAGCACGACACCGAGGAACACCGGGCCGAGGTCAAGGCCAACACTGCCCGCGCCTTCCAGAACGAGATCATCCTTGACGCCATTGCCGACAAGGAAGAAGTGAGCGTCAGCCAGAACGAGCTGATCGACTACATCGTCAGCACGGCAAGCCAGTACGGCATGGACCCGAACCAGTTCGCCCAGATCATCGATCAGAGCGGCCAGGTTCCCATGATGGTCTCCGAGGTACGCCGCCGTAAGGCTCTCGCAGTTGTCCTCGGCCAGGCCGAGGTTGTCGACTCCGAAGGCAACAAGGTCGACCTCAGCGACTTCGTGCGCCCCGCCGGCGAAGAGGTCTCCGTCGAGGAAGCCGAAGAAGCGGCTGTTGTTCCAAGCGACGACCCTGCTGCAGTGAAGTTCTAGTTTCAACTCAAGCCGCCCCCGGATCCTTGATCCGGGGGCGGCTTGGTTTAAGCCCGGCCAGCACCGAAAGCGGCACCCTTCCGCAATCGTGCGCCGTCAGCGAACAGCGCGATTTGGGAGAACAAATCGCCGTGGAAAACGGTTAGTGTCCAAGTAGTGAAGATCAGGGATGGCAAGTTCAGCAATGGCCCTGTCACCAGCGAGAGGTAAGTACTTATGTCACAGCACGCAGAGGCCCCCAGGATGGCAACCGTCGATCCAGCGGCCCAGGACAACTACATCTACAACCGCCTGCTGAAAGAGCGCATCATCTGGCTCGGATCCGAAGTCCGTGACGAGAACGCCAACGCGATCTGCTCCCAGCTCCTCCTCCTCTCCGCTGAAGACCCGGAGAAGGACATCTACTTGTACATCAACTCTCCCGGCGGCTCCGTGACCGCCGGCATGGCCATCTACGACACGATGCAGTTCATTCCGAACGACGTCGTGACGGTTGCCACCGGGCTCGCGGCCTCCATGGGCCAGTTCCTCCTTTCCTCGGGCACCAAGGGCAAGCGTTACGCCACCCCCAACGCCCGCATCCTGATGCACCAGCCTTCAGGCGGCATCGGCGGCACGGCGTCGGATATCAAGATCCAAGCGGAGCTGATCCTTCACATGAAGAAGGTCATGGCCGAGCTGACAGCCGACCAGACCGGACAGACCGTGGAGACCATCCTCAAGGACAACGACCGCGACAAGTGGTTCACCGCCCCCGAAGCGCTCGAATACGGCTTCTTCGACAAGATCTCCGCCCACGCAGGCTCTGTGGCCGGCGGTGGCGGAACAGCCAACTCGTCGAATTCCGAGAAGTAACCGGCAGCAAGAAACATTCAGATCAGGAGCAATAAAAATGAACTACAACTTTGGATGGTCTGCCGGTAATCTCCCGTCCAGCCGCTATGTCCTCCCGCAATTCGAGGAGCGCACGCCCTACGGCTTCAAGCGCCAGGACCCGTACACGAAACTCTTCGAGGACCGCATCATCTTCCTCGGTGTGCAGGTTGATGACGCCTCCGCTGACGACATCATGGCCCAGCTGCTGGTGCTCGAGTCCACGGACCCGGACCGCGACATCACGTTGTACATCAACTCCCCGGGCGGCTCGTTCACGGCCATGACGGCGATCTACGACACGATGACGTACATTCGTCCGGAGATCCAGACCGTTTGCCTGGGCCAGGCGGCGAGTGCCGCGGCCGTGCTGCTCGCGGCAGGTACCCCGGGCAAGCGCCTCGCCCTGCCCAACGCCCGGGTCCTGATCCACCAGCCGTCGCTGTCCGGCGGCCAAGGGGGCCAGGCTTCCGACCTCGAGATCCAGGCCGCAGAAGTCATGCGTATGCGCTCATGGCTTGAGGACACGCTGGCCAAGCACTCCGGGCGTACGCCGGAACAGGTCAACAACGATATCGAGCGCGACAAGATTCTCACCGCTGCCGAGGCAATGAACTACGGATTGATCGACCAGGTGCTCGATTCCCGCAAGATCAAGCCCCAGGCGATCGCCAGGTAACTGGCAAAAACTCGACGCCGGTGCGGTTCAGGAAATATGGACCGCATCGGCGTTCTGTTTCAACCCAAGCAGCCCATTGTGTCCTACAGTGGAAGTTGTCATGGTGGCGCCCCCGCTGCGATCTTGCGAAATTGCGGATAGGTACGGGGCTGCACCACCCGCATGAAACGAAGGGATTCCCACATGGCTCGGATTGGCGAGAGCACGGATCTGCTGAAGTGTTCTTTCTGCGGAAAGAGCCAGAAGCAGGTTCGGAAGCTGATTGCCGGGCCCGGCGTGTACATCTGCGACGAGTGCATCGAACTCTGCAACGAGATCATCGAAGAGGAACTCGCCGAGGTATCGGATCTTGGTAGCTTCGAGTTGCCCAAGCCGCGGGAGATCTTCGACTTCCTCCAGGAATACGTCATTGGCCAAGAGCCCGCGAAACGCTCCCTCGCCGTCGCGGTCTACAACCACTACAAGCGCATCCAGGCGGGCCACGCGCCGAAGACCGGCCTCGGTGAAGGCGGACACCACGAAGACGTGGAGATCGCCAAGTCCAATATCCTGCTGATCGGCCCCACCGGATGCGGCAAGACTTACCTGGCGCAAACCCTGGCCCGCCGTCTGAACGTACCCTTCGCCGTCGCAGACGCCACGGCCCTGACTGAGGCCGGATACGTCGGCGAAGACGTCGAAAACATCCTGCTGAAGCTCATCCAGGCCGCCGATTACGACGTCAAGAAGGCCGAACAAGGCATCATCTACATCGACGAGATCGACAAGATTTCGCGCAAGAGCGAGAACCCGTCCATCACGCGCGATGTGTCCGGCGAAGGCGTGCAGCAGGCCCTCCTGAAGATCCTCGAAGGCACCGTGGCCTCGGTTCCGCCGCAGGGCGGACGTAAGCACCCGCACCAGGAATTCATCCAGATCGACACCACCAACGTGCTGTTCATTGTGGCCGGTGCGTTCGCCGGTCTCGAGGACATCATTGGTTCGCGGTCCGGACGCAAAGGCATTGGTTTCGGGGCCCCGCTCAACGAGGTCAAGGACAACGCAGACAGCTACGGCGAGGTGATGCCGGAGGATCTGCTCAAGTTCGGGCTCATTCCTGAATTCATCGGACGCCTGCCGGTGATCACCACCGTGTCCAACCTTGACCGTTCCGCGCTCATCCAGATTCTCTCCAAGCCCAAGAACGCCCTGATCAAGCAGTACCAGAAGATGTTCCAGCTGGACGGCGTCGAGCTTTTGTTCGACGACGACGCCCTTGACTCGATTGCGGACCAAGCCCTTGAACGTGGCACGGGAGCCCGCGGCCTGCGTGCCATCATGGAGGAAGTGCTGCTGCCGGTCATGTTCGACCTGCCCAGCAGGGACGACATCGCCAGCGTGGTCATCACTGCCGACGCCGTGAACAAGAAGGGCCAGCCCACCATGATCGCCCACGAGGTCATTGCGAAGCGTCGGAATAAGTCCGCTTAGCCTGAGGTTGGCATCATTGGCGCCGGACACCGTTTCGTCCGGCCAACGCGCCCCCTTACGCCTATCGAAGGAGTTCCCTGTGCCCGAGCAGACCGCCAACAAGGTCGATTTCTGGTTCGATCCCATGTGCCCTTTTGCCTGGGTGACATCCCGCTGGATCGGTGAAGTGGAAAGCGTTCGCGGCATCGAGACCAACTGGAACGTCATGAGTCTCTCTGTCCTCAACGAAGGCCGCGAGCTGCCTGCCGAATACACCGAGAAAATGAAGCTGGGCTGGGGACCTGTCCGTGTCATCATTGCCGCTCGCGAGCTGCACGGAAACGAGTACATCAAACCGCTGTACGACGCGATGGGTTCCCTCATCCACCACGAAGGCATCAAGGATTTCTCCGAGGTCATCTCCAAGGCCCTGGCTGAAACCGGCCTCCCCGCCGAGCTGGCCCAATACGCCGATTCCGAGGAATACGATGTCCAGTTGCGTGCGAGCCACGAATCGGGGATCTCCCTGGTGGGCCAGGACGTCGGCACCCCGGTGGTCGCCGTCAACGGCACAGCTTTCTTCGGCCCTGTCCTCACCCGTATTCCCCGTGGCGAGGAAGCCGGCCGGATCTGGGATGCCACCGTCACGTTGGCCGGCTACCCGCACTTCTTCGAGCTTAAGCGCAGCCGCACGGAAAGCCCGGAATTCAACTAGCCTGAATCAATAAGCCTGAGCGGTGGCGGTCGTCTGAACCGCTGGTACGGCTATTTCAGGAATCGCGACGTTCTACGGTCCGCGAGGATCTTTCCGTTTGTCTGGCAGCCAGGGCAATACTGCAACGAAGTGTCGGCAAAGGACACCTCGCGGATGGTGGTCCCGCAGACGGGGCAAGGCTGGCCCGCCCTGCCGTGGACCCGCATGGTGTTACGCTTCGCGTCCTTGAGTTCGCTTGAGGCTTTCCCGACGGCGGCGGCGACGGCCGCACCCAGGACACTTTCGATGGACTCATAGAGGACACGGGTGGTGTCCTTGTCGAGCGACTTGGCGATCGCGAACGGTGAAATCCTGGCGGCGTGAAGGATCTCGTCACTGTAGGCGTTGCCGATGCCCGCGATGACACTTTGGCTCCGAAGGAGTCCCTTGATCTGGTGCGCGCTTGAGGAAAGGATTCCGGCCAGGGTTTCCGCCGTGAATGCAGGGCTCAGCGGGTCCGGGCCGAGTGTGGCGATCCCGGGAACGTCCAAGGGATCGCGCACCACGTAGACGGCCAGGCTCTTCTTCGTCCCGGCCTCCGTCAGGTCCACGCCGACGTGGGTCGAGCCGTCGCTCTTGGTGAAGCCGAGCCTCGCGGCAATATTGCTGCCGCCCATGCGCAGCTGGGTGTGCGATGGCTGCTCCGTGTAGCGGAGCCAACCGGCCTTGGCGAGGTGGAAAATGAAATGGATGCCCTCGGCGTCGAGACTGACGAACTTTCCGAAGCGTTCCACCCCGATGATTTTGCGACCCTCCAGGGCTGAGTAAGGCGGATCGGCTGTCTTCAGCACAGCAAAAGAAGTGATCTGGATCTTCGTCAGTTCGGCACCGAGAAGATTCCTGCGCAGGAAGGCAGTCAGCCCGGCCACTTCGGGAAGTTCTGGCATAGCAACACTGTGCCACAAAGCGCCCAGCCCCAGAACCCCGGGGGCCCGCCACCAGACATCCGAATTACATGCCAGTAGTTCCCGAAGAGGGCTTGTGCTGGCCGGGGAGCGGGTCAAGAATAGAACTTACCCACTTCGAAAGAAGAGGGACACGGAAACCAGAGATTCAGTGATATGCATCTGACGCAGCCTTCGGCAAAGTTGGATGCAAGCTACCAGTGACGAGGTAGGAAGACCTGAAAGTCCGAGGATTCCGCCAGACTGCCAAGACGTCACCAAGCAGCCGAAAAGTCGAAGCCCCACCAACGGCTAAACGCTGATGGGGCTTCCCCTTTGCCCGGAAACTCCCGGGCTCGTCCAAACTACGCCTGGGCGGGCTCCTCGGCTGGTGCCAGGACCACGTCCCTCACTGTGAGCTCGCCGTCGCCGGCTACCAGTGAGATCTCCTGTGCGTTGGCTGCGGCCTTCAGGTCTCCCAGTCCGGCTTCCAGCTGTGCAACAAACGACTCGGTAGCGGTGATGGTGGCGGAGAGGACTTCGGTGCGCTGCTTGACCTTCGCCTCGGACTTGGCCTTGCGGATGCCGCTTAGCGCGATGCCGACGGTGCCGAGCATGGTGGTGTCGCCGTCGACGATTTCCACGGCTGCCGGCCACGCTGCGCGGTGAACCGAACCCGTGCGCCACCAGCTCCAGACCTCTTCGGTGGCGAAGGGCAGGAACGGCGCGAACAGCCGCAACAGCGAGTCCAGCGTGGTGGCAAGGGCTGCAAGCACGGATGCCTGCTCGGTCTCGCCGGCCGCACCGTAGGCGCGGTCCTTGATGAGTTCCACGTAGTCGTCCGTGAACTGCCAGAAGAACGATTCCGTGATCTGCAGCGCGCGTGCGTAGTCATAGTTGTCGAATGCCTTGGTGGATTGCGCCACGACGTCGGCCAGCTGGGCGAGCAATGCCCGGTCCAAGGGATTGCTCAGGACGGACAGGTCGGCGCCGACAACCGAGTTCTCCGTAGCCCCCAGGTTCAATACGAACTTGGAGGCGTTGAGAAGCTTGATGGCCAGGCGGCGGCCGATCTTCATCTGGGCGATCTCGTAGGCAGTGTCCGCGCCGAGCTTGGCCGAGGCGGCCCAGTAACGGACGGCGTCGGAGCCGAACTCGTTCAGGACGTCGGTGGGAACAACCACGTTGCCCTTGGACTTGGACATCTTCTTGCGGTCCGGGTCCAGGATCCAGCCCGAGATGGCGGCGTGCTTCCACGGCGCACTGTTCTGCAGGGCATCTGCCCGGACAGCCGAGGAGAAGAGCCAGGTGCGGATGATGTCGTGTCCCTGTGGGCGGAGGTCGAAGGGGTAAACCTTGCCGAACAGTTCCTCGTCGCGGCTCCAGCCGCCCACGATCTGCGGAGTCAGCGACGACGTGGCCCAGGTGTCCAGGACGTCGGAGTCTCCGATGAAGCCGTTGGGCTGCTCGCGCTGGGACTCGTCGAAGCCGGGGGCCGCGTCGGCCGCAGGGTCTACGGGCAGGGACTCGTCGGACGGAAGGACGGGGTTTGCGTAGTCCGGGTTGCCCTGGGCATCCAGCGGGTACCAGACGGGGATCGGCACGCCGAAGAAGCGCTGGCGCGAAACGAGCCAGTCACCGTTCAGCCCGGAGATCCAGTTCTCGTAGCGGGAGCGCATGAAGGACGGGTGGAACTCGATCTCGTGTCCACGCGCGATCAACCGTTCGCGGCGGTCCTCGTCCCGCCCGCCGTTGCGGATGTACCACTGGCGCGAGGTGACAACTTCAAGGGGCTTGTCGCCCTTCTCGAAGAAGTTCACGGGGTGCGTGATCTTCTTGGGCTCGCCATCCAGCAGATCGGCGGCAATGAGAAGCTCAACCACCGCCTCCTTGGCCGAGAACGCCGTCTTGCCGGCGATTGCCGCGTAGGCTTCCTTGCCGGCGTCGGTGGTGATCCACTCAGGAGTCTCGGCGATGATGCGGCCGTCGCGGCCCATGATGGCGCGTGTGGGCAACTGCAGCTCGCGCCACCAGGTGACGTCGGTCAGGTCGCCGAAGGTACAGACCATGGCGATGCCCGAGCCTTTGTCCGCCTTGGCGAGCGGGTGGGCTTTGACCTCGAGCTCGACGTCGAACAGGGGGGATGTGACGGTCTTGCCGAACAGCGGCTGGTAGCGCTCGTCGTCGGGGTTTGCCACCAATGCGGCGCACGCGGCGAGCAGTTCCGGGCGCGTGGTCTCGATGTAGATCTTCTCGCCGTCAGCGGTGAAGAAGGGGTAGCGGTAGTACGCGCCGGCAACCTCGCGGTCCTCCAGCTCGGCTTGCGCGACGGCGGTACGGAACGTCACGTCCCACAGGGTGGGGGCCTCGGCCATGTAGGCGTCCCCGGCGTTCAGGTTGGCGAGGAAGGCGCGCTGGGACACTGCCCGGGAGGTGTCGTCGATGGTCCGGTACGTCAGGTCCCAGTCAACGGACAGGCCGAGGGTCTGGAACAGGTTCTCGAAGACCTTCTCGTCCTCGACGGCGAGTTCTTCGCAGAGTTCGATGAAGTTCTGGCGCGAGACGACGTCGAAGTCGCGCTGGTTCTTCGCCGGCTGTGCCGGCGGGCGGTAGTCGGCGTTGTAGGGAATGGCGGGATCGCAGCGGACGCCGTAATAGTTCTGCACGCGGCGCTCGGTGGGAAGTCCGTTGTCGTCCCAGCCCATCGGGTAGAAGACGTTCTTGCCGGTCATGCGCATGTAGCGGGCCTGGACATCCGTCTGCGTGAACGAGAACATGTGGCCCACGTGGAGCGAACCGGACGCGGTGGGCGGGGGAGTGTCGATCGAGTAGACCTGCTCCCGGGTGGTGTCCGGGTTGAACTTGTAGGTTCCTTCGTCCAGCCAGCGCTGTGTCAGGGCAGCCTCAAGGCCTTCAAGGGCCGGCTTGTCGGGAACGTTGATGGGGGCGGTGGCGGGCGTGTCTGTACCCTGCGTTGATTCAGCCATGCGCCAATTGTTTCATCAAACTGCAGTGCCAGTGGCACCAAGGTGCAGTAGCATGCGGCCCATGACGGAACTCAGGGACGTTTTGGCTATTAAGCGCATCTATGACGAAGCAGCCGACGACGACGGCTGCCGGGTTCTGGTCGACCGGCTCTGGCCGCGAGGGGTATCCAAAGAACGGGCCCGTTTGGATCTCTGGCTCAAGGAGATCGCGCCCTCGCCGCCGCTGCGGACGGAGTTTGCCCATATGCAGGAGCGATTCGAGTACTTCCGCCGCTCGTACGAAGCCGAACTGGAACAGAATCCGGCCGTGGAGCAGTTGCTGGAGCTGGCAGCCGGGAAGAAGCGTGTGACGCTGCTCTTCGGCGCCAGGGATCCTGAAGTCAATCACGCCCGCGTGCTGCTGGAGTTCCTGCTGGGTGCCGGGGCGGTAGGCAAATGACGACGCCGCAGCACCCCCGCTTTGCCCGGGCTTACGCCCGGGCCGTTCCGGCGATAAACGTCCGCGGCGGAGCCGAGCACCGGCGCAGCTTGCTGGCCGGCCTGCAGGGCCGTGTCATCGAGGTCGGCGCCGGCGAGGGCTCGTCGTTCGGCCTGTACCCGACCACGGTGGAAAGTGTCCTCGCGGTTGAACCTGATGACTACCTCAGGGGGCTTGCCGGAGCTAAGGCACGATTTGCTCCCGTACCGGTCACGGTAGTTTCGGCAACCGCTGAAAACATTCCAGCGGCCGACGGCGAGGCGGACGCCGTCGTGGTCAGTCTTGTCCTCTGCAGCGTCGCCGACCAGGCGGCGGCCTTGGCGGAAATCCGCCGCGTGCTTCGGCCCGGCGGAACCCTGGCATTCTACGAGCACGTGCGCTCGGACAACGGGGTTCTCGCAGCCGTCGAAGATCTGCTCACTCCGGCTTGGGAGCGCGTGGCCGGAGGCTGCCATCCCAACCGCAACACCCTGGAGGCGATCCGTACCGCCGGCTTCGAAGTGCTGCATAATGAGCGGTTCGGCTTCTCTGCCAGCCCGTTGTCCCCGCCGATCGCCCACATCCTTGGCCGGGCGATTTCTCCCGGCGAACCACGTTAGGGTGGTGCCATGACTGAGGAAGTACAGAAGAAGACCGCAGTAGTGACGGGCGCCAGCACGGGAATCGGCGAAGCCACAGTACGGGCCCTCGCCGCCGATGGATGGAAGGTATTCGCCGTCGCCCGCCGTGCGGAACGGCTCGAGGCGCTCGGCGCCGAGAGCGGCGCTGTGCCGTTCGCCGCGGATATCACCAACGACGACGACGTGGCGGCCTTGCTCTCCGCCGTCACCGAGGCAGGGGGAGCGGACACGCTCATCAACATTGCCGGCGGCGCGCGTGGCGCGGACACCCTGGCCAATGCGCAGACCGAAGACTGGGACTGGATGTACCAAGTCAACGTGCTCGGCACCCTGAAGCTGACCCGGGCCTTCCTCCCGATGCTGCGGGCCAACGGCGAGGGCACAGTCCTGAACCTGACGTCGACCGCGGGATTCACGGCCTACGAGGGCGGCGGCGGGTACAACGCGGCCAAGTTCGCCCAGCACGCCATGACCGGCGCCCTGCGCCTGGAGGAAGCCGAGAACAACATCCGCGTCATCGAGGTGGCACCGGGCCTCGTCCAGACGGAGGAATTCGCGCTCAACCGCCTCGGCGATGCCACCGCTGCAGCCAAAGTGTACGCCGGCGTCGAGAAGCCGCTCACGGCGGAGGACGTCGCCGACGTCGTCAAGTACGCGGTCTCAGTGCCGCACCACATCAACCTGGACGAGATCATCGTCCGCCCGGTGGCGCAGGCCGCTACCCACAAGTTGATCCGCAAGGGCTAGTTTCCCGGCGTCGCGCGCCCCATGCCCTCAAGTGGAGCTCGCGGCGCCGCTGCCGCTAGACTTGTGGCACAAGCTTTGACCCGGACATCACCGGTGAGCTTCCGGAAGAACGCCCCCGCCACCACGGGGGTCAGTAGAACCGGACGGGTAAGCCCGTCACAGCAGCAATGAGCGGCCGACGCCGGAACAGCTCCCCTTCACGAGGAGCAGGACCCGCGACGGTAAGTGAGGTGGTACCGCGGTACCGGCGCTGTTGGAAACAACGCAGCTGGCGCCGTCCTCGCATCCTGAATGAAACTTTGTGTTCACCGGCTCAACCCAGGATGAAGAGATGACGTATTACCCCAAGGCCTCCGCGGCACTTTCAGGCACAGTTCCGTCCGGCGCTTCCACAGGGGTGCCCGCCTCCGTGAAGTTCCCGGAGATCGAAGAGCGCATCCTCAAGTACTGGGATGAAGACGGCACCTTCCAAGCCAGCATCGACAACCGCAGCGCTGATCTGCCCGGTGGGCACCCTGGCAGCAACGAGTTCGTCTTCTACGACGGTCCTCCTTTCGCCAACGGACTGCCGCACTACGGCCACCTCCTGACCGGCTACGCCAAGGACCTCGTAGGCCGCTACCAGACCCAGCGCGGCAAGCGCGTCGAACGGCGATTCGGCTGGGATACCCACGGCCTGCCCGCCGAACTCGAAGCCATGAAGCAACTGGGCATGACGGACAAGACCCAGATCGAAGCCATGGGCATCGACAAGTTCAACGACGCCTGCCGTGCCTCCGTCATGAAGTACGCGGACGAATGGAAGAGCTACGTCACGCGCCAGGCACGCTGGGTGGACTTCGACAACGACTACAAGACCCTCAACGTCGAGTACATGGAGTCTGTCCTGTGGGCGTTCAAGCAGCTCCACGAGAAGGGCCTCACTTACAACGGGTACCGCGTCCTGCCGTACTGCTGGAAGGACGAGACTCCGCTGTCCAACCATGAGCTGCGCATGGACGACGACGTCTACAAGAACCGCCAGGACCAGACCGTCACCGTGACCTTCCCCATCAGGGCAGGGGAGTCGGAACTCTCCACGTCCCTTGAGGGTGTGCAGGCGCTCGCGTGGACCACGACCCCCTGGACACTGCCCACCAACCTGGCGCTCGCCGTCGGGCCTGACATCTCTTACGCAGTGGTTCCGGCTGGTCCGAACGGCATCAAGGCCGCTTCCGTGGAGGCTCCGGTGACGGGCAGCTTCCTGCTGGCCGCCGATCTGCTCGGCACCTACGCCAAGGATCTCGGGTACGGTGACGCAGCTGCCGCCAGCGCCGCTGTCACGGCCAGCTACACCGGCACCGAGTTGGCCGGCCTGGAGTACGAGCCGCTTTGGGACTACTTCTCCGACACCGAGAAGTACGGCACCCAGAACGGCTGGCGTTTCCTCGTGGCGGACTATGTCACCACCACCGACGGCACGGGCATCGTCCACCAAGCGCCGGCCTACGGCGAAGACGACCAGAAAATCTGTGAGGACGCAGGTATCCCCGTGGTCCTTTCCGTCGACGAAGGCGCCAAATTCCTCCACCTGTTCGCGCACGGACCCCTCGCCGAAATCTCCGGATTGCAGGTGTTCGACGCCAACAAGCCGATCACGCAGGCACTGCGTTCCGGCGGTCGTTTGGTCCGCCAGGCCAGCTACGAGCACAGCTACCCGCACTGCTGGCGCTGCCGCAACCCCCTGATCTACCGTGCCGTGTCTTCCTGGTATGTGGAGGTCACCAAGTTCAAGGACCGGATGTCCGAACTGAACCAGGAGATCAACTGGATCCCGGGCAACGTCAAGGACGGACAGTTCGGCAAGTGGCTGGCCAACGCCCGAGACTGGTCCATCAGCCGCAACCGTTACTGGGGCTCGCCCATCCCGGTATGGCTGTCCGATGACCCCGAGTACCCGCGCACGGACGTTTATGGCTCGCTCGCCGAGATGGAGGCCGATTTCGGCCGTCTTCCGATGAACAACGACGGCCAGGTCGACCTGCACCGCCCGTTCATCGACGAACTCACCCGGCCCAACCCGGACGACCCGCGCTCTCCTGAAGAGGGCCAGTCAACCATGCGCCGAGTCGAGGACGTCCTGGACGTCTGGTTCGACTCGGGCTCCATGCCCTACGGCCAGGTGCACTATCCGTTCCAGAACGAGGAATGGTTCGACACCCACAACCCGGCCGACTTCATCGTCGAGTACATCGGGCAGACCCGCGGCTGGTTCTACATGCTGCACATCCTGTCCACAGCACTCTTCGACCGGCCGGCCTTCCGCAACGTGATCAGCCATGGCATCGTCCTGGGTTCCGACGGGCAGAAGATGTCCAAGAGCCTGCGCAACTACCCGGACGTCTCCGAGGTCCTGGACCGCGACGGCTCCGACGCCATGCGTTGGTTCCTGATGTCCAGCCCCATCCTGCGTGGCGGCAACCTCGTGGTCACCGAACAGGGAATCCGCGACGGCGTCCGCCAAGTCATCCTGCCGTTGTGGAACGTGTACAGCTTCTTCACCCTGTACACGAACGCCTCCAATGGCGGCGCCGGCTATGACGCCAAACTGCGCTACGACGGCTACACGGACACCCTGGACCAATACTTGCTGGCAAACACCGGCGACCTCGTCCGCAACATCACCTCGAGCTTGGACGAATACGACATTTCCGGAGCCTGCGATGAACTGCGCAGCTACCTGGACATGCTCACCAACTGGTACGTCCGCCGCAGCCGTCAGCGGTTCTTCGACGAGAACACCGACGCCTTCGATGCCCTCCACACGGCCCTCGAAGCCGTCTGCCGTGTCTCGGCGTCGCTGCTTCCCTTGGTTTCCGAGGAGATCTGGCGAGGCCTGACCGGCGGGCGCTCCGTGCACCTGGCTGACTGGCCCGAGGCCTCGCTGTTCCCGGCAAACCCGGGACTTGTCGAAGCCATGGACCGGGTCCAGCAGATCTGCTCCACCGGTTCCAGCCTGCGCAAGGCCGCCAACCTTCGCGTTCGCCTACCGCTGCAGGAGCTCACGGTAGTGGCACCCGGTGCGGACGCGCTGGAAGGCTTCGCCGCCGTCGTCGCGGATGAACTGAACCTGCGTTCCGTCCGGCTCCTGGACGCCGCTACAGCGTCGCCGGAGGAATTCGGCATCGAGCAGAAACTCGTGGTCAATGCCCGCGCGGCAGGTCCGCGACTGGGCAAGAACGTCCAGCAGGCCATCAAGGGTTCCAAGTCCGGCGACTGGTCTGTTTCCGACGGTGGACTCGTCACCGCAGGCGGCCTTGAGCTGGAACCCCAGGAGTACACGCTGGAAACGGTCGTCGCGGAATCTGCTGACGGTTCGTCCGCGGCCGTCGCCGTCCTTCCGGGCGGTGGTTTCGTTGTCCTGAACACCGAAGTCACTCCGGAACTGGCTGCCGAAGGCCTGGCGCGCGACATGGTCCGTGCCATCCAGCAGGCCCGCAAGGACGCAGGACTCAACGTCAGCGACCGCATCCACACCACGGTCCTGGCTGTCCACGACGTTGTTGACGCCTTGCGAGCCAATGAAGAGCTGGTCAAGACCGAAACCCTGTCCCTCAAGCTCGACCCAGTCGTCTCCGGCGACGCCGCCGAGCCGCAGATCACCGTTACCAAGATCGAGGCCTAGTACATGAGCGATGAATTCTCCGTAGAAAGCGTCTACGCCGAACTCCTGGGCCGCGCCCCGGAAAACAAGATGGAGCCGCGGCTGGCGCCCCTGTACCGGGCAATGGACGTGCTGGGGGAGCCCAACAAGGCATTCCCGATCATCCACATCACGGGCACCAATGGCAAGACATCCACCGCCCGCATGATCGAGGCGGGGCTTCGCGCCCACGGCTTGAGCACTGGCCGCTACACGAGTCCGCACCTGTCGAAGGTCACGGAACGCATCAGCATCGACGGCGAGCCGGTTTCGGACGAGACCTTTGTCCGGATCTGGGACGAGATCCGTCCGTACCTTGAGATCGTGGACAAGGAGCTCGAGGCCGATGGCCAGCCCCGGCTCACGTACTTCGAGTGCCTGACGATCCTGGGCTTCGCGATCTTCGCTGACCAACCCGTCAATGTCGCCGTGATTGAAGTGGGGCTGGGCGGCATTACGGATGCCACGAATGTGGGCGACGGGCAGGTGTCCGTGGTGACGCCGATTTCGCTCGACCACACGGATCTCCTCGGCGATACCACCGAGGACATCGCCCGCGAGAAGGCCGGAATCATCAAGCCCGGCGGCTTCCTGATCAGCGCGGCCCAGCCCGTGGACGCCGCCCAGGTGCTCCTGGAGAAGGCGCGCGAGGTTGGCGTGCCGTTCCGCTTCGAAGGCGTCGAATTCGGGGTCGAGTCCCGCAGCGTGGCCGTCGGAGGCCAAGTGCTGACCATCCAGGGGCTCGCGGGCCGCTATGAGGACCTGCTGCTGCCCTTGCACGGCGCCCACCAGGCCGAGAACGCGGCAGTCGCCGTCGCGGCCCTGGAGGCCTTCTTCGGTGGAGGTGAAAAAGAGCTCGACGGCGACCTCCTTCGCGAGGCCTTCGGCAACGTCACGTCGCCCGGCCGTCTTGAGGTGGTGCGCACCGCTCCCACGATCATCGTGGATGCCGCCCACAACCCTGATGGCATCCGCGTCTCAGCCGAGGCAATCGAAGAGGCCTTCAGCTTCAGCAAGCTGGTAGTGGTCCTCGGGGTCCTGAAGGAAAAGGACGCGGAAGAAATCCTGCGGCAGCTCAAGGAATCCCTGGGCGGACTGGCAGAGGAATTCTGCTTCACGCAGTCCAGCTCGCCGCGGGCCATCCCGGCTGCACAACTGGCCGATCTCGCCGTCGACCTTGGCTTCGGTGCGGACAACATCCACATCGCCGAGAAGCTGGATGACGCGATCGAATGGGCCGTGGAACGTGCCGAAGCCAACGATGACCTGGCCGGCGGGGTACTCGTCACGGGTTCCATCACCGTGGTGGCCGAAGCCCGCATGCTCCTCGGGAAGGCAGGTTCCTGAGCATGGCGAAACTCACCAAAGCCCAGCGCGAATGGCGGCCAGGGATGCCCAAGAAGCGCCGCTCCACCAAGGTGATGTTCGCTTCGACCGTGTTGCTCCTGGAGGCCTTCGTCGCGTTCTTCGCCACCTTGGCAGTCTTCGGACTGAAGCGAGGAGAGGTGCAGCCGGCGCTGATCCTGACATTCGGGATCACCCTGAGCCTTGTGCTGATCCTGGCTTGTGCCGTGCTCAGCAAGCCGTGGGGCATCGGTGTCGGCTGGGTATTGCAGCTGGTCCTGATTCTTTCCGGCTTCGTCGAGCCCACGATGTTCGTCGTGGGGGTCCTCTTCGCGGCCTGTTGGTGGTACGGCATCCGTGCCGGCATGAGGATCGACCGCGAGAACGCCCAGCGTGATCGTGAGCAAGCCGAATGGAACGCTTCGCACGGGGAAGACTCTGCCGGGCAGTCCGCCTGAGCGAAACCCCGTAAACTGGCTGGGAAACCCACACACTCAACATTGGAGCAACCGTGAGCATTGAGCGCACCCTTGTACTGATCAAGCCCGACGGCGTCGCCCGCAACTTGAGCGGCAGCATCCTCGCCCGCATCGAGTCCAAGGGATACTCCTTGACCGAATTGAAGAAGGTCAACGCCAGCCGCGAGCTGCTGGAGCAGCACTACGAAGAGCACCTCGGCAAGCCGTTCTACGAGCCGCTGGTTGAGTTCATGCTCAGCGGCCCGGTTGTCGCCGCCATCTTCGAGGGTCACCGCGTGATCGAAGGCTTCCGCTCCCTGGCGGGAACCACGGACCCGACGACGGCGGCGCCGGGCACCATCCGCGGCGACTTCGGCCGTGACTGGGGCCTGGCAGTACAGCAGAACCTGGTCCACGGTTCCGATTCGGTGGATTCCGCCGAGCGCGAGATCAAGATCTGGTTCGGCGCGTAGTTTCCCGCCAAAAACGAACAACGCGGGGTCACTTACGGTCCATCCGGAGGTCCGGAATGGGCCGTAAGTGACCCCGCGTTAGTTACGGGATAAGTGCTCAGTAACCAGACGTGCCGATGAAGACATTGATGAAGGCGAAGAAAATGCTTGCAATCACGGCAACGTAGAGCAGCGCGGAAATGATCCAACCGGATTCACTGAGGATCCTGGCCAGGCGCGCGGGCGCTGGAATGACCCCGTGCGCTACGTTCCTGATGGTCACGAAGACGAAAAGCGGGATCATGCATGCCCAGACCACCATGCAGAACGGGCACAGGATGTGAATGACATACAGTGCCTGGGACCAGAGCCAGACGATGAAGATGAAGCCCAGGGTGACGCCCGTCTGCAGTCCGATCCAGTACCAGCGGGCGAACTTGGCCCCGGCGAAGATCGCCATCGCGGTGGTGATGATCACGGCGAAGGCCACAATGCCGATGAACATGTTGGGGAAACCGAAAACCGAACTCTGCGGTGTCTTCATGACGCTACCGCAGGACACCCACGGATTGAGGTCGCAGGCCGTTATGTGGTTGGGGTCGATGAGAACCTGCAGCTTTTCCAGCACGAGTGCCCCTGATGCCAGCCACGCAATGGCGCCGGTGGCGAGGAGTAGCCACGCAAAGGGGCGGTCGCGGACCATGCGGGGCATGGCTTCGTCGACGGCGTTTTCCCCGTACGGGGTTTTCCCGGTTTTCTCCCGGCGGAGGGAATGGGCATCGTTGTTGGCCAGGTTCGGGCTGGCGGGGCTCGGCATGGTTGGCTGTCCTTTTCTGGATGGCCCGGCGCAGGACCGGGGACTGCTCTTGGGAGGATTCTAGCTGCGAGGGCTGGATGACGCGTCCAGCCAGGGCGGCGGCACGGAAGCCTTCAGGGCGTGTTTCCTGCCGGGGGTGCGGGCGTGTGAGAGAATGAACATGGCCGGAAGCCGATCCACATGCGGAATCCGGTCCGGTATCTTGTTCCCAAGACCGCCAGTCATATGCAGGGCATGCCCAGGATCCAATGATCCCCGGTAGGGCCGCAGTGGCAATGGACGGCACCTGGTTGTGGCATTAGAACAACGGGTTTGGAGCGAAGCCGGCTTTCCGTGGATGCCGCACCCCCATGCTGGTGCGAACCGGAAAGACTACTACTGACTTCTGTCAACGCCTGCGGGTTTTGACAATATTGCCCCTCTGGGCACCGGATGTGGCGGTTGCGCAAGGGCAGGAGTGTTGCCACATATGGATAACGAGCAAGTTGTAGCCGCCGCCGAAGATGCGGCGTCCACCGAGACCACTGAAGCACCCAAAAAGGTCACCCGCACCCGCCGCAAGGCGGCACCGAAGACGGTCGCCGCGGACGAAACCCCCGACGCCGGAGCTGCCGCTGCCGCCGCTGAGCCCCTCGCCGAGTCGACGGACATCGAAGCGCCCAAGGCTCCTGTCCGGCGCACCAGGGCTCGAAAGAAGGTCGAAACTTCCGAGCCGCTGCCAGGTTTCGCTGAAGAAGCTTCCACGGAAGGTGGCGAGACGGCGGAGGTTCCCGTCGTCGTGGAGGCTGAAATAGCTGCGGAGGCCGAAGCCGCCCCCGAGAAGCCGGTCCGCCGCCGTCGTACGACGAGGGCAAAGAGCGCCGAGCCCGTCGCCGAAGAAGCCCCGGTGGAAACACCGGCTGCCGAGGTTGCCCCGCCCGAGGAAAACACTGTGGAACCGCCGGCTGCGGAGATTGCGCCCGAGGAAACCACAGAGGAGCCGGCCGTCGAGGCGGAGGCTGCAAGCCCGATCGCATCGCTGTTCCTGGAACCTGCGTCCGTCACGTCCATGATCTTCCAGGCACCGGACTTGAGCGCAGTTGCCAGGCCGGCCGTCGTCGAAGAAGAACCGCAGGCTGACGCTGAAGAAGTTTCCGAGGATAACGAACTGGACGAAGCCGGCAGCCGCCGGCGGCGTCGCAGCCGCGGACGTCGTGGACGCCGGGGCAACGAGCGTGATGAAGCCGCAGGAGAAGAAGCGTCCGCGGAGTCCGAGGACGAGGCAGAAGCCGGCACCGAGGAGGTCCTCGAAGAAGGCGTGACTTCCCGCCGTCGTCGGCGCCGTCGCCGTGGTGACCAGGACCTGGAGCTGACAGGCGGCGGAGACGACGATCCCCCCAACACCGTCACCCGTGTCCGCGCTCCCCGCGCACACGTTGAGTCCACCACCGGCTCCGACCGAGTCACGAGCGTCAAGGGCTCCACCCGCCTTGAAGCCAAGAAGCAGCGCCGCCGTGAATCCCGCGAGACCGGCCGCCGCCGCCAGGTCATCACCGAGGCCGAATTCCTGGCCCGCCGTGAGTCCGTTGACCGCCAGATGATCGTCCGCCAGCGCGACGACAGGATCCAGATCGGTGTCCTGGAAGACGGCGTGCTCGCGGAGCACTTCGTGTCCAAGACACAGCAGGATTCCCTGATCGGCAACGTCTACCTGGGTAAGGTCCAGAACGTGCTGCCGTCGATGGAAGCCGCATTCGTCGACATCGGACGCGGCCGCAACGCCGTGCTGTACGCCGGTGAAGTCAACTGGGATGCCGTCACCCTGGAAGGCAAACCGCGCCGCATCGAAAACGCCCTGAAATCAGGCGATTCCGTGCTGGTCCAGGTCACCAAGGACCCCGTGGGCCATAAGGGCGCACGCCTGACGAGCCAGATTTCGCTTCCCGGCCGCTACCTTGTGTACGTGCCCGGCGGTTCAATGACCGGTATTTCCCGCAAGCTGCCCGACGTCGAGCGCAACCGTCTGAAGAAGATCCTCAAGGATCGCCTCCCGGAGAACGCGGGCGTCATTGTCCGCACCGCCGCCGAGGGTGCTTCCGAGGAAGAGCTGACCCACGATATCAACCGCCTGAGGGCCCAGTGGGAAGGCATTGAAAGCCAGTCCACATCCACCAAGATCCTGGCCCCGGAACTGCTGTACGGCGAACCGGACCTCACCATCAAGGTTGTCCGCGACGTCTTCAACGAGGACTTCTCCAAGCTCATCGTCTCCGGCGATGAAGCCTGGGACACCATTGAGGCCTACGTCACCTACGTGGCGCCGGATCTCGTGGGACGCCTCGAAAAGTGGACCTCGGATCAGGACATCTTCTCGGCATGGCGCGTGGACGAACAGATCCACAAGGCATTGGAGCGCAAGGTCTTCCTGCCCTCCGGTGGTTCGCTTGTGATCGACCGTACCGAGGCGATGACGGTTGTTGACGTCAACACCGGGAAGTTCACCGGCAGCGGTGGCAATCTTGAGGAAACCGTCACCAAGAACAACCTCGAGGCTGCCGAGGAAGTGGTCCGCCAGCTTCGCTTGCGCGACATCGGCGGAATCATCGTCATCGACTTCATCGACATGGTCCTGGAATCCAACCGCGATCTCGTGTTGCGCCGCTTGGTCGAGTGCCTCGGCCGGGACCGTACCAAACACCAGGTCGCCGAGGTGACGTCGCTCGGATTGGTCCAGATGACCCGCAAGCGTATGGGCACCGGCCTGCTTGAGGTCTTCGGTGAGCAGTGCGAAACGTGCGCAGGGCGCGGAATCGTCACGCACGACGAGCCCGTGGAACACCGTCGGGCCAACGTGGTGGCCGCTGAACACCACCACCCGCGCACGGAGTCGCAGCCGGCCGTCCGGCCGGAACAGCGCAAGCGTCGCCGCGGCAGGGGCACGGGTCAGGGCACTGCCGAGCTCCCGATCACCCCTCCTGTCCCGGTCCACACCGTGGAATCCACTGATCCGAATCGTCAGGCAGCAACCCGCGCCGCGCTTGCCACCATCGCGGCCGCCGCCCACGCTGCCCACCTGCACGACGACGAGCTCCACCACGCGGCGGAATTGCTCGCCGACAGGCACGTAGCAGAAGCAGCCCCGGTCCAGGCCCCCGCGGCCCCGGTCCAGGCTCCCGCGGCCCCGGTCCAGGCTCCTGCCGCTGCATCGAGCGGCGAGGAACGTTCGAAGCCTGTGCTGCGATTCGGCGGCGAGGAAGTCGCGTTGCCCTTCGTCCACCACGAAGAAGAGCCAGCGAGTGGTGCGCCTGCCATGAGCCTGGATCTGTTGGCACAGGCATTCGCGGGCCTCGGAGAAGCTCCGGACACCGCGATGACGGCGACAGAAGCCAAGGAAGCGCCGGCAGTAGCCCCCGCGGCCGTTGCAAGCGGAGAATCCGCGGAACCGGGTTCGCGTGGACGCCGAGGCCGCCGGAACCGTAGTGCCAGCCGGGCCCAGGGTGCCGCCAACGCCACCAACGTGGAGCACCACGAGGTTGCCGCGGCCGCCTCCGGTGGGGCTGCGCACGAGGCCAGGGCGACGGACGCTGCTCCGGCCAAGTCGACGGCGGCGGCGGAACCGATCATCCTCGGAGTCGGCGTGCCCAAGTCCGAACTCTAAACGTAGTACCCTGTCCGAAGCCCCGGCCGTTCCCGCTCCAGTGGAAACCGCCGGGGCTTCGGCGTTTGCAGGTCAATCCACCGGACCTCCGCGCACCGCGGTTACAGCGGTTACAAAGGTCGATTTCAGCGGGCGAGGTGTGATCCGGGTTAAGCTAGGGGACCGACACGGGGTGCCGCGCACCAAGCCGGCTGAGACCAGACCCGTTGAACCTGTCCGGTTAGCACCGGCGAAGGGATGTCTCGCATGACTGTTCCGGCACAATCAGCCGTCTACCCGCTCAAGGCCGTCCAGCGACCTATCCCCAGGGTCCTGAGCATTGCCGGCTCGGATCCTTCGGGTGGTGCCGGGATCCAGGCAGACCTCAAGAGCATCGCGGCCAACGGCGGCTACGGCATGGCCGTCATCACGGCGCTCACCGTACAAAACACCCAGGGAGTCACTGCCGTCCATGTCCCGCCCGTGGAGTTCCTCCGCCAGCAGTTGGACGCCATTAGCGACGACATCACGGTTGATGCCGTCAAGATCGGCATGCTCGGGGATGCGGCGGTCATCCACGAAGTCCGCCGCTGGCTCGGGGAGGCTCGCCCCGCCGTCGTCGTGCTGGATCCGGTGATGATCGCCACCAGCGGCGACCGGCTCCTGGCGGAGTCCGCTGAAACCGCACTGCGGGAACTTCTGCCCCTCGCTGACTTGGTGACCCCCAACCTTCCTGAACTGGCCATGCTGCTTGGCGAACCTGTTGCCACTGACTGGGCATCGGCATTGGAGCAAGGCAAACGCCTGGCTGCCGCCTGTGGGAACACCGTCCTGGTGAAGGGCGGCCATCTGCAGGGAGCGGGCTGCCCCGATGCCCTGGTCAACACCGGGGGAGTCCTGAGCCAGGACGTGGTGGAATTCGCCGGCCAACGGGTGGAGACCCGCAATAGCCACGGCACGGGATGTTCCCTGTCGTCGGCGATGGCGACGGCCAAGGCGCGGCTCGGCGATTGGGAGTCCGCCTTGCGTGTAGTCAAGCCGTGGCTTCAGGAAGCGCTGATCCAGTCCGAGGTGCTGGAAGTGGGGAAGGGCAACGGGCCGATCCATCATTTCCACGCGCTCCAGCACGCCCTTGAGCCGGGAGATTTTGCCGTCCGGATGTGGGAAGCCGCCCAGACGGAACTTGCGGCCATTTATGGCTTGGACTTCATCCAGCACTTGCAATCCGGTGGGCTCAGCGAAGCGCAGTTCAGCTACTACCTGTCGCAGGATGCCATCTATCTCAACGGCTATTCCCGTGTCCTGGCGCGGGCAAGCGCCCTCGCTCCAAGCGAAACCGAACAGCTGTTCTGGGCCCGCGGCTCGCAGATGTGCCTTGAAGTCGAGTCCGAGCTGCATCGGAATTGGCTCAGCGGGCGCCAGGTAAGCGGAGGGCTAGGTCCGGTCACCAAGGCCTACGTCGACCACTTGCTTGCGGCGTCGGCGTCAGGCAGCTATGCCGTCCTGCTGGCTGCCGTACTTCCCTGCTACTGGTTGTACGCCGAAGTGGGACAGCAGCTCCACCATGGCTACATAGAGGCGGGAGCGTCGGACGAGCACCCTTACGCGGACTGGCTGCGCACCTACGCAGACGAGGCGTTCGCCGAGGCCACCCGCAAGGCGATCGACATCACCGATGCCGCCGCGCAGGCCGCAACACCTGTGGAGCGCACCGCCATGATGGAAGCGTTTGCCCAATCCTGCCGTTATGAAACAGCGTTCTTCGATGCTCCAAGGTTGCACGGCTGAACCCGGTTCCTCTCGCGGAAGGATGGGAATAAGGCCTGTGCCGGAGGGCGCTGTTGCGTGTCGGAGTGAGGATCCGAGCTTTTCCCGGCCGGCAGGGTAAGGTAGACGGGCACGGTACCGGATGGCGGCATAGCCAGTCTGTGGCAGCCATCACGTGGCAGCCTCCGGACCTGGCCTCATTTGCAGCCGAAGGCGAAACTAGCGTAATCTAGATCTTCGGTGCTTACGCCAACACTTGGGTTATGCCCCCAGAAACCGTTCATTTGGAACTGACCTTTCATTTGGAACTATTCGAGGGATGACTCATGGATTCCGTACCGGAGTCCACGGCGTTGAGGCACAGCGTGAACCAGGCCCGTTTTCGGATCGGGGTTCCGCACGCAAATTTAGTAATAAACGTCGAGAGAAGTGAGTGCCCAAGTGGTGTACGCGATTGTCCGCGCAGGCGGCCGCCAAGAAAAGGTTTCCGTTGGAGACTACGTAACCCTGAACCGCGTCCCCGGTGGAGCCGGCAGCACCCTTGAGCTGCCCGCACTGCTCCTGGTGGACGGTGACAAGGTCACCTCCGCTGCTGCGGATCTGGCCAAGGTCAAGGTTACGGCTGAGATCCTCGAAGACCTCCGTGGTCCGAAGATCGTCATCCAGAAGTTCAAGAACAAGACCGGCTACAAGAAGCGCCAGGGTCACCGTCAAGAACTGACCAAGATCAAGATCACCGGTATCAAGTAACCACTGGTTGCTGTTCAGGTTTTCAACAGATTCCCCAGAATTTAAAGGCAGGCATTTCAAATGGCACATAAAAAAGGCGCGAGCTCCACTCGCAACGGTCGTGACTCCAACGCCCAGTACCTCGGCGTAAAGCGCTTCGGTGGCCAGGTCGTTTCCGCAGGCGAGATCATCGTCCGCCAGCGCGGCACCCACTTCCACCCGGGCGCCGGTGTCGGCCGCGGTGGCGACGACACCCTGTTCGCCCTGCAGGCAGGTGCGGTTGAGTTCGGTACTCGCCGTGGCCGTCGCGTAGTGAACATCGTTGCTGCTGCAGCTGCAGAGTAATAACACGTTCTGAACGGGTGGAGCGGGCCGTATGGCCCGCTCCATCTGTCTTTTTAACCGCACTAGAATTTACTAGGGCGGGCGGCGGCGCATCAGCCCGCAACGCGCACTTCAAGCAGTAATTTCCACTTAGAGGAGAAACACGTGGCGACCTTCGTAGACCGGGTAGTACTTCACGTATCCGGCGGAACAGGCGGCCACGGCTGTGTCTCTGTTAAGCGTGAGAAGTTCAAGCCCCTCGGCGGACCCGACGGCGGCAACGGCGGTAATGGCGGCGACGTCATCCTGCGCGTTGATGCCCAGACCACCACTTTGCTTGACTACCACCACGCACCGCACCGGCACGCAACCAGCGGTGGCCCCGGCATGGGCGACTGGCGCGGCGGCAAGAACGGTGAAACCCTCGTGCTTCCCGTGCCGGACGGCACTGTGGTCAAGACCAAGGACGGCGTCGTCCTTGCCGACCTTGTAGGCGAAGGCACCGAGTTCGTCGCCGCTGCGGGCGGCCTCGGCGGCCTTGGCAACTCGTCGTTGTCTTCGCAGAAACGCAGGGCGCCCGGTTTCGCACTCCTCGGTATTGAAGGCGACTCCAGCGACATCGTCCTGGAATTGAAGTCCATCGCAGACATCGCGCTGGTTGGCTTCCCCTCCGCAGGCAAGTCCAGCCTTGTCGCGGCGATGTCCGCGGCGAGGCCGAAGATCGCCGACTACCCGTTCACTACCTTGATCCCCAACCTTGGCGTGGTTCAGGCCGGTGAAGTCCGGTTCACCATTGCAGACGTTCCCGGGCTGATCGAGGGCGCGAGCGAAGGCAAGGGCCTGGGCCACAACTTCCTGCGCCACGTGGAGCGTTGCGCCGCGCTGGTGCACGTGCTGGACTGCGGAACCTTGGAAGCGGACAGGGACCCGCTCTCCGATCTTGCGATCATCGAGCAAGAGCTGGATAAGTACGCCGTGGACATGAGCTACGCCGGCGTTGACGGCGAAGTTGTCCCGCTGAACGAACGCCCCAAGCTTGTTGTCCTGAACAAGGTGGACCTGCCTGACGGCAGGGACATGGCAGAGTTCGTCCGTCCCGAACTGGAACAGCGCGGCTACCGCGTCTTTGAAGTATCCGCCACGAGCCATGAAGGCCTGCGCCAACTGAGCTTCGCCATGGGCGAGATTGTCATGGCCGCCCGCAAGGCCGTTGCCACTGCGCCTCCCAAGGTCGCAGCGCCCGTCCTCCGCCCGCGTGCCGTCAACGAGTCCGGCTTCAAGATCCGCCGCGAGGAAAAGAACCTCGAGCCGCTCTTCCGCGTGCTGGGGGAGAAGCCGGTCCGCTGGGTAAAGCAGACCGACTTCACCAATGAAGAAGCCATTGGCTACCTCGCCGATCGCCTGGCCAAGCTTGGCATCGAAAACGAGTTGTTCAAGATGGGTGCCGTTCCGGGTGACACCGTGGTGATCGGCGAAGAGGACGGCGTCGTCTTCGACTGGGAGCCCACCATGATGGCGGGCGCCGAACTCCTGGCGACACCGCGTGGAACCGACATCCGCGTGGCCGACATTGGCGACCGTCCCACCCGTTCGCAGAAGCGCGATGAGCAGATCGAACGCCGCGAGGCAAAGGCTGCAGCACGCGCCGAGCTCGAAGCCGAGCGCAAGGCGGGCATCTGGACCGAGTCCGTCAGCGGCCGTCGTCTCCCCAAGCCCCTGAAGGAAAGCGGCCTGGAAGCCGAAAATGACGACTAGCACGGCCCGCATCGCTGAAGTCGCTGAAGGCGACGACGCCGCCGAACGCCAGGCTCTCGCCGGCGCCAAGCGGATCGTGGTCAAGGTGGGTTCGTCCTCGTTGACCAGCATCAAAGGCGGCATTTCGGAGAAGGCGCTGACGGCACTCGTCCACGCCCTGGCCGAGAAGCGCAACTCCGGGACGGAAATCATTCTGGTCTCCTCCGGTGCCATCGCGGCGGGTCTCGCGCCGCTCGGCCTCGCCAAGCGTCCCAAGGACCTTGCCACACAGCAGGCCGCGGCCAGTGTGGGCCAAGGGCTTTTGATGGCCCGCTATTCGCAGGCTTTTGCTGCGCACGGGGTCACGGTCAGCCAAGTCCTGTTGACTGCGGATGACTTGATGCGGCGCACGCAGCACAGCAACGCATACCGGGCGCTGGACCGTTTGCTGAATCTCGGCGTGGTGCCCGTCGTGAACGAAAACGACACGGTGGCAACCCACGAAATCCGCTTCGGTGACAACGATCGCCTGGCCGCTTTGGTGGCGCACCTTGTGCGGGCGGACGCGCTGGTCCTGCTCTCCGACGTCGACGCGCTGTACGACGGTCCGCCGTCGTTGGGTGCCAAGCGCATTCCGCTCGTCACCGGTCCCGATGACCTCGTCGGGGTGACTATCGGCAAGGCCGGCAAGGCCGGCGTCGGAACCGGGGGCATGACCACCAAGGTGGAGGCGGCGTCGATCGCCGCAGGCTCCGGAATCCACGCCCTCGTCACCTCCACTGCCAATGCCGCGGCCGCACTTGCAGGCGAGGACGTGGGAACGTGGTTCGCCATCAACGGCAACCGCAAACCCGTCCGCCTGCTGTGGCTGGCCCACCTGGCTTCGGTCCGGGGCCGTTTGGTGCTCGACGACGGCGCCGTCAAGGCTGTGCGCGACCGCCACACCTCGCTGTTGCCCGCCGGAATATCGTCGGTGCAGGGAGACTTCGAGCCTGGCGATCCCGTGGAGATGGTTTCTGCCGAGGGCGCCGTGATTGCCAGGGGACTGGTGAACTACTCGGCGGAAGAGCTTCCCCGCATGCTTGGCCGTTCAACCAAGGAGCTCGCCAAGGACCTTGGCCGCGGATATGACCGTGTAGTTGTTCATGTTGACGACCTCGTACTGGTCCAGCAGCCCCGCTCCACTAAACTTGGAGAATGACTGAGGCCCTTACCCCTGATTCTCCTGTGATGACTGACGCCCTGGCTTCCGGCAATGCCGCCCAGGTGCCGGAAACTCCGGAGACGGGAAACACGCCGCTCACCACCGAGCAAGTGGAGGCGGCCGTGCATTCGATTGCGGACCGCTCACGGCAAGCCGCGCGGCACATGGCCCAGGCGAACCGTGCCTGGAAGGACCGCGCCCTGCACGCTATCGGCGCGGCTCTCCGGGAACAGCAGGGGTCCATCCTCGCTGCCAACGCCAAGGATGTTGAGTCTGGCCGCAACAACGGAACCTCCGCTGCCATGCTGGACCGCCTGACCCTGACTCCTGCCCGCATCGACGGCCTTGTGGCGGCCCTTGAAAACCTGGCGGGCCTGCCGGATCCCGTGGGCAACGTCGTCCGGGGCCAGACCCTGCCCAACGGACTGCGCTTGCGCCAGGTCAACGTGCCCATGGGAGTAGTCGCGGCGATCTACGAGGCCCGCCCCAACGTTACGGTTGACATCGCCGGGCTCGCCTTGAAGAGCGGCAATGCGGTGATCCTGCGCGGCGGATCGGCTGCTGCCCACACCAACGCAGCCCTTGTGACCATCCTCCGCGATGCGCTGGAATCCGTTGGGCTGCCGGCCGACGCCGTCCAGAGCGTGGACCAATTCGGCCGAGAGGGCGCGAACGTCCTGATGCGTGCCCGCGGCCGGGTGGACGTGCTGATTCCCCGGGGTGGACGGGACCTGATTCAGACTGTGGTCAACAACTCTTCCGTGCCCGTCATTGAGACCGGCGAAGGCAATGTGCATATCTTCATCGATGAGTCCGCCAGCGAAGAGATGGCCGTCGATATCCTGCTTAACGCCAAGACCCAGCGTCCCAGCGTTTGCAACACTGTCGAGACTCTCCTGGTTCACGCGAAATCCACTGTGCTGCCCGCCGTCGCGACCGCCTTGCGCTCTGCCGGTGTCACCCTGCACGTCGATCCCAGGATTCAAGCGGCGCTGTCCGGCTCCGTGGATACAGTGCCTGCCGACGACGCCGATTGGGCCACGGAATACATGGACCTCGACCTCGCCGTTGCCATGGTGGACAACCTCGACGAGGCGGTCGCGCACATCCGCAAATGGTCGACGGGCCACACGGAGGCCATCCTGACGAACAACCTGGCGAACGCCGAGAAGTTCATTGCGGACATCGACTCTGCAGCGGTCATCGTGAACGCTTCCACGCGTTTCACCGACGGAGGCGAGCTCGGCCTCGGTGCAGAGGTAGGAATCTCTACCCAGAAGCTGCACGCACGCGGTCCGATGGGTCTCACGGAGTTGACCACCACGAAGTGGATTGTCCAGGGTGAAGGCCAGGTCCGCAGCTAGCGACGCTGTAACATAGAACAGAAGTCCTGAACGGTGGGAGGATCCGCCGTCGAAATCCTTTGAACCGCTAGGGGAGAAAATGCAGTTTCAGCAGATCGCCATTTCCATTCTCGCTCAAGGGGGCGAGAGCGAGGCGCCGGCGCCGTTGTGGGCTCCTCCTATCGTCTTCGGCATCACCATCTTCTCCATCCTCCTGGTCCTGATGTTTGTGGCAGTCTCCTACACGAACCTCGGCAACCGTCACGACGCCGTCGACGAGCACTCGGATCCGCACCGCCAGCACCCGGCCAAGCACCCAGGGCTGGGTCACTAACATTTCCGCCGCAAAACCCTTCGAGGAAACGGGGCGCCGACTTCGCTTGGGCGTGATGGGTGGGACCTTCGATCCCATTCACCACGGCCACTTGGTAGCTGCCAGTGAGGTTGCTGCCAAGTTCCGCCTGGATGAGGTGGTCTTCGTGCCCACAGGACAGCCCTGGCAAAAATCGCACAAGCAGGTCAGTGAAGCCGAGCACCGGTACTTGATGACGGTCATTGCTACGGCTTCCAACCCCAATTTCACGGTGAGCCGGGTGGACGTGGACCGTCCCGGTCCCACGTTCACCATCGACACCCTGCGGGATCTCCGGACCCAGCGGCCGGAAGCGGACCTGTTCTTCATCACGGGCGCGGACGCCCTGGCGCAGATCCTGTCCTGGAAAGATGTCGACGAGCTTTGGTCCTTGGCGCATTTTGTCGGTGTCACCCGGCCTGGTCATGTTCTTGATGGCATGGGCAGGGAGGACGTCAGTCTGTTGGAAGTGCCCGCTATGGCGATTTCTTCGACGGATTGCCGCGCCCGCGTGGGTGCAGGCAATCCGGTCTGGTACCTCGTACCTGATGGAGTAGTGCAGTACATCGCCAAATACAAGCTGTACTCGGGCAAACCCGGCATGGGGGAGCCCCTGCATGCTATGACCGGACCAGAACACCAAGCCCGTACCGAGTGAGTTTTGAATGAGCCAGGAACAGCCCCCCATCCCTAGCCGGCGCGAGCTTCGACGAGCCCGGGACGCGCGCCTGGAAGAAACCGGCGCACGTCCCGCAGCAGCCGAGGCTGCTACCTCCGACGACGCCAACCAGGCGTCCGGCGGCGCTTCGGTCAATCGGGTGCGCCGGGTGGCCGATGCTCCACTGGACGCCAAATCCGCCTCAGAACGTTCTTCCCAGGCGCGTGCACGCGACCGCGCCGCCCTCCGCGCCATCAAGGAACTCGCGGAAAAGGAGCAACAGCTTTCCCGCGGCGGTCCACCCACGCGCCGTCAGTTGCGCCTGCAGCAATTGCAGGAAGAAGTCGCCCCGGGCACTTCGGCGATCCCCGTTGTCGCTGCACCGGGATCCGCGCCCAGGACATCCAACATCCCTGTCCAGACTGCCGGCAAGCGGCAGCCCGGTTCGGATCGCCCGGGCGTATCGCCTGGCGGCGGTGTCCGCGTCACGGCAGGCCCTCCTCCCGGGGCCCCGGAAATGACGGTGGAGCAGGCCTTGATGGCCCGTGAGCTTTTGGCCGCCCAAGCGAACAATCAGTCCAACAAGCTTGAGCACATCGCGGCAATGGAATCA
Organism: Arthrobacter sp. efr-133-TYG-118; assembly: GCF_030209755.1. Taxonomy (GTDB): domain Bacteria; phylum Actinomycetota; class Actinomycetes; order Actinomycetales; family Micrococcaceae; genus Arthrobacter. The sequence continues at coordinate 5,561 of NZ_JARVRH010000027.1, read as the reverse complement.
GCGGTGCAGAAAGTCCCGGCCGTTGAATCCGGGGTTCCCGGCAACGACGTTGAGCCGGCGGATCCAGAGGCCTTGGCTGACCAAATCGCCCAGGCTGAACGCGAGGCGATCCTCAACAAGAGGGCAATCGCCAAGCAGAAGCTCGCCGAGCAAAACAGCCGTCCTGCTGGTCCGGTCCGTGCTGAACCCTCCGTGGCCAGCAACCTGGCCATGGTGACGCCCCTGGAATTCGTGAAGGTTCCGGGACTCGAGCGTCCCGTCATGAAGCCGCCCGGCACTACCTTTGTTCCTCTCGTGACCTCCCCTGCGCCGAAACTGAAGCCCGGGCAGTCGGCGTCGGGCAAGCCACGCAGCCTGCGCGGCCGAGCAGGAGTGCTGGCGCGGGCGGAAGCCGCCGCGAAAGCGGCAGGTCGACGCCCGGCGTCGGCCTCCGAACCAGATGGCGAAGCGTTCGCGGAAGCGGCCGAACATCCGCCCATTTCGGCAAGTTCGGCTTACGGACTTGAACCGCTCGACGCCGCGACGGCGGGACTTGGGCGCGCCCAGCGTACACGACTTCTGGTCCTGGGACTCGTTGGCATCGGAGCGATCGCGCTGATTGCGGGCATCATCATGATCACCAGCGGACTTTCCCGCTGACCACAAAGGCTTTTGCCACCAAACAGGCTTCGTCTATTCTCGAAGCCGCATACAAGGAGTCCCATGACTGCACATGAACAATCCGTCCTCTTGGCCCGCCACGCCGCCCGCGCGGCAGCGGACAAGCTGGCCGAGGACATCATCGCCCTGGATGTCAGCGAACGTCTGGCACTGACTGACGTCTTCCTCATCGCTTCGGCCCCGACCGAACGCCAGGTCAATGCCATCGTCGACGGCATCGAGGAAGAGCTTCTCAAGCAGGATCTGCGCCCGGTCCGCCGCGAAGGGCGTTCCGAGGGACGCTGGGTCCTGTTGGACTACGCCGACATCGTGGTGCACGTCCAGCACTCCGAGGACAGGGTCTTCTACGCCTTGGAACGCCTGTGGAAAGACTGCCCGGTAGTGGACCTGGACCTCGGTGACGACGCCTCGGCGAAAGCTCCTGCCGTCGAGGAATCCTAGGCTTTAAGGCACGAACCAACTGAATATGCCCGATTTGGAATTTTCGGAAATGCTGTTCTAAGATATTTGAGTTGCTTCGGAGGAATCCGAAAACTGGAGGAGATTTTCCAGCCAGTTCACGGTTCGCGGAGCAGCGAGAATATGGGGCTGTGGCGCAGCTGGTAGCGCACCTGCATGGCATGCAGGGGGTCAGGGGTTCGAGTCCCCTCAGCTCCACCATAGAGGCCTTGCCTGGAACGTAGGTTCATGTTCCAAGCAAGGCCTCAGTTTTTCGAATTGAAAGAGCCACCCCGCTGTGAAGTGCACCCCAAAAGTCGGAACCACAATTAAGCGGTGACTCCAGCTTATGGGTCTGTTCGCTCCGACGTTGCTGCTGACTCGAGGAGGGCCCTGTCGGCTATTCCGATGGAGCCCTCCTTTCTTCGTCACATCACGGGGGACCGCTGCCTTGCCAGAGCCACCTCAAAAAGATTCGTGACCGGAGACTACCTGTTCCGCCGTGCGTGCCAGGAACCGGCCCGCCCGCCGGAAGTCACGGACGAGAAACACGATGGCGATCGCTAAGACAACAACGCCACTTGCCATAAACCATGCTGCTGGACTATCACCGTGCAAGGCAAAGTTCACGGATTGAGGAATGAAGACGAGCGGAAACCACGGCGCCAGAAGCAGTTGCGTGGCAAGGCCCTTTCGGAGCTGCACCGCGGCAGCCCGGGTCACCACAAGATGTTCCAGATCTATGGCTGCCTTCCCCGCGATCTGACGGCGGATCTGCTTTCGCTCCTCGCTCTCAAGCGATAGCAGCACGTCCACCCTTCCGAAATTGGCTGCGGGCACCACTCTCTTCGCGTTGTAGACCAGGCCGCCGATCAAGACACCGAGCACCGCGAGGAGGAACCCGAACACCAAATTGGACTCCCAGGTCGCCAAGGCGCCCCCGGAAACCAGGATCCCAGCCCCGGTACCGGCCGCTAAGAGGATCACCAGGCCAGCAGGAAAATAGCGCGTGTAATAGATTTTCACGACCTCGCCCAGGCCGTTGTCCACGATGCCCTGAGCTCTTCTGACGGCATGGGCCCAATGATCGTTGGAGGCCGCCATGAGATCGTCAATCCCGCTCATTGTCTGTTTCCCATGGATTCAACTAACCTCGACAAGGCATCGTGAAATTCTCGCATCCTCGTACCAGCCGGCCTCAGCACTACGGTTTCGCCCGCTGTTGGCGATTCCTCGTCCTGAGCATCATCCAGATCATGGCGGTGGAGGCTAGGAGGAGGACTGCGATCGGCAGGAGCAGCGGCAGCGCGAAGACGTTACCGACCGCTCCGGCTATACCGGCGATGCAACCGAGACTGATTCCAATAATCGCTGAGACAATGGCGATCTTCTTCCAAACTCTGGCATCACGATCGCTTAGGTCTGATGCCTTGAATTGAGCGATGCCTTCCGGTTCATACAGCTGAGCAACAAACAAACCTACGATGGCCGGGAACAACGGCAGCGCCGCGTTGCCGCCCGGCCGTGCTTGGATGACGGACGTGACTACGAGCATGGTGGTCACAGCCACAACGACCCCGACTAGGGTGAAATACTTCCAACGTCGTCGGGTCAGGACCAGCCTGCCAGCTTTGGTCTTTCCGACCAGAATCGTGGCGGCCCACAGAAACAGGATGGCGCACATCAGACCCTGGATGATCCTGAACAACATCTCCGTCTCCGGACGCAAAATCATAAAGAGCGATGTGACGGCGAGGGAGATGACCACCAGGCCACCCGTGATTCGGAGCCTCGCATCGGTCACATTGGATCCCATGCGCTAAGTGCATCCGCCGGCTGTGCGGTTGTCAATAAGCGCCGGTGCGGCGGACTGCCCGAACTGGGCGCGGTACTGCACGGGGCTGAGGATGTTCAGGCTTTCCTCGTTCCGGGCGTGGTTGTACCAGTGGATGTAGGTGTTCAGTTCTTGCACGAATTCGCTAATTGAGGCGAAGTGCCGGCGGCGGTAAAACTCTTCCTTCAGATGCCCGAAAAAGCTCTCCACCATTGTGTTGTCCAGGCAGTTGCCCTTGCGCGACATTGCTTGCGCGACATTGACTGTTTGATGCCACGCTCTCTCAGCATTCGGCGGTAGGCAGGGCTTTGGTACTGCCGCCTTGATCCGAGTGCAGCACAGGACGTTCCTCGGGACTGAGTCTGGGGAAGGCTTTCTTGAGCATCTCTGTGACCATGGCGATGGACGGGCTGGCGTTGACCGTGTGGCAGATAACTTCTCCATTGAACAAGTCGATGATGGGCGAGAGGACATCTTGCGCTCGGCCACCACCCGGCGGTGGTTCCCTTTTTCGTGTCCTGGGCCAGGTATCCCTTGCCGCACGCTCGCTTAGCTGTTGAGTGTATGCAACAGTGGGCTCAGCACGCCTGCAACACTTTGCCAACCGATTACGGTTTACTATGAGGCATTACCGTCCGGCGGATCGGGTCATTTGCGGGTCCATTGCCGACCAGCCACCGACAATACAGGGGGATAGTCCTTGGTAACCATGGCCGATGTTGCGCGGGTAGCCCGCGTTTCCAGGAGCACTGTGTCCTATGCCCTCAGCGGTGTCCGGCCGATTGCACCCGAAACGCGCGAGCGCATCCTGAAGGCCATGGCCGACCTTGGCTATACGCCGAACCTGCTCGCCCAGGGTTTGGCCGGCAAGCGGACCGGCATCCTCTCCTTGATTTTCCCGGTCGGGGAGCAAGGGATGAACACCACGGAATTCGAATACGTTCAAGGTGCTGCCGAACAAGCGCGTGTCGACGGATACCATCTTCTTCTGTGGCCAATGGACCCCGACGACCTGGGCGAGATGCAGCGGATCGTTGCCCAGGGTCTGGTAGATGGAATCCTCCTTATGGAAGTCAGGTCATTCGACGAAAGGATTCCAGTCCTACTGGAAACGGGTGTTCCATTCGTCACGATCGGACGGCCAACGGATGCCGCTGGCTTGACATTCGTCGACGCGGATTTTGAAGCCATGGGCGAGCTGGCGGTGTCGCACCTCGTCAGTCTGGGGCACAAGGAGATCGGCCTCGTGACGCATTCGCGTGAGTCCCTGGACACCGGCTACGGCCCGATGGTCCGATCGTGGGATGCCGTGGCAGCCGCCGCGTCGCGACACGGGGTCAGTGCCCGGCTGTTCCCAGCCGCGAGCTCACGTGCCGGCGGTCGCGAGGTGTTCGGACAGATCCTGGAAGATTCTCCGGAAACAACCGGACTCGTGATGATCAACGAAGCGGCTACTGCAGGCCTTCTGGGTGCTGCGGCGAGCCATGGTTGGCTCGTCCCCGAGTTTCTCTCCATTGTCGCGATCAACACCAGTGCCGGTTCCGCGGAGCGCTTCATGCCCGCCCTGACCACAGCGTCCGCAGAACCGAGGGTAATGGGGCGCGAGGCGGCGCAATTCCTTTCCCGGCGCCTCAGGAGTGAGGACGCGGATGCCCTGCAGTGGCTCGCTGAGCCGGTGCTGACGTTGCGCGGAAGCACCACCGTGGCACGCGCCGTCCAGCCATAAATCATCGCGTCGTTCGGGCGCAGCCCGCCAAATCGACGCGTTCATTACGCGGTCCCATCACACGTGATTGTGACATTTGACACACCGTTGCGCCGCCAACTACTGTCGAGCCATCGACCCGCGTCGACAAGGCGCGTCGACGAACGGCGATGAGATTCCTCCTGATACAACATGGCGGATGGTCACCGATCAGAGTTCCCGGAGACTAAGGAAGTAAGTCGTGCTTGGAATCATTCGGTACGAGTCCTGCGTGTTGAAGATGACGCCAGTGCTTGGTAGCCCGGAACGGGAATTCCCAAGCTTTCGCAGCGGGTCCACGAGCAACCGCGTCCCCTTGTTCCCGGGCAGTACAGGCCCCGGAATAGTGCGAGGACGGAACCTGGAGACCGCCGCCTGAGTCTGAGTTTCAGGACCCGTGCGCCCGTGAAGCCTATGATGCCGCTCAAAGCATGTAAGCGCTTGCTCTGCGTCGGTGGTCCCCGCGGAAGCCTCCTCACCCGGCGCCCCGGGGGTCCCACCCCTAGCCCACATCTCCCCAATCATCACAACAACCTCTTGGAGGCACACCGCATGAAAACGTTGACCAAACCGGCCCTGTCCGCGTTCGAAGGTGGCCGGAAGTGAAAGCGATTCGACGGTTCACGGTCCGGACGGTTCTGCCGGAAGCAATCGCCCCGCTGGCACGATTGGCGAAGAACTTGCGTTGGTCGTGGCATTTGCCGACACGTGAACTGTTTTCCGCGCTGAATCCCGAGGCCTGGGAGCAAAGCAATCATGACCCTATGACCTTCCTGGGCCTGGTCAGCCGCGAGGAACTGCATGAACTCGCAGAGGATGGCGCAGTCATTGAGCGTGTCCAGCACGCGGCTGCGGACCTGGACCGGTACCTGAGTGAGCCGCGGT
>NZ_JARVRH010000008.1 GCF_030209755.1 Arthrobacter sp. efr-133-TYG-118 | reverse complement strand
GCGCCATCGAAGTCGCCCACGAACGCGGCGTCCGCATCCCCATGGAAGAAAGCAAGTAGGAACACCCCGATGACTACCATTACCCACGAACCGCTGACCGTCACCCTCGGCTCCAGCGGAGTCACGCCGGAGGACGTCGTCGCCGTCGCACGCCACGACGCCAAGGTGACCATCTCCCAGGAAGCCCTGGACACGGTCGCCAAGGTCCGCGACCACATCGATGGCCTCGCCCACAGCGAAGTTCCGGCGTACGGCGTCTCCACGGGCTTCGGTGCCCTGGCCAACCGCCACATCCCCAACGAACTCCGCACCCAGTTGCAGAAGTCGCTCATCCGCAGCCACGCCGCCGGCATGGGCCCGGCAGTGGAGCGCGAAGTGGTCCGGGGCATCATGTTCCTGCGCGCCAAGACCCTGGCTTCGGGCCGTACGGGCGTTCGTCCCGTGGTCCTGCAGACCATGGTGGACGTCCTCAACGCCGGCATCACCCCCGTTGTCCGTGAATTCGGCTCGCTGGGTTGCTCCGGCGACCTCGCCCCGCTGTCCCACTGCGCCCTGGTCCTGATGGGCGAAGGCGAAGCCACCGGGCCAGACGGCGAACTGTACGGCGCCGCCGGAAAGAAGCCGGTTGCCGAGCTCCTCGCCGCGCACGGCATCGAGCCGGTGGTCCTTGCGGAAAAGGAAGGCCTCGCGCTGGTCAACGGCACCGAGGGCATGCTCGGCATGCTCCTGATGGCCATCGCCGACCTGCACCTGCTGCTCACGACGGCGGACATCACCGCCGCGCTCAGCGTTGAGGCGCTGCTCGGGACGGACCAGGTGTTCCTCCCGGAGCTGCACGCGGCCCTGCGGCCCCACCCGGGCCAGGCTGCCAGCGCGGACAACATGCTGCGGGTGCTTTCCAACTCGCCGATCGTTGCTTCGCACCGCGTCAATGACACCAAGGTCCAGGACGCGTACTCGCTCCGCTGCGCACCCCAGGTTGCCGGCGCGGTCCGCGATACCGTGACGCACGCTGAACTCGTGGCCTCCCGTGAGTTGGCTGCGGCCATCGACAACCCCGTGGTGCTCCCGGACGGCCGTGTTTCCTCCAACGGCAACTTCCACGGCGCCCCGGTGGCCTACGTGCTGGACTTCCTGGCCATCGCCGTGGCGGACCTGTCCTCCATCGCCGAGCGCCGCACGGACCGCATGCTGGACCCGGCCCGCTCGCACGGACTCCCGGCCTTCCTCGCCGACGATCCCGGAGTGGACTCGGGCCTCATGATCGCCCAGTACACCCAGGCCGGACTCGTCTCGGACAACAAGCGCCTCGCAGTCCCGGCGTCGGTTGACTCCATTCCGAGCTCCGCCATGCAGGAAGACCACGTCTCCATGGGTTGGCACGCCGCCCGCAAGCTGCGAAAGGCCATCGAGAACCTGCGCCGCGTCCTGGCTGTGGAACTCGTCACGAGCACGCGCGCCCTCGACATCCGCACCAAATTGTCCGGTGGCGAACTCACTCCGGGGCCGGCTGGCACCGCCGTGATCGAGGTGCTGCGCGGCGTCGTCGATGGTCCCGGAACTGACCGTTTCCTCTCACCTGAGCTGGAAGCGGCGGACCGTCTTGTAGGCGCTGGCGACGTGCGGGCGGCCGCCGAATCCGCCGTCGGAATTCTCGCCTGACGCCGAACAAAATACTGTTCGAGTGAACAATAGGAAGCGCCCCGGAAATGTTTGGCAATACGTGCCCCGGGGCGCTTTCTGTGTAGTAGAACTTATGGGGTACGGCATGTCCACGCCGACGATGTCGTGGGCCTGCCGGGGAAAATCCGTTTACAACTGAAAACAACGAACATCCACAAAGGGGTAGAAGTTCAATGAAGGCACGCGGGACAGTTTTGTCCAGGCGAATCGCACAGTCCGCCGTCGTTTCCAACTGGGGAACGTTGAAGGTGGGGGAGCGGATCGAAGTCGTAAGGCACGCACATGTGGTCGCGGCGGGGGAGGTGCAGGAAGTCTCGGGTAGCGGCAACGTTGTGTGGCTTGAACCCGCAGGACCTGGCGCCGATGAAGCCGCCAAACAGCTTTTCATGAAGTCCGACGGCGTGGAGTTGCGGCGGGTGTAGTGACCGCTTAGAAAACCGGGCTAAAAAACCGGGGCTTGTTTCCCATTCCGCGCCTTCTTGGCGTGGTCTGGAAAACAAGCCCCGGTTTTGTTGTCCGTACCTGTTCCTAGGCTTCCTAGGCGGCGAGGACCTCGCGGGTCTGGCCGAACGGGACCGACTCGTCCAAGGCAACCGTGTAGCTTCCAGGCTCCCGGCGGGTCACCAGGATCCCGCAGCGGCCGTTGTCGGCAGCGGCTTCGATGAGCGTGCTGACGGCTTCGTCAAGTCCTGCATGGACTTCGTCGACGGATGCGAAGGACAAATGGATTTCGTTGCGTTCTATTGTTGCGGTGTTCATTGGGGGGCTCCTTCTGCAGGGTGCCGCAGGGGGGAGCGGCAATTCCTGCATAAAAAGATAGCAAAGTGTCATGGGATGTCCGGCATTCGGGGAGCTGGATCACCGGCGGACCATAGCGCGCAGCAGCTTCACGGCCACGGAGAGTGCCGCGATGTCTACCGGGCCGGGCTTGATGGCTTCCTTGATGGTGTCCTGGATGCGGGCGAGCTGTTCGATGTTTCCGCGTTCCCAATCCATGATCCTCTCCACCGGGTCGGCGGTTGCCTCCAGGGAGCGGGGAGTGTGCCGGACCACGGCCTTGGTCATGTCGGCAAGGACGAGGTACATGTCGTCGCGGAGGGCTGCCCGCGCCAAGGCCTCCCAGTGGGTGTCCCGCGGCAACAGGGTGATGTGTTCCAACAGGGGAATGGCCGAAATCCGTTCGAACACCGCAAAATAGACCTCTGCCACGCCCTCAACGGGCTCCTGCAATTCCTCGGCAATCGCGGAAATGTCCAAGAGGCCGTAGCTGACGAGAAGTTCCGCGGCTCGAAGGCCCAGTTCGTGTGGCAAGCCGACAGAATCCGAGTGGGCAAGGCGCGTCAACGAGTGTTGCAGGTTGATCCCGTGCAGGAAGCGCGTGAAATTTGCCCGCATCAGCGACATGGGCCGTTCGAGCCGAGCAAAGGCGTCCGCAATGGGCTTGTCCCGGAAATCGTGGGTGACGTACCAACGGGTGGACCGGTCGAGGAGACGGCGCATGTCCAGTGCCACGGCGCATCCGTGCTCGCGCGGGATGCTTGCCGGCACCCGGGCCAGGGCCTCGGTGACCGAATCGAAGTCCCAGATTCGGCGCATGACCACGAATCCACGCGCCACCGCGGCCGCAGAAACCGTGGTCTCCTCCATGGCACGGAACGCGAAGGCTATGCCGCCGAGGTTGATCATGTCGTTGGCCACCACCGTGGCAACGATTTGGCGGCGCAAGGGATGCGTAGACAGCTCATCGCCGAACCGATCCGAAAGTTGGCGAGGGAAATACTCGCGCAGCGTCTGCGAAAACCACGGATCGTCCGCGAGCCCGCCCTCCGTCAGTTCCCGGGCCAGCTCGATCTTGGCATAGGCCGCCAGCACGGCGAGTTCCGGTGAGGTCAGTCCAACTCCGGTCCTTACGCGTGCCTGGATTTCCTTGGTAGTCGGCAGGCATTCGAGCTCCCGGTCCAGGTCAGTGGCCGAGTCGAGCCAGTCCATGGTCCGTTCGAAGCTCGGGCTCCACTCGAGCACCAGTTGCTTGTCATTGAGAAGGAGGACGTTTTGGTCAACGTTGGTTTTCAGCACGAGCCGCCCCACCTCGTCCTGGAGCGAGTGCAGGAACTTCGTCCTTTCGTTCGGGGACATTTTGCCCGCGGTGATCATCCGGTCCAGGAAGATCTTGATGTTCACCTCATGGTCCGAGCAGTCCACGCCGGCGGAGTTGTCGATGGCATCGGTGTTCACAAGGATTCCGGCCAGGGCGGCCTCGATCCTGCCGCGTTGGGTGATGCCGAGATTGCCACCCTCGGCGATGATCCGGGTACGCAGTTGGGCTGCGTCCACCCGGATGGCATCGTTTGACTTGTCTCCGACGTCGGCGTGCGTCTCGGTGGACGCCTTGACATAGGTGCCGATTCCGCCGTTGTAAAGCAGGTCGACGGGGGCCGTGAGGACGGCCCTGAGAAGCTCAGGCGGGCTCATCGCCGTCGTGCCCTCATCCAATCCCAAGGCGAGGCGGACCGGTTCGGTGATGCTGATCGACTTCTCGGCCCGGGAGAACACCCCTCCACCGGGACTGAGCTTAGCGGGGTTGTAGTCGGCCCAGGACGAACGTGGGAGCTTGAAGAGCCGTTTCCGCTCGGCGAAGGAAGTGGCCGGGTCCGGGGTGGGATCCAGGAAGATGTGCCGGTGATCGAAGGCTGCCACCAGCTTGATGTGGTTCGAGAGCAGCATGCCGTTGCCGAAAACATCGCCGCTCATGTCGCCGACGCCCACCACGGTGAAATCCTCGGTCCGGGAGTCGATGAGCAGTTCGCTGAAATGGTGCCGCACGGACTCCCAGGCGCCTCGGGCCGTGATGCCCATCTGCTTGTGGTCATAACCCACTGAACCGCCGGACGCGAACGCATCGCCCAGCCAGAATCCGTACTCTGCGCCGAGGTCGTTGGCGATGTCGGAGAACGTGGCTGTGCCCTTGTCCGCGGCGACCACGAGGTAGTAGTCGTCGCCGTCGTGCCTCACTACGCGGGCCGGCGGAACGACGCGGCCGCTCGAACCGCCGTCGGGTTCGGCAACCAGGTTGTCCGTGATGTCCAGTAGTCCGCGAACGAAGATCCGGTAGCTTTCCTGGCCCTCGGCCAACCAGGCCGCCCGGTCCTCGGCCGGCTCCGGGAGCTGTTTGGGATAGAAACCGCCCTTGGCTCCGGTGGGAACGATGACGGCGTTTTTCACCGTCTGGGCTTTCACGAGTCCGAGGACTTCCGTGCGGAAGTCCTCACGACGATCGGACCAGCGTAATCCTCCGCGGGCAATCGGGCCGAAACGCAAGTGGACACCTTCCACCCGCGGCGAGTAGACCCAGATTTCGAACTGTGGCCGGGGTGCCGGTGCGGCGGGGATAGAGGAGGGATTGAGCTTGAAACTCAAATACGGCTTGTTCAGGTAGAAGTTGGTGCGCAGGGTGGCCTCCACGAGGCTCGCCAGAGAACGAAGCAGGCGGTCGGCGTCGAGGACCGGTACGGCGTCGATCGCTTCCGCCAGTTCCTTGCGGGCGGCGTTCGTGGCTTGGGTCCGCGAGCTGTACTTGCTGCGGTCCGTTTCGAACAGATCGCTTCCGGCCGGAATCTGCTCAGTCGGCGTGGGCTCAGCAGGCGTCGGCGCGCGCAGTTCAGGATCGAACAGATCGGGTTCGAACCGGTCCGGATCGAACTTCGCTTCAAATAGCGAAAGCAAAGCGCGGGTTGCACGCACATTCTCACGGAGGGTATCCGCGATGAACCCGTAGGAATTGGTGCTCCCCAGCTGCCGAAGGTACTTCGCATACGCGCGCAGGATGGCCGTCCGCCGCCAGTCGATCCCCTCCCGGATGACCAGGGCATCGAAGGGGTCGGACTCCGCATCTCCCCGCATCGCGGCACAGAACGAACCGGCAAGCAGATCGCCTGTACCCACGGGATCAATTCCGCGCGGATAGACGAGGCCGAGGTCGTAGAGGAAGAAGGACCGCCCGTCTGCACGCTGCACATCGAACGGCCGCTGGTCCAGGACGCGCAAGCCCAAGTTGTGGAAGAACGGCAAAATCTGGCTCAGGCTCTGCGGGCGGGTCAGATAGAGCCGAATCCGCGCATCCTCGGCGAGGACGGCAGTCCCCGGACGCCGGTAAACGGTGAGAAGCGGGTCTGTGGTGTCGCCGTCTGTCATGTCCCCGTCCCGGAGCGCGAAACTTTCGAACCGGACGATGTCCTGAACCGCGTCTTCCACCTCGTAGTCTGCCTTGTAGCTGGCCGGAAAGGCGGTGGCCCATTGCCGGGACAGCCGGGCGGCCTCCTCCGCGGGGAACCTCTCCCGCAGGGCTTCGTCCAGGCCTTCGGCCCAGGACCTTGTGGCGGCGATGATCCGCTGCTCCAGTACCGCAGGGTCGACGACGGCGGGCGCCCCCTCGCGGGGCAACCGGATCCGGAAAAACGCGCGGGCCATGGCGGATTCGCCCAGGCGAAGCTCGAACTCGATGGCCTCGGAGCCGAAGGCCTCGCGAAGTTCGCGTTCAATGTTGAGCCGGACGGCCGTGCTGAAGCGCTGGCGGGGCAGGAAGACCAGCGCCGTCATGAAGCGGTTGTGTGAGTCCGGACGAAGGAACAACCGTGTGCTGTGCCGTTCTTGGAGGCGCAGGATGTCCCGCGCGTGCTCGGCCAGCTGCCGCGCGTCGATGTGGAAGAGTTCGTCGCGCGGATAGGCCTCTACCACCGCCAGGAGTTCCTTGCCTCGGTGTGATGCGGGCGGGTAGGCGAACGTCCGCAGCACCTCTTCCACAGTGTCCCGGATGACGGGAATCTGGAGTGCCGAGCGGGATGCCGAGCTGGGAGCGAAAAGGCCAACGAAAGTGCGCTCGCTTTTGCCACCCGTGGCCAGGCTGATTTCGTCGAGGTAGGCGCGCCGGAGGACCGTCGAGCGGAGCGTCGATTTGGTGAGCGTGAGGACGGGAGTTGTGCCAGGCTTTGCGGACGGCTCGCCGGCGGACGCGGTGACGTCGGACGCGGTGGCCGCCACATTCCTGAGCAGCCCAAGACTCCTCCGTCCGCGGTACCCGAGAAACACGAAATTCCCGTCGTCCAGCCAGCGCAACAACTCCTGGGCCTCCCGCGCTGCGGGGGCGGCTTGCGAGAGCCCGACCAAGCCCCTGATCTCGTCGGCAAGCTCCTGATGGATGGCAGCCGCGTCTTCCGCGGCGGCCCGGACATCGCCAAGGACTGTCTGCAGCCGTTCAACGAGGTGTCCGGCACTTGTTTCGTCCGGAAGCCTGGAAATCTCGACGGCGATCCAAGCCTCCGTGAGGCCGCCGCCGTCGTCGTGGTCCATAGGGGTGACCGAGGCGGAAGGCGCGACGCCGGATGGAAGTCCCGTCCGCAGGGGACCGCGGCGGATGTCGGTCAGGCGATGGGTCGCCGCATCCCTGGTGACTGTAAAAGTGGGGTGGACCAGGAGCCGGATTGAGGCGTTGTCCCTGGCAATTTCCGCGGTGACCGAGGGGACAAGGTAGGGCATGTCCTCGGTGACAATCGCTACGAGGCTGGCGTCGGCCTCGTTCAAGACGCCGATCACAGCTTGCCCGGGAGCCCGCCGTTCCGCCAATGAGCGGTGGTACCGCGCACGCTCCAGGAGCGTGTCCGTGGCGTAGTTGCGCACATCATCATCGGCCACGTGCTCGTAGTAGTCGGTCAGGAATCGGTCTGGGGCGCCTGTGGAAGTGCCTCCCAAGGCGTGGTCCGCGGGCTCGATCCTGGATGACATGTCGCTGCGCCTCCGCCGCGCAAGGAGCGGCCGTGCTGTAGCGGTCGGCGAAGTCCTGCGCCTGATTTCATGATGGCTGGCGCGGGGCGGGCAGTAAACCCCTGGAATGCACCGCGAGATGGCACATCGACCAGTTGACTTTGCCGTGGAGCATTGCCGTGAAGTGCCATCTCGCGGTTAGTGACGGCTCGCCTAGCGCTTGACGGCGTCCAGCTTGAGCATCTTGGCGATGACCCCGTCGAGTTCGGAGTCGTCGAAGATCTTCTTCCAGTCGTCCTTGATGATGGTGTCCTTGCCGTACTGGATGGCGATTTCGCAGGCCTCGGAGAACGGGTTGGAGCCGCGCAGGGCGTTGGTCAGGGCGATCTGCACGTGGCCGAAGAGCATGGCCTTGGCTGCTTCTTCCGGGACGCCGGCGGTGTGAACCGTTTCGTGGAGGGCTTCATTGAGCAGGGTGCCGATCATGCAGGCCACGGTCTCCACGAGGGTGGGTTCCAGGATGGCGAGCTGCTTCACGGTGACCCAGTGGACGTCGATGACGGGCGCGTAGATGGTGCGGATGGTTGCTTCGGCGGCATCGCGGGTTGCTGCGGGGGCGTCCTCGTCGATGGCCGCCACGACGTTCTGGGGGGCGCCCTGGCCGCCGAAGGTGTCGGCCCATTCTTCCTTGGTGGTGCGCTCAAGGAACACGGACGGGTGGCAGGGGTGGGCGACCGCCTGGACGACGTCGTCACGCTTGGCCAGCAGCCCGGCGTAGGCGGCGGCCGGGTCCAGGGTGAGCAGGATCGAGCCGGGCTTCATCTGCGGGACGACGCCTTCGGACACGACGCCGAGCACGGTGTCCGGCACGGCGAGGATCACGACGTCGGCGCCCTTGACGGCGTCGTCCGTTGCGGTGATCTCGCGGCCTTCGGCGCGGACGCGGTCCTGGCCGGCGGGGGAGTTCTCGCTGTAGGTGACCGTGTGGTTGGACTTCTGGAGGTTGGCGGAAACGCGCATCCCCATCTTGCCACCTGCTCCGACAACGGCGACGGTCAATTGTTCTGCTGACATTTCACTTGCTCCTTAGGAATTCGAGGCTTTGTTGGGTCCACTGGTTTTCGAGGCGGATGGTTTCTGCCTCGGAGTCCTGCCAGGGCAGCCAGTGTTCGACGATCTGGTTGATGCTTCTTTGCGCGGGCTGGATCTTTCCGGCCATGTAGTCGTAGTCCAGGAGGCCTGCGCCGAGCGGTGCGCCGGAGTACGTGAACCCGACCCACCCCTCCTTGCGGCTGAACGCAAAGTCTTTGATGTGCATGTTCAGGACATAGGGCGCGACGGCGTCAATCACCTCGCGGGGCATCTCCAGCGCCGCAACGGTGTTGGCGGGGTCGCTGCAGATCCCCAGGTACGGGCTGTCCACCCGGCGGATTACGTCCAGGATCCGTGCGGTGGGCACCTGTTCATACGTTTCGACGGCGATCCGCACGCCTGCCGCTTCGAAGGCAGGCAGGATCCCGGTGAAGATCGCCGTGGCTTCGTCCGCGTCCGGGGTGTGGCCAGGGACGTTGAACATGGTGCGCAGCAGCTTGGCTTCGAGGGCCACAGCGATGTGCAGGAACTTGTGGAGGTGCTCCGGGCGGATGCCCTTCGTGCCGATTTCCAGCGTGATCCCGAGGGAGTCCGCAGTTGAGCGGACGGCGGCCAGTTCGTCGTCGGACATGTGCTCCAGGTGAGCGTAGTCGCAGATCTGGAACAGCTCCACGCCCAGTTCCGCGGTGCGGGCCAGCGCATCGTGGATGCTCAGCGGCGCCGAGACGGCGTCCGAGAGCTGCCAGAAGAAGGCGTAGCTGCTGAGGCCGATGGTTGAGCTCATACTGTCACCCCGTTCGCCGATACTCCAGCGGTAGCCGCGAGACGTGCTGCAGCCTCGTCGAGGATGGTCTTGAGAGCTTGCGGGTCGTGCGCGAAGCGGCCCAGGAACAAGCCGGCGACGGACATGTCCAACTGGCTGATCAGTCCAGGACCGGCGCTCCCGCCGTAAATGACCCTGCTCTCGGACTGTCCGGGCAGGCTCCGGAGGTGCTCGTCCAAACCCCGGACCACGGCGCTGATGTATTCAGGCGTCGCGGGTTCCGGTGCGCCGATGGCCCATTGTGGTTCGTAGGCCACGATCGTCCGCTTGGCGGGCTCGAGGCTGGATGCGCGGTGCAGGACCGCGTCTAGCTCCCGGGCGCAGTAGGCGACCGCCTCGGCGGCCGTACCTTGCACGGGTTCGCCGACGCAAAGAACCGGAGTGAGTCCGTTGCGGTAGGCTGCGGCGGTCTTGAGCCCGACCACGTCATCGTCCTCGCCGAAGATCCGGCGGCGTTCGGCATGGCCAACCTCTACATAGGAACCGCCGAGTTCGGTGATCATGGGACCGCCAACCTCACCGGTGTACGCGCCTTCGTCTTCCCAGAAGATGTCCTGGGCTCCCGTCCCCGCCCCGGAGGGGGCAAGGACGCTTCCGGCCTCGCTAAGGACAGGGAAAGCAGGGAGGGCGAAGAGCTCGATGCGGCCGTCTTGGACGGCCGGGTGGGCTGCGGCGATGTCGGCCACGGCGCGGCACCATTCAAGCGTGCGTTCGTAGCCGAAGTACATTTTCAGGCTGACGCCGACGACCGCGCCGGCGCTCACGGCGGGTTTAGCAGGAAGTGACACCCTCATAGTCCTTAATGAGCGTGACCTTCTCTGCGGAGGCGGAGGACTCGTCGAAGGTGTACGTGAGCCACTCCTTGGCAAGGCGGCGGGCCAGCTCCAGGCCGACGACGCGCTGGCCGAAGGTGAGGACCTGGGCGTTGTTGCTCAGGACGGCCCGTTCCACGGAGAAGGAGTCGTGTGCGGTGACCGCGCGGATGCCGGGGACCTTGTTGGCAGCGATGGCCACCCCCAGCCCCGTGCCGCAGACCAGCAGGGCACGGTCGGCCTTGCCCTCGGCGATCAGTTCGGCCGCAGCGATGGCCACGGACGGGTACGGGGTGTGGCTGACGGCGTCCACTCCGACGTCGGTCACGGATTCGACCAGTTCACTGGCCTCGAGGTCGGCCTTGAGGGTTTCCTTGTACTCGAATCCGGCATCGTCCGATCCGATGACCAGGCGCAGTTTGGTGCTCATGCTGTCTCCTTAATGCTGTATTCGACGGTGTTCTCCACTGTGTTTTTTCCTAGAGGAAGGTCTCGTGGATCGCCCTGACGATCAGTGCCATCGAAACGGCTCCGGCGTCCGGGGTGCCCAGGCTCTTCCCGGCATGCGGGCGGGCGCGGCCCATGAGCGGCAGCAGGTTCGCGGTGGCTTCCGCGGCCTGTTGGGCTGCCACGACGGCGGTTCCCCACGCGTCCGTCAGGGACCGGCCGTCCTGCACGCCGGCTTCGAGGGCGTCGCGGAACGGGACCAGGACATCCACCAAGGTCTTGTCGCCCACCTTGGCCTTGCCGAAGTTCATGATGGCCGCGGCGGCGTCGGCCACCCCGGTGGCGACAGCACCGCCGTCGGGCGCGTTGGCGTCGCCCAAAGCATCACCGACGGCCCGCAGCGCCAGGCCCCACAAGGCGCCCGAGGTGCCGCCGGCCTTGTCGGCCCAGGCGTCCCCGGCGAAGTGCAAGGTGGTCGCCGCGCCGGCACCGCGTACGACGGCGTCTGCCGCGGCTTCCACGGCGGCCCGGACTCCGCGTTCCATGCCGATCCCGTGGTCGCCGTCGCCGGCGATCGCATCGATCCTGCCGAGTTCATCGGCGTTGGCGTCCACGACGTCTTTGGCGGCGCTCAGGGCAGCGAGGACGCGGACGGCGGCCGCGCGGGACTCAGCCGTGGCGGCAGGGATGGTACGTTCGACGTCGGCCAGCTCGCCGTCGTCGGACGCCAGGGCCTGGGCGGTGATCGCGCCGCGGCGGAAGGCCGGGGCATCGGCCGGCGCGAGCCACAGCTGCTCTAGTTCTTCGTCCAGCCAGAACAGGGTCAGGGAGGTGCCCGCCATGTCGAAGCTGGTCACCAGCTCGCCCACTTGGGGATCCACAGCCTCAAGCCCTGCATCTGCGAGGAGCTGCGCTACGCGGCGGTACACCACGAACAATTCCTCGTACTTCACGCTGCCTAGGCCATTCAGGATGGGGACGACGCGGGAACGTTTGTTGGTGTCGACGCCCTCGGGGATTTCGGCGAGGAGCTTGGTGACCATCAGCTCGGCAAGCTGATCCGCCGTCGGGATGGCTGTTTCGCCGATGCCCGGTTCGCCGTGGATTCCCATGCCCACTGCCATCCGGCCCTCGGGGACGGTGAAGAGTGGCTGTTCCGCGCCCGGCAGCGTGCACCCGGTGAAGGCGACGCCGAAGGAGCGGGTGCGGTGGTTGGCGCGTTCGGCGATCTGCACGACGTCGTTCATCGTGTACCCGGCTTCGGACGCCGCGGCGGCGACCTTGAAGACGGTCAGGTCCCCGGCAATGCCGCGCCGTTTGTGCCGTTCGGCGAGCGGGGCAGAGGAGATGTCATCCGTGACCGCGATGCTGCGGCAATCGACCCCCTCCGTGCGGAGCTTCTCCTGGGCCTGGGTGAAATGCAGGACATCGCCGGCGTAGTTGCCGTAGCCCAAAAGCACGCCGCCGCCGTTGTCCGCAGCCTTGGCTACGTTGTAGATCTGCTGCGCGGACGGCGAGGCGAAGAGGTTACCCATCGCTGCGCCGTGGGCCAGGCCTTGGCCGACGAGGCCTCCGAAAGCCGGGTAGTGGCCTGAGCCGCCGCCGATCACCAAGGCGACCGTGTCCGGTGTCGAACGGGTGCTGCGGGCAACGCCGCCGGAGACGCGCCGTACCCAACGGCCGTGCGATGCGACGAAACCTTCGATCATTTCGTCAGCGAAGGCTGCGGGTTCATTGAACAAGCGGGTCATGCGGAACTCCTGGACCTGATAGCGAGGATTGGGGTGGTGCCGGATGGCGGGACTGGGGGCAGCGACCCAACTGACTGACAGTTGTTGTCGTTCTGAGCCCGCAAAACGACAACAGCTGCGAGCTAGTTGGGCAGGCCGGGGTTAGGGCTCTGCGTGGTGGCCGGCGCCTGCGGGATCCAACGCCTCGGCGGGGATGCCGTCGCCGGCTTTGCCCCGACGGCTGAGGACAACCATGAGGATCGAAGACAGGAGCATGAACCCGCCCACCACGAACATGGGCACCACGTAGCTTCCGGTCCAGTCCTTGAGCCAGCCCGTGATGTAGCCGGCGCTGAAGCCCGCCAGGTTGCCGACCGTGTTGATCAGCGCGATCCCGGCTGCGGCCGCCGCCCCGGTGAGGAACTGCGTGGGCACCGTCCAGAAGTTCGGCAGGGCCGCGAAGATCGACATGGCGGTGATCGTGATGACGGCGATCGTAGCGGCCGGGGATCCTGCGAACAGTGCCAAAGGGATGCTGACGGCGCCGGTCAGCGCGGGGAGGGCAATGTGCCACGTCTTGACGCCGCGCTTGGTGGCGTCCCTGGACCAGAAGTACAAAGCGACAGCGGCAGGCAGGTACGGGATCGCCGTGATGAGGCCTTGCTGGAAGACGTCGAATTTCGTGCCGAACTGGGACTCGAAACCCTTGATGATGGTCGGCAGGAAGAAGCCGAGGGCGTAGAGGCCGTAAATGAAGCCGAAGTAGATCAGGGAAAGCATCCAAACGCGGCCGTTGCCGAACACGGTGCGGACGCTGACGTGCTTGTTGCTGGCAGCGGTCTCTTTCTTTTCCTTTGCGAGGGCACCGGTCAGCCAGGTCTTTTCCTCGGACGTCAGCCACTTGGCCTTGGCGGGGGAGTCGGCCAGGTAGAACCAGGAGATGAGGCCGATGGCGATCGCCGGAATGGCAACGCCGAAGAACATGAAGCGCCAGCCTTCAAGGCCGAAGAACACGCCGTGCTGCTGGATCAACGCGCCGGCCAGCGGAGCGCCGATCACCGTGGTCAACGGCTGTGCCAAGTAGAAGAGGGCCAGGATCTTGCTGCGGTGCTTTGCGGGAACCCAGAGGCTCAGGAAGAGAATGGCGCCAGGGAAGAATCCGGCCTCGGCCACACCCAGGATGAAACGCAGGATGTAGAGCTGGTCCACGTTGCCCACCCAGGTGAACAAGAGGGACACAATGCCCCAGCTGACCATGATGCGGGCCAGCCAGCGGCGTGCGCCGAACTTGTGTAGCGCCAGGTTGCTGGGGATCTCCAGCAGGATGTAGCCGATGAAGAAGACTCCGGATGCGAAGCCGAACTGCGCCGCGGAGAGCGCCAGGTCCTTGTTCATGCCGTTGGGGCCGGCGAACGAGATGGCCGTCCGGTCCAGGTAATTGATGAAGAACATCAAGGCGACGAACGGCACCAGCCGGATCGCGACCTTCTTGATGGCCGATCTTTCGACCACCGATTGTGTGGTGTCCACATTGACTCCTAGAGGTTGCCGGAGCGCGTTGTCCTTCTGCGGACCAGGCGGCTCGGGTTTTCTTAGTGCCGATCCGTGGACTTCGATGCCTCAGGACCGAGCTAAGCGTGTGATAAAAACCATAAGCCCTCGAGCGCAAATTGGTCAACCGGTTGACTGATCGTAATTTTCGGACGCCGGGCTGGCGTGACGGCTGGACCGTGGGTGAGGGCCGTGGGCTGTGCGGCGGAACCCAGCCCACGGCCCGCACCCACGAATTCGTGGGCCTGCGCGGCGGCAGAAATTGGTCATCCGGTTGCTACGCTGTGAAGATGTCAGCGAATTTCGCCGCCGCGGCGGCCCATATGACGGCAGCCCTTGCCCCCATGGAGCACGGCTCCGTCGTCTCCGAGGTTGCAGAGAGGCTGCTCGCGTACTTCACCAGCGGCGACATCGCGGCGGGGACGCGCCTCCCGGCCGAGCGGCAGTTGGCGGCTTCGCTCGGCGTCGGGCGCTCAGCGGTTCGTGAGGCGTTGGCTGCGCTGGAAATCCTCGGCATCGTCATCGTCCGGCCGGGGTCCGGAACGTACTTGCGCGACGGCGTCTCCGAGTTGCTGCCCCGCACCCTCAGCTGGGGGCTCATGCTGGGCGAGCCGCGCACGCGCGAACTCGTCGAGCTCCGCAGTGGACTGGAGGTCCAAGCGGTCCAGTTGGCCGCGGCCCGTATCACTGACGAGGCCTTGGAACGCATGCGGACCAACCTCGACGCAATGGAAGCCGGCTTGGACAACCTTGCGGTCTTCGTTGAGGCCGACGCAGCATTCCATAAGGAAATCGCGTCCGCTTCGGGGAACCAGGTCCTGCAGGAACTCCTGCAAAGCATCAGGTCGCTCTTGCGGATCTGGGTGGACCGGGCGCTGACCGATGAAGGCCACGCGGCCGCCGCGCTCGCCGAGCATCGCGCGATCTTCAAGGCCCTCGAGTCCCGGGATGCCACCTTGGTGACGGAGGCGATGGTCTCGCACATGGGCACGGCGTCTCGCCGCCTGTTGGCGGGCTACGACGCGGCCCAGTAGCTTCGGCGTCCACATGAGACGTGGTGGCGGGATTCGAACCCGCGTGCGCTGCTTTGCAGGCAGCTCCCTGGCCTCTCGGGTACACCACGTGCATCGAGGTTAGGCAGGCTGCGGCGTGCGAACCAACAATGGTTTCGAAGCCTTTCGCCGGGTTTCGCGGCATTGCCTCGGGTGACCTCCCGCGACGCGGACCGCAGTGCTTGCATTCTCAAATATTGGTCAACCGGTTGACTCGTCGCATGGCGCGCATCACAATTGATTCCGATTACGCTTACTTCCGTCCTCGCTGCAAAGGCCTGCTGTGATCAATGACGAAAACCGCGCCAGGCTGTTCGCCCCGTCGGAAACGGTGGACGCCGCAGCTTGGCGAGCCGAGCTACGCAACGATGAACTCTCGGACATCACGTTCAACGGCATACCGGTGCTCCGGGCCGTTCGCGCAGTGGTCCGCGACCACGACTGGCGCACCCTCGTGCCCACTGTCAGCCGGGTCGCGCAACACGCCCGTGACGGCGGTGTCACGCTCCTGCTCGACATCGACTTCGCCGGTTTCGGCTCCCGGTACACCGGCGAGCTTGCCATTCACCTCATGAAGGACAGCCTCAAGGTGACGTTCGACGGCGTCGCTCCCGAGGCCTTCCGCAGCAACCGGATCGGACTCGTGGTGCTGCACCGCCCCGACCACGCCGGCCGCGCGGTGACCATCGGCAGCCCCGGCGGCGCTAGCACGCCGTCGTTCTTCCCCGTGGACATCAGTCCGCACCAACCCTTCATGGACATTTCTTCCATGGGATGGGAGCGCGACGGAACGCGATTCAGGCTCGACTTCCACGGCGACGTCTTCGAAACCGAAGACCAGCGGAACTGGACGGACGCCTCGTTCAAGACGTACAGCACGCCGCTTTCGAAACCGTTTCCGGTTGACGTTTCCGCCGGCGACCGCGTCCACCAGTCGGTGCTCCTGACGGCGACCCCCGGGGCGGCGGCGCCGGGTCCGCGGCCGACCCTGGAAGGTGTGCTCACAGTGCTCGACGGCGGCACGGCCCGAGTGCCGGCGCTTTCGGTTTCGGCTACATCGACGTCTGAGACGGCGTCCCAGACGCATTCCAAGCCCATCCCCGGCCTGGACGCGTTGCTTCTTGAGCTGGGGCCCCGACTGGACGCGGAACACATAGTCCGGCGCGCGACGGAAGAAGCCGCGGCGCTGGACGTTCCGCTGGATGTGCGCCTGTCGGTCGATTCGCCGGATCGCATCGGGGGGCTCCTCGACCTCCTGCCGTTGCACAGCGTGGTGCGGCTCGCAGTGTTCGGCGCTTCCAGCCACGTCACGGAGCGAGGGCTCTGGGATGAACTCACGAACGAGGCCCGGCGGCGAGAGTTTGCCGGCGTACTGCTGGCCGGCGCCCGGTCGCACTTCACCGAGCTGAACCGCCACGCGGGAATCCTGCCCCCTGACGCTCCGGCACTGACATTCAGCATCACACCGCAAATGCACGCCACCGAGGTGCCGCACGTCGTAGAAACCCTGCCGATGCAGCGTCTCGCAGCCCTCAATGCCCTTCGGGTCGGATCGGGAAGGCCGCTGCACATTGGGCCCATCACCCTCAAAGCGCGGTTCAACGCCGTCGCCACGGCCGGTGACGACGCGGCAGCCGAAGCCATGGCCACGGACCCGCTGCAGCCCGAGCCGTTTACGGCCGCCTGGTTGCTGGGCAGTATCGCGGCCCTTAGCGTTTCCGGCGTCGAATCCCTTAGCTACTTCGAAGCAAAAGGACCGCGCGGGATTCGCGGACCCGGAGGCCTTACGCCCGCCGGCGAGCTGCTGGCCGCCGTCGCCGCCGTGCGCGGCTGCGAGGTCCTTGACGCGGCAGGCGAGGTACCCGGCGTCGTGCTGTATCCCGTGCGCGACGGCGGCACGACCGTCCTGTTCGCCGCTAACCTCACTGCCGAACCGCTGAGCGTCGTCGTCCGGCTGCCGGGCGGCGACAGTACCAATCTTGAATTTGAGCCGTGGACTACTGTTGTTCGCCGCTTCGACTGAACTGAAAGAGGAACCACCATGAGTAAACGGCTAGACGGCAAGACCGCCCTTGTTACTGGAGCAGGCTCCGGCATCGGGCTGGCCGTGGCCCAGCGTTTCGTTGCCGAAGGCGCCCGGGTGTACTTCGCCGACATCAATCTGGAAGCCGCCGAGAAGGCTGCTGCTGTTACGGGATCGGCCCTGGCGCAGGCTGTGCGCATGGATATCTCCGACGAAGCCAGCGTGGCTGGGGCTTTCGCCGCCGCTGCCGAGGCCGGAGCGCTCGACGTCGTGGTGGCCAATGCCGGGGTACAGCTGTTCGGGCAGGACGCCCGCGTGGGCGAGCTGGATCTGGAGGTCTGGGAGAAAACCGTCGCCATTAACCAGCGCGGGGCCTTCCTCACACTCAAGCACGCAGTCCGCGCCATGGAAGGTCGCGGCGGGTCCATTATCTGCACTGGAAGCCCTACCGCCGTAGTGGCGTGCGGGCAGACCTTCACCGCGTATACGAGTTCCAAAGCCGGGGTGCATGGCTTGGCGCGGGTTGTCGCCGCCGACTACGCCGCCGAAGGAATCAGGGTCAACACCGTGGTGCCCGGCTATACCGAGACCCCGCTGGTGCAGACCATTGCGGACGATCCCGTGAGTCGTGCCGGACTGGTCAACTCCACCATGCTCGGCCGCCCCGGAACGGCGGCCGACGTCGAGGGCATCATGGTGTTCCTCGCCAGCGACGACTCCGCGTACGCCACGGGCGGGCTGTTCACCGTCGACGGCGGCTTGACGGCGATGTGACGCAGGGCGCTTGCTTACCCCAAGTAACTCGCAGTTGTTGTCGTTTTCAGGCCTCATAACGACAACTACTGAGAGCCAGTTGGGCTAGAAGCTTTCGGTCGTGACGGCGTTGAGGTAGGCCGCGACTTCGGATGGCATGTCGACGGATTCGCTATCGAGAAGCCACTGGACCTGCAATCCGTCCATGAGCGCGATCAGCTGCCGTGCGGCTGCGGCAGGCGCGATGCCCGGCCGTAGCTTGCCCTCGACCGCCATGTGCGAGAAGCCCTCGGTCAGCAAACGGCGTACCCGCTCGTACCGTTCCAGAAAGTATTTGTGGGCAGGGTGTCCGGGGTCGGTGGCTTCCGCGGACAGTACGCAGTACAGGGCCACGAGGCCTGGGATGGTGGTGTTGTGCCGCGTCAGGTCCACCATGGCGTGCAACAAGTCCGCTCCCTTGGCGTCCAAGGCCCCGGTGTAGATTGCGGACTCGTCGTCGCGGAAGGTCAGGAGCGCCTCAAGCAAGGCTTCCTTGCTGGGAAAGTGGTGCAGGAGCCCTGCTTGGGTCAGGCCTACCTTGTCCGCGACGTCCTTCAGTGAGCCTGAGCGGTAGCCCGAGGATGAAAAGACGTCGAAGGCGGCCTTCAGGATTTCCTGCCTCCGCGCCTCCGTCTTGGCATAAGTGCCGCGGCGCCCTCGACGCACCGTCTCGGGCGGGGTACCCCCCACGGTCTCTTTCATGGATCAACCCTAACAACGCCGATTTTGAATAAGTCCATCAATTGGTCAACCACTGTGCGCATCGTCACATTTCATAACGATTCAAAAAGTTCATCTAAAACCTAGTAGCCGCTAGGTTTTTGATGTTACGGTCTTTCCCAATGGCCGTCCATGGTGGACGCCACTGATCGTGAAAGGGACCAAAGATGTTCCGATCCAAGCGAATGGCCGCAGTCATTGCGGCTGTTGCCCTGGGGCTCACTGCTTGTGGTGGTGGCGGTGCCGCTGCCCCTCAGGACCAGTCCTCCCAAACCCTGACCTTGGGCGCGCTGTTGGCGCCCAAGACCTTCGCTGCAAACCAGTCCGAGTTCGCCAACCTGTCGCCGTTCTACCAGGCCGTGTACGACACCTTGATCCGGATGAAGCCGGATGGCTCGCTCGTGCCGATGCTGGCCAAAGACTGGAAGTACAACGCGGACAAGACCGTCCTGACGCTCACCTTGCGTGACGACGTCAAATTCACCGACGGCAACCCCTTCAACGCTGATGCCGCGAAGCAAAACCTTGAACGCTTCAAGGCAGGCACGTCGCCGGATGCACAATTCCTGGCAGCGCTGAAGACTGCCAAGGCCGTGGACGCAACCACGCTGGAACTGACCCTGTCCGCCCCGGACCCGGCGTTCCTGAACTACCTGTCCAAGGATGCGTCCTTCATGCAGAGCCCGGCGTCCTTCGGCAACGCGGACATCGCCACCAAACCCGTCGGCTCCGGCCCCTATGTGCTGGATACCGCGGCCACCGTGACCGGCACGTCCTACAGCTATCACCGCAACCCGAATTACTGGGACAAGAGCCTGGTGCACTACGACAACCTGGTCCTCAACGTCTACGGGGACCAGACCTCGCTGCTGAACGCCATCAAGTCCGGGCAGCTCAACGCCGCCAACACCGCTGACAACAACACGCTCACGGAGATCCAGGCTGCCGGATACAAGGTCAATCCACTCCAGCTGAACTGGGCAGGGCTCATCCTGTTTGACCGGGCCGGTACCACCAACCCCGCGCTGAAGGACGTCCGCGTCCGCCAGGCACTCAACTATGCCTTCGATACCAAGGCGATGCTGCAGTCAATCGGCCAGGGCTATGGCGAGCTGACCACCCAGGTGTTCCCGCCGTCGTCGGCTGCTTATGACAAGTCCCTGGATTCCCGCTATGCCTACAACCCCACCAAGGCCAAGGAACTGCTCGCCCAGGCCGGCTACGCCAGCGGGTTGACCCTGAAGCTGCCGTCCTCCGCGCTCATGGGCAACACGCTCCCGGCATTGATCACCCAGCAGCTCAAGGACGTCGGCATCACGGCGGAGTTCACGGACACTGGCAACAACTTCATCGCCGACCTCTTGGCGCCGAAGTATGGCGTGAGCTACATGATCCTGGAGCAGCAGTCCGACTGGCAGCTGATCAACATGAAGATCTCCCCGACCGCACCCTGGAACCCGTACAAGTACGAGGACCCGAAGGTGGACGAGCTGATCAACAAGATCCACGTCGGCTCGACAGATGAGCAGACGGCCGCTGCGAAGGAACTGAACAAGTACATCGTGGAGCAGGCTTGGTTCGCTCCGTGGTACCGCCCGCAGTCCAGCTTCGTCAGCGACGCCAAGACCAAGGTCGAGGTCCAGACGGGTAACGCCTACCCGTTCATTTGGTCCTTCTCTCCCGCCTCCTAGCGGACAGCTGCCGGGACCGGACCGCTTGACGCAGGCCTGGTCCCGGCGGCCCCAGGAACCTTCCCCTAAGGAACTTTGATGTACCGTTTCGTGCTGCGGCGCCTGCTCTCGGGCGTCCTCCTGCTGTTCGTCATTACAACGGTCGCCTACTTGCTGCTGTACGCGGGCGGCGGCGACATCGCCCGCCGCATTGTGGGCCCCACAGCCAGCCAGGCCCAGGTGACACTGAAGGCCTCCCAGCTAGGCCTGAACCGCCCTCTCGTGGTCCAGTACTGGGATTGGCTCACCCACGCCCTCACTGGTGACCTTGGACGCTCGTGGTTCAACGGCCAGTTGGTCGCCACCGGCGTCACGAGCCGGCTATCCGTGACCCTCTCCCTGGTGTTGGGCGCCACCATCATCGCCGCCGTGATCTCGGTAGTCATAGCCGTCCTGGCCGCGGTGCGCCGGGGCTGGGTGGACCGTGTGGTCCAGTTCGTGGGCGTTCTGGGCTTCGCGATTCCCGGCTTCCTTATCGCCTTGGGACTCGTGTCGCTGTTTGCTTTGAACCTCAAGTGGTTCAAGGCCACCGGTTATGTACCGATTACGACGTCGTTCGGCGGCTGGGCGGCCACGGTCACCCTTCCGATCATCGCCCTTTCGATCGGTTGCATCGCCTCGGTGGTCCAGCAGGTCCGGGGATCCCTGATTGATGCCCTCCGCCAGGATTATGTCCGCACGCTCCGTGCCCGCGGCCTCACCTTCAACCGGGTGGTGTACAGGCACGTGCTGCGCAACGCGGGTGGTCCTGCCCTGGCAGTCCTCGCGGTCCAGTTCATTGGCCTGCTCGGCGGTGCCGTGATCGTTGAACAGATCTTCGCCCTGCCCGGCCTCGGGCAGATTGCAGTTGCCGCCACCAGCCAGGGGGACATCCCGGTGGTGATGGGCGTCGTCGTCGCCACCGCAGCCATCGTGGTGATCGTCAACCTCATCATCGACCTCGCCCAAGGCTGGCTCAACCCGAAAGTTCGGCTGTCATGATCGACACTTCCATCGCACTGCCGACCCAGGCAGACAAAGTCTCCTTGTTCCGCAAACTCCTCACGAACCCCACCGGCGCCGCTTCCATGCTGGTCCTCGCGCTCGTGGCGTTGGCCGCGGTGCTGGCACCTGTACTCGCAACGCACGACCCCAGCCTGGCCAGCCTCCAGTCGGTCCTGGCCAAATCCAGCCCGGACCACGTGCTGGGTGCGGACAGTGCCGGGCGCGACGTCTTCAGCCGGCTGCTCTTCGCGGGCCAGTTCAGCCTGGCCGGGGCACTGCTGGCGCTCGTGGTTGCCGTCGCGATCGGCGTCACCGGCGGCCTGGTTGCCGGATACTACGGCGGCTGGTTCGATTCGATGTCCTCCTGGCTCACCGGCCTGCTGATGGCGATGCCCGGCATCGTCATCCTGCTGGCTGCGAGGGCAGTCGTCGGACCATCGATGTGGTTGTCCATGATGATCTTCGGCGTCCTGCTTTCCCCCGCCTACTTCCGGCTGGTCTACGCCTGCGTGACGGCGGTGCGCAACGAACTCTACGTCGACGCGGCACGGGTCTCCGGGCTCAGCGATTTCCGGATCATCGGCCGCCACATCCTCACCGTGGTGCGCGCACCCGTCATCATCCAGTCCGCCATGGTCCTTGGCATCGCCATCGCCATCCAGGCCGGCCTGGAATTCCTTGGCCTGGGCGACCTGAACATCCCCACGTGGGGGAGCATGCTCAACGACGGCTTCATCAACCTCTACAAGGCACCCACCCTTGTACTGTGGCCAAGCCTCGTCCTCGGCGTCGTCTGCATCGCGCTGACCCTGCTGGCCAATGCGATGCGCGACGAACTCGAGCGCAGCCGCGGGCCGGTCAAGCGCCGCCGCAAGGGGGCCGCCGCCGTCGATTCCGCTGAAGCCGCCGCCAAGCGCGGCGAGCCTGCAGTGGTGCATCCCGAGGCGCCCGCCGGTGAAGACAACACCGTCGGTGAGATCCTTCTGGCGGTGACCGACCTGGGCGTCGGCTACGACCAGCCCGACGGTTCCACCACCCACGTGGTGAACCACGTGGGCCTCACGGTCCGCCGCGGAGAAGTCCATGGGCTCGTGGGCGAGTCCGGCTCGGGCAAGACCCAGACCGCCTTCTCCATCCTTAGGCTCCTGCCGCAGGGCGGACGAGTCACCGGCGGCTCGATCATCTTCGACGGCACGGACCTGGCCCGCCTCTCAGAAAAGGACATGACGAAGGTCCGCGGCAAGCGCATCGCCTACATCCCGCAGGAACCCATGAGCAACCTGGACGCCGCCTTCACCATCGGCAGCCAGCTCATGGAACCCATGCGGGTATGCCTAGGCATCTCCAAGGCGGAAGCCCGGAAGCGGGCACTGGCCCTCCTGGCCAAAGTCGGGATTCCGAACCCCCAACGGACCTTCAACGCCTACCCGCATGAGATCTCCGGAGGCATGGCCCAACGAGTGCTGATCGCCGGTGCGGTCTCCTGCGAGCCGGACCTGCTGATCGCGGACGAGCCCACCACGGCACTGGACGTCACCGTGCAGGCCGAAGTGCTCGACCTGCTGCGCGAACTCCAGGACGAGCTGAAAATGGGCGTCATCCTGGTGACCCACAACTTCGGTGTCGTGGCCGACCTGTGCGACCGCGTGACCGTGATGCAGACGGGCCGCGTCGTGGAAACCGGACCCGTCCGGACCATCTTCAAGAACGCCCGCCACCCCTATACAAAGCGGCTGCTGGAAGCGATCCTCGAGGACGCGCCACCGCGTGGCCCCCTGAGCACCGGTGCCCCCCTCGCGAGCAGTGCACCGCTCACCAGCCTGACAGGAGTGAAGCCATGACCGAAACACTGCTCGACGTCCGGGACGTCGTCGTCGAATATCCCCTCAAGGGCTTCCGGAGGGAACCGTTCAAGGCCCTCAAGGGCGTTTCCCTGGACATCCGCCCTGGCGAGACCGTGGGCCTGGTGGGGGAGTCGGGCTCCGGCAAGACAACGCTGGGCCGCGCAGTGCTGGGGCTCGCCCCGGTCACCGGTGGAAGCATCAAATACCGCGGCCAGGAAATCTCCAAAGCCACCCGCGCCCAGCGCAAGCAGCTCAGCCACGAGATCCAAGTGGTGTTCCAGGACCCGTACACCTCGCTCAACCCGTCCATGACCATCGAGCAGATCCTCACCGAGCCGCTCACGGTCCGGAAAGTGGAACGCCAGACGGCCAACAAGCGCGTCGCCGAGCTGCTGGACCAGGTCCGGTTGCCGCACGGCGCCGCCCACCGGCTGCCGCGCGAGTTCTCGGGCGGGCAGCGCCAACGCATCGCCATCGCCCGGGCACTGGCGCTGGACCCGAAACTGATCGTGTGCGACGAACCCGTCTCAGCACTGGACCTCTCCACCCAAGCCACGGTGCTGGACCTTTTCATCGAGATCCAGGAACGCAGCGGCGTCGCCTACCTCTTCGTTTCCCACGACCTCGCGGTGGTCCGCCACCTCAGCCACCGCGTCGCCGTGATGTATCACGGCGAAATCGTGGAATGGGGCGACGGCGAGCAAGTCACCGGAGAACCGGAGCATCCCTACACCCAGCGACTCTTCATGGCCGCCCCGGTCCCAGACCCGGACCGGCAAGCCCAACGCCGGGCCGACCGCCTGCGATTGCTGGACATCCAGCACCAGCAGAACGTCCAAGCCGGCGTGGCCTGACCCGCCGCAAGCCCCACTCTAAAACCAGCACAGACACACGAAAGGCGAGCCCATGACGCAGCCGCCACTGTCCGCGAGCCCGGAACTCTCCCCAGCCGCCGCTTTTCCCGCCGACTTCGCCTGGGGCGTGGCCACGGCGGCCTACCAGATCGAAGGAGCGGTCAAGGAGGGCGGCCGGGGCCAGAGCATCTGGGACACCTTCTCCCACCAGCCGGGCACCACCATCCACGGAGACAACGGGGACATCGCCTGCGACCACTTCCATCGCTGGGAAGCGGATCTTGACCTCATGGCTGAGCTGGGCATCCCGTCCTACCGGCTCTCCTTGTCCTGGTCCCGGCTGCAGCCCACCGGTGTCGGTCCGCTCAACCCCGAAGGCGTGCGCTTCTACCGTGAGCTGCTGGCGGGCTGCGCCGCCCGCGGCATCACTCCGTACGTGACGCTCTACCACTGGGACTTGCCGCAAGCACAGCAGGACGACGGCGGCTGGCCGGCCCGGCACACCGCCTACCGTTTCGGGGAGTACGCCGGACTCGTGGCCGAGGCCCTGGGCGACCTTGCCGAGCACTGGATCACCATCAACGAGCCGATGTGTGCGGCCTTCCTTGGTCACTCCTGGGGAATGCAGGCCCCGGGCTTCAAGGACGACCGCCTCGCCGTGCGTGCAGCCCACCACCTACTCCTGGCCCACGGCCTGGCGCTGGCCGAATTCCGTGCCCGCCGCCCTGAGGCCAAGGTGGGCATCACCAATATCATCGGCAACCTCAACCCGGCCAGCGATTCCGAAGCCGACCGCAAGGCTACGGAATACTGGGACGCCGTCAGTAACCGGATCTTCCTGGACCCTGTCTACAGAGGGCGCTACGCCGAGTCCACCATTGCGGCCTACGGCCAGTACGGACTGACGGCCACCGGCGAGGGGGCCGCGGCAGAAGACCTGGTCCAGCCCGACGACTTGGCCATCATCTCGGCGCCTGGTGACTTCGCAGGCATCAACCACTACACCAACATGCTGGTTTCCGCGGACGAATCAGCCCCGGGAGGGGCAAGCTGGACGCACGTGGCGCCGGCGCCGTCGTCGTTCGGTTGGTCCAACACGCCAGGGGCACTCAAGGCGGTACTCAAACGGGTCGCCGCAGAATACACCTCCCTTCCGCTGTACGTCACGGAAAACGGCGCCACATTCCACGACTACGTGGATCCGAACGGCGAGGTTCGCGACCCCGAACGCATCGACTACCTTCGCGGCTACATTTCCGCCGTAGGAGAGACGATCGCCGGCGGCGTGGACGTTCGCGGCTACTTCGCGTGGTCCTTCATGGACAACTTCGAATGGGCCGAGGGCTACGACAAGCGCTTCGGCCTGGTCTACGTGGACTACGGCACCCAGGCCCGCATCCCCAAGTGGAGCGCGTACTGGTACCGGGACATCATTGCCGCCCAACGCGAAGCCGCCGGGGCCGCAGTCACCACGAGTGCCACCGCATGAGCATCGACATTTCATCCCTCAAGACAGACAAGAAAGCCACCATGGACCTCCTCACCGACCAGACCATCGACCAACGCCTCGAGTCCCTCTTGGACCGGCTGAGCCTGGAGGAGAAGGTGCGGTTGCTGACGGGCCGGGATTTTTGGACGACCTGGCCGGTGGAGAAGATCGGGCTGCGCCGGATGCTGTTCTCGGACGGGCCTACGGGGGTGCGTGGTGAGGTTTGGGATGAGCGGCAGCCGTCAATGAACTTCCCGTCCGCGACGGCGATCAGTTCGTCCTGGGATCCTGCCATGGCGGACCGTTTGGGGGCTGCTTCGGCGGTCGAGGCCCGGCGCAAGGGTGTCGACGTCGTGCTGGGCCCGACCATCAACCTGCACCGTTCCCCGCTGGGTGGCCGGCATTTCGAGGCGTTCAGCGAGGACCCGGTCCTGACCGGTGAACTTGCGGCGGCGTATGTGGCCGGGGTCCAGCGCAACGGCGTCGGTGCCACCCCGAAGCATTACGTGGCCAACGACTCCGAAACGGACCGGTTCACCGTGGATGTTCTGGTCGACGAACGCCCTTTGCGGGAGCTGTATCTGCTGGCGTTCGAGAAGGCCATCGTGGACTCGAAGGCGTGGCTGGTGATGAGCGCGTACAACTCGGTCAACGGTGCCACGGCCACCGAAAACGATCTGCTGGAATCTCCGCTGAACACCGAGTGGGGTTTTGACGGCGTGGTGATCAGCGACTGGACCGCGGTGCGCAGCGTGGAGAGCGCGAAGCATTCCCAGGATCTGGTGATGCCGGGTCCGGACGGGCCGTGGGGTCCGGCGCTCGTGCTGGCGGTGAAGTGCGGCACGGTTTCGGAGGCCGCGGTTGACCGGAAGGTGCTGCGGATCCTGCAGCTGGCCGCCCGGGTGGGCGCCTTGGAGGGCTTCGAACCCGCGGCCGCGGAGCCGGTGGACCACGAGGACCCGCTCGCGTTTGCGAGGGAGGCCTCCGTGGCCGGGACGGTGATGGTGAAGAACGACGGCGTGCTGCCGCTGGCTCCGGCCTCTGTCACCAGCGTGGCGGTGATCGGGCACAATGCCCGCCATGCCAGGACACAGGGCGGCGGTTCCGCGACCGTGGTCCCGGAAAAGATCGTCACCCCGCTGGACGGGATCCGTACCGCGTTCGGCCCGGAGAACGTCAGCTACAACGTGGGCGCGGTGGTGCAGGAAGGCATCGCCGAACTGCCCCTGGAACAGCTCAGGAACCCGGTTACCGGCGGGCCGGGGCTGCGGGTGCGTTTCTTTGCCTCCACAGGCAAGGAACTCTTCTCGGAGGACCGCCTCTCCACTGCGCTGGTCTGGTTCGGCGGGGACGCCCCCATCGCGGAGTCCTCCATGGTCCAGTTCCACACCCACTACACGCCCGAGGAAACCGGCACCATCCGCATCGGCTTCTCCACCGTGGGGCATGGGCGGATCTTCGTGGACGGCGTCTTGGCGCATGAGGCTTCCATCGAGGCCACAGGCACTGACCTGGGCGCTGCTTTCCTGGCCCCGCCCTCGGCCTCCGTCCCGGTCCGGGCGACCGCAGGTGTTCCGCTGGAAGTGACGGTCGAACTGGACCTCGCGGGCCGCACCGGGTCCCTGTCCAACGCCCTGGCCGTGACCATCGGGCTCGAAGCGGACGGCACCGATCCGGAGACCCTGATCAACGACGCCGTTGAGGCGGCCCGGGCGGCCCAGGTCGCCGTCGTCGTGGTCGGCACGAACTCCCGCGTCGAATCCGAAGGCTACGACCGCACCACCCTGGAGCTTCCGGGCCTGCAGGACCGCCTGGTCCACGCCGTCGCCGCGGCCAACCCGCACACCATCGTGATCGTCAACTCCGGGTCCCCGGTGCTGCTGCCTTGGCGGGACGAGGTGGCCGCGACCCTCATCGGGTACTTCGGCGGGCAGGAATTCGGCACAGCCCTCGCCGACATCCTCACCGGCGCCGCAGAACCCGGCGGCCGGCTTCCGACCACCTGGCCCGCAACCCAGGAAGACGTGCCGGTCATCAACACCACCCCGGACGCCGACGGAAAGCTGGAATACGAAGAAGGCATCCACATCGGCTACCGGGCCTGGCTTAGGGAAGGGACTGAGCCGGCCTACGAATTCGGGCACGGACTCGGCTACACCGAATGGACCCTTGACTCTGTTGACGCTCCTGCGATCACGGTGCCCGGCGCCGTCGTGCCCCTGACCGTGACGCTGTCCAACACCGGCAACCGCCCCGGCAAGCAAGTGGTGCAGCTCTACGCCGAACGGCCCGGCTCGGCCGTGGACCGTCCGGTCCGCTGGCTCGTCGCCTCCGCCCCCGTATGGGCTGGACCCGGCGAGACACTCACCGTGGTCATCAACATCCCAACTCGCCTCCTGGCCTACTGGGACAACGGCTGGACGTACGAACCAGGGGACTACCGCTTGCGCATCGGCACCTCAGTCAGCGAGCTTCCGCTCGAAACCGTTCTCACCCTTGGAGGCGCTGCATGAACTTCCCTAACCCACTGATTCCGGGCTTCAACCCAGATCCAAGCATCGTCAAGGTCGGCGAGGACTACTATCTGGCGACCTCCACGTTCGAATACCTCCCCGGCATTCCGATCTACCACAGCACCGACCTGGTCAACTGGGACCGGATCGGCCACGTGGTGGACCGGGAAGGGCAGCTCGACTCAAAGGACGTGCCCACCCTTGGCGGCGCTTGGGCACCCACCATCCGGTTCCACGACGGCCTGTTCTACGTCGCCGTCACCGATGCCATGGCGCGGGGGACCCTGGTGTTCACTGCCAAGGATCCTGCCGGCCCGTGGAGCGACGGGCTCGTCATTGAGGGCGTCATCGGGATCGACCAGGACCTTGCCTGGGACGAGGACGGCACCGCCTACATGACGTACTCGGGACTCGACACCGTCACCGGGAACATCGGAGAGCACGGCGGCATCCTCCAGGTCCGCGTGGATCTCGAAGCCGGCAAGGCCCTGGAGGAACCCCGCAGCGTGTGGTCCGGCACCGGCCTGATGTTCCCCGAGGCACCGCACCTGTACCGACATGGCGACTACTGGTACCTCATGATCGCCGAGGGCGGCACCGAGCGCGGACACTGCGTCAGCATTGCCCGCGGAACGTCGCCGGCCGGTCCATTCGAGGGCAACCCCGCCAACCCCATCCTGAGTGCCCGGAGCACCGAGCGCCCCATCCAGAACACCGGCCACGGCGACCTGGTGCAAACACCCGACGGCGGCTGGGCCATGGTGCTGCTGGGCATGCGGCCCAAGGGCATGACCCGGGCCTTCTCCGCCTTGGGCAGGGAAACCTTCATCACCCCGGTCACGTGGGAGGACGGCTGGCCCGTCGTCGAACCGGTCATCCTCAACCCGCGCCCCGGCGGTGGCGAGTTCGAGGACAACTTTGCGGACGCCGAGCTCGACGGCGGCTGGATCGCCGTCCGGCGATTCCCCGGCACGTTCGCCTCCGCCGAGAAGAACCCCGGGCGCCTCACCCTCGTCAGCGACGGTACCGGCCTGGATGATTCCAGGCCTTCCTTCCTGGGGCGCCGCCAGCGCTACCAGGTGGAGACCGTCTCGGCTCTGGTGGACACGGGAGCTCCCGAGGAGCTTGACCCCCTTGCCGGGAAGGGGAATGCCGGCGGCCTTGCGGTCCGCTACGACGAGGCACATCACTATTCGATCGAACTGAACGGGACCACCCTCACAGCAAGGGCCCGGATTTCCTCGATCGAACAGAGTTGGACGCGACAGGTTCCTCCTGGGTCGCTGGAACTTCGCATCGAAACCCGCCAGCCGGATTCGGGCATCGGCTTCGGGCACCTGAGCTCGGACACCATCGCCCTCCAAGCGGTCGTCGACGGCGAACTGCTCACTTTGGCGGAACTGGACGGCCGGTATCTCTCGGCAGAAACCGCGGCCTCCTTTACGGGAAGGGTTGCCGGCGTCTTCGCGAGCCGCGGCACGGTCACGTTCGACTGGTTCCGCAGCGAAGGCCGCGAACCACAGTAGGAATTCCAGCGCCCGCCCACCCCACGTTCTTCCGAAAGGCCCCTTCGTGACATCAACTTCCGTGGCACCCCAGCCACCCGGTCTCCGCCACGCTTCGGTTATCCGGTTCAGCGCCGAGTACCGCACTGATACCGCCTTCGTGGCCAATCCGCGGCCCCGGCTCAGCTGGGTCGTCGCCACGGACAGCACGGATTGGCAGCAGGCGCACGCCGAGCTGCGGTTGACCCGTAGTGGAACCGCGGAATCAACAGTGCTCGAAGGCACTGACTCAGTGCTGGTGGGGTGGCCCTTCGGGGCCATCGCCGCTGGCGAGCAGGTGGCAGTCGAGGTGCGCGTCACAGGGAACGACGGCGGCACCACCGCTTGGAGCGAACCCCTGACCTTGGCGGGCGGTTACCTTGAAGGGCAGTGGCAAGCCGAGGCGATCGGCCTGCCCGCCGTCGCCGGAATGGAGATTTCGCTCGGACAGCCTGGCCAGTTGCGGTACGAATTCACGGTGGGTCCGGGCTTGGCCAAAGCCACCTTGTTCGCCACCGCGCACGGCGTCTACCAGGCCGAAATCAACGGCTCAGAAGTGGATGATCAGGTTCTCAAACCGGGGTGGACGGCCTACGCTGACCGCCTCAACCACGAAACCACCGACGTCACCTCGCTCCTCCAACCGGGGGCCAACGCCATTGGTGTGTGGCTCGCGGGAGGGTGGTACACCGAAAAGTATGGCTTCCACGGCTTCGCCAAACCGTTCTACGGCGGGCAGCCAGCCGTCAAAGTGGAACTGCGTCTCGAATACGCAGTCGGTACACGGCAAACCGTGGCCAGCGGCCCGGACTGGCGGGGCACCACGGCGGGCCCACTCGTTTCCAGCGGCATCTATGCGGGGGAAGCCTTCGATGCGCGGCGCCTGGAGGCCGGCTGGTCATCGCCGGGCTTCGACGACTCGCACTGGCTTCCTGCTTCCCTGGACTCCGGATCCTGGGCTGAAGCAACGCCCGCCGTGGCGCCTCCAGTCCGTCGGATCGAAGAACTGCCTGTCAGGGAAGTCCTGACCACGCCTTCCGGCGCCACCGTCCTGGACTTCGGCCAGAACCTGGTAGGACGCCTGCGGATCAGGGTAAGCGGCGATGCAGGACATAGAATCACGCTCCGCCATGCTGAGGTCCTGGAGGATGGTGAACTGTCCCTTCGTCCGTTGCGGCAGGCCTCCGCCACGGACGGCTATACGCTCGCCGGGGCCGTTGAAGAAGAATGGGAGCCCCGCTTCACGTTCCATGGGTTCCGCTACGCCCAGGTGGAAAACTGGCCCGGCGAGCTGGACCCGGCGGCGATCACCGCCGTCGTCATCCACAACGACATGCGCCGCACCGGCTGGTTCGACTGTTCGGACCCGATGTTGAACCGACTGCACGAGAATGCCCTGTGGGGAATGCGCGGCAACTTCCTGGCGCTGCCCACCGACTGCCCGCAGCGGGACGAGCGCCTTGGCTGGACCGGAGACATCCAGGTGTTCAGCCCCACGGCCAGCTACCTCTACGACTCCTTGGGGTTCCTCAGTTCCTGGCTGCAGGATCTCGCCATAGAGCAAAGCCACCGCAACGGCGTGGTGCCCATTGTCGTTCCGGCGGTGCTCGGCATGCTGGAATCGCCCGTGGCCGCCTGGGGTGACGCTGCCACCGTGGTTCCGTGGGTGCTCTATGAACGCTTCGGTGACAGTGGACTGCTGCGCCGGCAGTACCCAAGCATGTGCGATTGGGCCGATGCGTTGCTCCGCGTCCGGGACAGTTCGGGGTTGTGGCAGGGCCAGATGCAGCTGGGCGACTGGCTGGACCCGGCAGCCCCGCCGGACAAGCCCGGCGCCGCCCGCACCCATGGCGACATCGTGGCCAGCGCCTACCTTTTCCGTTCCCTCGACCTCACGGCAAAGGCCGCAGCCGTGTTGGGCGCCGACGACGACCGCGGCAAATACTCAACTCTCGCCGAAGACGTGCGCAGCGCGTTCCTCTCTGAGTACGTCACGCCCTCGGGCCGCATGGTCTCCGATGCGCAGACGGCTTACTCGCTGGCACTCATGTTCGGGATCAGCACGGATCCCGTCCAGCGCCAGGCACTTGGTGACCGGCTCGCGGAACTCGCCCGGTTGGGCGGCTACAGGATCGCCACCGGGTTCGTCGGCACACCGCTCATTGCGGACGCCTTGACAGTCACCGGGCACGTGGACGCTGCAGAGCGCTTGCTCACCCAGACCGAGTGCCCGTCCTGGCTTTACCCGGTCACCCAGGGCGCCACCACCATTTGGGAACGCTGGGACTCCATCCTGGAGGACGGCAGCATCAACCCCGGCGAAATGACCTCCTTCAACCACTACGCGCTCGGCGCCATTGCCGACTGGATGCACCGGACCGTTGCGGGTCTGGCTCCGGCGGAGCCCGGCTACCGGAAACAGCACCTCGCACCGCGTCCGCTCCGTAGCCTGCAGCATGCCAGCACCTCGCACGAGACCCCCTACGGAGTGGCCAGCGTGGCCTGGAAGCGTTCCGGCGAGCGAATCCTTGTGGAAGCAGTCGTGCCCCCGGGGACCAGCGCCGTCGTTTCTTTGCCGGACGGATCCGAAGAGTTCGAGGTGGGATCCGGCCGGTACGCCTGGACCGTTCCCGACGCCGGGCCTGCCGCGGCGCCCGGTGCCGCGTCCCTGGACTCGCCCCTGTCCGCCATCATGGACGATCCCGAGGCCTACGCGGCCGTTTGGCAGGCCATCGACGCGCACGATCCCGCCGCGGCCACCCAATTCCGCAAGGACACAGTCTGGTACCGCCAGACATCACTGAATCAGGGGCTGATCTTCACGCCAGCGCCCATCAAGGAAGACATCGGCTCCGCATTGTCGGCACTGAGCGGCACACGCGCTGCCGTCCCGTCCACGAAACCCTGAAACGAGAAGGCAAAGATGACCACGTTCACCGCTGAAAGCCCCCTGTACTTCGTGATGCGGCACGCCGAAGGCAACCGCATCCTGAGCGAACGCGTCCCCACGCTTGTCAACAGCCCTGCGCTGCACACGCTCTACTTCCACGAGGTGGGCACCATCCTGGGAACCGAAGACGCCCTGCGGGGGAAGCCCGAGGAAACCGCGGAAATCCTGCGCCTCCTGGGCGAGTTGGAGCCCGAGGATCTCGTAGCCCGGCGCGCCTCGGAGGCGGCGGCTGATCTTCCCGCCCCGGCGGGGGACTATGAGCCTGCCTCCGTGGTGTGCGGCAGTGCGGTTGCCGCATACCCGACGACGGCGGCCGTCCGGGAGCGCTTCGAACTCACCTTCGCCGGACCCTCGCACAGCAACCCGTTCACTGACGTCGAACTCCGGGCCGTGTTCACTTCTCCGTCCGGCGACGTGCTCAGTGTGCCCGGTTTCTACGACGGCGACGGCCTGTACCGCGTTCGGTTGTTGCTGCCGGAGGCAGGGGCGTGGTCGTTCGCGACCGCCAGCAACGCGCGTTCGCTCGATGGTGTCACCGGGGCATTCACGGCGCGCGAGGCGGTTGCCGGGGCCAAGGGCGTGGTTCGCGTGTCCAAGACCTTCCACTTCGCTTACGAAAACGGCACCCCGTACCTGCCCATCGGCACCACGTCCTACGCCTGGACCCATCAGGGCGACGCCTTGGAAAAGCAAACCCTCGACACACTCGCCGCAGGGCCGTTCAACAAGATGCGAATGTGCGTTTTCCCGAAGTCCTACCTGTTCAACGAGAACGAACCCGAGTTTTATCCGTTTGAAGGATCCCTGTCTGGCGGCTTCGATTACGAGCGGCCCAATCCGCAGTTCTACAGGCACTTGGAACGGCGGATCGGGCAGCTGGAGGAGCTCGGTATCGAAGCGGACCTGATCCTGTTCCACGCCTATGACCGTTGGGGATTCTCCACGATGAGCCCGGGCCAGGATGACCGCTACCTGAAGTATGTCGTGGCCCGGCTGGCTTCGCACCGGAATATCTGGTGGTCCCTGGCCAACGAGTACGATCTCCTGTTCCGCAAGACCACCGAGGACTGGGAGCGCTTCGCGGGCATCGTCCAGGCCAACGATCCCAACGGGCACCTGCTGTCGATCCACAATTGCCATGCGTTCTACGACTACTCCCGGCCGTGGATCACGCACAGCAGCATCCAGCGCCAGGACGTGCACAAGACGGCCGAATTCACCGTGGAATGGCGGGACCGCTGGCAGAAACCGGTGGTGATCGACGAGTGCGCCTACGAGGGCAACATCGACCAGGGCTGGGGCAACATCACCGGCGAGGAAATGACCCGGCGGTTCTGGGAAGGGGCCGTCCGGGGTGGCTACGTGGGCCACGGCGAAACGTACATGCATCCGGCGGACGTGCTGTGGTGGGCCAAGGGCGGCGAATTCCATGGCAGCAGCCCGGATCGGATCGCCTTCCTGCGCCGCATCCTCGAGGAGACCCCGGGCGGATTCCTCGAGCCGCTGCCCAGCGCCTGGGACGTCCCGACCGCCGGCATCCGGCACGAGCACGAGCTCAGCTATTTCGGTTTCAACCAGCCCACGTACCGGAACTTCGTGATGCCGGCCGGCCGCCGCTACGAGGTTGACATCATCGACACCTGGAACATGACCATT
Organism: Arthrobacter sp. efr-133-TYG-118; assembly: GCF_030209755.1. Taxonomy (GTDB): domain Bacteria; phylum Actinomycetota; class Actinomycetes; order Actinomycetales; family Micrococcaceae; genus Arthrobacter. The sequence continues at coordinate 116,939 of NZ_JARVRH010000008.1, read as the reverse complement.
GAAACCTTGCCGGACGCAATGGAAGGACGCTTCCGCCTGGAGCTCCCCGGCCGCCAGTTCATGGCAGTCAGGCTCCGCGCCGTCGGCTGAGGCCCTACCCCAGCAGCGTGTTCACCAGGCGCGCGGCCACTTTGGCGGTCTGCGAGTCGATATCGAACTCGGGGTTGAGCTCGGCAACGTCCAGGTGCAGGAGTTTCCCGCTCGCGGCAAGCTGCTTGCACACCGCGTTGATGACGTGCAGCGGCACGCCATACGCTGCGGGGGCGCTCACTCCGGGAGCCACCGACGCCGGCAGCACGTCCAGGTCGATCGTCAGGTAGAGCACGTCCACGGTGTCCAGGAACCGCGTCACGAAATCCTGCACGGCCTCCGGGGAGCAGTCCTCATCCAGCAGGTACTTCACTCCCAGCCGGTCCGCCGTATCGAAGAGGGCGCATGTGTTGTTGGGCTCGGAGATGCCGACGACGGCGTAGTTCAGTTCGCGGCCCGCGGCGGCTTCCGCTCGAGCCATCTGCAGGAACGGCGTGCCCGAGCTCGGCACAGTATCGTCCCGCAAGTCGAAGTGCGCGTCCAGGTTCAGGACTCCGAGGCGCTTGCCGCTCTTCACGGCCTCCGAGCCAGCCACGCCCAGGTAGCTGGCGAAAGCAGTTTCGTGCCCGCCGCCGAGCAGCACCGTGAGCTTGCCGGCGTCGAGCAATTCCGAAATCACGCGGCCCGCGCGCTCCTGGCCCGCCTCCAGCGAGCCGTCCTCCACAACGACGTCGCCGGCGTCGAACACGTCCCGGTCCAGATGGAAAGCCAGCGGGCCCAACGCTTGGCGGATTGCCTCCGGCGCGGCGGCCGCGCCAATACGGCCCTTGTTGCGCCGCACGCCTTCGTCACTGCGGAAGCCCACGACGACGGCGGGCCGGGACCCCGCTTCCGTCCCGCCGGGGGCGGCTGCATCGGCAGTCTGGGGCGCCACGGCCTGCCACCAACGGCGGTGCTCATCGCCGTCGCCGTCGAAGCGGCCGGTCCACGGCGTCGGGCGGACATCGGCAACAGCGGGGGAAATCTCCATGATTCAAGCTCAGCGCATGACGGCAGCGAAAAACACGGCTTGCAGGCGGAGGGTGTCCGGTATTCCGGAAAGGCCTACTTGACTCCCAGGATTTCCTCGACGGGACCGATCCCGAAGAACAGCAGGAATGCCGCGGCCACGGCCCACATGAGCGGATGGACTTCGCGGGCCCGGCCCTGGAAGGTGCGGATGAGTGCGAAGGAAATGAACCCGGCGCCAAGGCCGTTGGCGATCGAGTAGGTGAACGGCATGAGGGCCATGGTCAGGAACGCAGGAATGCCGACACCCCAGTCCTGCCAGTGGATCTTGCCCACCTGGGACACCATCATGAAGCCCACCACCACCAGTGCGGGGGCGACGGCCTCGAAAGGGACCAGGTTGATGAGCGGGGTGAAGAACATGGCCACCAGGAACAGCAGGCCGGTTACGATCGACGCGAGGCCGGTCCGGGCGCCCTCGCCAATGCCGGCGCCGGATTCAACGAAGATCTGGTTGGAGGACACGGACGAGCCGCCACCGATGATCGCACCGAGCGCGTCCACTTGCAGGACGCGGTCCACGTTGGGGATGTTTCCGTGCTTGTCGATGTTTCCTGCTTCCCTGGCCAGGCCCACCATGGTGCCCATAGCGTCGAAGAAGATGCTGAGCAGGATCACGAATGCCAGCAGCGTGGCGGCGATGATGCCAAGGTGCTGGAACGCGCCGAGGGGGTTCGCTTTGCCGATGAGGGACAGGTCCGGAGCGGCCCACTCGGTGAACTTGGGCGCGACCAGGGACCAGCCGCGGGGATTGTAGGTCTTGCCGTCGAAACTCGGTCCGATGTGCAGGGTGAATTCAAGGATGGCCGCGAGGGCAGTGGAGACGATGATGCCGATCAGGATGGCGCCACGTACTTTGCGGACCACCAGGGCGATGGTCAGGACAAGGCCGACGACGAATACCAAGGTGGGCCAGCCAAGCAGCTTCCCGTCGACGCCCAGGCCCAGCGGGACCGTGGTACCGGCGGCGTCCGGGATGCGGCGCACGAAGCCGGCATTGACCAGGCCGATCAGCGCGATGAAGAGGCCGATGCCCACCACGATCGCAGTCTTCAGGGCCTCAGGTACGGCTTTGAAAACGGCGGTCCGGAAACCCGTGAGCACCAGGATCAGCATGGTCAGGCCCGAGAGCATCACCAGGCCCATCATGTCCGGCCACGTCAGGCCGGGGTGTGAGGCAATGGTGACTGCCACGAAGGCGTTGACGCCCAGCCCGGTGGCAATGGCGAAGGGGTGCTTGGCCCAGGCTCCCATGAGGATCGTCAGGATGCCGGCCACGAAGGCCGTGGTGGCGGCGACGGCGGCGAAGCCAAGGGAAGCTCCACTCGAGTCCGTCCCGGAAAGGATCAAAGGATTGAGGACCACGATGTAGCTCATGGCAAAGAACGTCGCGAAGCCGCCTCGGATTTCTCGCGAGTAGTTGGATCCGCGTTCCGAAATCTTGAAGTAGCGGTCGATGGCTGAGCCCTGCTTGAGCATGGAAGTCTCCGGGGATCGGGGAAGTGTGCTTTCAAATCCTATGCCCGCGGCTTCGGCCCTCCCTCGAATTCGCCTAGTCTGTAAGGAATCCAACACCAAGGGAGTCACTCGCTCATGCGCCCTATCCGCCAGCTGCTGGCCGTCGTCGTCGCTTTCGCAGGGGTTCTTTTCTCTGCCGCCCTGTTCTCAGCGGCACCCGCCTTCGCGCACGACGTCGCCGAGTCAACGTCACCGGCCAACGGCTCAACGGTTGCCAGCGTCCCCGACTCCGTGTCCATCACGTTCAACAACCGGCCGCTCCTGCTCGGCTCGCAGATCCGGGTGAACGACGCCTCAGGCCAGAACTGGGCGGATGGTTCCGTCGAGATTGTGGACGCCGTGGTGTCGCAGAAACTGAGGCCTGGCGCGCCTGCCGGCGCATTCACCGTCATCTGGCGGGTTGTCAGTTCGGATTCGCACCCCATCGAAGGCACCTTTACGTTCACTGCCAAAGCAGGAAGTACGACGGCGGGCAGCGGCTCCGCGAGCACCGCACCATCTGTGGAGGTGCCCACCGCCGGCACTGCCGCACCTGGGTCGACCGCGACGCCGGAGAAGGTGCCCGATGCCTCCCAGCCGTTCCCCTGGAGCATTGTGGTCTTCGCGATGGTGGCCGCGGGCCTGCTGGTTTTCCTGGGCGTCACGGCGCGGCGCAGGCTGGCAGGCGGGGATTCCGGCGATTCTGATGATTCCAGCGACTCTGATGGTTCCGGGAACTCCGAGGGGGCCGGGGATTCCGAGGACGACGAGGACTCATAGGAGAGTCTGCCCAAGCCTCGCCTCACAAAACCGGCGCTTGTTTTCCAGACCCGATCTTGAAGGGCCGGAATGGAAAACAAGCGCCGGTCGGTGCGGGACTCTTTCTAGGCCGAAGCAGGAATTGCCGCGAAGGTACCCGTGAGGGCCCCGTGGACGCTCTCCGGGTGGACCTTGGCGGAAATCGCCTGGCCCACCACCTTGGCTTGGCGCAGGACTTCCTTTGGTGTGGGTGTGGCAAGTTCGCCGACGCCGACCAGGTACATTCCAATCGCGCGCATGGCTGCGACAAGGTTCTGGCCGATCGCGATGCCGAGCTCGGCAAGCATCCGCCGCAATTGGCTCTGACCGCAGCGGGTGACAACGACGTGGTCGGCCAAGAGCACTCCGTTGGCGGTGTGGACGACCCACTGGTACGAGGCCACACCCGAGGAAGCCACGGCTGGTGCTGACAGATCCGGTCCGGCGGCGTTGGAAAGCCCGGAGCCGTAAACCACCGATCCGGAAATCGCGGTCCCCACCGCAGCTTCGTCCAGGCGATCCAGGCGATCCAGGCGGACGGCTCGCGTGGTGCTCCGCACATCGAGCCCGTGACTGGCCGCGTAATTGCGCAGGTGCCGGAGGATTTCGCTGCGCTCCTGGAGGCATGCGGCGTCGGCCGCGTCGCAGCGCTGGAGGATGCCGGTGTTGAGCGGCTGCAAAGGTCCGGGGACATGCATTCCGTCCACCACGATGGCGTCTACGCCGTAGCGGCTGAGTTCGCTGGCCACGGCCAGGCCGGGCATGCCGGCACCGATGACCACGGTGGTGGTGCGTTCCGTACTCGCAGCAGGCATGGTTGACACAGCTTGGCTCCTCTTTGAAGGTGCGTTGCCGAAGGCAACACCGGGGTGGCGTCCGGGTCCCCAAGCGGTCGCGAATGATGGCCGTTGATGTGTCGAAAAACACGATCCCCGGTCACCAGTGCCTCGAACATTACAGAAGAAATCGCGTGGTGGATAGCCCCGGCATCGGCATGTCCGCCGATGCGTTTTTCGCGCTCCGATTCGGCAGATTTCCACGCCCCCGGGCGGCTTTCCACATACGCTTCTTCCGGCTTGATTCGGCCCTTGCAAACGAGAATAGTGAGCATTGGAGACCGCAACTCACGGCAGTCAAGCGAGAAACACGTTGTGGGCGCGGCCTCTGGCAGAATAGCCGCAACATCAGCCAGCAGTGCGAGGAGGCAGGCCCCATGGACCAGCACGGCAAACACTCTGAGAGCCATCGACCAGAGGCCGGGGGCAATGGAGAGGAACCATCCATTGCCCCCGGCGGAATTGTGGTGGGCGTTGACGGCAGCGAACACGGCCAATGCGCCCTCATTTGGGCCGCCCGGGAGGCCGAACGCAGGCAACTACCCCTGCATGTAGTCACGGCCTACTCCGTGCCCATCTTCGCGGCGTCCGGCCTGGACGGCGGCTACGCAACCGTGGATGACTCCGTTATCCGGGACGGCGCCGAAGCAATCGTCAAGCAGGCCCTTGAGAAGGTCTCCGGCTACGCCATCGACGTCGATGGCTCGGTGGAGAACGGCGATGCCTCCGGCGTGCTGCTCGATCTGTCCGAAACGGCCGAGCTCCTCGTCTTCGGCACCCGGGGACGCGGCGGCTTCGTGGGCAGGCTCCTGGGCTCCGTGAGCAGTGCCCTGCCGGCCCACTCCAAGTGCCCCACTGTGACAGTCCCGCTCTTCTGCGCGGACCGATTGGGTGAAACCACAGAGGACAAGCACATTAAGGCCGAGCGCGCGAAGGTCGGCTCCCGCGTGATCGAGAATGTGGTCGCAGTCGGCGTGGACGGCTCGGAACAGGCCCGTGTTGCCGTCCTCGAAGCCGCAGAGCAGGCCCAACGCATGGGAGCAAAGCTGCGCGTCATCTGCGCCGTACCCGAGTACAGCGGTTCCCTCGCGTGGGTTCCGGCACCCCTGGACCGGGAGGCACTCTTCAAGGACATCAGGGTTCAGCTCGACGCAGGCCTGGCGTGGCTCAAGAGCCATTTCCCCAAGCTTCCAGCGGAAACCCAACTGCTCGATGGTTCGCCCGTTGAAGTTCTCGTGGAAGTGAGCCGGAGCGTCGAACTGGTGGTGCTGGGCACGCGCGGGCGGGGAGGCTTCGCAGGAATGCTCCTCGGATCGACGTCGGATGGAGTCCTACACCACGCCAAAGGGCCCGTGCTGGTTGTTCCCGACCGCGAGGACCCCAGGCTGGCGGACCGCGTCAAATTCGGTCCGATGCTCGCCGCATAACAGGCAAACCCAAGGACCGGTGACGCAGGCGGACGGCAATGGTGGAGCACGCACAGCCCGGGGAGGGTTCGCGCTTGATCGTCGAGCTGCGACGGATCCGGGCAACCATGCTTCCAGAGGTCGGCGGCAAGGCGGCCAATCTCGGCGAGCTGATCTGGGCGGGACTTCCGGTCCCGCCCGGGTTTTGCCTGACCACCGGGGCCTACCGGCGCGCGCTTCAGCCCGATGCGAGCTCCGGGTCCCCTGGCGAAAATCAAGGAATTCCCGGCGGTGGCCCCGAGTTTGCGACGCTCCCGGACATTCTTCGTGGCTTTGGGGCCGTGGAACCCGGCGACCTTGATGGGCTCGCGTCCCTCGCGGCCCGCACCAGGGAAGCTGTGCTCGACGCCGGGATCCCGGCCGACGTAGAAGACGCCGTCCGCTCGGCCTACTCCGCGCTGGGCTCGGAAGTCCCGGTTGCCGTCAGGTCCTCTGCCACGGCCGAGGACCTGCCCTTTGCGAGTTTCGCCGGCCAGCAGGACACCTACCTGAACGTCGTGGGGGCTGACGCCGTGCTGCAGGCCGTCCGGAAGTGCTGGGCGTCCCTGTGGACGGACCGGGCGGTCAGCTACCGGGCAAGCAACGGGATCGACCACGCCGCGGTGACGCTCGCCGTCGTCGTCCAACGGATGGTGGATGCTGAAACCGCAGGCGTGTTGTTCACCGCCAATCCGGTGACCGGGCGGCGCCGCGAAGCAGTGATCGACGCCAATCCCGGGCTCGGTGAGGCCGTGGTCTCCGGCGCGGTGAATCCGGACCACTTTGTGGTGGATTCCCTCACCGGCAGGATCACGGAACGAAGGATCGGCGACCGGAAGCTGGTGATTCGCTCCATTCCCGGAGGCGGGACCGAAAGGCTCGGCGCGACGGCGCAGGCAGAAGACGGAACAGCCGGGAATGCCTGCCTTGCCGACTCCCAGATCAGGGCGCTTGCTGTCCTCGGCCAGCGCGTCGAGGAGCATTACGGAGCACCGCAGGACACTGAATGGGCCATCGATGGCGACGGCAAACTGTGGCTCACCCAAGCCCGCTCCATCACCACGCTCTACCCGCAAATGACCCGCCAACCCGCAGTCCCCGGTCCGCATGCGTACCTTTGCTTCAGCCTCGCCCAAGGACTCACACGTCCCCTGACTCCCATGGGCCTCGCGGGCATCAGGCTCATGGGGTCCTCGGTAGCCGGCGCGGCGGGATTCCGCGTTCCCGAACCGCGGGACGGGCCTTCGCCCTACTACGAAGCGGGGCAACGGATCTATTTTGACCTTACTTCGGTGTTCCGGAGCAAGGCCGGGCGGGCCATCGTGCCCAGGATCTTCGACGTCATGGAAGCGCGTTCGGCGGCCATCATGCGCGCCCTGTTCGAGGATCCGCGATTTGCCGTCACGAGCAGGACCCCCTTCAAACTGCTCAGGCACGTTGTCCCGATCGTGCTCCGGTTCCGCCTTCCGGAGACCCTGTTGCGCGCCCTCTTTCGGCCGGACGTTGCCCTCGACAAGGTGGAACGGCTGGGCGAGAACCTGAAGGCCACGCATGAAGTCCCCGCCGATGCCGCTCCCCGTGAAAAGCTGGACCACGCCGAGAGGATACTTCGCGAGGAATTGTTCCCCATACTGCCCAATATCCTGCCGCCGGTAGCGCTTGGGTTTGCGATGATCGGTTTGGTCCGGAAAATACTTGGCGAACAGGCCTCCTGGGGTGAACTCCAAACCATCATCCGCGGCCTGCCCAACAACGTCACCACTGAAATGGACCTTGCCCTGTGGCGACTCTCGACCAGCATCCGCGACGATCCCGCGGCCGCTGAGGCCTTTACCGGCGGCGAGCCCGCGGTGCTCGCGGAGAGCTACCGCAACGGCGGGCTGCCGTTCGTCGCGCAGGCGGGATTGGCCTCGTTCCTGCGCGGCTACGGGCACCGGGCCATCGCCGAAATCGACCTGGGGATGCCCCGCTGGTCCGACGACCCCACCCACATCATCGGAGTCCTGGTCAACTACCTTCGCCTCGACGATCCGCGCCTGGCGCCGGACAAGCAGTTCGAAAAAGCTGCCCGCGACGCCGAGGAACAGCTCGCCGTACTGGTGGCCCGTGCGAGGTCCAAGAGTCCGCTTCACGCCCTGATCGTGAAAACGGCCCTTGAGCGGACACGCATGTTCGCGGGACTCCGTGAGCTTCCGAAGTACCACCTCGTGCGTGGCTTCGCCGCGGTCCGCGCCCGGCTTTCGGAAGTAGGGGAAACCTTGGCGGATGCGGGAGTCATAAATGACCCCGCCGACGTGTTCTTCCTGGATTTCAACGACGCCCGCCATGCCTTGGACGGCAAGGATCTCCACGATCTGGTGGCGCAGCGGCGCGAGGCCTACGAGCTTGAACTCAAGCGCCGGCACGTGCCACGCGTGCTGCTCTCCGACGGCACCGAGCCGGAAGCCCTGCCCGCCGGCTTCCTGGGCAGCCGGAATGGATGCCCGGCGCCGGGCGGCGCACTGCCGGACGGCATGCTGCAGGGAACCCCGGCTTCAGCGGGCACGGTGACCGCAGTGGCCAGAGTGATCATGGATCCCGTGGGCGCGCATCTCGAACCCGGAGAAATCCTGGTGGCGCCCTCCACGGATCCCGGCTGGACCCCCCTCTTCCTGACTGCCGGGGGACTCGTGATGGAGATGGGCGGCCCCAACTCACATGGCGCGGTCGTGGCCCGTGAGTACGGGATTCCCGCGATCGTGGGCGTCCCGGATGCCACGTCCCGGATCAGTTCAGGCCATAGGATCACGGTGGACGGCGCCGCGGGGACGGTGGTTATCCAACCGAGCTAGGCTGACCGCACAGGGGTCCCTACGCGTGCTGGTGGGTTTCGTGCGCCGAGTGGCCGGCAGGTTCCAGTTGGAAGGTGCAGTGCTCGGTGTCGAAATGCGAGCCAAGGCAGGAACCGAGTTGGTCCAGGAGCCGGTCGGCGCCGGTGGCGTCCAGGATCCGGTCCTCAACCACCACGTGGGCCGAGAACACTGGAACGCCCGAGGTGATGGTCCAGATGTGGATGTCGTGAACCGCCACCACGCCCTCAACAGAGAGGATGTGCTCGCGGATCATTTTGACTTCGACACCTTTGGGCGTGGCCTCCAGCAGGACGTCAACCACGTCGCGCAGCAGATGCCAGGCCCGGGGCAGGATCATCAGCGAAATCAGGATGGAGGCGATGGGGTCTGCCGCCCGGAAATCGGTGACCATGATGACTATCGCAGCCACGATGACCGCAAACGAACCCAAAAGATCCCCGAGGACTTCGAGGTAGGCGCCGCGGACGTTCAGGCTCTCCTTCTGGGCCCCGCGCAGGATGAGGAGCGATACCACGTTTGCCACCGCACCCAGAATGGCGGCAAAGAGCATGATGTCGGTGCGGATTTCCAGTGTCTCCCCGAAACGGCGGAGTGCCTCAATGAAGATCACCACTGAGATCACGATCAGGATGAGGGCGTTGGCCAGCGCTGCCAGGACCTCGGCACGCTGGTACCCGTAGGTGCGTTGATCACTCGCCGGCCGGGTGGCTATCCACGCGGCAAGCAGCGCGATGAAGACGCCTGCGGCGTCGGAGAGCATGTGGCCCGCGTCAGCCAGCAGCGCCAGGGAACCGGAGACGACGGCGCCCGCCACCTGGACGAGGACCACCCCGAGGGTGATGGCCAGCACAGCGACCAGCCGCTTGCGATGCTTGCCGGTTGCGGTGACGCCGTGCGAGTGGTCGTGATCGTGCCCCATGCCTACAAGGCTATCCCCAGCCGAGCTCGTGCAAGCGGTCGTCGCCGATGCCGAAGTGGTGGGCGATCTCATGGATCACGGTGATGGCCACTTCGTCGATTACCTCCTGGCGGGATCCGCAGATATCCAGGATCGGCTGCCGGAAAATGGTAATCCGGTCAGGGAGGGAACCGGCATCCCACCAAGAGTCCCGTTCCGTCAAGGGCACGCCCTCGTATAGTCCGAGGAGTACCGTGTCCGGCTCGTCTCCAGGTTGCGGGATGTAGTCGTCCTCGATGAAGATGGCCACGTTGTCCATGGCCCGGGCCGCTTTGTCCGGGATGAGGAGCAAGGCATCGCCGACGGCCGCCTCGAAGTCTTCCGGCGACATCGCGAATGGAACGGTGTTGAACTGCGCGGCTTCAGCGTCGGCCCCAACGCCAGCACCCCCATTGCCAGTACCGGGGAGCCGGGAGAAAATGCGCTGGCCGCCGGGGGAATCACCGTCGGGAACGATCGGCAGGCCGGGAGGTAAATTCGCGGGCATGTTCTGACTCTAGTCCGCGGCCCGGTCGTTGACGCCGGGTTTGATGACAGCTACAGTTTTCCGGGCTGGTAATTCGTATAACCCGGTCCCAGGTTAAGCCCAGCCAGTCGTGCGGATCCTGTGACAAGCACCCCGGTGCCCTCAACAGACAGGCCAGCCCATGACCCGCCCCGGAAGCCGCTCCGGCACGACGATGAACGACGTCGCTGCCGCTGCCGGTGTTTCCCAGGCCACGGTTTCCCTAGTGCTCAACGAGGCTGCGGGAACCAGGTTCTCGGAGGAAACCCGGCGCAGGGTCCATGCTGCCGCCCACGAACTGGGGTACCGGACCAACGCCCACGCCAAAGTGCTCCGCGACGGCGTTGCCGGGATGATCGGCTTCGTTGGCGACTTCGTGGCCACAGCGCCATTCGCGGGCAAGATCATCGAGGGCGCCCAAGCCCGGGCCTGGGAGGCCGGGCTGCTTCTCCTGACCGTCAACACCGGCGGTGACAAGGCCCTCGAGGCCGCTTCGCTGGAGACCATGCTGTCCTACAAGGTGGCCGGAGTGGTCTACGCCGCCATGTACCACCGGGTACTTGAGGTGCCGGACGTCCTGGCGGAGGTGCCCGCCGTCGTGCTCAATTCGCGCGACCGTTCCGGGCGTTTTCCAAGCATCGCTCCCGAAGAGGAGCTGGGTGGGTACACCGCCGCCAAACGCCTGCTGGACGCAGGCCACCGGCGTATCGCGATGATCAACATCGGTGCGGTCGACGGTGAGCTTCCCGCCGCCGTCGGACGCTATGCCGGCTATCTCCGGGCACTCAAGGAGGCTGGCGTGCACCCCGACCCCGGGCTCCACCGCATCGGCGACGGTCATGAGTCGGGCGGTTTCGACAATGCCCTCGCACTCATGACTGGTCCACAGCCACCCACCGCCATCTTCTGCGCCAACGACCGCACCGCCTGGGGTACCTTCCAAGCGGTGGCCCAGCTCGGATTGTCCATCCCGCACGATGTGTCGCTGGTGGGTTTCGACAACCAGGAAACGCTTGCCCCGCACTTGCGGCCCGGGCTGACCACCCTGGAACTTCCCTTCCTTGAGATGGGCCGCCGCGCCGTCGAACTGCTGCTGGGCGGCGCGGAGCGTGACGGCAGTACCGAATATTTTGAATGTCCCCTCGTCGAACGCGATTCGGTGGCGGCGCCGTCGAAAGCCACTAGTAGCCACTGAAAATCCCCCCAACCAACGAACAGGAAACGCATGAACCACTCGCCCCTTGCGTCCGAGCCGCTCGACGTCGTCGTGGTCGGCGAGGCGCTCATCGACATCGTCAACTCGCCCGAAGGGCAGACCGAATACCCCGGCGGCTCGCCTGCGAACGTCGCCTACGGCCTAGGGCGGCTCGACGTGAAGGCCGGGCTGCTGACCGCCGTCGGGCGTGATTCCCGGGGCGAGTCCATCGCGGCGCACCTGGCAAGCGCCGGTGTGGTTGTCCTGCCGGGCTCGCAATCGCTCGCGAAGACTGCGACGGCGACGGCGGAGATCGCAGCGGACGGTTCAGCCGAGTACACCTTCGACATCGAGTGGAAGCTGGGTCCCGCCGCACTCCCTTACGCCCCGAAGGTCCTCCACACGGGCTCGATCGCTACGTTCCTCGAGCCCGGCGCCGGCGTCGTCAGGACCCTCCTGGAGCAGGCCCAGGGTGGATGCATCGTCACGTACGACCCCAACATCCGCACCGATCTCCTGGGCAGCCACGGCGAGGCACTCCGCATTTTCGAGGACCTCGTACCGCTGACCAGCGTCGTGAAGCTCAGCGACGACGACGCGTTGTGGCTCTACCCGGGCAAGTCCCTGGAAGAGACCGCCAGGCACATCCTGGGCCTGGGTGCAGGCCTGGCCGTCGTCACGCGAGGCGCCCAAGGCTCCTTGATGGCGACGCCGCACACCCAGCTGACGGTTCCCGCGGTGACATCGGTGGTGGCGGACACCATCGGCGCCGGCGATTCCTACATGTCGGCACTGATCCTCGGGCTGCTGCTGCGCGGCAGCCAAGGGCTTGCGCCCACCGTCCTCGAACGCATCGGGCAAACGGCCTCCATGGCCGCGTCCATTACCGTGGGGCGCCCGGGAGCCAACCCGCCCACGCACCGCGAGCTTCTCGCCGGGATGGCGAGGTAGCGACGGCGGAGCTTCGACGGCGGCACGGGCACCTCGCTCGCGCGCGGCGATCCTAGCGGGACCGGCGCCGCGTCAACCCGACGCCCGCGAGGCAAATGACGCCGCCCACGAGGCCCCAGATGGTGGGTATCTCCTTGAGGACCGCCCAGGAAATCAGAATCGTGGCGCCCGGAACCAGGTACGTCGTGGCGGCGAGTTTCCCGGCCTCAATGAGGGATAGCGCATAGGCCCACGTCGTGAAAGCGATGGCCGTCGGGAAGATCCCGAGGTACACCAGGCCGAGAGTGGCCGGAAGGGGTGCGGCCTGCACTTCGGCCACCAGTTGTCCGGCCCACGGCAGGCAGCACACGGCGCCCACCATGATGCCAAACCAGGTGGCCTGTGCCGCGGAGAACTTGCGGAGCACGGGCTTCTGGACAATCACGCTCACCGCGGCGAGCACAGCGGCAAGGAGGCACAACAGCACTCCGGCGACGTCCGCCGTCGAGCGCTGTCCCGAACCGAGCGCGATCAGCGCAACGCCGCCGAACGCCACGAGGCTGCCGATGATCAGCCAGCGCGGAAAGCCTTCCTTCAGGATGACGCCGGCGAGGACGGCGATCAGGATCGGCGAAACGTTGATGAGCATGGCGCTGGTTCCGGCATCGAGCATGTGTTCGGCGGCGTTCAGGGCCAGGTTGTAACCTGCGAACCACATGACACCGTAAGCTAGGATGGGCAGCCATTCGCGGCCTTTGGGCCAGCGCTTGAGCCTGGGCAGGGCGACAATGCCGAGCGCGACGGCGGCAACCACCAGCCGTCCGAGCGTCAAGGAGCCGGGGGAGAAGCTGGGTCCCACGGCCCGGATGCCCACGAAGGCGGATGCCCAGAGGACAACGGTGACGATGACGGCGGCGATGCCGAGCTTACTGATGGTCCGGGAAGTTGTGGTCGCCGGAGAGGTTGGGGTGCTTGTGGCCATGATGCCAATCTAGCCCGCAACGGGCTGGACGGACTGGCGGAATTCGGACGTCTTTCAACAAGAAACCGCCAACTCTGACGCGGCGGATTTGAGGTCGGTTTGCGTTCCTGCTTTGAGCCTCGTTTCCGTTCCGCAGCGCGCGATTTGGGAATATCCCCGACTATGCTCTAAAGTTTTAGAGTCCAGTTCGGACGAGCGAGAAGCGGTAAACGCATAGCGTTGTTGGCCGCCGCAAATTCGGATTGTTCCAGGCCCCCATCGTCTAGCGGCCTAGGACACCGCCCTTTCACGGCGGCGGCACGGGTTCGAATCCCGTTGGGGGTACGCAAGGAACTGGTCAAGCCGGACTGAAAAGTCTGGTAAGCTGGAAGCCTTGAAAAAGGCGGTAGAGATACCGCAATCGTAGTAGAGATACTGCAAGCAAGGCCCTGTAGCGCAGTTGGTTAGCGCGCCGCCCTGTCACGGCGGAGGTCGCGGGTTCAAGTCCCGTCAGGGTCGCTCTGATTGCCGGAAGAAATTCCGGCAATCATGGTGACATTGTCACCTAAGGCTCTGTAGCTCAGTTGGTAGAGCGTTCGACTGAAAATCGAAAGGTCACCGGATCGACGCCGGTCGGAGCCACCACTGGGAAGCGTCAGTTCTTCGGAACTGGCGCTTTTCTTCTTTTAATCTGCAGGGGAAAAGCCCGGGGTTATTCGGTTTGTGCCTAAAAGGCGAACATTTTCCGTGCACGCGCGCTATTGTCGTGCGTACGCGAGCGATTCTGCTCAATCATTCGAATGGACAAACCCCGGCCCCCTCGAATCACGCGGTCGGCAAGCTGCGCGGCCCGGAATGATCCAGCAGAATCCGACAGCGTCGGCCGGCTTGTCTCCGCCTTGTCTTGGCCAAGCGCTAGGGTGGTACTCAAGAGAAGGGGAGGGCTAAATGGACCAGCAGGAAAGCTACACCGCGCCTGAACCGGAAGCCGTTGGGGCTCCGGTATCCGAAGACCGGCAAACGGTGGCAGGAAGTGGCCGCACAGTGATCTCTGATTCCGCTGTCGCCAAGGTTGCAGGCATTGCCGCCAGGGCTGTTCCTGGTGTCTATTCCCTGGGATCGGCCCCCTCGCGCGCCCTCGGAGCCATCCGCGATGCCGTCGGCAGCCAGGACCATGCTGCGGGTGTCCGGGCCGAGGTCGGAGAAACCCAAGTGGCCGTGGACCTCAATCTTGTGGCTGTCTATGGATACCCTTTGCATGATGTCGCCAACCAGGTCCGTGCGGCCGTCTATCGGGCGGTCGAATCGTTGGTGGGGCTGGAAGTCATCGAGGTCAACGTTGAGATCAACGACGTCTACGTTGCTCCGCCCATCAAAGCCGGAACAAAAGGCGCATTATCGGAAAGGGAGCCACTCCAGTGAACTTGACCGTTGTCGGTATCGGGATCGGCGCCTTCGTGGCGTTCATGGCCTTCCAATTCGGGCTGTGGGGTTTCATCATCGCCCTTCTCTTCATGGGCATCGGTGCACTTCTGGGCCGCGCCGCGGACGGAAAGCTTGACCTGCGCAGCGTGCTGGATGCCCTCACCGGCCGCCGTTCATCGTCATGAGTTCCACGGCTGAGGCTGTGCAGCCGGCCGTCTCACTGGCTGGCCACAACCGAATCAGCACCCAGGCCCTCACCACTTTGGCCCAGGCGGCCGCCGCGGAAGCGCTCGGTGTCTCGGCACAGGATGTTCGCGCCGAATGGTCGGACGACGACGGTCTCCTGGCACTCTCGATTGCCGCCCCGATCCGTGTGCCCTCGCTGACGGAAGTCCTCAGAGACCCGCTGCGGGTAGAGGGATACGGCGGGACGGTTTGGGACCGGGCCGTAGCTGCCAAGACGGCCATCCTTGAGCGTGTCACCCAGCTCAGCGGTTCTACCTTGAGCCGGGTGGATATCCGGATCAGCGGTGCACGGATCAGCGAAGGAGCTCGCGTCCAATGAGCCACGCCCAGACCCCGCACGCCCGGCGCAGCCACCCGGACACTGCGCACTCCCATACGCCCGACGGCGACGCCCCTGGTGTCCAGGCAGGCGACACCCCCGGCGTCCAGACACCAGGGACCTCCGACGCCGGCGACCCGATCGACGTCGGACTCCAGCGCATCCTCAAGCGTGAGACCCGGTCCTCGCGCGCCGGAATGGCCGGGCTGGCCGCAGCCCTTGTGATTGCGGCCTGTGTCTACGCCCTCCTCGAATCCGCTTTGCGCGCCATTGGCCAACCACCGTGGCTCATCGATCCGCAAACAGCTGCCGAACGGCTGACGGCCCTGCCTGGAGGTATTTCGCCCTTGCTGCTCGGTGCACTCGGCGGCGTCGTGGCTATGGTGGGCCTGATCTTCTTCTTGAACGCGGTCCTGCCCGGCCGGAAGTCCCGGCACTTGCTTGAGGATCCCCGGGCCGGAGTAGTCGTGGACGACGAGGTCATCGCTTCGGCACTTGCCAGGGCTGCCCGGACCGCAGCGAACGTCACCCAGGAGCAAGTCATGGTGGTGGTCTCGCAAAGGCTGGTTTTGGTCAACGTCCGGCCCACCTCGGGTGTGCCCTTGCACGAGGAACGGATCCTCGCCGCCGTCGAGGACGAACTTCAAAGGATGGCCCCTTCGCCCATGCCTTCAGTCCGGGTCAATGTCGCTATTTCCGGGGTGATCGGGGCATGAACGGCACGCCGCACGTCCTCAACCGCATCCTGATCGGCATCCTTGGCCTGAAGCTGCTGGCCATCGGCATTCTCCTGATGCTGCTCGCCACCGTTCCCGCCGTGGGAAGTTGGTGGCAAGGGTGGTCTGCCGGGCTCTGGGAACACGCGAAATACCTCTCTGAGCAGACCCGCATTCCAGGTCGGGAAGAAAGCTGGCTCTGGGTTGCCGCAGCAGCGGTGCTGGTTGTGCTGATCGTGCTCATGGTGTCGTGGGTGTCGCAGCAGGGCAAAGGCCGCGTCAACCTCATCGTGTCGGTGTATGACGACGCCCGGACCCCTGGCGACGTCAACATCGGCGGGAGCCTTGCCGAGCAGGCGCTCAAGGCGGCCCTCGCGGAACGTACCGATCTCGCGGGCGTAACGGTGGCAACCTACGAAGTCAACGGTCGTCCCGGGCTCCGGGTCAGGGTCCAGCCCCGTCAAGGCGTTTCCCCGCACCTGCTGGCCGCGGACGTCTCCCGGCTGGTGGAGGCGCTGGACGTGGTGGTGGGGCGCAGGACTCCCGTCTTGATTCATATCGGGGCCGGCGCGCGGACCCGGTTCAGCAAGGCCGAGCGCGTTCGTTGAACTGACGCCAACCCCTGTTAGCCGGATGGCTAAGTTACCTCCCGGGCGTTTTGCGTTGCAGAGCTGACCGCGGGGCCATAGTTTGAAGGGTAGGGGGAACTCTTCCCTTTGGTTGGGCTTGCCCGGCCGGCACCGGACCTTGGGTCCGCGTCAAGCCGATGGACCAAAACACTTGGACCAGGAACAAGGAGAAAACCATGAGCGAAGAAGTCAACAACATCAAGCAAACCGCCGAAGCCGCGGCTGAACAGGCCAAGCACGTCGCAGGCGACGCCGCGGAGCACGTCAAGGAATTTGCCGGCGAGGCGGTCGGTAACGCGAAAGAATTCGCTGGCGACGCCGCGGAGCACGTCAAGGAGTTCCTCTCGGGTGACGTGGCTGAGAAAGCCAAGGACCTCTCGGGTGACGTCGCAGAGAAAGCCAAGGAAATCGCGGGCGACGTGGCCGAGAACGCCAAGGGCCTCGGCTCCAAGATCGCCGGTTTCTTCAAGGGCGGCAAGTAGGTTCCACGCGGTCACGGCGCCTTTCCTGACCCTTTTTGGCTACAGAACGGGGCCGACACGCACAACTTGCTGCGTGTCGGCCCCGGTTCCGTGCCAAAGAAGGTCGGGAAGGGAAGCCCCTACTTCGCCACGAGGTACGCCCCGCTGTCCGGGACAATCGAAGCCCCGCCCGAGCCGCCGTCGCTGGAGAGTTCCACCCGGAACCCGGCAGGTACGGGGAGGGCAGTATTTCCCATGTTGACCACCACCAGCACGTCCCGGTTGTGGAAGGCAAGGACTCCGTTGGCGGGATCGTGCTCCCCAGCCCACTGGAACGTGCCCGAGCCCAGGAGATGGGACCGGCGGAATGCCAGGACCGAGCGGTACAGCTCCAGGGTGGAGCCCCCGACGCCGGCTTGGACGTCCGCAGCCAGTTCGCCGAACGCTTCGGGCTGGGGCAGCCAGGGCGCCGCGGGCGCTTTGCCAGCGGCACCGGCGCCGCCCGTACCAGGCGATGCCGCTTCCGAGAATCCGAAGCCGGGCTCTTTGGATTTCCAGGGCAACGGTACGCGGCACCCATCGCGGCCGCGCTCCACGCCCTTGGTCCGGAAGAACGAGGGGTCCTGGCGCGCCTCGGCAAGCAGGGACGTGTGCTCCGGAAGGCCGAGTTCCTCACCCTGGTACAAATAGGCCGACCCCGGCAGGGAGAAAGACACCATGGAAGCTGCCCGTGCCCGCGCGAGGCCCAGGGCGGCGTCGGGCTGTTCGTCTTCCGCCGAGATGCCCTTGGGGAAGGTGGTGGGATCTGCCAGCCCGAAGCGGCTGGGGTGCCGGACGGTGTCGTGGTTGCTCAAGACCCAGGTGGAGGGCGCCTCGACGGATCCCGCCGCGTCCAGCGAAGATTCTATTGCCTCCGCCATGCGCTCCGCGTCCCAGCCTGCCAGGAGGAAATCGAAGTTGAAGGCCTGTTGCATTTCATCCTTGCGTACGTACCGGGCCAACCTCTCAGCAGGCTCGACCCAGGCCTCGGCAACCAGCATGCGGTCGCCGTCGTACTCGGCGAGGACTCGGTGCCATTCGCGGTAGATCTCGTGGACGCCGTCCTGGTCGAAGAAGGGCGAGGGCGGGTCCAGCGGCGGCTTGACCTTGTGTTCGACGGCGGTCGCTACGGCCGCCGCAGCGGGCTCGGCTCCGGAAGCGACGTGAGGGTGTGCGGTGTGCGGTTCGACGGCTTCGCTGTGGGCGCCCGGCGCGGATAAACCACCTTCGACCATGGCGGCAGCGCCTTCCCAGTCCGGCAAGCCGGGTTCTTTGACCAGGCCGTGGGCAACATCCACGCGGAAGCCGTCAACTCCGCGGTCCAGCCAGAAGCGCAGTACCGAACGCATCTCTTCGTGGACTTCGGGGTTCTCCCAGTTGAGATCCGGCTGCTTCGTATCGAAAAGGTGCAGGTACCACTCGCCGGGAGTGCCGTCGTCGTTCGTTAGGCGCGTCCACGCGGGGCCGCCGAAGATGGATTTCCAGTTGTTCGGGGCCAAGGCCCCGTCCCCGGAGCCCGGTTTGGAGTCTTTGCCCCGGTGGAACATGTAGCGCTCGCGTTCGGGGGAGCCGGGGGCGGCGGCGAGGGCTTCGCGGAACCAGGCGTGCTCGTCCGAGGTGTGGTTGGGCACGAGGTCGACGATGACCTTGATACCCAGGCTGTGGGCCTTCTCCAGCATGGCGTCGAAGTCATCCAATGTGCCGAAGAGGGGATCCACGGCCCGGTAGTCCGCTACGTCATATCCAGCATCAGCCTGCGGCGACTTGTAGAACGGGGAGAGCCACACGGCATCCACCCCCAGCGTTTGCAGATAGGGCAGTTTCGCGGTGACCCCGGCAAGGTCGCCCATCCCATCGCCGTTGGCATCGGCGAACGAGCGGGGATAAATCTGGTAGACGACGGCGCTTGCCCACCACGCGGAATTGCTGGAACCGGGGGTTGGGATCGGGGAGTGCGGCACTGGATTCCTCTCGATGACATATTTTTGTGTAAACGCTTGCATTACTACCCGGAAGCTTACTAATGTGAGGCTCACCACATCAACCGCACTGCGGAAAAAGACCTGGTCCACTCACTGAGGAGTTCCCAGCATGAACACACGCAAGTACCTTTTGCCGGCTGCTGTCGCCGGCGTGCTAGCCATGTCCCTGTCCGCCTGTGGTGGCGGCGGTGGCGGCAGCACGGCCTCAAGCGGCGGAGATGCCGCAGCGAACCTCGACGGACGGGGTCCAATCACCTATGTCCAGGGCAAAGACAACAGCAACGTTGTCCGCCCGCTAGTCGATAAGTGGAATGCGGCGCACCCGGACCAGAAGGTCACCTTCAAGGAACAGTCCGACCAGGCGGACCAGCAGCATGACGATTTGGTCCAGAACTTCCAGGCCAAGAACGTCAATTACGACGTCGTTGACGTGGACGTCATCTGGACCGCTGAGTTTGCCGCGAAGGGTTGGTTGCAGCCCCTCACGGACAAGATGAGCATTGATACCTCCAAGATGCTGCCCGCCACGGTCAAGACGGCAACGTACAACAACACGCTCTTCGCGGCACCCCAGACCTCCGACGGCGGCATTCTCTACTACCGCAAGGACTTGGTGCCCACCCCGCCCAAGACCTGGGACGAGATGATGAGCATGTGCTCCATCGCGAAGCAGAACGGCATCGACTGCTACGCAGGACAGTTCGCCAAGTATGAAGGCCTCACCGTGAATGCGGCTGAAGCCATCAACTCGGCAGGCGGCACGATCGTGGGAGACGACGGCAAGTCCACCGTGACCTCCGCGGCGGCCAAGGCCGGCCTCAACAATCTGGTCGCGGCCTACAAGAGCGGAAACATCCCCACGCAGGGCGTGACCTACCAGGAAGAACAGGGCCGTCAGTCCTTCGAAGACGGCAAGCTTCTCTTCCTCCGCAACTGGCCTTACGTGTACAACCTCGCCAAGACGGACGGCTCGTCCAAGGTGAAGGACACCTTCGGCATGGCTCCGCTCCCGGGCAAGAGCGGCCCCGGCGCCTCTTCCCTTGGTGGCCACAACCTTGCCGTCAGCGTCTACTCGGCGCACAAGGCCACGGCCAAGGACTTCCTGACCTTCATGACCAGTGAAGAGACTGAAAAGTTCTACGCTACGCAGGGCTCGCTCGCCCCGGTGCTCACTTCCTTGTACGACGATCCGACCCTGGTCAAGCAGCTGCCGTACCTTCCGGTGCTGAAGACCTCGATCTCGAATGCCGTGCCGCGCCCGGTCACGCCGTTCTACCCGGCAGTCACCAAGGCCATCCAGGACAATGCCTACGCCGCCATCAAGGGTGACAAGTCCGTCGATCAGGCAATGACGGATATGGACACGGCCATCAACTCGGCCAGCCAATAGCGACACCTCCAGTGAACCTCGGGCGGCTGGCGCTTCAAGCGCACGGTCGCCCGAGGGGCACGCTATCAATTTCCGGAAGGAGGGGAAATGTCCACCCTTGCGCAGCCTAAGCGGGCGCCAGAGACACCAAGCCCCAAAACCAAAAAAGTTCAAAAAGAAGTAGGACAGGACCGGGCGGCCACGTCTCAAGGCCGGTGGGCGTTCTGGTTGATTTCCCCCGCCTTGGTATTGCTTGCCGTGGTCATTGTGTACCCGGTGGTCAACGCGATTATCATGGCGTTCCAGAAGGACCAGGGTCTGGATCCGGTCACCAAGGTCTTCGTCCAGGGCGGACCTGCCGGCTTCGATAACTTTGTCCACTGGTTGGCCCAGCAGTGCGGCTCTGCAGCCTGTGCACCTGGCACTCTTGGCGCCCAATTCTGGAGCGCCGTTGGAACGACGTTCTTCTTCACTGTTGTCACCGTAGTCCTGGAGACCGTCCTCGGGTTCTGGATGGCCGTCATCATGGCCCGGACTTTCCGCGGTCGCAGTGCCCTTCGTGCTGCTGTCCTGGTTCCGTGGGCCATTCCAACCGCCGTGACCGCGAAGCTGTGGTTCTTCATCTTCGCTTTCGACGGAATCGCCAACAAGCTCTTTGGCACGGCAATCCTGTGGACAGGCAGCGAGTGGCCGGCCCGTTGGGCGATCATCATTTCAGACGTTTGGAAGACGACGCCGTTCATGGCCTTGCTGATTCTGGCTGGCCTGCAGATCATTCCGGCAGAAGTGTACGAAGCCGCCAAGGTCGACGGTGCCTCGGCATGGCAGCGTTTCACCCAGATCACCTTGCCGCTGGTGAAGCCCGCACTCATGGTGGCTGTCCTGTTCCGTGTCCTTGACGCCCTGCGCATGTATGACCTCCCGGCCATCATGACCCAGGGCTCGAACGGCACAACAACGTTGTCCATCCTTGTGGTTGACCAGATCCGTCAGGGATTCAACTCAGCAGCGGCTTTGTCCACCATCACCTTCCTCATCATCTTCCTGGTTGCGTTCATCTTCGTTCGTTTCCTGGGAGCCAACGCAGTCGCCTCGGCCACACCCAAGACCACCAAGGGGCAGGAAAAATGACCGCCGTGAGCATTGACTCCGCGCCCAAGACAGCTGCCCGACGGCGGGAACGCTTGGCTAGCGGACGCACGTACATCAGCGCAGCTCTCATCTTCATCTGGTGCTTGATTCCCTTTTACTGGATGATCGTGACCGCATTCCGCGACGTTGGATACACCTTCGATTCGACGCCTTTTTTCACCCACGTCACCTGGGACAACTTCAACACGGTGTTCTCTGAAAGCCTGGGCAACCACTTCGGCCGGAACCTGTTGAACTCGCTCTTCGTGGCAGGGGTAACCACCGTAGTTGCCCTGCTTTTCGGGGTGTTCGCGGCGTATGCCTTGTCCAGGCTTGAATTCCGCTTCAAGTTCCTGGTCCTCGGCTTTGTCCTCGGTGCATCGATGTTCCCGGGCGTGGCCTTGGTGACGCCGTTGTTCCAGCTGTTCACCAATATCGGCTGGTACGGCACGTATCAGGCGCTGATCATTCCGAACATCTCCTTTGTGCTCCCTTTGACGGTTTACACCTTGACGTCCTTCTTCCGCGAAATGCCGTGGGAGCTGGAGGAATCAGCTCGAATTGATGGCTGCACGCAGGGCCAGGCATTCCGTAAGGTGATCATGCCGCTGGCTGCGCCGGCTGTTTTCACCACCGCCATCCTGGCGTTCATCGCTTCGTGGAATGAGTTCCTCATCGCGAGCCAGCTGTCCAATGACCAAACCAAGACCGTCACGGTGGCTATCGCCTACTTCGCCGGTGCCCAGGCCCACCAGGAGCCATACACCGCCGTCATGGCAGCCGGAACGGTTGTGACGATTCCGCTTGTGATCCTCGTCCTGATCTTCCAGCGCAAGATCGTGGCGGGCCTGACAGCCGGCGCTGTCAAATGACGCAAACTCCGGATTCGGCCGGGCCGTCCCTCGGCGGCCCGGCCAAGGAGCAGCACTCGCGGGTGAAATCGGCGGAAGATTTCGACCTCGTGATAGGTTTCCTTGGCTTTTGGGCCTTGGTCCTGCTGGTCATCACCGTCGCCGCCGAGCTCACGGCCCAGCCCGCACTGGGTTGGGCCCTGGGCCTGCTGGCAGTGCTGCTGGCCCTGTGGGGGATGCTTCGGCTTCGCCGGCGGCTCCCTGCACGGACATCCAGACGCATCAGGTGAGCAGCGAGCCGAAATAAGTAGCGCGGAATCGGCGGAGGACAGCCAGGCGGAATACGCTGGTTATCTGCCGTCTGGGAAGGAACCCCCGGCTTCCGCACGGATTCTTTGAGGGGGCTTGAGTGGCAAAAACGAGTGAACGGTCCCAGCGTGGCGGCCACGCAGGGGCCAGCATTGAGGACGTCGCACAGGCCGCAGGCGTTTCCACCGCCACCGTTTCCCGCGCAGTGCGCGGCCTTCCCCGGGTGTCTCCTGCCACCCGGGAAAAGATCCTCCGGGTTGCCGGAGAACTTGGGTATGTGGCGTCGTCGTCCGCTTCGGGACTGGCCACAGGCCGCACCAGGACGATCGGTGTCCTGGCCCCCTACGTGGACCGTTGGTTCTTCTTCAAGGCGATCGAGGGCGTAGACCGCGAGCTCCACGCTCGCGGCTACAACCTGTCCCTCTTCAACTTGGGCGGGCAGCGCGGAGCCCGGGAACGGCTCTTCAGCAAGACGATGGTCTATAAGCAGATCGATGCACTCCTGGTCCTCTGCATGTCCCTGACGCCCGAGGAAATCGCCGATCTCCAAAGGATCGAAATCCCCTTGGTGATTGTCGGCGGTCCGGTGGAGGACTGCCCCAGCATCGGCATCGACGATTACGCTGCTTCGGTGGAAGCCACCATGCATCTGTTGAACCTCGGCCATCGGGAAATCGCGCTGCTCCACGGCCAGGACGATTCCGACCTGAACTTCACCGTGCCGCGACTACGCGTTGACGGCTTTACGGATGCCATGACGAGCGCGGGCTTTTCCATGCCTCCGGAATGGGACATTTTCGGAAACTTCACCGTGGGCAGCGGCCAGGAAGCCTTCGATGAGCTCTGGAGCAAGCCCGGACCCAAACCGACGGCGATCTTCTGCGCCTCTGATGAAATGGCCATGGGAGCCATGTTGCAGGCGCGGCGCCGTGGTGTCCGTGTACCGGAAGATCTATCCATCATCGGCATTGACAACCATGAATTCGCCGAGGCCATGGGCCTGACAACCGTGGCCCAGGACCCCGTTGAACAAGGCCAGTTGGGGACGCGCATGCTGTTGGACGAATTGGCCGGGGCTGCAGGTTCCGTGCGGTCCATGAAAGCACCCCACCGGCTCATCGTGCGGGAAACTACGGCACCGCCCCGCCCCAAGGACTGACTCAGCCTCGCAGCTAGGAAGCCCGGGCCAACTGCCTGATGGGGATCCAGCGGGAAGCCAGCCTGCGATAAGCCGCGGCCGCTCCTGTCATGTCTCCCTCGGCCAGGCATTCGATGCCGAGCCTGACGTCCATGGGCGACTCGTCTGGGTACACCTTGTCTGCCACGGCGCCATAGTCCAGCTCGACCATTGACTGCACATGGAACAACTCGAGCCATTCGGTGAGCTGGGTGAGGTCGTCCAGCATGTCGAGGTCCGGAGCGGCGAGGGCGAGGTTGGCCACAGCGAAGCGTGCCCGGTCCAAGGCATCCGTCAGCGAGGCCCAGACCCTGACCGTCAGGATGCGTCCTCCGGATTCCACGACGTCCTTGCGGTCCGACTCCTGGAACAGCGAGAACCAGCTGAAGGGAATGCCCCACGTGGAGGCCCGTGTGTGCACCCGCTTCGCGTCGTGACTGGCGTTGATGCGGTCGATGCGTGCCTGGTGCCGGTCGCGCTGGTCCACGGGGATGAGGAGGTCCGCGAGGGGTCCGTGGATACCTTCCATGAGGGCGTTGGCCGCCAAACCTGCCCGGATGACCAGCTGGCTTGGGCAATAAAGCAGCCGTCCGCCGTCGGGGTCGTTCCGATCTCCGGAAGGAACCCGCGTGATGCGGACCAGATCGGTGCTGCCGGTGGGAAAAGGGTCCCCGCCCTTGCGGGTGACCCGTCCGAGGGAAGCGAGCAGCTCGGCAGTTTCGACGGCGGCCCGCGAACCGCTGCGGGTACCACTCGCCACGAGCTGCTGCCGTTGGTCCTCGGGGAATGCTTCGAGCGGTTCGTACACGCGCAACGCTGAAGAGAAGGGCAGCCCTGCCTGGCTCCCGTATAGCTTTCCGCTCATCGCGGGCCCGCCTCCTCCGTCAATTGTTGCTGCTCAGTCCGTAAGCTCCACGATCACGGGAGCGTGGTCCGAGGCGCCCTTGCCCTTGCGTTCCTCGCGGTCGATCGAGGCCCCGGTGACGCGGGCGGCCAGCGCGGGAGAGGCCATGACGAAGTCGATACGCATGCCCTCCTTCTTGGGGAACCGCAGCTGCGTGTAGTCCCAGTAGGTGTAGACGCCGGGACCCGGGGTGTAAGCGCGGGCGACGTCGGTGAAGCCGGCCGTTTCGAACGCCCGGAAGGCCTCGCGCTCGGGTTCGCTGACGTGGGTGAGCGCGTTCGCCCGGAAGTAATCGATGTCCCAGACATCCTCGTCCAGCGGCGCGATGTTCCAGTCGCCCATGAGGGCCACCTGGGTCTCGGGGTTCTCCGTGATCCAACCGGCGGCGTGGCCCTTCAGGGTGTCCAGCCACTTGAGCTTGTAAGGCATGTGTTCATCGTCCAGGGAACGGCCGTTGGGAACGTACAGGCTCCACACCCGTACTCCGCCACAAATAGCGGCAATGGCGCGGGCTTCCTGGACCGGATCCTTGCCGGCTTTTCCGAAGGCGGGCTGGTCAACAAAGGTGCGCTCGACGTCGTCGAGCCCTACACGCGAGGCGATAGCCACGCCGTTCCATTGGCTCAGACCGAAGTGGGCAACCTCGTAGCCCATGCGCTCGAAGAGCTCCCACGGGAAGTTGTCGTCCTTGCACTTGGTTTCCTGCATGGCAAGAACGTCGCAATCACTGCGCTGCAGCCAAGCCTCGACGCGGTCGGCACGTGCGCGGAGCGAATTCACATTCCAGGTAGCTATCTTCACAGCCACTAACTTACCGAACTTGTGCCCTGGCGCATCCCCTTGGGATGGATTGCTACCGCGGGGACTAGTGGGCGAGCATCACCGAAGAAGAGGCGCGCCTGCGGAGCTTGATGCCGGAGGCGATCAACAGAACACCGCTGACCGCGGCGTATGTCGCGAGGAGCGCCACCACGCTCAGGAATCCGGCGCCTGGATTGACGAGCACAAAAAGCCCAAACAAAGTGGTGACCAAGGCTGTCAGCATCCAGATCCACCAAGCCCTGACCGTGGTCCTGGTGTCCATGGCAAGGATAATTTGCGAAATGCCGAGGACCAGGGCCCACGCTCCTATGAGGACGCCCAGTGCCGCAGCGGTGATGCCCGGCCACGAAACGGCCACGAGGCCGGTCGCGACGGAGATGAAGCCGCCAATCATGCTCCAGCGGGAATGGCGCGCAGGATCGTAGAAGTAGTGGGCCATATTGGTGAGCCCGTCGGTGATGGCGAAGACGCCGAACACGTAGACGAGGGCAAACACCGTGGCGACCGGCAGGGAAGCGACAAGGAAGGCCAAGAGAAGGGCCAAGGCTCCCCGGAAGATGAGCGCCGTTCCTGAATGCTGAAACAACTTGCGTCCTGCGGTGTCGGACATAGGGTCAGTTTAGACCCGGCGCGGTAGCTGGGGAATGGGCCAGCCGGAACTCCCCGGCGCAGCGCGGGGTCACTTACGGCCCAAGTTGCTGCCCGGCATGGACCGTAAGTGACCCCGCGTTGGGGAGTTCCAGCGGGCTTCCCGCTCCACCGGGCACGCGCGAGGCCACCACTTTCGTTATCGGCGGGTGTAGTGGGCGATGATCACGCCCTTGGTGGTGGTGACGGAGCCGGTGAGCTCGAACTCGGTCAGCGGGGCTGGGCCTTCGAACAGCCGCTTCCCGGTACCCAGGGTGAGCGGGTGGATCAGCAGCGTGAAGTTGTCGATGAGGCCTTCGGCGTGCAGGTAGCGGACCAGCGACGCGCTGCCGATGATCGTCAGATCGTTGCCCGGCTCGGCCTTGAGCTTGGCCACCGTCTCTGCGGCCTCGCCGGACAGCAGGATGGAGTTCTGCCAGGCATCGGCGTTCTCCAGCGTCCTTGACACAACGTACTTCGATCCCGCGTTCATGTACACGGTGAAAGGGTTGTCGTCGGCGCGGGTGCCCCAGACGGTGATGAAATCGGTCCAGGTCCGGTGTCCGAACAGCATGTCCGTGGGTTTCGCCATGCCCTTGCCCATCTCACGGCCCATGACCTCGTCGTTGTACCTGCCGCCCCACCCGCCGTGGGTGAAGCCGCCGCGGGTGTCTTCGTCCGGACGGCCCAGGCCCTGGATGACTCCGTCGAGGGTAATGGACAACGTGGCATTGATCTGGCGCATGACATGCTCCCTTGCTTCTGCGGACCGCTCTCTGCGGCCCGGTCACCTCCTATACGAACGGCGGCCGGCCAAATCGACACCTGCACCCCAATTTTTTCCTAGCGCATCCCCTCGCGGCGAATGGCCACCGCAATCGCCGCCGCCCGTGTCTCGACGCCGAGCTTGGCGTATATGTGGGCTAAATGCGTTTTGACCGTGGCCTCGGAGATGAACAGCCTTTTGCCGAGCTCGCGGTTGCTGAGGCCTTGAATGAGGAGGCTGAGGAGTTCGGCTTCACGCGGGGTGAGGACCTCGTCCGGGTTACGCAATTGCTGGAACAACTTGCTGGCCACGGGTGCGCTCATGACGCTCTTGCCCTGCGCTGCGCCCCGGACCGCAGCGAAGATCTCCTCCGGCGCGGCGTCCTTGAGCACATACCCCATGGCACCTGCGTCCACGGCCCTCACGATGTCGGCATCGGAATCATACGTGGTGAACACCAGTACCGCTTGCTGCTTGCTCGCTTGGCGCAGGCGCTTGATCGCCTCGATTCCGTCCATGCCCTGGCCCATGGCGAGGTCCATCATGACGACGTCGGCCGGGTGCTGTTGCGCTGCCGTGAGGGCTTCCTCGCCGGATGCCGCCTCGGCGACGACGGTGATGTCCGGCTGGGTGCCGAGCAAGGCCTTGAGCCCGCTCCGGACCACCAGGTGGTCATCCACGAGCAGGACCGAAACGGGGTTCATGGACTGTCCTTCTCGACGGGCACCGCTGGTGCGGGGTTTGCCTGGTTGGGTTCTGTAGGGGGCAGCGGCAGTTGTGCGGCTATGACGGTTCCCTCTCCGGGGGAGCTCTCCACCGAAAACACTCCGCTGAGTTGTTCCACCCGTTGGCGCATGGCACGTAGTCCGTAACCTCCCTTTTCCGACGGCGGTGGTACCGCAGCGGGATCAAAGCCGCGGCCGTCGTCGAACACGTCCAGGGTGACCGCCCCGGGAAGGAAGCCCAGCGTCAAACTTGCCTTTTCAGCCCGGGCGTGGAGTTTGATGTTGGCCGCAGCACTTTGCGCCACGCGTATCAGGGCATGGCGGACCTCGGTGGGTACCGGCCGGGGATCGCCGGTGACGTGGAGGACCACGGAGTCGAGGTACCGGCGGGCGGCTTGTTCGAGGGCTTGGGGCAGTGGTCCGTTTTCCAACCCAGGGGCGGAAAGTTCGTGGACCAGGCTGCGAGTGTCGGCGAGGTTCTGCCGGAGGAGGGTCCCGGCCTTCTGGACTTCCGCTTTCGCTCCCTCTTCAGGCCACGAACGTTGCGCGGCTTCGAGCAGGAGAAGGCTGCTGGCAAGGCCTTGCGTGACGGTGTCGTGGATTTCCCGCGAAACACGCTCGCGCTCCGCGGCGATCCCGGCTGCGCGTTCGCCGGCGGCCAGCCGTTCCTGCGCTTGGGAGATGTCGGCATGGAGTTGGTGTTGCACCGTGGCGTCGTGCTCAATCCGGTCGTAGATCAACGTGAGCAGGACCGCGGCGGCGATGGGCCCGAGCAGCATGGCGACGTCGGTGTCGCCGCTGAGGCGGAATAGCCCGATTGCCGTGGCAATTGCCGTCAAGCCCCCGGCCAGGTAGGCCATCCAACCCATGAAGGCTGCGCGGGACAGGAAAAACAAGGCGAATGAGCACCACGCAAAACTCGGTGCGGCGATCACCAGCACAGCCCAGGCGAGCACGAGCGCGACCATCCACAACAGCCACGGCTGGCGCCGCTTGGCCAGCACGGCAACCACTGCGTAGAGGACGCACACGGCGCCAGCCAGGGCCACTGTCCAGAGATTGTCGGCCAGGCTGTGCCGCAGGACGTAGCGCACACCGGATGCCACCATGAGCACGGCGAAGCTGAGGTGAACCACGGCGTCGATCCGGCCCATGGCGGGGCGGACGGCAGCGGGGCGGGAGGCCGTCCCGTTCGAAGATTCCGGCATTCTTCCCATGCTAGGCGCGTTCCGGTCGCCGGTCTCTCCGCCTTTTGGCTGATGCCGGGAACGGAAGGGATGAGGCCAGGCGAGACGAGGGCCGGATGTGCGGAGGGTGCCCTGCCGGAAGCATGGAACTGTACCCGTTGCCGACCTCACGGAGGACCACCATGAAGAAGTCCAACAAGATCTTTGCCGTCGCTGCTGCCGGAGCCTTGCTCCTGACCGGCGGGGCGACCGCCGTCGCAAATGCCGTGACTCCGGCCGCCGCAAAAACTGCGACGGCCGCCGTCGACGTCAATCCGTCCGCGGAAAACGTCGTCCCCCAAAACCGCATCACCGTCGGTGCATCCAGCCAGGCAGTCAACGCAGCCTTGGCGAAGTGCCAGGCCGACAAGCTTCCGTTCGTTACCGTTGCGCTCGTGGACCGCTTCGGGACAGTCCAAGCCTTGCTCCGCGGCGACAACGCTGCAGAACACACCATCGAGGCCGCCAAGCAGAAGGCCTACACCGCAGCCGCCTTCGGCGCGCCGACCAGCGAACTTGCCAAGCGAATCAACGGCAACGGCCCATCGATCGCCGACCTCCCGGGCACCCTCTTCCTCCCCGGCGGAGTGCCGCTCAAGGTGAACGGCGTCTCGGTGGCGGGGATCGGCGTCGGCGGCGCTCCGGACGGTGCCCTGGACGAAGCCTGCGCGGCAGCCGGAGCGGCCGTGCTTGAGGCGAAGTAGGGCATTCGAGGGGCCGCCCCCTCGAACAATCGGTTGGTCCTTAGACAGCCTCCAAAACGGAGACGTAGTTCGCGATGCCCACGCCGCCCATATTCTGCACGGCTCCGCGGCGGGCGTTGGGCAGTTGCATGGCGCCCGCGGTGCCCGTGAGCTGCATGGCGGCAATGACGTGCTGCGATACTCCTGTTGCGCCAACGGGGTGGCCTTTGGCCTTGAGTCCGCCCGACACATTGACCGGCAGCTTGCCGTCCTTGTAGACCCAGCCTTCCTGCACCGCCCGGGATCCTTCGCCGCGCGGGGTCAGCCCCATGGCCTCGTACATGATCAGCTCGGCGATCGTAAAGCAATCGTGCACTTCGGCGAAGTCCAGTCCGTCAATCCCGACGCTGGCCATCCCCAGCGCGCGTTCCCAGGACACCCTCGTGGCGGCGAACTCCGTGGGGTCGCGGCGTTCTGCCGGGAAGAAGTCGTTCGCGTGCCCGAATCCCGCGAGCCGCACAGGTTCGGTAGCAGCGCCCGACGCCGGGCCCAGGGAAAGCACGACGGCGGCGGCGCCGTCGGACACGGGGGAGCAGTCGGTGCGACGCAGCGGTTCGGCAACCATGGGATTCTTCTCGGAAACCGTCCGGCAGAACTCCTCGCCGAAGTCCCTGTGCATCTGCGCGTAGGGGTTGTCCATGCCGTTGTGGTGGTTCTTGGCGGCGATGGATCCAAGGATGTCGCTTAGGCCGGCCCCGGCAAAACCAGGGCGTTCGATGCCCGCGCCGTAACGCTTGTCGTAGTGCCGGGCCACCTCGGCGAACAGCCCCGTGAAACCGGTGGTGGAGGCCTTGCCCGCCATTTCATAGGAGGCCCCGAGCAGGGCTGCTCCTACGACGTCGGTTCCCGCGTCCGTCATCTTTTCGGCGCCGATCACCAGGACGTTGCGGGCAGTGCCGGCCAAGACAGCCTTCACGCCCTGTTGGAATGCTGCGGAACCGGAGGCGCAGGCGTTTTCGGTTCTCGTTGCGGGCACATTGGCCAGCTCCTCGGACAGCTGCAGGGCCAGGGAGGACGTGAAGCCCAGGGGCTGCATGCCTGAGTTGAACTGGCCGAGGTAGATCTCGTCGATGTCCCGTGGCTCGAGGCCCGAGTTCCGGATGGCCTCCGCGGACACCTGGACGATCAAGGACTCCAGCGTTTCGTCCGTGAGTTTGCCGAACTTGCTGTGTCCCCATCCGGTGAGGAGGATGTCTTTGCCGAACTGGTCTTTCAGGCTCATGCCGGTGTTCCTTCCAATGCAGTTCCTTCCAATGCAGGGGTGGTTTCCAATGCGACGTCGAATGCTGCCTCGGTCTTCTCGCGGAGCTCCTCCACGGTGACCCCGGGTGCGAGGCGGGTCAGCGTGAGCTGCCGCCCGCCGTCGTCGTTCGCGGATGGCAAGATGTCGAACACCGCGAGGTCGCTGACAATGCGGTCCACAACCTGGAGGCCGGTCAGCGGCAGGGTGCATTCCCGGACGATCTTGGCGCTCCCGTCCTTGGCGTTGTGCTCGGTGAGGACCACGACGCGCGGGGTGCCGGCCACCAGGTCCATGGCCCCGCCCATGCCCTTGACCATCTTTCCCGGAATGGTCCAGTTGGCGAGGTCGCCGTTGCCGGAAACCTGCATGGCGCCGAGGATGGCAACCTTGACGTGTCCGCCGCGGATCATGCCGAATGACGTCGCGGAGTCGAAGATGCTGCCGCCGGGCAGGACCGTGACGGTCTGCTTGCCTGCGTTGATCAGGTCGGCGTCTTCCTCGCCCTCATAGGGGAAGGGCCCCATACCAAGCAGGCCGTTCTCGCTTTGCAGGACAACCCGTACGCCGTCGGGCAGGTTGTTGGCAACAAGGGTCGGAATGCCGATGCCGAGGTTGACGTAATCGCCGTCGTTGAGTTCCTGGGCCGCAATGGCGGCCATTTCGTCGCGGGTCCATGCCATGGTGGTGCTCCTTCGCTGGTGGGTGCTTAGACGGCCAGGGCTTCAGTGCGGGGCCGGACGGTGCGCTGCTCAATGTCCTTGGTGCGGCTGCTCGCCTGGACCAGTCGCTGGACGTAGACGCCGGGGGTCACGATATGGTTCGGATCCAGCTCGCCCGGCTGCACGATCACTTCGGCCTCGGCGATGGTCACGATTCCCGCCGTCGCCACTACAGGGTTGAAATTCCGGGCCGTGTAGCGGTAGATCAGGTTGCCGTCCGTGTCCGCGGTGTGCGCGTGGACCAGCGCGACGTCGGCGACGATCCCGCGCTCGCGGACGTACATGACGCCGTCGAACTCTTCGAGCGGCTTGCCCTCGGCAACCAGGGTTCCGACGCCGGTCCGCGTGTAGAAGGCGGGGATGCCGGCACCACCGGCACGGAGGCGTTCGGCCAGGGTGCCCTGGGGCGCGAATTCGACCTCGAGCTGCCCGGATAGGTACTGCTCGGCGAAGAGCTTGTTCTCGCCGACGTAGGAGGCGATGACTTTGCGGACCTGGCCCGTTTCGATGAGGACGCCAAGCCCCTTGCCATCAATGCCCATGTTGTTGGAGACCACTGTCAGGTCCTTGACGCCCGAATCGCGGACGGCGTCGATCAGGTCCGCGGGGATGCCGCTAAGCCCGAAACCACCGACGGCGATCGTCTGGCCGTCGCGCAGGACGTCCTGTAGTGCAACGGCTGCGCCGGGCTGGATTTTGGCCATGGCTTTGTCCTCGTCTTTGAGTAGGGTTACTCAGCGGCTATCCACTTTGTGGACACGGGTCTGAGCTAACGGTCTGAAATGGAGCTTAAGGCGGCCCAGTGGCGAGGGTCAACGGCGTCGCATGGCCAGAAGGACTGAACTCGCATAGTGTGGACGCTAGTCTTAGAAGTGTCCACATTGTGGAGGATATCTTTGAGAGGAGATCGGATTGCCGACTCAGCAGCCGCAAATCAAGCCGGTCCAGGGCGCCCAAGTCGTGGCTCGGGTTGCCGCGCTCCTCCGGCTCGTGGGACGCAAACCGGAGGGCATGTCCATCGCTGGCCTGGTCCGCGAGTCCGGCCTGACCCGCCCGACGGTGCACCGCTTGCTCGCGTCGCTCGCTGCCGGGGGCCTGCTGGACCACGACCGGCGGACCGGCAACTGGATCCTGGGGCCCGAGATTTTCCTGCTGGGGTCCGTGGCGGCGGCTCGGTTCCCGTTTGAGGACTTGGCCCGGCCCAGCCTGCGCCGCCTGGCCGAGGAGAGCGGGGAAAGTGCCTTCTATTCCATCCGTCGTGGCCACGAAACCGTGTGCGTGCTCCGCGAAGAAGGCAGCTTCCCCGTGCGCTCGTTCGTCTTGCACGAGGGCGTCAGGTTCCCGCTCGGCGTCGCGTCGGCCGGCACGGCAATCATGGCGTTCCTGCCGGATGAAGAACAAGAAACGATCCTCTCCGGATGGGAACAGCATGCGGGGGACTTCGCCACTGGCCACACCGAGAGTGTGGTGCGCCGGAACCTTGAGCAGACCCGAATGGCCGGGTACTCGGTGAATCCCGGTTTGGTCCTCGAAGGCAGTTGGGGGATGGCGGCTGCCGTCTTCGACCAACTGGGCCGGCCAGTCGGCGCTCTATCCCTCACGGGCATCGAGCCGCGATTCCGTCCTGAACGCCGGGAATTCCTCGGCAAGTTGCTCATGGAAGAAGCCCACCGCATGAGCTCCGCAAGAACCGACCACCTTTGAGCCGCAACGTCGGCGCGAATGCCGCCATCCGGCGTCGGGGGTTCCCAAAAGTGGTCGGTTCTTGAGGGGCTTCCAAATTAAGTTTTGAAACTCACCCATCCCTGCAGCCCACACCTCCGAATAGCTGGCATAAGGACTTAGCCCGCAAGGGTGAAGTGCTTTCACGCCGGAATCAACCGGCACCGAATGTCAGTCCGTTTGAAGGAGAAATGTCATGCTTTCTACAAAGCGCACGTCTTTTGCGATCGCCGGCCTCGCCGCTTCCGCCCTGTTGGGCCTCACTGCTTGTGGCGGCTCCGCTTCCACGGCCACACCGTCGTCGGCCGCTCCGAGCTCGGCGACCACCATGGCGGCGACACCCTCCGCCTCGGCAAGCGCCGCGATGGACCCGACAAAAGACCTCGTTGGCCCGGGCTGCGCAGGTTACGCCTCCCAGGTTCCCAGCGGTGCAGGTTCTGTTGCCGGCATGGCTCTCGACCCGGTAGCCGTGGCCGCTTCCAACAACCCGTTGCTCAAGACCCTCACGGCCGCAGTGTCCGGCAAGCTGAACCCCAAGGTGAACCTGGTGGACACGCTGAACAGCAGCCAGTTCACTGTCTTCGCTCCTGTGGACAGCGCCTTCGCCAAGATCCCCGCCGCCACCATCGACAGCCTCAAGACCGACGACGCTCTCCTGAGCAAGATCCTCACCTACCACGTCATCCCCGGCCAGCTGACTCCGGACCAGATCGTGGGCACCCACAAGACGGTTGAGGGCGACTCGGTGACCGTCACGGGAACCAAGGACGCGCTCAAGGTTGACGGGGGCTCCGCCGTGATCTGCGGCGGCGTCCACACCGCCAACGCGACGGTGTACCTGGTTGACAGCGTCCTGATGCCGAAATAGATCTCAACAGATGAGGTACAGGCCGTGCCCCTTAAGATTCGTCTTAAGGGGCATGACCTTTGCGCAAGAAGTCCAAGGGGGATGAGTGAAGCCGTCAATCGTGTGGTTCCGGGACGACCTCCGGACCACGGACAACCCGGCGCTACGGGCGGCAGCCGACGACGGTGCAGTAGTCGCGCTTTATGTCTTCGACGAGGAATCACCTGGGATCAGGCCGCTCGGTAGCGCTTCCCGCTGGTGGCTGCATCATTCCCTGCTCACCCTTCGCGAAGACCTTGAGGCACTCGGTGTTCCGCTCCTGCTGCGCCGCGGACCGGCGGCGGAGATTGTCCGGAAAACCGCGACGGCGATGGGTTCCGGATCGCTGTACTGGAACCGCCGTTACGGCGAGCCAGAGCGAATAGTCGACGCCGGCATCAAGGCCTGGGCGCGCGAGTCCGGGATGCACGCGGAGAGTTTCCAGGCCTCCTTGCTGCACGAACCGTGGGCCGTCACCACGAAGCAAGGCGGACCCTTCAAGGTCTTCACGCCATTTTGGCGGACCGTGTCCGGGATGGATTTCCGTGAACCGCTGGAAGCTCCGGAACCGGGCCGGGGATTCTCCGGCCGGCTCCCTGAGTCCGAGGAATTGGACACGTGGGGATTGCTGCCGCGGAACCCCGACTGGTCGGACGGATTGTCCGAAAGCTGGCAGCCGGGTTCGGCCCAGGCGCATGAGCTTCTTGACGACTTCGTGGAGCACGGGCTGGCGGACTATTCGGTGAACCGGGATCGTCCGGACCTGCCGGGCAGTAGCCGGTTGTCGCCCTTCTTGCGCTGGGGGCAACTCAGCCCGTTCGAGGTGTGGCATGCGCAGCAGGGCCGGCGTCGGGAACTGGGCGACGGCGCGGCCGTCTTCGCCTCGGAACTCGGGTGGCGTGAATTCTGCTGGCACCAATACTTCCATCACCCGGACTTGGCAACGGCCAATTTGCGACCCGGGTTCGACCACTATCCGTGGGCTTGGCCGGGTAGCCAGGGTGCAGAAGCCGAGGAGGGTGCCACCCTCCTTCGCGCATGGCAGGAAGGCCGCACGGGGTTCCCCATCGTGGACGCAGGCCAGCGGCAATTGTGGCACACAGGATGGATGCACAACCGGGTCCGCATGGTTTCCGCCAGCCTCTTGGTGAAGAACCTTGGCATCCACTGGCAAGTGGGCGAGCAATGGTTCTGGGACACCCTGGTGGATGCCGATCCTGCGTCCAATCCTGCGAACTGGCAGTGGGTTGCAGGTTCCGGTGCGGACGCCTCGCCCTTCTTCAGGATCTTCAATCCGGAAACCCAGGCCAAGAAATTCGATCCCCACGGCAGCTACGTTGGCCAGTGGATCCCGGAACTGACCACGGCGGACTATCCGGAGCCGGTGGTGGACCTTAAAACCTCGCGTCGGGAGGCGCTGGATGCCTACGGCTCGCTGCCTCGTTGAACCGGGCCACCACTAACGACCACCTTTGCCCCCCGCCGCAGACCGGCACATCCCCGCCCGCGGCGAGTTCCGGCGTCGGGCACTTCCAAATGTGGTCGGGTGTTGAGGGCCGCGGCCGAAGCGCTCTAGAAATTAGTAGGAAGTCCGAGTATATTCGGTGCAAAGAGGTCCTGGAGCGCAGTCGGACATGTGCCTTCGAGGCCGATGGCGGGCATTCCCCCTATGCAAAGGAGCATTCCATGGTGCGCGAACTTTCCCACTACATCGACGGCCAAAGAGTCGACGGGACCTCCCCACGATTCAGCGACGTCTACAATCCCTGCACCGGCGAGGTTCAGGCGCGGCTTCCCCTGGCCAGTGCTGACGAGGTCAGGAACGCCATTGCGAGCGCGGAGAAAGGCCAGC
The DNA here is from genome assembly GCF_030209755.1 of Arthrobacter sp. efr-133-TYG-118. Classification (GTDB taxonomy): domain Bacteria; phylum Actinomycetota; class Actinomycetes; order Actinomycetales; family Micrococcaceae; genus Arthrobacter. The sequence goes on along the minus strand of NZ_JARVRH010000008.1, from coordinate 80,975 downwards.
TGGAATGGGGCGCCATGAACCCGCAGCGCCGCGGCCGGATCCTGCTGAAGTTCGTGGACCTAGTCAACGAACACATGGACGAACTCGCTACGCTCCTTTCCTCCGAGCACGGCAAGACCTTCCCCGATGCCAAAGGTGACATCCAGCGTGGCATCGAGGTGGTGGAGTTCGCCGCCGGTGCCCCGCACCTGCTCAAGGGTGAATTCTCGGACAACGCCGGCACGGGCATCGACGTCCACTCACTGCGCCAGCCCCTTGGGGTGGTCGCGGGCATTACGCCTTTCAACTTCCCGGCCATGATTCCACTCTGGAAGTCCGGCCCCGCCCTGGCTGCCGGCAATGCCTTCATCCTCAAGCCTTCGGAGCGCGACCCGTCCGTGCCGCTGCGCCTGGCAGAACTATTCACCGAAGCGGGATTGCCGGACGGCGTCTTCAACGTCATCAACGGCGACAAAGAAGCAGTGGATACCCTCCTTGAGGATCCGCGGGTGAAGGCCATCGGCTTCGTCGGAAGCACGCCGATTGCCCAGTACATCTACGCCACGGCCGCGGCCCACGGGAAGCGCGCCCAGTGCTTTGGCGGCGCCAAGAACCACATGGTGATCATGCCCGACGCCGATCTCGACATGGCCGCGGATGCCCTTATCGGTGCCGGGTTCGGCTCCGCCGGGGAGCGTTGCATGGCGATCTCGGTGGCTGTGCCTGTTGGCCAGGAGACAGCGGACCAGCTCGTCTCCAAGCTGCAGGACCGCATCAAGGGCCTGAAGGTGGGGCCCAGCCTGGCCGCGGATTCGGACTTCGGGCCTGTAGTGGCCGCCTCGGCGAAACATCGTATCGAGGGGTACATCCAAGCGGGCGTCGACCAAGGCGCCACGCTCGTCACCGATGGACGCGACCTGAAGGTGGACGGCTACGCCGGAGGCTTCTGGGTTGGCCCGACCCTCTTCGACAACGTCACGAAGGACATGTCCATCTACAAGGAGGAGATCTTCGGCCCGGTCCTGAGCGTCCTCCGCGCAGCCGACTACGAAGAAGCACTGCGGCTCTGCTCCGAACACGAGTTCGGCAACGGCGTCGCGATCTTCACCCGTGACGGCGACGCTGCCCGCGACTTCGCGAGCCGCGTCGAAGTGGGCATGGTGGGCATCAACGTTCCCATTCCAGTCCCGATTGCCTACTACACCTTCGGCGGCTGGAAGGCCTCGGGCTTTGGCGACCTCAACCAGCACGGCGCGGACGCCTTCCGCTTTTACACCAAGACCAAGACGGTCACCACCCGCTGGCCCTCGGGCATTCGCCAGGGCGCCAGCTTCGTGATGCCGGCCGGCAGCTAATGGCCGAGGTCCTGTTCGAGAAGCGCGGCCACCTCGGCGTCATCACGCTGAACCGACCCAAGGCCGTCAACGCACTCACCGCCGGGATGGTGCACGCCATGCTGGAGCAGCTCACCGCATGGGCGGACGACGACGCCGTCAAAACGGTTTTGGTGCACGGCGCCGGGGACCGGGGACTTTGCGCCGGTGGGGACATCGTGGCGATCTACGACGACATCCTGCGCCATGGCGACCAAACCGCGGATTTCTGGGCTGCGGAGTATCGGTTGAACTCGCTCATTGCCCGGTACCCGAAGCCTTACGTCGCCTTCATGGACGGGCTGGTCCTCGGCGGCGGAGTCGGGATCTCAGCCCACGGCTCCGTCCGCGTGGTCACCGAGCGGACCCGTACCGGCATGCCGGAAACCACCATTGGTTTCGTGCCCGACGTCGGCGGAACCCTTCTGCTGTCCCGCTCACCGGGCGAGTCCGGTACCCACGCAGCCCTCACGGGCGCCCACTTGAGCGGGGCTGACGCCCTGTTCCTGGGGCTCGCGGACCACTTTGTGCCGTCCGAAAGCCTGCCCGCGCTCGCGGAAGCGTTGGAAAGCTCGACGGCGGAAGCCGCCGTCGGACGCTTTGTGCAGGAGCCGCCGGCCTCGGCGCTGTCCGGTCAGCGGGAGTGGATCGATGAAACCTATGCTTCCGACGACGCCGAGGAGATCGTCGCCAGGCTGCGCGCCGCGGGCGGGGACGCCGCTGCAGCTGCTGTCACGATCGAGGCGAAGTCGCCTACAGCCGTGAAAGTCGCCCTGGAATCGTTGCGGCGCGTCCGGGGGCTCTCCCTTGAGGAGGCCTTGGAGCAGGAATACCGCGTTGGCGTGCGGTGCCTGGCCGGGCCGGATTTCCGGGAGGGCATCCGCGCGCAAGTGGTGGACAAGGATCGCAACCCACAATGGAAGCCAGCTTCCCTGGCGGAGGTGTCGCCGGCCGCCGTCGAGGGCTTCTTCGCCTCGCTCGGCGACCGTGAACTCAAACTTCATTCAAAGGAGTCCGACCATGTCTGACGCAGTTTCCGGCACCATCGCTTTCCTCGGCCTTGGCCATATGGGCGGTCCCATGGCTGTGAACCTTGTCAAAGCAGGGCATCAAGTGGTCGCGTACGATCCCGTGCCGGCAGCGCTTGAGGCAGCCCGTGAACACGGCATTGCCACGGTGGATTCCGCTCCGGAGGCCGTTGCCGGGGCATCCGTTGTCCTGACTATGCTGCCCAGCGGCAAGCACGTCCTGGACGCCTACCGGGGAGTGGACGGAGCGCCCGGCCTGCTCTCGGTGGCTGCGCCGAACACATTGTTCCTGGACTGCTCCACCATCAACGTCGACGAGGCCCGAGAGGCCGCAGCCATTGCCTTGGAAGCCGGCCACCGCTCCGTGGACGCGCCCGTTTCCGGAGGCGTGGTGGGTGCCGAAGCCGGAACCCTGACCTTCATGGTGGGGGCGCTGCCCGAGGACTTCGAAACAGTGAAGCCGATCCTGGAACTCATGGGCCGGAGGATCGTGCACTGCGGAGACCACGGAGCCGGGCAAGCCGCCAAGGTCTGCAACAACATGATCCTGGGCGTTTCCATGATTGCCGTCAGCGAGGCGTTCGTCCTGGGCGAGAAGCTGGGCCTGACGCACCAAGCGTTGTTCGATGTCGCCTCCAACGCCTCGGGGCAGTGCTGGGCGCTGACCACCAACTGCCCGGTTCCCGGACCGGTTCCCACGAGCCCGGCCAACCGCGACTATCAGCCCGGATTCGCTGGCGCGCTCATGGCGAAGGACCTGCGGCTCGCGGTCAACGCGCTTGAGAGCACCGGAGTGGACGGGCAAATGGGGCACCTGGCATCGCAGATCTACGATGCTTTCGCGGCCGAAGGCGGAGCCGGGCGCGACTTCTCCGGCATCATCACGGACATCCGGGACAAGTCCGCCAAGTAGCCTTGGCGGGTAGGTCAGTTACGACAAAAGGGGCACGGCTTGGCGCAGCAGTACGAAAACATCCTGGTGGAACTCCGTGGACGGGTGGGTTTGGTGACGCTGAACCGGCCGAAGGCACTCAACGCGTTGAACCAGGCCACCATGAACGAGATCGTGGCGGCCGTGTCGGACATGGATGCGGATCCCGGGGTGGGTGCCGTGGTGATCACCGGCTCGGAAAAGGCCTTCGCCGCCGGTGCCGACATCAAGGAAATGGCATCCAAGGGGTATATGGAAATGTATGCCGCCGACTGGTTCCGCGCCTGGGAAAACCTCACGCGCCTGCGCATTCCCGTCATTGCCGCAGTGTCCGGCTTTGCCCTGGGCGGGGGCTGCGAACTTGCCATGATGTGCGATTTCATCATTGCCGGGGACAGCGCCAAGTTCGGTCAACCGGAAATCAACCTCGGTGTCATTCCCGGCATGGGCGGCTCGCAGCGGCTGACCCATGCCGTGGGCAAGGCCAAAGCGATGGACATGATCCTCACTGGGCGGTTCATGGACGCCGAGGAAGCCGAGCGGGCAGGACTTGTTTCCCGCGTCGTGCCGGCCGATTCCGTGGTGGAGGAGGCTCTGAAGGCCGCCGAAGTGATCGCGTCGAAGTCCAAACCGGTTGCCATGGTGGCCAAGGAAGCCGTCAACGCAGCCTTCGAAACCGGCCTGTCCCAGGGCGTTTTGTTTGAGCGCCGGATCTTCCACTCACTGTTCGCCACCGAGGACCAAAAGGAAGGCATGGCAGCGTTCACCGAGAAGCGCCAGCCGGAGTTCAAGCACCGTTGACCACCGGGCCCAGTTACGCGGGCCCGAGCTCGACCGGGTATTCGAGCGCGTGGCCGTATTGGGACCACCCGCCGGTGAAGAGCCTGCCGTGTCCAAGACCGGCATGCTCCAGTGCCAAAAGGTTGTGGCAGGCCGTTACTCCGGAGCCGCAATAGCTGATCACGTTCTCCGCCGATGTGATGCCTGCCGCGGCGAAGATGTGCAACAACTCTGCTTTGCTGCGCAGCTTCCCGGAGGTGTCCAGGTTCTCCCTGCAGGGGACGTTCCTCGCGCCGGGCACATGCCCGGGCCTTGGATCGATGGGGTCCTGCTTGCCCTCGAAGCGGTCGCGGTTGCGTGCGTCCACCACGAGGCTTGTTGCGATTGGGAGTTCGTGGATCTCCGCCAGGCGATTCGTGGGCCACGGTTGTGCGGTGAAATCGCCGGTGGGCCTCGAAGGATGTTCGGTTTCCAGGGGCCCTTCGTAGCAGGCCATCCCGCCATCCAGAATGGCCGAGCTATGGCCTGTGGCGCGCAGCATCCAGACTAAGCGTGCAGCGATGACCCCGCCGGCGTCGTCGTAGGCCACCACGATGTCATCGTCGCTGATTCCCGATTCCCGCATCCCAACGGCAAAATCATGGGCCGCGGGCAACGGGTTTCTTCCCTCGAGTGGCGATCCCTCACTCGAGAGCCATCGATCAAGGTCGACAAAAACTGCTCCGGGGATGTGCCCGCGGTCGTACGCCTCCCGGCCCGAGCGCCCGTCGAGGTACCAGCGCACATCGGCCAGCACCACGCCGCGACGATTTTGGGAGAACCATTCGAGGTCGACAAAAGGTTCCACACCTGAACTCTGCATGGCCACAACACTAAACGAGCGTCTCAATATTCGATATGAATATCTCAAAATATGGACAAACGAAACCAATGAGGATCAGTCCGTAAAGTCCCCCGCCGCCTTGCGGAAGTCTCCCAGCACGCGAATCAGATGCTCGACGTCGTCGTCCCCGAAACCGGACTGGCCGAACACCTCGTTGTTGAGTGCCGTCGTCGCGCGCTTCGCGAGCGTGCGGCCCTCCGCGGTGAGCTCGATCAGCGTGGTGCGCCCGTCAGTGGGGTGCGGGGAGCGGACCACCAGGGCTGCCTTCTCGAGGCGGTCGACGGCGTTGGTCACCGACGTCGGATGCACCTGGAGCAGCGCGCTGGCTTTGTTCATGGGCAACGCGCCGCTGCGGGCGAAGCTGAGCAGCGCCAAGAGCTCGTAACGCGCGAAGGTCAGGCCGAACGGCTTCAACACGCCCTCGATCCGGGCCAACAGGATCTGCTGCGTGCGCATGATCGCGGTGATGGCCGCCATGGGCGCGGCGACTTCACCCCAGCCGTGGCGTTCCCAGTTTCGCTGGGCGTCGGCGATGGGGTCGCGGGGGAGCGGGCTGCCCACGGTGCCTCCTGACATTGATTGGCTGCCTATTCTTTCAGATTCGGGAACTCGTCCTCGGTGTACTCGACGCCCAGGCCTGCGGGCAGCGGGCCGTCGCCGTGGCGGGCCACCTCCGTGCCTCGAAGTTCGACACGCCGGATCTTGCCGGAAATCGTCTTGGGCAACTCGCCGAATTCGAGCCGACGGATGCGCTTGAACGGCGCCAGGTGCTGCCGGCAGTACCTGAGGATGTCCTCAGCCACGGCCGGACCGGGCTCGTACCCTGCGGCGAGCACAACGAAAGCTTTAGGCACCGAGAGCTTCACCGGATCCGGAGAGGGCACGACGGCGGCCTCCGCCACTGCGGGATGTTCGATCAGGACGCTTTCGAGTTCGAAAGGGGACAAACGGTAGTCGGAGGACTTGAAGACGTCGTCGCCGCGGCCCACATAGGTAATGACGCCGTTCTCATCCCGGCTGGCCATGTCGCCCGTGTGGTAATAACCGTCACGGAAAGCCTCGGCCGTCTTTTCCGGGTCGCCGAAGTAGGACTTCATGAGCCCCACGGGGCGGGGGTCCAAGCGCAAGCACAGCTCGCCGTCGTCGGCCTCTTCGCCAGTGGCAGGGTCAACAAGCACGACGTCGTAGCCCGGCAGCGGCCGTCCCATCGAGCCGGTCTTGACCGGCTGGCCGGGGGTGTTGGCGACCTGGACTGTTGACTCCGTCTGGCCAAAACCGTCTCGGATGGTCTGGCCCCAGGCCCTCTCCACTTGCCCGATCACCTCGGCGTTGAGGGGCTCACCCGCCGAAACCACCTTGGTGGGCGGGGTCTTGAGCAGGGTCAGGTCCGCCTGGATGAGCATGCGCCATACGGTGGGCGGGGCGCAGAAACTCGTGACGCCTTCACGCCCCATCTGTTCCATGAGTGCCTTGGCATCGAAGCGATCGTAGTTGTAGACGAAGACGCAGGCCTCGGCGATCCACGGCGTGAAAACGTTGGACCACGCGTGCTTGGCCCAGCCGGGGGAAGCCACATTGAGGTGGACGTCTCCGGGTTCCAGTCCGATCCAATACATCGTGGAGAGGTGCCCCACGGGATACGAGGTGTGGGTGTGCTCCACCAGCTTCGCCCGCGACGTGGTGCCCGAAGTGAAGTAGAGGAGCATGGTTTCGTCGGCGGCGGTGGGGGCATCCGGCACGAACACGGTCTCCGCGGAATCCGCTTCGGCATACTGGAGGGCATTGGCGGTCTGGCCGTCACCCACTTCAATGAGGGTGTAGTCGCCCGGCACCTCGGCGAACTTGGCAATGTTGGCGCTCCCGACGGCGGCCCAGCGGGCGCCCCCGCGCTCCACGCGATCCGTGATGTCGCGCGGACCCATGAGCGTGGTGGTGGGAATCAAGACCACGCCGAGTTTGATCCCGGCGAGCATGAGTTCCCACAGTTCCACTTGGTTGCCGAGCATGATGATCATGCGGTCGCCACGCTGGACGCCCTTGGATCGGAGCCAGTTGGCAAGCTGCGAGGAGCGCGCGGAGAGCTCGGCGAAGCTGCGGCGGGCGGAACTGCCGTCCTGCTCGACGATCACCAGCGCAGGGTTGTTGGCCGTGCCGGGGTTATCCGCGATCTGGTCGAACCAGTCGAGTGCGAAGTTGAACTCGCTGAAACGGGGCCACTGGAAGTCGCTGTGTGCCTGGGCGTAGTCGGTGCGTAGCTCAAGGAGCCGGTCGCGGGCTGCGCGGAAGTCGTCGGTGACTGTCATTGTCTGCCTTTCGCCCTGCGTGGATGGGTGAGCGCCGACCGGGAACGAGCTGGCCGTGTGATCCGCCTCACCAGCAATATACTAGGACATCCAAGGGTTTGGAAGGGGCAGCGTGGCGCGGATGCGTCCCGTCACGCCGGGCAGACTTTTACGGGATTACGACGGCGGCGCCCCCGCCACGGCGCGGCTGACCGCCGTCGTGCGCTGCAAAAAGTCGCCCAGCGTGACGGCGGCGCCGGTTCAGGCGACGGCTACTTCCACCACGTGTCAAAAATCGTGACCGGAACAGTGCGCTTGTGCCGCGTGCGCAGGTACTTCTGCTCGATGGTTTCCGCCACCTGGTCGGAGACTTCACGGCCTTCGAGGTAGTCGTCGATCTGGTCATACTTGATGCCGAGCTCGTCTTCGTCGGTGCGGCCGGGCTTGCCGTCCAGGAGGTCGGCCGTGGGGACCTTGTCCCAAATGCGGGACGGGGCGCCGAGCTCCGCGAGGAGTGCACGGTTCTGCCGCTTGTTGAGGCCGAAGAGCGGCAGGATGTCCGCGCCGCCATCGCCGAACTTCGTGAAGAAGCCGGTGACGGATTCGGCTCCGTGGTCGGTGCCGATCACCAAGTAGTTGTGCTCGCCGGCGAGGGCGTACTGGGCGGTCATGCGGGCCCGGGCCTTCGTGTTGCCCTTGTGGAAATCCGAGATGCGCGCGCCCGTGGTCTTTTCGAACTCATCCTCGAAGCCGTCGACAGCCCGGGAGATGTTGAATGTCCATTCCGTCTTGGCCTGGATAAAGTCCAGCGCGGCCTGGGCGTCGTCCTCATCGTGCTGGGTGCCGTAAGGGAGCCGGACCGCTACGAAATTGGCCTCCACGCCCTCGGCCGCAAGCTCTTCGACTGCCAGCTGGGCAAGCCGACCGGCGAGGGAAGAATCCAGCCCGCCGGAAATGCCCAGGACAAAGCCCTTGGTGTGCGTGGCCTTGAGATATTCCTTCAGGAAGGTGACGCGTTTACGGACCTCCTCGGCAGGGTCGATCCGGGGCTGGACGCCCATTTCCGCAATGATCGTGGCCTGGAGTGTGCGCATGTCCCCAACACTAGTAACCAGCACTTGAAACACTCAACTGTGTCACCCCATGTGTTGCCGGGAACGCCTGTCCCCACCCAACTGACTCGCAGTTGTTGTCGTTATGAGGCTCCAAAACGACAACAAATGCGAGCTAGTTGGGCGCGCCCGCGGCACGTTCAGCGCACCGGCGCGGCGCCCGTCGATGCCCGGACCGTGAGGTGGGTGGGCATGACTGCCAAGCGCCGGCTGGTGCCGCCGTACTGGGGATTCAGCCGGGACAGGAGCATGGAGACTGCCACGCGCCCGGCTTGTTCGATGGGAGACGCCATGGTGGTGAGGGGAGGGTTGCAGAAATCGGCTCCGAAGATGTCGTCGCAACCGACGATGCTCATGTCGTCGGGCACCCGGATACCGCGTTCGCGCAGCCGCTGCAGCATCCCGATGGCCAGCAGGTCATTGAAGACGATGCATGCCGTGGCCCCGGTGTGTACCGCGGCGTCCGCTGCAGCCGCTCCGGATGTGGTCTTGGGTGCGAACGGTCCCACGCTGAATGTGGTCAGCTTCCGTTCCGTGGTTTCTTCCTGGAAAGCTTGCCAGCGCTTGGCGTTGGACCAGGAGGTGGCCGGGCCCCCCACGAAGCAAATCCGTGAATGTCCCAGCGAGACCAGGTGCTCCAGCGCCTGGATGATGGCCGACGGCGTATCGATCACCACGGTGGGTGCAATTGCCGGGGCCCGGTTGATGGTGACCAGGGGCTGCTGTGCCGCCGCTTCGGCCAGCTGTGCATCCGTCAGGCGGGATGCGGCAAGGATGAATCCGTCGGCTGAACGGCGCATCTTCTGCAGGGCATCGGCCTCCATCTCCGCTGATTCCTCGGTGTCTACGAGCAGTTGCGTGTAGCCGGCGGCCTTCAACTGGTGCTGCGCCCCCCGGATGATGTCGAAGTAGAACGGATTGGTGATGTCCGGAACCAGGACTGCAACGGTCTGGGTGCGTCCGGAGCTGAGCCCGCGGGCCTGGGAGCTTGGAATGTAATTCAATTGCGCGGCTGCTTCTTCGATCCGCTCGCGCGTCACACGGTTCACCCTCCCGGGATTGCTCAGGGCTCTCGAGACTGTTGAGGTTGCCACTCCCGCGAGTTCCGCGACGTCGCGGATCGTGGGCTGCTTGCCCGGTGACTGGAGCTGGAGTTCTGCCATCGTCTAGGTGTTCCTCATCTGCCGCAGCCGCTCAACAGTGAGTGACTTGTCCCACAATTGCAGCACCGATGACAATTTTTGGCAATCGCTTGTCATCCTTGTTGCGCATGCCTAGACTCGGAGAAATCACCCGATGTGACGCGCACCACGCCAATGAGGCCCATCGGGCTCCAGGGAGGAAAACAATGAAGTTTGCATCGTCCGCCAAATTTGCCGCTGTTGCCGTAACAGCCGCCCTAGCTTTGACCGCCTGTGGAGGCGGCAGCACCAGCTCCGGGGGGAGCGCCGGGCCCGTTGACGGGAAGGGCAAGAAGCTGAGCGTCCTGGTCAACTCCAGCGCCGCCTATCCCGCCCAGCAGAAGCAATGGTTCACCGACATTGCGGCCAAGTTCAAGGCGCAGACCGGTGCCGACGTCCAATTCGAAACCTTCGCTTCGGCCAACGATGAACTGACCCGCATCCAGACGTCCGTCGTCTCCGGACAGGGACCTGACGTCTACAGCCTCGGTACCACCTTCACGCCCACCGCGTATGCAACCAAGGCCTTCGTGACGTTGTCCGACGACGACTGGAAGAAAGTAGGCGGGAAAGACAAGTTCAACCAGGCTGCCCTTGGAATTTCCGGCCCGGACGCCCAGCACCAAGCGGGCATTCCCTTTGTCAGCCGGCCGTTCGTGATGGCCTACAACAAGGACATCCTGAAAGCGGCCGGGATCGACAAGCCCGCCACCAGCTGGGACGAGCTTGCAACCCAGGCCAAGAAGATGACTGATCCGTCCACGGGCACCTTCGGCCTGGCCACCGGGTACAAGGACAGCTTTGACCCCTGGAAGTTCATCTGGGCGATGTCCGTCCAGGCAGGTAACCCGCTCGTGGACGGCAAAACGCTCAAGCTTGATGACCCGGCCGTCAAGAAAGCCTACGAGACGTATTTCGGCTGGCTTACCAAGGACAAGGTAGTCGATCCGGCTTCCATCGGGTGGAGCAACAGCAATGCCGTTGCCGCCTTTGCCTCGGGCAAGGCCGGATACCTCATGATGACGACGTCGAGTTCCCTCCCGACTCTCGACAAGTCGGCTGTCGCGGGAAAGTACGCCTACACGGCCATGCCGACGACGGCCCCGGGCCAGTCGTCTCCGCAGGGCGACGCCGCGAATGCGGCCAGCATCCTGTCCGGTGACAACGTGGTTGTTGCCGACTACTCGAAGCAGAAGGACCTTGCCTTCGCTTACGTCAACCTGATCACGTCCAAAGATGAGCAGTTGAACTACCAGAAGATCTTCGGAGACCTGCCGGCCAACGCCGAAGCCCTGAAGGCTTTGAACAACCCTGTCCTCCAACCGGTTGCCGACACTGCAGCGAAGTCCAAGGCCACGCCGTTCACCGGCGCTTGGGGCGACATCCAGCTCGCCCTCCTCAATGTCGTGGTCCAGTCGATCCCCGACCTCTCCAAGGGTTCCGTGGACGACTCCAGCCTCCAGGCGCGCCTCAAGGACGCACAATCCAAGGGCCAGGCCTCACTTGACCGGGCATCGAAGTAAGTAGGAACTGACATGTCCACCGATTCATTGACTGCGGGGAAGTCCACGCGCCGCAAATCGTCCCGCGCTGCAAAGCCGGACCCGCAGTCGCCGGACAACGCGCCCCGGCGCCGCAAGGGGCTGAGCGAACGCAACCGCCCCTTGTGGATGCTGATTCCAGGCGGCCTGCTGATGGTGATCATCATCGTGGTGCCGCTCCTCCTCGGCATCTTCATGTCGGGGCTGGACCTGGACCAGTATTCGCTGCGCCAGTGGGTCAGCGCTCCGTTCATCGGGGTCCAGAACTTCGTCGAAGCGCTGACCGCATCGCCTTTGCTGCACGCCATCTGGCTCAGCGTCAGCTACTCCTTGCTCGCCATGGTTGTCACTATCCCGCTCGGCATCGCCGGGGCCGTCGCGACCCAGAACGCGTTCAAGGGCCGGGCCGTGATCCGTTCCATCTTCCTGGTCCCCTACGTCCTTCCCTCCTTCGTGGTGGCCACGGTGTGGCGGACGATGTTCCAGCCGGGCAGCGTGATCGATTCGGCGCTGCATTCGGTAGGCATCGACCCCGGCCTGTGGCTCAACGGTCCCCAGTCATATTGGACGCTGATCCTGGTCCAGATCTGGGCATCGTGGCCGTTCGTCTACCTGCTGGCATTGTCCGGGCTCCAGTCCGTGGACCATGAGGTCCACGAGGCCTCGGCCCTTGACGGTGCGCTGTGGTGGAACAAGCTCCGCTACGTGGTTTTCCCGTACCTGAAGGGTCCGCTCTCCTTGGCGTTCCTGATCGGCATGCTGCACCACATCAACAACTTCACGTTGCCGTTCGTCCTGTTCGGGGTACCCGCTCCGTCCGACGTGGAGCTGCTCCCGATCCTTACCTACGTCACGAGCTTCCAGAGTTTCAGGTTCGGGCTCAGCGCGGCCATGGCCTTCATTTCGCTGATCTTGATCGCGATTCCCCTATTCGTCTATCTGCGGGCCGTCAAACTCGACGACGCCGAAACTCCGGGAGGCAAAAAGTGAGCACCGCAACTACCGCCGTCGGACGCCAATCGAGCGAAGACTTCCGCCCGGGCTCCAAACGCCAGCACGAAGTCACCAAACTCTTGCCAGGGCCCATGCTCGCCATCATCCTGACGGTGTTGTGTGCCCTGGTGCTCATTCCGGTGGCGTACATCTTCCTGGCGTCCGTGAACTCGGACATCGGCGTGGCCAGGGGCGAGTTCTTCCCGTCCAGCTTCTCCTTTGAGAACTACTCCACTATCTGGTCGAGTGTTGGACTAGCCACGGGGTTGGCCAACAGCGTCCTCGTGGCCGGTTCCACCGCCGTTGTCTCCGCACTGATGTCGATCGCAACCGCCTACGTCCTGGTCCGCTACCAATTCCGTGGCCGCTTGACGATCCTTCGCGGGCTCCTCGGACTGCAGTCGGTTCCCGGTACCCTCATGGTGCTTCCGGTCTTCGTGTTGTTCTCCTCATCCGCCAGCTACTTGGGCATCCAGATCATCGGCACGCAGTGGGGTTTGTTCGTGACGTACCTGACGTTCGCGATGCCGTTCTCCACTTGGGTGATGGTCACCTACCTGCGCGGCCTGCCGCGCGAACTCGAAGAGGCGGCAAGGATCGACGGCGCCAGCAACCTGGGCGTTCTGGTGCGGATCATCCTCCCGCTGAGCTGGCCCGGCGTCGTCGTTTCCGGTATTTTCGCCTTCCTGCTCGGCTGGAACGATGTCCTGTTCGCCTCGGTCATGACGCGGCCCGAAAGCCAGACGGCCGCCGTCGCGCTCCAGGTCTTCGGCGCCTCGCAAGAAGGCGGCGCGATTCCCTACTACGGCCAGATGATGGCGGCTTCCCTTGTGTGTGCCGCCCCGGTGGTCATCCTGTACCTGATTTTCCAGCGTTACCTAGTGGGCGGCCTGACCGCCGGAGGAGTCAAGTAACTATGAGCACGCCAGCTGTTGAATGGGAGCTCTCGGGCTTCGGCGACGAGATCGACGACGACCCCAAGATCCAGATTGCCGTGATGCAGGCATTGGGAGCCAGGCACATTGAGGTCCGCAGCGCCTGGGGCACCAACATCGTGGATCTGGATGATGCGCGGCTCCGTGAACTGAAGTCCTTGCTGGATGCCGCGGACATGAAGGTTTCCGCGATCGCCTCGCCGATCGGAAAAGTGGACGTTTCCCTTCCCGTGGAGCACGAGGTCGAGCGGCTTCGCCGGGCAGTCAACGCCGCGCAGGTCCTGGAATCCCGCTACATCCGGATCTTCTCCTTCTACTACGGCGAGGACGTCGCGGTGGAGAGCATCCGGGATGCGGTCATCGAACGCATGCGTGCGCTCGCGGACGTGGCGGAAGAGACCGGCGTCGTGCTTCTGCACGAAAACGAGAAGGACATCTATGGGGATATCCCCGAACGGGTCCTGGACATCGTCGAAACCGTGGCGTCTCCCGCGCTCAAAGTGGCTTGGGACGCGGCGAATTTCGTCCAGGTGGGCGTCAAGCCTTTCGACGACGGCTACGCCAAGCTCCGCCCGCACCTTGAATACCTGCAGGTGAAGGATGCCTTGTTCTCGAACGCCACCGTGGTCCCGGCGGGCGAGGGCGACGGCGATGTCCTCCGCACGGTTGAGGCCCTGAAGGCCGACGGGTACACCGGCTTCGCGAGCCTCGAGCCACACTTGGCCGGTGCCCATGGACTGGGCGGATTCTCCGGCCCGACGGCGTTCGGCATTGCAGCAAGGGCGTTCGCGAAAGTCCTCCATGAAGCAGGAGTGGGGACGAAGTGAGCGAGGTGTCAAATGCTCCCGGCGCTTCGGAAATCCGGGCCGCGATCGTAGGGTGCGGGGTCATCGGCCGCACCCACACGGCGGCGGTCCGCGAATTCCCGGAGGTGGTCATCACGGCGCTGGTGGATGTGGTTGCCGAGGCTTCCGAGGCGCTTGCCGCGAAGATCGAAGCCCACGGCGACCCTAGGCCTGCGGTCTTCCCGACGCTGGCCGAGGCGCTCGCCGCCGCGCCCGTTGACGTGGTCATCATCGCGACGCCCAGCGGGCTGCACATCCAGCAAGCGCTCGAAGCGCTCGACGCCGGCAAGCACGTCGTGATCGAAAAGCCCCTAGATGTTGACTTGAGCAAGGCAGACGAAATCCTGGCTGCGGCCAAGGTAGCCCAGGCCAAGGGCCTGGTGGCCACCGTCATCAGCCAGCACCGCTTTGATCCGGCCAGCCGGGTGGTGGACGAGGCCCGTCGAGCCGGACGCTTCGGCACACTGACCTCCGCCGTCGCCTCCGTCAGCTGGTGGCGGAGCCAGGGCTACTACGATTCGGGCGCCTGGCGCGGAACCTGGGCCATGGACGGCGGTGGGGCCATCATGAACCAGGGCGTCCACACCGTTGATCTGCTTTTGTGGTTCCTCGGCCGGCCCCTCGAGATCAGCGCCAAAACCGCGCTTCTCGCCCACGAAGGCGTTGAGGTGGAAGACACCGCCGTAGCTACCATTACTTTCGAGTCCGGTGCCCTTGCCGTGTTGCACGCGACGACGGCGGCGTACCCGGGCCTGACGGTCCGCCTCCAGGTGATGGGCAGCAAGGGTTCCGCAGTGATCGACAACGACGATCTCGCGTACTTCCACGCCTCCGACGCAGCAGATCCTTCGGAAAGCAGCGCCATGGGCATCCTCGGCGGCGGGAACCAGGCCGCCGTCGAGCTCGCCAAATACCCGGACGACACCGTCGAAGCACTGGACCCCACGGTGTACCCGGCTGGACATGTCCGGCAGTACCGGGACATTATCGCGGCGATCCGGGCAGGACGCCCGGCGGGCGTTACCGTCAGGGACGCCGTGACCGCTCTGGCTACAGTGCGTGCCCTGTATGTCTCAGCCACCTTGGGCCAGCCCGTGCTGATCGCCGACGTCATTGCCGGCAAGTACAACAATGTGGAGGTCCGCACCGGCGGGGCCTCTTCCCACGCGGTAGCCCCTACTGGCTCGCCCCGCGAAGAGGTATCGGCATGAAGTTCTCTGTCTTCACCGCGTCCACGCCCGAATGGTCGCCGCTGGAAGCCGCCACCAAGCTCGCATCCCAGGGGTGGGACGGCATCGAATGGCGCGTCACCGACCAGGCGGAGGCAGCAGAACCTGGCTTCTGGGCGGGGAACCGTGCCACCTGGCCCATGACGGGCTTGGAGGGCTCGATCCCGGAGATTGCCCGCCTCACCGCGGAATCAGGGCTGGAATTCTCCGGACTCGGCGGCTACGCCCGCTGCGACAACCACGACGACGTCGATCGGGTCCTCGCGGCGACCGCAGCCTTGGGTGCCAAGCAGGTCCGCGTGAACGTGTTGCCGCTGGGCAACTCGAACATGGGCGGCCAGGAACCCACAGGCCTGTCCTACCCGGAACTCTTTGCCGCCACCCGGGAACACTACGAGTGGGTTGCTTCCCGCGCGGCACACCACGGCGTCAAAGCCCTTGTGGAACTGCACCATGGAACCGTGACGGCGTCGGCCTCCTCGGCCCGGCGATTGCTGGAAGGGCTGGATCCACAGCATGTCGGCGTAATCCATGACCTCGGCAACCTGCTGATCGAGGGCTGGGAATCGCCGTTGCCTGCACTCCAGCTCCTCGGCCCCTACTTGGCACATGTCCACGTGAAGAACGCCCGCTGGGTCCGCACCGAGGCGAAGGACGAATCGGGTGCGGCCGTGTGGGTCAACGAATGGGCTCCCTTGGCCGAAGGCCAAGCAAGCGTCCTCGCCTACTTCCGCGCGCTCGCAGAAGTCGGCTACGACTCCTGGGTCACGCTGGAAGACTTTTCCACCGAGCTTCCGTTAGAGGAACGGACGGCCTCCAACTTGGCGTACGTTCGCAAGGCAGCCGCGTTGGCGGGGTTCGCCGTCGTCGATCCCGCTTCGGCGCCCTAACGGGGCCGCTCGTCGACGCTTAGACACAGCAGCCGCTTGCCTTTCTGAGGCAAGCGGCTGCTGCGTTGTTTGGAGGTTCCTAGATGGTGCGTGTCGCCTTGGCCAGGTTGTCCTTGAGTTCGGCGGCGTTCTGCCGAATCACGTAGGCCGGGCGGTCACGCTCCACGCGCCAGCTCTCGTCGAGCGGTCCGATGTTGACAGTGTCGAAGCCGAACTCGTCGTAGAGCTTTGCCACGAGTTCGGCGGCTTCCGGGTAGTCGCTGGCGGTGGCCAGTGCGCGGCGGTTCTCGGAGCCCGCCGGGGTGCCGTCGGTGCCGATCTCCTTCGCCATGATGTGGTTGAAACCCTTGGCCACCTTGGACGTGGGCAAATGCTTCTGCAGCAGGCCCGACGTGGTGGCCTCGCCCTTGTCCAGCTCCGGGATGCGGCCGTCCCGCTCCCAGTAGTAGTTGTTCGTGTCGATCACAATCTTGCCGGCGAGCGGTTCCACGGGAATGTCCTGGTAGCTCCTGAGGGGAACGGTCACCACGGCGAAATCGCCTGCTGCCGCTGCCTCGGCCGGTGTTGCGGCCCGGGCACGTGTGCCAAGCTCCGCCACCAGTTCCGCCAGGGTCTCCGGTCCCCGCGAGTTGCTGATCACTACGTCATAGCCAAGCTCAACTGCTTTGCGAGCGACTTGGCTGCCAATGTGTCCTGCACCGATGATTCCGATTGTTGTCATATGGGCGGGAACACCGTCCCCCGCGCAGATATTTCACAGGTTACGGCGAGTGACGTGCAGGCGTCGTGGACTTTCCATGACGCCGGCCATTCCGTTGCGGTGAACGGCTTTACGTAGAATAGGCACCATGACTGTCGCCTCTGATGCTGCCACCGCCACTGCCGCCGCCCGTGCCCGCCTCCTTGAATTGATCAAAGAACTGGCGGTCGTCCGCGGCAAGGTGATCCTTTCCAGCGGTGCCGAGGCGGACTACTACATCGACCTGCGGCGCATCACCCTCCACCACGAGGCTTCGAAGCTGGTTGGCCAGGTCATGCTCTCCATGATCGACGACGCCGGAATCGCCGTTGAGTGCGCCGGTGGCCTGACTATGGGTGCGGACCCCGTCGGTACCGCCGTGATGCACGCCGCCGCCGACGCCGGACGCGCCGTTGACGCCTTTGTTGTGCGCAAGGCGCAGAAGTCCTACGGCATGGGCCGCCAAGTGGAAGGTCCCTCGGTGGAGGGCCGCAACGTCGTGGTTCTCGAGGACACCTCCACCACCGGCGGCTCGGCACTGACCGCCGTCGAAGGCGTCCGCAAGGCCGGTGGCAACGTGGTGGCCGTGGCCGTCATCGTGGACCGCAACACTGGCGCCAAGGAAAAGATCGAAGCCGAAACCGGCGTGCCCTACCTCTTCGCTTTCGGCAAGGACGAGCTGGGACTCGACTAAGCTTCCCGCGCCTAGGCGGGGCTGAAGGGGGCCCGTGTGCCCGGCGGCCGAAAAGCCTAAGCTGGCTGCGTGAACTATCGGGAGGGAAAATTTCCCCGGAAGCAGCAACGCTGGCAGGACCCGGGCTCCCTTGCCCGGGTGCTCCGCCACGCCGCCGAGCTGAAGAGTTTCTCCCGTCGCTCCTTCCTGATTGGAGCGGGTGCTTCCACGGCCCTCGCAGCGGACATGCTGTTCACCCGCCAGGTCCAGGCTGAACGTCGCACCACCAAGATCCTTCCGGTGGGGGACGATTTCGCAGAGTCGTACTACCCCAACTCGAGTTGGATTCTCTTTCCCGGCTACAAGACCAGCTGGGAAGAGGCCCAATGGATCCTCAACTCGATACGCGGTTCGCTACGGCAGCGGGGCCAGATGGCCGCCGTCGGATACTCCAACTTGGGGTTGGAAGTCACCGAGGTTGTGGACGCCGTGCTCGCCTACATCAATGAGCGGAAGCTGAACACCCTCTATTTCTACGGCCACAGTTTCGGCGGGATGTTGGCCACCGAAGTGGCGGCGCTCCTGCGTGAAAGGAACGGCGTGAGCGTCAAGCTGATCCTGTTGGATTCTTCGCCGTTCAGTAAGTACGACATCCTCGACCAAAGCTGGTTCGACGGCGTGGTGTTCTTGTACGAGAGCGGCTTCCAGGTTCCGTCGGTCCTCCGCGGCGGTTACGAGCTAGGGGAGCGCGTGGTGAACAAGCATGAACGCACCTGGGGGCAGATCTGGGACCAGACCCTGGAGCAGCTCTCGCCGATCGCGCCGTCGAGCGTGCTGATCCAAAGTGAATCGGACTACATCTACCATTTCGACGGCACGCGCTTTGTCGACAGGCTTGGGGACACCCGCATGGCCTTTATCGGAAACCCGAACGACGACACCGTGAACTACGGAACGGCCCGGGCAGCGTGGGCCAAGACATTTCCCCTCAACATCGCGTCCACGGGCCGCAGGACCGACGGCGCCCGCCCCGCCCACGCGAGCCCCCAGTGGAATCCCTTTATCTACAATCCGATCATCGAGGACCTGGAGAACGAGCTCTTTCCGCTGCCCCGCGCCGGCTCGCGGGTGGTGTTCTACTGAGCGGTGCTCCCTGAAGAAAGAACGCCGCTACCTGAGCCGCAATCCATCCAGCTCGGAACCACTGAGGCCGGCGTCCCGCAAGTAATCCCCCGCGCTGCCGAACTCGTGCCCGAAACGGTCCAGGAAGTATTCCATCGCAGCTTCGGGGGATTGCAGCAGCATGAGCGAGGGACTGAAAGCCTCCTCCGGAACCTCGGGGACCGCCAGCCGCCAGGCTGCTGACATGGTTTCCAGCATCGTGGGGAGGGCAGCGGTGCTTGCGGCGTAGTCTGCCACGACAGCCGCGTGGTCAGCGCCCGTCGCGAGGAGCGCCAGAGCGGACACGACGCCGGTGCGGTCCTTTCCGAGCGAGCAGTGGATGAGGGTCCGCTTGCCTTGGGCCGCGGGACGCAGCGATTCGGCCACCCAATCCGGGCGGGCGCGCACCCAGCCGAGATAGAGCTCGCCAAGGTCTTCGGTTGTGTGGATCGATTGAAGCCCCTCGGAAGCGGTACGCGGATCGAGGGGGTTCTCCACGAGTTCCACGGCACCGTTGGCCAGTTGCCAGGGCACAATGGCGCGTTCGTATTCGCTCCGGAGATCCACAACCGTCTGGATGCCATGAAGTTCCAGGAAGGCGGCCGTCGCCGCGATGTCCATGCCAAACGGCTGGCTGCCCCTCAGAATTCGGCCACCGGCCAGGGAACGGAGGTTCAGCACAGCCATGGCAGCAGCCCCTTCTTCTTAGATCTGGCTTTTGAGGTCAGCTACCGAGTTCAGGACCTGGTTCGGCCGGAACGGGAAGGCCGCGATGTCCTCGCGCTGGGTGATGCCGCTGAGCACCAGGACGGTGTGCAGCCCGGCTTCCATGCCCGCGATGATGTCGGTATCCATGCGGTCACCGATCATTGCCGTGGTTTCCGAGTGGGCGTCGATCTGGTTCATCGCGGAACGGAACATCATGGGGTTCGGCTTGCCCACAATGTATGGCTCGCGGCCGGTCGCCTTGGAGATGAGCGCGGCGATGGCGCCGGTGGCGGGCATCGGGCCGTCCTTCGAGGGGCCGGTGGCATCCGGGTTGGTGGCGATGAAGCGCGCCCCGGCGAGGATCAGCCGGATGGCCATGGTGATCGCTTCGAAGGAGTAGGTGCGGGTTTCGCCGAGCACCACGAAGTCCGGGTTCTGGTCGGTGAGGATGAAGCCGGCCTCATGCAACGCCGTCGTGAGCCCTGCCTCACCGATGGTGTAGGCGCGGTTCCCGGACTCCGAGCCCTGCACCTGGTCCTTGAGGAATTGTGCCGTGGCCAAGGCCGATGTCCAGATGTTCTCTTCCGGGATTTCCAGGCCGGAGGAGCTCAGCCGGGCAGCCAGGTCCCGCGGGGTGAAGATGGAGTTATTGGTGAGGACGAGGAATCTCTTGGAGGTGTCCACCCAGCGCTGGATCAGTTCAGCCGCTCCGGGAACCGCCTGGTTTTCGTGGACCAGGACACCGTCCATATCCGTGAGCCAGCATTCGATTTCGTGTCCGTTGCGGTAAATGGCTGAGCTTTTCGGGGCCTCGGTTGCGTTCTCCATGCTTTTCCTCCGCGTATTGGCTGTTTCTCGTCCCAAGTCTTTCATCTTTCGGTCCGGGAGACACCCGGGTGTCCTGCGTTACAGGGCTGGGTTTCGGCGCCGCAGGCGGTACTGCCCGGACTAGTGTTGAAGAGTGACTGACCGGCCCCAGAACCCTGCCCCTACCGACTCCTCTGCTGTCTCGCCTCTCGTCTCCTCCACCGAGGGGGAGCCCGAAGCGAAACCCGAGGTCGGCGTCGGGCCTTGGGAAGGCGACTGGCCGGAAGGCGAGCATTGGGACCCGGACCTGCTGGCGGATGGCGACCGCCGCAACGTCGTGGACAAGTACCGGTACTGGAAGCACGAAGCGATCGTCGCGGACCTGGACGCGCACCGGCACGATTTCCACATTGCCATTGAGAACTGGCAGCACGACCTGAACATCGGCACTGTGGTTCGCACCGCCAATGCGTTCCTCGCCAAGGAGGTCCACATCATCGGACGACGCCGGTGGAACCGTCGCGGGGCCATGGTCACCGACCGCTACCAGCACGTCCGCCACCACCCCACCGTGGAGGATTTCGTGGAGTGGGCGCAGGGGGAAGGGCTGGCCATCATCGGCATCGACATCTTCCCCGATTCCGTGCCGCTGGAAACCTACGAACTTCCGCGCAATTGCGTGCTCGTGTTCGGGCAGGAGGGCCCCGGACTGACTCCCGAGGTGCACGACGCCGCCGTCGCCACGCTGTCGATCGAGCAGTACGGTTCCACCCGGTCCATGAACGCGGCGTCGGCTGCGGCAATCGCGATGCACGCCTGGATCCGCAGGCACAACTTCGGGCAGCGCGTGTCCTGAGAGCACCCGGCGGCAAAAGGTCCGCAAGTGTTACCCGTCTCCGTGACCGGAAACACGGTGCCGGATTCGAAGTCGCTAGGATGGTGCCTAGCCGTATAGGTCTACTCCAGGGTCAACAAAACCCACAGACGAAAATCAGCATAGGAGTCAGCATGCCCATCGCAACCCCAGAGATTTACTCCGAGATGATCGACCGCGCGAAGGCCGGTGGATACGCGTTCCCGGCAGTGAACGTCACCTCGTCGCAGACCCTGAACGCCGCCATCCGCGGCTTTGCCGAGGCCGAGTCGGACGGCATCATCCAGGTCTCCACCGGTGGTGCGGCTTACTGGTCCGGCGCATCCGTCAAGGACATGGTTGCCGGCTCCCTGGGCTTCGCGGCGTTCGCCCGCGAGGTCGCGAAGAACTACAACGTGAACATCGCCCTGCACACGGACCACTGCCCGCAGGACAAGCTGGCTGATTTCGTTCTTCCGCTGCTGGCCGCTTCCGAGGAAGCCGTCAAGGCCGGCAAGGATCCGATCTTCAACTCGCACATGTGGGACGGCTCGCACGAGACGCTGTCCGAGAACCTGCGGATCGGCCGGGAACTGCTGGAACGCGCAGCCGCAGC
The DNA here is from genome assembly GCF_030209755.1 of Arthrobacter sp. efr-133-TYG-118. Lineage (GTDB taxonomy): Bacteria > Actinomycetota > Actinomycetes > Actinomycetales > Micrococcaceae > Arthrobacter. Next base: position 59,436 of record NZ_JARVRH010000008.1, on the reverse strand, counting down.
CAAGATCATCCTCGAGGTTGAAATCGGCACGGTCGGCGGCGAGGAAGACGGCGTCGAGAACGAGATCAACGAGAAGCTCTACACCACCACCGAAGACGCCCTCGCGACCATCGAGGCACTCGGCGCCGGCGAGAACGGCCGCTACCTGACGGCACTGACCTTCGGCAACGTCCACGGCGTGTACAAGCCGGGCAACGTCAAGCTCCGCCCCGAACTGCTCAAGCAGATCCAGGCCGAGGTCGGTGCCAAGATCGGCAAGACCAACCCGTTCGACCTCGTCTTCCACGGCGGCTCGGGCTCCACCGAGCAGGAAATCGCGGATGCTGTTTCCTACGGTGTCATCAAGATGAACATCGACACGGACACCCAGTACGCGTTCACGCGCCCGGTTGCCGGGCACATGTTCTCGAACTACGACGGCGTCCTGAAGGTCGACGGCGAGATGGGCAACAAGAAGACGTACGACCCGCGCGTCTGGGGAGCCTCCGCCGAAGCCGGCATGGCTGCCCGCATCGTGGAAGCCGCAAAGCAGCTCGGTTCGGTAGGCAAGACCTTCTAATGTCCGACGAATTCCGCAAGAACCTGATGGGCCCGGAGCCGACGCTCCTGCCCGCCGAGACCGAGGTGTACCAGCACCTTGCCTTGGGGCAGGAAGCCCTGGACCTCGTGGCCAAGTACCCCACGTCTTCGTTGCTGTGGGCGATCCTGGCCGAGGAAGCCTGGGCTGACGGCCGGACCATCGACTCCTACGCGTATTCCCGCGTGGGTTACCACCGGGGACTGGATTCGCTGCGCCGCAACGGTTGGCGCGGCGTCGGGCCCATTCCGTGGGAGCACGAGCCGAACAGGGGATTCCTGCGCGCTCTGTACTCTCTCGGCCGGGCGTCCGCAGCCATCGGCGAAGCTGAGGAGCCGGAGCGGATCGAGAAGTTCCTGAACGACTCCGATCCCGCCGCGAAGGCAGCGATCGAAGGCTAGGACTGCTGAGAAGACGACGACGGCGGCCGCCCACTCAGGTGGGCGGTCGCCGTCGAACGTTGCTCACCCAACTGACTCGCAGTTAATGCCGTTATGAGGCGTCAGAACGACAACAAATGCGAGTTAGTTGGGCTTGGTGAGTCCTAGGAGACGGGGGTTAGGCCGGTCCGGGCCATGGCCTCCGCGTAGGCGCCATGGATGAGGTCCAGGTACTCCTGCTGGCGGGTGGGGGAGCCGGCGAACGAGCGTCCACCTAGCGAGCGGACCTTGAACGTCTTGAAGCCGCGGCGGTGGATGCTCTGTGGCGCGGATTTCATGAGCTGGTCCGCCAAACGATGGGCTTCATTGCCGTGGGCTACCAGAACGGAGGTGCGCGGCACGATCGCCAGAAGGCGCAGGAGCGGCTTGAGGCCTTCGGTGATGTTGGCGGGAGTCAGCTTGCCCGGCTCGCCGTCGGGCTCGATCCACGGGTAAACGTTCCACGGCATCATGAGTTCCGGACGCAGGCCCAACTGCCACTGCATGCCTACCATGCGGGCGGTGGCATCCGCGTCGCCCGGGACGATGAAGCCCGAGCCCTCAGTGGTGCGGGTGTTGGAGAAAAGGCTGATGATGCGGCACTCGTCAACGCTGTGGGCGGGGTCTACGTAGAGGACTTCGCTACCAGGCTTCTGTTCTTTGAGGGAATCGCAAAGCCCCGTGACCTCGGCGATGTGGGGTTCGAAACGTCGGTTCCAGAGCTGCACTTCGAGTGTTTCAGTCGCCAGGTCTTGCATATGGGCTTGGGTCTCCTACGTGTAGCGAGGCGCACTTATCCGGCCGGGAGCGGTTTGCCGCGACCGGTCGGATTGGGTGCAGTGTTGGGGGCTGGTTAACTCTACCGGAACGGCGGTGAGCTGTGGGGTGAATCGGGACTCTTGTGTTGGGTCTCTCGACGGCGGGAGCCGGATTCGTGCCTGAAGCGGCCGTCCGTTAACGGAAACGGCACCGTCCCGATGGATTCGGGACGGTGCCGTTTCGACAAGCGCCTACTACTGCTGGTTCTCGTTCTGGTCGTCGCTTTCCTTGGTCCGGGAAACCACGGTGCCGTTCGATTCATTGAGGATGAGCTTCACGTCCCGCCCGTTTTCGAAGTTGAACATCGCGTTGATGGATCCGGCCTTGGCGTCTGCCGAGGAGTCACCGATCTGGCCGGTGTGCCAGTTGTCCTCGATGAAGCGGAGGATGGATGACTGGTCCGTCTGGGTGTGGTCCACGAAGTTCTTCTTGGCGAAGGGGGAGATCACGACGAGCGGCTGGCGGGGGCCGGGGCCGCAACGGTCGGCATAGCCTCCGGCCATCGGCACACCCTTGTTGTAGGCGTTGAGGCACCATGCGGCGTCGTCAGTGGTGTTCGAGGAGTTCTTCACACCGGCAGCGACGTGGTCATACCAGCCGTCCGAGTCATCGTAGGCGAGGACGATGGCAGTGTTTTCCCAGTTCTTCGAGTTCTGGATGGCGTTCACTTGCTGCGTGATGAACTTCTGCTCGTCCAGGGGATCGGAGTAGCCGGCGTGGCCGTCCTGGTAGTTTCCCGCCTTCAGGAAGGAGACGGCAGGCATGTTGTCCGAGTTGACCACCTTGGCGAAGTCCGTGGTGTCGTACTGGTGGTTAGCCTGGCCGTTGTGTCCGATCTCGTCCACGCTGGCCGGAGCCAGGTGGTGCGGGTTGGACGTTGACTTGTAGTACTGGAACGGCTGGTGGTGCGGGTTGTAGTCAGTCACCGTGGCACCCGCGATGTTGGTGTGGGTGGTCATGCACGCTGCCGGGGTGGTGTCCGTGGCCGGTGTGGTCGGGGCAAAGCCGCCCTGGAACCAGCCCCAACTGACGCCCTTGTCGTTGAGCAGGTCGCCGATGTTCTTACCCTGCATGCCCGCTAGGTTGTTCTTGCTCGCGTGGCTCTTGTTAGAGCAGTCGTCGTAGACCGGATCCGGGTCCTCCGTCATGGTTCCGACGCCGTTGGCGTCAGGGAACTTGACTGTGTAGTCGCTGCTTGCGGGTTTGACCGGCTGTCCGGCGGCAGTGAATTCGGTGACGCCGTGGGTCTGGCCGGACACGAGGTTGAGCGCGCCGGGGCTGGACGGGCCGAACACCGTGCTGAAGTGCGAGTCGCTCATGGCGAAGTTCTGGGCGTAGTTCCAGATCCCGGTCACGGTGTTGCCGTCGTAGTAGTCCATGGTGAGTCCGGGACGGCCGAACTGGCCACCTGAACAGGTATCCATGCTGGTGTTTTCGACGAACTTGTTCATCAGGCCACCGTTGTAGGCCTTCTGCTCCGCGGTGTATTCGTGGTCCTGGTCGCACGTGATTGCCTGGCCGGGCGTCAGCCGCTGGGGCTGGACCGAGTTGGGATTGTTGGGCGCCAGCAGCTTGTCGTTGGCGAGGGTGGCGATGTTCTTCGGCGTGTTCTTGGCCGCCGTGAACGCGGGAGCCGCTGCGCCGCTGCCTTGCTGGGTTTCGCCGGCCGGGTTGGCTGCCTGCGGATATGTCGCGAAGTAGTGGTCGAAGGAGACGTTCTCGCCGAAAATTACGACGACGTGCTTGATGGGCGTGCTTGTCCCGTCGTCCTGGCCCTTGGCCGAGGCCGGCGTCATGCCGAACCCGATCATGCCGGCAGCGATCGTGGACGCCGCGAGTGCGCTCGCTCCTGCCGTTGACAGGAGACGTTTGTTGCGAAGATTCATGGATTCACTTTCGGATTCACGGGCAGTGCCCGCCCAACTAGCTCGCATTTGTTGTCGTTTAGACGGCTCATAACGACAACAAATGCGAGTCAGTCGGGTGTGTTGGGGGAGAGGATTCACAAAGAATGTAGCCGGTCGTTTGGGGCCCGACGGTCGATTTGGCGGCACAATGCGGACTGTTTGGGAAGAGTTCACATTCTGCTAACAGGGAACTTCGTGTGCTCCCTCCCTGCTTTCATTTCGCCCTCCGGCCGTGTGACAACAGGTCCAAGAGCCGCATCGGCTAAACTTGGCTGGTAAGAGCCCCGGAACTCTTGCTGATCCCGCCGGTGAACTTTTGCGAAAGTCTGCGGGCAGGGCCGAAAGATTCGGGGCGTTCTCATGTACGGCGCTGAGCCTTGGTGATCCCGCCATGACCGGCCCGAAAGAATGGGGGAGGATCCCATGCCAGCTATCGTGATCGTCGGAGCCCAATGGGGCGACGAAGGCAAAGGCAAAGCAACCGACCTGCTCGGTGGCCGCGTTGACTACGTGGTCAAGCCCAACGGCGGCAACAACGCCGGGCACACCGTTGTGGTGGGCGGTGAGAAGTATGAGCTCAAACTCCTTCCTGCCGGCATTCTGAGCCCCAACGCCATTCCGATCATCGGCAACGGCTGCGTGGTGAACCTTGAGGCGCTGTTCCAGGAGATCGACGGCCTGGAAGCCCGTGGCGCGGACACATCCCGTTTGCGTGTCTCAGCCAATGCCCACCTCGTAGCGCCGTACCACCAGGTGTTGGACAAGGTCACGGAGCGCTTCCTCGGCAGCCGCGCCATCGGCACCACAGGCCGGGGCATCGGCCCGGCCTACATGGACAAGGTGGCCCGCCTGGGTATCCGCGTCCAGGATGTCTTCGACGAATCGATCCTCCGCCAGAAGGTGGAAGGCTCGCTGCGCCAAAAAAACGAGCTCCTGGTCAAGGTCTACAACCGCCGCAACGTGGTGGTGGACGAGATCGTGGAGTATTTCCTGTCCTACGCCGAACGCCTGCGGCCACTGGTCATTGACAGCACCCTGGTCCTCAACAACGCACTGGACGAGGGCAAGGTGGTCCTCATGGAAGGCGGCCAGGCCACGTTCCTGGACGTCGACCACGGCACCTACCCGTTCGTGACATCTTCCAACCCGACCGCCGGCGGCGCGTCCGTTGGCTCGGGCATCGGACCCACCCGGATCTCGCGGTCCATCGGCATCATCAAGGCCTACACCACCCGTGTCGGCGCCGGTCCGTTCCCCACGGAGCTCTTCGACGCGATGGGCATGTACCTGCAGAAGACCGGCGGCGAGTTCGGCGTGAACACCGGCCGCCCGCGCCGCTGCGGTTGGTACGACGCCGTCCTGGCCCGCCACGCATCCCGCGTCAACGGCTTCACGGACTACTTCGTCACCAAGCTGGACGTTCTGACCGGCATCGAGCAGATCCCGGTCTGCGTGGCCTACGACGTCGACGGCGTTCGCCACGACGAAATGCCCATGACCCAGACCGAGTTCCACCACGCAGTGCCGATCTTCGAGTACTTCGACGGTTGGACCGAGGACATCACCGGCGCCAAGACGCTGGAAGACCTCCCCGAGAACGCCCGCCGATACGTGCTGGCCCTCGAGAAGCTCTCCGGCACGCGGTTCTCCGCGATCGGCGTCGGCCCGGACCGGGACCAGACGATCGTGGTGCACGACCTCATCGAGGACTAGTCACCAAAGCTGAATCACGACGACGGCGGGTCGCCCTTTCGGGGGCGGCCCGCCGTCGCGCGTTCCGGCGCCAAAAGACCCAAAAAACGCCTTCAAAAAAACTTTTGGAATCTGCGTAACCCTTTGGGGTGCCCCGACGATTACCTCTTTGAAAGGCCGAGCTGAAATTTGTCCCCCATCATGTTTCAGCTCGGCCCTTTTCATGTCTGAAGGGGTTTCGTGGATGTGCAGAAAGTCCGGGAGAGGCAAGCCTCCGGAACCGAAGGCCGGTCCTTGGGCACAGCGGGAGCAGCGGTTAAGCTAGGTGAGGTTGCCCGGCCCTGCGGCGTTTGGGCGGTACCGAGGATCTCGCTTGGATCCGGACATTCGCTCCCCAACGAAAGCCACGCTTCAGTGACCGACCCCTTGACCGATGCAGCATTGCTGGCCCTTCGCGGCCGGGAGGCTGAACTGTTCAGCGCCGTCTACCAGGCCTTTGCGGGCCAGGTGCTCGGCTACCTTACAGCAAAAGGTGTTTCGGATCCCGAAGCTGTCACCCAGGACGTCTTTCTTGCCGTCCTGCCGCGCGTTGAGACGATCACGGGCGGCGTCAGCGGTCTGCGGACCTTTGTATTCTCGGTGGCCCACGCCCGGATGGTGGATGACCACCGTCGGCAAAGCAGGGCGCCCGAGCACCACGAGTTTGAACCTGAGCGTGACACGCGCCAATCGAGTTCGGCGGAAGCCGAAGCGATGGACCGTGTGGCGCCCGGCGAAGTCATGGCGCTGCTGGATCTTCTTCGGGAAGATCAGCGGGAAGTCCTGACGCTTCGCATTGTTGCCGGTCTGACTGTGGACCAAGCAGCCGAAATCATGGGGAAAAGCCAAGGCGCAGTCAAGCAACTGCAGCGCCGGGCGTTGAATGCACTCCGCGAGCACTCGGTAGTAAAGGAATACGTGGCCCCATGATGCGTTGGGATTGCAAGGACATTGACCGCGACGCGATCATCCTCGAGCTCATGCTTGAGGCTGGCCTCACGGGCACCCCCGAACTCACGGATTCGTTGAGAGCACTGGAATCGTTTGCGTCCATGCCGGCGCCGGTCCCAGGGCCCGCACTCGCGGCGATGCTGGCCGGCTCGGCCGTGGGTGACACCCCTCCCTGCGACGAGCTCGGGAAGCAGCGCCGGTTGCGCAAGCATCGCCCCGTCGTGATTGGTGCCGCCGTCCTGACCGCCATGGGCCTGGGGGTTGGTGGCGTTGCGGCCGCGAATGGCGGATTCAGCAAGGGAACCCCGGAATTCATGCAGGTCCTCATCTCTGGCTGGGCGCCCGCTTGGACCACTGCTCCGCCTTCGCTCGTACCTCCAGCCCCCGCCCAGGACTCCCCGAAGGTTGCGACACACCCGGCTCCCGTCGATCTGTCGCCGGCCGCGCGTCCAGTGGAAGGCTCTTCGGCGGACCCGGTAGCCTCCGCTCCGGCCAGCACCGGTAATGCGGCGAGCCAACCGCTTGCTCCGGTGAACGTTCCCGCCCCCGCACGCCAGCCAAGCGACGGACTGCCCGAAGCGCCGAAGGCAGTGCACACCGAGCCTAAGACCGACTCGCAAGGAGTCCTTCCGCAGCCCAAAACTGCCATCCCATCCACCCCGACGGCGGAGGACCTCCAGAACGGCGTTCAGCAAGCAGCCGAGAACGCCCAGGACGGCGTGTCCCTGAAGCCTGCCGGGACGTCGCTGCGTTGGCTCCTTGGACTGCTATCCCGCTAGTAGGCTGGAGTTATGACACACGTCAACGATCCGGCAGTCATTGACCGGCTTATGCGAACAAGGGGCCGCTGGGCAATCGTGGGACTTAGCACGAATGAGTGGCGCTCGGCGTTCGAAGTGGCTCTCTACGTTCGCGACACCATGGGCATGGAGATCATCCCGATCAACCAAAAAGGCGAAGACGTCCACGGCGAAACCGGGTACAAATTCCTTGCCGACGTGCCCTTCGAGAAGCAGCCCATCGACGTCGTCGACTGCTTTGTGAACTCCTCGCGCGTCGGCGCGGTAGTGGACGAAGCGATTGCCGTGGGAGCGAAAGCCGTGTGGCTCCAGCTTGGAGTAATTGACGAGGATGCAGCGGAGCGGGCCAAAGCTGCGGGCCTGGACGTTGTGATGAACGCTTGTCCCGCACAGATGGGCTGGCGGAGCGGCATCTAGCGTCGCTTTCTGTTAACCGGCCGCTGGTATGTTCCAGGGGACAAGCACCCCTCCGAGACCAGGAAACCCCATGTGTGACGACCACCCCTCCACCGCCAGCCGACGCACCGCGCTCGGTTTCCTCGGGGCTTCCCTTGTGGCCGGGCTGGGGGCATGCGCGCTCCCGGGAAACCCGTCCGCAGAAAGCCCGACGACGGCTCCCCGCACGGCGGACCCCACACCGTCGTCGTCCGCAAGCACCGCGATGACTCCAACACCAAGCCCCGCGGGCCCCGGGCGACTCAGGAACCCCTTCGTCCCGGACTTCACCCTGCCGCCTATCCAAGGCGGACTGGCTCCCGTGATCACCAAGATCCCGACCAAACATCCCGTGGTGTTCCTCACGATCGACGACGGACTGGTCAAGTCCCCGGAAAGCGTGCGCCTCCTCAAGGAGAACGGCTACCCGGCCACACTGTTCCTGACGAGCAACACTGTCCGCGACAACCCTGGATTCTTCAAGGCGTTCATGGCGCAGGGGAGCCTGGTTGAAAACCATACGGTCAGCCACAACGTCAACATGACCACGCAATGGAGCTACCAGCGTCAGCTTGACGACATCGCGGGTATGCAGGATTTTGCCGTCCAGCAGTACGGCCGCAGGCCCACCCTGTTCAGGCCTCCTGGAGGTGCCTATTCGACGGCCATGCGGCAAGCCGTGGCAGCCGCCGGTTTGAAGGCCATCATTACGTGGGAGGCCAAGGCCAATGCCGGGCGCATGGACTACCAGTACGGCAATTCCCTCCGGCCCGGCGACATCGTCCTGATGCACTTCCGCCCCGAATTCGCGGCGGACTTCGAGGCATTCCGTTCGGCGCAGGTGGCTGCCGGCCTGGAAGTGGTGCTCCTCGAGGACTTCCTGGACGTTGCGTGAGGCGCTCGGTCCGCTGATCGTCGTACTCCGCTAGTCTCGCTACATGGACGCTGCCACACTCCGCCAAATCTGCCTTGGCTTCCCCGGGACCTACGAAGACTTCCCGTTTGGCCCGGAAACGTCGGTTTTCAAAGTCCGGTCCGCCGTGTCCGGTGGATCCAAGCAGGAGGGCAAGATGTTCGCCGCCTCTGCCTTGGACGACCACAACCTGGCGGTGAGCCTCAAATGCGATCCCTCCCTGGCCGTGCAACTTCGCTCGGCCCATCCGGAAATCACGGGCGCCTGGCACATGAACAAGACGCACTGGAACGGCGTGCGCCTGGACGGCGCCCTCCCTGACTCCATGGTCAGGGACATGGTGGAGGACTCCTATGACCTGGTGGTTTCCTCGCTGAGCCGCAAGCAGCAGGAGCAACTGGGCTGGGCCCGGCTCGCCAAGGACTGACACGCGGGCCCCGTCTGCTGCTTCGGCTAGATTGTGAGTGGACCGCACCTTCCCAGCCTCAAAGCAATCAGGAGGAGCCAGATGCTGGAACAAACGACCCTCGATGAGCTGTGGAATTTTGAGGACCCTGCGTTGTCGGAAGCCCGCTTCCGCGAAGCCATGACGGATTCTGCCTACGATGCCTTTGAACGGGCCGAGCTCGCAACCCAATTGGGCCGGGCCATCGGCCTGCAGGGCCGCTTCGAGGAAGCGGATGCGCTCCTGGACGGAATCGACGCCGAAGAGGAACCGACCGTTGCGGTGCGGATCCTCCTGGAGCGCGGCCGCCTGCTCAACTCCGCCGGCCACCCTGCCATGGCTGTTCCGCTGTTTGAGCAGGCCGCCGAGATGGGAGACCTCCTGGGCGAAGATTTCCTCGCCGTGGACGCACTTCATATGCTGGCCATCGCGGACTCCGGCCACCAGGAATCATGGACGCGCAGCGCCCTTGGATACGCCTCCGCCGTCGAGGATTCGCGCACCAAGCGGTGGATGGTTTCACTGCACAACAACCTCGGTTGGGCGATGTACGACGACGGGCGGCGCACCGAGGCGATGGTCGAGTTCCAGCTTGCCGAACAGTGGGCTGAGCGGGTAGGAACCGAGCAACAGCAGCAATGGGCGCGCGAGGCCATCGCTCAGTGCGCAAAATCCCTGAATTTACGGGGCTAAACCACCCAAGTGGCCCCTCCTGGGTGGCTGGCGCGTCAGATCACATTTTGACAAAAGTTGATTGAAACTGCCCTCAAATATTGCTTTTCAATCACTCGTGGTGAAGTATGTCACACGAAGGGCGCGTCGCAGCGGCGGTGCCCGGACCGATCGACTGCCGGCCGAGGCGCCGTCAGAGTTCGGTACTACGAGTCTCTGGAGGGTTTTAGGATGAACGTTCAGCAGCAGTCCTTTGCACGTCGCGGTTTCCTCCGCGGCGCGCTCGCCGCGGCCGTGCTTGTGCCGTTGGCCGGCTCGATGGCCTCCTGCGCAGCCGGTGGCGGCGGAGGAACCACCGGTCCTACGGGCACCGTTTCAGATACGAATCCGTTCGGTATGGCAGACAAGTCCACCGTTGACGCCGTGATTTTCAAGGGCGGGTATGGAATCGACTACGTTGACTTCGCGGGGAAGGGCTTCGAAAGCGCACATTCAGGTTCCACCGCCAAGATTTCCCCGTCCACGGACATCGCGCAGGAACTCCAGCCGCGATTCGTCGGAGGCAACCCGCCGGACCTGATCGACAACTCCGGTGCCAAGGCAATCGGCTTCAGCACCATCTTGGCCCAGCTTGAAGACCTCACCAGCGTGGTCGAGGCCAAGAACCTCGAAGGTAAGGTCATCAAGGACACCCTCTACGCTGGAGTGCTCGCCCCGGGTACTTTCAATGGCAAGCTGGCGGCCCTGAACTACGTGCTGACCGTTTACGCCATGTGGTACTCGGATTCATACCTGAAGGACAACGGGTGGACCGTGCCGAAGACCTGGGATGACATGTACACCCTTGGCGAGCAGGCCAAGGCCAAAGGCAAATACCTGTTCGTCTGGGGCAAGGAAGCCGCCACGTACTACCAGGAGATGGCGATCGCTTCCGCCATCAAGGAAGGCGGCAATGACGTTCGCCTCGGCCTTGAAAACCTGAAAGCGGACGCCTGGTCCCACCCGGCCATCCAGAGCGTCTTTACCGCCCTGAACAAGATCGTCAAGGCGGGCCACTTCAAGCCAGGTGGCTCGGGTACGCAGTTCACCGCAGCGCAGGCGCAGTGGAGCAACGCCCAGGAAGCCGTGTTCTACCCGTCCGGCTCGTGGATAGAAAACGAGATGAAGGACCAGACCAAGTCCGGATTCAAGATGACCGGCGTACCGGTTCCTACTGTGACCTCGGGATCCAAACTTCCTTACGAGGCAATGCACAGCGCTTCCGGCGAGCCCTTCGTTGTTCCGTCCCAGGGCAAAAACGTTGCTGGTGGCAAGGAATTGCTGCGTGTCATGCTGTCCAAGGATGCTGCCACCAACTTTGCCAAGACCAAGCTGGCCCCCACCATCGTCAAGGACACCGTTCCCGCCGATGGCTTCGGTTCCACCGCCCTGGTTTCCCAGACGAAGCTGCTCAGCGATGCTGGATCGAACATCTTCACGTGGAACTTTGTTGACCTCTACGGGATGAACAAAGACCAGTTGGTTGTGTGGAACACATTCCTGGATGGAAAGTCCGACGTCGCCACCCTGACGTCGGACCTGCAGAAGATCACCGACAAGGTCCGCAACGACAGCTCGGTCACGAAGATTGAAGTGAAGTGACTTTAGTGAAAGCAAAAACACTCCGGAATGGCGACGGTGCGTCCGCCGTCGTCGTTCCGGATACCGCACCATCCGTCTACAAGAGGCGGCGCAAGCCCCTGACGTTCGACAAGATCAGCTTCTTTGTGGTCTTCCTTGGCGTACCCCTGACCATCTACATCCTGTTTGTGATCTGGCCATTCATCCAGGCCTTCGGCTACTCCCTGACTGACTGGTCGGGGTTCTCACCCAAGCAAAACTTCATTGGCCTTCAGAACTACCAGAAGCTCTTTACGGATGACATCTTCATGAAGGCCATGGGGAACAACATCCTGTTGGTCATCTTCCTGCCCATCATTACCATCATCCTCAGCCTTGTACTCGCAACCTTGGTAACCGTGGGGGGCAGCAGCAAAGGCCAGATCAAGGGCTTGCGCAACTCCAGCTTCTACCGGGTTGTCTCCTTCTTCCCCTACACGATTCCGGCAATTGCCATCGGCATCATGTGGGGCCAGATCTACGATCCTTCCGGAGGCCTGCTGAACGGCATCCTCACATCCCTGGGCATGGACCAGTTCAAGTCCTACGCCTGGCTCGGCGACAAGAACACCGCCATGATCGCCACGATGTTCGTGATCGTGTGGGGCTTCATCGGCTTCTACATGGTGCTGTTCGTCGCGGGCATCAAGGGGATCCCTGCCGAGCTGTTTGAGGCGGCCAGGATTGACGGGGCCGGGCGTTTCCGCACTGCCGTGTCCATCACTATCCCGCTGATCCGGGACAATATCCAGACCGCCTACATCTACATGGGAATCCTGGCGCTGGACGCCTTCGTCTACATGGCCGCCCTGAACTCCGGCGGTGGCCCGGACAACTCCACCTTGGTGATGTCCCAGCAGCTCTTCTTCACCGCTTTCACGAAGGGCCAGTTCGGCCTGGCTAGCGCCATGGGCGTTGTGCTCGCCGTAGCCACCCTGATTTTCTCCGGCCTTGTGTTCCTGGTCAACAGGCTCACTGGTGGCGACAAGGATGTGTCCCTCTGATGACTACCAAAATTGCCAGCCAGGAAATGAAATCCCTGCATTTCAACCCCCGCAAGCCGGCCATGACCACGGGGGACCGGGTGGTGGGCGCCGTTTCGCACACGGCCCTCAGCATCTGGTCACTTATCGTGATCCTGCCACTGCTGTGGACTTTCATGTCCTCCTTCAAGACGTCCAGCGAGATCTTCGCTTCGCCGTTCGCCTTGCCCTCGCAGTGGCGTTTCGACAACTACGTCCGGGCATGGACCGAGGCCGGAATCGGGAGTTACTTCCTCAACTCTGTGATCGTCGTGGGGTCCGCTTTGGTGATCGTCATGGTGCTAGGCGCCATGTGTGCCTACGTCCTGGCGCGTTATGTCTTCTTCGGCAGCAAAGCGATCTACTACCTCATGCTTGCCGGGCTCACCTTCCCGATCTTCCTCGCCATGGTGCCGTTGTTCTTCGTCATGCGGAACATCGGCTTATTGAACACTTTGCCGGGCCTCATCCTCGTGTACGTTGGCTTCGCGCTGCCGTTCACGGTGTTCTTCCTGTTCTCCTTCTTCAAGTCGCTTCCCCACGAAATCACCGAGGCGGCTGCCTTGGACGGGGCGGGTGAGTGGCGGACGTTCTTCCAGGTCATGTTGCCGATGGCCAAACCGGGACTCGCTTCCGTTGCCATTTTCAACTTCCTGGGCCTGTGGAACCAGTTCCTGATTCCGGTGGCCATCAACGCGGCCGGGCCGCGTGTGCTGTCCCAAGGACTGGCCGCCTTCGCTGGCCAGATGGGTTATGCCGTGGACTTCGGCGCCCTGTTCGCTGCCGTCACGGTCACCGTGGTTCCGGTGCTGATCGTCTACATCATCTTCCAGCGCCAGCTTCAAGGATCCGTGTCGCAAGGCACGTCCAAGTAGCACGACCAAGCTAAATAAGCGCCCGACGGCGGTTCCCACCCTAGGTGGGGGCCGCCGTCGGGCTTTTTTGCGCGGGCCGTGCCAACCTGCGCGGGCCGTCGTCAGAGCCGCTGGTAACGGGAACGGAACAAGGAGTAGACGCCGTAGGCCATGAGTCCGAGGCTGACGAACCCGAGCACCCACCCGCCAAATGGTTGTTTCAGGAAGGCCTTGAGCGCCGAATCGAGGCCCCCTTGTTGGGAGGGGTCGTGCGCCGCTGTGGCGATCAGGATGAGCAGGCCGACGGCGCCGAGGGCCACCCCTTTCGCGCAATAGCCCACCACGCCCAGCACCGTAAACGCGTCTCCCAAGGCCCCGGACGGCTTTCCCCTCAGGTTCTTTTCGTACTTGCGTGTGATCCCCAGGAAGACGTACGTGCCGGCTGCCGCCAGCAGCGCCACCCCGATGATCACCAGGAGGACGGTGCCGGGAGTGCTGGACATGAGGTCTGCGCTGGTCGTACGGGATTTCTCGCTGCTGCTGCTTGGACGGCTGAGCGCAAAACTGCCGAAGGTCACCGCGGCCACAGCGAAGACGATCGCCTGCCCGGCCGCCTTGAGCCGGTTCATCCAGGGCTTCGAGCTGCCACCCCCGCTCCACCCCATCACGGCGTCGCTCGCCATGTAGAGCGCGAGGACACCGCAGGCGATCAGCCCCGCCCACAAAAGGACGACTCCGCCAGGCGTGGCCGCCATCTGGCCGACCGCACCGCTTTGGTCGGCTTGGCCGGATGCGCCCAGCGCAATCCCTAGGGCGATAATCCCGATCAGGAGGTGTATCAGCCCCAAGGCCACGAAGCCGGCCCGGGCCACTACCCGGACGGTCGGTGAATCCTTGGCGTCGTCTACGGCGTCTCCCACCGAATCGGCGCCCCGGGATACTGCATTGCCGGCCTTGTTCGTATGATCGTCAGCGCCCATGGAGCTCCTTTGGTCTGCCCTCATCTTGCCACCGTGGGCTCCGAAGCGGGAGGGCGCGCGACTACTGGATACGATGGGCGCATGTGGATCGCGTGGATCGAATTCGATATCCTCCTCGGCGAGGTGCACAGCCTGAAGGAGAAACGTTCCCTGGTGCGGCCGCTGATCGCCGAGTTGAAACGGCGTTTCGAGGTCTCTGCCGCCGAGACCGGGCACTTGGACCAGCATCGCCGTGCCCTCATCGGCGCAGGCGGAGTGGCAGCAGACCGGGCGCATCTCGTGGAGGTGCTCGACGCCGTCGAACGCTTTGTTGCCGCGCGCCCCGAACTTGAGCTCTTGAGCGCCCGACGCCGGGACCTCCACAGCGAAGACTGAAAACGAACAACGCGGGGTCACTTACGGCCCATCCCGAGGGGATTCTTGGGCCGTAAGTGACCCCGCGTTAAATTAGCCGAAGTACTTCGGCAGTGTGGCCTCGTGGGCTTCACTAAGAGCGTCCAAGGAGAGCTCGTCCACGCCGTTGATCTCCAGCTTGCCGCCGGCAGCGTCGACGACGCCGATCCGGAGGTGGGCGAAGCCGCGGGCGGTGCACATGTCCTTGAAGCGTATTTCCTCGGAGCGCGGAACGGACACGATGGCCCGGCCCTGGGACTCGGAGAACAAAGCGGTGAACAGGTCCACGCCGTCGCGCTCCACGAGTTCGTCCAGCGCAATCCGGGCGCCGACGCCGTAGCGCAGTGCGGACTCCACCAGCGCAGCGGCAAGGCCGCCCTCGGAGAGGTCGTGCGCGGCGTCGATCATGCCGTCGCGCGAAGCGTTGATGAGGATTTCGCCCAGCTGGCGCTCCATGGACAGGTCAACCTTCGGCGGCAAGCCACCGAGGTGTCCGCGCAGGTTGGACCATTCCGAGCCGTCCAGTTCCGCGGCCGTGGTGCCCAGCAGGTAGATGGCCTGGCCGTCTTCCTTCCAGCCGGACGGGGTGCGGCGCGCGACGTCGTCGAGCTTGCCCAGAACTGCAACCACAGGGGAGGGGTGGATCGGCACGGTACCCGTCTGGTTGTACAACGAGACGTTGCCACCGGTGACCGGGACGCCCAGCTCCATGCACGCGTCCGATAGTCCACGGATGGACTCGGCCAGCTGCCACATGACGTCGGGATCCTCGGGGGAACCGAAGTTCAGGCAGTCGCTGACGGCCATCGGGACCGCGCCGGAGGTGGCGACGTTGCGGTACGCCTCGGCAAGTGCCAGCTGTGCGCCGTGGTACGGGTCGAGGTAGGTGTAGCGGCCGTTGGCGTCGGTGGCCAGGGCCACGCCAAGGCCGGTTTCCTCGTCCACGCGGACCACTCCGGCGTCGTCCGGGAACGCCATGGCGGTGTTGCCGCCGACGTAGCGGTCGTACTGCTTGGTGATCCAGGCCTTGCTGCACATGTTCGGCGAAGCAATGAGCTCGGTGATGGCAGCGGCCAGTTCCCCGGAGGTGGAGGGGCGGCCTGCGTCCTGCACGGAGCCCGTGAAGGTATCGGCCTGGACGGAATCCTGCCATGAGGGGCGGGCAAACGGGCGGTCGTAGACCGGACCGTCGTGGGCAACGGTGCGCGGGTCGACGTCGACAATGACTTCGCCTTCCCACGTGATGATCAGGCGTCCGGTATCGGTCACTTCACCAAGCCACGAGTACTCCACGGCCCATTTGTCCATGACAGCTTCGAACGCGGCGATGTTCCCAGGGGTGACGACCGCCATCATGCGTTCCTGCGACTCGGACATCAGGATTTCGCCCGGGGTCAGCGTGGGGTCGCGGAGCAGCACGGAGGTCAGCTCAACCTGCATGCCGCCGTCGCCGTTGGAAGCGAGCTCGGACGTGGCGCAGGAGATGCCCGCGGCGCCGAGGTCCTGGATACCCTCAACCAGCGAACCCTTGAACAGCTCCAGGCAGCACTCGATGAGCACCTTTTCGGCGAAGGGGTCGCCTACCTGGACAGCGGGGCGCTTGGAGGGCTTGGTGTCGTCGAAGGACTCCGAGGCCAGCACCGATGCGCCGCCAATGCCGTCGCCGCCGGTGCGTGCACCGAAAAGGACTACCTTGTTGCCCTTGCCGGAGGCGTTGGCCAAACGGATGTCTTCGTGGCGCATGACGCCGACTGCCAGCGCGTTGACCAGAGGGTTGCCCTGGTACACCGAGTCGAACACCATTTCGCCGCCGATGTTCGGCAGGCCAAGCGAGTTGCCGTAGCCACCAATGCCGGCAACGGCACCGTGCATGACGCGGGCCGTGTCCGGGTGGTCGATGGCGCCGAAACGCAGCGGATCCATCACTGCCACCGGGCGGGCGCCCATGGAGATGATGTCGCGGACAATGCCGCCGATGCCGGTTGCGGCACCCTGGTAGGGCTCCACGAACGACGGCGAGTTGTGGGACTCGATCTTGAACGTCACGGCCCAGCCGTCGCCCAGGTTGGTGACGCCGGCGTTTTCGCCGATGCCCACGAGCATGTCCTTCTTCATCTCTTCGGTCACCTTTTCGCCGAACTGGCGCAGGTGGTTCTTCGAGGACTTGTAGGAGCAGTGCTCGCTCCACATGACGGAGTACATGGCGAGTTCGGCGCCGGTGGGGCGGCGGCCCAGGACCTTCACGACCTCGTCGAACTCGTTCTGCTTGAGGCCGAGTTCGGCCCAGGGGAGCTCGGTGTCCGGCGTCTTGGCCGCGTTCTCGACGGTGTCGATGTTGAACTTCTTGCCGACGGTTTCAGCTGAGGTAGTCACTGTGCGCCTCCCACGATCTTGTTCAGGACGGAGGTAAAGAAGCCCAAGCCATCCGTGCCTGCGTTGGACTCCGGGCCGAATCCTGGCTCCACCGCGTGCTCCGGGTGCGGCATGAGGCCCACCACGTTGCCGGCGGCGTTGCTGATGCCGGCGATGTCGCGGCGTGAACCGTTCGGGTTCCAGCCGACATAGCGGAACACGACGCGGCCCTCGGCCTCAAGGGCGTCCAGGGTCTTGTCGTCGGCGATGTACTGGCCATCCTGGTTCTTCAGCGGAACCGTGATTTCCTCGCCGGCCTCGTAGTCCGAGGTCCACAAGGTCTTGTTGTTCTCGACCCGCAGTACCTGGTCGCGGCACAAGAACTTCAAGTGGTCGTTCTTGATCATGGAGCCAGGGAGCAGGTGCGACTCGGTCAGGATCTGGAAGCCGTTGCAAATACCCAACACAGGCAGCTTGGCGTCGCTGTTGGCAGCATCGATGATGCGGGACATCAGCGGAGCGAAGCGCGAAATCGCGCCGGCGCGCAGGTAGTCGCCATAGGAGAAACCGCCCGGGATGACGACGGCGTCCACGTCGGCGAGGTGGGTGTCCGCATGCCAGAGCGCGACGGCGGTGCCGCCTGCGAGGCGTACCGCACGGGCGGCGTCGCGGTCGTCAAGGGTGCCGGGGAACGTGACGACGCCGATTTTGGCGCCGAGCAAATGGGGTTCGACGGCCACAGGGGCTCCGCCGATCAAAGGAAGTTCAGTCATGTCAGGCCTCGACGACCTCGACGTTGACGACGTCTTCGATCACCGGGTTGGACAGCAGGGTCTCGGCGGCCTCGCGGGCCTGGGCGAGGATGGCGTCGGTCACCTCGCCGTCGACGGTCAGTTCGAAGCGCTTGCCCTGGCGGACTGCGCTAAAGCTGGTAAAGCCGAGGCGGGGCAGTGCGCCCACGATGGCTTTCCCCTGAGGGTCCAGAATCTCGGGCTTGGGCATGACGTCGACGACGATCCGGGGCATCCGGTAACTCCTGTGCGTGAGCGTTGGTTAAACCTTGGTTAAAGGCTGCCGCGGAGTGGTGCCGTCTCACGCCGGAACTGCCTCCAAACAGTGTTCAGCAACAGTGTTTAACGGCAGTGTCTTACGGAATAAGGGGGGCGCTCCGCGAGCTTGCATGCCCATTCTACCGGCCAAATCGCTACATACCCTATTTGCGGGAGATCGGTGAAGAGGCCCCGTGGGGCCTGCCAATTCGCGGCGGCGCCCGGCCGACGTCGGGGGTTTTCAATGCCCGGCGGCTGCTCTGGGCACTGAACGACGGCGGCTCTGGCCGGGGGTGGTTTGCGTCACTAGGATTGCGGCATGGCCGAGAACGCTAAGTCGATGGTTTTGCCCGTGGTCCTTGCCGCTGTTTTTGCTGGCCTGGGGAGGATGGTTTTCCAAAGGATCATGGCAGACCGGGCTGCGCGGGAAAACCGTATTTCCGTCCCGCCGGATGCTTCGACAAGGGCCAAAATCAGCGACGCGTTGCGAGGGATCCATTCTTAGAGCGGCCCGGGCCGCTGGTACCACCTGGAGCGCAATAGGGTACGCGCAAATGCGCTAATCATCCGGGTTAAAGGCGCGTATTCGGGAGTAGCTTGGAATTGCTGTCAAGGAAATTCCCCGTCCAACAGGAGGAGCAATGACCGAACACGTCGCCGAAGTGTCCGCATGCAGCGTTGGCAGCTGCGGATTCAACCATCATGGCTGCACCGCGTACGGGATCACGATCGGCGGAACCGCGGACCACGCATGCTGTGCCACCTTCATTGACACCGCGCTTATGGGAGGACTCCCCAAAGTCCTGGCGCATGTGGGTGCCTGTCAGCGCTCGGAATGTACCCACAACAACAACCTCATGTGCGAGGCCCACGATGTCCGGATCGGCCCCGGTGCCGAAGCGGCTGATTGCTTGACGTACCAACACGCCTGAGGCGTCTTTCAGCCCGCCTTCGTCATCAATATCTGAATATCCGCACAGCGGGCACGTCCCTTCCGACGGGGGCGTGCCCGCTGCTGCGTGCGGATGTATTCTGATGCCGAATGACATGACAAAAAACGTGAAATGTGTCCTATGTCATATTCAGCTATCACTCTGTACTCTTTGAATCGGCTGGGCTTTACCTGATTACAAGAACTGTCAATCGGTGTCCATCCTTAGTTGATTGATCTTGACATGACCGCCACGATCGCCCGGAAAGGTGCAATCACTCGTGAATTCACAAGGAAAGAGCTTCATTGGAAGCGGGGGGCTTCGAAAAGCTGCGGCGTTGGCCGTCGGACTACCGGTTCTGCTCTCCTCGGTGGCATTGACACCCGCCCAGGCTGCGCCCGCTTCCGGCTCGACGGTCTTCGGATCAATGGCCGCGGGGGTTGCCCGGAATGTCGACCCCAAGTCTTATCAGGATGGCCGCTACGTGGTGGTGCTGGCAGAGAAGCCAGCGGCCACTTACGACGGCGGCACGCCCGGCTATGTGCCCACTAAGCCGCAAGCCGGCAAGAAGCTGGATGTCGGCAAGGCCGAAGTGAAGCAGTACCAGGCCCACTTGCAGCAGAAGCAGCAGGACGTGGCCAAGCAGCAGAGCGTGAGCATCAATCGCGACTACACCACAGCCATCAACGGCTTCAGTGCCACCCTTTCCGCAAACCAGGCCGTCAATCTCGCGAAGAACCCCGATGTTCTCCTCGTGGCCCCGGACACGCAGTCAGCTCCGGACTACTCCACCACCGATTTCCTCAACCTCAGCGGACCGAACGGCGTGTGGAATACCCAGTTCGGCGGCCAGGACCAGGCCGGCAAGGGCACTGTGGTGGGCGTTATCGACACCGGCTACACGCCCACAAGCAAGTTCTTCGCCGGCGATCCCGTCCAGCCGCTTGTCGGCGACCCCCAGGTGGGCGTCCCGTACCGCACGAGTGACGGCAAGATCGCCATGCTGAAGGCCAACGGAGATACCTTCATAGGCGAGTGCCAGAAGGGCACCGACACCGGGGCGGCCTTTGACGGAACTGCCTGCAATTCCAAAGTCCTCGCCGCCCACTATTTCGCAGATGCCTTCCTCCAGACGGTTCCGCCAGCCCAACGGGCACCCCATGAACAGATCTCGCCCATCGACGTCGTGAGCCACGGTACGCACACGGCCAGCACCGCCGCAGGCGACTCCGGTGTGGAAACGTTCGTGGATGGCCGCAGCTTCGGCAAGACCAGCGGCGTGGCACCAGCTGCCAAGCTCTCGATCTACAAGGTCTGCTGGGAAGACACCGACCCCAATTCGGGCGGCTGCTATAGTTCCGCGGCCATCGCCGCCATTGACCAGGCTATTGCGGACGGCGTGGACGTCCTGAATTACTCCATTTCCGGGGCTACGGACACCACCACCGACCCGGTCTCGCTGGCGTTCCTCTCTGCCGCGTCAGCCGGCATTTTTGTGGCAGCGTCCGCCGGTAACTCGGGTCCGCAGGCCAGCACCGTCAACCACGGCGCACCCTGGATGACCACGGTTGCGGCTACTTCCTTCTCGCAGGAGCTCCAAGGAACCGTCGAATTCTCCGACGGCACCAAGTTCCGCGGAGCGAGCATCATGAACCACCAGGTGAGCGGGGCCGGCGTCGTGCTCTCCGCAAACGCCGCCTCAGGAGCCGGTAACGCAGCACTCTGTGCGCCGGGGTCCCTGGACCCGGCGAAAATCGCCGGCAAGGTTGTGGTGTGTGACCGTGGGGTGGTTGACCGCGTCGCCAAGAGCGCCGAGGTGCTCCGCGGAGGCGGCGTGGGCATGATCCTCGTGAACCTCACCAGCTCCTCGTTGGACACGGACAAGCACGCAGTGCCCACCGTCCACGTGAATCCTCCGGCCTCGCAGGCTATCAAGGACAAGGTCGCGGCCAACCCGGGAATTACCGTTTCCCTGGTTGACCACGACACCACCGGGCTTCCGCTCGAGGCCCAGCCGCAGATCGCCGGATTCTCCTCCCGCGGCCCGCTCCTCGCCACCGATTCAGACCTCCTCAAGCCGGATGTCTCGGCTCCCGGCGTTGCTGTGCTGGCAGGTGTTTCGCCGATCGGCAGCAACGGTGATGAGTACGGATTCATGTCCGGTACCTCCATGGCGTCCCCGCACATTGCAGGTTTCGGAGCCTTGATCCTGGCGAAGAATCCCGATTGGTCACCGGCGATGGTCAAGTCGGCCATGATGACGACGGCGAGTGACGTCAGGCTGGCCGACGGAAGCAAGAACCAGGACGTCTTCGCCACGGGCGCGGGAGAAATGAACCCTGCCAGCGTGCTGGAACCGGGCCTGGTCTACGATGCCGGAACCGAGGACTACCTGAAGTTCATCCAGGGCACTGGCGTCGATCTCGGCAAGCCGGGACTCGGATCGACACTGCCGCGCGACATGAACCTTCCGTCGTTCGCCCTGGGTAACCTCGCGGGCAAGATCGAGGTCACGCGCACCGTCACGGCCTTGACCCCGGGGCAGTACCGGGCCACAGTCGATGTCCCTGGCGTTGACGTGAAGGTCACCCCGTCCGTGCTTAACTTCAACGAAGTCGGCCAAAAGAAGACCTTCACAGTGACCTTCGAAAACAAGAGCGGCGCACTGGGTACTTTCGCGATGGGATCGTTGAAGTGGGAAGGTGCCAACAAGTCGGTGGTCTCCCCGATTGCGGTCCGTCCGCAGTCGGTGCTGGCCTCCAAGAGCGTCGCCTTCTCGTCCCAGCAGGCAAGCGGATCGGCGGACCTCAACGTCGTCTCCGGTTCCGACTCACCTACGGCTGTGACCGTTGACGGTCTTTCCAAGGCTGATTCCTCGGCGGCGGAGCTTGTTCCTGGTCCTGTGGCTGTAGCGAACAATGCTTCGAACTTCGTCAAGACCGCCACGGTTGCCCCCGGAACGGCGTTCGCGAAATTCTCGGTGATTTCCTCCGATTCCACCGCCGATTTCGATCTTTATGTTCTGTCGCCGTCGGGTCAGTTGTTCACGGCAGCGACGCCGAGTGCCAGTGAGTCGCTCTCGCTCGACAACCCGGAACCCGGGACGTACACGATCATCGCGAACCTGTATGCCAGCCCCAACAACCGGCCCACCAAGGCCAGTGTTGATGCCGCGATCCTGGGCGCAAACCAGGGCAACGCCACGGTGACGCCCAACCCGATCAACATGAAGAACGGCAAATCCGGGAAGCTCACCTTCGCGTGGAACAACCTGACGCCTGGCTCCTACATCGGCCGACTCACCTTTGCGGGCACCAGCTCGCCGACGTTTGTGTCCGTCCTGGTCTCGGCAAACGGCAGCGTGTCCGTCGCGCCGAAGGATGACCAGGAAGGCCAGCACGGCAAGGGCAAACTGCGGAATGAAGGGGAGGACCAGTCAAACAACGCGCTTTAGTGCGGCAGTGATGGTCTGACAGATATGCAAGGCAGCGGCCGGCAGGATATCCCGCTGGCCGCTGCCTTGTTATATGTGAGCGAGCGTCCGGCTCGGGGGAGTTATTTGTGAGCGAGCGTTGGGCTAGATGTTTCCCGTGGAACCTGCCACGCCGCCGAGGAGTGCGGCCATGGTTCGCCAACGGGCGATCTCGCAGCCGTCCGTCCGGCTGAAGCGGCTGCTGACTTCGCGACCGCGGAACCGGCCCGTCACCAAAGCCACTTGTGGACCGCCGTATTGCTGGGTGCAAATGCGGTCCGGCCGGGGAACCGGAAAGAAGATCTCTTCGCCGAATTGCTCGACGGCGGCAAGCGCCGCGCGGGGGTCCGGAAGGGTTGAGCCTTCGGAGACTTCGCCGCCCGAGCCGAGCAAGACGAACTCGTAGTCCACGGCGCCTGGTGCCTCTGTCAGCGTGATGGTGAGTTCGACGTCGTACTTTCCATTGCTTGAAGTCATCGCTGTCCTTCGTGAGACGGTGTTTGTGCCAGGATCTCCAGGAGCGGCTTCACTTCGTCGAGGACCCGCGCACGTAGCGCTTGGGCCTCGGCAGCGAATGCCCTCTGATACTCAACGTACTCGGCCTTGCCTTGCGGCGTCTCGATCCTGATGGCCGGATATCCCCACTCTTCAAGGTCGTAGGGCGAGGCCTGCATGTCCATGGCCCGGATCCGCCAGGACAGTTCGAAGCAGTCCATCACCAGCTCGCTCGGCAGGGCCGGCGTCAGTTTGTACGCCCATTTGTAGAGGTCCATGTTGGCGTGCAGGCACCCGGGTTGCTCCATGGTGCGCTGGTTGTCCCGCGTAGGCGCGAGCTCGTTGAGCGGGATGGCGTCCGGAGTGTAGAAACGGAAGGCGTCGAAGTGCGAGCAGCGGATCCGGTTGTCTTCCACCACGGTGTCTGTGCCTCGGGAGCCTAGCCGCAGCTTGAGGTACTCGTGGCGAAGATCGAACTTGTCCTGGCGGTAGACCATGGCCCACTCGTGCAGTCCGAAGCAACCAAACTGGGCGGGCCGCGCAACGGTTCCCGCGAGGATGATGCCGGCGAAGCGGACGGCCTCGGTGCGGTCGGCCGCGAACTTGCGGCGATCGAAGCTGACCGCGACGGTACCGGCGGGCAGGCCCGCGGCCGCCAACGCGCCGTCGTCGAGCGCTTTGTAGTACTTCCACCCGGTCCTCTCCGCCGCTTTGGGGCCGGAGAGGACGACGCCGTCGCCCGGGTGCCAGCGCAGCAGCTGGCCGGGCTTCTGGGTGTAGTAGGTGAAGAGGAAATCTTCCACGGGGTGCTTCTGGCCTGCGGAGCGCCGGGCCAAGTACGGCTTGGCATAGTGCCCGACTCGTTCGTGGTGGGCAGCCTCCAGCGCGAGCCATTTCTCTTGCGGGAGGTGCCTGTAGTTAAGCTCCGGCACCGCTCGAACCAAGGATGTCGGCGACGGCGGCCCAGGCGGAGATTTCGCAGCCGTCGGTGAGTTTGTAGGAGGACTCGACGCCCACGCCATCAACGGCCCCGGTGACTATTGCCGTTTGGGGCCCGCCGTAACGCTGGTCGCACATCTGCTCGCTGGGGCGGGGCGTGCGCGTAAGCAGGGCCGGGTTCTTTTTCAGGGCTGCGCACGCTGCGGCTGCGGTGGGGTGGTGGCTTTCCGCAGCGGGGACGCCGCCGGTGCAGACGAGCGTGTAGCTCTCAGGGGCTGCCGTGGGGGAGAGCTTGACGATGATGGAAAGCTCGGCATCTCCGCGGCCGGGGGAGCTGGGCGCGGTGGGGGAGAACGAAGGAGTCGGTTTGCCGCTGGGAGACGCTGTTTCGTCAGGCAAAAGCCCGGTGGGACTGCTCGACGGCGAGGACGACGTGCTGCTGCCAGGCGCCGAACTGCTGGGCGAACCGCCCCCGGGGCCGGGCGTGCAGGCGGCAAGACCAGCGACGGCGACGACGGCCAGCACAGACTGGACTATTCGCAGGCGCATGGGGGTTCTCCTTGATTTATGCCAGTTTATCGCCCGTACCGGCAGTCGGGTGTTGAGTGGCCGCGATGAGCCCGGTCATCGCCCGGTGAAGTTCCGCAACTTCGGCCCGGCTGAGTTGGAGCCGCTCCATGATGGTTCCCGGCACGGACGTCGCCTGTTGCCTGAGGGCGGCGCCGGCTTCGGTCAAGGTAATGGCGAGGGACCGTTCGTTTCCGTGGATGCGGTTGCGGGTCACGAATCCCGCTTCTTCGAGCCGGCGCAAGATGGGTGAAAGGGTAGCTGGCTCGTGCAGGAGTGTCTCGCTGATGTCCTTGAGCGTGCGCGGGCTGCGTTCCCACAAGGCGAGCATCACGAGGTACTGCGGATGGGTCAGCCCCATCTTTTCTAGCACCGGCTTGTAGACGCCCACCACGCTCCGCGACGCCACCGTCAGGGCGAAGCACAATTGACGCTCAAGCAAAAGGTCGTCTTCCGGCCGGGCGGTGGTTTCGGCGGCAATGGGTGTGCTTGCGGCAGTCATGGCTTGCTCCGTTCCGTGTCGGCGACTGGTTTGTGCCGGTCGATAGTTAGTGCACTAATTGTTAGTGTACTATTAAACCACAGCATCCTTTTGAGAGAGGGTAGACCAGGTGGCCAAAGAGACCATGACCCAGAGATTCATGCGTGCAACCGGCAAGCTGCGGATAGTTTTCGGTCCGGCGCACAGCAGTTCCCTGGATCATGAAATGACCGAGGAGAACAAGCGCCTCCTCGCGCGGCGCCAGGCCGAAGCGCAGCAGTGGGAGACGATCCGCCGGCCGGATGGCAGCACCTACGTGGTCCCCAAGAACCCGGACGACAAGTCCCTTCGCTAAAGGCTCCTGCCTCTTAGCGATCGACGCCGACCCGGGCCTTTTGCGGGTTCCGGGCGTAAAATTGGCCTCACTGGAACCACTCAGCTCCAACCGCATGGCTGGACCTCGCAGCGGGGAAGGAGGTGGGAATTGTGGGACATGCACTCGATACCTTTATGAAGGTCACAGATCGACTGCGTTTCTGGTTCGGCCCGGCAACCCGGGGCGACATTGATACGCCCGTAGTCCACAAGCATGACGACTTCGAGACGGCGTCGGAAGAAGACCTGGGGCATTTCGTCGTCGAAACAGACGACCAGGGCCACCACTACGGAATCCGCAAGGAAAGCGCCTGAAGCCGCTCTGCGGCTCCAAGGCCGCAGGAAAGCAAAAGAACCGGAGCGTTTGCTCCGGTTCTTTCACGTTTAAGTACTTCAGATCCCGACGGCGGGTGCCCGACGGCGGGTGCCCGGCTAGCGTTCCCGTCCGGGAGGTCGGCTAGCGGCCGGTGCCGCCATAGACGGTTGCCTCGGCTTCGCCGTCGAGCTCGAACGCCTTGTGGATGGCGCGCACAGCGTCATCCAGCAGATCGGCGTGCGTGACCACGGAGATGCGGATCTCCGAGGTGGAAATCATGTTGATGTTGATGCCGGCGTCGGAGAGCGCCTTGAAGAAGGTGGCGGAGACGCCCGGGTGCGAACGCATGCCGGCACCGATCAGGGAAAGCTTGCCGACGTTCTCGTTGTATTCGATGCTTTCGAAGCCGATTTCAGGCTGCGCCGCACGGAGGGCGGTGAGGGCGTCGGCGCCTTCCACGATGGGCAGGGTGAAGGAAATATCCGTGCGGCCGGTTCCGTGCGTGGAAACGTTCTGAACGATCATGTCGATGTTCGAGTGCGCCTTGGCGATGACCTGGAAAATTGCGGCGGCCTTGCCGGGAATGTCCGGGACGCCTACCACGGTGACCTTGGCTTCTGAACGGTCGTGTGCAACACCGGAGATGATTGGCTGCTCCAAGGCAACTCCCTCTTGAATCGTGATCTTGTCATCGGCGCTGGGCAGGACCCAGGTGCCTTCGTTTTGGCTGAATGAGGACCGGACGTGCAGGGGCACGCCGAATCGACGGGCGTATTCCACGCAACGCAAGTGCAGGATCTTGGCGCCGGAAGCTGCCAATTCCAGCATTTCCTCGCTGGAGATACGGTCGATCTTCGTGGCGGTGGAGACCACGCGCGGGTCGGCCGTGTAGATGCCGTCGACGTCCGTGTAGATTTCGCAGACGTCCGCTTCGAGCGCGGCGGCGAGGGCCACCGCAGTGGTATCGGATCCGCCGCGGCCAAGGGTGGTGATCTCCCGGGTGCTCCGGGTCATGCCCTGGAAGCCGGCCACGATAGCGACGTGCCCCTTGTCCAATGCAGTACGGATGCGGTGGGGGTCGACGTCGATAATGCGGGCCTTGCCGTGGATGCCGTCCGTGATCATGCCGGCCTGCGAGCCAGTGAACGACTGGGCGGAGGCACCGAACTTGTTGATGGCCATGGCGAGCAGGGCCATGGAGATGCGCTCGCCTGCGGAGAGGAGCATGTCCATCTCACGCGCGGGAGCAGAATCGGTGACTTGGGCGGCGAGATCCAGGAGCTCGTCGGTGGTGTCTCCCATGGCGGAAACCACCACGACAACCTCGTTGCCGGCCTTTTGTGCGTCAACCACGCGGCGGGCAACACGCTTGATGCCTTCTGCATCGGACACCGAGGAGCCACCGAACTTCTGCACGATCAGCTGCTTGGTCTTGGCAGTCTGCGCGGTCAGGTCTTCGGTTTTCACATCGGTAGTGGGCAAACTCATGCGCGCACCCTCACTGCATCAATTGGGGATCATACGTTGCGTGGCCAGGTACCGGCACGGCGACGTGGCTTATGTGGCCAGTTTATCGCCGGGCGCGGCGGGCGGGGGAATTGTGACCAAATCTCGGCCTTTGGGTGCCTGCCGGGTGGTTTCGGCGTGGCGTACGATCAAGAAATACGCAGCCCGCGGGCATGTGGGCTCACGGGATTTGAAGCGTACTTGTTCTGTTTGGGGGAAACAGGTGAGTAGGGCATGTCCATAGCTGAAAGTTCAAGCGTCCCGGGCAGTGGCACCCTCGGGGTATCCGCGGAAGGCGTCTCACGCCGCTTCGGTACGGTCCACGCGGTGGAGCACATCGATTTCAACGCGCCGGCCGGGAAGGTCACGGCACTCATTGGGCCCAACGGGGCAGGCAAAACGACGCTCCTTCTCATGCTTGCTTCGCTTCTGCGGCCCGACTCCGGGACCATCCGGGTCAACGGCCTCGATCCTCTGCACGACAGCGCGGCCGCGCGGCTTCGGATCGGCTGGATGCCGGACACCCTGGGGGTCTGGGAGTCCTTGACCGCGCGCGAAATCCTGGTCCAGATGGCGCGCTTCTACCGTCTGCCCAAGGCCGGTATTGCCCAGCGTGTTGCCGAGTTGCTCGAACTTGTCCGGCTGGACACACTTGCCGACCAGCCGGCCCGGGTCCTTTCCAGGGGCCAGCAACAACGGCTCAGCCTGGCCAGGGCCCTCATCCACGACCCCTCCGTGCTTCTGCTCGACGAGCCTGCGTCCGGCCTCGACCCGGGATCCCGGGTGGAACTCCGAAACCTCCTGCGCAGCCTGGCCGCGGAAGGGAAAGCCGTGGTGGTTTCCTCCCACGTGCTCAGTGAGCTCGATGAAATCGCGGACGGAGCGGTGTTCGTCAGCCAAGGCCGCACAGTGAAACAGCAGACCCTCGAGGAGGCGGCCCTGCAGGGCCGGCGCTACGCGATCACAGCCCTCGACAACGAGGCCCTCACAGCAAAGCTCAGCGAACTCGGGCTGGAATACCGTGTAGAGGCGGGCCGCCGGACGGCGGTCACCTTGCTGTTAACGCACGACGACGGCGCTGCCGCCCTCTTAGGCGAACTCGTCCGGTCCGGCATCGGAGTGGTTTCCTTCGCCCCGGCTGCGGGTGCCCTGGAAGAGACGTACATGAACCTGGATACGGAGAGGCGATGAGCAACGTGACTGAAACCGTCCCAGGCCCAGCGGGACCGCAGGGAACAACGGGAGGCGGGAACGCCGTCGTCGGCTATCTTGGCGGGATTCGCGACGTCGTGGTCCTCGAGATGAAACAACGGTTGCGCTCCCGCGGCTGGTACATCATGTTGGGCATCTGGTTCTTTGTGATCGCGGTAGTGACGTGGCTGACCTGGCTCGCCTGGAACGCCAGCATGGAAGCGCGTCGTTCCACAATGCCTCCGTCGGCGCTATCGCAGCAGGACGGGGCCGGGTCGATGATCTTCGAGGTCGTGCTGGCTTTCGTGCTCCTGTTTGCCCTGCTTGTGGCACCCGCACTGTCCGCCAATGCCATCAACGGAGACCGGGCAGGAGGCACACTAGCCATCCTGCAGATCACTTTGCTGACTCCGGGCCAGATTCTCTGGGGCAAGTTCTGCGCGGGGTGGCTCGCGGCGCTCGCCTTCCTGGCGACAAGTTCCCCATTCCTTGTGTTCGGTATGTTCCAAGGCGGGCTGACCCCGGGGCACGTCGTGGTTTCCTTGCTGATGCTGGCCGTGGAACTGGCAGTTGTCTGCGGGATCGGAGTGGGGATTTCGGCGCTTGCCGGGCGGCCCTTGTTCTCGATCGTGGTGACCTATTTGGTAGTTGCCGCATTGGTGGTCGGATCGTTGATTTCCTTCGCATTGGGTGCGCAACTGGCGCAAGGGACGGTGCTGGCCAACTCTCCCGCTAGCCGTTCCGTGCTGTATGCGCCGGTGCAGCCGAATCAACAAGGGCAGCCGATTGAACCAGCTCAGCCGGGCTACACCTGCGAGGGGCCTTTAGTGGAGCACCCTGCCGTACGGACCGAACGCGTCGCTTGGATGCTCGCGTTGAATCCCTACGTGGTTGTGGCAGACGCGATTCCGTATCCGGACCGGAGCGGGACCGGGTTCTACACAGTCGGCATGATCGAAGGCATCAGCCAGGGTGCCAGGTCCGCGCTCGCCGGCCCGGACCACACCTACCTTTGCGCCAACGGCGTGCCGCAGCCGCAGTACCTCCAGCAGACGACGCCCTTGTGGCCGCTGGGACTCGGCCTGCAACTGCTCCTGACGGGGCTGCTCATGTGGCTCGGCTGGCGTTCGCTGCGGACGCCTGCAAGCCGGCTGGCCAGCGGCACGCGGATCGCGTAAGCCGGGCGGGTTGCTAAGGGGTCCGCAACGGCGTCGGGGTGTTCTGGGCAGCGCGCTGCCTACATGAGGGCGTTGCGGCGCCCCTCGAAGGCCCTTCCGAGGGTAACTTCGTCCGCGTACTCCAGGTCTCCGCCCACCGGGAGGCCGGAAGCAAGCCTGGTGACGGTGATGCCGATCGACTTCAGCATGCGGGCCAGGTAGGTGGCCGTCGCTTCGCCTTCAAGGTTGGGGTCGGTCGCGATGATGATTTCCTGGATGGCGCCGTCGTTGAGCCGGGTGAGGAGTTCGCGGATACGGAGCTGCTCGGGCCCGATGCCGGCGATCGGATTGATCGCGCCGCCGAGGACGTGGTAACGGCCGCGGAAGGACCGCGTGCGTTCCACAGCCAGGACATCCTTGGATTCCTCGACCACGCAGATCACGGAGGGGTCGCGCCGCGGATCGCGGCAGATGTTGCACAGCTCCTGCTCGGTGACATTGCCGCAGACAGTGCAGAACTTCACCCGTTCTTTGACGGTGGTGATGGCCGCGACCAGCCGCTTCATGTCCTCGGGATCGGCCTCGAGGATGTGGAAGGCCAGGCGCTGCGCCGACTTCGGCCCGACGCCGGGGAGCCGGCCGAGTTCGTCGATCAGCTCTTGTACTGCGCCTTCGTACACAATGTCCTCGTTCGTTTGGTGTGGACGCCGCTGCTGTTCGGCCGCGTCGCGGTTTGGTGGCACCATTTGCGGGCGCCGGCGGGCTCGCAAGCAGGGTTCCATGAGGTTCCCCGCCGAACCCCGTGCGGGCCGTGCGGGGTGTTGTTACGGAGCCCGGATGTTAGCGGCGCATGCCGTCCAGCGACCGTTCTTCCAGTAGCTTCCCGCCCAGAATACGCTCGACGGCGGCCCGTCCAAAGACTCCCGACTCCTCGATAGTTTCGTCGTCGGCACTCGGGATGTCTTCCACCACGCTGCCGGGCGCGACGGCGGTCCGTGCCGGTGCTTTCTCCCGGCCGGCCATGGCTTCCGGGCTGTTCGAAAGCCGTTGGTAGAGGCTCTGCTTCCCGGTTCCCGAGGGCGCCGGCGCTGCCGCAGGGGCCGGGGCCGCTTGGGCAGAGGCTGGCGGAGTGGGTTGCGCGAGTGCTACGGCCGAATACGCGGTTTCGCCTCCGGGCGTCGCTGCTGCCGGTGACGTGCCGGCCGGCGATGTGCCCGCTGGAGGTGTACTGCCTCGTGATGTGCCCGCGCCGGAGGCCGTGGGCTGGGGCGCCGACCAAGTCGTTGACCAGTCGGCGGCTGGTGCTGTGGCCGCTGCCGAAGCCTGCGGCTGGTTTGGAATCTGCGCGGCGGCAGGTTCGTAGAGGGGACTGGGCGTCGACGGCGCGGATGAAGGCGCCTCGCCGTCAGGGACGGCCGAGACCGAAGCCGCGGAACCAACGTTGGACTCGGTGCCGACCACCCACGAGCCCGGCGCCTGCTCGACAGCCCTGGACCATGGATCTTCCGAGGCCGCGGACTTCGTCTCCGAAGGTGCTTGGGTGGAGCGCCTGCTCTTGGGGGTAGAGCTGGCTGCGGGCATGGCGGTGAAGCCCGGGGACGCCGACGGCTCCCAATCCATGGGCGGTTCTTCGTCCAGCGGGGGAGCGTCCTCGTCCCGCGGGGGACCCCAATCATCGTCTGAATACGAGTAGTCCGCGGTCGGGTCCGTCGGTGCCGTTGCGGTCGACACGGCTGCTGCGGCGGACGATGCCGGGGCAGCTGCTGAGGCCGGAGCCTGTGCAGCGGTAACGGGTTGGGTCGGAGCGGCCTCGGAGGCCGGGGCCGCCTGGGACCCGGGTATCTGTCCGGACGCCTCGCCAGGCGCCGAAGAAACCTGCCCCGACGTTGTCGGTGCCACTGGTTTTAATGTAGATGCTGGTTGAGCCGTAGATGCTGGTTGAGCCGTTGGTGTTGGTGCCGGGTCAGCTTTGTCTGCTTCCGGGGCAGCAGGGATTTGTGGCGCAGGGGCAAGTCCCCATGCGCTATCCACAGCGGACGACACAGCTGGAGAGGGCCCACCCCCTACAGGGGGCGCCGGGTCAGTCGGTGCTTTTGGGTTTGGTTCAGAGCTACCTGAGCTGTTGCCGCCAACGACCGAAGTGATCTGGCAGTCGATGCCGATTGTCTTGTGGATGGCCTGGCGTAGGTTCTCGGCATGGTCTGCGCGGCTGAAGGCGCTCGCAAGGCCGTCAGTGCTGAACGCCAGAGTCAGAAGTTGGCCGTCGAACTGCGCCACCTGCGCGTTTGCTCCCACCAGCGCCCAGCTGCTGCGCTTGATCTTGGTCAGCGTCTGGAGGATCTCGGGCCAAGCCCGCCGGATCACCTCGACATCTGCGCCACCGGTGGCCGGGCGAGAGGTCTGTGAGGGTGCTGGTGGTTGTGCGGGCGCTGGCGCCTGGGTTGGCGCGGTCGTTTGGGTTGGCGCGGGCGTGGGTGCTTGGGCTGGTGCCGCTCCGGCTTGGGCGCGTTCCTGATCGGTGGCTGGTTGCGCCGCCGGCGCGTGGGCAACAGGCTGCGTCCCAGGAGTATGAGCGGGTGGTTGAGCGGCTGGTTCGGGAGCGGTGCGGCTGGCCTGTTGCCTGGTTTCATCCACGGGCCAGTCAGTGGTGGAAACCCGGGGCGGTGTCAGTTGTTCCCTGGACGGTTCCCCTGAAACAGGCGGAGGGCCGGAAGCCGGAGCCTGAGCGACCTCGGCGGCCCCGGATGTGGCTGCCTGGGGCGCGGGTGAGCCGAGGCTTGGTGAGGCGGGAACGGTACCGGCGGCCGCCGTCGGGCGTTCCACAGGTTGATCCGCTGGCCGGGAAGTTGGCGCGGCGGAAGTGGAAGGAGCCGAAGCAGCTTCCGCGGGAGGGAGTGCGCCGCCGTAGTTGAGGCGGCGTTCGACGCGGTCGATCCGGGCCGCGATCCCGCGTTCGGTCTGCTCGGAACTGGGCAGCAGGATCCGGGCGCAGAGCAGTTCGAGATGCAGCCGGGGCGAGGTGGCGCCCGTCATTTCAGTGAGCGCGGTGTTGGTGACATCAGCGGCACGGGAGAGCTCAGCGGCACCGAGGTTGTTGGCCTGGCTACGCATGCGGGCGATCTGGTCCGCCGGCATGCCGCGGAGGATGGCCTGGGCGCTTTCCGGCATGGCTTGGACGATGATGAGGTCGCGGAACCGCTCCAGCAGGTCCTCGACGAAGCGCCGGGGATCGTGACCGGTTTGGATGACGCGGTCCACGGCACGGAAAACGGTGGCGGAATCGGACGCGGCGATTGCCTCCACGACGTCGTCGAGCAATGAAGCATGGGTGTATCCGAGCAGCGCGACAGCGAGTTCATAGTCCAGGCCATTGGGTCCGGCGCCGGCCATGAGCTGGTCCAGCACGGAGAGGGAATCGCGCACCGAACCACCGCCGGCCCGGATGACGAGGGAGAGCACGCCAGGAGCTACGGGCACGTTCTCCTGTTGGCAGAGAAGCTCGAGGTACTGCATCAGGGGCTCGGGCGGCACCAGTCGGAAGGGATAGTGGTGCGTCCGGGAGCGGATGGTGCCGATGACCTTGTCCGGCTCAGTGGTGGCGAAGATGAATTTGATGTGTTCCGGCGGCTCTTCGACGATTTTCAGCAGCGCATTGAAGCCGGCAGAGGTGACCATGTGGGCTTCGTCAATGATGAAGATCTTGTAGCGGTCCCGGACCGGGGCGAAGGTGGCGCGTTCGCGGAGATCGCGGGCGTCATCCACGCCACCGTGGCTGGCGGCGTCGATCTCGATGACGTCGAGGGAGCCGGAGCCGCCGCGGGCCAGCTCAACGCAGCTGTTGCATTTTCCGCATGGAGTGTCCGTGGGGCCTTCGGCGCAATTAAGGCAGCGGGCAAGGATGCGGGCGGACGTGGTTTTTCCGCAGCCGCGTGGGCCGGAAAAGAGGTAGGCGTGGTTGACCCGGTTTTTGCGCAGGGCCGTCATGAGCGGCTCCGTGACGTGTTCCTGCCCGATAACGTCCGCGAAAGAATCGGGGCGATATCTGCGGTAAAGAGCAGTAGTAACAGTCACAGGGAAAACCTACCTATAGGGACTGACATTTAAATAAGAGACCCCTCATGCACCCGCCAGAGCCCATCTACCCTTGCTACCTTCCGGTCCTGGGGGAGTTCAACAGGATGACGCCACATGAGGGGCCGTCGACAAGCTTACCCGAAGTTATCGAGCCCTCCGAATTTGCGGACATGTGCCTTGTGAGAGCCAAGAAATGGACATGTCCCCTCGGTGCTTGGCGGTTCCAGCGGACATGCCCCCTGTGAGAGCCAAGGACTGGACATATTGGGATTATGTCCAGTGCTCGAGGGTTGGGGAGGGCATGTCCAGTTGCGGGGGAGGGCATGTCCAGTGTGTGGGCTAGTGCCAACCGTTCACTTGCCACGTCATGAATGCAGGCTCCTCATAAGGGTGGGCTGAGCGCAGGGCCTGAACTACGGCGTCGAGCATGTCCGCCTCAACTACGCACTCAACCCGGATTTCCGGCACCGTTTCGCCTTGCCCCACGGCTCCGATGAATGGTTGTGCCCCCGGTAATGGAGTGAAACGTCCTGTGCCGGGGGTTGTGAAGGAGCAATGCGAATAGTCGCCGATTCGGCCGGCCCCGGCATTGCCGATCGCAGCCAGCAAGCTCTCGCTATGCGATGCCGGAACGTAGACAACGAGGGCGTGCAATTGGCTCATGGCACCATCCTCCCAGCGTTCGCTTAAAAACAGGTCAGAGGATGGTTCCTGATCTCCATTGCCAAACCGCTGAACGGAGCGGACTATGGGTATGTACACCGATTGGGGCAATCTCAAGATTGTGAGCTGCAGGGCCTGGTTTCAGGGGCTGGACCCAGCAGCTCAACGGAGTGCCGGAGGAATGGACGCATTGGGGGCGTCCATTTTTACGTTTAAGCACACGAAGCGCAAGCTCGGCACCATGAAAGTCCCGATTGGGCGATGCCGAAATTCTCGGGTACAGTGGAGTCTGCTTTTGATTCAGAAGCATGGAGAATTCGCCTAGCGGCCTATGGCGCACGCCTGGAACGCGTGTTGGGTTAACGCCCTCGGGGGTTCAAATCCCCCATTCTCCGCGTTTTGGCCCCGGTTCTTGGACCGGGGCCTTTTGCGTTCCCGGGCTCCTAAAACCCGGGAACGCAAAAGGTCCCGGATTCCCCTCAAGCTGCGTTGCTGAAACCGAGGATTGTTTTCAGGACCGGCTCCTGTTGCTCCCGGGTGAGAAACAAGCGCCGGGTTGGCCCGCCAAAGCCTCGGTTTCGGCCGCTCGCCCCCCGCCCTAAACCCGTTCCGCAGCCACCCGTTCCAGCACCTCCCGGCACGCCAAGATTGCCGGGTGGATCCGGCCTGCGGTACGCGTCGAGGTGAAGACTGTCCGCTTGGGCAATCCGGGGAGGTCCAGTAGCTGCACTGGCGTGGTCCGTCCCGTCCAGACGAGGTCCGGCATGAGGGCCACGGCATTGCCGGACTCGATGAGCCGGATTTGTGCTTGGAGGTCGGCGGTTTCGTAGCGGACGTCGGGCTCGAAACCGGCGGAGCGGCATGCTTGCTCTGCCCAGTGGCGGGACGCCGCACCGCGCGGTTCCATGACCCATGGCAGCGTAGCCGTGTCCGCGAGCGAGGAAATCGATTCGCCGCCGAGGCCAATTGGGGGAGTGGCCAGCCTGATGGCGTCGCTGGTCAGCGTGGCCCTGTCCAGGCCGGGGTGGTGCGGGGCTGCGTGTCCCGGGTATTGCTCGGCCACCACAATGTCGAAGTCGCGGGCCCACGTTTCATAGAGCGCAGTCTCCGGTTCGCGTTGGATCATCTCGACGCGCACTTCGGGATACTCGCTCTTCATGATGGTGAGGAAGTCCGGCATGAGAGCCAAAGCGGCGGTTTGGAACACGGCCAGCCGGACCGTGCCCGTGACCGTGGAAAGCGATGCCGCCAAGTCCGTCTCGGCCCGCTCCAGTGTGGCCAGCAAGGCCGCCGTATGTTCCACCAGGATCTCTGCCTGCGGCGTGAGCTGCACGCGTCTTCCCGATTTCCGAAGCAGTTTCACGCCGGCTTCCTTCTCCAGCAAGGTCAGCTGCTGGGACACCGACGACGGGCTGTACTTCATCGCGTCAGCCACTTCTGCGAGCGTTCCGCGGATCTTCAATTCGTGCAGCAAGCGCAGCCTGCGGACGTCCAACATTCGGCTCTCCAGAAGGGTCGAGAAATCTAATGAATATTCTTCAGAAAAGATCGCTTTTCCTAATCTGATTGTAGATCCATACTGATGGAAACAAAGCACTCTCCGCACCAAAAGGAACGAAGCGCATGAGCACACCAACCCGGGATTCGAGCATCGACGCCAGGACACAATCCACCCCGGAATCGGGACACCTCCAGGAGTTGGCCCACGAGGCCATCCAGCTGGTTCGACACTGGCTCACCGAAGCCTCGAAGGTGCCCGTTGACGTTTCCGCACAGCGCCTCGCCGGCGTACTCAAGGATCCGAATGGCCTCGACTTCACGGTGGGATTCGTCGACGGCGTCATCCGCCCCGAGGACCTGTCCGTTGCCGGCCGCAACCTGGCCAGGCTTGCCCCGAAGGTCCCTGCCTTCCTGCCCTGGTACATGCGCGCTGCCGTACGCACCGGCGGCGTCATGGCTCCGGTCCTGCCGCAAGTGGTCATCCCGATCGCCCGCAAAGTCCTCCGTGACATGGTGGGCCACCTGATCGTGGACGCCACGGACGCCAAGCTCGGTCCGGCCATCGCCAAGATCAAGCAGAACGGCGTCCACCTGAACGTGAACCTGCTGGGAGAGGCCGTCCTGGGCGAACGCGAAGCCAGCCGCAGGCTCGAGGGAACCCTCAAGCTCCTGGCTCGTGACGACGTCGACTACGTCTCCATCAAGGAGTCCTCCACGGCGGCCCCGCACTCGCTGTGGGCCTTCGACGAAGCAGTGGATCACGTGGTGGAGAAGCTCACCCCGCTCTACAAGCTGGCTGCATCGTTCCCCAAGCCCAAGTTCATCAATCTGGACATGGAGGAATACAAGGACCTCAGCCTGACCATGGCCGTGTTCACCCGGATCCTGGACAAGCCCGAATTCAAGAACCTCGAGGCCGGCATCGTGCTTCAGGCCTACCTCCCGGATGCGCTCTCGGCCATGCAGGAACTGCAGGAATGGGCTGCCGTCCGCCGGGCAAACGGCGGCGCTCCCATCAAGGTGCGCGTCGTCAAGGGCGCCAACCTGCC
The DNA here is from genome assembly GCF_030209755.1 of Arthrobacter sp. efr-133-TYG-118. GTDB lineage: Bacteria > Actinomycetota > Actinomycetes > Actinomycetales > Micrococcaceae > Arthrobacter. The sequence goes on along the minus strand of NZ_JARVRH010000008.1, from coordinate 22,741 downwards.
CATGGAACAGGTCCAGGCCTCCATCCAGGGCTGGCCGCTCGCAACGTGGGGCACCAAGCAGGATTCGGACACCAACTACAAGCGCGTCCTCAACTACGCCCTCACCACCGAGCGCATCGATGCGGTCCGGATCGGCGTCGCAGGCCACAACCTCTTCGACGTGGCGTTTGCCTGGCTGCTGGCCAAGGAGCGGGGCGTTACGAAGGGCATTGAGTTCGAGATGCTCCTCGGCATGGCCACGGGCCAGGCCACGGCCGTCCGCAAGGACGTCGGCAGCCTCCTGTTGTACACACCGGTAGTGCACCCGGGCGAGTTCGACGTCGCCATCGCCTACCTGATCCGCCGCCTCGAAGAAGGCGCCAGCCAGGACAACTTCATGTCCGCGGTGTTCGAACTTGGGGGGAACTCCCCAGAAAGCAGATCGCTGTTCGAACGCGAGAAGCAGCGTTTCCTCGCCTCCCTCGCGGAGCTGGACGACGCCGTTCCGGCCCCCAACCGCACGCAGGACCGCAACGAGCCCGCCGTCTCGGCGCCAAAAGATGGTTTCGCCAACACTCCGGACACCGATCCTGCCCTGCCAGCCAACCGGGCCTGGGGCCGCGCCATCCTGGAGCGCATTCCGGGATCCACCGCCGGTAACGCGATCGTTGAAGCCAGCAAGGTCAGGGACGCCCAGGAACTGGAACGCATCATCGCCGCCGCCGTCGAGGCTGGCGAAAAATGGGGCGCCATGCCGGCTACCGAGCGCGCAGCCATCCTGCACCGCGCGGGCGACATCCTGGAATCCCGCCGCGCCGAGCTACTTGAGGTCATGGCCTCCGAGACCGGCAAGACGATCGAACAGGGCGACCCCGAAGTCAGCGAAGCAATCGACTTCGCGCACTACTACGCCGAGCGCGCCAAGGACCTGGAAACGGTCGACGGCGCCACGTTCGTCCCAGCGAACCTCACCGTCGTGACCCCGCCCTGGAACTTCCCGGTGGCGATTCCCGCCGGCTCGACGCTCGCGGCACTCGCGGCGGGATCCGCCGTCGTAATCAAACCCGCAAAGCAGGCCCGCCGCTCCGGTTCCGTCATGGTGGACGCGCTGTGGGAGGCCGGTGTGCCGCGCGAAGTGCTGGCGCTCGTGCAGCTCGAAGAACGCGAGCTGGGCACCCAGCTGGTCTCGCACCCCAGCGTTGACCGCGTGATCCTCACGGGCGGTTACGAGACCGCTGAGCTTTTCCGCTCCTTCCGGCAGGACCTCCCGCTGCTCGCGGAGACCTCCGGCAAGAACGCCATCATCGTCACCCCGCACGCGGACCTCGATCTCGCCGCCAAGGACGTCGTGTACTCGGCTTTCGGGCACGCCGGGCAGAAGTGCTCCGCCGCTTCGCTCGTGATCCTGGTAGGTTCCGTTGCCACCTCCGAGCGCTTCCACAACCAACTCGTGGATGCAGCCCGCTCGCTCAAGGTGGGCTACCCGGAACAGGCCACCACCCAGATGGGACCGATCATCGAGGCGGCCAACGGCAAGCTCCTCAACGCGCTGACCACCCTCGGCGACGGCGAGACCTGGGCCGTGAAGCCGGAGAAGCTCGACGAGACCGGCCGTCTGTGGTCCCCGGGCATCCGGTTCGGCGTCAAGCGCGGCTCCTACTTCCACCTGACCGAGTTCTTCGGCCCGGTCCTCGGCGTCATGACGGCGTCCACTTTGGAAGAAGCCATCGCCATCCAGAATGAGATCGAATATGGCCTCACCGCGGGGTTGCACTCGCTCGATTCCGATGAAATGGGCGTCTGGCTGGACACCATCCAGGCCGGCAACCTCTACGTGAACCGCGGCATCACGGGCGCCATCGTCCAGCGGCAGCCGTTCGGCGGCTGGAAGAAGTCCGCCGTTGGCGCGGGCACCAAGGCCGGCGGACCAAACTACCTGGTCGGACTGGGCAGCTGGCTCCCCGCCGAACCCGGCGCGAAGCGCGGTGCCACGCTCAAGGGCGCGGCAGCTTCGATCCTTGCCGCTGCCAAGGCCGCAGGCCCGCTTGTTGAGGCCGGCGACGCGGAGGCCCTGCAGAAGGCGCTCTTTAGCGACGCCGCGGCATGGGCCACGGAATTCGGCACCCGCAAGGACGTCTCCGGCCTGAGCGCCGAGCGCAACGTCTTCCGGTACCGGGCCGTCCCCGTGACCATCCGCTTGTCCGAGGGCGGGAAGCTCGTGGACTTGCTTCGCGTCGCAGCAGCCGGGGCAGTGGCGGGTTCGGCACTCACGGTGTCCTCCGCCGTCGAGCTTCCCGAAGCAGTTGTGGCAGCGTTCGCGGGGCTCGGCGTAAGCACCCGCATCCAGAACGACGCCGAATGGCTGGCTTCCGCGGCAGGCATCAACGGTGGCCGCATCCGCCTGATCGGCGGGGACAGCAGCGCGCTGAGCGCAGCGACCGGCGGTCGTCCCGACGTCGCGATCTACCACGGCGCGGTGACCCCGGCCGGACGCATCGAGATGCTGCCGTTCCTGCACGAGCAGGCCATCAGCATCACGGCGCACCGCTTCGGCACTCCGAACCACCTGTCGGACGAGCTGATCTAGCGATTCGTCATAGAAGCCCGGCGGACGGCCACAAGCCGTTCCGCCGGGCTTCTTTGCGTCTATGCCTCGTACCCCAAGCGCCGTAACCGCTGACGGGCGGCCTGCTCGCTGGGGCCGCTGCGGCCCAAAGTCAGGCGCACGACGGCGAGGACCACCCGCGCGGCGAAAATCGACGGTAGCGGGATGGGGCCAAAACGGGCCTTTTCCAGCCCCAACAGTTCCCGATACCGGGGTTCCAGGCTGGCCACGGCCGCGGCGAACAAAATCCGGTAACCGGGTTGCAGTGACGCTTTCAACGGGGGATATCGGATGAATTCGATGGTTTCCCTGAGCCGCTCGTCCGCGCGAAGATGGCCGGAGGTGTACCAGCGGTCCATTTCCGCCGTCACTTCCGCGAGGCTCAGGGGAGGGTCCTCGACTCCCATCAGGCGGCCGGCCTGGGCCCACTCGCGGATGTAGGCATCGGTGCCCCCGGGGATGGCACCTCCCCAGATCCGGTGCGCCGCCACGAAGGAATCCGCGTACGCAACGTGGACCCAGCGGAGAAGCTCGGGATCGTTGGCTGAATACTCGCGGGTCTGCCCCTGGGCGTCAACGTAGCTGCCTTTGACGGAATCATGGACCCGCCGCACGAAATGGGTTGCCGTGTGGGCTGCGTCCATGGAGCCGTAGCTCACGGTGAATATCCAACGTATGGTATTTGCCAGCCGGCCGAGGGGATCCCTTTTGAAGCCTGAATGGTCATACACGCCCGCCAAGGCGCCGGGGTGCAGGGACTGCATGAGCAGCACCCGGATTCCCGCGACGATCGTGGACATGGACCCGTGGACAGCCCAGACGGCCGATCCGGGAAGGTGGTATCCGGGGTCGTTTCCCTCCGCAAGCCGCAGCACCCAGTCAGGCGTGGACTGCGGGTGACCAGTAAAAGTCGTCCGCAGCTCCGCTTGCCACTTCTTCAGGAAGTTGACCATGGTCCATTGTTGCGCAGCATTCTGTTGGCGCAAGGTGCCGTCTTGTTTACGCAAAGGTGCCGGCCCGCTGTGGAAACGGCGGGCCGGCACCTTTGCGCGAATCCGCTTAGGCTGCGGGTTGCTCCGCAAGTGCCCGACGGCGGCGCGCCGGTGACGCTGCCACCAGCAGGGCCGCGATTGCCACGGCAGCGCTCAGGACCAAACCGGGACGGTACTGATCGAGCATGGCCGCGGCGCTGAGCGTGCCGCTTGTGCCGTCGGCCCCGCCATGCCCGCTGACGATCGCAGTGGTCACCGCAAGGACAAGGGCTGCGCCGACCTGCGTGCTGGTCTGGATGAGTCCGGCCGCCAGCCCCTGCTCCGAATCCCGGATGCCAGCGGTGGCTTGCACGTTGATGGACGGAAAAGCCAAAGCGAAACCGATGCCCAGCAGGATGACCGAGGGCAGGATGTCCAGGACATAGTTGGGTGAGGTTCCAACGCGGAGGAACAAGACGTAGCCAAGTCCCATGGCGGTCAGGCCAGTGAGGATGAGCTTCGGGGCCCCGAATTTCTCAATGAACCTGTCCGCGAAGGGGGCGCTAGTTGCCACCAGGAGCCCCGTGGGAAGCAAGGCAAGAGCCATGCCCAAGGGGGACCAGCCGAGCACCGACTGCAAGTACATCGTGAGGATGAACTGGAAGCTCAGATAGGAACCGAATAGTCCTACCGCACTCAGGTTGGCACGGGCCACCCAGCCTTCACGAAGGATGCCGAAGCGGATGAGCGGGTGCTTTACGCGGTTTTCGATGACGGCGAAGGTTGCCAGCACGGCGGCAGAGATAGCGAATCCGGCGATTGTTGCCACAGACCCCCAGCCCTTCTCCGGAGCTGACACCAAGGTGTACACGAGGCCAAGCATGCCGAGCGCGAGGGTGACTGCGCCCCAGACATCATGGCCGCTCTCTTCCGTGGACGGCTTGTCCCGGGGAATGAACAGCATGCCAAGAAGCACGACGGCGACTGCGATCGGTACCGACACCAGGAAGGTCCAGCGCCAGCTCAAGCTGGTCATGAGCCCGCCAACCACCAGCCCGAGCGAAAAGCCGCTCGCGCCGAAAGTGGTGAAGATGGACAGGGCCTTGTTGCGCTCGCGGCCTTCGGCGAAGTTGGTGGTGATGATGGAGAACCCGGTAGGGGCAGTGAACGCCGCAGCCAGGCCTTTGACGAAGCGGGTGGCGATCAAGAGGGTGGGATCGTTCACGAGCCCGCCGAGGAGGGATGCCGCGGCGAACACGGTCAAGGCGATCAGGAAGATCCGACGCCGGCCCAGCAGGTCAGCGAGCCGTCCGCCCAGGAGCAACAGGCTCCCGTAGCCCAGGACGTAGGCGGAAACGATCCACTGCAGGGAATCGGTTCCGAGGTGGAGTTCGTGGCCGATGGAGGGAAGGGCTACGCCCACCATGGAAACGTCCAGGCCGTCGAGGGCCAGGACGGTGCACACCACCATTAGCAGCAGCCACTGGGCCCGGGTCCAGCGGACGGCTGTATGGAGCTGCTCGGCAGATCTAGTGAGGGTGCTTGGTGAAGTCATGGCATCAATCTATATGACACGTCATTCAATGACAAGGAATATGACTCGGAATCTTATGACGTGGACTTTATTTGGGGTTTCGACTAGAATCGGGCCATGGCAACAACGCAGGATCGCCAGCTGGTTGAGCAATGGCGCAGCATCCAGAACTCGTACTTCCGCACCGCGGCGGCCATCGACCGCGCCCTCGAAGCGAAGTTCGACATCGGCCTGAACGAATTCGAAATCCTCGATCTCGTTGCTGAAAGCGTTGACTCCGCCTGCCGAATGAAGGCACTCGGGGAGCGGACTCCCATGACCCAGAGCGCCGTTTCCAAGGTTGTTGACCGCTTGGAGAAAGCCGGACTCGTCTCCCGCGTAACCTGCACGGATGACCGCCGCTCGCTGTACCTCGAGCTGACCGACGCCGGCCGCGCGCTCCATTCGGATGCCGCCGTCGAGCACCGCGCGCTGCTGAAAGAGAACCTCGGCGAGTAGCCCGGCACGGTCCGGCGAGTATTTCACGGACCGGCCAAGTATGAAGTCGAGTGTTCCCATTCGATTTCATAGCGGCCACAATGGGACAAGCGCGCCCGTACTGGGGATGAGCGCCTGTCTCAGGAGCCGCTGTGGGAAAGCATCATGAGTCTGGCCGGATTGTCGATCTGGTGCTCACAAGGAAAATTGGCCGGGTCCTTTCGGCTTGCTTCCTGGCTGTCGTGGTGATCCTCGCTTTTGGTTTCCAGGGCCCGCGCCTCGTCGGTCCGGCAAGCGACGGATCCTTGGCCACGGGCCAGGTTGAACCCGGCATGCTGCCCACGGATGGTGCCACGTCCAGCGCGCAGGAGACCGTGCCTCAAAGCCCGTCATCGGCCCCGGTCCAGGCAGGTGACAAAGCCACGGTGTCTTTTGAACGTTCCCCGGTCCAAACCCTCGACAAGAACGGCGTCGGCACTCTCAACGTCTCCTCGAGTTCCCTCGACCGGCCCCCCGCCGGGAAACTCTACGCGCCGCTCGAAATGCTGCTTCCGAGCTCTCCCTTCGGGCTGAGGATCGATCCTTTCACGGGATTGCCGGGGGAGTTCCACTGGGGCCAGGATTTCGCCGCGGCTTGCGGCACGCTCGTCTACGCAGCCGACTCCGGGGTTGTCCGGGCCGTGGGCTGGCATCCATGGGGTGGCGGCAATCGCGTGGAAATTGATCATGGCAACGGTCTCGTCACCACGTACAACCACCTGCAGGGAATCGCCGTCGTCAAGGGGCAATCGGTCCGGGTGGGCGAGGTCATTGCCAGAGTGGGAACCACGGGTTCCTCGACTGGTTGCCACCTGCACTTCGAGACCATTCTCAACGGCGTCTACACCAACCCGATGAACTGGACGTTCCTGCCAACCAAGCAGGTGGATCCCCTCGGCGATATCCCGATGGTCAGCTACCAGCCAGGTTCCGCCACCGCGACCTCGGCGGGGTCTGTCTGGTCCATCCCCGGGGCCGTGCCGACCGACCCGGGAGCCGTGCCCAATGGAGAGGCCGTGACCGGCGGGGTGCAGGAAGCGAAGGTTGTGCCTCCAAGCCCGTCTGCTACGGGCACGCAAACGCCGACGGCGTCACCCACCGCTAGTCCGACGGCGTCACCCACCGGGACGCCTAGTCCGACCGCGACGCCGACTGGCACGCCGACCGGGACGCCTAGTCCGAGCGCGACGCCTAGTCCGAGCGCGACGCCGACTGGCACCCCGACCGCGACGCCGGGTGCCACCCCCACACCAAGCAAGACACCGAGCGGCACCCCGAGCCCTACCGCGACGCAGGCTCCTACCGGGACGCAGGCGCCTGTGGTGACACCGACGCCCACAGCGACAGCTCCGCCTGTGGTGACCGTAGCGCCCACGGTGGCGCCGACGTCGGGCCTCCCCGCTCCGGTACCGACCGTGACGCACACCCAGTCAGCCCCGCCCCCGCCGGCGACGCCGGCACCCACCGAGCCCGCGCCGTCGGCGCCCACGAGCCCCACGCCGTCGGCTACCGCGACCACCAAAACCACCCCTACGGCCCCTCAGCCGTAGAAGTCATCGCTTTCCAGGCGCCCGCCCAACGGCACTGCCGCGCGTAGACTCGAATGCGGCAGTTTGCCAAGGTTCCCCGTCGTAAGGAAACGATTCAATGTCCCCGCTCTATAGCATCCCCCTGACGTTCAACGACGGCTCCCAGGCCGACTTTGGGCGTTTCGAGGGCAAAGCCGTCCTGGTCGTCAATGTGGCTTCGAAGTGTGGTTTCACGCGCCAGTACTCGGGACTTGAGGAGCTCTACGGCAAATACCGTGACCGTGGATTCGAGGTTCTGGGTGTGCCGTGCAACCAGTTCGCCGGCCAGGAACAGGGGTCCGACGCCGAGATCGCGGACTTCTGCCAGCGCAATTTCGGAGTCTCGTTCCCGCTCGCGAGCAAATCCAAGGTCCGGGGCAAGCAGCAGCACCCCCTGTATGCCGAGCTGACCCGGACGGCCGACGGCTCCAAACCGCAGAAGGTGAAGTGGAACTTCGAAAAGTTCCTCGTGAGCCGCGAAGGCGAGGTGCTCGCCCGCTTCCCGTCCGCCGTCGAGCCCGATTCCGAAAAACTCATCGAGGCACTCGAAGGCGCCCTCGCCTAAGCAGGCTGGAACGATTCCTCACCGAGGTCGGCGATGCCCTTCGCGAGGGCCTGAAAGTTGTCAACAACGATTTCTCCGTCGACAACCGTCAGGATCACCGGGGTCTGCGCGAATTCGTCCGGCGCGGTGGTCAGAGGATTGTGTCCAACAATCGTCAGATCGGCGCGGGCTCCGCTCTCCACGATTCCGCCTGCTTCGCCAACCGACCGCCAGTATTGGCTCGTGTAGCCTTCGAGCGCGGCACGCGCGGACAGCGACTGCCGGGGCTGGACGGGCTCGACGTCGGGCCGGCCGGCCGGGCGGCGCGTCTGGGCTGAGGCGATAATCGCCCGCGGGTCGAAAGGAGCGATGGGCCAGTCCGATCCGAGGGCGACGATGGCTCCGGCGTCGCGGAGATCGCGGGTCCGCCACGCGTGGTTGGCCCGTTTGCTGCCAAGCCTGCGGGACCAGTTGTCGCTGTGGTCGGCGCGGCTGTAGAGGGCGCAATGCGTCGGCTGCAGGCTCGTTGCAGCCCCCGCGCTGATGATTTCCGCCAAGACCGAATCCGGGATGGACTCGATGTGCTCGATCCGGTGTACCGTGCCGTTCTTGGGAAGGGTCCCGATGGTCCGCGCGACGAAGGACACCGCTTTGTCGCCGATGGCGTGCGTGGTGGTGGGGACCCGGTGTTCGTGGAAGAACTTCATGGCTGCGGCGAGGGCCTCAGGATCGTGCCAGAGCGGGTGGAGTGATTCTCCGTGGGTGTCGGGTTCAAAGAGCCATGCCGTGCCATTGTCGATGGTTCCATCCATCATGAGCTTGATGCCGTGAACGTGCCAGCGCCTGCCGTGCCGGCCCTGCATCGCCAGCATGGCCTTCAGGTCCTCCTCGGTGGCACCGGGCATGACCCACGGGGAGATGCGCAGCCGGATGGCGAGCTCGCCTCTGCGTTCGAGGGCCTCCAGCACTTCCAGGGTGTCCGGGGCCCCGAAGTCCAGCATCTGGCCGGCCACCAGCCCGGCTTCGGCCATGGAGCGCAGGAGTTCCCCGAGTTCGTCGACCCGCTGATCGAAGGAGGGCTGGGGGAGGATGCCGCGGACGAGGTCCTGGGCGGCCATTTCGTAGAGCATGCCGTTGGGCTTGCCGTGCTGGTCGACGCCGACATAGCCGGTGCTGGGAAGCTCTTCCGTTCCGGTGACCCCGGCGAGCTTGAGGGCGGCGTCGGAGACGAGTGAGGCGTGGCCGTCGAACAGGGTGATGAATACGAGCTCGTCGTCGAGGATGCCGTCGAAGAGGGAGTTGTCGAAGACCGCGTCCCCGAAGATGACAGGGTCGAGGCCCCAGGCGAACAACCAATCGGAGCCGACGGCGTGCGGCCTGGACACGGCGTGCCGCGCAAGGGCGGTGCGGACGGCGTCGAGCTCGGTGACCCCGCCCAGGTCAAGTCCACGGGCGATTTCCGCCCCGTGGATGGGGTGGATGTGGGCGTCGATCAGGCCGGGGCAGATTGTTGCGTCGCCGACGTCGATCACGTGTTTGGCCCGTGCGGTCCATTCGGCGGTGGGGTTGGCTGCCTGCTCGCCGTCGGCGCGGCCGACGTGCGCAATGCGGCCATTTGAGATGGCGACGAAACCGGCGGTCTCTGTGAGCGCCTCACCGTGGAGGATGCTGGACGAGAAGATGACGAGGTCGATGGGCTCGGGCGTGGTCAAGATGTAACTCCTTGTTGTGTTCGGGTTTCCGACGCCGGCCCGGTGAGGATCAGTCGTCGTCGATAGCGGCCTTCAATCCTGCCGAGAGGACATCGGCCAGGAAGGCGAAGCGGTCTACAGGGTGCTCTGCCACGGCTTTCTTTGCCGCGAACAGATGGGGATAAGTGCCTTCCTCCTCTTCGTTGATGCTCCATGCTGATTCCATCGTCATTGCGTCGAGGCTCGCGCCGATCGCTGCGCTGTCGAGGGCTTCCAGCGCGGGAATGATGAGGTGCCGTGGCGCCCCCGCGATCTCAAACGCTTCGACAAACTGGTCGTAACGCTCCAGGGCTGCCGGGTGTGACACCGGCTGCGTGAGCAGGAGGGGAAGGAGCGCCGGCACCATGCTGTACGCCTTGCGGAGGGAGTCGAAGATCTCGCGGATGACGTCGTCAAGGCTGCCGGCCGGCAACTCGGGCATCGGAGCTTTTTCTACGAGCGCGCCACGGGCCAGTTCGATGATCTCCTGGCGACCAGTAACGTGCTTGTAGAAAGATGACTGCCTGACGCCCAGACGTTCCGCGAGCCGCGGGATGGAGAGGCTCTCTTCCTCTTGGAACATCTCGAGCGCCGCGCGGCCGATCGCCTTCCGCGAGAGCCTCGGTGTCCGGGGCCGTCCTAGCTGGCTGGTTTTGCTGGGAGTCTGCATCCCTCAAGACTAGGCTCCGGGATCACTCCGCGTGGCCGATCCGCTGGTAGGCGGCCGGGTTGACCTTGCGCAGCACGAGGGCCAGTACGGTTCCGGCGGCAAACAGGATCGGTGCGAACACGAGGAGCGTGGTGTTGACGGGGTCCCCGGCCGGGAGGCCTGTGAGCAGTTGGGCATTGTTGGCCATCAGGTAGGTCACTACGCACATGATGATGGTGGCGACCACGGCGGAAGGGACGACGTACCAGCGAAGGCCGTGGTCCCTGAGCCGGGTGAAGAAGACTACGACGCCGACACCGGTGAGGGCTTGCAGTAGGAGGATGCCGATCACGCCCGGGGTGTTCGTCCAGATCAGGAACTGGGTGAAGGGGTCCAGATGGAATAGGGCCGCGCCGATCACGAGGGCGAGCGCGAGGAGGGTCTGGTCGAAGCCGGCCACGGAGGGGGTGCGGTATCGCGGGCTGATGCGGCCGGAGCGTTTCGGGAAGATGCCCTCGCGGCTCAGGGACAGGGTGTAGCGATTGATGGTGTTGTGGAAGGAGAGCTGGGCGGCGAAGATGCTGGTGACGATCAGCACGCTCATGAGGTTCACGCACCAGCCGCCCGCGAAGTTGCCCGCTGCGATGTAGGCGGTGTCCCCGGCGTCGAGGTGGCCCGCGGCGAACGCTTGGACGGCGTCCGCTCCGAAGGCCTGGACGATGATCCAGACGGCGAAGGCGTAAAACGCGCCGATGAAGGCGATGGAGATGTAGGTGGCACGCGGGACGCTGCGGTCCGGGTCCCGGGCCTCTTCCCGGTACAGGGCTCCGGATTCAAATCCCATGAAGGCGGAGAAACCAAGGCCAAGGACTGCAGCGAACTGCGGGGAGAAGATGGCCTGCGGGCTGAATGATTCGAAGCTGATGCCGTGTGCGCCGCCTTGGGCCAGGACGAACGCGGCGACGATGGCGACGATCAGGGTTTCGAGGGTGAGCAGGACCGCGAGGACCCTGGCGCCGACGTCGATCCCGCGCCAGCCCAGGTACCAGACGGCCCCGATCGACACGATCGCGTAGAGCCACCAGGGAAGTTCCACGCCGGTGAAGGACTTCACGGCGAGGTTGGCCTGGATACCCAGCAGTCCGTAAAGGCCGATCTGCAGGCCGTTGTAGCTCATCCAGGCAGTGAGGCCGGAACCGAGGCCGACCACGCGGCCGAGGGTCTTCGAGATATAGCCGTAGAAGCCGCTGTAGGACCGGACGTGGCGGGTGAGCGCCATGAAACCTATCGCGAACAGGCCCAGGCCGATAGCCGCGGCGATGTAGATGGAGGGAGCGCCGACGCCGCCCACAGCGAGGGCGAGCGGGGCGATGCCGACGACGATGGTCAGCGGAGCGGCCGCTGACACCAACATGAACACAATGTCGCGAGTGCCGATTGCGTTCTTCTTCAATCCAACCTCAGGGTTGGAAGTTGCGGGCGGAGCCATTGCCGCTGTCTCTTTAGTGAAAGCCATTCACTTATTGTGAGGGGCGACACATGTTTGAGTCAAGAGGGTCTGTTTCGGGGCTTGTTCCCTGACCCACGCAAACACCGACGCTCGCTCACCTATGTCGCCTTTTGGTCTAACGGCTCGCTCACTTTTGGTGAGAGGGCGTTAGGTGAAGTGGGGTCATTGGTGAGCGGGCGTCGTCGAAAGTTGCCCTAAAGGTGAGCGGGGATCGCGGGGGAACGTGAGTAATTTTCCAACATTCCGGCCGTAAGTTACCCTGCGTTAGCCTTTTGTCTGGTTGGATTGGGTCTATTGGGGACTGACACCGGAGGCGCCGCCTCCTACCGACCCGAAGGTAGTAATGGAGCTCATCGAGGCCGAGCACCCGCGGCCAGGACACGTACTTCTGCACCTTAGCGACTCCCATTTGTTGGGAGGGTCGGAGCCCCTTTACGGCGCGGTCGATAGCGAAGCCCATCTCAGGCAACTATTTTCGGAAGTGCACGCGTCAAAGGTCCGTCCCGACGCCGTGATCTTCACCGGGGACCTCGCCGATCAAGGTGAGCCGGGCGCCTACGCCAAACTCCGGTCGATCGTCGAGCCTGCCTGTCGAGAGATGGGAGCGCGGGTGATCTGGGCGATGGGAAACCACGACGATCGGGCGAATTTCCGCGCGGGCCTCTTCGACCAGAGCGACAATGACGCCCCGGTGGATCACAGCTACTTCGTCAACGGCCTGCGGATCATCACGCTCGATACCTCCGTGCCCGGCTACCATCACGGTGAGCTAAGCCAGAGCCAGCTCGACTGGTTGGGGTCGGAGCTCGCGACGCCGGCTCCCGACGGCACGATCCTTGCCCTCCACCACCCTCCGGTCCCGAGCGTCCTTGACCTCTCCATCCTCGTGGAGCTGCGCGGCCAAGCCGCGCTGGCCGACGTCGTACGCAATTCGGATGTCCGCTCCATCCTGGGCGGTCACCTCCACTACTCCACCACGGCCACTTTCGCTGGCGTCCCGGTATCGGTGGCTTCGGCGAGTTGCTACACGCAGGACCTCAACGTTCCGCAGGGCGGCACCCGCGGCCGGGATGGCGCCCAGGCATTCAACCTGGTGCACGTTTACGAGCAGACGATCGTGCATTCAGTGGTGCCGCTGGGAAAATCGCCGACTGTCGGTGAGTACGTCAGCCCGGAAGCCACCAGGCGCCGGCTCGCCGAAGCCGGTATCCGGATTCCCCAGCGAGCTACGCATGAACGTGGTTCCAGGGCCGATGCGAAGCACCCGGAGATGACCCGCCGCTAGCGGACTACTTCTCCCACGGCGCCTTGACCGGGAAGTACTTCTCCATGAAGTCCGTCACGAGCCCGGCCCTTTCGTCGGCAGCCACCTCGGGGAAGCTGCCATCGTTGAGGCAGAAGAAGTCCACGTTGCGCTTGGCGAGCAAGGTGGGCAGGTAGTGCAGCCCGGACCACAGGGTGGTGTCCACATACCTGACCTTGGCTGCCGTCTGCGTCACTGCCCGGCCCGTGAGCAACGAGTAGTAGTGGTAGAACGAGTTGGTCACCGAGATGTTGTCCGCCGCGCGGAACCTGCTGCCCGCCGTCTTGGCGAATTCGGCCGGAAACTCGCGTTCCATCTCCGCGATCACGCTTCGGCGAAGGGGCGCGGCCGTGTGTTCCAGATGGCGAGTGGTGATCCGCCCGAACCGCTCCCAGAGGAGCTTCCTGTTGACGCGGGCAGCGTTCTCGAAGCCGCTGCGTTCGGTGTCGTTCTCTCCCAGCCCGATCCGGGTGGAGGCTTCGATGAACTTGGTGATTCCGCCGGGAGTGAAGAACATGTCCGGTGCCACGGGCCGGCCGAAGAACATGTCGTCGTTGGAATACAGGAAGTGCTCGGAGAGTCCCTCAATGTGGTGCAACTGGGATTCCACGGCCTGGGAATTGTGGGTAGGCAGCACCGTGGGGTCCTTGAAGAACTCCTCGCTGCGCATGATCCTGACACTCGGGTGCTCGGCCAGCCACTCCGGCGCGGGGGAATCAGTGGCGATGTAGATGCGGCGAATCCAGGGCGCGTACATGTACACGGAGCGCAGGGCATATTTGAGCTCGTTGATCTGCCGGAAACGGGCCTCGTGGGCGTCGCCTTCGCCCACGACTGCGTCTTTCATTTGTTCGCGGCGGGCCGCGATATACGCGGGATCGTTGCCGTCCACCCATGAAAAGACAATGTCGACGTCGAAGTCGATGTCGCTCGCGTGGTCCGCGAACATGTTCTCGATGGTCGGCCAGCTCAGCCCGTGGCGTTCCACCGTGCCCCGGACAGCATCCTGGCGCAACATGGTTCGCCGGGTCAGGGAGTTTTCCACCGGCAACACGAGTTGTTCGCCGTCGAACTCCCATAATTCCAGTTGCACGCCCAGCGAGGGGCCGTAAGTCAGCCCGCCCCCGGGTTCCACGCGTGGACGGAAGAGCCGGAAGATCCGGGCCTTCCGGTTGCTCGAGAGCTCGCCGTCGGCCACCAGCAACGTGGATTTCTTCCGCGCATCAACGGTCATGGAGTAGAACGGCTCGTTCCGGAAAGCGGAGACCAAAGCCTGGCGCAGTTTCTTCCGGAGCTTCCAATCGACGGCGATCACGGGCCGGTGATCATTGCCGCGGACCAGGATGAAGTCCAGCCCGGCCGCGTCCAGTGCGGCGCGGATAACGAGAAGGTCTTCGACCATTACCTGCTGCGGGGTGCGGTTCTGGTTCAGCAAGCTGTAACGGCCGCGATGGCGGACGACGTCGGCGCGGTGCTTGAGGCGCGCTTCGACTGCGGGCGATGTCGGTTCGGGAACGACGGCATCGTCGTCGGAGGCGGGGCTACCGAAGTAGATTGCTTGCTGGTCCATGTCTGTGATGGCTTTTCTCCGAAAGGTTGTGGTTCGCGCGGGCTTGGTGGCCTTAGCCCACCAAGGCTTCACGCCAACTGCGCAGGAATGCGCCTCCGGCGTCGTCGTGAATGACGTCGTCGCCCAAGCCGAGGTCTGTGGCTGTAAGAACATCGTAGGGCTTGTTGGGCACGCCGTCCGCGGGCCGGACGTCGACGTGCTTGACGCTGTGGTCGTTGTGGTGGAGCCAATCCGCCATGGCGTAGTCCGTGCGCGAATCGCCCACTGTACGCCAGGCCTGCGGGGTAATGCCTTGGGCGGCGAGGAGTTCCACTGCGCGGCTGGCGCCGAGATCTTTGCCGAGCCGGATGGACTCGATGTCCGTGGAGATGATGGTGGGATCCAGGCGGTAGTCTGCGGCGTCGTCGGACTCTGGTGCGTGGTGATCGAGGAGAGCAGCGGAGAGCCCGTGCCTGCCCATGAGCTCCAAGGCATCGGCGTCGAAGAGCTTCTGCTCGGCCAGGTAATCGTCACTTGAGACGTCCAGATGCTGCTCCACCGACACCATGGCGCGCTTTGTCTCGTCGAAGAACATGTGCGTCGCATAGTCCTCTGCCACCATGCGGCGGACGTCGTCGCCGTAGGCCTTCGGAACAGCAAGCTCATGGTCCACATGGATGGGTCCCGGGCCGCCCGAGGTGTAGCTGAACCACACAGCGCCCTTCTCGCAGATCGCGTGGACCACCGTTCCCGCAGGCATTCCGGCGGCGATCATGGGCGCCATGACCTGCTCGCGGATGAAAGCGTCTGAGCGGCCGGTGTTGAAAATGACGGGGATGCCTGCGGATGCCAAGCCCACGAGGTCGGCGATGATTTCCGGCTTCACGTCGCGCGTCACGGGACTCGCGACAGGGCCGTCGACGTCGAGGAGGAGTGCGAGGGCGGGAGCAGCCGGGTGCGTGCCTGGCATTGAAGCAGTCATGAACCCATTCTGTCAGTCCGGCGTGATGGCGGCAGCGGTGTGACGGCGACGGCGGCAGGCGGCACCGTTTCAGCGCGCACCGTCCGTCAACGGTTACCTTTTGGCCACAACCTTGGTGACCGACTTCTCACAAGTTCCCTTGGACGCCTTACTTCTTTAGGCTTGCAAAGTGATATTCAAAGCTGTGGGCGAGGGACGCCCGTACCCTGACCATGGTTTTTCCACGCCCAAGGACTGGGCCTCGCTGCCTCCGCGTCCGGTCCGGCTCGACGAACTTGTCACCACTAAGCGCACCCTTGACCTGGAAGCACTGCTAGCCGAGGATTCGACGTTCTTCGGCGACCTTTTCCCGCATGTGGTGCAGTACCAAGGCCTGCTGTATCTCGAAGACGGGCTCCACCGGGCAGTCCGTACTGCGCTCCACCAGCGCACGGCTATCCACGCCCGGGTCCTGGTGATAGATGGTTAACGAAACAATCCCGGAGGAGCAGGTGGCAGTGCCCGAAAATGCGGATCCGAGGAAGCGCCGGAAACGTCCCGGTCGTCAGAAAGACCCGACGAGTCTGCACGGTCATCGCGTTGTCACAGGGCCGGAACTTCGGGCGACTTTTGCCGATACTCCTGGACCGGAGAGCCATCCAGGGTGGTTCAGCCGCCGCCTCTTGCATGGGATCGTTCTCGCGCTGCTCGTCGGAGTGGTGGTTGCCGGACTCGTGGGCGCATGGGCGGTAATCAACGGTGTGATCCGCTTCCCCTCGGCCGTTGCAAGCCAGGCGCCGGCGGCCGTGTGTCCTGCCACTGTTTTCGACTACGCGCCCAACAACAAAATCAAGGTTAATGTCTACAACGCCGCGGGCAGGGCCGGCCTGGCCAAGAACGTGGCAGATCAGTTGAAGGCCCGGGGATACAACGTTGGCACCGTCGACAACTCCACCACCAGCTACACCGGCCCGGCCGTGGTTGTTTCCGGATCCGGCGGCCAAGCGGCAGCGTTCAACATCCAAAGGAACATCGCGGGCACCGACTACTTCCAGGACCAACGCACGGATACTTCCGTGGACCTCATCCTCGCGCCCGGTTTCTCGGCATTGGTGCCACCGGAACTCGTGGATAACACCCCGGGCAAGCTCAGTTGTCCCCGACTGGACCAGAGGATTGCGGATAATGCGAAACTGCCCGTGATGCCGACGCCTTAGCGTAGGCTTCCGTGGACGGCGTTAGTCCCCGCGGCCGGGTCACGCCAAGCGCGCGGGCCGGCCGTCGTCGTCGAACCTTGCTCCCGCGCCCAACTGGATGAACCGCACGGTCTGGACCAGCCGCTCCTCAAGCTCGTCCAGCTCCGCCCCGTTCGCGGCATTGCCGCGTGCCGCGCTGGAGGAAAGAGTTCCGTGGATGAGTCTGGCGAGCTGGCCGACGTCGGTGGGCGGGAGGTAGCCGGCCGCGATTCCGTCGCGCAGGATGTCCTGGAGCAGCAGGTTGAGTTCGCCGACGTGATCTGCCAATTTCGCAAAGGAAGCAGGGGAGAGGACAGCCGCCATCGCAGGACCCGGTGGGAGGTGCCGGCGGCTCAGGTCCTCCACCTGGGCGCGCACGTAAAGGGCCAGGCGGTCCACCGGGTTCTGCAGGGCTGCAAGGGATTCGCGTAGATCGCCCAGGAATCTTTCGGTCTCGTTCAGGGCGTACGCGATGAGGAGCTGTTCCATGTCGGCGTAGTAGTTGTATACCGCCGTCCGACCGACGCCAGCGTGCCGCGCGACGTCGGTCATGGTCAAGCCGGGCAGGCCGTGGGTGAAGAGCAGTTCGCCGAAAGCTGTCAGGACCCGGCGTCGGGTTTCAGCGCGTTGCGCCGCATTGGTGGCGGCCGTAATCCTAGGCATACAGACACTTTACAGTGATCTGTCAGCAAAGTTGCGTGTGTGCGGCGCGAGCTGGCAGCAGATGACCTCTCAACGCTTTGTTGGGGGCATCTGCTGCCAGTTCGCGCAAAGGTTCTAGATCGCGCAGCCGTCGGGGCCGCAGGCTTCGGCGTCGGGGCTGCCCACGGCGACCAGCGGATTCGCTTCCTGCCATGCCTGTGTGAGGGCCTGGGTGAAGACCTCGGCGGGCTGCGCGCCGGAGAGTCCGTACTTGCGGTCGATGACAAAGAACGGCACACCGGTGACGCCGAGCGTCCGGGCTTCGGCGATGTCGCCGCGGACGTCCTCTGCGTACTTGTCGGTGCTGAACAACTCAGCGATTTCGGCTTCCGGCAGGCCCAAGTCGCTTCCAAGCCCGGTCAGGTACTCCTGGCTTCCAATGTCCTTGCCATGCTCAAAATGGCCGCTCAGGAGCAGCTCCTTGGCTTCGTCCTGCTTGCCGTGGGCTGCCGCGAGGTGGATGAGGCGGTGTGCCGTGAAGCTGTTGGCCACTACGACGTCGTCGAAGCGGTAGTTCAGGCCCTCTCCCTTTGCCTGCAACGCCACATGCTCGAACATCTGGCTCACCTGCGCGGGGTTCATGCCCTTGCGCTTGCTCAGGTAGTCGAGCTCGGTACCGTCGTAGTGTTCGGGGACGCTCGGGTCCAACTGGTAGCTGCGCCACTGGATCTCGACCGAATCGCGGTGCGGGAATTCTGCAAGCGCCGTTTCGAACCGGCGCTTTCCGATGTAGCACCACGGGCAAGCAACGTCTGACCAGATCTCAATCCTCATGACCGCGACAACCGGAAATTCAGGTGCGTCATTCCCGGAATGGCCTGTTGGGCTGGTCACAGCGGGTCCATTTCCGCGTCGCTGGTCCGTTCCAGCGTCCTAGACCGCCCGCTCCATCACGAAATCGTGCTCGACGGCATCGCCCAGGCGGAACGACTTGGTCCCGACCTTCCTGAATCCACTCTTCTCATAGAAGCGGATGGCCTTGGCGTTCTGGCTGTTGACACCTAGCCATACCCCGGCGGCACCCAAGCCGGCAGCTCGGTCCAAGGTGGCTTTCATGAGCTCCGCGGCAGCGCCCAGGCCGTGGTGTTCGGGATGCACATAACACTTGCTCAGTTCCGTGGAAGGGTTGAGCGTCAGGGCCGAAGCGACGCCGGTATCGGTCGTGGGTCGGGCCACGAGCATGCTGTAGCCGCGGAGTTCCCCGGCGGCGTCGATGGCCAGGATGGTGACGTCCGGATCGGCAAGGTATTCCCTGAATTTCTCCGCGCTGAGTGTCATGCGCAGGTGCGCCGCGATGTCTTCGGGCGAGGAGTCCGGCGGGCAGGCGAGCGGAAAGGTGACGGCTGCAAGCTCCGCCAGCCGTCCGGCGTCGTCCGCTGTTGCCTCACGGATTGTCTGGCTCATGGGGTCCTTTCTGGCGATCGGGCGCAGAAATGCCCCTCAAGACTGATCTTAAGGGGCATTCCAGGAAGGACTACGACGGCGGTGGCCCGCCGGAGCGTTCTGCTCGCGGGGCCGCCGGGCTGCTTAGGCGCGGGCTTCCGCAAGCAGGCGAAGATCCTCCTCCGGCTGTGGATCCTTGCCCAAGGCGAGACCGATGATGGTGACCACCGCCGTGGCGAGCAAGTATGCGGCGATCAGGAGCCAGTTCCCGGTGGTGGCGTAGAGGGCCGTGAAGATCAATGGTGCCACTGCTCCGCCCACGACGCCCGCCACCGTGTAGGCAAGGGAACTGCCGGCATAACGGAGCCTGGCCGGGAATTGCTCGGTGATGAAGGCTGCTTGCGGGCCGTACATGAAGGCGTGCAGCCCGAGGCCGATCACGACGCCGACGGTCAGCACCAGGACGGAGCGGGACTGGATCATGAGGAAGAACAGCGGGATGTACACGGCTGTCGCAGCGGCGGTGATGCCATAGACCAGCCGGCGGTTGAACCGGTCCGTAACAGCCCCCGCAGCCGGGATCAGGAACAACTGGAATGCCGAGCCCACCAGGACTGCGCCCAGGACGTTGCCGGTGGTCATGCCCAGTTCCTTGGTGGCGTAGACCGCGACAAAGACGGTGAACAAGGCGTACAAGACGTCGGGGCAGATCCGGCATAACGCGGCGGCAAGGAGTGGGCGGAACTGGGTGGTGAGGACTTCCTTGATGGGAGCCTTGGGCCGTTCGCCGGTGGCTTCGATGGCCTTGAACACCGGGGTTTCCTCAAGCTTGAGCCTGATGACGAGGCCAAAGGCAACCAGGATGGCCGAGCTGAGGAAGGCCACGCGCCAACCCCAAGCGATGAAGGCTTCGTTGCTCATGACGGCGGCGAGGACGGCCAGTGCGCCGTTGGCCAGCAGGTTGCCGGCGGGCGGCCCGATCTGGGCTGCGGACGACCAGAATCCGCGCTTGCTGGGATTGGCGTACTCGCTGGACAGCAAGACGGCGCCGCCCCATTCGCCGCCGACGCCGATGCCTTGGGCCAGGCGAAGGAGGACCAGGATGATCGTGGCCCCGATGCCGATGGTGTGGTAGTCCGGCAAGGCGCCGATGAGGACCGTGGCCGCGCCAATGAGGATGAGGGTGATGACCAGGACGTTCTTGCGTCCGATCTTGTCCCCGAGCCGGCCAAAGACAACGCCGCCGATAGGCCGGGCGAGATAGCCCACCGCGAAGGCCGAGAAGGACAATAGAAGACCGGTGGTTTCGTCGTTGGTGGGGAAGAAGATCTTGGGGAAGACCAGCGCGGAGGCGACCGAGTAGATGGCGAAGTCGTAGTACTCCAGGGAGGTTCCTGTAACGCTGGCAATGAAGGCTTTGATGGCGCCTGCCGAGGGTTTGCTGCGCCGTGTTGAACTTGGCGAAGTGGTCGCGGACATGGTTCCTCCATGGAACGTTGGGCGGGCTTTGTGATCCCGATCTCAATCGGGGCCTACACCCAATGATGCATCACACGGGGGAATTGTTCAACAATTTTTTGGTGAGAGTTCCTGCTGAGGTTCTTAGGCGGTGAGATGTTGCCGGATCCCTTCGACGATGAGGTCATGATCTTCCTGCGATGAAAGGCCTGACGCGGTGACGGCCGCGACCACGCCCACGCCACGGACCCGCACGGGAAAGGATCCCCCTGTCACGGCATAGTCGGCGCCGAGCCACCCGGTGGCCACCGGATCGATGCCGGCGTACGACAACCGGGCTTCGACAAGTGCGCTGCTTGCTTCCATCCGCAAGACGAGTGCGGATTTCCGTGCGATCCACGATTCCTGATCCGGTGTGATGCCGGGCAGCGCAGCCCGGAAAAGGATGAGTCCGGGGCGCCGGATGTCGATGCCGACCGCATGACCGGCCGCCTGAGCCATCTCGGTGAGGCGGGAGCCGAGCCTCCAGGCGTCTGCGTGATCGAAGGAGGTGAAAATCAGTTCCGCTTCCTGGCGTTCAAGTGCGGCGATGTCAGTCATGAAGCCTCTTTCGGGAGATGTGCGGGTTCGTGTCAGTTGCTTGGATAGGCGACAAAAGCGATGCGGGCGGAGTCGGGTGACCAACTGTTGACGTTGAGGGTTCCCTGGCCGCCGAAGAGGGGCCAGGTGTGGAGCGGCGTCGCCCAGTCGCTGGTGGAAACAACGACGACGTCGACCGGCAAGTCCGCAGGGTGGCCTATGGTGCCGCCGGGGAAGCGGATGTAGCTGGCCAGGCGCCCGTCGGGCGAGAGGTGCGGGAACCAGTCGACCGTGTCGCTGCCGAGCAAGCGTTCAAAGCCCGTACCGTCAACCCGTGCGCGGGCAATCTGGGCATGCCCGGCCTGCGTGGTGAATGACTCGGTATTGAAGTAGAGCCATTTTCCGTCCGGAGAGTATTCGGGCCCGTCGCAGTGGCCAGGACCGGTGTCCACGAGCGCCGATGGGCCCCCGGCCGCGGGCATCGTCATGAGTTGGCCCGGCTTGCTGAAATCGCCGCCATCGATGCCCACGTAAGCGAGTTCGAGGCCGTCCGGACTGACGCCGTGCAGGAAATGGAAGGAGCTGTCGTCGTCCGTGAGCTTGGTGGCTTCTCCGCCGTCGAGGGCTGCGCTGTAGATGTGCCCGTCATTCGCCGAGAGGAAGATGCGCGCGCCATCGGGGTCGAGGACGTGGTCATTGTTGAGGTCCGGGATCCCGGTGAGGAGTACTTCGGCGATAGTCCGGTCCTGGACAGCCAGTGTCCACAGTTTGCCCGCCCCATTGAGGATGAGGTGGGCGCCGTCGAGGCTCCAGTTCGGCGCCTCGAAGAGCACCTCGTCAGAGGTGAAGACAAGCTCGAGCGCTCCGGTGCTCGCAGAAGCAATCCAGACCTCGCACCGTTGACCGGGTTGAAGCGCGCGTATCACAGCGACGCCTCCCCGGAGTCCGCCGAAAGCTCCTTGATCCAGATGTTCCGCCACCGGCACTGTGCTCCGACGCCCCAGCGGGCTTCGCCGAACATGGCGTCGTTGTCGTGGACCTCGAGCGCAATGTGTCCGCTGTCGCCGAGCACTTCAAACACGGCGTCGGCGTCGTAGTTCGGGGATTCCAAGGTAGCGGTGTCCAGCTCGGCGATCTTGAGCCCATTGATCCACGTGGTGATGACCGGCATGGCGCCCACACAGCGGACGCGGAGTTCGTTCCACCCGTCCCAGCGCCATACGTTGAGGAAATCGTCGACGTCGGCGGCGTAGCTGAGCCGGGCGCGCTTCTCTTCGGTGACTGGTTCCACAGACGTGGCCGGGTCATCGGCCTTGAGGCCTATTGCTTGGCCGGCGTCATCGCGGGCGACGTCGATCGCGAACGGGACAGCCGAGAAGCTCGCGAGCCCGTTGCCGAAGAATCCGCCGATGCCGCCGGAGGGTCGGTGGTCCACGAGGACCTGGAATCCTTCCCAACTGTCCCGTTGGCGCCGGAGCATGACGCCGGTGTCCGCAGGCCAATCGGGTCGCATCTCGAGGACCAGTTCGAAGTCGCCGAAGGCCTGGTCGCTGACAAGGTAGCCTCCATAGCCGCTTCCTGGGGCGTCCTGCTCGCCGATCAGGACGCCATCCTCGACCTTCCAGCGGGCAGGGTGCTTCTCCGGTTCCACGGGGTGCTGCAGTCCCAGGCTGTCGAAGTGCTCAAGGACGCTCGGTCCGCCGGGGTACACCGAACCGTAAATGCGGGGCGCGGTGTGCCACCCGGCCAGGCTCACGCCGTCGAACAGGGGGACGAATGCTTCGTCGTCGGGTGCTGTGCTCCCAGACATGCGGATGTCCTTTCGTCTTTGGCGCGAGTTGGCAGCAGATGCCCGCAACATCGGATTTTGGGGTCATCTGCTGCCAGTTCGCGCTAACTGGAGGGGTGGTTAGTCCTGGCTGAAGGCGGCGTCGAAGCTGGTTTGCGACGGCGGGAAGTCGAACT
>NZ_JARVRH010000018.1 GCF_030209755.1 Arthrobacter sp. efr-133-TYG-118 | reverse complement strand
CTCACATCAAGTGAGCGGGCGTCCGCCGGAAACACCACATAAGTGAGCGCGCGTCCGAGGGGGCTAGGCGGGTGGGTGCTCGACCGTCACAGTGCCGGCGTCGCCGTCGACGGTGATTTGTTGGCCGCTCGTGAGCCGCTGGGTAGCGACTCCGGTGCCGAGCACAGCGGGGATGCCGTACTCCCGGGCCACGATGGAGCTGTGGCTCAACGGGCCGCCGACGTCGGTGACCACCGCGGAGGCCATGGCGAACAGCGAGGTCCACGCGGGAGTGGTGATACGGGCAACCAGAACCTCACCGGGCGACATCTGGCCGAAATCCTGCGGCCCGCCCAGGACGCGCGCAGGAGCACTGACCCGGCCCGCACTGGCGCCGACCCCCTTGATGACGTCGCCCTGCTGCTCCTGGGAACGTGATGGCATCATCGATTCGAAAGCGCGCTTCATCCAACGGGTCTCGGGCAGCAGTTGCGGGGCGGCCGCCTTGGCCTGGCCCCGCCAAAGCATCTTGCGCTCCTCGACGACGTCAGCGCGGACGGGGCGCGCCGCCCCCGTAATTGCCACCGCCATCTGTGCGAGCGGTTCCGCCGTCCCCGGCGGTTGCGGCGCGGCGAGGCCGAACTCGACGGCGCTTTGCAGCTCCTGCTGGCGTAGCCAGAAAACGTCGGCGGGACCGGCGATCACTCCGGAGTAGACCAGCCGTTGTCCGAGTTCGAGCAGCATCCGCCGGATCAGCGGCCAGGCGAGCCCGACGTCGGCCAGGGCATCTTCGCGGAGCGGTGCGGACTTCTGCGCCCACCGGAGCAGACGAATGAAGGGCGCCCTACGACTCCGCCCGAGCCGGGTCCGCCCAAGCCGGGCGAGCATCCGCTCGGTTTGGTCCTCGCGCCGGGCGGCCGAGAGCCGCTGGCGCTCATGCGGGTCGTTGCCTTGTCCCCGCAGGTAGAACTTCACCGTGTCCAGCAACGCCGAAGGATCGTCCGCCGGCACCGGGCTGAGGAAGTCAAGGTTGTAGACCGCGTGGCCGAACCGATCGAGATGGGCTTGGAAACGCGGATGCCACTGCTGCCAAAGTGCCGGATCCATGCCGGCGGGCGGGAGCCAGCTGCGCTGCGACTCGGCCAGTGCCGCCGTCGGTTGATTGAGGATCGCCGGGGCCAGTCCCTCAACTTCACGGGCCCAGGCCGCGAGGTCGTACAACGATTTCTCCGCGCGGATGGGTTCACTGTCATAGCCGAGGAGGAATGTCTCGGCAGAGGGATCCCCCGCGCGCCGGATGAGTTTGTCGTAATACGCCCGGAACGAGATTTCGCTCGTGGCAGCGATCGGAATGACTGACTCCACAGCCGTGTAATACACAGTTCCTGCGTCCAGCAGCGTCCGGACACCCTCAAGCAGTTCCTCTCCCGAAAGCTCCCCCATGGACTTTGCCGACCAGCCCTTGAGCACCTGCTTGTAGCGGGGATGAGAGAATTCCCGCCAGCCATCCATGCCCATGTGCGCCTTGCCGCGGGCCAGGGCTACCATGGCCGCCGGCGACTTGCCCAT
The DNA here is from genome assembly GCF_030209755.1 of Arthrobacter sp. efr-133-TYG-118. Lineage (GTDB taxonomy): Bacteria > Actinomycetota > Actinomycetes > Actinomycetales > Micrococcaceae > Arthrobacter. The sequence goes on along the minus strand of NZ_JARVRH010000018.1, from coordinate 151,606 downwards.
CACTCGCCACATTGCCGAGGTGCGGTAGTAGTAGTAGGCGTACCCGTTGATGGTGGGCAGTCCGACGTCGCCATCCCTGACGACCTCACTCCCGACGGCTTCGTTCATCAAGGCCTTGAGCGAACGGGTCACCGAGCCGTCAATGAGGTCGGCGAACAGCGGCGAGAGCGGGTCCGGCAGTTGTTCCACGATGCTCGCGCGGAAGTAGAGCCCCTTCGGGTAGGGCAACGGCCAGGTGTCCGGGGTGTCAGCTACGGGTTCAGGCAGTGCAGTGATGGGCCGGGATTGCAGCATGAAGAAATTGCCGTCGGCCCGTGCCCATTCGATGTCCTGGGGAGTTCCGAAGTAGTCCGAAATCCGTGTTCCATGGCGGGCCAGCACGGCGGCCGCTCCGTCGTCGAGCACGGCCTGCTTCCGAAGCGCCGTAGGGACCGGGCGCTCCGTCGTCCCTCCCTGGTCCGCAGCGCCGCGGTCCGCAGCGCCGTCCGCGTAGACGGTCATGACTTCCTTGTCGGCTGTCCGGCGCGAAAGCACGCGGCCGGTTCCCGCTTCGACAACAACGTCATCCGTGGTGACTGTTCCACTGACCACGGACTCCCCCAGGCCCCACGCGGCACTGATCACGAGCTGGTCGCGGCGACCGTTGGCGGGGTTGGCGGTGAACATGACTCCGGCTGCCTCGGCCTCGACCATCCGCTGGACCACGACCGCGAGGCGAACATCTCCCGGTGCGATGCCTTCACGGTCCCGATAGGCCATGGCTCGCGCGGTCCACAGGGAAGACCAGCAATCAATGACCGCTGCATCCAACGCTTCCGCCCCGCGGACGTTGAGGTAGGTTTCCTGTTGCCCGGCGAAGCTGGCCGAGGCGAGGTCTTCGGCCGTTGCGGACGAGCGCACCGCTACGGGCACGCCGCGGTCGCCGTCGTCGTCCGCAGGCGCGCCGTCGTCGTCGGCGGTTGCGCCGTCGGTTGCGTCGTCGCCACCGCCGTCGGCGCCGAGGCGTTCATAAGCGGCGGCGAGCTCGTATGCGATGGCCGCAGGCATGCTACCGCCGGTGAAAAGGTCCCGGATTGCGGCCGAGGCGTCCTCGTAATCCTGCGGCGTCGCCTCCGACGGCAGGGCCGCCAGTTCCTGGATGCGCGCCTGAATCCCATTGGCATCCACGAAGGCCTCATACGCGGCGGTGGTCAGCACGAACCCCGGGGGGACCGGCAGCCCGGCGCGAACCAGGTTGCCCAGCCCGACGCCCTTGCCACCAGCCACGGCGACGTCGCCTGCTTGCACATCGGCGAAGTTGTAGATGTAGGTCATGACCGTCGCTCCTTGTCGCGGAGACGCCCTCATCGAGCCTGACTCACAACATACTGCCACGCCGTCGAGCGAGAGGCGATGGCTAGGCCGGCCGGCTTCTCACTGTTGGTCCAACGCCCGTTTTACCGCCGCCTGGTCGCAAGCCTGCAGAACACGAATGAACTCGTCCATTGCTTCCGGACCGTGATCGGTGTCAGCGACGCGAACAAGGTGCGAGGCCAGGATTGCGACCTTGACGTTCGTCATGCTGCTGCAACTCACGAGCAGTTTGAAGGCGGCGTTGGAGCTGAGGAGCAACCGCCCCATCAGGATTCCGCGTGCTTGATTGATGACGCCCCGCGTAGCATTGGCGCCCGCGACGGCGTCGCGCGCCGCTTGCTCGGTTTCCCGCCGCAGCGTGGACGTCAGGTCGATCGTGGTCCCCTCGAGCGCGACGGTCCCCGACGGGCCCACTTGAGCGTTCCCCGCGGTCAGCACGCGACGGACATGTCCCTGCGCGTCAATGATCCGGTGGTAGATACAGAAATGTCCGCCGTCGCGGAACACTTGACCCAGGATCTCCATGGCCTGCGGCCTGTCCTCCGGGTGCTTGTGCGACATCAGCAGCTCGAGCGTGGGCACTACTTCCCCTCGCTGGTAGCCGTGGAGATTGAAGAGCCCGTCGGACCATTCCGCTTTCCCCGTGAGCGGGTCAAACAGGAAGGTTCCGGCCAGAAAGCCGGGGGCGCCCAGTGCACTCGAGTACGTATGGGGGCTGTCCAACATCGCGCAAAGACTCATTTCCTAAGCGTGCTTATTAATTCAGGGTAAGCGTCCAGAATACAGCGCGCCCGACGACGGCCCGCACCTTCGGCGCTTCGGCCCACCGGCGCCCCGGCAACTGGCACGCCCCGGAGCCGGCGCGTGCCCGCGCACCGGGCAAGGCCCACCCGTGCACGGGGGCTTGTTTCCCAGCCGGGCGTTTGTAACGCCGGTACCAGAAACAAGCCCCGGCATGCGTTCACTTAAGCGACAGTACGGGAAACAAGCCCCGGTACGCGTTCAAGTTAGCGACTCAGTCCTTCACCACCACCTTGCCGGCCATTCCAAAGTAGTCGTGGAGTGCGCAGACGTAGTCGTAGACCCCTGCCTTGTTGAAGGTCACCGTGAATGTCACGCCCGGCGGCAAAATGCCCGAATTGAGCTGTCCGCCCGTGTAATTCGTCGGATCGCCCAGCGGCGGGAGCGGGTTGGCAGGCTCGGTACCGAAGGTCACCGTGTGCGGCTCACCCATGCCGTTGTTCACGAAGCTCACTTTCTCACCAACGTGGATGACCACTTTAGCTTCGATGAAACGCATGACCATGGCGACGCCGTCGTCGGTTCCGGCAATCACGGTGTGGTTGTCCGCCTGATCGCGGGCGTCGCTCCATTGCTGGTAGCCGTCACGGATGATGGCCCGTTCAGCCCGCTCTACCCGGTTGTTGTACTGCTCCTGGCTGTACGGGTAGTCCGTACCCTTGGCCCGCACGTGGACTGTGCCTTTCTGGGCCGCGCCATGCACCAGGCAGTAGTACGTGAAATCGCCGGTATCCGGGAACTTCAAGGTGTAGGAACCGACTTCGGCGAACCCACTGTTCGAGACGTTCGACATCACACCGGAGTTGTAATAGGAGTGTCCGTCGTAGGACGTGCCGCCCTGCGCAGATATATAGAGGGGGCTGAAAGGATCAAAAGGTTGAGTGGACTCGATGGTTTGCCCCGCGGCCAGGAACGTGACCGTATGGATTTCGGCCGCGTTGGCCTCCCAGGTGACCTTGTCACCTGCATTGATGAAGATGTTCTTCGGCAGGAAGGACATTCCTTGGATGGCCTGATCCGACGATTCGGAGCCGACCTGGACAGTCCACGTCCTTGCGGATTTGCCACTGTCCGCTGCCGCTGTGCCGCTGAGGGCTACCGGCAACACCAGGGCAAGGAGCAAAATCATGAGCGCTCGAAGGCGCGGCAATAGAAGGGGTTTTGGATGAGCAGTCATAAGACTCATTCCTTAGGAAAATCTTTGCTGACCGGCTGTTAATAGCCTGGAAATTTTGAGGCGCCGGAGACCATGGCGTCGTTTGACGGTGACTCGGTTTCCTTGAACTTCCCTATGAACTTCAGCTCGCAGCTGCTGCCCATCCCCCGCATACGGTGCGGCGCCACGAAGTTGGGGCCATGCAGGATCCTCCCTTGCTCGCAGGGATAACGTCCAGCTCCGTGGGCTAAGAGCCCCCCATTACGGAACCGAAGGACACGGCAAAGCCGGCCCGTGTGAAGGCGAGAGATTTATCTCTCATCGTGCTCCTGGAACGTTATTTTGTCGAGACACGGTGATTGCACACGGGCAATTTTTGTGGCCGAAATGAGGCCTTGCCTGATGCGTTTTTAACTCACCTGGGTGATACGTTCCGGACATGAGCGGACGACGGCGACTGTGGCTTGCGGCGGGGCTGGCAATTCTGCTGGCCCTCGTGGTGGTCCTGGCCGCGGTGATCGCCGGATCCAACAGGACCTCGTCCGGACCCTCGCCCGCAAGCGCCTCCTCGGGCGCCACCGCTACCCATACTTCGTCCCCTACCAAGTCTCCCGCGCCAACCGCTGCGGCACCCGCACCCGCACCCGCACCGCCGACAATCCCTGAGCTTCCGGCAGCCCCCATGAACATCCTCGTGATTGGCAGCGACAGCCGCGCGAATGCCAGGGACCAAAACAACCAGACCGTCACAACAGGCCAGTCGTCGGACCAACGCTCGGATTGCCTGATGCTGATCCATGTTCCGGCGGACCGGCAAAAGGTCTACGGCATTTCGATCATGCGCGACAACTGGGTGAACATCCCGGGTTATGGCGCATCCAAAATCAACGCCAGCCTTGAAGTGGGAGGCATCCCCCTGGTGGTCCGGACCGTCGAGACGCTATTGGGTACCCATATAGACCACACCGTCATGCTGGATTTCCAGGGCTTCAAGGTCCTCACGGATGGCTTGGGCGGGATCGACGTCAATGTCACGCTGCCCTTTACCGCGAGCTTTGACACCCACCACGTCTTTGTTGCCGGCGTCAATCACTTGGACGGGGAAGCGGCCTTGGAGTTCGTCCGCGAGCGCTACTCGTTCGTGGACGGAGACTACCAACGCGTCCGCAACCAGCAGACGTTCCTTCATGCCCTTCTGAGCAAGCTAAGGGGCGGAATCCAGACTCCCGCTGCCGTCCTTGGTCTGGTCAAGTTCGCCACAAACTACCTCACGGTGGACCAGGGATACGACCCGGCCTCAGTCGCCATCCTGGCCTACGCACTCCGCACAGTTGATCCCGGCGCCTCTGTCTTCTTCACCCTGCCCACTGCAGGCACGGGCACTTCCCCGGACGGACAATCCATCGTGCTGCCGGACTACGCGGGAATCGGAGAAGTAGCGGCGGCACTGCGGGATGACACACTCCCGCAGTATGTGGCTGCACATGGTTACTGAGCCGTCACGGCTACTCGTTTCCACTACTCGGAGGCTGCAAGCACCCGCCTCCCACCACTCGAAAATTACTTGATCGAATATTTAACCAATCTTGAACGGAAGCTTGGGGAATCCTTGCGTCTTCCTATGAATCCTGCCGGAAAGTAGGGGTCATCGGACAGCAAAGTCCCGGTCTCCCGGGCTTCAAGAAACGGAAATCATCATGGGTCTCAGCCTGAAAACCACCACCGGTAAAGTCATTGCATCCCTGGCCCTGGTCGGCACTGCTGCCGGCGTGGCAGGACTCGGAACCTACGGCGCCTTCACCTCCAGCACCTCCGCCAGCAACACCGTTGCCTCCGGCATCGTGAACATCGCCCTGGGTGCATCCGGCACCGCGAACCGGCTCAGCGTCGCCGCTTCCGGTCTGGTCCCCGGCGACACCGTGCAGCGCGTAGCCACCCTGAGCAACGCCACCGGAAACCAGTCTCTGTCGGCGATCACCCTCACCACCACGGCCGCGCCGACCTCCTTGCTGGACACCAGCACCACCATGGGCCTGCAGGTCGCCGTCGATGACTGCTCCGTCGCGTGGACCGAGGCCGGCACTGCCCCCGCGTACACCTACACTTGCTCCGGCACCACCACCTCGGTCCTGGCTTCCCGCCCCGTCATCGGAGCGGACCTCACTCTGGCCAACCTCACCTCGGTCACGGCCGGCCACACCGATAACCTGCGGGTCACGCTGACCCTGCCTTCCACGGCCGACAACACCCTCCAGAACCAGAGCAGCACCATCGCGTTCAACTTCACGGGCACCCAACGCACCGCCACCAACCAGTAACCCCGCCCAGTAACCCCCAGCCAGCCCTCCGCCGTCGAGCCCCCCTGAAAACGACGGCGGAGGGCCTCCCCCAGAACGGAGACCCAGCCATGACCGCATCATCGGTCCGCCAACGGCGGGTCTCCCCGACGGCCACCACGACGGCGACACCCGTCTCCGTAAAGACCGGCACCGAAAAGCCCGACACCGGAACAACCGGAACCGATAAGCACCGGGGAGTTGGGTCGAGGATTGCCCGGGCCATGGTCAGCGTCATCACCAGCACAGTCATGGTGACGGCCATCGCGACGTTCCTGTTCCTCGCCGTCGGGCCCCGCGTCCTGGGCTACCAGACCAGCACCATGCTCACCGGCTCCATGTCGCCGCTGATCAACCCGGGAGACGTGGTTGTCACCGTTCCCGTCGCGGTCCAGAACCTGAAGGTCGGGGACATCATCACCTACCACATCCCGGTGGAGGACCAGCGGGTGGAGACCCACCGGATCATCGACCTGGCAGTGAACAGCCAAGGCACTGCCACCGTCCGCACCAAGGGCGACGCGAACAACGGCGCCGACCCCTGGACCGCGGCCCTGACCGGCGGCCAGGTGGACCGGCAGGTGTTCACCGTCCCGTACCTGGGCAACGCGATCCGGGCTCTTCGTGATCCCGTTGTCCTGAAGGTCCTGATGTATGGCGCTCCGGCCGCCCTGGTGGTCATGCTCCTCGTCTCGATCTGGCGGAAAAAGCCTGAAGACAACGCCGCTGTGGACGCCGGGGCCGCTGAACGCCCGCTGCCGGCGTTTGACCGCCGCCCCCTCAAGCGCCTGGCCCGGGAGATGAAGAGCAAGGAAGCCGCCGAGAAGTTCGCGGCCGCCTACGCCAGGCTGCTGCCCCAGCGGGTGGACAAGATCAGCCACGCCCTCAGCACCGGCAACAGTGACCTCGCGATGGATGCGGTGCTCAGCCTGAAAACCAGTTCCTCGATGGTCGGGGCGCTCCGGATGGAACAGCACTGCGTCCGCCTCGAACACGCCCTGGTCATGACCGATCACACCGCGGCGATCCAAGCCGGGGAACTCGTCCGCCAGCATCAGCCGCAGCTGGAAAAAGCCCTGAGCGGTAGCACCACCCGCCGGGCCGCATGAAATTCTCTTCAAAGAACCGAACCGGGTCCGCTGCCCTTACCGCAAAAAGCCGGTAAGAATGGAACGGACCACCGGGCCTGACAGAAAGCCGCTGACCTTGCGTAGAAGCCGGAGCACCGCCGACGTCGCGAAGACGCCTGCGCTCGGGCGCCTCGCCGCGGTCCTGGCAGCGGCTGCCGTACTGGTCTTCGCTCCCGGCATTGCGCAAGCTGCGTTTACTGGAATGAACTCCGGTTCAACCAGCGTGGGGACTATGTCGCTGCCCGCACCGACCGGTGTCAGTGTGACGGCCACCTGCATTGCACGCAACCTCAGTATCATCGTGGTGAGCCATGGAACAGTCCCACGGGCGACGTCCTACGATTTCACCGTGACGAACCCCGGCGGTGGCAACATGCAAACGTCCAATTGGACCTATACCAAAGCCACTGCAGCCAAGGGAACCTGGACCTACCAGATCCACGGGCTGTACCAGGCATCGCCCACCAATGTGTGGACGGGTCAGCCCTTCCAAGGAACAGTGGTGTGCTGACCGAGCGGCCGCTCTGAGCGAAATCAGTGGTGGCGCGTCGGTGGCCCTCTATAGAGTTGCCCCATGAACCAGCCTGTCACGCTTCCAGTTCCCCCCGTCGCCAAGAAGGTGCCCACCACACGCGAGCACCACGGCGATGTTTTCGTGGACAACTACGAATGGCTGCGGGACAAGGAGTCCTCCGAGGTCATTGAGCACTTGAAGGCTGAAAATGCCTACCAGGAAGCCGTCACCGCACACCAGGAACCGCTGCGCGAGGCCATCTTCCAGGAAATCAAGGGACGTACCCAGGAGACCGACCTTTCGGTCCCCAGCCGCAAGGACGGCTGGTGGTACTACACCCGCTCCGTTGAGGGCAAGGAGTACGGCATTCATTGCCGTCTCCGGGCCGCGAACTCCGGCGATGCGGTAGCCGACTGGACCCCGCCGGCGGTGGAACCCGGCGTCGAACTCCAGGGTGAAGAAGTCCTGCTGGACGGCAACGCCGAGGCGGAAGGCAAACCGTTCTTCTCCGTTGGCGGCACGGCCGTGACGTTGGATGGCAACCTCTATGCCTACGCCGTGGACAACTCCGGCGAGGAACGCTTCACGCTTCGCATCAAGGACCTGCGGACGGGCGAATTGCTGCCCGACGTCATCGAGAACATCTTTTACGGCGTGGCCTTCTCCCCCGACGGCACCCGGATCTTCTACACCGTCGTGGACGATTCCTGGCGCCCGTACCAGGTGAAGTCGCACGTCCTGGGCACGCCCGTCAGCGAGGACGAGGTGATCTACCAAGAGGACGACGTCGCCATGTGGCTCGGCTTCGAACTCTCCTCCGACCGGCGGTACCTCGTGCTGAGCATCGGCTGCTCGGAATTCAGCGAAACGCGCCTGCTGCGCTTCGACGACTTCGACGGCGGCCTGTCCACCGTGATTTCCCGCGACGAACACATCCTCTACGAGGCCGAGCCGTTCCTCCTCGACGGCGCTGAGACCCTCCTCCTGACCCACAACAAGGACGCCATCAACTCCATGGTGTCCATCGCGGACCCGGCCGAGTTCGCCAAGCCGCTGGCCGAGCAGCACTGGCGCACCGTCGTCGAGCATTCCGACGCCGTTCGCGTCAACGGGGCCGGAGTCACCTCGACGCATCTGGTGGTGGCAGTGCGGCAGGACACGATCGAACGCGTGCAGGTGCTGCCCCTCGCCGGTCTGGGAACCGCCGCGCAGGGCCCCGCCGTCGAGCCCGCCTTCGACGAGGAGCTGTACACGGCAGGGGTGGCAGGTTCGGACTACGAAGCGCCTGTGATCCGCATCGGATACACGTCTTTCTTCACGCCGTCGCGGGTGTACGACTTCGTGCTGCCCACCGCCGCGCTGCCGAGCGGGGAACTGCTGCTGCGGAAGGAGAGCCCGGTGCTGGGCGGGTACACTGCGTCCGACTACGTGGCCACCCGGGAATGGGCGACGGCGGCGGACGGCACGCGCGTGCCGCTTTCCGTGCTCCGGCACGCCTCCGTTTCGCAGGACTCAAGCGCTGCGGGCCTGGTCTACGGCTATGGCTCGTACGAAGTCAGCATGGATCCCGGCTTCGGGGTGGCCCGGCTGTCCCTCCTCGACCGCGGAATCGTCATGGTGATCGCCCACATCCGCGGCGGCGGCGAGCTCGGCCGGCGCTGGTACGACGACGGCAAGAAGCTCAACAAGAAAAACACTTTCACGGACTTCATCGCAGCAACGGACTGGCTCGCGTCCTCCGGTTGGGTGGCGCCGGGCCGGATCGCCGCCATGGGTGGCTCCGCGGGCGGCCTGCTCATGGGCGCCGTAGCCAACCTTGCCCCGGAAAAGTACGCGGCGATCGTGGCCGCCGTGCCATTCGTGGATGCGCTGAACACCATCCTGGACCCGGAACTGCCGCTCTCCGCGCTCGAGTGGGAGGAATGGGGCAACCCCATCACCGATCCCGAGGTGTACGAGTACATGAAGTCCTACACCCCGTACGAGAACATCCGCGCCGTTTCGTACCCGCGGATCGCCGCAGTGACCTCTTTCAACGACACCCGCGTGTTCTACGTGGAGCCAGCGAAGTGGGTCCAGGTGCTACGTTCCGAGACTACCGGCACGGCGCCGATCGTCATGAAGATCGAGATGGACGGCGGACACGGCGGAGCTTCAGGACGGTACGTGCAGTGGCGCGAGCGCGCGTGGGACTACGCCTTCGTCGCGGACTCGCTCGGCTCCGTCGAACTACTGCCTGGGGCGGGGCTCAAGTAACGTTCTCGATAGTAGGCTCGCCGTGGGGGCCAATCCGGACACTAGGAGCGTAGTGGAGAGTCGCTTGACTAACGACGCATCGTCGCCAAACCGCGCCTTGGTGGCCGACCCCGACCCGGTCCGTCACTCAGAGACGGTTGCGGCGCTCGCCGCGGCAGGGTTCATGGTTCGTTCAGCGCACGACGCCGGTTCTCTTGCGGCCGCGGTGGAAAGCGAACCGAGCGACGTGCTGGTGGTAGACAACGACCTCCGCGAGTTCCTTCCCCGGAATGACGCGCCGGTTTTGCTCTTGTTGGATCCCGAGGACGAGCTGGATGTTGCTGCCCTGGAAGCGTGGACCATTGCGGATTTCGTCTACAGGGGCCAGCCTCCCGCCTTTCGGGCACACAGGGCCCTCGTACTGATAGCCCGTGCCGCCGAACGGACGCGCCGCCGTTCGGAAGCCGAATCACTGAGGGAGAGCCTGAGGAAGGTGTCCGCAGCGATCAGGTCCACCATTGATCCAGGCCGGATTGCCCGGCATCTGGTGGACGGAATCGGCGAGGCCCTGGGCGCGGAACACGTCTGGTTCACCACGTTCCCGGACACCCGGGTGCCGCAGGTGAGCGCCGAATGGAACGCTCCGGGACTGGTACCGGGAGTCCTGCCGCACGAGCTCACGGACGACATCGCCACGTTCGACCTGGCGGAGCGATTGTGGGCGGAAGCCGAGGTGCAGCCGCTGCCGAAACGGGCTCCTGCGGGTGATGCGGATGCGGCCCTCGCGGGGCGCCCCGGTGGTGCGGATGCGCTGGGTGGTGCGGGTGCGCCGTCGGCGTCTGTTGTGGTGCCGGTAGGCGAGGGAGATCTCGTTCTCGGAGTCATCTGGATCGCCCGCCCGGACACGGCGCAGGAATGGACCCGGGCCGAAATAGGCCTGATTCAGCACGTCTCCGGGAACTTGGCGTATGGCCTGATGCAGAGCCACCTGATCGGCGCGCAACAGCAGGTCATGTACAAGCTCCAGGAACTCGACCAGGCCAAGACCGACTTCCTCACCACGGTGAACCATGAACTTCGAACCCCGCTGACGTCCATCACGGCCTATTTGGACATGATCCGCACCGGCGCCGGAGGACCTCTTCCCGCGGGTGTCGAGCGGATGGTGGACGTCATTTCGCGAAATGCCGAGCGGCTCCGACGGCTGATCGAAGACATGCTCACCGTCTCGCACCAGGACACGTCCGGCGACCTCCAATTGAGCCGGGTGAATGTGGGCACCCTGCTTCGGCTTGTTGTCTCGACGTTGCAGCCGCTCGCGGACTCCCGTTCACTGTCCCTGACCGTGATGCATGCGCCAGGCGCCGTGACTGTCCAGGCCGACGAAGCCAAGCTGGAACAAGTCTTCGCCAACATCATCAGCAACGCGATCAAGTTCACGCCCACTGGCGGCCACGTCGCCGTCAGCAGCGGGATCAGCTCGGACCCCGGCACCGTTCCCAGTGTGGTGGTCCGCGTGGAGGACACCGGCGTCGGGATCCCCGAAACGGAAATCGACCAGGTATTCACACGGTTCTTCCGCGCCTCAAACGCCTCCACGGCGGCCATCCCCGGAAGCGGGCTTGGCCTGGCGATAGCCCACGACATTGTGGAACGCCATTCTGGCCGGCTCGATGTCGAATCCGCCCTGGGCGTGGGAACCACGGTTTCAGTCCGGCTCCCTCTGGATACGGAGAGCTGAGCGGGACCGCACTGACCGGGGCTTGGAGCGTCTTCACCTTCTTTGAATTGGGAAAGCGCTTACGACACGGCGAGTCGCGTCATTCCGGGCCTCGCCAGCGGCAAACATGGGGAGGACGGTACCGAGAGCCAAGGCGCGCCGCGGGACTCAACTGCGCTGGCGCCGTCGTGACCTTCTTTGAATTGGGAAAGCGCTTACGACACGGCGAGTCGCGTCATTCCGGGCCTCGCCAGCGGCAAACAAGGTCAGGAAGGTCAGGTCGCGGCGGCGGACACCCCAACTGGTCAGGATCCCGACGGCGGCCCTTGCGTCGGGCCGCGGCCCAAAAGAACACCGCCCCTTGGCGGTAGCCCGGGGCGGTGTCTGGAATTGCTGTCGTCTACCCAAGTAGTTGGCAGTCAATGCCGTTATGAGGCGTCTAAACGGCATCTAGTGCGTGGGCCCACGCCGCCAGGGTTCCCTTGCCGAGCTTGCGAGGCGAGGGTGGCGGTGGGGATTAGTTGGGCCACCAACCGATCTGCGCGTATTGGACCGGGTCGCTCACAACAGGGACGGTCGTAACCGTCGTTACTGTGGTGCTCGTGGTGTCGTGCTTCGGGGCGGCATTGGCTGGAGTGACAAATCCGCCAATAGCGAGCAGCCCCGTCATGAGAAGTGTTGCGGCGAATTTTTTCATGCAGTGCTCCTTTGAGCCGTGAAAATCCGAAGTTGACTTTCCCAGCGTAAGGAGCCTCGTTAAAGGTTCCCTTAAGATCGCCTCAGTTTTCCGAAGTCTTTGCGGCAAGGCGGTAACCGACGCCACGCACAGTTTCCACCCAACGCGGCGACTGCGCCGAATCGCCGAGCTTCCGTCGCAGATTGGCGATGTGTACCTGGATCGCGCGCTCTTCGGATTCGCTGACATAGCCTCCGGTTTCGTACTCCCTGGCATGGAGCCAGCGGGCAAGCCCCGTGGTGCTTCGGACTACGCGCCCGGCCTCCATGAGGGCTTGAAGAAGGTCGAACTCGGTGCGGGTCAATTGGACCTCTTCCGTGCCCACCCGGGTTGTCCGCGTGGCCACGTCCAGGAAAAGGCCGTTGTGTTCCAGCCCCGATGGCTCGGCCGCCGGATGCACGGGTGTGGGTGCGGTTGGTGCGTTCAGCGCCGGGGCCGGCGGCAGCTCCGCCGTCGTGCTCCCTCCCGAACCGCTCAAAAGCTTGCTGCCGCGCGGCCGGCGAAGGAGCGTCTCAACCCGGGCCAGCAGCTCTCGGGGGCGGAAGGGCTTGGTGACAAAGTCGTCAGCGCCTACGGCCAGCCCTTGCAGTGTGTCCACTTCACGCGCGCGGGCTGTGAGCATGATGATGTAGGCATCACTGAACTCGCGGACGCGGCGGGTGACCTCGATCCCGTCAATGTCCGGCAGGCCAAGGTCCAAGGTGATGACGTCCGGGTTGTGAAGGCGGACCGCATCCACGCCATCGACGCCGTTTCCGGCCGCGTAAACCTCCAGGCCCGACGCCTCGAGGACGGCATGGACCACCTCACGGATGTCATCGTCATCCTCGATTACTACAGCCACGCCCGATGCGCCCACGTCAAGATCCCCATCTCTTATGCTCAGCCCACCTTAACACCAGCGGTACCCGCTATTCTCGCGCATGTCAGCGCAAGTCCCGCTTTACCCCCACAGGCGGGGGTCGCGGCGGGGGTCGCCGCGGGGGTCGCCGCGCTGCGGGCTATTTCCGGGCGCGCCACCTACTTGATCTGGAGCTCACGCCTCACGAACGCGATAAGAAGGCTCCGCGACGTTTCCACCGGAAGTGACGAACCCCGTGCATAGCATTGGACGGCGAGGCCATCCACCATGGCGGCCGTTTCAATCGCGAAGCTTCGAGGGTCGTCGCAGACGAACGATCCCTCGCTGACGCCGCGCTCGGTAATCTCGCGCAGGGCGCTGCGCCAGCCGTCGTAGTGTTCGCTCATCCAGCGTCCGTAAGCTTCGTCCCTGGCCGCAGCGGACCAGAAGTCGAACCAGATCAGCCAGTGCCGGCGGGAGTTCGCGTCGGTGCCGAACATTCCCTCCAGGAAATACAGCAGTTCCCGTGTGGGGTCGCTGGACCCTCTGGCGCTCTCTTGGAGCGGAACGTAGAAGTCCGCGGTTTCTGCCTTGACTACTTCCATCAGGACTTCGTCGAGACTCTTGAAATGGTAGGTGATGGTCCCGGGTGACACCCCGCAGGCTTTTGAAATGTCGCGGATAAGGACATTGAACAACCCCTTGTCCGCGATCAGGTCCCGTGCGGCGTCAACCACCAGCTGACGCCGAACTTCAGTAGGGTGCCGCTGCCGTTCGCCGACAGTCTTGGCGCGGGGCCGCTCTTCGTGGTCCTTGGCGGTAGTTGTCATGTCGCTCGTCCTCGTTTCCCCTGTTCAGGCCGATGTCCGACTGATGCGCTTCTCAAAAGTCTTTTCAAAGAATAGTTGCTCGTTCTTGAACGTCTTGACTTCGTTGTGCAGTACATAGTGGTCCTTGCTGGCAGTGACCGTAGCGTGGGTCTCGATCCTAACGCCCCAGTCCTCGCGCTGAAGGGAGACGTTCCACCTGGACTCAGCCCGCGCCGTCAGGGGATCGTTTCCCGACATCGAATACCGTTCCAGGGCTTCTTCGCCAAAGTTCAGGCCGTCCGGGTAGATCCGGCTTCCGCCGTAGTTCGGGTCCACCGTCAAGGTCCAGGACTCCGATTGCGGCTCGTACCTGACCTCACGTTCGGGACGTGAGGCCGCCACAGGCCCAGGCTTGATGTCCAAACCCGGGGCTTGCTCAGCCTCCTCGAAGACGATGTCGCGGCTTCCAATGGCGGCAGGATCAAGGTCATCGAGCGTCAGTACGCTTTGCCCGGCGTCAACGGTCACAAACCCTTGTTCACCGTGCGGCCAGATCCAAGGCCAGTACGTCGTGGCGAGGGCGAGCCGGAGCCTGTGCCCGGCCGGAACCTGCCACGACATGGAAGTGAACTCGATCTCGGCGTCCACGAATTGACCCGGAACGAGCTCGTCCGCCTCGTCCATCCCGTTGCGCTTTGCCAGGTTGATGGCCCCACGGGTGATCAGGGTGGACGATCCGTCCGGCCCGACGTCGCAGAGCCGGGCAATCACATTGGCCCGGGGCGTGCTGCTGTTGACTCGCAACATCAGTCGGGCGTAGCCAAACAGGTTGATGTCCTCCTCGAGGACCGGCGTCTCGAATACCACCGATCGCCCATCCTCGGCGCGCTGGTCCGGCGGCAGATCAGACAGATTCCCGAAGGGGAACCACCGGGCGGCGTCCACGCCGTTGTGTTGCGGAGTGTCGACGACGGCCGTCCCGGCGGCGTCAGTTGCCAAGCTGCGCAAATCTGAGGCCAGGTTGAAGTGCCGCTGCCCGACGTCGGCGGACGGCCAGCCGTCCAGGCCCACCCAGGTGCCCGCTCGCTCCGGGTAATGGGTGGCGGGCCGTACGGAGTCCTGGTGATAGGCGCGCAGCGCGGGTTCAGCCATGACCTCCGTTTCGATGCCTTTGAGCCAGTAGTCCCACCAACGCAGAGTCTCCTGCAAGAATCCGATGGTGGGACCGGGCGTGCGCTGGATGTCCGGGTATTGATGGGACCATGGGCCGATCAGCCCTTGTGCGGGGGCCTCAAGATGCTCCAACAACCGAAAAACCGTGTTGCGGTAGGGATCAGCCCAGCCCCCGACCGCCAAGACGGCCGCGGTGATCTTGGAGTAGTCCTCGCAGACCGAACCGTGGCGCCAGTAACCATCACGTTCCTGGTGGTCCATCCAGATTTCGGAGAAAGGCTGGAGGGCTTCCAAGCGTTCCTTCCACATGGTTTCCCAGACGTCGCCAACCCGCCAGGGCGCGGGGGGACGGCATTGGAACGCCAACATGGTTCCAGCCCAGGAAGTCATGTCGATGCCGAGCATCGCGCCGCCATAGTAGTGCACGTCGTCGGCATAGCGGTCATCCGTGGAGCAGACAGTGACGATGGCCTTAAGCGCCTCCGGCTGCTCCGCCGCGAGCTGCAAGGCGTTGAATCCGCCCCAGGAGATTCCGAACATTCCCACTTTGCCCGTACACCAGGGCTGGGCGGCCAGCCACTCGATGACCTCAACTCCGTCTGCTTGTTCCTGCGGGTGGTACTCGTCGAGCATGACGCCTTCGGAATCTCCGCAGCCGCGCATGTCCACACGGACCGAGGCGTAGCCATGGCCCGCATACCAAGGGTGGCGCTGCGCGTCACGCGGCGCAGTCCAGTCCCCCCGTCGGTAGGGCAGGTATTCCAACAGTGCAGGCACGGGTCGTGCGGCCGCGTCTTCAGGAAGCCAGATAGTGGCAGCCAGCTGGACGCCGTCGCTCATCGGAATGAGGACGTGCTCCATGACTGTGACGGAGTGGGGGAAGTCCGTGCGGATCTTCACGGGTATTCCTTTCTGGGGAGCGGCTCTTTCGAGTGCAGCGCTAGAGGGCAGGGATGCTCGGACGGAGTTCTGACACGTCCGCGTGGCACTCAATGTTGTGTGTGTCCGAAACCTGGATGGTGGGCGGGACTACAGTGCGGCAAACGTCGCGGACAATCGGACATCGGCTGGCAAAGGGGCAGCCAAGTTCAGGCGGAGCGTCAGGGATTTCGTCCCGCACTGCTTGCGCTTTGGCCTTATGGTCATCGCCGAGTTCGATCACCGAGTCCAGCAGGAGCCGGGTGTATGGATGGGACGTGTCAGAGAAGATCTCCTCCACTGTGCCGTCCTCGACGATGCGTCCGAGGTACAGGACCACCACGCGGTCCGCTATTGACCGGACCACGGCGAGGTCATGGGTGATGAAAAGGAAACCGATGTCCTTGTCCCGGCTCAGGGTGTCCATCAAGCGCAAGATGGAAGATTGCACCGAGACATCAAGCGCTGACACAACTTCATCCGCTAGCACAAGGGACGGGCCGGCGGCGATAGCCCGCGCGATGCCAACTCGCTGGCGTTGACCACCCGAGAGCTGGCCTGGCAATCGCTTCGCGAAGCTGGCCGGGAGCTCCACTTCTTCCAGGGCCCGCTCCACGGTGGCTCCTTTGACGCCGAAAAGCTTCAAGGGCCGCGCAATAGCCGTCCGCACCGAATGCCTCGGATTTAGCGAAGTGTCGGCGTTTTGAAAGATCAACTGCACGGCTTGGCGGAGACTCTTGGGGCGACTGGACACGGTCCGGGCCAGATTGCCACCGCCCCTCAGGTGGTTTGCAGACTCGTCACCAGACCCGGTGAGGGACATCTGTCCCCCTTCGCTCTTCTGCAAGCCCGCAATAGCGTTGGCGATGGTGGACTTTCCGGAACCGGATTCGCCCACGAGCGCCACAATCTCGCCGGCGTTAACCTCAAAGCTGACATCCTGCACCGTGGGACCCGTGCCGGGAACTGGTTTCCTTCGGTAGTCGATTGTCAGGTCCCGGACGCTCAGCACGGGCTTGGCCTTCGTTGGCGGAGTCCGGATGTACAACTCCACGGCGCCTTCCCGCACGGTCCCGGCGTCGATGGCTGCCTGATCCATTCCAGGCGGAATGCCGGGGGTGTCGATGCGCGGGACGCTGTCGATCAAGCCGCGCGTGTATGCATGTTGCGGCTGTGCGAGGACACTTCGAGTCATGCCGGATTCCACCACCGCGCCTTTGCGGAGCAGGGCAATGTCCGTGCACATCTTGTCAATGACGCCCAAGTCGTGGCTGACCATCACCATGGACATGCCCATCGTCTCCTGTAGCTCCATGAGGAGGTCGAGGATGGCGGCCTGCGTGACCACGTCCAGCCCAGTAGTCGGTTCGTCGAGGACGAGAAGGGACGGATTGGCGGCGAGCGCCATGGCAATCCCGATGCGCTGTTGTTGCCCGCCGGAAAACTGATGCGGGTACCTGTCCAGAGCCGGCCCCGGGTTGGGAAGCCTGACCAAACGGAGCAATTCCTCGGCCCGGGCGCGCTGGGCGGCCTTGTTTCCCTTGAGGTGGTGAAGGACTTCGGCGATCTGCTCTCCGATCTTCATGGTGGGAGTCAGCGCGTTTCCGGCATTCTGCGGGACCATCGCAACCTCAGCCGTGCGAAGGCGGCGCAGCGCCCGCGGAGCGAGCGCGAAGACGTCCTGGCCCGCCACGTGCACCGATCCGTTGGACACGAACGACGTGCTCCGCAGGGAGCCCAGCAGGGCACTGGCCAGCGTGGATTTCCCGGAACCCGACTCCCCCACCAGCCCCAGAACGTGGCCGCGCCGCAACTGCAGGGTCACGTCCTTGAGGACGTCCACCTGGCGCTTTCCCGAGAGGTAGGAAACGCTGAGGTTCTGGATCCGGACAATGTCCGTTCCGTTGAGGATGGTTGCTTCATCAATGGTGTCGGCTGCATCTATTGTCATTAGCCCAGCACCTCCTTCATTCGGTCGATGCCGAAGCTCTTCGCAAGCCCATCGGCCGCGAGGTTGAGTCCGACAATCAAGGACGCCAGCGCAGCGATGGGCGATAACGTGGCCATTGGCACAACAGCCATCAGGTTCCGGTTCTCGGCCACCATGAGGCCCCAGTCCGGCGTCGGTGGGCTAGCGCCGAAGCCCAGGAAGGACAGCGAGCTGATGAGCAGCACCACCCAGGAGGCCCGCATGGCGAATTCCACCAGGATGATGTCCAGGACATTGGGGAAGACTTCTCGGAAGAGAATGGAGAACATCCCCTCGCCCCGCGCCTTTGCGGCGGTAATGAAGTCCTTGGGCATCACATCCATTGCTGCGGCCCGAACAATGCGGGTAACCCCGCCCGTAAAGACGACCACAACGGCCAAAATGATCACCCAAGGACCGGTGCCGAAGATGGTCACCACCACCAACATGGACAGGATTGCCGGTACGGCCAGCACCGAATCCAAGACCCTGGTGATGATGTCATCCACAATGCCGCCACGGTACGCTGCGATGCCGGCGATGACGGATCCGAGCAAAACTGTGAGCCCAGTGGCAGTGAAACTGATAGCCAATGCATACTGGCCACCAAATAAGGTTCGCGTCAGGGTATCCCGACCAAGGGCATCGGTGCCCAACAAGTGGGCCGCCGAGCTCTCTTGCAGTGCGCTCATGGCGTCCGTCGCGATCGGATCATAGGCAGTCAGCACGGGGGCCAGGACCGCCACCGCGATATTCACAATCACCAAGGCAAACCCGAGAGTGGCCGCCCGGGACTTCAGGATGGACCGGACCGCTCGTCCAAGGCTGCTGGGGGCCTTGGGTTCCGAGCGCTTACGTGCCGGGGCCGTCGTCGTCATTGCGCTCATTTGCTGCTCCCTGTCATTTGCTGCTCCTTGGGTATCGCAGCCGTGGATTCAGCAGGAACGCTGCAAAGTCCGCCAGCAGATTGCACACCACATATGTCAACGCGCTCATCACCGTGATCAGCAAGATGGTGGGAAGGTCACGGGTCTGGACAGATCTGATCATCAGGGTGCCGACTCCCGGATAGTTGAAAATGCTTTCCACAACCACCACACCGCCGACGAGCCAAGCTATGTTCATGGCGATCACATTCAAGGTGGGCAACATGGCGCTGGGCAGCAGGTGCTTGAAGACCACCCGGGAAGTCGAGTTGCCTTTCAAGATCGCTGTGCGGACAAACTCGCTGTCCATCACGTCGATCACCGAGGTGCGCATCATCCGGATGATGTAGGCCGCAAGAACGCAAATCAGCGCCCCGGCAGGTAGCCAGACGGAGGGTAGGAGATCCGAGAGGGAGGCATTCTGCCCTGCGATCACTACTGCCGGGAAGATCGGGATGTAGATGGAAAAGAGGAGCACCAGCACGGTGGCCACCACAAACTCCGGAACGCTCATCCCCACGAGCGCCAGCGTGGAAATCGAGATGTCCGGCCACCGGTCGCGGGTCAGGCCGGCAACGAGGCCCAGCACAAGGGAGAGCAGGATGCCGATCACGATGGTGATGCCGGCCAAGAGGGACGTATTCACCAAGGCGGAGCCCACTTCTCCCGCGACGCTGCCACCGCCGACGAGGGAGTTGCCAAAGTCGCCGTGCAACGCCTTGCCGAGCCACGTGAAGAAACGTGAAACAGGCGGTTCATCCAGCCCGAGTTGTTGCCGCATGGTGGCCACGGCCGACGGCGTGGCGTTCTGGCCCAGCAGCTGGGTGGCCGCGTCTCCCGGCAGAGACTGGATGGCGCTGAAGACCAGCACCGTAGCCAGCAGTACCGTGAAGACGGACCAGCCCAATCGCTTGGCGAAAAACGTGACCATTATGCACGCAACCCGATGTTGATGTAGTCGAATTCGAAGCCGTGCTCACTGTAGTTGACTACCTTCTTGCTCAGGCCGGTGATGCGGTCGGAGAAGAACGGAGTCAGGGAGCCGCCGTCGTCGATCAGGATCTTCTGGGCGTCCTGGTAGAGCGTCTTCCGCTTGGCCGCATCCACGGTGGCGCGGGCGGCGTCCAGTGTCTGGTCGAACGTGGCATTCGAGTAGGCCGTCTCGTTGTAAGAGGACCCGGTGCGGAAGATCTGGTTCAGCAACTGGTCGATGGGGCGGCCTGTGTACCAGTAAGTGGTCATCAATGGCTTCTTCATCCAGACGTCGGTGAAGTAGGAATCCGCGGGAGAGTTGGTTACGGACAAGTTGATGTTGGCGGCCTTCATTGAGCTCTGCAG
The DNA here is from genome assembly GCF_030209755.1 of Arthrobacter sp. efr-133-TYG-118. Classification (GTDB taxonomy): domain Bacteria; phylum Actinomycetota; class Actinomycetes; order Actinomycetales; family Micrococcaceae; genus Arthrobacter. Next base: position 131,651 of record NZ_JARVRH010000018.1, on the reverse strand, counting down.
GGCCAGCGCAAGTGGAGACAGCACGGGATCGTAGCTGGAGGTGTAGATGGGCACATCGAAGTGGTCAAAGCCCTTTGCCTTCAGCAGGGCCTTCGACTTATCCGGGTCGTAGCCCAGGCCGTAGTCGAGGTAGTAGGCCTCGGACGGCGGCACGGGGTTGTTATGCGCGACGGTTCCGTTGCCCTGCACCGCCAGTTTGAACACGTCGTCCGGGTTGTACGCATGAGCGAAAGCGCGGCGGATATCCGGGTCTTTGAATTCCGGGCTGGTGTTGAGCATGGGTACCGGATACCACTGGGCGTTCTTCACACTGGAGACCGTTGCGACCGAAGAGGCCGAAACCGTCTTGGCAGTGGCGAAGTCAAGGTTGGTCTGGGCCACTAGGTCCACCTGCCCCGCCAGCAAAGCGTTCACCCTAGCCTGGGTATCGGCGATGGAGGAGAACTCAATTCCGTCCAATGCGGGCTTGTCGCCGAAGTAGTTGGGATTACGCACGACGGAACCGGGCCCTGCTGCCGTGAAACTCTTCAGCTTGAACGGTCCAGTGCCGATGCCGCTGGCACCGATAGTGGCCGCGGAACCAGCGGGGATGATGTAGCAGTTGTAACCGGTCAGCAAGCTGGCGAATTCGGCGTTCGGAGACTTCAGGGCAAACACCACGGTTGTGGCGTCCGGGGCCTTGATGGAGTTGCCATCGACAAAGGGGGAAAGTACCCCGGCCTGCGGGGACTTCGTGGCCGGATCCAGGATGTGCTGGATCGAGAAAATGACGTCCTGGGCAGTGAACGGCTTCCCGTCGTGCCAGGTCACACCCTTGCGCAGCACAAAAGTCCAGCTCATCGCATCTGCGGACAGTGTCCAAGACTCGGCCAGGTCCGGAACGATCTCGCCCTTCGCCGAAAGCTTGACCAAGCGGTTGTAAAGCGCACCCAGATATTCATAAGCGGACAAAGAACTGGCAGGGTCCAACGTTTCGGCCTTCGACGCCGGCGGCCGGGCGATACGCAACGTCCCGCCCTGGCGAGCAGCGCCGGTCGCGGCACCCGTGGTCGACGACGACGGGCTGACCCCGCAGGCTGCGAGGACCGCGGGGGCCAGCAACAGGGCTGAACCGGCAAGAAGGGTGCGCCGGGACAGCCACCCTGTTGGTGCTTCGATCCGTGAATCCATGGTGCCGAATCCTTATCTTTATTTCTTCCGCGAACGATCTAATTCATGTACTGTACGAATAAATCGTCTGAGAGAGCAATAGTTCTCCGAATAATTTAACCGCCCTGAAACAAAGGGCCGTTTCACCGGGAAGGCCCCCATTGTGACCGGATGGTACCGAAGACCAGATGTGCTGATGGTGCTGTCTTCCGCGCCCACGTACGTGGCGACCCGCGAGGCCCTGAAAGTGATAGACCCGCAGGACCTGACGCCGCTGCGCTACTTGGGTGCCGCCGTCGTGCTTGGCCTGGTCGTGCTGGTCCGGCGGCAGCGACTTACGCTGCGGGGTCGTGACATTCCGAGGATGCTGGTTGCGGGAGTATTGGGGTATGCAGGCTTCGGCCTACTCCTGAATCTGGGGCAGACGACGGTTCCAGCTGGAACAACAAGCCTCCTGCTGAATATCTCGCCCGTTTTCGCGTTCGTCCTCGGCCATCTCATGCTGCGGGAGAGGACGTCCCGCCTGGGCTACTGGGGCATGCTGCTTGCCGTGGCAGGCGTCGTAGTCATTACGCTGGGCGATTCCGTGGCGGTCGGCTTCAACGGCGACGCCTTGTACATCGTGGCAGCCGCCCTTCTCCTGTCGGCATTCCTCATCGTCCAACAGCCCCTGTTGGCACGCGTCCCTCCGCTCGAAGTGGTCTTCTGGGGATCCCTTATCGGCGGAGCGGCCACGTTGCCGACCGCCCGATTCGCGGTGGCGCCGGCTGGGTTCACATGGACCGTTTGGCTGGCATTGGCCGTGCTCGTGGTGATCTGCACGGTGGTGGCCTACGGTTTCTGGAACGTCTCGCTGTCGCGGACGAGCGTGGCAGAGGGCGGTTCGCTCCTCTACGTCGTGCCAGTACTTTCCCTGTTGCTCGGGTGGATTCTGCTGGGCGAAGTTCCCAGTATCGCGTCCATGCTCGGGGGCGCGGCCGCGCTGGCCGGCGTCATCTTGCTCACCCGGGCGACAGCATCCATCGCACCCGAGAAAGAACTGGAGCCCGCGCCGTGACTGTCCCCCACTTCGAAGAGGAATACGTTGAGATTCCCCTCACTGCAGACGCTTCCGCCAAGCTGGCCGACATCGCCGCCTCGGTCACAGCAGACGTGGGGGCATTGCTGACAACCATCTCCCTCTGGCGTCCTGGGACCGGGGACCTGGTCCGGGTGTTTTCCACTATGCCGGAGCTCTACCGGGTGGGTGGGATCTCAAGCGAACTGGGCGAGGACTGGCTCCAACACTGCGTCGCACACCAGGAATCATTCCTCGCTTCGGACCAAGGAGCCATCGATTCGGATGCTTTCGAACACCAGGATGTCCTCGGCGCGCTCAATCTCGGCGCTGCTATCAACGCCGTGATCGTCGACAACGGTCGATTCCTCGGCTGCCTCAATCTGCTGGACGTCACCGGGGCGTACTCGGAGCCGTCGGTGCGTCGCGCTGAGACTTACGCCGCGCAGCTCGTGGAGACCCTAAGCACCCTCTGAAGTTCAAGTAGCATCCATTGCCCCCACGGGCGGGGGTCGCCGCGCTGCGGGGGCTATTTCCGGGCGCGCCACTCGGAGTCGAGCATGGCGTAGATGACTTCGGTGGACCATTGGCCCTTGTAGTGCCAGTTGTCCACGAGCTCGGCTTCGCGGCGCATCCCAAGCCGCTCGCACAATCCCGACGACGAGGTGTTCAGGGCATCCAGCTTGGCGTCGATCCGGTGGAACATGAGGGTCTCGAAGCCCAGTCGGAGCACGGCCTCGGCTGCCTCGGCGGCGTAGCCCTGGCCTCGGCTTTCCGGCGCCAGGATCCAGCCGATTTCGGCCTGCCCCGTGCCCGGCAGCCACTTGAGGACCACTTCGCCGAGCAACCCCGGGGAGTCCGCACGCTCGATGGCGAGGCACACCCAGTCGCCCTCTTGCTCGAAGGTGAAGTTGGCGTAGCGGCCCAGCGCTTCCATGGACTGGGTCAGGGTCAACTCCTGCCGGAGCAGGAATCGCGCAGTCTCCGGCAATGACTGGTAGGCGTGGAATCGCTCCAGGTCGGTGGCCTCGAATCTGCGCAGGACAAGCCTCGGAGTCCGGATGGGAAGGTCGATAAGCGGCATTCTTCGAGGCTACTACGCGCTCCTAATGCATCGATTGCTCCGTCCCGCCGAGCGGTCCCCTCTTGACAGTTCAAGCAAACTGGGATTACCTAATGAACATTCGGTAAATAAAGCTGGAGGCAATGACGCATGGTTGAGACCACCCTTTCTGGCGCAGCGCAGCACCAGATCCTCAAGAACGACTACGCCTCCGAGTGGATGGGCCTGGAAGTGCTCAAGGTCGACGACGGCCACGCCACCGTCCGCATGAAGCTCCGGCAGGAAATGCTCAACGGCTTCGGAATGGCCCACGGCGGAATGATCTTCGCCTTCGCGGACTCAGCGTTCGCCCTCGCGTGCAACCCGGCCAACCCCTCGCCGTCGGAAGCTGACACCATAACCGTCGCCGCCGGCGTCGACATCAACTTCCTCAAGCCGGCCTATCAAGGCCAGGTGATCACCGCCGTCGCGAACCGTCGCGCCAACAACGGCCGCAGCGGCCTGTACGACATCCAGATCTTCGCGGCCGACGCAAACGAACCTGCCGTCGTCGGCTCGCCCGAGGATCCGGGCAGCTACGGCGAGCTCATCGCCGAGTTCCGTGGCCGCAGCCGCACCATCTCCAAGAAGTAGGAAGACCATGACACAGAACACCGTCGCCGCTCCCGACGCACCGCTTAACACCGCACAGCTGGACCGCGAAGAAACCATTTCCCGCGACGAGCTCGAGGCCCTGCAGCTCAGCCGCCTCCAACACACCGTGGCCTACGCCTACAATCGCGTGCCGCTGTACAAGCGCAAGTTCGACGACGCCGGCGTCCACCCCTCCGATCTCCGCGAACTGTCCGATCTCGGCAAGTTCCCATACACCACCAAGGAAGACCTCCGCCAGGAATACCCCTTCGGCATGTTCGCCGTGCCGCAGGACGAAGTAGCCCGCATCCACGCGAGCTCCGGCACCACAGGCCGGCCGACGGTCGTCGGGTACACCAAAAACGACCTCGCCAACTGGGCCACCCTGGTGGCCCGCTCGCTCCGGGCATCCGGAGTCCGCCCCGGCATGAAGGTCCACAACGCCTACGGCTACGGCCTGTTCACCGGCGGTCTGGGCGCCCACGCGGGTGCCGAAGCGTTGGGGTGCACTGTCATCCCGATGTCCGGCGGCCAGACCGAACGCCAGATCCAGCTGATCCAGGACTTCAAGCCGGACGCCATCCTGGCGACCCCCACTTACCTCCTCACAATCGCCGACGCGATGGCGCACATGGGTGTCGATCCGGCGTCGACCTCGCTCAAATACGCGGTGCTCGGCGCAGAACCGTGGACCGAGGAAATGCGGCACGAGCTCGAGACCACCATGAACATCAAGGCCTGCGACATCTACGGGCTATCCGAGGTCATGGGCCCGGGCGTTGCTGGCGAGGCCGTGGAGACCCAGGACGGCTGCCACATCTGGGAAGACCACTTCCGCCCCGAGATCATCGATCCGTTCGATCCCTCCCGCGGGGAAAGTGCCGTACTGGCCGACGGCGAGCCGGGAGAACTTGTCTTCACCTCGCTCACCAAGGAAGCGCTGCCGATCATCCGGTACCGTACGAAGGACCTCACCCGCCTGCTGCCCGGCACCGCCCGCCCCGCGCACCGCCGCATGGGCCGCATCACCGGACGCAGCGACGACATGATCATCCTGCGCGGCGTGAACCTCTTCCCCTCGCAGATCGAGGAAATCGCCCTGCGCATCCCCGAGCTCAGCCCGCACTTCCAGCTCGAACTCACCCGCCCCGAGGGCAAGCGCATGGATTCGCTGACGGTCAAGATCGAGCGGCGCGAGAACGTTTCCATCGAGGCGGGCACGACGGCGGCACACGCCTTGCGCGAGCAGATCAAGATCCACGTGGGTTCTTCGTGCGTCGTGGACGTTGTGGAGCCGGGTTCGCTTGAGCGCTCCAACGGCAAACTGCGCCGTGTCTACGACATGCGACCCAAGAGGTAACGTGACCCCGCGCGTACACGAATCAACCGACCGTTCATGAGAAAATGGCCAGCATGCCTAGTGAAACAGCAACCAAGCGGGGACGCCCCGGATACGACCAGCAATCAGTGCTGCTCATCGCCGTCGACGTCTTCAACCGCCACGGTTACGACGCCACGTCCATGGGCATTCTGGCCGAAAACCTCGGGATCTCAAAGTCGGCCATCTACCACCATGTGCCGTCCAAGGGCGACCTCCTGAAGCTCGCCCTGGAGCACGCACTCGGTGGGCTCGAGGCCATCCTGGAACAGCCCGAGGCGCTGTCTGGTCCTGCTGATTCCCGGCTTGAGTTTGTCCTGCGGCAGACCATCGCCGTGCTGGTGGACCGGCTTCCGTTCGTCACGCTGCTCCTGCGGCTCCGCGGCAACACCGACATCGAGCGCGATGCCCTGGAACGTCGTCGTGCCTTCGACCACAAGGTGGCCGCGCTGATCTCGGCCGCCCGCGAAGAAGGCACCCTGCGCCAGGACATCGACCCCCGCACCGTGACCCGGCTCCTGTTCGGCACCATCAACTCGATCGTGGAGTGGTACAAACCGGGCGGCTCGCTCTCCCCGCAGCGCCTGGCCGACGACGTCATCACCATGGCGTTCGACGGCCTCCACGCATCGGCGTAGCCCCCGTTCTCCCCGCGACCTCTCCTTCCCCCCGATCCTTCCCCCCGATCCTTCCCCCAACGCCCGCTCACATATGGGCGCCTTTCCCCCAACGCCCGCTCACATATACGGCCAATTGACAGAACGCTCTCTCACTAATAAGTGAGAGAGCGTTCTGGGTGGTGTTCGCGAGTGCTTTTCAGCCGATCAAAGCTGGTATTCGGCCTGGATCCCCAGGCTTTCATGGACGCAGAGGATGTTGTTTTCCGTGTCCATGAACCATGCGCAACGGTCGGCGTCGGTGGTACAAATGTGGTGTTCTGTCTTGAGATCCGGGAGGTCGTAATCCCGGAATTCGACGCCGCTCGCCTCCATTTCGTCGACTGTCCGCTCGATATCACTGACTTCAAAGGAAAGGGCAGTGTGCGATGAGTGCATGCCGTCCTTGATGGGCATCAACTGCAGCATGGGACCGCCGTCGATGCCGAACAAATCATTTCCATCCCAGGTCATGCCGCGATGAGGTAGGCCGAGTTTCTCTGCGTAAAAGCTACGGGCTCGGGCTACGTCGTCGACGGGCAAGACGGTTGTGGCTGTCCTGAGTGCTAGGTTCATTTCGCCACCTCCTACGCAAAAAATCTTACGCCGGGCGGGATCGGAAAGATCTTGTGAGCGAGCGTTAGCCTAGACCGTTGTCAGGGCGACGACCTCGGCCTAATATGTGCACAGCCCCTCGCAGGGGAACAACTCCGGGACCTTTCCCTCAACGGGTGATGGGAGCACCTTAGGAGGCCCGAGTCCTGGACATCACGGGACGGGAAGACAATGACCAAATATCTATTCGAAGCAAACTACGTAGGCGACGGAATCAACGGGCTGTTGCGCGAGGGCGGCACCAAGCGCCGCGATGCTGTGGTCGATGCACTCAAATCCGTGGACGGATCGCTCGAATGTTTCTACTACGCTTTCGGCGAGACCGACGTCGTCGGGGTCTTCGAAATCCCGGACGCAGCTAGCGCTGCCGCCCTCTCACTCATGATCAATGCGACAGGCGCAGTGCGCCTGCATTTGAAGCCGCTCATGACGGTGGAGGATCTCGACGAAGCCGCCAAGAAGACGCCGGCATACCGCGCCCCCGGGCAATAGAACCAACCAGGGGGCCCGAGGGATTCACGCCAGCCCAGACACGGAACGCTCCCCATCGATGGGGAGCGTTCCGCGCATGCTGTACATAAGTGAGCGAGCGCCGGCAGGAAACCCGAGATAAGTGAGCGAGCGCCGGCAGGAAAGCCGAGATAAGTGAGCGAGCGTTACTTCTCAACGAGAGTCAGGACGTCGTAGGTGGCTACGATTTCGTCGTTCTGGTTGGTCAGCACGGCGTCCCAGGCTACTTCGCCGTATTCGTCGGTCTCGCGCGGCGTGATCTTCTTGGCAGTGAGCGTGATGCGGATCGAATCTCCTGCGGCCACGGGAGTGATGAAGCGCAGGTTCTCCAGGCCATAGTTGGCCAGGACGGGGCCCGGCGCGGGTTCCACGAACAGCCCCGCGGCCCAGCTGAGCAGCAGGTACCCGTGCGCCACGATTCCCGGGAAGAACGGGTTGGCTTCGGCCGCTTCCTGGTTGGTGTGAGCGTAGAAGGTGTCGCCGGTGGAGTTGGCGAAGGCAGTGATGTCTTCCAGGGTGACCTGCCGCAGTTCGGAGCGCACGGCGTCACCGATCCGCAGAGTCGCAAGCGACTTACGGAACGGGTGCGTTCCTTCCGTCTCCACCGTGAAGTTGCGGTCCGCGCCAGGGTGCCAGACGCCGGTCACGGCCGTGAGCATGTTCGGCGAGCCCTGGATGGCCGTGCGCTGCATGTGGTGCATGACGGAACGGATGCCGCCGAGCTCCTCGCCGCCACCGGCGCGGCCCGGCCCGCCGTGGACCAGGTGCGGCACGGGCGAACCATGCCCGGTTGACGACCGGGCGTCCTCGCGGTTGAGCATCAGGACGCGGCCGTGGTGCGCCGCGATTCCGGTCACCAACTCCCGGGCGACAGCAGGATCGTTGGTGCATACTGAGGCCACCAGGGAGCCGCCACCCCGGGCGGCGAGGCGGACGGCGTCGTCGAGGTCCGCATACCCGATCACGGACGATACCGGACCGAAGGCCTCGAGCGAGTGGACAGCTTCCGAGTCAACGTCAGCCCAGCTCAGGACGACGGGCGACATGAACGCGCCGTCCTCCACGACGCCCACGGTTCCGTCGAGCGAGGTGACCGACGGCGAATCGAGCGTTCCGTACGCAAGCTCGCCCCCGGCGTCGAGCATTGACTGCACTGCGGCGCGAACGTCGGCAAGCTGCTCGAGCGACGCGAGGGCGCCCATCGTGACGCCCCCTGCCCGGGGGTCGCCGACTACAACGCGCTCGTCGACGCGCGCGCCGATGGCGGAGACGACGTCGGACACCAGGGCCTGGGGCACGATGGTGCGGCGGATCGAGGTGCACTTCTGGCCGGCCTTGACGGTCATTTCGGTGACGACCGACTTGATGAAAGCGTCGAACTCGGGCGTGCCGGGCACCGCGTCGGGTCCGAGGATGGCAGCGTTGAGAGAGTCCGTTTCGGAGGTGAACCGGACGCCACCCTGTACGACGTTGACGTGGGATTTCAGCGAGTTCGCGGTGGAGGCGGAGCCGGTGAAGGCGAGAAGGTCGCGGTAGTCGAGGTGGTCCAGCAGGGTGCGGGCAGATCCCGAGATGAGCTGCAGCGAGCCTTCCGGAAGGATGCCCGACTCGACGATTGCCTTAACCACGACGGCGGCAACGTAGCCGGTCGGGGTGGCTGGCTTGACGATGGTGGGAACGCCGGCGATGAATGCGGGCGCGAACTTCTCGAGCATGCCCCACACGGGGAAGTTGAAGGCGTTGATCTGCGCCGCGACGCCTGGGATGCGGGTGTAGATGTGCTCGCCGGCGAAGGAACCGTCCTTGGACAGAACTTCCATGGGACCGTCCACCACAACCTGCGAGTTCGGCAGTTCGCGGCGGCCCTTGGAACCGAAAGTGAAGAGCACGCCGATGCCGCCGTCGATGTCCACCATCGAGTCGATCTTGGTGGCGCCGGTCTTGAAGGACGAAGTGTAGAACTCCTCGCGGCGTCCGTTCAGGTACTGGGCCAGTTCCTTGAGCTTGAGGGCGCGCTGGTGGAAGGTGAGCTTGCCGAGCTCGCGCTGGCCCACCGTGCGGCCGTAGTTCACGACGCCGGCAAGGTCCAGTCCGTCGGTGTTGACCGTTGCGAGGATCTCGCCTGTGCTGGCGTCGCGAACGGGAACGCCCGCGGAGGCGTCGGCGCGCGGGGTCCACCACTCGCCCTGGACGAAACTGGGCACGGTTTCAACGGTTGTGGCTTCCGGAGCGACTGCGGTACTGGTCATCGTCGACGGGTCCTTCCAAGGCACGGGCACGAAGTGGACTGAACGGCCGCAAATTACTGACCGGCCGTTCGGTAATATCCCCAGAATACATGAGAGCCCCGATCTGCACACTAGATGCTTCTTGGGACTGCGACCTTCCTGACCTTCTTTGACGCGTTTTGACGCCCCGGAGCTGCGACTCGCCGCGTCGCAAGCGCTTTCCGAAATCAAAGAAGGTCACGACGGCGCGTGGCTGGCTACCGGTTCTACCGCTTGTACCGCTTCTACCGCGCCGGAGCGTTGAGCTTGACACGAATGGCGGCAATGTCGGTCTCCGCCACCTCGTTCGTTCTCAGGAAGGCGGCCGTTTCCAAGGAATGCGCGAATTCCAACAGGCTCGCGCTGCGTGTTGCCAGCATGGCTTCGAGTGCGTCGTCCTCGAGAAAGGCATCATGGGCGTGCGGGGCGCGATGGTGGCGGTGGCGCTCGTTGATTCCTCGCATTCCCTGCTGGTAACCCTGTAAGATCTCCTCGTCGCTGGCTCCGGCCAGGTTCTGCAGCATCACGGCGATGATCCCTGCGCGGTCGCGCCCGGCCGCGCAGTGCACCACCACCCCGCCACGCGCTGCGGCTATGGCCTTGAAGACCGCGGTGAGTTTGTCCGGGAAGAGCCGCAGGTAGTCGGCATAGTGCGCGGGGTCTTTCAGGTACGGGCCAAAGACCTCGGTGAACTCTTTGTTCTCCGGGTCCTCGGTGGGGCAATGGACGATGTCGAAGCGCGCAGTCGCCTCCGCTGAAACCTCGGGATCGACCTCCCTGGGCTGCTGCTCGCGCAGGGTCCGCAGATCGATCACAGTGCGGATGCCGGCGTCGTACATTTGCTGCCAACCAGCCTCGGTGAGCCATTCCCGCCGACCCATCCGATATACGCCTCCGGCGATATGCCAGGCGTTCACCGCACCGTCCCAATGGACGCCCCGTTGCTTGGCCGCGGTTGAGATCCCATCCATACCGGACAGCTAACCACACGCCGACATAGGTGAGCGAGCGTCGGAAGAAGAGGCGACATAGGTGAGCGGGCGTCGGGAGAAAGAGCCGGGGGTCGGGGTCTTGCGCGCTTTACGTGACTTATGTCATACTTTTTTCGATACGCATCGACGATGCGTATCGACGACGCAGAACCACACATCACAGCAAGACCACTGGACCCGGCGAGGAGGCCTGGAAGTGCCCACCAGCAAGGATGTCGCCCAGGTGGCCGGGGTAGCCCAAAGCACGGTTTCATATGTGCTCAGCGGCAAGCGGCCCATTTCCGAGAAGACCCGGAAAAAGGTCGAGGCAGCCATTGACCAGCTGACGTACCAGCCCAATGCGGGCGCCAGAGCCTTGGCAAGCCGTAAGACCAGAGTCATCGGCCTGGTCATTCCGTTCATCCCGGAGCTGGAAATGGGATCGATCATGGAATTCGTCTCGGTCATTGCCAGCACGGCCCGGCAATTCGACCACGACATCCTCTTGGTCACCGACGACGAAGGCGCCGCCGGACTGCGCCGCGTGGTGGGGCAGCAGATCTGCGATGGCCTGATCCTCATGCAGGTTGAGGACGAGGACGAGCGCCTTCCCGTGGCCCGCAGCCTGAACGTCCCGGTGGTGCTGATCGGCATCCCCCGCGATCCGTCCGGGCTGGTCTGCATCGACGCCGACTTCGAGATGGCCGGTGAGCACTGCGTCCGGGATCTTGCAGCCGTCGGGCACTCCGTGATTTCCGTCATTGACTGGCAGCCCGCAGTGATGGACCGGCATGTGAACTACGTCGACCGGTTCTTGCACGGCACGGATGTCGCGGCCAAAGCCCTCGGCGTGACGGTGCTCCATCTTCCCGGCGGGACCGATCGCGCCACCATCTCCGAATCGGTCGACAAAGCCCTCGCCAGCACCACCGGCAAGCCAGCGTTCATCGCCCCCGATCGCACCATCCAGGACATTCTGCGCCGCATCTTGAGCAGCCGTGGCCTGACCCTGGGGCTGGACGTTTCCGTTATCGGAAGCGCCTCCCCCACCCTCGCCGAGCTCCAACCCATACCGCTTTCCACCATCGATCTGCGGCCGGCAGAAGTATCCCGGCGCGCAGTCAAAATCATGTGCCAACTCCTCGAAGCCGACTCCCAGGGACCACACGAATCCTTGGAGTTGGTGCCCACGGTCATCACACACCGTTGCAGCACCCTCCGTCCGCAGTAAACACCACCCCTGATTCGCCGCGCGAACCTTTCGTCTCAGCTCCAGATTCTTTCGCTTCAGCTCCAGATTCTTTCGTTCCAGCATCGTCGATACGCATCGATAATTCCCTTCCCATCAACAAACGCACCATTCCCTTCCTCCACCAACAAAGGAACAGACAATGAAGTCAGCTATCAGGACACGCCGCCCGCTCGCCCTGGCCGTGGCAGCTCTCGTCGGCCTCCCGCTCGCCATCTCGGGCTGCGGTACCACTGCCTCCGCCTCCTCCACGGATGCCGTGAAGGAAATCTCCGTGATGGACTACTACAACAATGAGCCGGACAAGTCCTTCATCGGCGACGCACTGACCGCCTGCGGCACCAAGGCCGGCGTGACGATCAAACGCGAGACCGTGCCGGGCAAGTCGCTGATCTCCAAGGTGCTCCAGCAGTCCTCTTCCAAGACGCTGCCGGATGTACTCATGCTCGACAATCCGGACCTGCAACAGATTGCCGCCACAGGAGCGCTGGCTCCGTTATCCGATTTCAACATCAGCACCGCCGATTTCGCGCCGGGGGTCCTGAGCGCCGGTACCTACAAGGACAAGGTGTACGGGCTCGCCCCCACGGTGAACACGATCGCGCTCTTCTACAACAAGGACATTCTGGCCAAGGCCGGAGTCACCCCGCCCACCACCTGGGACGAGCTGAAGGCTGCGGCCACCAAGCTCACCTCGGGCGAGCAGTATGGCCTGGCTTTCAACGCCAACCCCACCTATGAGGGCACGTGGCAGTTCCTTCCGGTCATGTGGTCCAACGGAGGCGACGAGAAGAACATCGACACCCCCGAGACCGCCCAGGCCCTCCAACTCTGGACCGACCTCGTCAAGGATGGATCCGTGTCCTCTTCGGCGCTGAACTGGACGCAAGCAGACGTCAAGGACCAGTTCATGGCAGGCAAGGCAGCCATGATGGTCAACGGCCCCTGGCAGATCCCGGCGCTCGACAAGAAGACCACGCTGCAGTACGGCGTCGTGAAGATTCCGGTCCGTGACGCCAGCCAGACAGCCGTTGCCCCGCTGGGCGGCGAAGTGTGGACCGTTCCGCAGACAGGCAACAAGGCCCACCAGGCCAAGGCCGCAGAAGTGGTGGCCTGCATGAACAGCGACGAAAACCAGCTGGCCATGGCCAAGGTCCGCAACACCATCCCGTCCAAGACCTCGCTCGCCGCGAAGTTCGCCACCGACAACCCCAAGCTCGCCACCTTCACCGATCTCATCAAGACCGCCCGGGCCCGCACCGGTGAACTCGGAGAAGGATGGCCGGCACAAGCGACCAAGATCTACACCGCCATCCAGACCGCGCTGACGGGCAAGGCCTCCCCGGCCGACGCCCTCAAGCAAGCCCAAGGCCAGTAAGCAGCTGGACATGTCCCTCACAACTGATTTGTCGCAGGCCAAGTCGCGCGCCAACCAGCGCGCCAAAGCGCGCGCAAAATCCGGGTCGGACAACGCCCAGGCCCGGGAAACAAGCCCGTCACCGCGCAGGCGCAGCCGCAAACGCCGCGAGCGCCTTTTCCAGTGGCTGTTCCTGGTTCCTGCCGTGACCTACATGGCACTGCTCTTCGGCTACCCCGTGGTCAAGAACATCGTGATGAGCTTCCAGGACTACACCACAGCCACGTTCTTCACTGGCGAGGCCCCCTGGGTGGGGTTGGCGAACTACGCGAAGGTGCTGTCGTCGTCGTTGTTTTCAACGTCTTTGGTGAACACCGCCCTGTTCACCCTGGGATCCATACTGGGCCAATTCGTGATCGGGCTGGCGCTGGCAATCTTCTTCCAGCGCAAGTTCCCGCTCAACGGAATACTGCGCTCGCTGCTCCTGCTCCCCTGGTTGCTGCCGCTCATCGTGTCCAGTGCCGTGTGGAGATGGATCCTGGACAAGGACAGCGGAGCCTTGAACCGCTTCCTCGGCGAATTGCACATCGTGAATACGGGCGTACCGTGGCTCACCAGCACGTCCCTCGCGCTGATCGCCGTGGTGGGAGTGAACATCTGGATCGGCATCCCGTTCAATCTGACCATTCTCTACGGCGGCCTCCAGGAAATTCCGGATGAGCTCTATGAGGCCGGTTCCCTCGATGGCGCCACTGGCTGGAAGGCGTTCCGGCACATCACCTGGCCGATGCTGCGTCCTGTGGTGAGCGTGGTCCTGGTGCTCGGCGTCGTCTACACCCTGAAGGTGCTGGACATCATCCTGGGCCTGACCAACGGCGGCCCCGCGAATTCGACCCAGACCATCGCCACCCAGTCTTACGATCTGTCCTTCCACGAATTCAAATTCGGCGAGGGCGCCGCGCTGGGCAACGTCCTGGTAGTCATTTCGCTGGTCTTCGCGGTCCTTTACTTGCGTGCCAGCCGGCGGTCAGTCGATGAGTGAGGAAACCATGACGACGACGAAAATCACCGTCCGCCGTTCGGCGCCGGGTCGCAGTGGAACCGGACGCGCCCGCAAAGGTAGCGCACGCAAAGGCTCCGGACCCGAGCGCGCCGCGAACGGGCCCGGGCGCAAACAGTGGGGCTACACCGTCCTGGCCATCTTTTTCCTGGCCATCATGCTGTTCCCCGTCTACTGGATGATCAACGCTTCTCTGCAGCCCAACGGCACCACGTTGGAAACCTCGTGGCTGCCGCTCAAGCCGGACTTCTCGGGGTACGCCACGGCCATCAGCGAGCAGGGCGGGAACCTGGTCACCAGCCTGGTGATCTCGCTGGGCAGCGTGGTACTCAGCCTGGCCATCGCGGCACCGGCGGCCTATGCCCTGGCCTATTTCAAGGTCAAGGGCGCTGGCGTGGTCCTCTTCGCGATCCTGATCAGCCAGATGATCCCCGGGATCGTGGTGGCCAACGCGCTGTACACGGCCTACAACGATCTTGGCCTGCTCAACTCCATCCCGGGCCTGATCCTGGCAGATTCCGCCCATGGCATCCCGTTCGCGATCCTCATCATCAGGGCCTTCATGAACGGCATGCCGGCGTCTGTCATCGAGGCGGCACGGGTGGACGGTGCCGGGCATTTGAGGGCGTTTTGGTCCATCGTGGTGCCGCTGAGCAGGAACTCGCTTATCACCGCGGGGCTCTTCACTTTCCTGTTCACCTGGAGCGACTTCCTGTTCGCCCTGACCCTGACCACCACAGAGGCGGTGCGGCCCGTGACCCTGGGAATTTTCCAGTACATCGGTGCCTACGTGAACGACTGGAGCTCCGTCATGGCGACGGCGGTCCTCGCCTCCATCCCCGCCATCATCCTGTTGGTCGCGGCGCAGAAGTACATCGCTGCGGGCACGGCCAGTGGAGCTGTCAAATAGCGGCCGTCAAATAGCGGCGGTCAAATGGCAGCGCACCGCCGTCGGGCACTAACCGCTAAACCAAACTCATCAACAAGCTTCAAGGAGAAACCCATGTCCGAACCAATCCGCGTCACCGTGTGGAGCGAAAACCGGCACGAAAAGCGCGACGAACTGGTGGCCCGCCTCTACCCCGAGGGCATGCACGGAGCCGTGAAGGCCAGCATCGAGGAGAACCTCGGCGCCAAGGCCAGCGTCCGCACCGCCACCCTGGACGAGCCCGAGCATGGCCTCACCGAGGAAGTCCTCGCCAACACGGACGTCCTCACGTGGTGGGGGCACATGTCCCACGGTGATGTGGACGACGAGATCGTCGAGCGCGTGCACCGCCACGTCCTGTCCGGCATGGGCCTGATCGTGCTGCACTCCGGGCACTGGTCGAAGATCTTCACCAAGCTCATGGGCACTTCGTGCACATTGCGCTGGCGCAGTGAGCAGGACCGCGAACTGGTCTGGACCGTGGACCCCACCCACCCCATCGCGAAAGGCGTGCCCCACCCCATCGTGATCGATCAGCAGGAAATGTACGGCGAATTCTTCGACATCCCCACGCCCGAGGAGCTCGTGTTCATCAGTTCCTTCAGCGGCGGCGAAGTCTTCCGCTCGGGATGCACCTTCCGCCGCGGCCACGGCAAGATCTTCTTCTTCAGCCCCGGGGACCAGGACTACCCGGTCTACCACCACAAGGATGTCCGCCGGGTCATCTCCAACGCCGTCGAATGGGCAGTGACCGATCGGCCGGCGCGCGCCTACCCCGAACTGCTGCGCTATGAGACCAACGATTTCTTCAACGGCAAGAGCTACCAGGGAGCCAACGCATGAGTACCCCTTTCGCCACCATTCCCGACGACGGCACTCCCCTTCGCGTCGTCGTCGTCGGCGCCGGGGGCATGGGCCGCGCGTGGCTTCGGACAGTGCAGGAGTCGTCGCTCGTGGAACTCGCGGGCATCGTTGACCTGGATCTGGACGCCGCCCGCGCCGGCGCGGCCGCTACCGGGCGTCCCGATCTGCCGGTGGGCACCGGGACCGCGCAGTTGGCGTCCGACGTCGGCGCCCAGGCGGTCATCAATGTCACCGTTCCGGTAGCCCACCATCCGGTGACCACCGAGGCGCTGGCGGCAGGGTTCCCGGTGCTTGGCGAAAAGCCCGTGGCCGCGACGGTGGCCCAAGGGCTCTCGCTGGCCGCGGCGTCGGAGCATAGCGGCGAGTTGTTCATGGTCAGCCAGTCGCGCAGGTACAACCGCCACCTGTTCGAGGCCAAACGGCTCGCCTCGGCGCTCGGCACTGTGGGCATCCTGTCGGCGGAGTTCTTCAAGGCCCCGCATTTCGGGGGCTTCCGGGATGCCATGGACCACCCGCTGCTGTTGGACATGGCCATCCATCAGTTCGACATGGCCCGGTTCCTGCTCGACGCGGACCCCGTCTCGGTGTTCTGCGAGGAATACAACCCGTCCTGGAGCTGGTACCGCGGCGATGCAGGGGCCACCGCCATCTTCGAAATGACCGGTGGGGAACGCTTCGTGTTCACCGGGAGCTGGTGCAGCCCGGGCCAGGAGACCTCGTGGAACGCCGCGTGGCGGATCAGCGGCGAACACGGCACGGTCCTATGGGACGGCGACAGCGATCCTGCGTCCTCGTTGCTCGCTGATTCGGGCCCGGGCGGCGAGGATCCCGGGCAGGAGATCGCCGGCTCATTGCGTGACTTCGTGATGGCCTTGCGCACGGGGAGCACTCCCATGGGCCAGGTCCACCAGAACATCATGAGCCTTGCCATGGTGGAAGCGGCCATGCTCAGCGCTTCCACCGGCACCCGGATCTCGATGGACGCCCTCCTCAAGGAATCCTATGGACAGGCCGTCCTCACGGAACACGACCCGGACGTGCTGGAGGTCCTCAAGTCCTGGACCTCGGTCCGCAGCGCCCTGGCTCTTCCTGCCCGCCAACCCAACTGACTGACAATTGTTGTCGTTTCGAGCCCTCATAACGACAACAACTGTCAGCTAGTTGGGGTTCCGTGGTCGTGGGCGCGCTACTCGCGTAGTCTGGCCGCAAGACTGCCGGGCAGGGATGGCCCGCGCCGCCAAGCGGCACTGCAGATCGACACGAGGGGAATCAATCATGCAAGCAGCTAATTCGCGACGCCGGTATGGCCGCCTGGTGGGCGCCGTCGCCGCCGTCGTACTCCTGGCAGGATTCGGAAGTGGACCTGCCCAGGCGAATCCGGTCACAACGAAACCGGCCGATGTCTATGTGGCCTTGGGCGATTCCTATGCCGCCGGCACGGGCGGCAGCACTCCGGCTCCGGCCTCATTGCCGGGCTGCCATCAGAGCCTGGACAGTTACGCAGCCCTTTTGGGCGGGCTGAACCTTGGCTGCTTCGGCGCCACGTCGCTTGCCGTCAAGGCAGGTCTGGACAAGCTGTCCCCCAACGACCCTGTCGCGATGGCCCTGGGGTCCGCTACCGAAGTCTCGGTCACAGTGGGCGGCAACGACGTCGGCACGGGAGCCGTGGCGGTCGCCTGCACCAGTGCCGATGCCCTGGCGTGCGCTTCGGCCGTGCAGAATGTGGCGAACGCCCTGCCCGCGCTACCCGCCAACATCGTGGCCATGGTCCAGTCCATCCGGCAGAAGGCACCCCACGCCGAGATCGTGCTGACCGGCTACCCGCGCTTGTTCACCATCGGCCCCATGATGCCTTCCTCTCAGAAACAGTTGGCCACCACCTTGAACGGAATGGCTGACCAATTGAATGCGACCATCTCCGGCGCCGCCTCCGCCGCAGGTGTTGGCTACGTGAGCGTGACGGAGCGGTTCACCGGGCACGGCATCGGTTCCAACAATCCGTGGATCAACTACACCCAGCCATCGCCCCTGGACCCGCCAGAGCTCGCTTTGGAGAACTTCCATCCCAACGACGCCGGGTACTCCCAGGGTTACCGTACGGCCGTCAACAGCGCGCTCAAGAAGTAACGGGCGCGAGGCGCGGCGCAGGGCCGGGGCGCGTTCAGGGCCGCTTCGCGAGCCTGAACTCGAGGCCGGTGCGGACCGCGGGCCACTCGTGTTCGAGGATGGAGAACACCACGGTGTCGCGGAGCACTCCGTCCAAAGTTCGCGAGTGGTTCCGGAGGACGCCGTCCTGCTTGGCGCCCAAACGGGCGATGGCCTCGCGGGACTGGTGGTTGAGCCAGTGCGTACGGAATTCGACGGCAGGGCAGCCAAGGGTTTCGAAAGCGTGGCGAAGGAGCAGCAGCTTGGAATCGGGATTGCTCCCGCTGCCGTGTGCCGAGGCGGCGTTCCACGTGGACCCGATCTCGACGCGCGGGGTAGCGGCGTCGATGTTCATGTAGGTGGTCATGCCGATCAACTTGCCGGTCGCCTTCAACCGGGTGGCGAACGGCAGCATGGATCCTTGCTCCTGCAGCCCGAGCCGGCGGTCGATCTCCGCGCCCATGCCCTCCGGCGTCGGGACTGAGGTGTACCAGAGTTTCCACAATTCGCCGTCTTTGGCGGCATCCACCAAGCCGTCGTGGTGCTCGGGGCTGAGTGGTTCCAGGGTTACGAAGCGACCCTCCAGGGTCACGGGTGCAATGAGAGTCACCCAGCCAGCCTAACCGACCCAACTAGCTCGCATTTGTTGTCGTTATGGGGCTTGAAAACGACAACAAATGCGAGTCAGTTGGGGTTCCTGGGCGGTTGCCTGTGGATAACTCAAAATGGCGTTTCAGGATTTGCAACGATAGGGCGATGAGGACCCCGCAACCCTTGCCGGCGCTGCTGGCGTGTGCCCCGTTCACCTTTCAAGAAGCGGTCGACGCCGGTGTGAGCCTCCGGCAGTTGCGGCACCGATCGCTGCCCTCGCCAAGCCGGGGCATCAGGGTTCCGGACCAGGCATTGGTCCAAGGGCAGCCGACGGACGTCAGTTTCGTCCGGCCTTTCACGGCGGTGACCGAGTTCTCGGCTGCGTCGCACGCCACGGCCTTCGGTCTGTGGTCATTCCCGGGGTTCCTGCCAGGCAGCAATGACACGCGCATCCACATTTCGCGTCCGGACACCATGGCCATTCCTCGACGAACCGGAGTGGTTGGGCATGTGGGGCAGTTCTTCGACGACGAAATCACCAGTCTTGACGGTCTTCTGGTCACTACGCGCACCCGGACCTGGCTTGATGTGTCCAGGAAGATGGGTGTTGACGAACTGACCGTCGTCGCCGACCATCTGGTGCGGATCCCCCGGCCGGAATTTGAAGGCCGGACAGAGCCGTACGCAACATTGGAACAACTGGCCGAAATGCTGGACCGGCACAAAGGAACTCCCGGGATCCGCAAGGCGCGCCTGGCCCTCGAACAGGCGCGGATCGGCTCAGACTCGGCGCCCGAAACGCGGCTCCGGCTGGCCCTCGAAAACGCCGGACTGCCCGAACCCCAACTGAACGTAGCCACTGAGCTAGGTGCCGGCGTCGTACGTCAACCGGATCTGGCCTATCCGGAACACCGTGTGGCGGTCGAATACGACGGCGAACCGCATTCCGAGCCGGCCCAGATAGTCCGGGACATCGCCCGAGAAGAGGATTTCGCCCGTGCGGGCTGGCACTTGGTGAGGATCTCCAAACGGCACATGGAGAACGATGCACGGTCCGCCGTCGCGAAAGTCCGTGCCGTGCTTTTGGACCGAGGCTGGACCCCCAACTAGCTCGCATTTGTTGTCGTTATGGGGCTTGAAAACGACAACAAATGCGAGTCAGTTGGGCCAACAGAGGCTACTCAGTCCAGTCGAAGAATCCCTTGCCGGTCTTGCGTCCCAGCTCGCCGCGAGCAACCTTGTCGCGCAGGATCTGCGGCGGGGCGAAGCGCTCCCCCAGCGTCGAATGCAGGTACTCGGCGATGCCGAGGCGCACGTCCAGGCCCACGATGTCCGTGGTCTTGAGCGGTCCCGTGGGGTGCTTGTAGCCGAGCACCATGGCGGCGTCGATGTCCTCCGCGGAGGCCACGCCTTCTTCCACCATGCGCATCGCCTCAAGTGCGATCGCGACGCCCAGCCGGGACGAGGCAAAGCCGGGCGCATCATTGACGACGACGGCGGTCTTGCCGAGTGCCTCGGTCCAGCTTTTCGCCGTGGCGGCGAGCTCCGGCGAAGTCTCCTTGGCCAGGACCACCTCGATGAGCGTTGAAGCCGGGACCGGGTTGAAGAAGTGCAGGCCCACGAAATTGGCGGGCCGCCGGAGCTGCGAAGCGAGGCCGGTCACGGAGAGCGACGAGGTGTTGGAGGCGAGGAAGGCGTCAGCGGAGAGGTGCTCCTCCACAGCCTTGAGGGCCGCAACCTTGAGTTCGTAGTCTTCGGGCACGGCTTCGACCACGAGCCCGCAATGGACGAAGGAGTCATAGTCGGTGGAGGTGCTGAATCGAGACAGGGCCTCTTGAGCGGTTTCCGTCAGTGTGCCTCGGGCGGCGGACTTGGCCACAGCCTCGGCAACGCGACCCTGCGCTCCAGCGGCGGATTCGTGGTCGCGCTCGACGACGATCACGGTAGCGCCCTTGATCAGGAAAGCATGGGCGATCCCGGCGCCCATGCGGCCACCGCCGAGGACACCGACAACATGCGGGATGGCGGGCGTTGCTGTCATTTTCGGGTCCTGTCTGGGTTGTCGCTGGATTGCTTAGCGCTCTTTTTGTCCAGGAACGCCTGCATGCGGTCGAACTTGGCTTGCGATTCGAAAAGCATGCCCTGGGCCAGGGTGTCGATCACGGGGTGAGCTTCGGCCGGAGCGTGGAACACGGACTTGGTGATCCGCACGGCCAAGGGGTCTTGCCGGCCGATCCGGTCAGCGAGGTTGTGGGCCGCTTCCATCAGCACTGGGGCTTCATGGATCTGGGTGATGAGATTGATGCGGAGGGCTTCCTCGGCGCGGAGGACGGCGCCCGCCAAGAGGATCTCCTTGGCGATCGGCTCCCCCACGAGTTCCTTGAGTCGCCACGTGGCGCCGGCCGCGGCCATGATGCCCAGTCCGGTTTCCGGGTTGCCGATGCGCAGGCCGGGCGTACCGATGCGGAAGTCCGCGGCGTAGGCGAGTTCGGCACCGCCGCCTAGGCAATAGCCGTCCAGGGCCGCGATGACGGGCATGGGCAGCTTCGCAATCCGCACGAAGATGGTGGAGTTGATGCCGCGCAAGGCGTCGTCGCGGCGGCGTTCCCTCAGCTGGCCGATGTCTGCGCCCGATGCAAAGACGCCTTCGACGCCGGCAATGATCAGGATTTTGGGCTCGCGTTCAAGGTAATCGCACACCTGATGGAGTTCGTCCACCATCTGCTGGTCGATCGCGTTGCGGACCTCGGGCCGGTTCAGGAGGACAATGACGCGGTCCTCGCGGTCCTCGATGAGCAACGTTGCGAATTCCTCGGGGTTCAACGCCATTACATGCCTTCCAGGAGAATGGCGGCGCCCTGCCCGACGCCGATGCACATCGTCGCGAGGCCGATCTTCCGGTCGGCGGTGCCCAGCTCACGTTCCATGCGGCCCAGCAAGGTGATCGCGATACGTGAGCCGCTGGAACCGAGCGGATGCCCCAGGGAGATCGCACCGCCGTCGAGGTTCACGATGTCAGGATCCAGGCCCAGACGCCGCATGCTCGCGAGCGATTGTGTCGCGAACGCTTCATTGAGTTCGACGGCGCCAAGGTCGCCGACCGTGAGTCTGGAACGGCCCAGGATCTTCTGGGTGGCCGGAACAGGGCCGATGCCCATGATTTCCGGTTCACAGCCCGCCGAGCCGCCGTCGATGATGCGGGCCCGCGGGGTGAGGCCGAACCTTTCGATGGCAGCCTCGGACGCGACGATGATGGCTGACGCGCCGTCGTTGAGCGAGGAGGAGTTTCCCGCCGTGACAACCGAGCCGCCGGGAACCACTGGACGGAGCCCGGCGAGGACCTCCATGGTGGTTCCCTCGCGCGGGCCTTCGTCGGTGTCCACCACGGTTTCGCCCTTGCGGGTCTTCACGGTGACCGGCACGATCTCTTCTTTGAAGCGACCGCCGGCGATGGCAGCAAGCGCGCGCTCGTGCGAGCGTACGGCGAAGGCATCGGCGTCCTCGCGGGAGATGCCGTCCAGGCGGGCAACTTCCTCAGCAGTTTCAGGCATGGAATACGTCATCTTGCCGCCGCGGGACAGCTCGCCCTTGCTGAAAAGGGGGTTGGCGAAGCGCCAGCCGATGGACGTGTCGAAGATCTGGCCAGGCTTGGCGAAGGCCGTGGAGGGCTTCTCCTGCACCCACGGGGCCCGGCTCATCGACTCGGCGCCGCCTGCCACCACGATGTCCGCCGCACCGGCCTTGATCATGTGGCTGGCCATGATGATGGCGCTCATGCCGGAGGCACACAGGCGGTTAACCGTAATGCCGGGGATATGGATGGGAAGTCCCGCCAGGAGGGTGGCCATGCGGGCAACATTGCGGTTTTCCTCGCCGGCGCCGTTGGCGTTGCCCAGGATGACTTCATCGATCGCGTCGGGGTCGACGCCGGCACGGGCCACGGCTTCGCGGACCACGAGGGCTGCCAGGTCATCGGGCCGGACCGCGGAAAGCGCGCCGCCGTAACGGCCTACAGGGGTGCGGGCACCGCCAACAAGAAAAGCCTCGACCATGAGAACATCCTTCGCGAAGGGAGCGGGGCCGGTGAATAATTTACCGACCGTTCGTTCTATAAAGATTACACGGCGCCGCCCCGCGGTCAACCGTCACGTCGTCAACCGTCACCTCGCGACCCCGTTGCTCCACTCAGATCACCCGGATACCCAGGTGTCCGGCCAAAAGGGGTGCCAACAGGCTGAGCTGGTAATCGTCAATGACCACGCCGGACAAGCCGCCAAGTCCATTGATCATCCGGAAGTCCGAGCCACGCAGGTCCACATCCTTGAGCTTGGCCCCTGTGACATCCAGCGTCCCGATGGTGCAGTCTTTGAGCACCACCCGCGTCGCGGTGCAAGCCGCGAGGTCGAGCTCGTTGATGATGCAGCCCGTGATCACCACATCCGTGAGCTTGGATCCACGCAGGTTCAGGAAGTCCAGCTTGCCGCCGTCGATCTTCACCGAATGCCAGGCGCCCTCGTACATCTCCGCTGAACCCCAACGAGGGTTGCTGATCTCCACTTCACGCCACGAAGTGCGCGCAGCCGTAAATACCGGCGCGTAGGGCTCATTCAGGATGCAATCCCGGAAGGTCGCGCCACGCAGTTGGGCTTCGTTGAAGGAGACTCCGTTGAATTCACACTCGATGAAGTCCGCTCCACTCAGCTCCGCTCCGTCAGCCACGGCACGGGTGAGGCGGACGCCGTCGTACCGCTCGCCGCGCTGGAAGTCCGGCGCGGGATCGTCGCGGAGCTCGTCAAGCCTGATCGGGGAAATCCGGGGTGCCGTCACCTTGGCGACCGCAGCCATCAGAGCGCCTCCGCTTTCGCCGCGATGTCGGCGAGATCCTTCGCGAGCGCCTTGCGAGTGACACTCATCCCAAGCTTTCCGAACGCGGCCATCATGACCTTGCCGAAGAAAGTCGGCTTGAGGACCTCGGCGCCGAAGAACAACGCAAGTTCGGTCCCGCCGTCGCGCTCTTCCAGGGTGAAGCGGGTGGTGTAGTCCGCACCGCCCTGCCGTGCAGTGACCGTGGTGCCGCGCGGAGGATCGCACTGGGAAACGTGCATTTCCACGGTTTCCTCCCTGCCCATCATGGCGCGGGTTTCCTTCCAACGCGTGCCCTCACCATAAGGTCCCTCGCTGAGCATCTGAATGGCTTTGACACCAGACAGGGTCTTGGCCGAGCCGGGAATGTCGGAGATCACGGCCCAGACTTTCTCCCGGGAGGCGTTGACGTGCTGGCTGAGCGTGGTGCTGTGGTCCATGCATCGAGCCTATCGGCGACCGCCGACAAAAACAGCTGACAAAAACAGCCGACAAGACACTTGCGCGGTCTGGCAGGATTGCATCCATGGTGCACATCGACTTGAGCGAGGAAAGCGTCGCGGCCGGAGGCTCGCGGACCCTGCAGGGTTACCTTGCCGAGCCCGACGGCGAGGGGCCGTTTCCCGGCGTCGTACTTATCCATGAAGCCTTTGGGCTCGACGACATGATGCGCCGCCACGCCGACCGGCTCGCCGCGGCGGGCTACCTGACTCTCGCCGTCGACCTCTATAGCGACGGCGGCGCGAGGCGCTGCCTCGTGGCGACGATGCGCTCCCTTGTGTCGGGCACGGGCCGGGCATTCACGGATGTGTCCACGGCACGCTCCTGGCTCCGCAGCGATGCCCGGTGCACAGGAAAGGTGGGGGTCATCGGATTCTGCATGGGCGGCGCCTTCGCCCTGCTCGCGGCCCACGACGACTTCGACGCGGCCTCCGTGAACTACGGCCGGCTGCCCCGGCACCTGGAGCAGGCTTTGGAGGGAGCATGCCCCGTGGTGGCCAACTACGGAGGCAAGGACCGGACGATGCCGGGAGCCGCCGCGAAGTTGGAGGCTGTGTTGACGAACCTCGGGATCGAGCACGACGTCAAGGAATTCCCGACGGCGGGCCACGCCTTCATGAACGACGTTCCGGTCGGGCCCCGGCCACTGCGGCCTTTGATGCGGGTTATGGGCATCAAGCCGGATCCGGCGGCAGCTCCGGAAGCCTGGCAGCGGATCGAGGACCACTTCGCGAAGTACCTGAGGGACTAGGGCCTGAACAGAGTACGACGGCAGGCGCCCCCGGAGCGGGAGGCGCCCGCCGTCGTCGGTGGGCCCACGCCGGCGAGGGCCCCGACCTGAGCTTGCGAAGGTTGGGAGCCGGTGGGGACTAGCTAAACAGCTCGCTCTTCGGCTCGTTGTTCTTGACCTTCTGCCAGCCCAGCCACAGCACGAGGGCGAAGAACGGGATGGTCGCCAGGGTCCAGAGGCCCAGGAGGAACACCTCGCCCGTGGCCTTGTCCGTCATGGTGTCCATGCCGATCAGCACGGTGATGGCCAACAGGGCGATCAGGCCAACCCAGCTGGTCCACGGTGAACCCGGCATCGGCAGGCTGGAAACGTTGCCCTTCTTCTTGCGCAGGGCGATCTGGCTGGCGAAAATCGAGCCCCACGTGAAGATCACGCCGATCGAGGCTGTGTTCAGCGCGAGGTCGAAGGCGTGCGAACCGCCCAACCAGATGTTGAGCAGGATGCCCACGAGGTACACGGCGCCGATTGCCAGGATGGCTGCGTACGGCACGTGGCGGGTGGACATCTTGGTGAGCCACTTGGGGGCATGTCCATTGTTGGCCATGGTGCGGAAGATGCGGCCGATCGAGTACAGGCCCGAGTTGCACGAGGACAGCGCAGCGGTGATGACGATCATGTTCATGACGTCACCCATCCACGGCAAGCCCATCTGGCCGAAGACCGTGACGAACGGGGAGGTGCCCGCGTGGTACTGGTCGGAGGGCAGGAGCATCGCCAGCAGGGTGACGGAACCGACGTAGAAAACCACAATGCGGATCACGACGGCGCGGATCGCCTTGGGCACTTCGCGTTCCGGGTTCTGCATCTCGCCAGCGGTAATGCCGACCAGTTCGATGGCGTTGTAAGCGAAGATCACGGCGTTCAGGACCAGGATCATCACCAGGCCGCCCTTGGGGAACATGCCGCCGTCGGCAGCGAAGAGGTTCCCCACCGAAGCGTGGCCAGTGCCGACCTGCGCGTTCGTGACCACCATGAAGGTGCCCACGGCCAGGAAGATCAGGATCGCGGCGACCTTGAGGCAGGAAGCCCAGAATTCGAACTCGCCGAAGGCCTTGACGCTGAACAGGTTCACGGCAACCAGCAGCACCAGCGCGGCGATGGCGGACAGTTCAACGGGAACGTTCGGGAAGAAGAACTGGAAGTACAGGCCGATGGCAATGAGTTCGGCGATACCCGTCATGGCCCAGTTGATGAAGTACATCCAACCGGAGAGGAAGGCACCCTTTTTGCCGAACATTTCACCGGCGTAGCTGACAAAAGAGCCGGAGGTCTGGCGATACATGATCAGTTCGCCGAGGGCCCGCATCAGCAGGTAGGCGATGACGCCGGCAATGGCGTAGGAGAAAATGAGGGCCGGGCCGGTGGAAGCCAGGCGTCCACCCGCGCCCATGAAGAGGCCGACGCCGATCGCCCCGCCCATCGCGATCATCGTGACGTGGCGGCGGCTCAGGGTCTTCTGGTAGCCCTCGGCACTGAGGTTTTCGGAAGTTGTAGCGGTACTGGGCGCAGCCAGGGTTCCCGGCTCACGCTGAAGGTCGGTTGTGGTTTTTTGAGGCACAGCTGTTCCTTGTGGGTTGAGGAGATACCGGCCCTAGCTTCACGCGCATCGGCACGAGCAATTCGAGCATTCACCCTGTTGGCGAGTCGAATCAATAGCGAAAACACGGAAGCGTCGAAGGTAAATCCGGCAAAACCATCCTACCCGGTGATTTCGGCGGAGCGTGACGCGGGCAACAAACAGGGGCGTTACGCTGGACGTATGGGCACCATTCCGCCGGCCGGCAGGCTATACCGTTTCACGGGCTTGGACGCTGCGGCTTTCGGACTCTATGTGTCATTAGCGGCCGTTCTGAGCCTCGCCACCGCGCCGGTGACGAGTTTCGTGCAGCAGGTCTTCCCCGACCCCGCCACCGCCGTCTTCGCCATCAACCTCGCTTTCTACGCTTCGGTGGGCATGTTTGCGGCTGCGGCTGCGTGGCGCGTCATAGCCCGCGACCTCCTGATCCTCGCGACTCGTCCGTGGTTCACGCTTGCCATGATCCCGCTGTCCATCGTGGCGATGCTGGTGATCACCGCCATTCTGGTGACAGTTACCGGCTCGGCCAAGGAATCGCAGAACCAACTGGGCCTGCAGTCCTTGGTGTTGCAACTGCCGGCTTGGTTCGTGGTGCCTTTGCTGGTGGTGTTGGGTCCCTTCGTGGAGGAATACCTCTTCCGGCACCTGCTCATCGGTAAGTTGTCCCGCCGCGTCAATATTTGGCTCTGTAGCGTCCTGTCCGTGCTTTGCTTCGCGGCCATCCACGTCGTGGGGCGTGAAGGCCTGGTACTTCCCGCCCTGGCCCCGTACCTCGGAATGGGCGTCGTCCTGGTGGCCGTCTACGTCTGGACGGGCAAGAACGTGATGTTCTCCTACTTTGTTCACGCCGCCAAGAACCTGTTGGCCGTCGTGCTGATCTACGCGATCCCCCCGCAACTCCTGGGCGGCTAACCAACCCAACTAGCTCGCAGTAGATGTCGTTTTCAGGCCTCTAAACGACAACAAATGCGAGCTAGTTGGGAAACCCGGACCGGAACTGTCCGCTAGGCACTTCCCCGGCCAAGCGCCGTCGTCGTAGGTTCAGTCCATGGCACTGAACTTTCAGGTAGTGATCGACTGCAAGAATCCGCACGTCCTGGCCGATTGGTGGGCCGAGACGCTCGACTGGATTGTGGAGCCCCAGGACGAGGCCTTCATCCGGTCCATGGTCGATCAAGGCTTCGCCACGGAGGCTGAAACGACCACCCACGACGGCAAGCTGGTGTGGAAGGACGGCGCAGCCATTGGCCCGGCGGAAGACCAAGACAAGGACACCCGCCGCCGCTTCCTGTTCCAGACCGTTCCGGAGGACAAGACCGTCAAGAACCGTGTCCACTGGGACGTGCGCCTCAACGGGCAGGACAAGGACGAAGTGCGCGCCGCGCTGGAAGCACGGGGCGCGAAATACCTCTGGACAGCCAAACAAGGGCCACACGAATGGCACACCATGGCGGATCCGGAAGGCAACGAGTTCTGCATCAGCTGAGGGGATTACTAGACTCTGAGGGTGAGCAACGACTTCCCCGCCAAGGTATCCGACGTCTTTGACCCGTCGCGCTGGCGCACCGTGTCCGGTTTCGACGATTTCCAGGACATGACCTACCATCGGCAGGTCGAGCGGGACGCCGACGGAAAGGTGGCACGGGACCTTCCCACGGTGCGGATCGCCTTCAACCGCCCGGAGGTCCGCAACGCCTTCCGCCCCGGCACCGTTGACGAGCTCTACCGTGCCATGGACCACGCCCGGATGACTCCGGATGTCGCCACAGTCCTCCTCACCGGGAACGGCCCCTCCCCCAAGGACGGCGGCCACTCCTTCTGTTCCGGCGGGGACCAGCGGATCCGCGGCCGAGACGGGTACCGGTACGCAGACGGCGAGACGCAGGAGAGCATCGATCCCGCCCGCGCCGGCCGCCTGCACATCCTGGAAGTCCAGCGCCTCATGCGGACCATGCCCAAGGTGGTCATCGCCGTCGTCAACGGCTGGGCCGCCGGTGGCGGGCACTCGCTTCACGTCGTCTCGGACCTCACCATCGCCTCCCGCGAGCACGGCAAGTTCAAGCAAACCGACGCCACCGTGGGAAGTTTCGACGCCGGTTACGGCTCGGCGCTGCTCGCCCGCCAGATCGGGCAGAAAGCCGCCCGCGAGATCTTTTTCCTGGCACGTGAGTATTCCGCCGAGGACATGGTGCGCATGGGTGCCGTCAACGAAGCCGTGGACCACGAGCGCCTTGAGGAGGTAGCCCTGGAGTATGCCGCGGACATCGCACGCCAATCCCCGCAGGCCCTCCGCATGCTCAAGTTCGCCTTCAACCTCGCCGACGACGGCCTGGCCGGCCAGCAGGTCTTCGCCGGGGAGGCCACGCGCCTGGCCTATATGACGGACGAAGCCGTCGAGGGCAAGGAAGCCTTCCTCGAGAAGCGCGATCCGGACTGGTCCAACTTCCCTTACTACTTCTAGGACTCGCCCGTGAACATCGATCCCGTTCTCAAAGCCCTGGCCGCCGCCCTCCACGACGAGGGACCCGCCGTCGAAATCGTCATCCTGGAAGACGGCACCCCTGCGGCGGTGCCGGTTGAAACACCGGGCTTCGAGGACGCCGCAGTAGTGGTCCGCACTTCCGGTTCCACCGGCACGCCCAAGGCCACGGTGCTTACGGTCGACGAGCTCGCTGCTTCTTCGATGGCCACGGCCATCGCGCTCCGGGGCGAGGGACAGTGGCTCCTTGCCCTGCCGCTGCAATACGTTGCCGGGGTGCAGGTGCTGGTCCGCTCGCTCTTCGCCGGCACGCGTCCGTGGGCCATGGACCTCTCGAACGGCTTCACTCCGGAGGCTTTCACCGCCGCCGCCGAAGAGCTGACGGACACCATCCGCTTCACCTCCTTGGTACCGACGCAGCTGCAGCGGCTCCTGGACTCGCCCTCGCCGCGGACCCTTGCGGTGCTTCGCCGCTTCAACGCCATCCTCCTGGGCGGTGCGCCCGCGCGCGCCGCACTGCTGGACGCCGCCAGGGAGGCCGGGCTGAAGGTAGTGACCACCTATGGCTCGGCTGAGACGTGCGGCGGTTGCGTGTACGACGGAAGCCCGCTTGACGGCGTCAGGGTCATGCTCGACGACGACGGCCTGGTCCTCCTGGGCGGCGACACCGTGGCTTCCGGTTACCTGGACGCGCCCGAGGCGACTGCCGAGGCGTTTTTCGAGGAGGACGGCACCCGCTGGTACCGCACCAACGATCTCGGCGAGCTCGCCCCCGACGGCACGCTTACCGTGCTGGGCCGCGCCGACGACGTCATCATCACTGGCGGCGTCAAAGCCTCCGCCGCGTTCATCCAGGCGGAGCTTGAAAAGTTCGACGGCGTCACGGCGGCTTTCGTGGCCGGCGTGCCTTCCCGTGAGTGGGGCCAGGCGGTGGCCGCCTATGTTGCCGTCGAGGACAGCTCCCCGGAAAGCATCGCGGACTACAAGGCCCACTGCCAGGAATCGCTTGGGAACCTCGCTCCGAAAACGGTGCTCACGACGGATGGTCTCATCTTGCTCCCCAATGGAAAGCCGGACCGGTTGGCGATGATCGAGCTTCTCACCGAGGTGCATCAGGGAGAATAGACACGTCCTCCCTGACCGTCATTTGCCTTCCGCAACGCGAAACAACACGAGGTACTGAACGTGGCAACTGCTGCACAATGGATTCAAGGCGCCCGCCTGCGCACCCTGCCGGCAGCAATCGCGCCGGTGCTGATCGGCACCGCGGCTGCCTACGAGCTGCAATCTTTCCGGCTCTTGAATGCCATCCTCGCCGCCCTCGTGGCGCTGCTGCTGCAGATCGGGGTCAATTACGCCAACGACTACTCGGACGGCATCCGCGGCACCGACGAGGACCGCGTGGGTCCGCTCCGGCTGGTCGGATCCGGGGCGGCACGCCCGGACCATGTCAAGTGGGCCGCCTTCGGTGCGTTCGGCTTGGCCATGATTTTCGGCCTGGTCCTGGTGATCATTACCCAGAGCTGGTGGCTGATCCTGGTGGGCCTCGGCTGCGTCCTCGCTGCCTGGGGGTACACCGGCGGCAAGAACCCGTACGGCTACCTGGGCCTTGGCGACCTCTTCGTGTTTGTCTTCTTCGGCCTGGTGGCAACGCTGGGCACCACCTATACGCAGGCCGGGCAAGTGAGCCTTCCGGCCGTCATCGGCGCCATAGGCACGGGATTGATCGCCTGTGCCCTGCTGATGGCCAACAATGTGCGGGACATCCCGACGGACATGGTGGCAGGCAAGCGGACACTGGCCGTGCGGCTGGGCGACCGCCACGCCCGCGAGAGCTACGTCCTGATGCTGGCAGTCGCGATCCTGTTGGTCGTGGTGCTCGCGCCTACCAAGCCCTGGATGCTGATAGTCCTCCTGCTGATCCCCGCCTGCCTCATGCCGGCCTGGCTCATGGTCAACGGCCGGAAGCGCAAGAGCCTCATCCCGGTGCTCAAGCAGACCGGATTGATCAACCTTGGCTACAGCGTGCTGTTCTCGCTGGGCCTCATCCTGAGCCACGGCTTCTAACCCTCGCTCACATGACGTGAGCGAGGGTTCGCCGAAAACACCTCAAAAGTGAGCGGGCGTCCTTCCCCCCGAACCCCCGCTCACATATAGCCCGGTTTCCCCGAACCCCCGCTCAGTTGTGGGGCTTCTGGGATTCCTTGGGGCGTCGGTCGTTCTCGACCTTTACCGCCGGGTTTTCATCGACCAGCCGGTCCTCGATCGAGGCATCTTCAATCTCCAACGCAGAGCGGATGGGCTTGGCCCGCCCGGAGAAACGTTCGTGCATGGCGGCAGTGGCGGCGTCGCGCTGCTTCTGGAAGAACAGGTAGCTGATGGCGAACGCGATGAGGCCCGCGAAAATCGCCGCCAGGAACAAACCCGTCTGCAGGAGGGCGAAGAGGACGAAGAGCGGTACAAAGATCGCAAGGCGGATCAGGGAGTATTTGAGGAAAGCCACGGATCAAGTTTAGCCTCACAGCCTGATTGCACCCTGATCGCACAGCTATCGTTGGACCCGGCGGCGACTAGACTTGACGGTATGCTCCGCGTTGTTGCAGTTGTCGCCGTCCTTCTCGTGTTCGTCTATGGGCTGGTGGACGTCATCCGCACCGACCGCCGCTCTACCCGGGGAATTTCCAAAACCGCGTGGATTGTCGTCATGATCCTTCTGCCGGTTCTCGGCGCGGTCCTCTGGTTCCTCATCGGCCGTCCCTACAACATCCGCCCCACCCCGCAGCCCGCGAGCCACCCCACCGCCCCCGACGACGACCCCGACTTTCTCCGCAACCTCGAGGTCCGCCGTCGCAACCAGGCCGAAGCCGAACGGCTGAAGAAACTCAAGGCCGAACTCGAAGCCAAGGAACGCAAGCTCAAGGGCGAATCCAAGGCCGACGACAGCGGCGACGTCAACAGCTGACGTTCCCTTCCTGACCTCTTTTGAACCAAGAACGACGGCGACACGCCCGCAAGTGCGGAGTGTCGCCGTCGTCGTTAATTCAAAAAGGATCAGGACGGTCAGGCGCCCCTTCGGAGGGAAGCCCTACTGCGAAAGCCCCGAGTAAGAGTGCAGGCCGTTGAAGAACACGTTGACCACGGTGAAGTTGAAGATCACGCACAGGTAGCCTGCAATCGACAACCAGGCCGCACGGGTTCCCGTCCAGCCGCGGGTGGCGCGTGCGTGCAGGTATCCGGCGTAAACCACCCAGATCACGAAGGTCCAGACTTCCTTGGTGTCCCAGCCCCAGAACCGGCCCCAGGCTTTCTCGGCCCAGATGGCGCCGAACATGAGGGTGAAGGTCCAACCCACGAATCCCACGGTGTTGATGCGGTAGGACAGGTTTTCCAAGCTCAGCGCGTTCGGGACGAGCCGCATGAAGCCCAATTTGTCCACCCCGCCGGCCGCCAGGGTTTTCTGCCGGTGCGATTGCAGCAACTGCAGGGCTGACATGGCGAACGTCAAGGTGAACAGGGACGCGGACATCACCGCGATGGAGACGTGGATGACCAGCCAGTAGCTTTGGAGTGCCGGAACCAGGTGGCCTACCGGGGTCCAATAGGTCACCGACGCTGCCACCATCATGATCACAGCGAGGCCGAGCACGAAGGTGCCCAGGAAGCGCAGGTCGCGGCGGATGAGCGAGAGCAGGAAGACTGCAACCACCAGGAAAGCACCGGTGGTCAGGAACTCGTACATGTTCCCCCACGGCACGCGGCCTGCGCCGATCGCTCGGGTGATAACCCCGGCACCGTGGATTGCCACGCCGATGATCGCGACAGCAACTGCCGCGCGGGCGGGAATGCGGCGCTCGGCGGCGTACTTCATGTCACCGCCGGCGGTCTGGTTGACGGAGGTGATCGCCGACGTCGGGCGCTCAGTACGGCCGGCAGGTCCCCCGACGTCGTTTCCACCGGCACGCCCGGCGGCGACCGGAACCTTGACTTCGGCTGCCACCGAAGAGGCCGCCTTCAGGTCCACTGCCTTCAGCATTTTGCTGCTCTTGGCGAGGTCCCACGCGAAAGCGACGAACGCCACCGTGTAGGTGCCGGCCGCGAGCAGCATGAAAAGCTCGCTGTATTGGCCCATGGTTTCGTTGATGGGGAACATTACTGGTCCTTCGAGGTTGAGGAAGAAACGGTGTCGGTGGACTGCTCTGTGGTGAGCAGCCATTCTCGTTGCAGCAGTTCGCGGATCGCGGCAGCTTCGCCGGCCAGCCTGTGGTCCTCGCCGCGGGCAAGGAGACCGTACTCCACCATTGTGCGCCCGTCGTCGTGGGTTCCGGTCCGGACCCAGACGCGGCGGCGGTTCAGGTAGAGGGAGAGAATCAGTCCGGCGACCGCCAGCAGGGCGAACACGAGCGCGGTGGCCTGGCCCGGATTGTGGTGGATGTCAACGCCAACGTACTTCTTGACGCCGTCGAAAGTGATGCTGCCCTTGCCGTTCGGAAGCGTGTAAGTGCCTCCGGGGGCGAGGGCAATGGCCTTCTCGGCCATGCCGCGGCCATTGAGCGGAGTCAGCTTGGCCACGTCGAGCTCGAAGACGTTCTGCGGGGTGCCCTTGTTCAGGCCGAGGTCGCCGTAGTACGAGTTGAGGTTCAACTGCGGGTTGATGAGTTCGGGATCGCCGCTGTAGGCGACACCCTTGTCCGTGACCATCGCCGTCGGCAGGAAGAACCCTGCGAAGCCGAGCTGATCGGGCTTGGCATCGGGAACCTTGATGACCACCGAGGAGTAGTAGTTGTCACCCTGCAGCTTGGCCACGACGGGTCCCTGCATGGCGACGTTGCCTGCGCCGTCCCGGACCGTGACCACGGGAGCGTAGCCGTTGCCCGTCAGGTAGATGCTGGTATCTCCAAGTGTCACGGGATCGTTGACCTTGAGGACCTGCTTCTTGGCAGGCGCGTCCGGGGTGTCCTTGGTGGTGACGTCGGCCGTGAAGTCGATGGGCTGGCCGAAATGCGCCGGCGATTCCCGGTCGAACTGGACATCGAACTTGTTCAGCTGGATGGAGTACGGCTGCAGCCAGCTGCTCTGGAAGTTGGTGCCTGGGCTGAACTGGTCATAGCCAACCAAGGTGTTCACGAAGGTGTCGCCTTCCACCAGGATGCGCTGGCCGCTGTAGCCGAACAGCCCGCCGGCCGCCACTGAAACCAACACTCCGATCAGCGAGGCGTGGAACACGAGGTTGCCCACTTCCTTGAGGAAGCCGCGCTCGGCACCCAAGGAAGGCATGGCGGCGTCGACGTCGCGCACCTCCACACGGTAGCCGCGCTTCTTCAGTACCGCGGCGGCGTCCGAAATAGCCTTCGACGCCGGGATCCCGGCGTCGGCGGCCAGCACAAGCGTGCCGTACTCCGGGAGGCGGGAGAGACGCTTCGGGGTCCGCGGCGGCTGGGAGCGCATTGCCTTGTAGTGGGCGATGGCCCGTGGCGTGACACAGCCGATCAGGGAGATGAACAAAAGAATGTAGATCGCCGAGAACCAGGCAGAGGAGTACACGTCGTAGAGCTGCACGGAATCCAGGAGCTTGCCGTAGTCCGGGTGGTCGCTGATGTACTGCGTCACGATCGAAGGGTTCGCCGGGCGCTGCGGGAACAGCGAGCCGGGAACCGCCGCGACGGCCAGGAGCAGCAGCAGGAACAGCGCAGTACGCATGCTGGTCAGCTGGGTCCAGGCCCAGCGCAGCATGCCTACGATCCCCAGGACCGGCAGTGCCGCTTCGGCCTTGGCCTTGTCGATCGCCTTGCCGTTCGCCTTGTCAGCTGCCGCTGGTTCGCTGGCGGACTTGTTGGACTTCTTTTTACCTTGCACGGGCTCGCTCATCAGATCGGCAACTTCACATCGGTTTGGAACCAGTACTGGAGCCCGGTTACCCAGGCGCCCCACACTCCCGTGGCCATCAGGATTCCCAGGAGGATCAGGATGCCCCCGCCCATCCGCTGGATCGCGAGGCGATGCTTGCGGAAGAAGGACATCACACCCATCCCCCGGCGGACTGCGAGGGCTATCAACAGGAAGGGAATGCCAAGGCCAAGACTATAGACAAACGCCAGGAGAGCCCCCTTCGCCGCGGACGATCCCCCGGAAAGGCTCAGCAACTGAACGGCGGAATAGGTGGGACCAATACAGGGCGCCCAGCCCAGTCCGAACGTGATGCCCAGCAAAGGGGCCCCCCACAGCCCAGCCGGCGGCTTGGCATGGATTTTGGCGTCGCGCTGCAACCACCCGAAGCCGCCCAGGAAGACGACGCCCATGATAATCACCAGTATGCCCAGCAATTGCGTGATCCACGCGTTCTGCGGGCCGGTGATGAGTGTCCCTAGCTGGCCGAAGGCACCACCGAGCAGGACAAAAATCACCGAGAATCCGAGGACGAACAGGCCGATTCCCGCGAGCATGCGCCCGCGCCTTTGCTTCTGGAGGTCGACGCCGGTCAACCCGGTCACGTAGCCGAGGTAGCCAGGTACCAGGGGCAGGACGCAAGGCGACAGGAAGGACACGAGTCCGGCCAGCAAAGCCACGGGGATGGCCAGCAGCAGGGAACCGCTCAGGATGGTCTCGGCGAAAGGGCTGTTCACGCTGTCGGGGCCACCTACTCGGCAACCGCGGTGGTGATGAGCGCCTTGAGCGTGCTCTTCTCGATCTCGCCCAGGACGCGGGCGGCAACCTTGCCTTCCTTGTCCAGCACCAGTGTGGTCGGCACCGCACCCGGAGGCACAATGCCGGAGACAGACAGCAGCACGGCGCCGTCTTTGTCGTCGAAGCTGGGGTACGTGAGGTTGAACGTCTTGTCGAACGCGTCCGCCGTTGCCTTCTCGTCCCGGAGGTTCACGCCGTAGAACTGGACACCTTTGCTCTTGAACTCCTGGTGCAGTTCCTCAAGAATCGGCGCTTCAACCCGGCACGGCGCACACGCGGCGAACCAGAAATTGAGGACGGTCACCTTGCCGAGCAGGTCCTGCGGGGTCACGGCAGTTCCGTCGAACAAAGTGCCTTTGATCCCGACGGCGGCCTTGCGGTCCGCTTTGGCGAATTCGGTCACCGAGCCGTCTCCGGCGACGTAGTTCTTGTTGTCGCCGGCTTTGGCCTGCTGGGCCAGGGCGTCTTCCTGGGCACAGGCGGACAGGCCCATGGTCAATGCAGAGAGTGCCACTCCCCCGACAGCGAGGAAGCTGCGGCGCGAAGTCAAGGCGCCATTGATCTTCTGGCCGCCGTTCTTGCGGCTGGTGGTGTTGCGGTCCATTGTCATGCTCCGGGTGTCTTCGCGGCACCGGGCAGCAGCACGGCGGCAGGTTCGCTGTACTCCACCCGCACAACCTTGCCGTCGTCGAACACCAGGGAAGTCAGGGACGTCAGAGTGCACTCGCGTCTGCGCGGATCGTGCCACAGGGGCCGGCCCTCGGCGCTGAGGCGCGTGGCGTAGATGGGGAGCTGGTGGCTGACGAGGATGGCTTCGGCGCCATCGCCGCCCAGTTCGATCGCTTTCAGCCGGGCGTCCTCGACGGCGGCACGCATGCGGGTGACCTGGTCCTGGTAAGACTCACCCCAGGACGGACGCAGCGGGTTGCGGTACTCGAACCAGTGCTTGGGCTTGATGAATTCGGAGATGTTGGCCTTGAGCCCCTCGAAGTGGTTCTCCGCCTCGATGATCCTCGGTTCCGTGTGGATCGGGAGGTCCAAGGCCTCGGAAGTGGGCAGGGCGGTTTCCTGCGCGCGGGTCAGCGGTGAGGAGCCGAGGTGGACGATGTTCGCCCCCTGCGCGACGCGGGCAGCAAAGTGGTCCGCGAGCATCTTGGCCATCTCGCGGCCGCGTTCGGAGAGGTGGAATTCGGGCAGCCTGCCGTACAGAATGCCGTCGGGATTGTAGACCTCGCCATGGCGGAGCAGATGGACAGTTGCTTGGGGCATGTTTACCAGTTTCTCAAAGAAGGCGGGCGATCTGAAATCTTCTACGTTTCGTAGAACTGAAAGTTTCTTCAGAATGTTCCCTGAAGGTGGAATAAAAGATGCATTTGCATGTTTATACTTGACACAAGGTTCGGTTGACACTTCAACTAAGTGCGGCCGAACGCCCGATGAAGCTACGATCACACCTTCCCAAGGAGAACCCCATGACTCTTCCCGCAAACGTCACCACCGGCGTCTGGACCCTCGACAACTCCCACAGCGAGATCGGCTTTACCGTCCGCCACGCAGGCATCAGCAAGGTCCGCGGCCAGTTCACCGAGGCCGAGGCCACGCTTGAACTCGGCAGCGGCCTGTCCGACTCCAAGGTCGCCGCAACAATCCAGACCGCCAGCTTCGACTCGGGCGATGCCAACCGCGACGGCCACGTCAAGGGCGAGGACTTCTTCGATGTGGAGAAGTTCCCGGAAATCACTTTTGTCTCCCGCCACGTCAAGGCCAACGGCGACAGCTTCGACCTCGTGGGCGATCTGACCATCAAGGGCGTTTCCAAAGAGGTGACCATCGAGACCGAGTTCAACGGCGTGGCTGTCGACCCGTTCGGCAACACCCGCGCAGGCGTCTCGGGTGAGACCACCATCAGCCGCAAGGACTTCGGCCTGACCTGGAACGCAGTACTCGAGGCCGGCGGCGTGCTGGTCAGCGACAAGGTTGTCATCAACCTCGAACTGGCTTTCATCGCACCTGCCGCCTAATCCGCCGGATTCCCGGACTGAATGGCGCCTCCGGGGCTGCACGCGATTCCGTGTGCAGCCCCGGAGGCGCCATTTCTTTGCTTGCGGTGTCACCCGCCTATTTTTGGTCCAAAAGCCGATATTTAGCGGCGAATTAGCCAAGAATTTCCTATGAATCCTTAAACCTCAGGTCTAAAGTGATGCCATGAGTAACCCAAACGAAGCTCCTCAGCCTCAACAGCCCGGAGCCCAGCCACCGCAGCCCGGCAATGTCCCTCCTGCGGGTTACCAGCCTCCGCAGGGATACCAAGCACCTCCTTCTTACCAAGCGCCTCCCTCCTACCAGCAGCCCGCCCCTGGAAACCAGCAGCCGGGGCAACCCGGGCACGGCGAGGGTTTCCACTTCGAGATGCCTACCGACGGTCCCAAGAGCTTCAACGATGTGCTGCCCAAGGGCGGTTTTTCCGGCATGTTCAGCGTTGCTGGCATGCCGATAGAGCTGAAGGTCTCGTACTGGATCTGGCTTATCGGCGGGCTCCTGGGCCTCCTGGGTGGCCTACTCGGCCTCTTTGGCTCCATTGTGCTTTTCACGCTCGCGCCGGGGGTCGCCGTCGTCGTCCTCCTTCTGGTACTGATAGCGCTGGTTGTGGGTGCAGCCCAGATCGTCTTCGCGATGAAGATGAAGGAAGGCAAGGAGTGGGCCCGCCTCGGGCTGACCGTGATTGCGGGAATTTCCCTGATTCTCTCGATCGTGGGAGGAGCGATGGCCAATGGACAGAGCAACAACTGGTTCAGCTTCGTCATTAGCCTTATCGCGACCATCCTGATGTGGCTGCCCAATTCGCAGGCGTGGTTCAAGTCAGCGAGGAGCGCCGTCTAGCCACACCGTTCCAAGCCGAGCTGAAGGCCGCGGCAGGTCCCGGGAGGGCCCCGCGGCCTTCCCTTTGTCTTCGCACCGTTCACGGCAGATCCGCCGAAGCTTGTTTAGCGAGAATTCTTCCCGTGAATCAGCACCAGCACTGTGCCGTCGGGGTACGGTGGAATTAAGCCGAGCTGGGGGCAGGGCACGTTGCACCCGGCAGCCGTATCTGCAGTCGACACGCAAAGGAATGCCATGAGCACCCCTCCGTACCCGCCGTCCACTCCCGGCGAGAATCCCACCCCTGAGGAACCGAAATACGGCCAGCAGACGCCCCCGCAGGGTCAGCAGCCGCAATACGGCCAACAGGCACCGCAGCAGGGTCAGCAGCCCCCTTACGGCCAGCCTTCCGCGCCGCAATACGGACAACCGTCCGCACCCCAGTACGGGCAGCAGGCTCCGCAGTACGGCCAGCAGGTACCTCAGCCGCCGCAATACGGCCAGCCTTCCGTCCCGCAGTACGGCCAGGGCGGACCGGTCACTTGGCCGAGCCAGCAGCCCGCCGCGACGTCCGGAGTCCCGCAGCTGGTCAACATCTCCTTCTGGCTCATGCTTGCAGCCGGTTTGCTGACCTTGATCGGCATTCCCTTCACCATCGCTACGCTGAACTCGCCGGCAGGCAAGAGCATGCTGGATCAGGCCTTGTCGGCGCAAGGAAGCAACGCTTCAGGCATAGATACCAGCAGCTTCATCAATATTTTGGTGACCGTCCTGGTTATCTTCTCGGTGATCTTTGCCGGGCTCTACGCACTGGTTGCGTTCAATGTCCGCAAGGGGAAGAACTGGGCCCGCATCCTGGGCACGGTCTTTGCCGCAATTTCCCTGTTGGGCCTGACCCAGATCGGCATGGGCACCGTCACCATCCTCTTGGGCATCGCCGCGATCGTGCTGCTGTACTTGCCGGCCTCGGCGCCGTATTTCCGGAAAGCCCAGCCCTTCGCGAACCCCTACGGCCAGGCGCCGTACGGCCGCTGAGGACAGCGCCTTACGGCCGCAAAGCCAGACGGCGAACGGCCACAGAGCCCATAGCCAAGAACAAAACCAACAACGGGCGCAGACCCGGCTTGGCCTAGAGGGCCTGGCGCGGAGTTTGCGCCCGTTGTGCGTGATACGCCAGGATTTGAAGCTCAGTGGCCATGTCCACCTTGCGCAGATTCACATACGGCGGAACCTGCAACAGCACCGGAGCAAAGCTGAGGATGCTGCGGATACCCGCGCTGATCACGCGGTCGCAGACGTCCTGTGCCACTGCGGCCGGGAGGGCGAGGACAACCATGTTGGTGCCGGTCCGCTGAAGGACCGTTTCAAGATTGGCGGCGTCGCTGACCCGCAGCCAGCCGACTTCGTTCCCGATGATCATGGGATCGGCGTCGAGGATCGCCACCACGTCGAAACCGCGCGATTCGAATCCGCCGTACCGTGCCAAGGCTTTGCCAAGGTTTCCGGCGCCCACAATGGCCACTTTCCAGTCGTGGGTCAGGCCGAGCGCCGCCGCGATGTGCCGGCTAAGGTACTGGACCTCGTATCCCACGCCACG
Organism: Arthrobacter sp. efr-133-TYG-118; assembly: GCF_030209755.1. GTDB lineage: Bacteria > Actinomycetota > Actinomycetes > Actinomycetales > Micrococcaceae > Arthrobacter. Next base: position 91,812 of record NZ_JARVRH010000018.1, on the reverse strand, counting down.
CGTTCCATAGGAGCCGACGTAAGAGAGATCCTTGCGCAAAGTGGATGAACTGACTCCCGACGCCTCGGCCAAAGCCTCGGAGGAAACACGTTCCACGCCTTCGCCCAGCAGGGAGTTCAGAGCGCGCAGGTAAAGCGTCATCCGGGCCACAGCCGCGGGTGGTATCTGCTTCGCGGCAGAGTCCTTGTCCCCGGGTACAGCTTCGGCGGACGGTTCCAGCGCAGTCACGTTCTTCTCCATTGCGTCGCTTTGTTTTCCCACTCTATTGCCAACAAAGCTCTGCACGCATGTTCAGGCGGCGATGGCCTTCTTCAGGACCCGCACTAATCGTGCCTCATCGATTTTCCAGAAATCCCGCTGGATTCCGTCCACGAACACCACCGGGATCTCCTCGGCGTAGCGCTCGCGTAGTACCGGGTCAGTGTCGATCGACTGTTCCGTCCACTTGAGGCCAAGGCTTGAGGTCACGCGTTCGACGGCGTCACGCGCGGCGGCGCAAAGGTGGCAGTCAGCTTTGGTGAGGAGTACGACGTCGGGATTTGGCATGGTTCAACGGTATCGCTTCAGCGTCGGCACAACCGTCGCGAACGGCAGGGGGCCGGGCGATTGACTAGACTCAAGGCATGCCCGTCGAGAAGAACGCCGTTGTGGCCACCGCGCCGGCTGCAACGCAGCAACACGGCGAAGCCGCATTCTTCGACGTCGACAACACCCTGATGAAGGGTGCCAGCCTCTTCCACGTCGCCCGGAAGATGTATGAACGCAAGGCCTTCACACTCTCCCAAGCCGCGGGCTTTGCCTGGAAGCAGTTCAAGTTCGTCCTGCGGGGCGAAAAAATGGAGGACGTCCATTCCGTCCGGGATTCCGCGCTGATCCTCGCTGCCGGTATCCAGGTGTCCGATATCAAGGAGTTGGGCGAAGAGGTCTACGACGAGATGATCGAGTCTCGGATCTGGCCTGGTACCAAGGCGCTGGCAGAACAGCACCTGCGTGTCGGCCGGAAGGTCTGGCTCGTGACCGCCACGCCCATCGAAGTTGCCACCGTCATTTCCACGCGCCTAGGCCTGACGGGCGCCCTGGGTACTGTGGGCGAAGTCGAAGATGGCGCCTACACTGGCCGGCTGGTGGGCGAGATCCTCCACGGACCAGCCAAAGCCGTGGCTGTGCAGCGAATAGCGGACGAAGAAGGCCTGGACCTGAAGCGCTGCTGGGCGTACAGCGATTCACATAACGACATCCCGCTGCTCACTTTGGTGGGCCACCCGGTGTGCATCAACCCCGACGCCGGGCTACGCCGCCATGCGCGGGAGAACAACTGGCCCGTTTACGACTTCCGCTCCGGCCGCCGGGCAGCCACGCTCGGCCTCAAAGCCGCGACCGTCGGAGGCGCCGTCTACGGTTTGTGGCGGGGTTTCTCCAAGTTCCGCAGCCCGAGGGCCTGACCCACACTCTTCCTGCAACACGCAAAGAGCTGTGCGACACAGAAAATCCCTGGCGCGCACCATATTCGGGTGTCACCAGGGATTTCGCGCATCGCCAGGCAGTTCGGGCCACCCCCGGACGCAAAAATGCCCGCCGCCTCGGGAGGCAACGGGCATTCACGCTGTAGGAAGTATCTCTACTTCTTATTGCGACGCTGGTGGCGGGTCTTACGAAGCAGTTTGCGGTGCTTCTTCTTGGCCATACGCTTGCGGCGCTTCTTAATAACTGAACCCACGTAAGTTCCTAACCAAACTAGATTGAGACTCTGTCTGCTGGGTGAGGTCCTTGAACTGAGCAACAGACTTTACAACTGACAGATTCTTACAATGACGTAAAACGTTCCTTAACAGGGTACCGCCTATCGGGGGCACCCAATGACCGCTGGCCCTTTGGGGACCAAGCAAGACTCAAGCCGTCTCTGAGTGTCCGTCGACGACCGCGCCCTTGAGGTACTGGCTCACTGCTTCTTCGGGGACACGGAATGATCGTCCAAATCGGACGGCCGGCAATTCTCCCGAGTGAACCAGACGGTACACGGTCATTTTGGAAACCCGGAGGACTTCGGCAACTTCAGCCACTGTCATGAAACGCGCGTTCGAGAAGTTAGTCTCTGCGGACATTTCTCCATATTCCTTTGCTCTCAGCGGTTAGCGGCGAACCCCAGCATTCATTACCTGGTGTGCCGATGCTGAGCCATCAAACAACCATGTGCTAGATACTCTAGAGGCTGCTGGTACCAAAGTGAAAGTCCTTCGGCTAGATGGAGGCTCGGTTCCTTTAGTTGGAAACGGCCATCCGACGTTTGCGGGCCGAGGCCGCCAGCTGGCCCAGGACCGACACTGTTACGTCCCATTCCATGCAGGCGTCGGTGACGCTCTGGCCGTAGACGAGCTCTTGTTTGCCAGCCGACTGCCGCTCCACATCCAGGTTCTGCGCCCCACCCACAAGGAAACTCTCCAGCATGACGCCGGCGATCGGCGAAGCAACGTCGTCTTCCAATTGCGCACCGATCTCCAAGGCGACTTCGGCCTGGCGATGGTGGCTCTTACCGCTGTTGGCATGGCTCGCGTCAACGATCAGCCGCGGATTCAGCCCCTTCGCCGCAAGCTTCTCCGAGGCGGCAGCAACCTGGTCGGCGGCGTAGTTAGGACCCTTGCGGCCACCGCGCAGGATCACATGCGTGTCCGGGTTGCCCGAAGTCGCCACCAGGGCGGCGCGGCCATCACCGTCGATCCCCAGGAACGCCTGGGGTGCGGCAGAGGCACCGCAGGCATCGATCGCTACCTGGAGGTCGCCGTCGGTCCCGTTCTTGAAGCCGATCGGCATGGAAAGCCCGGAGGCGAGCTGACGGTGGATCTGGCTTTCGGTGGTCCGCGCACCGATGGCGCCCCACGCCACGAGGTCGGCCATGTATTGCGGACTGATGGGCTCAAGGAACTCGGTGGCCGTCGGCAAGCCGAGGGCCGTGACTTGCTGCAGGAATCCACGCGCCGCACGAAGTCCGGCCGCGATGTCGTGGCTGCCGTCCAAATGGGGATCGTTGATGAGGCCCTTCCAGCCCACCGTGGTCCGCGGCTTCTCGAAGTACGCCCGCATGACGATCAAGAGGTCTTCCTTGTGCTGCTCCGCCTGGCTGACCAGCCTGCGTGCGTATTCCAGGCCGGCCTTCGGATCGTGGATGGAGCAAGGGCCTACGATCACCAGCAGGCGATCGTCCACGCCGTCCATGATGGCGCGGACTCCATCGCGTCCACGCTCGACGACGGCGGCGGACCTCGCGTCGAGCGGCAGTTCGGCGCTGATTTCCTGCGGCGTGGGGAGCGGCTCGAAGCGGCTGACGCGCAGGTTCGACGTCGACTGGGCGCCGGCATTCTCGACGTCGACGTTATGTGTGGTGGGCTCTGCTGCGATGCTGGTCATGAAAGGGGTCCTGTTCCGAAAGAGGTGCGGACCCTACTCAGAGCCCGCCTGGAAATGGCGAAGGGCAGAGAATGATCTCTGCCCTGTTGGCTCTGAAGGAAAGTTGGATGCGTGTCAGTTAGACGCGGGCCCCTCCAGAGCCAACGAAAAATACGCATACCAACGGTTAGTCATAGCCAAACCATAGCGTCAGGCTCCGGATGCCCGCAAATCGAAATGCAACGACATCAAGGGAAACCGTTTCCCCACGCACTATAAACTTCACCTCAGAACAATTGTTGCCGCCGCGTTGGAGCAGGGCGGCCACAGCTCAAGGAAGGAAACCATGCCAGGCAGAAGGAACACCCGGCGGGTGGGCATCGCAGATGTGGCATCCATGGCCGGTGTTTCGCATGCCACGGTTTCCCGCGTCATGAACGGAAATACAACCGTGGACGCGGACATTGCCGCTCGCGTGCGCGCGGCCGCCTTGGAGCTGAAGTACAAGCCGAACCCGGTAGGCCGCAGCCTGGCCCTGGGAAAAACCGACACTATCGGAATCGTGGTGCCGGACCTGTCCAACCCCACGTTCCAGGCCATTCTCCGCGGACTGAGTATTGCCGCGGCCCGCGACGGCTACCGCGTATTGATCGCGGACTCCTCCGAAGTCTCCAGCGAAGAAGCGATCCTCGCCGGGGAAGCGCGGAGGCGATGCGACGGCGTCGTTCTTTGCGCCCCCCGCATGAGCGACGCGGAACTGGAAGAACTCGCCCCCACGCTCTATCCGCTCGTCCTCATCAACCGCACCACCGAGTCGGTGCCGACTCCCAGCCTCGTGGTGGACTACGGCCAAGGCATCCAGGAGCTCGCCGCCCATCTGGTGGAGCTGGGCCATCGCAAACTGGCCTACCTGACGGGACCGGACCGCAGCGCGTCCAACGTGCAGCGCCTCCGCGGGCTCGAAAAGTTCACGGCCGAATTCCCGAACGTCGAATTGCAGTTCATTCCCGGAGGCAACACGTTCGACGCCGGATTCGAGTCAAGCGATGCGGTCGCCTCGTGCGGTGCCACCGGGATCCTCGTCTTCAACGACGTCGCGGCGATGGGCCTCTTGAGCGGACTAAGCCAGCGCGGGATCCGCGTGCCGGAAGACTTGTCGCTCACCGGTTTCGACGACATGCCCTTCGCCCGGTACACCATGCCTCCGCTGACCACCGCCGCCGTGCCGATCTCCGACCTCGGGGACCTTGCGTGGCGCCGCATGCGGGAGCAGATCCAGACCAAAGACGCCGCCTCCCCCACGAACTACTTCCCGCCGCGGATTGAGCTCAGGGGCAGCACCGGACCCGTCAAAGCCTAGGTTCCGCAGGGGCCTGCCCCAGCCCGGCCTCCCGGTAGTACCCCTCGATGTGTGCGGCAACGAGGGTCGCTGCCCGTCCGCCGGCGCCGTCGTTCACCGCCGACAAAATCGCGCGGTGCTCGGACCTCAGCCGCTGGGCGGTGCTATCCCAATCCGGCAAGTTTGCCGTGAGCGCCGCCGCGTACCCCTCAATCGCTTCCCGGAGCGATCCCATGATGGTGCTCACCACGGCATTTCCGGCGGCTTCCGCCAGCGCCAGGTGGAAGGCGACGTCCAGCGCGAGGAAGTCGTCGACGGCGGCACTCACGTCCATTTCGTCTAGGAGCCTCGCTGCTTCCCCGAGTTCGGGGGCGTCGGCCTTGGCGCGGGATACCGCCCATGATTCGAGCAGGACACGCGTTTCCACGATGTCGGCGACCGGCAAATGCTGCGTGGCCACATGGAGGCGGAGTGCGGAGCCGAGAGCCGTGGCCGGTTCCGCGATGACCACGGTCCCGGCATCCTTGCCGGAGCCGACACCTGCCCGCACCACGCCCATGGCTTCCAGGATCCGGATGGCTTCGCGGACCGACGTCCGCGAGACTTCCAGCTGTTCGGCAAGCGCCCGCTCAGCGGGAAGCCGTCCGCCAAGCACCAAGTGCCCGTCGGACAATTGCTTTTCGATCCAACTCAGGACGAGCTCGTGCGTTCGCATGGATAAATAGTAGTTGATGTGGTTGGACCACATGGCATAGAGTGTGGTCTAACCACACAAGCACACTGGAGACAGCACCATGACGCAGACCGTCCAGCCGAGCAACGCACCTTCCCTTGAGGTGCCCGCGAACGTCCCCGCCGCCGTCGGGCGCCCCGCAGCACTCAAGCGCCGGGTGCCCAAATACGCCGACCTGGCGCCGCTCATGAAGTTCAAGAAGCCCGAGTTCAGCAACGCGGCGAAGCTGCGCCGCGCATCCACCGTTTGGGAACTGCGGGACATGGCCAAGCGACGCACTCCCCAGGCGCCGTTCGACTACACGGACGGTGCAGCGGAGGCGGAGATCACGCTTCGCCGGGCCCGCCAGGCGTTCCAGGACATCGAGTTCCGGCCGGGAATCCTGCGCGACGTCTCCAGCATCGACCTCAGGACCGAGATCCTGGGCAAGGAATCACGGCTTCCGTTCGGCATCGCTCCTACGGGATTCACCCGCATGATGCAGTCGGAGGGTGAGTACGCGGGCTCGCAGGCGGCCGAAGCGGCCGGCATTCCGTACACCCTGTCCACGATGGGCACGGCCTCCATCGAGGATGTGGCCGCCGCGGCTCCGAACGGCCGCAACTGGTTCCAACTGTACCTTTGGACAGACCGGGACCGTTCCCTGGAACTGATCGAACGCGCCGCCAAGGCCGGAAACGACACCCTCATGGTCACGGTGGACACCGCCGTCGCGGGTGCCCGGCTGCGGGACGTCCGCAACGGTATGACCATTCCGCCGGCCCTCACGGTGAAGACGGTCCTGGATGCCTCCTACCGGCCCGCATGGTGGTTCAACTTCCTCACGCACGAGCCGCTGACGTTCGCCTCCCTCTCCCGCTACACAGGAACCGTGGCCGACCTCATCAACTCCATGTTCGATCCCACCCTGACCTTCGACGACCTCGACTGGCTGCGGGAAACCTGGAAGGGCAAGCTCGTAGTCAAGGGCATCCAGACGGTGGAAGACGCCCGCAAGGTGGTGGACCACGGCGCGGACGGCGTCGTGGTCTCCAACCACGGCGGGCGTCAACTGGACCGGGCACCGATTCCGCTGCACCTCGTTCCGGAAGTCGCCGCCGCACTGAAAGCGGACAACAGCGACGCGGCCATCATCCTGGACACGGGCATCATGAGCGGTGCCGACATCGTGGCGGCCCTGGCACTCGGCGCCGACTTCACGTTGATCGGCCGCGCCTACCTCTACGGGCTCATGGCCGGCGGCCGGGCAGGCGTGGACCGCACCATCCAGATCCTGGAGAAGGACATGGCCCGCACCATGGCCCTGCTCGGAGTCACGAAGATTTCGGAACTCAACCCGGAACACGTGCGCCTGCTGCAGCGCTAGGTCGGGCTGCCCAAGTAACTCGCAGTAGGTGTCGTTTTGGGGCCTCAAAACGACACCTACTGTCAGTCAGTTGGGGCCTAGATGAGGCCCTGCGCCAACATGGCGTCGGCTACCTTCACGAATCCGCCGATGTTGGCACCCAGGACGTAGTTGCCCGGCGCACCATATTCCTCCGCGGTTTCGGCACAACGATCGTGGATTCCCACCATGATTTCCGTAAGGCGCGCTTCCGTGTGTTCGAAGGACCAGGAATCGCGGCTGGCGTTCTGCTGCATCTCCAACGCCGACGTCGCCACTCCGCCGGCGTTGGCCGCCTTGCCCGGGGCAAACAGGATGCCCGCGTCCTGGAAAACCGCAACGGCTTCGCGGGTGGAGGGCATGTTGGCGCCTTCGGCGACTGCCAGCAGACCGTTGCTGACGAGCTTGGCCGCGGCGTCGCCGTCGAGCTCGTTTTGCGTCGCGCACGGCAGTGCAACGGTGCCGTTGACGTCCCAGACCGAGCCGCCGGCCACATAGTTGGCTCCCCGGCGGCGCTCCGCGTATTCCGTGAGGCGGCCCCGTTCGACTTCCTTGATCCGGCGGAGCAGCGCGACATCGATACCGGCCTCGTCCACGACATAACCCGCGGAATCGGAGCAGGCCACCACTGTGGCGCCAAGGGCCTGGGCTTTGGCGATGGCGTAAATGGCGACGTTGCCCGAACCGGAGACCACGACGCGTTGGCCATCGAAGGACTGGCCCCGGGTCTTGAGCATCTCCTGGGCGAAGATGACGGTACCGAAACCAGTGGCTTCCGGCCGGACCAGGGAGCCGCCCCACGAGATTCCCTTGCCCGTCAGGACGCCCGACTCGTAGCGGTTGGTGATGCGCTTGTACTGGCCGAACAGGTAGCCGATCTCACGGCCTCCCACGCCGATGTCGCCGGCAGGAACATCTGTGTATTCGCCGATGTGGCGGTACAGCTCGGTCATGAAGGACTGGCAAAAGCGCATGACTTCGGCGTCGGAGCGGCCACGGGGATCGAAGTCCGAGCCTCCCTTGCCACCACCGATCGGCATGCCTGTCAGGGCATTCTTGAAGATCTGTTCGAAGCCGAGGAACTTGACGATGCCCAGGTAGACCGAGGGGTGGAAGCGCAGTCCGCCCTTGTAGGGGCCCAAGGCTGAATTGAACTCGACGCGGAAACCGCGGTTGACGTGAACGCATCCGGCGTCGTCGGTCCAGGGGACGCGGAAGATGATTTGGCGCTCCGGTTCGCACAGGCGCTCAAGGACGGCGCCTTCGAGGAATTCCGGGTGCCTGTCATGTACAGGGCCGAGGCTTTCAAAGACCTCGGTGACTGCCTGGTGAAATTCCAGCTCGCCCGGGTTCCGCGCCAAGACGGTGTCCCGGACTGCTTCCAGCCTCGAATCCATGTGACTCCCTACAACTTCAGCGCCGAGTGGCGGGTCTGCGTACAATCCCGCCCATGCTCCCATCAGACGCGCGGCAGTCTCCATCCGAACCGATTACGACCGGGCAGCCCGCGAATCAGCGGCCGTCGAAAGCGCTGTACTTCAAGGAAACATTGGACAGGAGCGAATCACGGCCTGACCGGGATCACCCCCGTTTGCTGCTACTTCTTCCGCCCGAACTTCGGCAGGTTGGGTAGGTTGGGCAGGTTCGCCAAGAGGTCCGCAGCCTTGGTGGCGGCACGGCCAACCGTACGGCCGATCTGCTGCGGCCTGGTGTCGTCGATTCCTGCTGCGGAGGCAACTGCTCCGGAGGCCGGAACGGTTTCAGGCGAGCGCTCGACGTCGGTGCTCGCCGGAGACGTGCCGAGCGGCTCGCCGTCGGGCTGCTTGAGCTGCTTCTTCGCGGCGCCTTGGCCCTGCTGACCAACCGCGCCCGGCTGGCCAACCGAACGTGCGCGGGGGCTGCGAGTCGGCGTGGCGGCTTCGGTTTCAGCCTCGGCGGGACCGACGTCGAACGTCTCCAGCCAGCTGGCAACCCCGGCGAGCGGCTTCGGGTTCAACGCGTAATAGCGTTTCTGTCCCTGCGCGCGCATGCTGACGAGATCCGCCTCGCGGAGTACCTTCAAATGCTTTGAAATGGTGGGCTGGCTCGCGGCGAGCTCCTCCACCAGTTCCCCCACAGCCTTATCCCCAGAGCGGAGGGAAACCAGAATGTCACGCCGGGTTGCCTCAGCAATGACGGCAAATACGTCGTCAGTCACCATGCCTCCCACCCTAGCGACATATACGCCAAAAGGCATCAACTATTTCGCAGATGCGCGTGCCGTTGCCCCAACCCCAGGCCAGCTGGATGAGCGCGCATCAGTCGAACCAGGGATCCAGTCCGTAGAGCGGGAAGATCTCCTTGCGGGTGGCAATGATGGTGCGATCCACAGCATCCGCGGGGTCGTACCCGACCTCCCACGAACGCCACCAAGTGTCGACGCCGTCGCCCATGAGTTCCGGTACCGTTTCCCCGTACTTTTCCCGGACATAGCTCCGGAAAGCCTCCGGGACCGGAGCCGTCAGCTGGACGGGATGTTGGGCAACGATGCCTATCAAATGGCTCCATGTGCGTGGCACCACTCCCGTGATGTCGTACCCCCCTCCCCCGGTGGCGATCCAACGGTTTTCGCAGAACCTGGCGGCGAGGCCCGCGACGGAAGTGGCAGCCTCGCGTTGGCCGTCCACACTCAGGTTGAGGTGCGTGAGGGGATCGAGTTTGTGGGAGTCGCAGCCATGCTGGCTGACGATGACTTCCGGTTCAAAGGCCTGCACGACTTGCGGCACCACGGCGTGGAAGGCGCGCAACCACCCGGCGTCGCCCGTCCACGCCGGCAGTGCCACGTTGACGGCTGTGCCGAGCGCGTCCTGGCCGCCGATCTCGTTGGCGAATCCCGTTCCTGGGAACAACGAGAGGCCGCTCTCGTGCAGGGAAATCGTCAAGACCCTCGGGTCGTTCCAGAAGATACTCTGGGTGCCGTCGCCGTGGTGGGCATCGACGTCGATGTACGCAACCCGGCGGACACCGCCGTCGAGCAGCCTCTGCACGGCGAGTGCGGCGTCGTTATAGATACAGAAGCCGCTGGCACGCCCGCGGGAGGCGTGATGCATGCCGCCGCCGAAGTTGACGGCGCGGACCGCGGTCTCGGACAGGATCGCCTCGGCCGCGAGCAACGACCCTCCGGCAAGCCGGGCGCTGGCTTCGTGCATTCCGGCAAAAGCGGGATCATCTTCGGTGCCGAGCCCGCGTTCGGGGTCAGGCGTGGTCGGGTCTTCGCTTGCACGCCGCACGGCGGCGACATATTCGGCACTGTGCACTGACTGGAGTTCAACGTCGGACGCGACCTGGGGCGCCTGGACAGACACATGCTCCAGGTCGAAGAGTCCGAGCGCCGCTGCGAGCCTGGCCGTCAGTTCCAGCCGCGCGGGGGCCATCGGATGCGAGGGACCGAAATCGTATGCGGTCATGGCGGGATCCCACGCCACCGTCGTTGGCAGCGGGGACGGACGGAGGCCTGCCCAGGAAGTCATCAATGACAGGCTACCCGAGCGGCGGGAACGCACCTGCCCCGTTACGGCCGGCGATTAGTGGTTTACTACTCAGGAAAGCAGAATCAATCGACCAGAAGCGAACAGCACTGCCATGACTCAGAGCCAGTCGAGGTCCCGAGACCCTGCCAGCTGGCAAACCGTCCAGCCGGAGCGGGGAGGCCTGTGGATTTTCACGGGTATCCGCGACTTCATCGACAACATCGCCAACTCCTCGCCGGCGCGATTGGCGCTGACGGCGTACGTCTTCGCGATTCTCTTGTTCACCGGCCTGCTTTCCCTGCCAGCGGCATCGGCCGACGGTGCGGTCACTCCGATCCACCAGGCCTTGTTCACCGCTGTTTCCAGCGTTTGCGTCACTGGCTTGACGGTTGTGTCGACGGCGACGCACTGGACCTTCTTCGGCCAGCTCGTGATTCTCGTGGGCATCTTCGTGGGTGGATTGGGAACCCTGACACTCGCATCCCTCCTGGCACTCATGGTCAGCAAACGGCTGGGCGTGAGGGGCAAGCTCATTGCCCAGGAGGCCATGAACAACGCCGGACGCTTGGGCGAAGTGGGTACATTGCTGCGGATCGTCATCTCGACGTCCGTGACCATTGAGGCCATACTGGCCATCGCGATGATTCCGCGGTTCCTGACACTCGGCGAGGACTTCTGGCAGGCCGTCTGGCACGGGGTCTTCTACTCGATTTCTTCCTTCAACAATGCCGGTTTCACACCCCATTCCGACGGAATCGTGCCGTACGAGACCGATTTGTGGATTCTTGTGCCGCTCATGCTTGGCGTGTTCCTCGGCAGCCTCGGCTTCCCGGTGATGCTGGTGCTCCGACGGCATGGCTTCAATTGGAAGAAGTGGAGCCTCCACACCAAGCTGACCATCCAGGTTTCCCTGATCCTCCTCGTTGCCGGCGCAGCCCTCTGGGCCTTGATGGAGTGGGACAACACCAACACCATCGCCAACATGAGCGTCGGCGACAAGATCACGCATTCCATTTTCGCCTCGGTCATGACGCGCTCCGGTGGCTTCAACCTGGTCGACCAGGGCCACATGGATTCAACCACCAGGCTGTTGTCGGACGCGCTCATGTTCGCCGGCGGTGGTTCGGCGTCCACGGCGGGCGGCATCAAGGTGACCACCATAGCGGTCATGTTCCTCGCCATCGTCGCTGAGGCCCGGGGCGACGACGACGTCAAGGTCTACGGCCGCACGATCCCGGAAGGCACCATGCGGGTAGCCATCTCGGTGATCGTCGCTGGTGCCACCTTGGTGTGCGCATCCGCATTCTTGCTCTTGGCTATCAGCGGCGCCAGCCTGGACCGGGTACTCTTCGAGACCATTTCAGCCTTTGCCACCGTGGGACTCAGCACGAACCTCAGCGCCGAACTGCCGCCGTCGGGGGTCTACGTCCTCGCCGCCCTCATGTTCGCCGGCCGCATCGGCACCATAACCCTTGCCTCCGCCCTGGCCCTCCGCCAGCGCAGGCAGCTATTCCATTATCCGGAAGAGAGGCCGATCATTGGCTAATTCAACAGGCGCCCCCAACCGGCCGGCGCACAACGCGCCCGTGCTGGTGATCGGCTTGGGCCGATTCGGTGCAGCCACCGCCGAGCAGCTCGTCAAACAGGGGCGCGAAGTCCTGGCCATCGAGCGGGACCGCACGCTCGTCCAGAATTGGGCTTCCGTGCTGACCCACGTCGTCGAGGCGGACGCCACCAACATCGATGCCCTCCGCCAACTCGGCGCGCAGGAATTCAGCTCTGCCGTGGTGGGTGTGGGAACGTCGATCGAGTCCTCGGTGCTCATCACGGTGAACCTCGTGGATCTGGGCATCGAACACCTTTGGGTGAAAGCGATCACTGCCTCGCACGGCAAGATCCTCACGCGCATCGGCGCCAACCACGTCATCTACCCCGAGGCCGACGCCGGCGTCCGTGCAGCACACCTCGTGTCGGGGCGCATGCTGGACTTCATCGAGTTCGACGACGACTTTGCCATCGTGAAAATGTACCCGCCCAAGGAAACCGTGGGCTTCACGCTGGATGAGTCCAAGGTCCGTTCCAAGTACGGCGTGACCATTGTCGGCGTGAAGTCCCCGGGCGAGGACTTCACCTACGCCCGGCCGGACACGAAGGTTTCCGGCCGCGACATGCTGATTGTGTCCGGGCACGTGGACCTGCTGGAACGGTTCGCGGCGCGGCCGTAGCTGACTCTTAGGGCGAGGCTGACTCTTAGGGCGAGGCTAGGCGAGCTGCTGCGTGATTTCCGCGGCTCGGGCCGCGGCTGCGCGGGCTCCGTCGGCGATGATCGCGGGTATGCCGCCGTCGTTGAATGCCGCAATGGCGCGTTCCGTGGTGCCGTTGGGGCTGGTCACTGCGATGCGGAGTGCAGTGGGGTCGGCTCCGGGTTCGGCAAGCATGAAACCCGCGCCTGCCACGGTCTCGCGGGAAATCATGAGGGAGAGCTCAGGATCAAGGCCAAGTTCGACGCCGGCGGCCGCCATGGCCTCGGCAAGGTAGAACGCGTACGCGGGGCCCGAGCCGCTGATGGCGGACAGGGCATCCACCTGTTCCTCAGGGATTTCCACCACGGTGCCGGCGGCGGCGAGGATGTCCTTGGCCTGCTGGAGCTGCTCGGGAGTGCAGCTGGTTCCAGGCGAAACGGAGACCACTCCACGGCCGAGCTTGGCAGGCGTGTTGGGCATCGTGCGAATGACAGGCTGGCCCGCCGGCAGGGCAGCCTCCAACTGGGCGATGGACACGGCTGCGGCAACGCTGATCACAATGGTGCTCTTCGCCAGCGACGGCGAGATCTCCCGGGCGAGATCGGCAATGCCCACAGGCTTGACACCCAGGATGACAACCGAAGCGCCCTTCGTGGCCAGCTTGTTGTTGTCTGGCTCCTCGGCTCCGGCGATGGTCATCACGTGGTGGCGCTCAGCCAGTTCGGCGGCGCGTTCTGCTCGACGTACCGTGGCGACCACGTCCGATGGATCCGTGCCGGCGGCCAGCAGGCCACCCAGGATGGCCTCGTTCATGGACCCACAGCCAAGGAATGCGATTCGGTTGCTCATGGCTCCATAATGCCAGTTCAGCTGCGCCGCTGCAGAACCAGTTGCAGGGTTCGATAGAGAGCCCAGGATTCCCAGCTAGTTCCCAAGGTTATTGCAGGCTGCACCCAATATCGCTCCGTAACTTAGTAGTTACCTCATTGAGGGTGCGAGTGATGAGGCGGGCATGGGGATGTCCGCCACAAGCACCGGTGGTCGAACGGGTTTCCCCCCATTTTCCCGTATCGACCGCCGGTGCTTTCTCGTTTAAGGAACCTAGATCTCGAAGGCTCCCACGAGTGGCGCCCCCAAGTGCTGGCGCGCGAAGCGCAGCGTTTCGGCGAGCCACTCCTCGCGTTCACCAGCAGCTTTGGCCTTGCGCGTTGAGATCTCGGCAACCACCGTGCCCTCGAATCCGTTGGACGCGAGATACTGCAGCGCCTCGGCGCACTGTTGGGTCCCGTAACCGGGGATCAAGTGTTCGTCCTTGCCCGAGCCCGAACCGTCCGTGAGGTGGACGTGACGCAGCTTGCTCCCGAGCGCCCGTATCGCCTCAAGGCTGTTGGCCCCCGCGGTGGCCGCGTGCGAGAAGTCCCAGGTGACGTCGTCGTAATCCTGGCCCATCGGATCCCAGTGCGGAAGGTAAGCGAGCGCCTCCCGGCCGCGCACACGCCACGGGTACATGTTCTCTACCGCGATGTGCACTTGGTACATCGCCGCGATCTCGCGCACGCCGGCAGCGAAATTCTCCGCATAGTTCGACTGCCACCGGAACGGCGGATGGACCACCACAGTGTTGCAGCCGACCTCGCGCGCCATCTGGCAGGACATCTCAATCTTGTTCCACGCCGGGCCCCAAACCTGCTGGGTCAGCAACAGGGTGGGCGCGTGGATGGAGACGATTTGCTGATCGTAGCGATGGCTTAGCTGGATGAGGGCATCCGGGTTCTGGCTGGTGGCGTTGTTGGTCACCATCACCTCGACACCGTCGTACCCCAGGTCCTGCGCCACGGCAAAGGCGTCATGGACACTGAGCGGATAGACAGAAGCGCTGGATAGCGCCACCGGGATCCTCGGCGTGTCTTCTTCGGAGTGCTCGACGTCGGTGCTCATGTTAGTTGGCCTGCCTCCCGGCGATGGGGATTGGTGTAGGTACTGCCGCGGGCGCGGCCGTTCCGGTGTTGGCGCCCAGGCGTGGTACCGGTACCGCACCTCCGAGCCCGACATGCGGGGCCGGGGCAAGCGGGCCGTCGAAGATCAGCTGGTCGAGCCGGCGCAGGATCAATCCCTCGCGCAAGGCCCAAGGGCAGATCTCCATGCTGGGAAACTCGAACATTTCCAATGCCGCCTCGGCCACGAGGGCACCCGCAAGGATCTGCGCTGCCCGTGCATCCGAGACGCCCGGGAGGTACAGCCGATCCTCGACCGTCATAGCCGAAATCCGCTGCGCCCAGAGTCCCAGGTCCGTGGCGTGGAGTTCGCGCTTGACGTACGGACCGGCGCCGCTGGGGGCCGCGCCTGCGATGCGTGCAAGCGAACGGAAGGTCTTCGAGGTTCCGGCCACCAGGTTGGCCCGGCCCAATTGCTTGAACTCACGCACGACGGGCTTGAGAGTGTGGCGGATGTACTTGCGCAGCTCTTTGACGCTCTTGGCCGTGGGAGGGTCATTGTGGAGCCAGTCCCTGGTCAAACGGCTTGCTCCGAGTGGTACCGACACCGCGAGCTCGGGAAGTTCGTCCTGGCCGAACGCCATTTCGAAGGAGCCGCCGCCAATGTCCAGGTCCAGGATCGGACCGGCGCCCCAGCCGTACCAGCGTCGAACCGCGAAGAACGTCATGGAGGCTTCTTCGCTGCCGGTCAGTTCCTGCAAGGTCACGGTGGTCTCGTGCTTCACGCGGGCGAGGACTTCGACGCCGTTCGTGGCCTCGCGGATGGCCGAAGTACAAAAAGCCAGGAGGTCCTCGGCCTTGTGGCGGGCCGCGAACTCCCACGCTTCGAGGACGAACTCGATCAACTCGTGTTGTCCGGCGTCGTTGATGTTACCTTCGGCGTCCAGGAACTGAACCAGCGAAAGTGGTCGCTTATGGGAGGCAAACGCGACCGGGCGTGCGCCTGGATGCGCGTCCACCAAAAGCAAATGGACGGTGTTGGAACCGATGTCTAGGACGCCAAGACGCATTCTGCCATTATTCCCCGATTCGAAGCGTGTGAAGCAAGTTCGACCGCCGATTCGTACCGGCAGTTAGTCAATTAGTCTTGGGGTCCGTCGGTGCCTGCTTCTACGGTCGCATCTGCGGCCGGGGCGGCGGCTTCGTCGGCGGCTTCGGCGCCATCGGTGCGGGTGAAGTCGCGGCGGACGTTGGCGATACCTTCCGGGCCCATCTCGAAGCCGTGCTCGCTGCCGGGGTTGATCACAAGGCCCAGCTCGTCGCCGATGCTGTCCAGAATCGCAGAACCATGGGTGCCCAGGACGTTGGGCGCGGCCTCGAGGAAGTGCGACTCCACGCGGCTCGGGTGGCTGAACACGGCGAGGACAGGCTGGCCCTCCGAGTTTGCGAGGACAAGTGGCTCCACGGCGGCGTCAGGCTTATCCAAGGAGTCGGTGCTCAGGATGTAGACCTCGTTGTTCAGGAAGGCCAGGATGACGTCCACCGGGTTCGCGTCAGGTTGCCCGGCCTTTGCGAGCTTGGATTCGAGGTCGTTCAAAGGCAAGGATTCCGGGGCTGCAGGCTGATCTGTCATGGTTCCACTCGATCACGGTTCCCCCGCTCGAAGCAATTCCCGGTCCGCCCGCCCGCCCGGCCCGCACCCCCGCCGCCTCCCGCCCGCCGTCGAGATCGTGGGTGTGGGCCGGGGGCTGCGTTCCGGAACGTAGTCGTCGGCCCGCACCCACGATCTCAGCCCCTAAGAAGCCTGAGCAGACGTACTTTCAGGCCGCGTTCGTCGAAGAGGTCTTTCCAACCAATGCGCAGGATCCGCCAGCCCTGCTCAGTCAGCAGCTTCTCCCTTTGCCGTTCTTCGAAGATTACTTCCGCAGTTGGCTTGTAGTCGAAGTACTTTGCCTTGCCGTCGAATTCGAGCGCGGCCCGAAGGTGCGGCCACGCGAAGTCGAATCGGTAAGCGCCACGAGGTGTTTGGACCCGCAACTGGAGCACAGGATCCGGGAATCCGAGCTTGGCGATCACGTCCCGGGTCAATGTCTCCCCTGGGGATTCGGACAATGGGTTCGCAAAGGCCAGGGCTTTTCGGAACGCGGTGACTCCCCGGGCACCGACCAGATTGGCGCACGCTGACTCCAACCACTCGCGATTGCATCCGCGCCTCAATCCGTGGTCCAAGAGAATCAGGCCCTGCCGGTAATTCAGTATCTGCGCGCAGTCCAGAACGGTGCGGTCAAGTGATGTCACCGGAAGTCCATCAATCTCGATCCGTTGCCCGGGCAGGAGGAGGGCTGAATGAGCCCTGACGTCGGCGGCATGGGATCCACTAGCTGCGTGGTAGGGAATGATGACGTGGATCAACTGATCTGCCTGCCACAAATACAAACGGTGCAGACGGGCGGCGGAGGTGTGGCTGAACGTCAACCCGTCCGCCGTAACGCGGAGGGTCCGACGGCAATATGCCGCCAACTGACTGCGCTCCCGGCCATCGTCCGAAAGCCCATTCCAGAAGTCGCACCGGACCAGGACGCCCGTGCGGACCCTCACCAGTGAGCCGGAGCGGAGGTGCGCATTGATCCGTCGCTTGCTCAGTCCTTGGGACAGCAATTCCTCTGTCCGCCACATGTTTCCATGCAGGGGAAGCAACGGCGCTCCCGAGCTTGTGCGCGCTGGAACTGCCGAGCGTACCGGACCCGAGGGCGCTGAAGCCACAGGGGCTTTCGCCGGTTCCAACTGATCCCAAAGTTCCGCTAGCGGGTCCACCGGGACAACAGAGTCAATGTTTCCGTAACTGTTCACTGCTCTAGCTTCGGCGAACAGCGGAGTGCCCGGAAGCAGCTAATCGAGCTATGTGGAAACCAGGGAAACCCCGTACGTGGGTGTGGGCCGGGGGCTGCGTTCCAGAACGCAGCCCCCGGCCCACACCCACGAATTCGGCAACTCGGAACTACTTCTTCGCCGCTGCCTTCTTCGCAGGCGCCTTGCGGGCCGTGGCGGTCCGCTTGACGGGGCCCTTGGCGCGTTTCTCGGCAAGCAGCTCGATTGCCTGCTCCCGGGTCAGCTCCTCGAGGGACGTGGCACGCGGAACCGTGATGTTGGTGACGCCATCGGTGATGTACGGACCGAAACGGCCTTCCTTCACCACGATGTTCTTCTCCGAAACAGGGTCCGGGCCGAACTCGGCCAGGGGCGGCACGGCAGCACGGGCACCACGCTGCTTCGGCTGGGAGTAGATCTCCAGTGCCTGTTCCAGGGTGATGGTGAAGATCTCTTCCTCGGATCCGATGGACCGCGAGTCCGTGCCCTTCTTCAAATAAGGCCCAAAGCGGCCGTTCTGCACCGTAATGGGGTTGCCTTCGGCGTCCGCGCCGAGGACACGGGGCAGGCTCATGAGCTGAATGGCTTCGTCGAGCGTGACCGAGTCAACGGCCATTGACTTGAAGAGCGAACCTGTCCGCGGCTTGGCCTTGACCGGCTTCTTCGGCGGCTTGGGCTTGCCGTTCTTGTAGTATTCCACCGGCTGGTTTGCCAGTTGCTCTTCCGTCATCTCCGGGATGATCTCGGTGACATAGGCGCCGTAGCGGCCGTTCTTGGCGACCACGGTGTGCCCGGTGTGCGGGTCCGCGCCCAGGACGCGTTCCTCGGGTGCAGCCGTTTCCATGAGCTCCACGGCCTTGGCCGCAGTGAGCTCGTCCGGAGCGAGGTCCTCGGGGACGTTGGCACGCGCCGACTCCACGACTTCGCCGGTCTTGGGATCGATTGTGGGGATCGAGCTTTCCAGGTACGGGCCGAACTTGCCGACGCGCAGCGTGATGCCCTCGGCGATCGGCACCGAGTTGATCTCGCGTGCATCGATTTCACCGAGGTTGTTGACGATGCTCAGCAGTCCGGGATCGGCGTCTTCACCGTAATAGAAGTGCTTGAGCCAGGCGGCGCCGACAGCCTGACCGTTGGCGATCTTGTCCAGGTCGCCTTCCATGTCGGCCGTGAATTCGTAGTCCACGTAGTCGGTGAAGTGCTGCTCGAGCAGGCGGATTACCGAGAAAGCGATCCAGCTGGGAACCAGCGCCGATCCCTGCTTCCGGACGTAGCCGCGGTCCTGGATGGTGGAGATCGTGGACGCGTAAGTGGACGGACGGCCAATCCCGCGCTTTTCCAGCTCCGCCGTCAGCGATGCTTCCGTGTACCGCGGCGGTGGCGAGGTCTCGTGGCCAACAGCAACGATTTCCGAAGCCGTGAGGGAATCGTCCTTGGCCACGTTGGGCAGGCGCCGGGCTTCGTCGGAGTCGTCGTCGCCGCGGCTCTCGTCCTTGCCTTCTTCGTAGGCCGCGAGGAAGCCGGGGAAGGTGATGACGGTTCCGGAGGCCGAGAATTCGGCGTCGCGCCCATCGTTAGCCACTGCGCCGAGGCGGATAGTGGCGGTGGAGCCCTTGGCGTCACCCATCTGGGAGGCAATGGTGCGCTTCCAGATGAGTTCGTAGAGGCGGAACGCGTCGCCGGTCAGATGGTTGGCCACCTGGGCCGGGGTACGGAAGGAGTCACCCGCGGGTCGGATGGCTTCGTGGGCTTCCTGTGCGTTGGCTGCCTTGTTGGCGTAGACGCGGGGGGACTGCGGCACGTACTCGGGACCGTACAGCTCGGCCGCCTGGCGGCGTGCGGCCGTCAGGGCTTCGTCGCTCAATGCGGACGAGTCTGTACGCATATAGGTGATGTAGCCGTTTTCATACAGGCGCTGGGCGATCTGCATGGTGCTCTTGGAGGAGAAGCGCAGCTTGCGGCCGGCTTCCTGCTGAAGGGTCGACGTCGTGAACGGCGCCGCGGGACGGCGAGTGTACGGCTTGGTGTCGACTGAGCGGACGCGGAAGTCCGCGTTCTCCAGTCCGGCGGCCAACGACGTCGCGAGTTCCTCGTTGAGGTGGACCGCGTTCGCGGAGGTGAGGACGCCATCGTCGTTGAAGTCACGGCCGCTGGCCACCTTCGCGCCGTCGACGGCAGCGAGCTTCGCTTTGAAGGTCGCGGAGCCGGTGCCGAACTGACCGGTCAGGTCCCAGTACGAAGCGGACTTGAACGCCATGCGTTCGCGTTCGCGGTCGACCACCATACGGGTCACGACCGACTGCACACGGCCGGCGGACAGGCCACGGGCAACCTTGCGCCACAGCACCGGGGAGATTTCGTAACCGTACAGTCGGTCCAGGATGCGGCGCGTTTCCTGGGCGTCCACGAGGGCGCTGTCGACGTCGCGCAGGTTGTCCATGGCGCGGTGGATGGCTTCCTTGGTGATTTCACCGAAGGTCATGCGGTAGACGGGAACCTTGGGTTTCAGGACCTCCAGGAGGTGCCACGCGATGGCCTCGCCCTCGCGGTCCCCATCGGTTGCGAGATAGAGCGCGTCAGCGTCTTTCAGCTGGGCCTTGAGCTCGGCAACCTTTTTCTTCTTGTCCGGGGACACCACGTAATACGGTTTGAAGTCGTTCTCGATGTCGACGGCGAACTTGCCCACCGAAGTCTTCTTCAGTTCTGCAGGGAGGTCCGACGGCTGCGGGAGGTCGCGGATGTGACCGATCGAGGCCTCGACAATGAAGCCTTCGCCCAGGTACTTGGCGATGGTCTTGCTCTTGGCCGGAGACTCCACGATCACGAGTTTCTTGCCGGTTTTTGCCTTGCTGGGCACGGTTCTCCTACAGAAAAATGAATTGCTTGGGCTCGTGCCCATATTGGCCTAGTTCACCATATTTTGCAGAATCGTGCGTTTCCATGTGCACAAGTGCTGTGGACGAACAGTGGGGTGGGCCCACGCCGCCAGGGTTCCCTGGCCGAGCTTGCGAGGTTAGGGTGGCGGTGGGGACTAGCTTGAAGACGGCGTCCGGTCGTCCGGAATCATTGACCACATCGTAGCGATTCGCACCGCTCCTTCGGGAATCCGCGTGGGATCTTCGAGTTCATATGACCTGATGAGGTCCTGGAATTTGGCCTTGAGATCCGTCCGCTGATCCGGAGTCAAGTACAGCAGATCGCTGGACAACACCATGGCGGCTGCCTCGTTCGCGGCCTCGCCGCGCTGGCGCCGCTCACCACGGGCCCGGGTGAAGGCGGTCGCCCGACGCCGGAACGCGTCCAGTTCGAGTTCGACGACGGCGATCTCCGGGCTCGGCGCGTTGCCGCCGGATTTGATGGTGAAGTCCGAACCCGCGGCCTTCCAACGGCGTTCGCGCGCGTCGCCCTCGTTGTCCGCGGCAGTCACAATCCCCCATTTCTGGAGGGCCCTCAGGTGGTAGCTCATGGCGCTCGGCGTGAGCCCGGTCTGCGCGGCGAGCTCCGTGGCCGTGCGGCTCAGCTGTGTGGAATACAGTTCCGAGATGACCTCAAGCCGGGCGGCATGCGCAAGCGCACGGATCGCTTTGGGGTCGGTGATCTCCACCGTCTTCTCGGGCCGTTTCCGGCGCTTCGGGGATGCCAGCCCGGTGGATACCCCGTTGTCTTCATTCACCGGAACAGTTTATCCGCCGGTGCCGCCGCAATTGTCCTATGCCGCGGGAAGCAGGAAGCCATCGCGGACCAGGTTCCCCACGTCGGAGAGCAACCCGGCGCGGAAGGCGTCGTCGTCGAAGTCGTCCCCTCCACCCAACAGGGCGGCCAAGGCGCCGATCAGCTGGTGGACGGACAGCTCGCCGTCACATGCCGACACGAAGCCGGCCAGCTCGGTGCTCAGCAGATTCGTCCGGCGCAGCCCCGCGCCCTGGCGCAACAAGATGACGCCGGGGTGTTCAGCGCCGGGCCGCTGGTGGCGTTCCTCGGTCACGTCCTCAGCCACCACCAGGTGGGCGTCGGAGAGCTCGTGGGTGGCCAGCCAGTCGGCGCGTTCGACCGACGCGGCAAGGTGCGGACCGATCGGCTGCTCGATCGGGTAGGTGATTTCCTCGAAACGAACCGGCGCGGCTCCTGGACGCGCGTCCTGCGGCCGGCGCAGCCAGATCATTCCGAATCCAATGGCCTGCACGTTACGGGACGCGAAATCCTCCAGGTAGGCGGCGTAGGCATCACGGTAAAGCTCGCGGTCGCGGCCCTCGGAGGCGTCCTGCAACCAGGTCTCCGCGTACAGCTCCGGACCCACCTGTTCCCGCTGGATGAACCACGCCTCCGTGCCGGACCCTGCGAGCCACGAAGCGGGCCGCTCGCTCCAGCCGCTGCCCGCAGGGATCTCCCAGTTGCCGAGCATTTGCGCCGTGCCGCCGGGCGCGAGGACGTCGGGCAGCGTGCGGACGAGGTTGGCGACGATGTCATCACCGGGCAGCCCGCCGTCGCGGTAGGTGAACTGCTCCGAAGAATGCTCGCCGGCACTTCGCGGCGTAATGACGAAAGGCGGATTGGACACCACCAGATCGAAAGTCTCACCGGCAACGGGTTCCAGGAGCGAGCCCAGCCGCAAGCTCACCCGTGACTCGAGATCGGCGGGGTCAAGGTGCAGGGCCTCCGCATTGAGCATCAGGTTAAAGCGGGTGAACGCGAGGGCCCGTTCGGAGATGTCCGTGGCCGTGACGTGCTCACTGTGGTGCAGGAGGTGGAAAGTCTGGATTCCACAGCCCGTCCCGAGGTCAAGGGCGCGTTTCGAGTGCCGGCGGATGGTGGTCTGGACAAGCGTGGTGGAGGCCTGCCCGATGCCCAGCACATGGTCATGCCGGAGCACGCCGGGCTGCTGGTGGGCGGCGAGATCGCTGGAAACCCACAGTTCGGCGCCGCCGCTGCCGCTGTTGTCTGCTCCGAAGTCGCCCTCCCAACCGTACGGCCGCAAATCCACTTTGGCGGCGACAGCACCGCCGTCGTTCTTCTCCACCAAGCCAAGCTCCATCAGGCCCGAGGTGCGGACGCGCGGCAGGGCGGCGTCGACGTCGCCTTCGGTTTGCGGGACAGCGAGAAGCCACAAGCGCACGACGACGGCGAGCGCGGCTTTCGCGCGGTCCGTCGCCGGGTCTTCGGTTAAGGCAGCCGGTTCGGTGACGATGAGCGCAGGGATG
Source organism: Arthrobacter sp. efr-133-TYG-118 (assembly GCF_030209755.1). Taxonomy (GTDB): domain Bacteria; phylum Actinomycetota; class Actinomycetes; order Actinomycetales; family Micrococcaceae; genus Arthrobacter. Next base: position 69,223 of record NZ_JARVRH010000018.1, on the reverse strand, counting down.
AGCTGATCCCGGGCGAGGGCCGCGTGGGCGGACTCCCCCAGAAGTCCTGCCACTCCGTCCACGGTGTAGCCAACGTTCCGCAGGTCGTCGGCGAGCGCTGTGAGCAGTTCGGGAAGGTCGCTGCGGGGAGCGTCGAGGGCGGTGGGGGTAGTACCAAAGATGGCGGGCGTTGCGGGATCAGTCACCGTGCAAGTCTATTGGGGCTGTGGCTGGGCGGCTGCGTCGGCGTCGGCGGCTGCGTCGGCGGGGAGGCGTTCGAGCAGGTAGCGTTGAATCATGGCATTTCACCCCTCCACTTGGCGTCGCGCTGCACTTTTGGTCATTGGCGCAGCCACCCTGGCGATGACGGCATGCTCCTCCGGGGGGTCTGTCTCCAACGCCGACGTCCCAGCGTGGAAGGCGACCACCATGCCCTCCGCAGCCGGGGTCGTCGTGGAGGACTCCGGGAAAATCCCGAACCGCGACCCCCTGGTCAAGAGCTTCGCCAGCGTCGCTGCGGGAAGCTACGTCTTGACTGTTGCCTGCGACGGCGGCGGCAAGGCATTCTTCGACGTTTCCTCGGGCGGTACGCAGATCACCGAGGCCGGGGCTGCATGCAATGGCAGCCGAGAAACGTCCCGTATCAAGATTCCTTCGACCGGTCCGCTGAGCATCAGCGCAAGCAGCGTGGATGCGCCGGTGATCTACGCGTACCAACTGGTACCGGCTTCGTAACCGGCCCCTCGTTCGGGTCTACAGCGCGGCGTAGAGTCGGATTATGGGGTGGGCACGCGCCCTGAAGGTACCGACGACGCGGTCGGCGATTCCCGCCGTCGTGCTTTCCAGTGTGCTCGCATGCGGCACCATGGCGTCGTGCGAATACACCTACGACGACGGCCGTGCGCCAATGAGCAGTCCGCCGTCGCCGGCCATCACGGATCCGGTACTGACCCGCGACCCGGCCTTGGGACAAACCGTCACGGGCGATGCGCTGAAGGCCTGGGCGCAGGACGCGCTTCCGGACGTAAACGGGCTGTCCTTCTATAGCAGCTTCGGCCTGTTGTCCGCTGGAGAGTCCCGCGACGAAGAGACCACCCAGCTTCCCGGAGGCACGTACGCGGTGACGCTGGCGTGCCGAGGTGCCCGCAGCGCCGAATTCACCGTGCGAAACGGGAGCGAAGTCCTCATCGAGATGATGCTGCGGTGCGGCACCACACGGGTCAAGGTCCTGCAGCTGGAGACTGACGCCGTCCTGGGTGTCACGATCACCGGCAATGCACCGGCGAACTTCGCGTACCGGGTGAGCCGGATCTAATGACCGGGCTTAGGCGGCGCAGCCTTCCGGGCAACGCAGCGTTTCAGGGCTCGAGGCACATTCGGCGCAATACAGCGTGAGGTTGCGGCAGCTCAGATTGGAGCAATTTTCAAACTTGTTGGTGGGCGCCTGGCAACGGACGCATTGGCCAATCGTCTTGGCTTCCTCACTGAATTCCATGTGCATTCGCTTGTCGAAAACGTACAAGGAGCCTTCCCACAGGCCCTGGTCCTTGTACGTTTCGCCGTAGCGGACAATTCCGCCGTCGAGTTGGTAAACCTCCTTGAAACCGCGGTTCACCATGAGGCTGGATAGGACTTCGCAACGGATTCCGCCGGTGCAGTAGGTGACGACAGGCTGGTCCTTAAGGTCGTCGTACTTTCCCGAGTCGAGTTCCTTGATGAAGTCGTGGGTCGTGGCGACGTCGGGAACGATTGCGTCCTTGAACTTGCCGATCTGGGCTTCGAAGGCGTTGCGTCCGTCGAAGAACTTCACATCCTGGCCGCCCGCCTTCTTTTCCTCCAGGAGTGCGTGGAGCTCTTCAGGCTGAAGGTGTGTGCCGCCGCCGACGACGCCGTTCTCATCCACCTTCAGTTCGCCGGGGGCCCCGAAAGACACGATCTCATCGCGAACCTTGACGCTGAGCCTCGGAAAGTCGTCCGCGCCGCCTTCGGACCATTTGAAGTCGATACCGTGGAAGCCCTTGTATTCCTTGGTGGTCTTCACATACTGCTTGACGTTGTTCAGTTCCCCGCCAACGGTGGCGTTGATGCCGTCCCGCGAAATGAGGATGCGCCCGGTCAGGCCAAGCTTCTCGCACAGGGCGCGCTGCCAGAGCCGGACGGCGTCCGCGTCCGTGATCGGAGTAAAGCCATAGAAGAGCACAATTCTGTTTAAAGCCACGTATTTAAGGGTACTTGCTGGCCCCAAGACCATGTGTCGGGCTGTCTTCGGGCTGCTCTAAGTGTTAATGGAGCTGTTACTGACGGCCCCTGTTGATTCCCAGACGGCTGGCATAGTCTCTCTACATGAGTCACGACGCCTTGGTTGAAGACATCGCTGAGCTGCTCGAAGTCTGGGTGGCTGGCTGGTCCGGGTCCCGAAGCTACGAAACGCGCAAGGAAGGCCGCTTCCCGGCAGCCCTGCGTGCGGACAAAACCGGCGACTGGGAATTCTTTGCGCACGACCCGTCGGATGCTGAGTTCGCCGAGCTAGCAGCCAAGACCGCCCAGGCGGACACTCGTATCCTGACGATCCTCACCAACGACGTCGCGCGCTATACCCAGTTGGCTCGCGAGAACGGGCTGAACATCACCTCGGATTCCCAGACCATGATGATCGTGGACATGGGGACGCAGGACGCGGAAGATCCGTGGCTCTCGGATGACGACCTCAAGCTCACGACTTCCGAAAGCAAAGGGGTCCATTACGCGGTGGTCCATGCCGGTGAAAAGGTGGCGGCCAGCGGTCAGGTGTTCGTGGTCAGGCAGACGGCGGTCTTCGACAAGATCGTCACCGAACCCAACTACCAGCGCCGGGGACTGGGAAGTTTCATCATGAAAGCCCTCGCCGCCCAGGCATTTCAACACGATGTTGAAAGCGGCCTCCTCCTGGCTTCCTTGGACGGACAACATCTCTACTCCCACCTTGGCTGGAAGCACGTGTGCCAGGTACTCATGATGTCCACCAAACTGGTCGACGAGACTGACCTGTCTGTGGCCTAGCCGGCCTTCCTGTGGCCTAGCCGGCCTTCCTGTGGCGTAAGCCGGCCTTCGGCGCCGAAAGGTGCCGGCAGCGGGTCCGCGGCGGGTCCGACAACCAGTCAGCGGCCGTACCGACAACCGTCGGTTTCCGGCGCGATGACAGAATGTTCAAGTGAACGCAACTGAATCGATGATCTCCCTTCTGGGCAGGAGCCCGGACCCGGAGCAGTTGCGACATGTCCGCACTATTCCGGCGCGCCAAGCCGTCCATGAGTCCTGGCCGGGCTGGGCCCACCCCGATGTGGTTGCCGCCTATGGGGCCTTGGGCATCCACGAACCGTACCGGCACCAGATCGAAGCAGCCGAGCTCGCCCACTCGGGCCAAAACGTCGTCATTGCGACGGGGACCGCCTCAGGCAAGTCACTTGCCTATCAGCTGCCTGCCCTCGACGCGATCCATCGTTCGGAGCTGCGGGTGCTGTCCGAGCCGGGCAAGATCCACGACGACGGTGCCGTCACCCTGTACCTCTCTCCCACCAAGGCGCTTGCGGCCGACCAGCTAGCAGCGATCCGCGCACTCAAGCTCCCAACGGTCCGGGCGGAAACGTACGACGGCGATACCGAGCAGTCCCAGCGCCGCTGGATCCGCGACCACGCCAACTTCATCCTCGCCAATCCCGACATGCTGCACTTCGGGATCCTGCCCAACCACACGTGGTGGGCCCGCTTTTTCCGTAGGCTGCGGTACGTCATCGTGGACGAGGCTCACAGCTACCGCGGGGTGTTCGGGTCCCACGTCGCCAACCTCATGCGGAGACTCCGGCGAATCTGCGCCTACTACGGTGCCGGCACCTCCTTTCCTGAACCGGTATTCATTGCGGCGTCTGCGACAGCGTCGGACCCCGGCACATCCTTTGCCCGGCTCATCGGCACCCCCGTCCGCGAAGTTTCCGAGGACTGTTCACCGCATGGCTCCACCACGGTGGCTTTTTGGGAACCTGCCCTGACCGAGCTGAAGGGCGAAAACGGGGCAAAATCCCGCAGAACAGCCGTGGCCGAGACCGCGGACTTGCTGGCCAATCTGGTGTCCTCCCGTGTACGGACCATCGCCTTCATCAAATCCAGGCGCGGCGCAGAAACAATTTCGTCTATCACCAAGCGCCTCCTCGATGAGGTGGACCCCAGCCTGCCCCAGCGGGTTGCTGCGTACCGCTCCGGCTATCTCCCCGAGGAGAGACGGGCTTTGGAACGGGCTCTGCGTTCCGGTGAGCTGCTTGGCGTCTCGAGCACGTCCGCATTGGAATTGGGTATCGACATTTCCGGGCTCGACGCGGTGCTTGTAGCCGGCTGGCCCGGGACGAGGGCGTCCCTGTTCCAACAGATCGGACGGGCCGGCCGCGCAGGCCAAGACGCCATTGCCGCATTCGTGGCCAGCGACGATCCCTTGGACACGTACCTCGTCAACCATCCGGAGGCAATCTTTGATGTCTCAGTCGAGGCCACCGTCTTCGATCCCGGAAACCCCTACGTGCTCGGCCCCCATCTGTGCGCGGCGGCGGCCGAGCTCCCGATCGGCGTGGCCGAACTTGACATGTTCGGGCCAACGTCCGAGTCCCTGCTGAATCAGCTGGTGGAACAGGGGTACCTGAGGAAACGGCCTGCGGGCTGGTTCTGGACCCATCCCGAGAGCGCCGCGGCCATGGTGAACCTCCGCGCAGATGGCGGCGGCCCGGTAAGCATCGTGGACTCCGAGACTGGCTCCCTGTTGGGCACCATGGACTCGCCACAGACGCACTATCAGGCGCATAAGGGTGCGATCTATGTGCACCAAGGCGACAGTTACTTGGTCGAGGAACTGAACGAAGAGGACCACTGCGTGGTGGTTCGTCGCACCAACCCGGACTACTACACCACAGCGCGGGACGTGACCCAGATTGAGGTCCTGCAGACTCTCCGGACCATGGAGTGGGGGGATATCGCGGTCCACTTCGGCGAAGTGAAGGTAACAACACAGGTCGTCTCCTTCCAGCGTAAGGCGCTGATTTCCAATGAGGTTTTGGGGGAAGAACCGCTGGAACTCGGGGCCAGGGATCTCTTCACCAAGGCGGTATGGTTTGTGGTTCACAACCGTTCGCTGACTGGCGCAGGACTTGTCGAGGCCCAGTTCCCGGGCGCTCTTCACGCCGCCGAGCACGCCGCCATCGGGCTTCTCCCACTGGTCGCTTCAAGTGACCGTTGGGATATCGGTGGAGTCTCAACAGCCCTCCACGCCGACACCGGAGTTCCCACGATTTTTGTGTACGACGGCCATCCCGGCGGCGCCGGATTTGCCGAGCGCGGCTTTGAGAAAGCCAAAGTGTGGTTAACCGCTACAAGGGACGCCATCAAAGCATGCGAGTGTGACACCGGCTGCCCTTCCTGCGTCCAGTCCCCCAAATGCGGCAACAAGAACAATCCACTGGACAAGGACGCCGCGGTTACCCTGATCGATGTGCTCCTGCGGGACGCGACCTAGGGCGGCGGCCCGGCCCGAGAGCGGCCGGTTGCGGTCCCGAAGACTGCGCCGCGGTCCAGCTCAGTGCGGATCTCTACGATCCCGCCTTCGCCCACAGTGCAAGCCGACAACGAAGCTCCGTGCCGCGCGGCCGTTTCGCTGGCAACCACACAAGGATCTCCGGTTGTCAGGCCGCGGGCCGCGTCGGCTCCCGCGAGCGCAGCGAGATCGGCGGCAGATGCTGCGCGTTGGGCCATCGCCATGGCCTGGGCCAGGGTCAAAGCCGCCGCCATGCAGATCATGACAACAAGGCCCAGCGCAACAGCCAGGATGGTTCCCGAGCCGCGCTCCGCCGCGCGACGGCCATCACCGGCGCGGGCGCTATCAGCCCTCACGCCGCGCTCCGCCGCGCGACGGCCATCACCGGCGCGGGCGCCATCAGCCCTCACGCCGCGACCTCTTTCACAGTGGCTTGGAGCCCAAGCAACGGCATAGTCTCGTTGAAGTGGACAACGCAGTCTCCGACGGCAAGGAGGGGCTCAGTGGCCGCTGACGACTGCGGGGTCTCTCCCCTTGCAGATGCCGTCGCTGAAAGCCTCCACGGAATGAGGGAGCCCAACGGGCCGGCGACCCGGGCGGAGACTGTGACGTTGATCCATTCGCCGTCTTCGGAAACGGCAGCCGAGGCGCCATCGCCTGCCAGTCTTCGAACGATTCCGTCTACGACCGCGTGGCCATCTCCGCGGGCGAGGGCCCTGGCGCCTGCCCTGGCGGCCTCTTCCAAGCGAAGCTGCGTAATTCCCGCGGCGGATCCTGCCAGAAGCAAGGCCAAAAGAAGCAGGACAGCGGGCAGTGCCACGGCGAATTCCGCAGTGACGGCACCGTAGTCCCTCTCAGGGAAAGCATCTCGCCGACGGTCCCTCCGCGGGCCATCCAGCTTCTCCGTCGGAGGAGGCCGTCTGATCGAAGGAGGCCACCGCCGCACACCTGCGGCAGCCGAACGGGCTTGCTTCCCAGTGAGCGCCCAGGCCGATGCCCGCGGACTCATCGAATGCTCGGCACCGCGCTTTGAACCCCGGCGCCGTGTCATGGCAGGGAGAGTGCGCTGCGAATGAGGTTGAGGAGGAAGCCACGTACTTCCTCGCTGCGAAGGATGACCACCAGGAGTCCGGCGAAGCCCACAGCGGCAAGAGTGGCAATGGCATACTCGGCCGTTGCCATCCCCAGCTCAGACCCCATGAGCCGCTTCTTCGACCGTTTCTGAGCCGCAGAATCGTCGCTGGACCGCGCACGGCTTGTTTCTGCGCTGGAATGCAGCTGGATCGGCAGCCTGACAGGCTTGCTTCCCGACGAACCCGGGAACAGTTCAACGACCTCGGCCTCCCGCCGAGGAGGAGCTGCCTGGGCGAGGGCCAGGGCGGTATGGGCCGTATCGACGGCATCGACGGTTGCGTTCACTTCAGTTCCTCTCTTCGTGCCGGCCTGGCTGCCGGCTGTACTTCGACTCTTCCGTCGGCATCGAGGCTTCGAAAGTCCCCAAGTCTCCTAAGTGGAAAACTCCCTTCTGACGGTTCGTGTGGAGGGAAACTCGGGCCGGACTGCCGGCTATCCCCCGGACGGAAGCATTGCCAAAAGCACCGGGACGACACCGAAACAGATGAAGGCAGGCAAGGTACACAGACCCAGTGGAACCACGAGTTTCACTCCGAGCGCGGCAGCGCGCTTCTCCGCCATCCTGAACTGTTCCCGCCGCAGGCGTGCTGCCTGGGCATAAAGGATGGCCGAGGATGGCGCTCCGGTCAGGGCAGCGAAGACGAGCGCATCCTTGAGCTTGTGCGCTTCAGTGCAATTCTGGCCCGAACTCCGCCATGCCGCCTCCCAGTCCATTCCGATGTCGAGGGCTGCAACCACGGTTCGCAGGGAGCGGCTGAGCTGCGGGGACGCGCATCCGGCGATCAACTCAAGAGACCGTCCGAGTCCCGCCCCTGAGTCGAGCATGGCAGCCACCAGCTCAAGGATCATGGGCACATTGCGCAAGCCTTCCTGCCCCTCGGGATTCCGGAAATTGCCCGCTGCCTGGCCCGTCCGAGCGTTCTTCAGCGGGCCGTTGCTCCCGGGTGAGCCGCGAAGCATCCGCAAGGCTATGCGCCGCCGGGCTCTTCCCTGATACGCCAGTCCGAGAATGGCCGCGAAGATCAACGCCAGGGACACCGCGATGGCAGGGAAGGTCGAGCCCATCAGTCAACGCCCACCGCGGCATCCACCAATCGAGATGACCAGATTCTGCCGGTGACGGTCAGGACGCACCCAGCCGCGAGGGCTGCCAATCCGACGCCGTTCGCCAGCAGGACCCCCAGCGGATCCACGCCGAGCATCATGCCCAGCCCCAGGCCGAACACCGGCAGCCAGGTCAGAAGGCGCACGGTGGCTTGCGGGCCGGCCAAGGCAGTTTGCCGCGCATCACCGGCGTCGTCCTCGGCCTCAAGCTGGGCGGCGAGTCGGGTCAGCACGTCGGCTAACGGACAACCACTGGCCTCCGCAACATCCAGGCAGGCGGCAAGTTCTCCCCAGATCCGGCGTTCCACGGAATTCCCGCCCCGGAGATCCTTCGCTGACGACACCCTGATGGCTTCGGCGACCGACGTCCCCATCATCGAGGCCGCCCGCGCTGCCGCGAGAACTTGGAGAGACCCAGACGACAGCTTGGGCGATCCCGGGTCTTTTCCTCGCGCCTTGAGGACCCCCGCGTCGCCCGGACCATTGCGGCGATCCCTGGCTCCATGCACCATCCAGAGCTCCTCCCAGAGCCTCGACGTCGAACGGCCTCCCCGAAGGAGAGCGGCCAACTGCTGTACGAGTACCGTCAGCGGCAATGCGTCCGCGCGAGAGCGTCTCCGCGGCATGCGCGCCACGGCCCCAGCAACAGCCACTGGCCCAGCCGAGGGGGCACCAGGCAAAGCGCGCACTATCCGTTTGCCAAATCCCCGGGACGGTTGGAAGACCACCCACGCAGCGGCCGCCAGAACGAGGATGAGGAATCCGCTCACGCGACCGCCCCAAGGTGATCTGATCGGGAAATCGGTCCCAGGGGCCTATGCAGGAGCCTGGGGTCCAGCTCAAGGCGAGCTGCGAGGTCCTTCCACGCGGGCCCTGCAACGGCGGCACCCGCCAGCAGTTCGACAGCAGGAACGATCGATTGGGAGGACGCGTCCTCCGCTAACAATCCAATGCAGGACACTCTCCTTCCGGCGGGCGTCCGTTCGACGTGGACCACTGCGTCCAATGCCGTTGAAAGCTGCAGTCGAACGGCTTCCCGGCTCAAGCCTGCAAGCGCGCCCAAGGCCACGAGCCTGGCCGGGACCGCGGAAGCAGTGTTGGCGTGGATTGTTCCGCCGCCGCCTGTATGGCCGGTATTGAGTGCCGTCAACAGCTCCCGGACTTCGGCACCGCGGCACTCGCCCACGATCAACCGGTCCGGCCGCATCCGCAGCGCCTGCCGAACGAGTTCGCCAAGGTCGAGTGCGCCACCGCCTTCGAGGTTCCCGTGCCTGGACTCAAGGGAAACCACGTGAGGGTGCACCGGGTTCAGCTCCGAAGCGTCTTCAATCAGGACGAGCCGATCATGCGGGCTGCTCAAGCCGAGCATTGTGGACAGCAATGTGGTCTTCCCGGAACCGGTGGCCCCGCTGATCAGGAAGCTCAGCCTGCGGTCAACCATGGCCTGCAGCACCTGCTGGACCGGCGCCCCGAACATGCCTCCAGAACGCAGCTCGTCCATCGAGAAAACCTCCTCGCGCCGAATCCGCACGGACAACAAGGTTCCGGCGGTGGAAATCGGAGGCAGTACCGCGTGCACCCGGTATCCGCCCTCGAGACGGACATCGACGCACGGCGAACTGTCGTCCAAGCGACGCCCACCGGCCGCCACAAGCCGGGAGGCCAAGGCACGGATCTGGGATTCGCCGTCGAAATGCACCCGGGCCCGTTCCAGCCCCTTGCCGCGGTCGAACCACACCGAGTCCGGGCCATTGACGAAGATGTCCGTCACTGAGCCATCGCGTGCAAGCTGTTGGAGCGGTCCAAGTCCGCTTAGTTCTGCGCTGATCGATTCGACGGCGGCAAGCGCCCCCGCGGTTCCGAGCAGCCTGCCCGTCGCGTGGACGGCCGCTGCCACGCGCGACGGAGTGACCGGTCCGGCGTCGGCCATGACGGTTTCCCGCACGGTTTCAAGGAGCGCGGCGTCCAAGAGCGGGGTATTGCGTCGGCGCTCGCCGCTGGGGAATGATGAGGCACTCATACTGCGCCGTCGCCGAGTAGTTGAAGGACTAACTCCGCAAAGCGACGCACGGCCTTGCGCTTGCCGAATTCCAAAAGGCGTCCGAGCTCAGCCGCCGCGGCAGTGCCGCGGAGTTCGGGGAGCACGCCGTGGAGAGGCAATCCCAGCGATTCGGCTATGAGCGGTGCGTCCAGGGCCGAACCGGCATTCCCCCGGATCACCAGGGCTGTGTCCACGGGCGGCAACTCCTGCAGAAGCCTGGCTGCAGCGACTGCTGCCCGGAGTTGGGCCGGTGCCACCAGAAGGATCCGGTCGCAGTCCCAGGCGAAGCTGCCAAGCGATTCTGTTCCGCGGCCGATGTCGACAATGACTAGTTCAAATCCCCGCCTCGCCGCATCAAGGACAGCCGTGACGGCCCCGGGCTCCACGTCCGGGGAGCGGTCGCGACTGCCCGGCCAAGACAAAAAGGAGAATCCTCCGGCTGTGGGCAGTGAGTCGCTTAGCTGCCCGGTTCCGATGCTGCCGCTGGCACCTGCAAGATCGGGCCAGCGCAGTCCTGGCGCATCTTCAGCGGCCAGGCAAAGCTCAAGGCCCCCTCCTCGGGGATCCCCATCAACCAGTAGCGTCCGGACTCCGTGGACGGCCGCTTCCTGGGCCAGCCAGACCGCAGTCGTGGACGCGCCGGCACCGCCGCATCCTCCTATCACCCCGAGCACCAGTCCTCCGGGGTCCGGATCATGGGACCTACCGAGGTGCTCCGCCAGCCAGGCTGCAGCTTCCGGCAATACGGCCACGCGTTCGGCCCCCAGTGCGGCTCCCAATTGCCACAAAGAGTCCCCTTCACCGTTGAGGCCCAGCAAGATGGAAGGTGCACGACGACGGGGCGGAAGTTCGCGGACATCGCTGCCAAGAAGAACCATCCGTGCGGTGTCCCACATAGGCAAGGCAGCGGATGAATCGACGACTGTACGGAGATTGGCGCCGACAGCGGCCGCGATCCTCTCTGTTTCAGCTTGTAACCTGACGTTTCCTGTCACTAAGAGGACTTCCCCGGAACTGGCAGGAAGCCACGGCTCTCCGGGCACATGGTCTGGCTCCGGTCCGGACCGTGGACCCGATCTTCCGGGCCGTGGACGGCCACGTTGAAGCACCGTCGAGCCGCGCTCGCCGTTAGACCCGGCCCCGCTTCCACCGCTGTTGTGGTTCCGCTCAAGATGTTGCCCGCTCATGAAGCCACTCTCTCCGTTTCGCCGCGAGCATTGAAGGCCGGTATCGGCGTATGTGGATAAGCAGCCACAACAACCCCTGTGGGGGACGACTAAGCATCGCGGACGGCAGCTGTCCGCAAAGTGCAAGGTTCCACGGAATCACAGGGCAGAATTGTCAGCATGTACCTGCTGCTCGCCGCCCATCCAGACGGCGCAGCTATTCAGGAAAGCGACGCCGCCGGAGTAGCCGTGGCGGAGCCGCGCGTCGTACGAACGGCCGATCTCGCCGGCGTCGTAACCATGTTGGAGAAGATCCATCCGCGCTGGGTCTGGAACCGGACCCAGGATTGGTACCCGGCGATGCTCCAAGCGGGGGTGGAACTGGAGCGTTGCCATGACCTCACGCTCTGCCGCGCCATCCTGGTCCATTCCGAGTTCACGGCCCACACAGACTATGCCCGCAGCGCGGAAAAACTCACGCAAGACGACGAAATGCCGGTTCCGCCTCGGGTCCTCCAGCCTCCCCCGCCTCCCGCCGAGCAAGGCGCGCTGTTCGACGACGTGGTCCCACGAAGCACCCAGCCGAGCCTGAACGAGATCCGGGCAGAGTTCGCGGCCCAGCAACGCGCGCTCGGCCAGGCCTCCAGGGAAGAAGGCCGGCAGCACCGCCTGAAACTGCTGCTCGCTGCGGAATCCGCCGGTGCAATGATCGCCGCCGAAATGCAGTTCACGGGTGTGCCATGGCAGGAGACGTTGCACGAAGAAATCCTGGAAGGCCATCTGGGTCCCCGACCTCCCGCCGGCCATCGGCCGGCCAGGCTGGAGGCTCTCTGCAACGAGCTTCGCGGGATTCTCCAGTCTCCGAAACTGAATCCGGATTCACCCCAGGACCTCATGCGTGCCCTGCACCGGAACGGGATCGAGGTAAAATCCACCCGCCAGTGGGAACTCAAGGAATCCAAGCATCCGGCCATCGAGCCGCTATTGGAATACAAGAAGCTTTCCCGCTTGTTCGCTGCCAACGGCTGGTCGTGGCTGGACGCGTGGGTGAGCGACGGGCGCTTCCGCCCCGAGTACGTCGTGGGAGGCGTGGTTTCCGGTCGTTGGGCGTCCAGGGGCGGCGGCGCGTTGCAGATCCCCCGCCAGATCCGCGGAGCGGTGCATGCCGACCCGGGGCACAAATTGATCGTTGCAGACGCCTCCCAGCTCGAGCCCCGGGTTCTGGTGGCGCTGGCGCAGGACTCGAAGATGGCCGAGGCCGCGCGCGACAAGGACTTGTACGCCGGCATCGCCGCGCAGGGTTTCGGTGGCGACCGTTCGAAGGCCAAGATCGCCCTGCTCGGCGCAATTTACGGTGCCACCACGGGCGAATCCGGGCGCCTCATGCCTCAGCTGACCCGCACTTATCCCCGGGCAGTCGGCTTCGTCGAACAAGCAGCCCGCGACGGCGAAGGCGGCCGCACCGTGACCTCAAGGTTGGGCCGCAGCAGCCCACCGCCGTCGGAACGCTGGATCCGCAGCCAGCAATCCACGACGGCGGAAGAACAGCGGCGCGCGGACAGCATCGCGCGCTCGAGGGGCCGTTTCACGCGGAACTTTGTGGTGCAAGGTTCCGCTGCGGACTGGGCGTCATGCTGGCTTGCCGAACTTCGACGTCGGCTGCGCACCGCGCGTGCCGACGGCCTGCCTGCCGGGGAACTCGTGTTCTTCCTGCACGACGAAGTCATGGTCCACGCGCCTGCCGAGTCGGTAGAAGCGTGCATCAACGCCATCGAAGAGGCCGCGGCCGCCGCCAAGGAACTGTTGTTCGGGCGGGTTCCGGTGGAATTTCCGGTGAGCGTAGCCGTCGTCGATTCTTACGACAAAGCGAAGTAAGAGGCCCTATTGCCCCGGGCGCAACAGCAGAGGACGATTGCCCCGTGGGAAACAAAGGCCAGGCCCCACTGGCTGCATACATTGGCTTCCAACTGACGGAGTTGGAGGCACAACTGCCGCTGATCGCAGCGGCAGATCCGGAAGCCGTACACAACGCCAGGCTTGCCCTTCGCCGGCTCCGTTCAGTGCTCAGCTGTTATCGCGGCATGATCCCGAAACTCCCCCGGCCGGCCCGCGAGGAAGTCAGTTGGCTCGCAACTTCACTCGGCGAGTCCCGGGACGCCTATGTCCTGGCGCAGAGGATCCGGCTATCCCTTGACACAAAGGATTCATGGAAAAGCCCCGAGGCCGTGCGCCTGGCCGTGGAGGAACTGGAAGCGTCCAGCGCCCGGCTGGCCGCTTCCCTTGGCGGGCGCAAGCGCAGCAAGCGAACAGTTCGTGCTGCAAGGGCTGCGCTATTGGAAGTGCCTGCCGCAAGGGAATACAAGCACCCGACGGCGGACCTTGCGGAGCGGCTCCAGACACGGTGGGAGCGCTTGCAGCACAGCCTCGCGGAGCAAGCGGGCAGCAGCGACCCGGAGGTGCGCAACTCTGCGCTCCACCAGGCTCGCAAAGACGTCAAGTGTCTCCGCTACTCGGTGGAAGCCGTTGCGGACGCCTTCAGCCATCACGCTTCCGGTGTGATCCAGCCGGCCATCGGCCTGCAGCGGCTGTTGGGCGAGCAACATGACGCCGTAGTGGCCGGCGAATGGATCAGGGAACTGGCGAAAAACCCCGGCATTGAAACGGAAGATGTCCAAAGGCTGGAGTCGATGGAAGTCCGCAGGCGACTCAACGCGGAGGAAGAGTTCCGGATGGCGATCGCCGAATTCCCGGTTCCGGCGCCGAGGCGCGCACTGATCTTTTGAAGTCCGGAACCATAGCCCCCCAACGGGGCCGAAAGCGAGTCATAAGGCGGAAACGAAGCTGGCATGACTCAGGCAAGTAATATACCCCAAAGTAACTTCAGCGCTCCCTTCCTTCTGGATAGTCTCGCCTTATGGCGTTCGAAGTGAGGGGCGCCACAGTGCAAAGACGCACTCACTGTGCGGGCAGTAAACAAGGGGGAACAGCAACGATGGCTGGACGATTCGAAATTCTCAAGGACGGCGAAGACGGCTACCGATTCCGGCTGGTGACAGCCGACGGAACGCTGGTGGCGGAGTCTCCGCAGTTTAAACAGCTGAAGGCCGTGTCGGCCGGCATCACCGCCGTGCGGGAAAATGCCGCCACGGGCATCGTCGTGGATCTTTCAAAAACAGCCCCGCACGCAGCGTAGCGCGAGCCGGCGGCGCTCGGCGGACCAGTGGCGCCCCCTGCGGGGGCCGGCGGCGCACCTACAGCGCGAGCTAAATCTCTATCTCGAGCAGGCGGTCCGCATCCCATGGAACAGTCCACCCCAGCGCGTCGAACAGGCCGCTGAGCACCATCCCGGTGAAACCCCAGACCACGAGTCCATTGACTTGGAAGACGGGGCTTGAGAAGGTCCGGCCAAGTCGTGTGAGCGTCCCCGTGTATCGGTTGTCGGGATCAAGGAGGTCCCGCACCGGAACTCGGAACACTTGCGCGGATTCGGCGTAGTCCACCACCCTCACAGGCGAGGGCGACGTCCACCACGCCAGGACCGGTGTGACCACAAAGTTGCTGCGGATCAGGCCAAGTTCCGGCATGACACCCAGCACCTGCACGCCGCCACTGTCCAGGCCGGTTTCCTCCACTGCTTCCCTGAGGGCTGCCGCCACTGCTGACTCATCCCCGGGATCGATGCTGCCACCGGGGAACGCCACCTGCCCCGGATGGTCGTCCAGGGTGTGGGCGCGTTCCAGAAGCAACACGTCCAAATCCGCCGGGGCCACCGGTTTCCCGGATTGGGCTGGGACGTCGTCCAAGACGCCGAAGAGCATAAGCACGGCCGCTTTTCGCGCCTTGTCCGGATCTACTGTTGCGGCGGCAATCCGCGGATCAGGGCCCGGATGCAGGCCGGAATCAATCCTGGTGATGAGGCTGACGAGGTCCTCGAGCGCGGTCATGCCGGTCTCCTTTGCGATTCCATCCGAATCTCGGCCGCGCGGTGGGTCTCGGCAAGCAGCTTTGCGAGAAGCGCTTCGTTGCCCGGCGCCAGTTCGTATTTGAGCAACTTGGCCGCTTTGACGGGATCCTTTTCGCCTTCGCCATAACTCGGGCACCAGTTGGCCACCGCGCACGCTCCGCACGCCGGCCGGCGCGCATGGCAAACCCTGCGGCCGTGGAAAACCACGCGGTGGGACAGCATGGTCCAGTCCTTGGGCTCGAACAGCTCCGCGACGTCGAACTCGATCTTCACCGGGTCCTCGGACGTCGTCCAGCCAAACCTGCGCGCCAGCCTGCCAAAATGCGTGTCCACCGTGATTCCCGGAACGCCGAAAGCGTTGCCGAGCACGACGTTCGCCGTTTTGCGCCCGACGCCGGGAAGTGTCACCAGATCTTCGAGCCGGCCGGGAACCTCGCCGTCGAACTCGTCCACCAAGCGTGTGCTGAGCGCCAGGACGTTCTTCGCCTTCGCACGGAAGAAACCGGTGGGCTGCAGGATCGCCTCGAGCTCCGCAATCTCGGCTTCGGCCATGCTCCGGGCATCCGGATAGCGCGCGAACAGGATCTTGGTGACCTGGTTGACCAGGACATCCGTGGTCTGGGCGGACAGCACGGTGGCCACTACCAGCTCGAACGGGTTCCGGAAATCAAGCTCAGCGTGGGCGTAGGGGTAGAGCTCAGCAAGCGCCTTGTTGATTTTGCGCGCACGCCGCTTCAAAGCCAGCGGGGTTTCGACGACGGTGTCCACGGCCAGCCGGGTTAACCGCGTTCGATGTGGCTGAGATCGCGCAGGACGCCCACTTTGCCGTCAGTATCCTGCACGAGGAATTCCTCGCCGCGGTCTTCGAGGGCCAGGACCCACGCGCCCGGTTCGATGGTGAAGGAGGGCATTCCTGTGTGCTCGTCGACAACGACGCGGGGATGGGCCACGGCGAACCAGAATGCCTCGTACCCGGAGTCGTGCTCGGATTCGTCCCTTCGCGTGGCTGGATCAACGGTGGCGCCGATGGTCTGGTGCACGCGGGGCTGATCGACCGTGCCGATGTGCTGGGTGGCGGGCCCGGCGCCGGTGTCCGGGCCGCCGACGATTGGCGTAGCCATGGTGGCAGCAGGCAGGTGCTTGGGCTCCTCGGGTGTGGGGGCCGGCGCCTCCCGACCGCCGTCTGCGACCGCAGCCTCTGTGGACTCGGCAGGTACGACGGCGGCGTGTCCGGCGAGTGCGACGGCGGCGGGTGCGGTGGCAAGGGCTTCCCCGGCCAGCGCAGGGGCAGCGGCCTCGGTGGCGGCGGCCTCAGGGGCGGCGACGCGTGCAGCACGGGCCGGCACGGCAGCGATCTCCGCTGACGCAGGGCTGGCGGGTCCCGGGCTGGCGGGTGCCGGCTCAGGCTTGGCCGGCTTCGGCACGGCAGGCTTACGGGTTGGAATGGCCGATTCCCGGGCCACAACGTGTGCGGGCTGTTCAGCCCTGTCCTTGAAATCGTCGCGGAGAAGCGGCAGGTGGGGAGCCAGGACCGTCGCGGCCAGAAGTCCTACCGAGCCAATAAGTCCGACGAGCACGAAAACGGTAAACGCGCCTGCCGCAGACAGGAAGAACAGGGTCAGGGCGAACGACGCCACGACGGAAGAGAACTGGTCAGTCGAGAGGGAACCGATTCTCACAATGTTCCCCGGCTGCAGGCGGCGGGCAACGAACAGAGCGGCAACAACGAGGGGAAGAATGATGCCCAGTGCCAGAAAGAATAGGTTGTCCAAATTCCATAGGTTGTAGCGCCCGCCAAACATCGGCAGGAGGGAACCCACAAACATCAGCAAGGTGGAACCGAAAACGGTCACGTCCCGGATAGTGAACGGACCCAGAACGGCTTGGTACTTCGGGGAGGTCATGCTGCCGGGCTCTGGCGCCCCGGATCCAGCTGCTGCTTCGGGGGCCGATCCTGGCGCCTGTGCGCCGTTCTTCGGACCTAGGCTCGTCTGGTTCATGTGCAAATCTCCTTAGTACGGCGGTGTTCCGGACGCTGCTTCCCAAGGGTGCACCCAGTATTTTCCGGGCCGGACCGGGCGGCAAGTTTTCGCGTCTCGAGACCTCTTCAGCCTATGCCACCCGTCTGACAGTCCACTAGTTGAAGCCACTACGAAGGCTGGGCGCGGACGCGAGAAAACGCAGAATGGCTCCGCACCAGTGATCCGTGCGGAGCCATTGTGCAGCTTAAAGCTACTGCGGGGTCACCTGGAGACGCGCAGCCTCCTGCAGAAGCGGCGTCGTGATGATGACAGTCGATGTGCCCGGCGCGATGTCGAAGGCGACGTTGCCGCGAGCCTTGTCGCCAGGGAGGATAACACCGGAGCCGAGTGCGCCGTCGACAAACATCTCAACGTCGCCTTTGCGGCCGTCCGCATCCTTCGCCTCAAAGTACAACGGGTTCGAGGAGGTCTTGCCCTTCTCGGTCTCCCACAGAACGTCGAGGATCAGGTATCCGCCATTCTTGGCGGGCGAGTTCAGGGTCGCGTTCGCCGTCGCCGAGTACTTGGCCGACACGATAGTCACCTTGGCGACGTTGCCATCGCCCATGTCTACGGACATTGGCTGGCCGACTGTGTATCCGGCGGGTGCCGCAGCAGTCGTAGCCCCGGAATTCGAGGCAGGAGATGCGGCTGGCACGACAGCAGCAGACCCGCTCGGCGCGGTGGAGGCACCCCCTCTGGCAATGTTGAAGACGATACTCAAGAGAATCAACGCCAAGGTCACGATCAAGGCCACCGTCTTGTGCTTTTCGTAGCCAGCCAGCTTGTAGCCCTGTTTGTCGGTCTGCTTGTTCGTCAGAAGCAGGATCAGGTCAATCAGCGACCAAATACCCAGACCGCCAAGCGTGACCAACTTCAGAATGCCTGTGCCGATCTTGCCCAAGTAGAACCGGTCAACGCCGAGTCCGCCAAGCAGAAGTGCCAATAGCCAGGCTGTCAGGAATGACTTGTTGCTCACGAATTGTCCACCGGGGACGGCGCCAGGGTAACCCGCAGGTGCTCCCGGGTATCCGGGATATCCCGTCGGTGCTCCCGGGTATCCGGGATATCCCGTCGGTGCTCCCTGGTACCCGGGATACTGTCCGGATTTCTGTGCCGGTCCTCCCGCGTAAGGTCCGGGTTGTGGTGAGCCGGGGGCCGGGTATCCGGCGGGAGGCCCTGCAGGAGGGGTGTTCTGACTCATTGGGGGGTCCTTTCGATGGGCGCGACATTGCGCCTTGCGGAATAAGTGTGATGCGGGCGTTCCGCTGCAGTGTTAGCCGTTGCGGACGATGAATGGCTTCCCGTTGTGGGACGCGGCGTAGGTGGCGCTGTGCTCTATGGCGGGCTCATGTGGTGCTCGCTTCCCCCAAGAAATGAGTGGCTCTAGCCGCCCAACAAGCAAAGGCTACTGAGTGACCGACTTCGTGTCCACCAAATTGGTTAATCAGCGCCCGGGTCAAGAGCCTTCGTCGCCGTTCGGCGCGAATCACCAGCCGCTCACGGTCCAGATTGTGACCGCAGACACTTGTTGTCGGCTCAAAACGCTAAGGTGGGTTCCGGAAAAGCTCTTTGCGGAATCCCGCGAGATGCCGCAGCCCAACGCCGTGCATGATTGGCGCCGCGGGGCGGCCTCGCTGCGGGACTACCGCGCGGCAGAGATCGATGAATGATGAGGTTCACATGTCCCAGGACGCCAATGGATCGACGACCACCGCTGCACCCGGATCCGACGGGGCAGGCAACGGCGATGCCCTTGAAAATCTTCTCCATGAGGACCGGAAGTTCGCGCCGAGCGCCGGGTTCGCTGCGAATGCGGTGGTCGGCGCCGGGGTGTATGCGGAAGCGGAGGCGGACCGTCCGGCGTTCTGGGCGAGGCAGGCCCGGTTGCTGCTGGACTGGGACACGGACTTCACCGAGGCGCTGGATTGGTCCGAGCCGCCGTTCGCGAAGTGGTTCGTCGGCGGGCGGGTCAATGCCGCGTACAACGCATTGGACCGGCATGTGGAGAACGGGCTCGGGGACCGGGTGGCGATCTTCTTCGAGGGCGAACCGGGCGACACCCGCACGTACACGTACGCGCAGCTGACCGAGGAGGTCAAGAAAGCCGCGAACGCGTTCGAGTCCCTGGGCGTGGCGAAGGGCGACCGGGTGGCGGTGTATTTGCCGATGATCCCGGAAGCGGTGATCACGATGCTGGCCTGCGCCCGGATCGGGGCCGTGCATTCGGTGGTGTTCGGCGGGTTCTCCGCCGATGCCCTGCGCTCCAGGATCGATGACGCCCAGGCCAGGCTCGTGGTGACCGCGGACGGCACCTACCGGCGCGGCAAGCCCAGCCCGCTCAAGCCCGCCGTGGACCAGGCCCTGACCGCCCCAGGACATTCGGTGGAGCATGTCGTGGTGGTCAGGCGCAACGGCCAGGACGTGGACTGGGTCCAGGGCCGGGACCGGTGGTGGGAGGACACCGTCGGGGCCGCCTCGGCGGAGCACACCGCCGTGGGGCATGATGCCGAACACCCGCTCTTCATCCTGTATACCTCCGGGACCACGGGCAAGCCCAAGGGCATCCTGCACACCACCGGCGGGTACCTGACCCAGACTGCGTACACGCACCGGGCGGTCTTTGACCTGCACCCGGAAACGGACGTGTTCTGGTGCACCGCCGACGTCGGCTGGGTCACCGGCCACTCCTACGTCGCCTACGCGCCGCTGGTCAACGGCGCCACCCAGGTCATGTACGAGGGGACCCCGGATTCCCCGCACCAGGGCCGCTGGTGGGAAATCGTTCAAAAGTACAAGGTCTCCATCCTCTACACCGCCCCCACGGCGATCCGGACGTTCATGAAGTGGGGCAAGGAGATCCCGGGCCGGTACGATCTGTCCTCGATCCGGGTCCTGGGCTCGGTGGGGGAACCGATCAACCCCGAGGCGTGGATGTGGTACCGGGAGGTCATCGGCGCCAACGCCGGAAACCACGGGGAGAAGAAGGAGGACCCGGCCCCGATCGTGGACACCTGGTGGCAGACCGAGACCGGGGCGCAGATGATCGCGCCCCTGCCCGGGGTCACGGCGACCAAGCCGGGCTCGGCGCAGGTCCCCCTGCCGGGCATCGCGATCGACGTCGTGGACGAAGCGGGCGAGTCCGTCCCGGACGGGCACGGCGGCTACCTCGTGGTCCGCGAGCCCTGGCCGGCCATGCTGCGCGGGATCTGGGGGGACCCGGAACGGTTCAAGGAGACCTACTGGTCCCGGTTCGAGGGCATGTACTTCGCCGGCGACGGCGCCAAGAAGGACGAGGACGGCGACATCTGGCTCCTGGGCCGGGTGGATGACGTGATGAACGTCTCCGGGCACCGGCTCTCCACCACCGAAATCGAATCCGCCCTCGTGTCCCACCCGTGGGTGGCCGAGGCCGCCGTCGTCGGGGCCACCGACGAAACCACCGGCCAGGCCGTGGTCGCGTTCGTGATCCTGCGCGAATCCGCCCCGTCGGGACAGGACAGCGGCGACGCGACCGTGACCGAACTCCGCAACCACGTCGGCAAGGAAATCGGCCCCATCGCCAAACCCCGTCACATCCTCGTGGTCCCCGAACTGCCCAAAACCCGGTCCGGGAAAATCATGCGCCGCCTCCTCAAAGACGTCGCCGAAGGCCGCGAACCCGGAGACGCCACCACCCTCTCGGACCCCACCATCATGGCCCAAATCGCCGAGTCGCTGAAGAAGTAGGCTCTGGCCCAAACAAGCAAAGCCCCTCAGGCCAGCAGGCTAAGGCGGCGGTTCTCTCCAAGGAGGACCGCCGCTTCTGTCTTAAAACCCTCCGTCGCAAGAATGTTATATTTAGTGCTTTCATGTTCTCTTTTGAGCGGTTATAGTCGAGTTCTACGTGAGAAACCTCACAAGCACCACGCTTTCAAGGGAGAGAACATGGCAGCGAATCTTGACCCGTTCCAGTCGGCCCACAATGCTGGCCCTGGACGCCGCACCATCCTGAAAACGCTCGGTATCGGCGCTGCGGGGCTCGCCGGCATTCCACTGCTGGCTGCCTGCACCGGCGGCTCCGGGCCGGCTCCCGGAGCCACCTCGAACAGCCTGACCTTCGGCTCGGGTTCCTCGGACGACGTTCCCAAGGCCGCCTACAAAGCCGTCACCGATGCCTTCACCAAGAAGTCCGGCATCGCGGTGGCCACCAATGTCGTCCCGCACAACGACTTCCAGAACAAGATCAACTCCTACCTCCAGGGCAGCCCGGACGATGCCTTCACGTGGTTCGCCGGCTACCGCATGCAGTACTACGCGGGCAAGGGCCTCCTGGCTCCCGTAGATGACGTGTGGGCAACGATCGGCAGCAACTTCTCCGACGCCATGAAGAAGGCCTCCACCGGGCCGGACGGCAAGATGTACCTGGTCCCCAACTACAACTACCCCTGGGGCTTCTTCTACCGGAAGAGTTTCTGGGCCGAAAAGGGCTACGCGGTCCCCAAGACGTTCGATGAGCTGAAGACCTTGGCCACCAAGATGAGATCCGACGGCATCATCCCCATCGGCTTCGCCGACAAGGACGGCTGGCCGGCCATGGGCACCTTCGACTACATCAACATGCGCCTCAATGGCTACCAATTCCATGTGGACCTGACCGCCCACAAGGAAAGCTGGGACCAGAAGAAGGTCAGCGATGTCTTCGACACCTGGAAGGCCCTCCTGCCGTTCCAAGACCCCAATGCCCTCGGCCAGACGTGGCAGGACGCCGCCAAGGCCCTCGAAGCCAAGAAGACCGGAATGTACCTGTTGGGTTCGTTCGTGACCCAGCAGTTCACGGATCCCGCCGTGCTGGCGGACATCGATTTCTTCCCGTTCCCGGAAATCGCCGTGGAAGGCACCGACGCCGTCGAAGCCCCCATCGACGGACTGCTCCTCTCCAAGAAGGGCGGCGACAACAAGGCAGCGCACGACTTCCTGGCGTTCATGGGATCCGCCGAAGGCCAGAACGCGTACTCAGCCGTGGATGGCTCCAACATCGCCACCGTCAAGGGCGCCGACACGTCAAAGTTCACCCCGCTGAACAAGAAGTGCGCGGACACCATCGCCAATGCCAAGTACATCAGCCAGTTCCTGGACCGGGACGCCCTCCCTGCCATGGCCAACAACGTGATGATCCCCG
This sequence comes from Arthrobacter sp. efr-133-TYG-118, assembly GCF_030209755.1. Taxonomy (GTDB): domain Bacteria; phylum Actinomycetota; class Actinomycetes; order Actinomycetales; family Micrococcaceae; genus Arthrobacter. The sequence goes on along the minus strand of NZ_JARVRH010000018.1, from coordinate 47,102 downwards.
CGCTGCAGTCCTTCATCAAGGACGGCACCGTGGACGTCAAGAACCTTGAAGCGCAGGCCAAGACCCTTTACGCAGCCCAGTAGCTGAAGGAATACCCATGAGTACTACCGCCGAGAAACCGGCAGCACCGGACAGCGAGCCCGGTGCTGCCGGGCGAATCACGGTCAAGGGCCAGCCCGGCACCGGCCGGCGGACCGGCAAAGCAGGCAGGGTCCGCCGCCTCACCCGGCGCGACAAATTCATCCTCGCGATCATGGTGGGCGTGCCTACCCTGATCCAGCTCCTGCTGGTCTGGCTGCCCACGCTCTTCTCCATTGCGCTGAGCTTCACCCGCTGGAACGGCCTGGACCTGAAGGACATCAAGGCCGCAGGGACGGACAACTACCGCTACGTGGTCCAGGACTATCCCCCATTCTGGCCTGCCATTCAACACAACGTCCTGTGGCTCGTCTTCCTGGCCCTGATCGCAACCCCCCTCGGCCTGCTGCTGGCCGTACTTCTGGACCAGAAGATCCGCGGCAGCAAGATCTACCAGAGCATCTTCTTCACCCCCGTCATGTTGTCGTTGGCCCTCATCGGCATCATCTGGCAGCTGTTCTACAACCGCGACAGCGGGCTTCTGAACTACCTCCTGGGCACGGCGGGCACACCGCAGGCCGTGGACTGGTTTGGAGATTCCAACGTCAATATCTGGGCGGCCATGGTTGCAGCTACGTGGCGTCACGCGGGCTACGTCATGATCCTGTACTTGGCCGGGCTCAAGGGCGTGGACCCCTCGCTGAGGGAAGCGGCGTCGATCGACGGCGCCAATGCGGCGCAGACGTTCTTCCGCATCGTCTTCCCGGCAATGCGCCCCGTGAACATCGTGATCGTGGTGATCACGATCATCGAGTCGCTACGTGCCTTCGACATTGTGTACGTCATCAACCGAGGGACCAACGGCCTTGAATTGATCAGCGCCCTGGTGATCCAGAACTTGATCGGCGAAGGCCAGGTGATCGGGGTCGGCTCGTCCCTCGCGGTGATTCTTCTGGTCGTCTCGCTGATCCCCATCGTTTTCTACCTCATCCGCACCTTCGGCAAGGAGAGCAAGGCATGAGCACCCTCGCCAACCCCATCCCGCGCGCAACGGCAGCCGCAGGCGCAACCCGGAACTCCGGCAAGCGCCACTACGGAACCCATATTTTCCTGACTGTCATGGCAATCATGTGGCTGATTCCGCTGGGTTGGTCCTTGTTCACGGCGTTGCGTCCCAAGGCGGATACGGACAAATTCGGCTACTTCAGCCTTGGCGGCACCTTCAATTTCGACAACTTCATCCAGGCCTGGACCCAGGGCGGATTCTCGAAGTACCTCCTGAACTCGGTGATCATCACCGTTCCGTCGGTGCTCCTGACGCTGTTCTTTGCCTCGATGATGGCGTTCGCCGTCTCCAGGGTGAGCTGGAAATTCAACGTCACGCTTCTGATCATGTTCACGGCAGGCAACCTCCTGCCCCCGCAGGTCCTTGCGGCCCCGTTGTTCGAGATGTTCAAACATGTCACGCTGCCGTACTCCTTCAGCGATTCCGGCAATCTGCTCAACACCTACATCTCGGTGATCGCCGTGGACACGGCATTCCAGATCGGGTTTTGCACTTTCGTGCTTTCCAACTACATGAAGGCCCTCTCGTCCGACCTGACGGAGGCCGCGCTGGTGGACGGCGCCGGGATCTGGCGGCAGTACTGGAACATCATCCTGCCGCTGTGCCGGCCCGCCCTCGCGGCGCTCGGAACCCTGGAAGTCATCTTCATCTACAACGACTTCTTCTGGCCGCTTCTCTTCATCCAAAGCGGTAACCGGCTGCCGATCACGACTGCCATCAATAACCTGCAGGGCGAGTTCCTCAGCAACTACAACCTGCTGGCGGCCGGCGCCACCATCACCGTGATACCCACCCTGATCATCTACCTCGTGCTGCAGCGCCAATTCGTGGCCGGTCTAACTCTCGGTTCCAGCAAAGGATAAAACGCATGGCAATGGATTACATCGTCGACGAGTTGGGCGGCCGGATTGCGTTCGGCGGCGACTACAACCCCGAACAATGGCCCGAAGAGGTCTGGAAACACGACGTCGCCCTCATGAAGGAAGCCGGGGTGAACCTGGTCAGTGTCGGCATCTTCAGTTGGGCCCTTCTGGAGCCCGAAGAAGGCCGGTACGAGTTCGGCTGGCTGGACAGGATCCTTGACCTGCTCCACACCAACGGCATCAGTGTGGATCTCGCGAACGCGAGCGCTTCGCCCCCGCCCTGGTTCAGCCGCAAGTACCCCGATTCACTCCCGGTGGATGCCGACGGCGTCCGGCAAAGTTACGGTTCGCGCCAGGCCTTCGCGGCGTGCTCGCCGGACTATCGCCGGGCGGCAGCAGCCCTGACGACGGCGATCGTGCAGCGCTACGCGGGGCACCCCGCCGTCGTGATGTGGCATGTCCACAACGAGTACGGCTGCCACAACCAACCGGACTTCGGCCCCCACGCGGAGCGTGGCTTCCAGGAGTGGCTCCAAGCCAGGTACGGGAGCCTGGACGCGCTCAACGACGCCTGGGGCACGGCCTTCTGGTCCCAGCATTACTACGACTGGGCCGAGATCCTGCCGCCGCGCCGTTCGGGAACGTGGGTGAACCCCACGCAGCAACTGGATTTCGCGAGGTTCTCCTCCGATGCCCTTCTTGAGTGCTTCAACGCAGAGGCAGACATCATCAGGGCATATTCGAAGCACCCGGTGACCACCAATTTCATGGGCTTCACCATGGGCCTGAGCGCCCCAGTGGACTACTGGCGCTGGTCCGAGCACATGGATGTCGTGTCCAATGACCACTATCTGATTGCGGCCGACGAACGGAACTTCCAGGAACTCGCCATGACGGCGGACCTCACCCGCGGCTGGGCGCAAGGCAAGCCATGGCTCCTGATGGAACACTCCACCTCGGCAGTCAACTGGCAACCCCGCAATGTGGCCAAAGCGCCGGGCGAAATGCTGCGCAACTCCCTGCAGCACGTGGCCCGCGGAACCGATGGCGTGTTGTTCTTCCAATGGCGGGCCTCCCGTGCCGGGGCCGAAAAATACCACTCCGGACTGGTCCCCCACGCCGGTCGTGACAGCAAAGTATGGCGCGAAGTGGTGGAGCTTGGCCATGCGCTCGAGAGCATTTCGGAGGTGGCCGGCTCCACCGTCCAGGCCAAAGCCTGCATCATCCACGACACCGACGCCCGCTGGGGCACCGAACTGGACTCGCACCCCAGCGAGGACGCACGGAACCTCCCGGAAACGCGGCGCTGGCACGACGCCCTGTACCGGGCCGGCGTCACGACGGACATCCGGCAAAGCACCGATGACCTTTCCGCCTACAAACTGGTGATCGCGCCCATGCTCTACCTGGTCACGGATGAAGGCGCGGCAAGGCTCCATGGGTATGTCGAAGCCGGCGGAACCCTGGTGATCACCTATTTCTCCGGAATCGTCGACGAAAACGACCACATCCGCATGGACCCGGTCAACGGAGGCGGTTATCCCGGGGCATTCTCCGAACTGCTCGGCGTGAGCATGGAGGAATTCTTCCCCCTGCGTTCCGGCGATACCGTGGGCTTGAGCCGCTTTGGCTCCGGGACGGTCTGGAGCGAGCTGGGTAAGGCAACCGGGGCGGAGGTTCTGGCCACGTTCGACGGCGGCGCAGGCACAAGCGGCGCAGGCACCGGCGTCGACGGCTCGCCGGCAGTGACCCGCAGGGCGGGATCCGCCGGACGCGGTGCCGCCTACTACGTCGCCACGAGTCTGGGTCGCGCAGGACTGGCCGAACTGGTCCAGCTGCTCTGCTCGGATGCCGGGGTGGAGCCGGTCCTGGGCGTTCAGCCTCCCGAAGACGTGGAAATCGTCCGCAGGAGCAACGGCGCCAAAGACTGGACTTTCGTCATCAACCACAGCGCGCAGGACGTGGAGGTACCGCTCGACGGCGTCGAGCTCCTGAGCGGAACCGCCACCGGAGGTACGCTAAACCTTACTGCCGGAGGCGTCGCCGTCGTCGCCGCTCCCGCCTAGCCACCCGCCGTCCTCCAGAAAGGTTCCGATGCTTCAGGCAGCGCGCCACACCGCCATCGTCGACGCCGTCCAGCGTGAACGGGTTGTCCGTGTCTCGGACCTCGCGCAACTGCTGGGCGTCTCAGCCATGACCGTTCGGCGCGACATCGAATCGCTTGAGGAGTCCGGGCTCGTCGAGCGCATCCACGGCGGTGCCAAGATACCCGGCGACGCCCGGACCCACGAGCCCGGCTTTGAGCTGAAATCCACCCAGTTAATCGAGGAAAAGCACGCAATCGCCGTCGAGGCCGCCACCCTGGTCCACGAGGGCATGGCCGTGGGCCTGAGCGCCGGTACCACCACCTACGAGCTCGCCAAGGTGCTCCTGGAGGGCCCGCGGATCACGGTGGTGACGAACTCCATCAGGATTGCGGATCTCTTCCACAATGCCTCGGGTTCCCGGGAGGGTTTCCCGGTCATCGTGACGGGTGGCGAGCGGACGCCGTCGGACGCTTTGGTGGGTCCCATCGCCACGGCCGCGCTGAAGCAACTGCACCTGGACACCCTTTTCCTCGGTGTCCACGGCATGGATGCGGAGGCCGGATTCACCACGCCGAACCTGCAGGAAGCCGAAACCAACCGGGCCTTCATCAGTGCGGCCCGCAACGTGGTGGTTTTGGCGGACCACAGCAAGTGGGGAACGGTGGGCATCGCCTCGATTGCCCAGCTGGAGGAGGCCGACGTGCTCGTGACGGATTCGCGTCTCGGCGAGGATGCGCGGCGCATCCTCGCCGACGGCGTCGGGAAGCTCAGGATCGCCGCACCTTAGCGTCGGAGGCCCAACTAGCTCGCATTTGTTGTCGTTATGAGCCCTCAAAACGACAACAAATGCGAGCTAGTTGGGCTGGGGAGGGCGCTACGGGCATCCACACGATTGCCGGATGCGGAGCTGGGTGGGGAAGACCCTGTGCTGCGGGGGTTCGTTGCGATTCTCGCCCACCAGCGCGGATACTGCCGCCTCTGCCATCTCCCACACGGGCTGCTCCACCGTGGTCAGGGCCGGCCAGCTGTATTCGGCCTCGATCGAACCGTCGAAGGACGCCACGGCGATATCGTCCGGAACGGACAGGCCGGCCTCGCGGATTGCCCGCAGGAGCCCGATTGCCTGCATATCGGAGCTGGCGAATATCGCCGTCGGGCGGTTGTCCGCGGCCAGGAGGCGTTGTCCGGCAGCATAGCCCCCGGGGCGGTCGAACCCGCCGCGGGCGAGCGGCCCAACCGGGAGTCCGGCAGCTTCGAGCGCCCGCCGCCAACCCTCCTCGCGCCCGTCAGCCTCGTTGTCCGCCGTGATGCCCATGGCGAGTCCAATGTTGGTGTGTCCGTGGCCGATCAAATGTTCCACGGCCAGGCGGGCGCCGGCTTCAAGGTCTACGCCCACGCTGTTGAAACCGGGAGCGACCGAGGCATGGTTCAGCAGGACCGAGCGGATTTCCGTGCCGAAAAGCTCCAGTAGATCGGGTTCGAACATGACGCTGGCCAGGACCACTCCATCAACTTGGCGGTCAGCGAGGTTGCGTATGTGGCGGCGTTCGGAGTCCAGGTTGTTGTCGGAATTCGTCAACAGCAGGGCATATCCGCGCTCGGCGGCAGCCACTTCCACCGCGTGTCCCAGCAGCGCCCAGAACGGGTTGCTGGAGTCGGGAATCACGAGGCCGAGGGTTTGGTTGGACCCCATTTTGAGCGCACGCGCGGCGGCATTCGGCCGGTACCCCAGGATCCGGATGGCCTCCTGGACCTTCGCTTCCGTTGCCGGCGCCACCTTCTTGGGGCCGCCGTTCACCACATAGCTCACGACGGCAGTGCTCACCCCGGCGTACCGGGCCACGTCTTTGCGCGTCACCGGTCCGCGCGGGGTGTGCACTGCCGAAGTAGTCATTGGATCATGCTAGCTACAAAGCCTCCGGAGCATCGCCGAAATCGCGGATGGGAAGCCTCTCGCCGCCGCGGAGGGCGGACTCGTGCGCCACGACGCCGGGAAGCGTGAAGCGCGCCGCCACCCAGGCGTTGACCGGGGGAAGGCTTCGTTTGTTCACGGCCGTGACGAAGTCGTCCACCAGGAACTGGTGGCTGCCTTCGTGCCCGGTGGGGGCTCCCTCGAATTCAACCGGGAGCCGGCCGGCGTCGTGCACCGGAGCGAGCCCGGAGATGAACGCACCGCGAAGTTCGGGGGCCACGTCCGCCAACGAGGGGTCATCGGCCGACATGCTGGGCTTGGTCTCCACTTGGTCCGAGACGTCGAGTACTCCCTCTTTGTCCTGCCACAGCGTGGTGGTGGCCAGCTGTTCAAAGCTTGCTTCCGTGCCGAAGAAGCGGAAGCGCGATTCCCGGATGTGCGAGGGGTAGCCGACGCGGCGCATCTCATTGGTGCGCATCACGCCGCCGTCGTTCATTTCGAACAGCGCAGTGGCGTTGGAGAAGTCATTGTCGAACATGCTGACTTCCTTGTCGAAGACCCCGTCGCCTCGATCGTCCTTGACGCCGATGCAGCTGACGCTCACGGCGTGTCCCGGTATGGCGCCCAGCACGCCTCCGATGGCGTGGGTCGGGTACAGCATGGGCGGGTAGCTTGCAGTTGCTTTCCAGTTTTCGCCGCCGCTGTACTGGTAGGCCTCGTAGAAGCCCAGGTCCATGTCGTGGACGTAGTCGCCTTCGGTGTAGAAGATGCGGCCGAACTTGCCGGCGGCGTGCTGCTTGCGGGCATAGACGGTGGCGGGGTTGTAGAAGCTGGTCTCTCCCATGGCATAGACAAGCTTGGTTTCACGCACGGCGTCGATGATTCCTGCGATCTGCTCCTCGGAGATTGCCATGGGAACGGCCGAATAGACGTGTTTCCCGGCGCGCAGCGCCTTGATCACCAGCGGCCCGTGCGTCCAGCGCTGCGTGAAGATGGCGACGGCGTCGACGTCGGAGGCCAGCAACTCGTCGAAACTGCCCATGGTGCCGTCGAGCCCCAGCTGTTCAACGGCTTTGGAAGCCCGTTCCGGGAGCTCGTCCACAGCATAGACGGCGGAAACCCCGGGGTGGAGCTTGAAGAGGTGGGCAAATTGGCCGCCGAACTGGCCAAGGCCTACTACTCCCATAGAAAACGTCATTGTTAGCCCTTCGATTCAGGTGTGTGGCTTCAGAATGCCCTCGGCGCGCCGGAAGCGGTACGACGAGTGACTCAGGCCAGTGAATCACCGGGATCTACTCGAGTCAACAAAAAGCAAGAAATCCAAAATATTCGAACAAAACTTCACAAACTTACTTGACCGCTTCATATCTACTCGTGTAGATTTCCATCAGTTGTAACCCACATCACAGTCAGGAAAGGGTCGAAGATGACCACCCTTGCCAAACACGCGGAGCCCGCCGCGCTTCCCAAACCGGGCAAACCAGCCAAGTTCGGCATTCGCCGGATCGGTGACTTGAAGATCGCATTGCTCTTCATCTTCCCGGCGATGATCGGCTTCGTTCTTTTCTTCCTCGTCCCCACTATCCGGGGCATCTACCTCAGCTTCACCGAGTACAGCATCCTGGGTGATCCCACCTGGATCGGCTTGAAGAACTACACGACAATCTTCAGCGACGATCTCTTCTGGAACGCCATGGCCGTCACCGTGCAGTACGTGGCACTGAACATCGGCTTCCAGACCGTCATCGCCATCGGACTCGCGCTCCTCATGCACCGCGTGGCCAAATCGACCTTCATCCGCGGCGTCCTGCTGCTGCCGTTCCTGGTGGCGAACGTGATCGTCGCACTGCTCTGGTTCTGGATGCTGGACTACCAGCTGGGCATCGTCAATGAAGTCATCAGCTGGATGGGCCTACCCCGCATCGCTTTCTTCGGCAGCGAACAGTGGGCCATTCCCACCATTGCCTTCGTCAACGTCTGGCGGCACATGGGCTACACCGCCCTGCTGATCTTCGCAGGACTCCAGTCCATCCCCAACCACGTCTACGAAGTAGCCAACCTTGACGGGGCCTCCCCCACCCGCACCTTCTGGAGCATCACCATGCCGCTCCTGCGCCCGGTGCTGGCCCTGGTCCTGGTGGTCACCGTGATCGGTTCATTCCAAGTCTTTGACACCGTGGCTGTCACTACGCAAGGCGGACCTGTCAATGCCTCCCGGGTCATCCAGATGTACATCTACCAGAAGGCGTTCGGCGAGTCCGACTTCGGCTACGCCTCAGCGCTGTCCGTCATTCTCTTCATCATTCTCGCCCTGGTGGCCTTCATCCAGATGAAGTTCCTCAAAGGCAACGAGACGGACCTGGACTAAGGAAACCCCGCCATGAGTACCTCCACCAATTCCCGCCGTTTGCGGGAGTCCGCCACCGCCGTCGTCGGCTCCCCGCAGTCGCGCCGCACGCGCACGAAACCCTTCAACTGGCGCCGCGCAGGCGCTTGGGTCCTCATAGTGATCGCCGTCGCGGTCACCCTCGCCCCGTTCCTCTGGATGCTCCGGACAGCATTGTCCAGCAACCATTCGCTCGCCTCGAACGCGGGCAACCTCCTTCCGGCGGACTTCAGCTGGGGCGCGTTCCAGCGAGTCTTCGGCTTGCAAAGCCCCGAGCAAGCAATCGCCGAAGGCGGTTCCGGCGCCGACATCAATTTCTGGCTCTACCTGCGAAACTCGATCATCTTCGCCACCATGACCACCGCCGGCCAGGTCTTCTTCAGCGCAATGGCCGCCTACGCCTTTTCCAGGCTGCGCTGGCCCGGCCGCAACAAGGTCTTCGCGATCTTCCTGGCCACCATGATGGTCCCGCCGATCTTCACAGCCCTGCCGAACTTCCTGATGATCAAGAACCTGGGCCTGCTCAACACCTTCGCCGGGCTGGCGCTGCCCTTCATGTTCATGACGCCGTTCGCCATCTTCTTCCTGCGCCAATTCTTCCTGAGCATGTCCCGCGAAGTGGAAGAGGCAGCCATGCTCGACGGCGCCAAACACCTCCGGATCTTCTTCCAGATCGTGATCCCCAATGCCGCAGCACCCTTGGCCACCCTGGCGCTGCTGACCTTCATCGGCCAGTGGAACGAGTACTTCTGGCCGCTCCTGGTGGGCCAGGACGAGAGTGTCCGCGTCCTCACCGTGGGCCTGGGCGTCTTCAAGTCACAGTCCCCGCAGGGTGCACCGGACTGGAGCGGACTCATGGCCGCCACCCTCGTGGCAGCGCTGCCCGTCCTGATCCTCTTCATCGCCTTCGGCAAGAAGGTGGTCAACTCCATCGGCTTCTCCGGCATCAAGTAAGTCATCCCCCAGCACCGCCCCGTTCTATCGCAACCCCCTGAAAGGTCCACCATGAAGAAATCCATTGGCACCGTCGCAGCTGCCGTCACCGTCGCTGTCGCGGCCGCGCTATCACTCTCCGCTTGTGGCGGCGGATCCGCCCCCGCCTCCAGCGAAGCCAAGGGCGAGATCAACTACTGGCTGTGGGACGCCAACCAGCTCCCGGCCTACCAGCAGTGCGCGAGTGACTTCACCAAGGCCAACCCGAATATCACGGTCAAAATCACCCAGCGCGGCTGGGACGACTACTGGACCACCCTGACCAACGGTTTCGTGTCCGGTACCGCCCCTGACGTCTTCACCGACCACCTGTCCAAGTACCCGGAGTTCGCTTCCAAGAAGCAGCTGCTGGCCCTCGACGACGCCGTAGCCAAGGACGGCGTCAAACTGGACAGCTACAACAAGGGCCTGGCCGATCTCTGGGTGGGCCAGGACGGCAAGCGCTACGGCCTCCCGAAGGACTGGGACACCATCAGCCTTTTCTACAACAAGGCCATGACCGACTCCGCCGGCATCACTGCCGAGCAGATGGCCAAGCTCGATTGGAACCCCAAGGACGGCGGCAGCTACGAAAAGACCATCGCCCACCTGACCGTGGACAAGAACGGCAAGCGCGGAGACGAAGCCGGCTTCGACAAGAACAACGTGGCCGTCTACGGCTTGGGCTTGGAGTCCTCCGGCTCCGGCCAGGGCCAGACCCAGTGGAGCTTCCTCGCAGCAACCACCGGCTGGACCGCTACCGACAAGAACCCGTGGGGCACCAAGTTCAACTACGACGACCCCAAGTTCCAGGAAACCATCGCCTGGTGGGCAGGGCTGGCGGACAAGGGCTACATGCCCAAACTTGAAACAACGGTAGGCGCCAGCGTGTCGGACAACTTCGGTGCAGGCAAGGCCGCGATCAACACCAGCGGCTCGTGGATGATCGGCCAGTACACCGGATACAAGGGTATTCAGACTGCCATCGCCCCCACGCCCGTCGGCCCCAGCGGTAAGCGCGCGTCAATGTTCAACGGCCTGGCCGACTCCATCTGGGCCGGCACCAAGAACCCCGCAGCAGCCACCAAGTGGGTCGAATACCTTGGTTCCTCAGCCTGCCAGGACGTCGTTGCCAACAAGGCAGTGGTGTTCCCCGCTATCTCCACTTCCGCGGATCTGGCTGCCAAGGCCTTCGCAGCCAAGGGTGTCGACGTCTCCGCCTTCACCCAGCAGGTCAAAGACGGCACCACGTTCCTCTTCCCCATCGCGGACAAGGCTGCAAAAGTTGACGGCATCATGAAGCCCGCAATGGACGCAGTACTCAGCGGCAAGAAGCCGGCCAGCTCCCTCTCCGATGCCAACAACCAAGTCAACAACCTCTTCAAGTAACACCAGCCCCTGAAACCAGTCCGGGCGCCGCCGCTTCACTCCTTTGACGGCGGCGCCCGGACTCTCCACTCCCTCGTAACGCGCCCCTCTCTGAAAGTGAACCAGCCCATGGACCCGCTCCACCTCCGTTCCGCCGGCACAAGCCTGGTGGTCAGTTTCGACAACGGAGAGGCCGAAGTCATCCACTGGGGTGCCGACCTCGGCAGCACCCTCCCGGACCTCGCCATCCTGGGCGAACCCATCCCGCACTCCGCCGTCGACGCCAACGTGCCGGCGACGCTCCTCCCTCAAGGTTCCTCCGCCTGGCAGGGCCGACCGGGCCTGCGCGGCCAGCGAATCGCCGACGGCGTCCCGGGACTGGACTTCTCGCTCCGGCTTCGCGTGGCGGACGTGCAGGCTGACGCCAGTTCCGCCGTCGCCTCTGCAGCGGCCGCCTCTGCAGTGATTGTCCAGAAAGATCCCGACGCCGGAATCACCGTGACGTCCAAGCTCACGCTTCATCCCGGCGGCCTTCTCGAACTGCGCCACACCGCCGTCAACGACGGTTCGTCCCCCTTCCAGCTCGACGAGCTGGCCACCGTCCTCCCGGTGGGGCCGGACGCCGTCGAACTCCTTGACCTCACCGGGCGCTGGTGCCGCGAACGCCACCCACAGCGCCGGACCGTCCAGCAAGGAACGTGGGTACGCACGGGACGCCACGGCCGCACGGGGCACGATTCCTCGCTGCTTTTCGCCGCAGGTACCGCCGGATTCGGCAACCGCCACGGGAAGGTCTGGGCCACCCACTTGGCTTGGAGCGGCAACCATGAACAATTCGCCGACACCGTGGCCGATGGCCGCACCATGATCGGCGGCTCTGAACTCCTGGGCCCGGCGGAAGTAGTGCTCCAACCTGGCGAGAGCTACACCACGCCTGCGCTGTTTGCCGCCTACTCGGACCACGGCCTGGACGGCATCAGCGAAGCCTTCTACAGCTGGTTCCGGTCCCGCCCGCATCACGTCCTTCCCGCGGCTTCCTCGGGGCTCCCCGCCGGCAAGCCCCGCCCGGTGGTCCTCAACACCTGGGAGGCCGTGTACTTCGACCACAGGCTGGACACCCTGATCGAGCTCGCGGAGTCCGCCGCGGAGCTGGGCGTGGAGCGCTTCGTGCTCGACGACGGCTGGTTCCGCGGGCGCCGCGACGACCATGCCGGCCTGGGCGATTGGTACGTCGACGAAACCCTTTGGCCCGATGGCCTGACGCCGCTCATCGAGGCCGTGAACTCCCATGGCATGGAATTCGGGCTCTGGGTGGAACCGGAAATGATCAACTTGGATTCGGACGTTGCCCGGGCGCACCCCGACTGGATCGTGGGCCCCGCGGCCCTCTCCCACAAGGACGGCGGCCGCCTCCCGCTGGAGTGGCGCCACCAGCACATCATCGACCTCGTCAACCCCGCGGCCTGGCAGTACGTCTTTGAACGGATCGACGCCCTGCTGGGGGAAAACAACATCAAATACCTCAAATGGGACCAGAACCGGGACCTCGGCGAGCACGGCCATGCAGGCCGCGCCTCCGTACATGCGCAAACCCTGGCCGCGTACCGGCTCTTCGACGAACTTCGCAAAGCCCACCCCGGCGTCGAAATAGAAAGCTGCTCTTCCGGTGGGGCCCGGGTGGACCTCGGCATCCTTGAGCGGACCGACAGGATCTGGGGATCGGACTGCAACGACGCCCTCGAAAGGCAGACCATCCAGCGCTGGACGGGCGTCGTGGTTCCACCGGAACTGGTGGGCGGGCACATCGGCCCCACCACCTCACACACCACGGCCCGAACACACGATCTCTCCTTCCGCGCCATCACCGCGTTGTTCGGGCATTTCGGCATGGAATGGGACGTCCGCCAGGTGCAGGACGCCGAACGCGAGGAGCTCAAGCGCTTCATCGGCCTGTACAAGGAGCACCGGGGGCTCATCCACAGCGGGCGGATGGTCCGTGCGGACGTTCCGGACGACTCGCTGATGCTGCACGGCGTGGTCTCCGACGACGGCGGGTCCGCACTGTTCGCCGTCGTCAGCACCCGGACATCGTTCGCCGAACAACCCGGGCGCGTCGCCATTCCGGGCCTCGATCCCCGGCGTTCCTACGCGGTGCAAGCCATTTTCCCGGCTCCCGGCGACGCCGATTACGCCCGCACGTTCACACAGGTGCAACCGCCGGCATGGCTGCCATCCGGAGCTGAAGTAAGCGGCCGCTTCCTTGCTGAGGTGGGGCTTCCTATGCCGGTCCTGAACCCTGAGCACGCGCTGCTCCTCCGCTTCACTGCGGTGTAGCTGCTGTTCGGCGTTTCTTACGCTGCCGTTGGCTGCGTAAGAAACGCCGGACCGTCGCCGCACACCGATAGATTGGGAGTCATGACTGAAGCTCCCATCGCCACCGAAGCCGGTCGCGGCACCATCCTCGTCCTCAATGGCCCCAACCTGAACCTGCTGGGCACGCGCGAACCGGAAAAGTACGGCACCTCCACTTTGGCCGACGTGGAACAGCTCGCCCTGGCAGCCGCCGAGGCCCACGGCTTCACAGTGGACTGCGTCCAGTCCAACCATGAGGGCGACCTCCTGGACGCCATTCACGGCGCACGCGGAACCGCCGTCGGGATCGTCATCAACGCGGGTGCGTACACGCACACTTCCGTGGCACTGCGGGACGCCCTTGCAGCGGTGCAGCTTCCCGCCGTCGAGGTCCACATCACCAATGTGCACCAGCGCGAGGAATTCCGGCACCACTCCTACCTGTCCCCAGTGTGCTCCGCGGTCATCGTCGGCGCAGGAGTCCAGGGCTACAAACTGGCCATCGACTACCTCGCCACCGCGGTCTAGATCCTCCGACTGAGCACGTTCCTGGGGACATGCTCATTCTTCGTGACCAGCGCTGGACATGTGCACCCCATCCCTGGGGACATGCTCATTCTTCGTGGCCAAGGCTGGACATGTGCACCCCATCCCTGGGGACATGCTCATTCTTCGTGACCAAGGCTGGACATAATCGCAATATGTCCAGTGCTCAGATCAAGCGCTGAGCATGTCCCTTGGTGGGCAGGGCTACTTCTTGGTGCACTGACCTGACGACACTGCCTCGCTCAGGGATGGTGCTTGCTGGGCCACTGGCGAGAGCTCGTCCATAGTCAGGGCGTAGCCCACGGCCACATCCGAAGTGGTCTTGGCGAAGACCACGCCGGCAACCTGCCCCTGGGTCGTCAGAAGCGGACCGCCCGAATTGCCGGGCTGCACGTCTCCGGCCAGTTTGTAGACCTGTTCCGGGGACGGGTTGTTGCCGTAAATGTCCGGCACCAGCAGGGTCGAGATGCCCTCCACCGCGGCCGGCTTGGACTGGAACGGACCACCGTGGGGGTAGCCGGCGAAGGCCGCGGGCGAACCGGCAGGAAGGTCGGCGCTCAGCTGCAGCGGCGCCGTCGGGAGACCGTCGACGGCGACCACGGCCAAGTCGCGTTGGCTGTCGAAGTAGACCACGCGACCAGGCAACGCACCGCCGTCGGGGATTTCAACTACAGGCTGCGACACGCCAGCCACGACGTGCGCGTTGGTCACCACGCGGCCAGGGGAGACCACGAAACCGGAGCCCGTCTGGTTTTGGCCGCACTGGTAGGCCGTGCCGGCAATCTTCAGTACGGAATGGGCCGCGTTGTTGAGTGCGGGAGTGTCCGTGCTGGTGTTCGGAATGGGCACAGGTGCAACGGGGCCGATGCCCTCGATGAGTTGCGGAATGCCGTTGCCCATGACCGTGGAACGCAGTTGCGCCACGCTGGCTTTGACGGGTGTGGGCGTCATGGTGTCGATGAAGCGGATCACCTTGGAATCGGCTAGCTGCTGCGAAACGAACGGCACGCCCAAGGAGCCGATGCTGAAAGCCAACATGGACATGACTAGTGCGGCAACAACCAAGCTGACGAAACCACCCAGCACGCGGTCAAGTGCGTGCAATGGCTGGATACGCACGGCTTTGCGGACCCGCTGGCCGATCCAGGTACCGAGCCCGTGCCCAAGGACAATGAGCACTACGGCCGAGCCGATGATGGCGGTAAGCCTCCAGCCACTGTCCTTCACCCAGTCGCCGACGAGCGGGACCGCGATAAAGGCAGCCACCGCTCCTACCGCGAAGCCCGCGATTCCGCCGAGCGTCACGAAGAAGCCGTTGCGCAGTCCGTAGATCAGGTAGGAAAGTAGCGTCAAAATCAACGCCAGGTCCAAGATGGTCAAGCCGAACACCAAAGCTCCTCACAGCCGAGTAAGCCCCAATTGTAGTTGCACAGACTGACAGCTTCCCTGCGGAAGCAAGCTGTCGCCCAGATCGCGAAGCAGCCGCCCTGCAGGGGATTCCCGGCCGGTTGGGGCACGGTTTTGGGCCCCTTCCGCGTGATTTAGGGCGTTTCGGCTGCCAAGTACGTCACAGACGCGACAAAATTCTGAAACAATGGCTGAAGCGCCCCAGCCGAACTTTTACTCAGGAGATTTCATGGATATCGAGGTATTGCGCCGCGCACCCCTCTTCGCCACACTTGACGACGACGCTTTCCGTCTGCTGACGGACGAACTCACAGAGGTGGACCTTTCACGCGGAGCGTCTGTTTTCCGCGAGGGGGATCAGGGTGACCAGCTCTACTTCATCGTGTCCGGCAAAGTTAAGCTCGGCCGCACCTCTCCGGATGGCCGCGAATCCCTCCTGGCCATCCTCGGCCCGGGCGAGCTCTTCGGCGAAATGGCCCTGTTCGACCCCAGCCCGCGCACCGCAACGGCCACGGCCGTTTCCGAGACCCGCCTGGCAGGCCTGAAGAACGAAAGCCTCAACGCCCTGCTGCGCACTCGCCCCGAGGTGTCCGCGCAGTTGCTCCAGGCACTCGCTCGCCGCCTGCGCCGCACCAACGATTCCCTGTCCGACCTCGTGTTCTCGGACGTCCCGGGCCGTGTCGCCAAGGCCCTTCTGGACCTCGCGGACCGCTTCGGCCGCCCCGCGACTGACGGCGTCCTGGTCGCCCACGAGCTCACGCAGGAAGAACTGGCCCAACTGGTCGGAGCCTCCCGTGAGACGGTGAACAAGGCCCTCGCCGAGTTCGTCCAGCGCGGCTGGCTGCGCCTCGAAGCCCGCGCAGTGGTCATCCTGGACATGCAGCGCCTCCGCCAGCGCTCCCGGTAATTTCTAGCGACACAGAAAATGCCTGGTGAAACCGGAATTCCGGTGTCACCAGGCATTTTTCGTGTCGCCGGCGTCGTAGGTCCTCAGCGCTCCCGCTGTGGCTCCCCTGAAACCGTCCGGGCCGCTTCGACTTCGAGCATGAGTGCGCCATCCTCTTCGATGAGCCGCGGCTGGTACATGTGCGGCTTCCGTTTGTAGCTGAGGTACGCAATACAGCCCTGGGCAGCGGCCATCTTCTCGAGGATGATCTCCGAGCCCGGCACCAACAACTGGCCCAATGGCAAGCCAACCGTGTTTTCCTGGCCGATTTCATCCCCAAGCGCAGTGGTCTCGCGCTCGGCCATGAGTTTGGAAACGCACACCCAACGCCCCCAGACACCCTTGCTGGCCAGCAGCGAGGGCTGTTGGTTAACCGGAAGGGTTGCCGCGAAGTAGCGGGTGTTGAAGCGCCGGTGCGCGAAGTCCGGGCTGAGCCAGTTGACGAGCGGCTTGAGCAGGTCCGTCCGCAGCGACAAGCCACGCTTGGCCAGGACATCCGTGAACGACTTGTCCTGCGCTGCTACAGCCTCGCGGGCCTTCATCCACTCGGGAGTGGATGTCGCCTCCACGGTGGAGGACAGGTCGGGGCCGGCCAGCAGCACGCCGGTTTCCTCGAACAGTTCGCGGATGGCGCCCACCACGTGGCGGCGGGCCAGTCCGACGTCGGCGGTCCCTAGCGTCTCAGCCCAATGCTGAGGCGAGGGGCCAAGCCAGCCGAGGGCGTCGTCGTCGGTGGGTTCCAGCGATCCGCCGGGAAACGCGGCGACGCCCAACGGCGAGGAACCGGGACGGTAACCCATCCACGTTTCCAAGCCGGTAGGCGAATCGCGGAGCAGGACAACAGATGATGCAAAACGCGCGGCGCGGGGGGCCCGTTCGCCGAGCTCAAGCCAGTTCCGTGCAGCCCCTTCTAGTTCAGGGGGTAACGCAAACAGGCGTCGGGCTAGTTGTGGCAATTGAGTGAACCGGTTCCTTAGCTGAATTCAGCGATCAACTCGACCTCGACGGGAGAGTCGAGCGGAAGAACTGCAACGCCGACGGCGGAACGCGCGTGCTGCCCTTTGTCGCCGAAGACACGCCCGAGGAGCTCGGATGCACCATTGATGACACCGGGCTGGCCGGTGAAGGAGGTATCGGAGGCCACGAAGCCGACGACCTTCACGATGCGCGTGATGCGGTCGAGGTCCCCGATGACGCTCTTGACGGCAGCCAAGGCATTGACAGCGCAGACGGCTGCATACATCTGCGCGTCTTCCGGAGACACCGTGGGCTCGTCCGAAAGGCCCTCTTCACCGCTGGAGACTTTGCCCGTAGCTTCGAGTTTGCCGTTAATGAAGGGCAGCTGTCCTGAGGTGTAGACGTGGTTGCCGGAGACGATGGCCGGAACATATGCGGCCACCGGAGCTGCAACAGCCGGCAGGGTCAGTCCCAGTTCGGCAAGGCGCTGCTCGACGGCGGATGCCGGAGCTGTGGAATCCGCGCCAACGCTGGCTTCTGCGGGGGTTGTCATTGTTACTGCTTCTCCCTCTTCAAGTATGCAACAAGTCCGTTTCCATCGGGTCCGGGGACAACCTGGACGAGCTCCCAGCCGTCCTCTCCCCACTGGTCCAGAATCTGCTTTGTGGCGTGAATGATGAGCGGAATCGTCGCGTACTCCCATTTGGTCATGAAAGAAAGACTAGCCCTTGCCGGTAAAGTGGTGAACATGGTGACTCGTAGGAACCCTCTATTCGACACTGCCACCACTCTTGGAAAGATCCTTGGATTCCTCGGTGTGAGCGCTATTTGTGGTGTCCTGGTGGCGGGCTTGCTTGTCCCCGCGGCCGCCGTTTCAGGCAGTGCGGCGAGTGGGTCCATTCAGTTCTTTGACACGCTGCCGGCGGAACTTACCGTGAACCCGCCCAGCCAGGCGACCACCATCCTGGCTGCGGACGGCAGCCAGATCGCCTCGATCTATTCCGAGAACCGCACTCGGGTTCCGCTCGACCAGATGAGCCCTTTCATCAAGGACGCGATCGTCGCGGTCGAGGACAGCCGCTTCTATGAGCACGGCGGCATCGACGCCACGGGCATCATGCGCGCCATCGTCAGCACAGCGCGTGGCCAAAAGCAGGGTGCTTCCACCATCACCCAGCAGTACGTGAACAACGTCATCAACGAGTCGCTCGTGTCCCAGGGCCAGTCGGCCGATGTCAAGCTCAATGGCGTCAACAAAGGCGTCGGCGACAAACTTCGCGAAATGAAGTTGGCCATCGCGCTGGAGAAGAAATTCTCCAAGCAGCAGATCCTTGAGGGTTACCTCAACATCGTCTTCTTCAACAAGGATGCCTACGGCATCGAAGCCGCCTCGAGACTCTTCTTCAGCACCAGCGCCAAGGACCTCACGTTGCCGCAGGCCGCTTTGCTGGCGGGCGTGGTCAACAGCCCGTCCTACTACGACCCGGTTGCGAACCCGGACCACGCGAAGCAGCGCCGCGACTTGGTCCTCGGCCTCATGCTGGACCAGGGCAAAATCAAGAAGGCTGACTACGACGCCGCCATCGCGACGCCGGTGACCACCAAGGTCACGCAGCCTCGCCAAGGTTGCCCCTATTCCCCCACGGCTGCGTATTTCTGCGACTACGTGCTGCATTTGCTCTACAACAACCCTGCGTACGGTGCGACGATCGACGATCGCGTCAATCGCGTCTCACGGGGCGGCCTCACCATCCAGACCACACTCGATCCGAAGGCCCAGGCTGTGGCCCAGGCCCAGGTTGACGCTTCCGCTGGCGCGAATCCGGACAAATGGGGCGCTTCCTTGGTTTCGGTTCAACCGGGCAGCGGCAAGATCATCTCCATGGCCCAAAACACCGTCTGGTTTCCCACTGCGGGGAAGTTCGATCAAACGCAGAACTTCAACGTCGACAAACTCGATGCGAACGGCAATGACCTTAATGGACTAGGCGGCTTCCAGCCAGGTTCCACCATGAAGCCCTTTACCTTCGCCGAATGGTTGAACGAGGGCAAGTCCATGAACACCGTGCTGGATGGCACCGTCCGGCGGTACGCGCCCGGATTCCCTTGGAAAAACACCTGTCCGACTCCAGTGACCGACTCATACGACAGCACCAACGGAACCCACGACCTTCAGAACGCCGAAGGCGGCTATTACAAGCCCATGACGGTGGTCGATGGTTTGGCCAACTCCATCAACACCATGACGTTTGCCACGGCTGCACGGGTTGACCTGTGCGGAATCCAGAAGATCGTCGACGCCGTCGGCATCCACAGCGGCCTCCCGGATGCCACCACCGGCGACCCGAACCCCAAGGTCAACATGACCCGCCTGTCCAACCTGATCGGCGCCACCCAGACTTCTCCCCTGACCATGGCCAGCGCCTTCGCCACCTTTGCCAACAATGGCAAGTACTGCGAGCCGATCGCCATCACTTCGGTCACCGACCAAACGGGTGCTAAGCTGCCGGCCCAGTCCACTAGCTGCAGGGATGCGGTCACCCCTGAGGTTGCTCACGGCGTTGCTTACGCGATGCAAGAGGTTCTGAACAAGGGTTCCGGCTCGCTGATCCAGCCGC
This sequence comes from Arthrobacter sp. efr-133-TYG-118, assembly GCF_030209755.1. Classification (GTDB taxonomy): domain Bacteria; phylum Actinomycetota; class Actinomycetes; order Actinomycetales; family Micrococcaceae; genus Arthrobacter. Next base: position 27,544 of record NZ_JARVRH010000018.1, on the reverse strand, counting down.
GTATCTCCACCAAGACCACTTTCCCCGTCGCGGCCAAGACCGGCACGAATGACAGCAACAGTTCCACCTGGGTTGCCGGTTACACCTCCGGCCTCGCGACGGCCACATGGTTTGGGGATCCGCTGGGCAACCAGCAACGGCCTGGTCAAAATGTGACTATCAATGGAAAGTTCTACCAAGGTATTGACGGTTACATGATCGCCGGTCCGCAGTTCTCCAACTACATGACCCAGGTTGCACCTGCCTACGGCACCAACCCGTTCCCGGCCCCGCCGTCGAACCTGCTCGATCCGCCGGGGTACCGGACCTCGACACCAAGCAACTCCACTCCGAGCAATACGACGCCGAGCACCCAGCCGAGCAGCAACGGAAATAACAACGGGAAAAAGAACAATGGCTAACGGCGCCAAGCCCATCATTGAATCGCTGGCAAGCCGCGTCCGAAGCATCGGACGCGGCTTTGCCGTAGCTGCCGGTGCGGGCGCAACCGCTGGCGTTGCCGGCCTCGCTTATGGCCTCTGGGAAAAGAACCAGTTCGTGCTCCGGGAGGAGACCGTTCCCATCCTGCCCGAAGGCTCGGCTCCCCTCCGGATGCTGCATTTGAGCGACATCCATTTCGTCCCGAGCCAACGCAGGAAGGCCGAATGGCTGCGTTCGCTCGCGGCGCTTGAGCCTGACCTCGTGGTGAACACGGGTGACAATCTCAGCCACCCCCACGCCGTCGTTCCGCTGCTGGATGCATTGCGGCCACTGTTGAAGTTCCCGGGTGTCTTCGTGCCGGGCTCGAACGACTACTACGCCCCGCGTTTCAAGAACCCTGCAGCGTATTTGCGCGGCCCGTCGCGCGTCAAGAACAAACAGGTCGAGCTCGATTGGCCTCGGCTGCGTTCCGGTTTCGGGATGTCCGGCTGGATCGACCTCACCAACAGGCACCAGTCCTTGCCCATCAACGGGATCCGCTTCGATTTCTCCGGAGTGGACGACCCCCATCTGAATCGGGAGCGCTACGCTGGCTGGCCACGCGGCACCGCCGGACAGGACTCCCGCCCGCACCTTCGGGTCGCCGTCATCCACGCCCCCTACCAACGGGTCCTGGACCATTTCACGAACGACTCCGCAGACCTCATCCTCGCCGGACACACTCACGGCGGCCAGATCTGCATCCCGGGCTACGGTGCCTTGGTTGCCAATTGCGATCTCCCCACGTGGCGCGCCAAAGGCTTGCATGATTGGGAGAACAACGGACGCACGACGCCGGTCAACGTCTCCGGGGGCATCGGCACCTCACGCTTCGCCCCGGTCCGGATCGCGTGCAAGCCGGAAGCGGTGCTGCTGACGCTGACGGCCCGCCAATAGCCCGCGCCACCAATGAGCATGCGCCTCGCTCGGCGCCAAGGATGGGCATAACCAACCCGCCCCACCGAGCATGCGCCTCCCACCGCGCCAAGGATGGGCATAACCACCCCGCCCCAATGAGCATGTCCATCCCACCGTGCCAAGGATGGGCATAACAGCAATATGTCCATCCTTGGCTACCAAAGCTGGGCATGTCCGGGGGAAGGGTAGTTCCGAATACCTCGTATCACGCAACGCAATGGTGCTGTGAATCCTGTTACGCGATGGCATAGGGTAGTTGCTATAGGAAACTACCTCCGTGCGTCGCGCCGGGCAGGCGCCGAACGCCGGGACAAAGCTGTTGAGAAGCGGGCATGGCCAAACAGACTTCATTCTTCACCTCCGTCAAACGTCTCTATCCGCACGTTAAACCGATCCTCCCCCGGCTTTTCATGGGCCTGCTCAGCGCTTTGCTGGCCAGCATCATGGCACTTGCCATCCCGCAGGTGCTGCGGGTTTTGATCAACGGCTCCCTCCACCCTGGCGGCCCCAGCAACGCTGTCTGGATTGCCGCCGTCGTTGTTCTGGCGCTCGGCATCGCTGAAGCCGGGCTTGTGGCCCTGCGGCGCCAGTTCGTCATCAATCCCGCAACCACAGTGGAATCGAGGATGCGGGTGTCCCTCTACGGGCACCTGCAGGACCTCACCGTTTCCTTCCACGACCGTTGGGGCTCAGGGCAGCTCCTGTCCCGTGCGATGACGGACCTGAACTTCCTGCGGCGTTGGATGGCGTTCGGCGCGATCATGCTGGTGGTGACCACCTTGACCGTGGTGATCGGCGTCGTGGTGATGTTCGCGATGAGCTGGCAGCTCGCTTTGATCTTCCTGGCAGCCGCGGTGCCCATCATGGTCTATTCCTTCCGCTTCCGCCGCCGCTTCAGCGTGGTAACCCGGCTCAGCCAGGACCAGGCCGGCGACCTCGCAACCACGGTGGAGGAGTCCGTTCACGGCATCCGCGTGCTCAAGGCATTCGGTCGCAGCCGCGAAGCGCTGGAGAACTTCAACGAGCAGGCCGAGGAGCTGAGGCAGACCGAGATCGCCAAGGCCAAGCACCAAGCCACCTTCACATTGGTGGTGACGCTGCTGCCCGAGCTGGCGCTTGGCGTCGGGCTCGTGGCGGGCGTCCTGCTCGTCTCCACGGGCCAACTCAGCATCGGTTCCCTCGTGGCGTTCTTCGGCACGGCGGCGGTTGTGGCGGCGCCGGTGGAATTCTCGGGGACCCTCCTGGCCATGGCATTGACCGCCAAGACCGCCCTCGACCGCCACTTCGAGGTCATGGATACGCCCAACACCATCACCAGTCCTGCCAACCCCAAAACACCCAAGGAACTGCGCGGGGCTCTGAGCTTCAAGGGCGCCGCTTTCGGTTTCGACGACGGCGCCCGGCTCCTGCACGACGTCACCCTGGACATCAAGCCCGGCGAAACCATGGCGCTTGTGGGCATTACGGGCAGCGGAAAGAGCGCCTTGCTCCAGCTGGTCCCCCGGCTCTATGACGTGAGCGAAGGATCCGTGACCATCGACGGCGTGGATGTCCGCGACTTCAGCGTCGAGCAGCTGAGGACCGTCGTGGCGGTCGCTTTCGAGGACACCACCCTGTTTTCCAGCTCAGTGCGGGACAACGTGCTGCTCGGCGCGCCCGACACTTCCGAGGAAGCGCTCGAGGAAGCGCTCGACGTCGCGCAGGCCCACTTCGCGTATTCGCTGCCCGACGGCGTCGGGACCCTCATCGGAGAGGAAGGCCTGAGCCTTTCCGGCGGCCAGCGGCAGCGGATCGCGCTCGCCCGGGCCATCGCAGCCAAGCCCCGGGTCCTTGTGCTGGATGATCCGTTGTCGGCCCTAGACGTGAACACCGAAGAACTCGTCACGGCCAGGCTCCGCGAAGTCCTCCGGGACACCACCACGCTCATCGTCGCGCACAGGCCCTCGACCGTTGCCCTGGCCGACCGTGTGGCGCTGCTCGAAAACGGAAGCATCACCGCCGTCGGGACCCATACGGAACTCTTGGCCAACAACGCGCACTACCGCTACGTGATCGCGAGCCTCGACGCCGGCCCGAAGGACCTCGACCTCGAACTCGACGAACTAGAACACGAGCTGGATTCGGAACAGCACATGGACCAAGCCGGGGAGGGCCGCCGATGAGCACGTTCGGTACCGCAAATGAGGACAACGCCCACCTGAGCCGCAGCGACAGCAAAGCAGTACGACGGCGGTCGGTCGCCTTGCTGGGGTCACTGATCCGCCCGGTGCGGTTGCGGTTCTGGCTGACGCTGGGCATGGTGGTGCTCTCGCAGGCCACCCGGGTAGCCGGGCCTGCGATCATCGCTTTTGGCATCGACCACGCACTGCCCTCGCTGCTCGCCGGGAACAACATGCCGGTGGTCCTCGCCGGCGTCCTCTATCTGACGGCGGCCGTCGCAACGGCGATTCTGACGGCCCTCTACGTCACTTCCACGGCGAAGCTGAGCCAATCCATGCTCCTTGACCTGCGTCTGCGGGTCTTCCGGCACACCCAACGGCTCAGCTTGGAGTTCCACGAGAAGTACACCTCGGGCCGGATCATCGCGCGCCAGACCTCGGACCTTGAGGCGCTGCGTGAACTCCTCGATTCGGGCGTCAGCTCCCTGGCATCCGGGATCCTGTTCATGCTTTTCACGGCATTTACGGTATTTGCCCTCGACTGGCGCAGCGGGTTACTCATGCTGGCCACGGGCGTGCCCGCGTATTTCCTGGCCCGCTGGTACCAGAAGCACTCGCAGATCGCCTTCCGCGAATCACGGGTGGTGTCCGCGAGGCTGATTGTGCACTTCGTGGAGACCATGACCGGCATCCGGGCCATCAAGGCCTTCCGCAGGGAGCCGGAGAACGCCCAGCGCTATGCCGAACTCTCCGAGGACTACCGCAAAGTCACGGTCCGCTCCATCAACCTCAATGGCGTCTTCCAACCGGGACTGGTCCTCATCGGCAACGTGTGCGTGGCAGTGGTCCTGCTGTTCGGCGGCTTCCGGGTGCTCTCCGGGGACCTTGCGGTGGGCGTGCTCCTGGCCCTGATCCTTTCAACGAAGCGCTTCTTCCAGCCCGTGGACCAGATGGCCATGTTCTACAACTCCTTCCAGAGCGCCCAAGCTGCGCTCGAGAAGGTGTCCGGACTGCTGGAAGAAGTCCCCACGGTCCGGCCGCCCAAGAACCCCCCGCCCTTGCCCCATGCCCGCGGCGAAATCGAGTTCCGCGGTGTGGAGTTCGGCTACGGAAACGGGAAGCTAGTGGTCCCCCGGCTGGACCTCCACATTCCCGCCGGACAGACCATAGCGCTCGTCGGACAAACCGGTGCCGGCAAATCGACCTTCGCCAAACTCATCGCCCGCTTCTACGACGTCACCGAAGGGTCCTTGACCCTCGACGGCGTCGACCTCCGGGAGCTCTCGACGCCGGACCTGCGGCGCGCCGTCGTGATGGTCACCCAGGAAGCCTTCCTCTTTAGCGGTTCCGTGGCGGACAACATCGCCTTGGGGCGGCCTGAGGCCACCCGCGCGGAGATTGAAGAAGCTGCCCGGGCAGTAGGGGCTCATGACTTTATCTCCGCCTTGCCTGACGGCTACGACACCGACGTTAACAAGCGCGGCGGCCGGGTCTCCGCCGGGCAACGGCAGTTGATCGGCTTTGCCCGGGCATTCATCGCTGCCCCGGCAGTACTCATCCTGGATGAAGCGACATCTTCGCTTGATATTCCCTCCGAACGGCTGGTGCAGGCCGGCCTCAGCAGCCTGCTATCCGGAACGGACTCCGAGCGGACCGCCATCATCATCGCCCACCGGCTCTCTACAGTGGAGACCGCAGAGCGGGTGCTGGTGGTGCACGAGGGACGCATCGTGGAAGACGGCACGCCGGCCGAGCTCATCGGCGGAGGAGGGCGCTTCGCCCGCTTGCACGGCGCCTGGAAGGACTCGCTGGTCTGAGCTGCCCGTTCCCTGGCGGGGCTTCCTTCGATTTCGCATCCGGGGAGGGATCGGCTATTCTTGAACAGTTGCTTTCGCAGCGGATCGGGATGTAGCGCAGCTTGGTAGCGCGCTTCGTTCGGGACGAAGAGGTCGCAGGTTCAAATCCTGTCATCCCGACCAATTGGTAGAAGACCTTCCACTCGGAAGGTCTTCTACTTTATTTAACGAGCTTTTCGGGGGCCCGGGAAAACCGGAAAAAACATTCCCCTGACCGGTTTCCGCGCTTGTCCAAGGTTTAGAGACAAGTGTTGTTAACAACCCCGACACAATGACTCGGGGCATGTCACGGTCCGCGCGGATCTTCGCGCAAAAGAAATCCCCGGCGTGTCGATTTCAGACAACCGGGGAGTTCATCACTTCATTTGAATTATCCAGCAGCTGCCGGGATCTCCGGAAGCCGCCGTCGAGCCTCAGCTACACGGGATCGGGCCAGTTACCGATAGCTTGCGAGACCCTCATGGGATCAGGCCAGTTGCCGATAGCCTGCGAAACCACACCCATCGGATCGGGCCAGTTGCCGATAGCCTGCGAGATCCTCATCGGGTCAGGCCAGTTACCAATGCTGAGCACCGTGCTGACGGTGTCTGCCACAGGGGCTGCGGAAACAACGGCTGGTGCCGCGGCGGAGAATGCAAGAGCGCCGGCCAAGGCCACTGCTGCAGCAATCTTCTTCAACATAATTTTTCCTCAATGCGAGTCGGATTCGTTACGGAAATTTCGCGGTCCCTGTTGACATTCATTGTAAAATGTTTTCCACAGCGACTGTCAAGCTTTATGCGTAAAGACAGCGCAAAGACCAGCCTCTAGGAGGAACCTGTGGGGAACGGATTCGGAGAAAAGCTCCGTGCCGAACGGCTCGAACGTGGGCTGACCCAGGCTGAATTGGGCAGGGACCTTTACTCGCCCAGCTACATTTCACTTCTTGAAACCGGCCGGAGGGAGCCAACGGCCGAAGTCATTGAAGAACTCGCCCGCCGTCTGGAACTGGCACCAAAAGCCTTGGAAGCCTGGAGCCAGCCCGTATCCGTCAGTGACGCCGAATACGTGCTAGCGGGGCTGTACGCCAGGCAAGCCTGGGACCTCAGGGACTACCCCCTTGCCGCAAGCCACGCATCAACCGCCGCCCAAATCGCGCTCGAGGCAAAGAACACCAGCGCCTGGTGGAACATGACCTACATGCAGGCCGAATGCCTCATGAAGCAGGGGCAGCTGAAGGAATGCCAGCAGATCATCCAGCATCTCCTGGAACATCCCATGGCTACGGAATCCGCGGGCCTGGGAGTCCGTGCCCGGCAGATGCTTGCCGCCGTCTGCCACGGACAAGGGCAGCTGGCAACCGCCGTCGAGCACGCCAAGGAAGCCGTGCGGCTTTCCGAGCAGCTCCCCAAAGGCTCAACGTTGATCATCGGGGCGCACCGGGCTCTGATCGGAGCATTGGCAGAGAGCGGCAGGTTGGACGAAGCCTGGACGTATTGCCAGGCAATGAACAACCAGATGGACGACCACTCGATGTCGCAGCTCGCAGGCGAAGTCGCCTGGGTCGTGGGAAACGTGGCCTTCATGCGCCACGACTATGTGGAAGGCATCAAGCATCACGAGCGCGCCGCGAAGCTGCTCTCCCCCGCCAATGACATCGAGCTGTGGGCCCGCTTCAACAAGGCATCGGCGGCGGTCCGGCTCTCCTCGGGAATCGTGGAGCCGGAGACGCTCTCAGCTATCGAACGCGCTGAACTCGCCCTGTCGATTGTCGGCGGAAACAAGACGGACCAGCTGGAAGTTGCCTTTATCCGCGCGAGATGGCTCTACCTGACGGGCGACATCCCGGCCGCCATCACCAAGTTGCGCGAAATCCACGCGGACCGCGATGTCCTCGCCCGGCACACCGCAGGCGAGGTCGCTTTCCTCCTCGGCAAGGCACTCAAGGCAGCCGGGGAAAATACAGATGCACTGGTCCACCTCGAAGAGGCCCAACGCGATTTCACCGCCGCGGGCGCAGCCGACCGCGTCCAGCAGGCCATGGACTCCGTACTGGAGATCCGGCTGGCGGAACGTCGGGCGGCGTCGGGCCATAGCGGGAGTGCGCAGTCTTCCCGCGCAAGCTGAGCGCACGTTGCACGCATGTGAAGAGCCCCGGACCAGTTCAGACGGTCCGGGGCTCTTCACATTTCTGCTAGACCCTGCGGCCTAGACGAAAGTCCTGCCGGTGAGCTTCTCGTAGGCTTCCACATAGCGGGCACGCGTCTTCTCCACGACGTCGGCCGGCAGCGCGGGCGGCGGGGTGTCACTCGAGCGGTCCCAGCCCGATTCCGCGGAGGTCAGCCAGTCACGCACGAACTGCTTGTCGAACGAAGGCTGCGCCTTGCCCGGCTCGTAGGTGGACGCGTCCCAGAAACGTGAGGAATCCGGAGTCAGGACCTCATCGCCCAAGGTGATGACACCCGTCGTGACATCGATGCCGAACTCAACCTTGGTATCGGCCAGGATGATGCCGCGGCCACGGGCGATCTCTTCCGCGCGGGTGTAGATCTTCAACGTGAGTTCGCTCAGGCGCGCGGCGATATCGTCGCCCACCATCGCGACGACGTCGTCATAAGTGATGTTCTCGTCGTGCTCGCCGACCTCAGCCTTGGCAGAAGGCGTGAAGATGGCGTGCCCAAGCCGCGAGCCGTCAACGAGGCCCTCAGGCAGCGGGATGTCGCAGACGGTGCCCGATTGCCGGTACTCGGCCAGCCCGGATCCCGTGAGGTACCCGCGGGCGATGCATTCCACCGGGAACATCTCCAGCCGCTTGCAGATCATCGCGCGGCCCTCAACTTCTGCGGGCACTCCCTCGGCGGCCGTGGACGCCAGGACGTGGTGCTCCACGCCAAGCTGCTCGAACCACCAGAGGCTCAGCTGTGTGAGGACCCGGCCCTTGTCCGGGATCTCGCTGCTCAAGACATGGTCGTAGGCGCTGATGCGGTCGCTGGCCACCACCAAGATGCGGTCCTGGCCGGTTTCGTCCGCGATGACATCATCCGCCGGAACGTAAAGGTCACGGACTTTGCCCGAGTAGAAGTGCTTCCACCCCGGGAGGTCGAGGGTTTCGGTCTGCAGGCCGTTTGCGTTGCTTTCAGGCATGGTTCAGGCCTTCACATTCGGGATGGAGCCGGTCGCCGGGGAGACCACGTGGATCTCGCCGCGGGCTGCCTTGCCGGCGATATCGGTACGGAACTGTCCGCCGTCGAGCTGGACCAGCTCCACGCCGTCGTACGCCCGCTCGCGCGCCTCGACGAGGTCCGTCCCCAACGCCACAACGGCCAGCACGCGGCCGCCGGCGGAGACGATCCGGCCTTCTTCGTCCAGTTTGGTGCCGGCCTGGATGACGTGGACGCCTTCCAGCGCATCAACCTTGTTCAGGCCGCGGATGCGGTCCCCCGTGCGGGGAGTGCCCGGGTAGTTTTCGGCGGCGACGACGACGGCGACCGCAGACTCCTTCGACCAGCGCAGCTCTTCAGCCTGGTCCAGTTCGCCCTTGGCCGCTGCCAGCATCAGGGCGCCGAGCGGGGTCTTGAGCCGGGCCAGGACGGCTTGCGTTTCGGGATCGCCGAAACGGACGTTGAATTCGATGACGCGCGTGCCGCGGGAAGTCAGTGCCAGGCCGCAGTAAAGGACGCCGATGAATGGAGTTCCACGGCTGGCCATCTCGTCCACGGTGGGCTGTGCCACGCGGTCGATGACTTCCTGGACCAGTCCTTCGGGCGCCCAGTCGAGCGGGGTGTAGGCGCCCATGCCACCGGTGTTGGGGCCTTCGTCATTGTCGAAAATCCGCTTGAAGTCCTGTGCCGGGGACAGCGGCACCGTGGTGCGGCCGTCGCACAGGACGAACAGGGAGACCTCGGGTCCGTCCAGGAACTCCTCGATGACAACGGTTCCGCCAGCGTCGAAACAAGACTGGGCGTGGGCGAGTGCTTCCTCGCGGTCATTGGTGACTACTACGCCCTTGCCGGCGGCCAGTCCGTCATCCTTGACGACATGCGGAGCGCCGAAAGTGTCCAGCGCGTCAGCTGCCTCCGCAGCGTTTGTTGCCACGCGGGCCATGGCGGTGGGCACGCCGGCCTCGGCCATGACTTCCTTGGCGAACGCTTTGGAGGCTTCGAGCTGTGCCGCGGCCTTGCTGGGGCCGAAGACCGGAATGCCGGTTTCACGGACTGCGTCGGATACCCCCGCCGCGAGTGGTGCTTCAGGGCCGACGACAACCAGGTCAACCGCCAGCTTTGTCGCAAGCGCTGCGACGGCGCCGGGGTTGTTCCCGTCGATCGCGTACGTGGGGACCAGCTTGGCGATGCCCGCGTTTCCCGGAGCCGCATGGACCTCGGAAACGTTGGGATCCTTGAGCAAGGAGCGGACAATTGCGTGTTCGCGGCCGCCGGGGCCAATGACGAGTACCTTCACAGTCTTCAAGGGTACTTCGTGCGGGGGCAGGACTCCTAAGCTGTCTCCACCACTGGACATGCCCACCCGCACCGCGGCACCAAGAGGGAGCATGCCCACCCTTGGCCTCAAGCAATGGACATAGTGGCAACATGCCCATTCCTGAGCTCCAACGCAGGACATGTGCAATCCACACCGCGGGCACCAAGAGGGAGCATGCCCACCCTTGGTCTCAAGCAATGGACATAGTGGCAATATGCCCATTCCTGAGCTCCAACGCAGGGCATGTCCCAACCCCACCCCCAACGCAGGGCATGTCCCAACCCAGACCACAAGCACTACGAGGCACATGTCCAATCCCGGCCATGAGCAATGGACATAACACTGATATGTCCATTCACCACCTCCACCGCAGAGCATGTCCGACCCATCTCGGCGGCCTCCGGCTACGAACACCCTGCATGAAGAAGCTCAGGAACTGGCTCAGGGGACCCACCGCATTGGCTGCACTGGCCGGGGTGGCCTCTGCCGCCGTCGTACTTTCCGTTGCGGAACTGATCGGCGCTTTCTTTACGGCCCGGGCTACTCCTGTGATTGCGTTGGGGTCCACGTTCATCGACTTCACGCCGCCGTGGATGAAGGACTTTGCCGTGACCACGTTCGGCACCAACGACAAGGCTGCGCTGTTTGTGGGCATGGGCCTGACCATCTTCGTGCTGGCTTGCGTGCTGGGTGTCGTGGCCTTCCGCAATTGGGCGCTCGGTGTGTTGGGCGTTCTCGGCATGGGTGCGGTGATTGTGGCCGCCGTCGTGACCCGGGCCAGCGTGAAGCCCGTGGATTCCATACCGACCCTGATCGGCACTGTGGCTGGGCTCATTGTCCTCCGCCTCTTGGTGGCCCGTATCTGGCGGCTGAACTCCTTCCCTGACGCCCCTGCCGACACAGCGGCCAAGGGCATCGAGCGTCCCGCCACGACGCGTCGAACCTTCTTCGCCGCCACCGGTATCACTGTTGCCGCAGCGGCCGTCGCAGCCGGCGGCGGTCGGTTCCTGAGTGCCGCACGCAGCAATGTGGCCAAGGCACGGGATTCCTTGAAGCTCCCGGCTCCGTCCCGGCCGGCTGCTCCCGTCCCCGCGGGCGTCCAGTCCCCGACGCCGGGAGTCACCCCCTGGCTCACCCCGGCCAAGGACTTCTACAGGATCGACACCGCCCTCAGCGTCCCGGAGATCAACGCCCAGGACTGGGAGCTGCGGATCCACGGGATGGTGGAACAAGAGGTCCGGCTGACCTTTCAGGATCTGCTCGACGCCCAACTGATCGAAACCCACGTGTCGCTCACCTGCGTGTCCAACCCCGTGGGCGGAAACCTCGCCGGCAACGCCAAATGGCTGGGCATGCCCATCCGTGACGCGCTCAAACAAGCCCGTCCCAAGACGGGAGCGGACATGGTCCTCTCCACCTCGATCGACGGCTTCAGCGCCTCCACTCCGCTGGAAGTGCTCCAGGACGGCAGAGACGCCATCCTTGCCATCGGCATGAACGGCGAACCCCTCCCGCTGGAACACGGCTACCCCGTGCGCATGGTGGTTCCGGGTCTCTACGGCTTCGTCTCCGCGACCAAATGGGTGGTGGACCTGGAAGTCACCTGCTTCGCCGACAACAAAGCCTATTGGACCACCCGAGGCTGGTCCGAGCGGGGTCCCATCAAGACCATGGCCCGGCTTGAAGTTCCCAAGTCCTTCGCCAAAGTGCCTGCCGGCAGGGTCGCCTTGGGCGGCACCGCCTGGGCCCAGACCCGTGGCATCAAAAAGGTGGAGGTCCAGATTGACAACGGCCCATGGGCCGAAGCGACCCTTGCCGCGGAAGCATCTGTTGTCACGTGGCGGCAGTGGTCCTTCAATTGGGACGCCACTCCGGGACCCCACTACGTCAAGGTCCGGGCCACGGACGGTACGGGCGAACTGCAGACTGAAAAGAGGGCGGATCCCGTGCCTGCCGGCGCCTCGGGGTGGCAGTCCGTTATGGTGACCGTGGAGTAGCCCGGGAAGATGGTGCCTTCACCCTAGACTTGCATCATGCCCTTGAGTTCGCATGAAACCTTCAGCGTTGAGTCCGCCGTCGAACTGGCAGTGGTCGAACGCAGCGGCTTCATCGAATCACGTCACATCGGTTCCGCAGTGGTTCTTTCCGGTGACGGCTCCGTGGTGACCCAGCTCGGCGACATCTCGACACCCATCTACGCCCGCTCCGCGCTCAAGCCTTTCCAAGCTCTAGCTTCGATGCAGTCGGGCGTGCCGCTCCGCGGCGCCCAAGTGGCTTTGGCGTGTGCCAGCCATGTGGGCTCGCTGGATCACATGGACGTGGTGGAAGGCATGCTGAAAGCCGCCGGCGTTCGGGAAGAACAGCTGCAGTGCCCCTCGGCATGGCCGCAGGACGAAGTCGCCCGCAACTGGCTGATCCGTTCCGAACACGGCAAATCCAAGCTGGCCTTCAATTGTTCGGGAAAGCACGCCGCGTTCCTCTGGGCCTGCACCGAGAACGGCTGGGACACGCACAGCTACCTGGAGCCCAACCATCCCTTGCAACAGCGCGTGCGGACCGTCATCGAGGAATACAGCGGCGAGAAAATCGCCCACCTCGGCATTGATGGATGCGGAGCACCTGTGGCTGCGCTTTCCCTGACCGGGCTGGCGCGGGCGTACTCGCGCCTGGCGCAGGCCCCGCGGGACCAGAGCTCCAACGCCCGCGCGGCAACCATTGCCACGTCCATGTTGGACTACCCGTGGGCAGTGCAGGGCCGCGGCGAGGCAAACACCATCGTCATGGACGAACTCGACGTGCTTGCCAAGGGCGGAGCGGAGGGTGTCCTGGTCCTGGCAACCCCCACAGGTGCCTCTGCCGCAGTGAAGATCCTGGACGGGAACCCCCGCGCGGCCACGCTGGTTGGACTCACGCTTCTCGCGGTTGCCGGGGCAGTGGACATTCCTGGTGTCTCGAGCGTGCTCGAAAAGGTCGTGGAGCCCGTTCTCGGCGGTGGCCACTCGGTCGGCAGGATCCGCCTCGGCAACGCCGTTTCGGCGCTGCTGGACTGATTGGAACTGGCGAACTATGGCAATTGCACGACGCCGGATCGACCTTGAAGAAGGCCGCGCGGCACTGGCCGCATGGCAGGCCGCCGTCGGGCAAGAAGCCGGGCACGAACCCGGGCCGGTGACGACGCCGTCGCGCACCGTGCTGGCAACCGCCGTCCGTTACTCGCTGGAGGAACTCACCGCCCGCGCCCCCGGCAACTCGGTGGAAGTCAGGGTGCCGCCCTTCGGCGTCACCCAGTGCGTGGAGGGCCCCCGGCACACGCGCGGCACCCCGCCGAACGTCATAGAATGCGACGCCGCCACCTGGCTGGAGATGGTCACCGGCCGCTTGGCGTGGTCCGCCGCCGTCGACGCCGGCCGGGTAGCCGCGTCGGGCCTGCGCGCGGATTTGTCGGAGCTGCTGCCGCTGCTCTGAGCGTTTAAATGGGTGATCGCCCCACGGCGCCGCGGTGGGGCGATCAACTGGAATGGTGTGTGGTGCCTAGTCCGGGCTGACGGAGGGGCTCCGGTGTTGGCCCGGTTTAATCATTTCGAACTGCGGAATCGCGTCGGGATTCGGGCCGCCCCGGAACTTCGGCGAGGGCTCTTGTCCTTCGCTCAGGCGCTCGATTTCCTGTTCCTCGAAGACGTCTTCGGCCCCGAGCATGATGGCGGAATCCTCGTTGGTGATTTCACCGTTGAAGGCGCGGAGCATGACCGAACGGTCGAACTGGCCTTCCCATTTCGCGACGACGAACGTAGCCACGCAGTTGCCGAGGAGGTTGACGACGACGCGCATCGAGTCCATGAGGCGGTCGGCACCCAGGAGCAGCGCGACTCCGGCAACGGGGAAGATGCCCAGTGCGGCTGCGGTGGCCGAGAGAGCCAGGAAGGATGAACCGGGTACGCCGGCCATGCCCTTTGACGTCAGGAGCAGGACACCCAGGGCTGCCAACTGCTGGCCGAGATCGAGGTGGTGGCCGAAGGCCTGGGCCAGGAACAGCAGCGAGATCGAAAGGTAGATCGCGGCGCCGTCGAGGTTGAAGGAGTAGCCCGTCGGGACAACCAGGCCGGTGGTGGCCCGGGAGCAGCCGGCGTTGGTCAGCTTGGTCATGATGCGGGGCATGACCGCCTCGGTGGATGCCGTGCCCAGCGCGAGGAGGAATTCCTCGCGGGTGTACTTCAGGAACTGCCACAGGGGCACCCGGGCGAAGCTCCAGGCGACCAGGAACAGCAGGCCGATGAAGACGATGGCCGCCCCGTAACAAGAAGCGATAAGGAGCGCATAGGTCCCGAGGGTGTCGAGTCCGTACTGACCGATGATGAACGCCATGGCGCCGAACGCGCCGATGGGCGCCACTTTCATGATCCACGACATGATCTTGAAGATCAGTTCCAGAACGGTTTCCATGAGGCTGATGACCGGGAGGCAGCGCTCGCGGCCGATGACGACGATTGCCGCGCCGAAGAAGACCGAGAAGAACAGGACCTGGAGAAGGCTGTTGCTGGCGAAAGCGCCGATCACAGAGGTGGGAATGATGTCCAGGAGGAAGGAAGCCGCATCCTTGGGCGGCGCAGTCCCGGTCTTTGCGTTCAGCGCATCCTGGGAGAGCGTGCTGGGATCGATGTGCAGTCCGGCACCGGGCTGAACGAGGTTTCCCACGATCAGGCCGAAAACAAGTGCGAAAAGCGTGGCGCCGGTGAAGTACAAGAGGGCCTTGACCCCGACCCTTCCGACCGCCTTGACGTCGCCCACTGCCGAGATTCCCGTGACGATCACGAGGAAGATCAGCGGAGCGATGATCATTTTGATGAGTTGAATGAAACCATCGCCCAGTGGCCGGAGGGTGGACCCGATGTTCGGCCAGAAATGGCCGATGAGTACACCTGCGACGACGGCGATCAGAATTTGGAAGAAGAGCGACTTATACAGTGGCTTCTTCTTCCGCGGGGCCGAACTCGCCTTCAGCGCCGCAGAGTCTGGGATCTTCATTGATCTGAACCAATCAGTTTGGGAACAGCCCCTGATTTCGGGGGTTGTTTTCAAATGTAATCCTGATCACTTCATTCCACAAGAGGGAATCTAATTTTCATATTGTGGAAACATGTCTTCTTCCTGACTCATCTTGAATGGACTCCTCGTGCCTGTGCAAAGCCCCGAGCCAAGGGCATACTGAGGGCATGACCGAACGCGACGACTTCCTGGACTGGGTGAAGTCCGCGCTCTATCAAGCGGAACTGGCACTGCACAACGGCAACTCGGCCCCACGCCGCGTCATTTGGTCCCGCAAGGAGCCCGTGAGCATCCTGGGTGCGTGGCGCAACGCCTACGGGCAGCAGGAAGTGGACGCGGTCTTCACGAGCCTTGAGAAGACTTTCTCCGACTGCACGTCCTACAACTTCGAATTGCAGGCCTGTGACGTGGTGGATGACATGGCCTACACCGCCGGCCTGGAGCACATCTCGACCTCGATCAACGGTGCGCCGCGCAGTTACACCCTGCGGGCCACCCAGGTGTATCGCCGGGAAGAGGGCGAATGGCGGGTTGCCCACCGGCATGCCGACACCGTCACCGAGTGAACACCCTGTAGCCGCGCTCTGAGTCGAAGCCGTGGACTTCCCGGGTATCGAGTGCGGCCATGAACTCCAGCGCTTTACCCGTGATCACCTGTCCGGGGACGAGAATGGGGAAGCCCGGAGGATAGGGGGTGACGAATCCCGCCGAAACAACTTCCTCGCCTTCCGCGATCCGGGCCTTGACGTCGTCGGCCGACAGGTAGGTGGTTGATCCATCCTTGTAGCTCTCGAAATAGGCGGCCCGGAGGTCCCCATCGGGACTGAGCGGATCCCGCCGAAAGCGCATCGCGAACCTGCTGAAATCGGGCAACGGCGGAGTGGCTCCCGTAAGGCCCGCGACGAGACCGGCGTCCGGCGTTTTCCGCGCCGGCCGTTCCTCCTCGAAAGACTCGGCCAGTTTGACCAGGACCTCGATCAGGTAGGCGACGGCGCTGCGGGACGTGCCGATGTTGGTCATGAAGAGCACGGTGTTACGGGAGGTCTTGTTGACTTGGATGCCGTGCTTGTCGGCGAGATGGCGGTGCCGGAACGTGTCGCCGTCGACCCCTGTCCGGCTGATGTCCAGCGTGAGGCGGCTGGGGTCGACGACGAACTCGTCGTGCTGCCAGGCGTCCGCCAGTGCTGCCAGACCATCCCGGAGCGGCATGGCACTGCCGGTTTCCCGATAGGGCACCGCAATAAGGTCCCTCGACGTGAGGACCCGGAAGTATTTCCTCAGCAAGGGGTGGCGGGCCACTGCCTGGGCAACGATGGTTGCCAGATCCGCCTGTTTCTGAACCAGGCCGAAACCCTCCAGTTCCACCTGGCGGCGGCCGATGTCGAGCGAAGCGAGGATCTGGTAATTGGGCGATGTGGAGGTATGGGTCATATATGCTTCGCGAAATGACTCTTGGTTATGCTCGCTGAAGTCTTGGTCGAAGACATGGATCATGGATCCCTGACGTAGCGAGGTGAGGGTCTTGTGGGTGGACTGCGTGGCGTAGACGCGCAGCCGCGCTTTCGCCGGATCCGGGATAAGCCGGGTCTCCAGCCAGAGTTCATCATCAGCGGGCGCGCCCGTCACCGCGTCGTGGAGCGATGCCGCTTGTTCGGCGTGCCTGGCGGCATAGCCGGGATCACTAAAGGACGCCTCAAGCTTCCTCGCTGCGGCCATCGCCGTCCTGCGCCGGAACACGGGGTGGGACCGGGCGAAGGCGAACCAGGCTTCATCCCAAAGGAAGACGAGGTCCGGCTTGATGGCCAGGCATTCTTCCATGACGCGTTCCACGTCATAGACGATGCCGTCGAAGGTGCAGTTGGTCAGCGTGATCATCTTGACTTCGTCCAGGCGCCCGGAACGTCGGTAGGCCAGCAATCGGGCCTTGATGGTGGCCAAGGGTACGGCACCGTAGAACGCGAACTTGTCCAGCGGGTAGGCGTCCAGGTAGGAAACCTGGGCTCCGGCGAGGACGAAAGCGTAGTGGTGGGATTTGTGGCAGTTGCGGTCGACGAGGACCACATTCCCCGGAGCGAGGATAGACTGATGAACGATCTTGTTGGCGGTGGATGTTCCATTCGTGACGAAGAAGGTTTTCTGGGAACCGAAAGCCCGCGCCGCCAAGTCCTGGGCCTCCTTGATCGATCCGTGCGGGTCCAACAGCGAATCGAGGCCTCCCGACGTCGCGGACGTCTCGGCCAAGAGAAGGTTCATCCCGTAGAAATCGGCCATGTCACGGATCCAGGGCGAATTGCCCACCGAGCCGCCGCGAGAGATCGGCAAGGCGTGGAAGACGCTGGCCGGCCGCCGGCTGTATTCCTGCAGCGCGGTAAAAAACGGGGTCCTGTACCGCTCAGCGACACCCGACAACAGCGATAGGTGCAGGTCGAGATTGTCTTGCCTGCGGAAAATCCTCCGGAACCGCTTCGTCAGTGAACCCGCGAGGCTCTCCATGGCGACACCGGCTACCAGGTACACATCCAGTTCGGGGCGTAACTCGGAGATCTGCTCGGCCAGGCTAAGGAACCTGCCCAGCGGTGGCATTCCGGCAAGTTCGGGGCTCACTAGGCCGGCAAGGTATTTCCTCAGGTCGCGGCCAAGCGGCTGGCTGCTGCCGATGGTGAATCCCGGGCGGAGAATGCACGCCTGGATGGCAGGGTTCAGGACCAAGGCAACCAGCGCATCCTCGTAGCTGGGAACCACGATGAGTTCATAGGCGAAGGCATCGGATGGCCTCCGCTGGGCGAGCATTTCCGCTTTCAGCGTTTCGGCTTCTTGTTCGGTGATGTCGTCGACAAACAGGACCTCGAACCGGGGCCGCTCGCTCGCCGGCTGTGGCCCCCTGGAGCCTTCGTCCTGGACACCCGGAATGGTGCGACCGGCCCCGGGCTGCCCTGGCTCCGGGCTGACTCGGCCCGGACTGGCTGGTCCCGGACTGACTGGTGCCGGACTGACGGAAGGCATCAGGTGGGACATTCCGCGGATCATCTCCAGTCCGGCGTCGTAATCACCGGAATCCACGCAGCCGAGTAGCGGCGCCACCGAGGCGAGCCCCGGCGCCGCCCAATACAGTTCCATGGCCTGAAGCAGGAGCAGCGCCTGAACGGCTTGGTCCTGCAGGCCGGCGAGCGACGGCGTTCCCGTGCCGCCCTTTGCCAGCTGCTTGAACGCGTACCCGAGAAACTCCCACGCATCGGCGCGCGAACGCCACGCGCTGCTAGGCGTGCCGATGTCCCGCTTTGGAAGTTGGTTGTTCACCTGGTTTCTATCGGTCAGGGTGGTTTCCTTGGACAGGGCGGCGCTGTTGTTTCGGGACGTCATGCCGGGCAAGGTGGTTTCGCTTTCCATCAATTCGTTGTGCATCAGGAGCGTTGGCCGCCCTGGGAGAAGGATCCTGCGACGACGGGCAGGTCGCCAGTGTGGCCGCGTCGGGCCTCGGCTGCCTCCAGGATGCGTTTGCGGCAAGCGAACCAGCCGGCAATGAGCAGGGGTATCAGGAGCAGCAGGGAAGCGAGGACCCAGCGCCCTGTCTCCGAGAAGCCCATCGTGACGAGAACGAAGGCAAGGAAGGCGAGCGTGAGGTATGAGGTGAAGGGGGCTCCGAAGAGCCGGAATGACGGACGGACGGCCTTGCCGAGCCTGACCCAGGTCTGAAGCTTGATGTGGCACAGGATGATGGTTGCCCAGCCGCCGATGATTCCGATGGCGGACACCTCGAGAACGATCTCGAACACTTGGGACGGGACCAGGGCGTTCAGGCCGACGCCAAGCAGAGTGATCACCGCCGTCAGCAGGATGCCGCCATACGGCACCCCCGATTTGCTCATCCTTGCGGTGAACTGTGGCGCGGAGCCGTTGACCGCCATGGACCTCAAGATCCGGCCCGTGGAATAGAGGCCGGCGTTGAGACTCGACAAAGCCGCTGTCAGGACAACGAAGTTCATCACTGATGCCGAAACAGCCGCGGCATGGGGATCTCCGAGATGGGAGAAGAAGGTGACGAAGGGCGATTCGCCGGATTTGTACGCCGTGAACGGCAAGAGGAGCGAGAGGAGCAGCACGGAACCGACATAGAAGAGTGCGATCCGGAAGACTACCGTGTTGACGGCCTTGGGCATCACCTTTTCCGGGTTGGCCGTTTCGCCTGCAGCCGTACCAACAAGTTCAATTGCGGCATACGCGAACACGACGCCGCTGATCGCGAGCAGGGGCGCCACGGCTCCTGTCGGGAAGGCTCCGCCGTGGTCCAGGATCACGCCCAGCCCTGGAACGCCGATGTCGGTCTTCCCGCCAAAGACGATGAAGCAGACCCCGACGACGAGGAAGGCTACGAGCGCCGTCACCTTGATCAGGGCGAACCAGAATTCCATCTCGCCGAAGATCTTCACGGAGACGAGGTTGAGGGCCAGGACAATGACGAGGGCGCAAAGTGCGATGAGCCACTGTGGGATTGTTTGCAGCGGCTGCCAGAATTGTCCCCAGAATTTGACGTAAAGCGCCACGGCCGTGACATCGACAATCGACGTCATGGCCCAGTTGAGGAAGTACAACCAGCCGGCCGCGTAGGCCAGCTTCTCGCCGTAGAACTCCCGGGCGTAGGACACGAACGAGCCCGATGATGGCCTGTGGAGAACCAGCTCGCCAAGGGCGCGCAGAATCAGGAATGCAAAGAACCCGCAAAGGGCGTAGACGAAGATCAAGGCCGGACCCGAACCATTCAATCGGCCACCCGCCCCCATGAAGAGGCCCGTTCCGATCGCGCCCCCGATCGCTATCATTTGGATCTGCCGGGGTTTGAGGGTCTTGTGGTAACCGGCGTCCTCGCTTGAAAAATCCTGCGCAGCCGTTGAACGGTCGCCAAGAAGTTCACGGGTGTTTTCCAGCGAATCCGCGGGATCAAGCCCGGCGATCTGAGCCCCGGCGATCGGGTTCGGCGCAGGCCGGTTCAGTGTGCGTTTCATTCCAGGGGTCTCCTTTGACTCCGGTTCCGCGGGTGCGGCTGCATACTCCAGAACTTGTCCCCTGCCGACGTGTGGAATCACAGCTGCACTGCTGGATCGTCGGAGGAGGGGACGGAAAACAACTCTAGGTTCCGGCGGAACGGAAGGAACTGTCTGGCCAGCTAAATTCGCCCGATCCCGATTGTGCTCCAATGACAACTCCGTTCAGGCGGAGTGCGAGTAATGTTCATGGCTGTGAGCGCGGCTAAGCCGCTTAGAGGAAGTGAATACGGGTGGCACCCCAGGAATCTGCCGAGCATGTCATTGGCGCCATGCTCAGCGACATACTTGAAGACATTGGCGTCGACAACGGGCAACTGCTGGTTCCTCCCGGGACGGACAACGGCACGGTTCGTGAAACGGTGATCGTGGACGCCGAAGACGAGACGCCGGTCCAGCGCGGGAGCTTGGTCCTGCTGATCGGAGTCCGGGGTCGCGCGGCATTACCCGGCATCCGGAAGCTGATTCCGGACTACCCCGCCGCCGTCGCGGTGAAAGGGAACGAGGAGGAACTGGAGGCCGTTCGGGAAGTGCTGCTTCCCACCGGAATCGGCCTGATCGCAGTGTCTCCCGCAATGAACTGGGGCACGCTGGAGAGCATCGCCAAGAACCGCATCCAGGAGCCCGCGCTTTCCACTGACGCGTCCACGATCATTCACCGCGATCTTTTTGCGATCGCCCAGACCACTGCGACCCTGGCCAACGGCCACGTGGTCATTGAGGACCCGGCAAACCGCGTCCTGGCGTACTCACCGGCCTCCAATGATGTCGATGAACTCCGCAGGCTCTCCATCCTGGCGCGGCGTGGACCGGAGCGTTACCAAAAACTGTTGAAGGAATCAGGGGTCTACAAGCACCTGCAAGCGGCCGAGGCTCCCATCCATATGGAAGCCAACCCGGCGGAAGGTCTCCGGGAACGAGTGGCGATCGGTATCCACGCAGGCAACAGGATCCTGGGGTACATCTGGCTTCAGGAAGGGAAGGAACCCCTCGCTCCCAACACGGACAAGCTCATGGTTGGAGCGGCACGGCACGCGGCCATAGAACTGGTCCGGCACCGCAACGAGCAGTCCCAGGCGCTACGGCGCGACAGGATCTCCAGCCTGCTCAGCGGCACTCCCCAGATCCACTCACAGGCACAGTCCGCGGGTATCGATCCCTCCAAGCCGGCAGCCCTCGTCCTGATTTCCGCCCAAGGCGACGACGAGACAGCAGCGGGCTTGCAACTGCGGCGCGGCGAGCTGGCCAATGTGGCATCGATCCATGCGGCCGCCTACCGTCCCGGTGCCGTCGTGGGAGCCATCGGCTTGGAAATAGCCATGATTCTTCCCGACCTTGACCCCGTAAAGTCCCCGCCGGCCATCAACCGCCTCATCAACGTCATTGTCCGGGACGCAAGGGTCCACCTGCACTGCCAGGTCCAGGCCGCCGTCGGGCCCGTCGTCGAACGCCTGGACGCGTTGCATGGCACACTCGAGCACGTCCGGAGCGTGCTAAAGGTCCTCGAAAGCACGCCCTCGATCCACGTGGCGTCCTACGCCGATGTGGAAACGACCGTTCTGACAAAGGAATTGCTGGAACTTCTGGGGTCAAGGGCCGACCTCCGGCATGGAGGGATCTCCCTGCTGTGCAGCAAGTACCCGGAGTTCGCCACAACTCTGCTGACCTACCTTGAGTTCTTCGGTGATGTGAACCGGTGCGCGGAAGAACTGGCCGTCCACAGGAATACCGTCCATTATCGGCTGCGGCGGGCCTGCGAAGTGGCCGGCATCGACCTCCACTCCGCAGAGCAACGGCTGCTCGCGCATCTTCAGCTCAGGCTGTGGACCCACTCCGAAGGACGGCGCTAAGACCATGGACCTCCAGAATCTCCTTGACGACATTGTGGGCACGGTTCAGCCCTTGCTCGGCCAAGGAGCGCCTGCAGACTACATCCCGAGCCTGGCCGCGGTGGATACCAGGCAATTCGGCATTTCCGTGGCAATTCCCAGCGGCGACGTGTTCTCCTCCGGAGACGCTGACGTGCCCTTCTCCATCCAAAGCATTTCGAAGGTCTACGCCCTCGCCCTGGTGCTGGCCGGGGATGGCGACCGGAT
Source organism: Arthrobacter sp. efr-133-TYG-118 (assembly GCF_030209755.1). Classification (GTDB taxonomy): domain Bacteria; phylum Actinomycetota; class Actinomycetes; order Actinomycetales; family Micrococcaceae; genus Arthrobacter. The sequence continues at coordinate 5,516 of NZ_JARVRH010000018.1, read as the reverse complement.
CTGGAAGCGCGTGTTCAGGGAGCCCTCCGGCAATCCGTTCAATTCCCTCGTGCAGCTGGAACACGAAGACGGAATTCCGCGGAATCCGTTCATCAATGCCGGCGCCCTGGTTGTCACCGACAGGCTGCTCAGCATTGCGGGCAACTCGCCATCGCCCGTCCGGGAATTGCTCCGGCAAGAAAGCGGGAACAGATCTATCGATGCCGACCCCGAGGTGGCCGCTTCAGAGGCGGCGAACAGTCACCGCAATGCCTCCCTGGCACATTTCCTGGCCAGCTACGGAAACCTCGAAAACCCGGTGGACTCGGTCCTCGAGGCATACATCAACCAGTGCGCGCTCGAAATGAGCTGCACTGATTTGGCCCTCGCGAGCCGGTTCCTGGCCAACAACGGGCTGCGCGGGAACGGCACTGCGCTTCTGTCCCCGTCCCAGACAAAGAGAATCAACGCCGTGATGCTCACGTGCGGCACATACGACGCCGCCGGCGAATTCGCCTACCGCGTGGGACTGCCTGGAAAGAGCGGCGTAGGTGGCGGCATTGTGGCCGTCGTACCTAACAAATGCACCATCTGTGTCTGGAGCCCTGGCCTGGGACGATCCGGCAATTCAGTGGCAGGCGTCGCCGCCCTCGATGAGTTCACCACCCGCACGGGCTGGTCGATTTTCTAGCCGGCCGGGCTTCCAGCCGCAACGGGCTAGCCGCGGCCCACGAACGGCATCCCCGCCGCGGTCACCACCACAGAGCCAACGTTGGCCGACGCCGGCATGTTCGCCATCATGAGCACCGCGCGGGCGGCGTCCTCCACGGGAAACATCGGCTCCACGCGCCTGCTTCCATCGGCCTGGAGCGCACCCGAGCCCACGCCGATGGTGTCCATGATCTCGGTGCGGGTATTGCCGATATCGATCTGCCCGCAGCTGATTCCGAACGGACGCCCGTCCAGTTCGATGCTCTTGGTCAGGCCGGCCATGGCGTGCTTGCTCACGGTGTACGCGACGGACAAGGGCCGTGGCGAATGGGCGGAGATGGAGCCGTTGTTGATGATGCGTCCGCCTTGCGGTTCCTGGGACTTCATGGTGCGCACGGCCTCGGCCGCGCACAGCATGGATCCCGTGACGTTCACGGCCAGGGTGGCATTCCAATCGGCCACGCTGATCTCATCCACGCTGCCGGAAGGACCGAAGATGCCCGCATTGTTGAACAGGACATCAACCCTCCCCCAGCGCTGGCGGGCCGCCGCGAAAAGGCGCGCGACGTCGTCGGGCACCGTCACATCGCACTGCACCACGAGCGCCTCGGCGTGGCCGTCGGCGGTCTCGAGAAGCTGCGCTTCCCGCCGTCCGGCGAGGGCAACCCGGTAGCCTTCGGCCAACAGAAGGCGGGCAACCGCCCGCCCGATCCCGGAACCGGCTCCGGTGACGACGGCGACCCGGGGCCGGGTGGGGATGGTTTCGCTCACGCGGTTCTCCTGTGTGTCGGGCTAGTGCGCGGCGGGAGCATCCGCCGTCGTCGTATCCGTTGTGGTCAGGGGCCAGCCTATGACGGTCTTGGGACGCGGTGTGGCGTAGGTCCGGACCTTGGACGTGGACAGTCCCATGCGGACGAGCGACTCGGCGATGGTCACGGCGGCGGCGACTCCATCCACCACGGGAACGCCGCAGCGTTGGCGGATCTGTTCGTCGAGCCCGGCCATGCCGCCGCAGCCGAGGACGATGACTTCCGCTTTGTCGTCACGCACGGCGCGTTCAGCTTGTTCCACGATGGCTTCGACTGCGCGGTCCGGGTATTCCTCGAGTTCCAGCACGGCCATGCCGCTCGCACGGACGGAGGCGCAGCGGTCGTCGAGCCCGGCGAGCTTGAGGCGGTCTTCGATGAGCGGGACGGCGCGGTCCAAAGTGGTGACCACGGAGTATTTGTGGCCGAGGAACATCGCGGTGCTGGCCGCGGCCTCGGTGATGTCGACCACCGGAACGTGCAGGAGCTCCTGTAGTCCCTCGCGGCCGTGCTCGCCATAGCCGGCCTGGATGACGGCGTCGAACGGTTCAGGGTAGTTGACCACGCGGTCCATCACGGCAATGGCGGCGAGGTAGCTTTCAAAGTTCCCTTCGCAGGAATCGGCGCCGAAGCGCGGGGTGATGCCGATGATCTCGGTGCCGGGAGCCGCGACGCTCCGCGCCTGGGCTGCGATGGAGTCGGTCATGGATTGGGTGGTGTTGACGTTTGCGACGAGGATGCGCATGTGTTCCTCCTGGATCGGGCTGGTACGCCCAACTAACTCGCAGTTGTTGTCGTTTTGACGGGCGAAAACGACAACAACTGCGTGTCAGTTGAGTATTAGTGGTTGCTGACGACGGCGATCGGCTCGCCGGAGACGTCGGTGTGCTGCTGCTTCTTGTCCGCGAACAAGTAGTAGCACAATGCCCCGATGCCTGCTCCGAAGAACCAGGCGAACGGTGCCGCGGCCTCCAGGGCGGGAACGAACGCGATGAGGATGGCGACGACGGCGGCCGGAACCATTGCGGCGATCGCCCGGGGGTTGACTCCGCGCTTGTAGAAGTAGGTGCCCGAAGGGTGGTCCGTGTACAGGTCGAGGATGTTGACCTTGCCGCGGCGCAGGAGCCAGTAGTCGGCCATGACGACGCCGAACAGCGGGCCGAGCAGCGCGCCGAGTCCGCCCAGGAAGTACACAATCACGAGGGGGTTGTTGTAGAGGTTCCACGGCAGGATGACCAGGCCGATGGTGCCGCTGACCCAGGCCGCCTTGCGGAAGTTCAGGTGCTTGGGGAAGAGGTTGGTCAGCGCGTAGACGGGTGCCACGAAGTTCGCCATGAGGTTCACTGCGATGGTCAGGATCAGCAAGGCAAGGCAGGCCAGGACGAGGAAGAGCGTGTTCGGGATGCTCTGCACGATGTCCGAGGGGCTTTCGATGATCTTGCCGTTGATCTTGTACTGGCCGCCTGCCATGATGACCACGATTGCGCCGAACAGGAGCATGTTGATGGGGATGCCCCAGAAGTTGCCGCGGACAATGGACTTCTTGGACACAGAGGAACGGGTGAAGTCGCAGAAGTTCAGGACGAAAGTGCCGTAGATGGAGACCCAGAGGGCGCCACCGGCAAAGATCGTGCGCCACATCTCCCCTCCTTCGAGGCCCTTGATGCCGGACCACTGGATGGCTCCCCCGGCCTCCATGAAGACCCAGATGGCAATGGCCAGCATGGTGGCAAGAATGATGGGGCCGGCGAAGGCCTCGTACTTGCGGATCATTTCCATGCCGAAGCTGACGATGACCAACTGGACAATCCAGAGCGATACGAAAGCGATCCACCCAAGGGTGGACAGGCCCAGGATCGAGTTGGCGTCCATGTCCTTGAGTCCGGGGAACATGGCGACAAGCATGACGCGTAGCACCACGGAGGCAAGGTATGTCTGAATTCCGAACCAGGCGATGGCCACAGCGCCACGGACCAGGCTGGCCAGCTGGGCACCTCGGATACCGAAGCTGATCCGGCTCATGACCGGGAAGGGGACGCCGGTCTTCTGGCCCATGAATCCGGAGAAGGTCAAGAGGGTGAACAGCAAGACCGCGCCGATGCCGAGGGCCACAAGGATTTGCCACCCGCCCAGGCCAAGCGAAAAGAGGCCGATGGCGAAAGCATAGTTACCAAGGCTGTGGACGTCGTTGGCCCAGAGGGTGAAGATGCTGTAGCTGGTCCAGCGCCTACCCTCTTTCTTGGTGGGGGCGAGGTCGAGGTTATAGAGGCTGGGGCTGATGGCGCGGCCTGCTGCGACGGACGCTACATCGCAGAGGGTTTCATTTCCTACTGACGGATGGACCGAACTGCCTGGCAGTACGGTCTGCTCCGGAGCCGTCGTGACGCCGACTGGGGGAGTCGATTGCATCGTGGATCTCCACTTCTTTGTGGTGCTGCAACTAGGCTTCCGAGACGCTGGGAGAGGATGTGAAGATTTTCGCATCGTGGAATCTAGTTATTGAATAGTGAAATAACTGTATGAGCTGGGTCACCTTTGGTCAAGGGCCAAACTCCCGACGGCGGTCACAAACGGCAGCGAGGGGGCCACGAGGCCCTGTGGGCGCTAGTCTCCGCCCCGCTGGATTGACGCTTGGCGAAGGCGTCGCTAATCTCGAATTACAGAATTTTATTCTCACAATACGAAATTTCCATGCACGTTTCAGCGCGCACTACAGTGCAAGCGCCCAGACATTCAATGAAGAGAGGTTGGACGTGGCTGCAGGAGAAGAGACCTCACACATCCTTAGCGGGTTGACTTCCCAGCTGCCTGATCGTGATCCGGAAGAGACTGCCGAGTGGGTTGAGTCTTTGGATGCGTTGATCAGGGAGCAGGGCACGGAGCGGGCGCAGTTCATCATGCGCAGCCTGCTTCAGCGGGCGGGGTCCCAGTCGGTGGGGGTGCCGATGGTGACGACCACCGATTACGTGAACACGATCCCGGCGGACCAGGAAGCGCCGTTCCCGGGCAACGAGGAATTCGAGCGCCGGTACCGGGCGTACATGCGCTGGAACGCGGCCGTGATGGTGCACCGGGCGCAGCGGGCCGATATCGGGGTGGGCGGGCACATCTCCACCTATGCCGGGGCCGCGACCCTGTACGAGGTCGGCTTCAACCATTTCTTCCGCGGCAAGGACCACGCCTCCGGCGGGGACCAGGTCTTCTTCCAGGGACACGCGTCCCCGGGCATGTACGCCAGGGCGTTCATGGAAGGCCGGCTCACGGAGGAGGACCTGGACGGGTTCCGGCAGGAAAAGTCCAAACAAGGCCACGCCCTGTCTTCCTACCCGCACCCGCGCCTGATGCCCGCCTTCTGGGAATTCCCGACCGTGTCCATGGGCATCGGCCCGATGAACGCGATCTACCAGGCCCAGTCCAACCGCTACCTGCACGACCGCGGCCTGAAGGACACGTCCGAGCAGCAGGTCTGGGCGTTTTTGGGCGACGGGGAAATGGACGAGCCCGAGTCCCGCGGCCTGCTCCAGCTCGCCGCGAACGAGAACCTGGACAACCTGAACTTCGTGATCAACTGCAACCTCCAGCGCCTGGACGGGCCGGTCCGGGGCAACGGGAAGATCATGCAGGAACTCGAAGCGTTCTTCCGCGGCGCGGGCTGGAACGTCATCAAGGTCGTCTGGGGCCGGGAATGGGATGACCTCCTGGCCAAGGACACCGACGGGTCCCTGGTGAAGATCATGAACGAAACCGTCGACGGGGACTACCAGACCTACAAGGCCGAATCCGGCGGGTTCGTCCGCGAACACTTCTTCGGGAAGACCCCGGCCACCAAGGACATGGTCGCTGACCTGGACGACGAGCAGATCTGGAACCTCAAACGCGGCGGCCACGACTACCGCAAGGTCTACGCCGCGTACAAGGCCGCGACCGAGTTCAAGGGCAAACCCACCGTGATCCTGGCCAAGACGGTCAAGGGCTACGGACTCGGACCCCACTTCGAGGGCCGCAACGCGACCCACCAAA
>NZ_JARVRH010000001.1 GCF_030209755.1 Arthrobacter sp. efr-133-TYG-118 | reverse complement strand
CCACCACAACACCCACCAATCACTCAGGTGTTGCAACGACCCCTTGAACCCGCCCGGCCCGGACCCGCCATATGTGAGCGGGTGTTTAGCCCGAGAAGAAGTCGGAGAGCTCGGCGATGAGCTTGTCCGGTGCGCGGATCACTCCGTCGTGGCCGTGACCGGGCAGGATGGTGTAGCTCGATCCGGACAGGACGTCGTGGATCTGGCCACACGCCACACCGAAGTAGGCGGGGCTTTTCTCCCCGACCACAATGAGCGTCTCCAGCGGAAGCTCAAGGAACGGCTCTGCGGGCATGTCCGCGGCAATGACTGCCTTGATCTCACGCACGCCGGCCTGCATGAGCTCGCGCATCTGCTTGCCCATGGGAGTGCCCGACGTCAGCTTGGTGACAAGTGTCAGCATGGAGAGCGGCATCCGCGCGAAGGCGCCCTCCGTTTCGACGCCCTTCACGAGCACAGCGAGCCCGCGGTCAAAGTCTCCGGCCGCCGTCGCGCGCTCGTATTCGCTCGTCCACTCGGCCTTCACGCTGTGGTTGACGGAGACTGCGGGGTCGTAGACCGCAAGGCGTTCCACCGGCAGCGTGCGTGCCGCATGCAGGGCCACTGCGCCTCCGAAGCTGTGGCCGAAGACGTCGGTGCTGGTCGTGTGCTTCATGACTTCGGAAAGATCCCGGATGTCGACGTCGAGGGTGTAGTCCTCGGGCTGGGGCGATGATTCACCACGGCCGCGGCGGTTGAAAGTGTGGACCGGGCGGCCAAGGGCAGCACTCAGTTTCTGGGCAAACTTGGAGTAGTCCGCGGCGGTCACCATGGAGGCGGGCACGACGACGACGCCTGAGCCGCCAGCGGCAAGCTCACCGCCCGTCGTGAACAGCTCGAGGGTTCCGCCGTCGGCCGTTGTGATGTTCTCGCGCGTCATGCTTCGAGCCTAACCGAGCCGCAGGGTTCCGTCAGTCCTTGAAATAGCTGGAAAGGTCCATGACAAGTTCCTTGACCGCGGCTGGAATGGATCCGTGGAAGCCTTTTGGCGATACCACCAGCGTGCTTCCGGGGACAGCTGCGTACAGCCGCTCTGCAGTGGTCTTGTAGTATTCGGGGCTTTTGCTGCCCACCATGAACCGTGTGCTTCGGGGGAGTACGGAGAAGTCCCGGGGGCGCGCAGATTCGTCGTAGGCGGCTTTGAGTTCGGCCACGCCGGTTGGCATGAGTCCCCTGAGGACCTTGTTGACCTTCGTGTGTGAAACGAGGGCCATGAGTCCTGCCAGGATGGGCTCGGGGATTCGCGCCAAGGCGGTGCCAGGCTGCATGCCCCTTTTCATCCTTGCCATGGCACGCCCCACATTTCCGCTATCCACGGATTGGGCAAAGCCGTCCAGCCAGCCCGTGTCCACGCTCCCGTCGATGTTCACGGCGGCGTCGTACACAGCAAGTTTGTCCGGCTCGTAGCTTGTTCCCGCAAACTCTTGAACGGCGTTCAGTGCCACCGATCCGCCAAGGCTGTGGCCAAGGAGGTTCCTGGCCCCTGTGGCGTCCATGATGCTGCGGACGTCCGCAATCTCCGTGGCCATGGAGTAGTTTGCGGGTAGTTCCGTCGAGCTGCCGCGACCCCTGCGGTCGTAGACATCGACCGCCCAGCCCTCGCCGAGTCCGTTGGATAGCGCCATGGAAAAAGGCCGGTAGATGAGCGCGGTCAGGAATGCGCCGCCAATGAGCACCACGCGGCGCTCTCCCGGGGCGTCCACCGTGCCGTAACTGTACAAGGCAAGCTTGCCGCCGTCGGGCGTCGGGACCTCACGTTCTCTCACCGCTTCATCCTAGGGGGACGGGGCCTTCGCCGTCCCTTGGGCCAGGTAGCGGGCAATTCTCACGGCGAGCTGCTTCCCCGGCCGGAGGGGACCCTCATGGAACTGCAGTGGGACTACCGAGAAGTCGACCAACGGAATGGCAGCCGCAAGCTGCCGGCCTGTTTCGGCAAAGTACGCCGGACTCCACCCCCCACTGAGCATCAGGGTTGGCGTCTTCAACTCCGCATAGTCTTGGATATGCGAGTCGGCGTCGATGATCGCGCGCATCTCCAGCACCGCCGTCGGCAGCAGTTCCCTCATCTCGGATCCCAACCTCGTCTTGGCCGAGAGGATGCTGATTACCCGCAGCGCCCCGAGCGGCAGATAGGAAATCGGGCCCGCCGTGCCCAGCCCCTGGACCAAATGCGCCCATGCGTTGTCGAGCTGACCCGCGGTGACGGCCTCTTCCAATTGTGGCCGCCAGCGCCCGTTCAAGTTGCCGGAGAGGGAAACCGCGGCGTCGTAGGTGACGAGGCGGGAAATGGGTGCGCGCAGCGCCGCCTGAAGCGCGACGAATCCGCCATAGCTGTGCCCGACAACGTCGGTGGACCCGCTCGCCTCCATTACGGAAAGCAAATCGCTGGTCTCCGTCGCGGCGGAGTAGTCGGGCGGCTGCGGGGCCGATCGGCCGCGGCCGCGGCGGTTGTAGGAATGCACCGGCCGGCCAAGCAGGACACTCAGGTTCCGGGCGAATGGCCAGTAAAGGGAATCGGTCACCAAGGTGCCGTGAACAAGCACGACGCCGGGCTCCTCCGCAGCGTTTGAAGCGCCGGGAATGGACGCCTCGGCCACCGGCCGGAAGGAGTGCACCTCAAGGTGGCCGCCGTCGTCGTCCGTTTCAACTGTCCATGTCTCCACAGCCCGAGTCTATGTTGCTGCAGGGGCGGGAGGGGAAGATAGGGAACTCTAAGGAATCCCCGGTAAACTTGTGGATTGTGACTTCCGCAAACACCCCATCCCCGCACACCGCCGAGCCCGCCGACGCCAGCGAGCAGATGCGCATCCGCATGGAAAAGCGCAGCAAGCTGATTGAGCGCGGCGCCGAGGCCTACCCGGTGGGTGTTGAGCGGACACATTCCCTTGCCGAGATCCGCGAGAAGTACGCCCATCTCCAGGCTGACGAAACCACCGGCGACATCGTGGGCATCACTGGCCGCGTCGTGTTCGTCCGCAACACTGGCAAGCTCTGCTTCGCCACCCTCCAGGAGGGCGGTGTAGACGGGAAGGGCGTGCGCCTGCAGGCGATGCTCAGCCTGGCGAACGTCGGCGAGGAAACCCTCGCCGACTGGAAAGCGCTGGTAGACCTCGGAGACCACATATTCATCAAAGGCGAAGTCATTTCCTCCAGGCGTGGCGAGCTGTCCGTCATGGCCGACTCCTGGTCCATGGCCTCCAAGGCTTTGCGCCCGCTGCCTGTGCTGCACGCCGAACTGAATGAGGAAACCCGTGTCAGGCAGCGCTATGTGGACCTCATGGTCCGCGACGAAGCCCGGGAAATGGTCTACACCCGCGCAGCGATTACCCGCTCGATTCGCGACACCTTGGACCGACGCGGCTATGTGGAGGTGGAGACCCCCATCCTGCAGCTCGTCCACGGTGGTGCCACGGCCCGCCCGTTCGAGACCCACATGAATGCCTTCGACCAGAAGATGACGCTGCGTATCGCCACCGAGCTCTTCCTTAAGCGCGCCGTGGTGGGCGGAATCGACCGCGTCTACGACATGGGCCGCGTCTTCCGCAACGAAGGCGTCGACTCCACGCACAGCCCCGAATTCACCACGTTGGAATGCTACGAGGCGTGGGCGGATCAGTTCGTTATGGCCGAGCGCATGAAGGAAATCATCCTGAACGTCGCCGACGTCGTGGGCACCCGCACCATCCAGACTGACGCCGGCGAGATCGACCTCGACGGCGAATGGGCCTGGGTTGCCGTCTACCCGGGCCTCTCCGAGGCGATCGGCGAAGAGATCACTCCGGACACCACGGTGGCGGAACTGCAGGCGATTGCCGCCAAGCACGAGGTCAAGGTGGATCCCAAGTGGGACGCCGAAAAGCTTGTGGTAGAACTGTTCGGCGAGATCGTCGAACCCACCCTGCTCAACCCGACTTTTGTCTACGACTACCCTCCCTCCGCGCAGCCCCTTGCCCGCCCGCATCGGGAGGACGGCCGCCTGATCGAGGCCTGGGACCTCATCATTGGCGGCATGGAACGCGGCACGGCGTTCTCCGAGCTGATCGACCCCGTCATCCAGCGCGAACGCCTTACGGAGCAGTCGCGTCGTTCGGCCGCCGGCGATGTCGAGGCCATGCATCTGGATGAAGACTTCCTGCGCGCCCTTGAGTACGGTGCTCCGCCCATGGGCGGGATCGGCCTAGGCATCGACCGCTTGGTCATGCTGTTCACCGGAGCAGGCATCCGGGAAACCATCCTGTTCCCACTCCTCAAGCCCGAAGGGCACTGACCATGGAATACATTGCCGTTCTTGCACCGTCCGTCGTTGTCGGACTTCTCTTTTGGTTTGCCATGAAGGCCATCTTCAACGCGGACAAATCAGAGCGCCAAGCAGAAGCCCGCGCCCAGGAAGAAGCCGGATTCGGAATTGCCAAGCCGGCTGACGGCTCAAAGCCTGCCAAATAGCTCTTTCTCGGGGACCCACCCGAAGATTTAATAGCGTCTTTGAAGATGCCTTTGGCGGAGCCTTTGACTGAGTCTTTGCCGGAGCCTTTGACGGGGTGCCCTGCGCTGGACGATAATCTTTAATTAGTAGTCTAGCTATTCTGCATATCCGACCCCTCCAAAAGAGAGTCTTTTCATGGCACAGAAAGTCAAAATTATCCTCGTTGACGACCTGGATGAGGGCTCTGCGGATGAAACTGTCCGCTTTGGCCTTGATGGAGTCAGTTACGAAATGGACCTGTCCAGTGCCAACGCTGCGAAGCTGCGGGACGCTCTTGGGCCATTTGTAGCTAAGGCGCGCAAGACATCGACCGGTCGTGCAACGCGTAGCCGCGTTGCCGCAGGGAGAAACCAGGACTCCGCACAGATCCGTCAATGGGCGCGCGAGAACGGTTATACCGTAAACAGCCGTGGCCGCATTCAGGCCGAAATTCAGGAAGCCTACCAGAAGGCCAATTCCTGACACCAAGTATCAATACCCCGGCCCTGCGGCCGGGGTATTGTCATTTAACTGCCTGCCCGGTTCGCCGGGATAACGATGTCGTTTGGCGGTGAGCCTCCACTATTCCTCGGAAGGCTTGGAGCCGACTGGCCATATCCGGTAGACAGTCACCACGTTTGCAGGGAGGAACGACGGCGGCCGGCCGGCTCGTGGGGGTGTCGGCGGAAGCGCAGGCGTGATCGTGGAGGCCCTGGATTCGGTCTCGTCCGTGATCCCGAGGTCCACGGACGTGTTGAGTGAACCTATTCCCAGTGCGGCCATGTTTCCCCTGTGGCGAACACGCCCCAAAATTCCAGCGTTGCCACGTAGCATCAAAGTACGTCGTAGCTAGGAGTGTGGCGAAATGTTTGAGAGATTTACGGACCGTGCCCGTCGCGTTGTTGTGCTTGCCCAAGAAGAGGCACGCATGCTCAACCACAACTACATCGGTACCGAGCACATCCTCTTGGGTCTGATCCACGAGGGTGAAGGCGTTGCCGCCAAGGCGCTTGAGTCCCTGAGCATTTCGCTCGATGGCGTCCGCGAGCAGGTACAGGAGATCATCGGCCAGGGCCAGCAAGCCCCGTCCGGTCACATCCCCTTCACCCCGCGCGCCAAGAAGGTGCTTGAGCTTTCGCTCCGCGAAGCCCTGCAGCTCGGCCACAACTACATCGGTACCGAGCACATCCTGCTCGGCCTCATCCGCGAGGGTGAAGGCGTTGCCGCGCAGGTCCTTGTCAAGCTCGGCGCCGACCTCAACCGCGTCCGCCAGCAGGTCATCCAGCTGCTTTCCGGCTACCAGGGCAAGGAAACTGCGGGTCCAGGCTCAGGCCCGGGCCAACAGGAAGGCACCCCGGCCGGTTCGGTGGTGCTGGACCAGTTCGGCCGCAACCTTACCCAGGCTGCGCGGGAAAACAAGCTTGATCCTGTGATCGGCCGCGAGCTGGAGATGGAACGCGTCATGCAGGTCCTCTCCCGCCGGACCAAGAACAACCCCGTGCTGATCGGCGAGCCGGGCGTCGGCAAGACCGCCGTCGTCGAGGGCCTCGCCCAGGCGATTGTCCGCGGCGACGTGCCCGAGACCATCAAGGACAAGCAGCTCTACACGCTCGACCTCGGTTCCCTTGTGGCCGGTTCCCGGTACCGCGGTGACTTTGAAGAGCGCCTGAAGAAGGTCCTGAAGGAAATCCGGACCCGCGGCGACATCATCCTCTTCATCGACGAGATCCACACGCTCGTGGGTGCCGGCGCTGCAGAGGGTGCCATCGATGCCGCGTCCATCCTCAAGCCGATGCTTGCCCGTGGTGAACTCCAGACCATTGGGGCCACCACCCTGGATGAGTACCGCAAGCACATTGAGAAGGACGCCGCGTTGGAGCGCCGTTTCCAGCCGATCCAGGTCAAGGAGCCTTCCGTCGCGCACGCGATCGAGATCCTCAAGGGCCTGCGTGACCGTTACGAGGCGCACCACAGGGTGACCATCACCGACGGTGCCCTTGCCTCTGCTGCAACGCTGGCCGAACGCTACATCTCGGACCGCTTCCTGCCGGACAAGGCGATCGACCTGATCGACGAAGCAGGTGCACGGCTTCGCATCCGCCGCATGACGGCTCCACCGGAGCTCAAGGCCATGGATGAGCGCATCGCCGAAGTGAAGATGGAGAAGGAATCCGCCATCGACGCCCAGGACTTCGAAGGTGCGGCCTCGCTGCGCGACAAGGAGCAGAAGCTCATTGCCGAGCGTGCCGAGAAGGAACGCAACTGGAAGTCCGGCGGCATGGACGATATTTCCGAGGTAGACGAGGAGCTGATTGCCGAAGTTCTCGCGAACTCCACCGGCATCCCGGTCTTCAAACTCACCGAGGAAGAATCCAGCCGTCTGCTCAAGATGGAAGACGAGCTGCACAAGCGCGTCGTCGGCCAGGACGAGGCCATCCGTGCCCTCTCCCAGGCGATCCGTCGCACACGTGCAGGCCTGAAGGACCCCAAGCGTCCCGGTGGCTCCTTCATCTTCGCCGGCCCCACCGGCGTCGGCAAGACCGAGCTCGCCAAGGCCCTGGCGGAATTCCTGTTCGGTGAAGAGGATGCCCTCATCACGCTGGATATGTCCGAGTACTCCGAGAAGCACACGGTGTCGCGTCTCTTCGGTGCCCCTCCGGGCTACGTCGGCTACGAAGAAGGCGGGCAGCTGACCGAGAAGGTCCGCCGTCGTCCGTTCTCCGTGGTGCTGTTCGACGAAGTGGAGAAGGCCCACGCCGATCTCTTCAACTCGCTGCTGCAGATCCTGGAAGACGGCCGCCTGACCGACTCCCAAGGCCGCGTGGTGGACTTCAAGAACACGGTGATCATCATGACCACCAACCTGGGCACCCGCGACATCTCCAAGAGCGTGGCAACCGGGTTCCAGTCCGGCACGGACACCACCACCGGTTACAACCGGATGCGGGCACGGGTCACCGAAGAGCTCAAGCAGCACTTCCGCCCCGAGTTCCTCAACCGTGTTGACGACGTCGTGGTGTTCCCGCAGCTCACGCAGGACGAGATCATCGAGATCGTGGACCTGTTCGTCACGCGCCTCGAGGGCCGCCTCAAGGACAAGGACATGGGCATCGAGCTCACTACGGCCGCCAAGGTCCTCCTGGCGACCCGGGGCTACGATCCCGCCATGGGTGCCCGGCCGCTGCGCCGTACCATCCAGCGCGAGATCGAGGACCAGCTCTCCGAGAAGATCCTCTTCGGCGAGCTCCACCCCGGTGACATCGTGGTGGTCGACGTGGACGGCGAAGGTGACGACGCCAAGTTCACCTTTGCCGGCAACGCGAAGCCGCGCATCCCGGAAATCGCTCCGAGCGCCTAGGTTCCGGTTCCGCCAAGTTCCGAGTCAAAGGCCCCGCCCGCTCCCGAAAGGAGAGGGCGGGGCTTTTGCGTTCCCCAGGTTCGTAATATCTGAAATAAGTGTTTCATTTTCAGTGAATCTTTTGTGATCTGGGGCACATTGCGTGTTGAATCAGAGCATGGATTCGAATGCCCCAGAGACCCCGAGCACACAACCCGAGACTCCTTTCCACGATCTCGACCACTACCTGGCCATCCCCCGGGTCGGCGGCCTGGCTCTCAGCACGGACGGAAGCCGCCTGGTCACTACGGTTTCCACCCTCAACGCCAAGGGCACTGAGTACGTCACTGCCCTTTGGGAGCTTGATCCTGCGGGAAGGAAGCACGCCCGCCGCATCACACGCAGCGCCACGGGAGAAACCGGCGCGGTGTTTGCTGCCAACGGCGACCTCTACTTCACCTCAGCCCGGCCCGATCCGGACAGCCCCGAAGCGGATCCCGTGAGTGCGTTGTGGCTCCTGCCTGCCGGCGGCGGTGAGGCCCGGGTGGTGCACTCCCGCGCGGGCGGAGTCGGGGGCGTCATGACGGCGTCAGCCGCGGATGCAACTTTCGTGACGGCCTCGGTCCTTGCCGGTTCCACCGATGAGGAAAATGACGAGGAGCGGCGCAAGAGCCGCAAGGACAACAAGGTAGCGGCCATTCTGCATACCGGCTACCCGGTCCGTTACTGGGACGCGGATCTGGGGCCGGCCCAGCCCAGGCTGTTCGCCGTGGAAAACGGAGATACGGCTGAGTCCGGCAAACCCGCGACCGTGGATGCTACCGCACCACTGAAACTGCGCAATCTGACGCCCGACGTCGGCGGCAACCTCCGCAACACCCACGCGGTGGTCAGCCCGGACGGCAAGACGCTCTATACGAGCATCGCCAAGCCCCTCGCGAAGGCTGACACGCGATTTGTGCTCGCTGCCGTCGATGTCGCTTCCGGCTCGATCAAGGTGCTCCTTGACCATGAGGGAATGAGCTATTTTCCGGGCCCGGTCAGCCCTGACAGCAAGAGGCTCTCGGTAGTCAGCGAAAGCGACAGTACCCCCGGACAGGCACCCCAGGTCAAACTCCACCTCTTGAACGCCGGGGCGGGAGAACCCCTTGACCTCGAGCCCCTAGCGCCTGCTTGGGACCGCTGGGGCAGCCCCGCGGCCTGGCTTCCGGACGGGCGCTCGCTCCTTGTCACAGCCGACGACGACGGCGCCAGGCCGGTCTTCCGGGTCGCCGTCGCGGATGGTTCGGTCACTCGGGTGACACCGGATGCGGCCGCGTACACCGACGTCGTGGTTTCCCCGGACGGACTGAGTGCGTTTGCGCTGCGCAGCTCGTATGAATTCCCGGCGGAAGCGGTCCGGATCGAGCTCGCCTCGGGCGACGTCGAGCGGCTCCCCGCGCCCGCTGATCGCCCCAGGACCAAAGGCTCGTTGGAACGGGTGGAGACGAGCGCTGCTGATGGGTCGAGGGTTCCGGCTTACCTCGCGCTCCCGGAAGGCGCGTCCGAGGCGAACCCGGCGCCCCTGCTGTTGTGGATCCACGGCGGGCCGTTGGGCTCGTGGAATGCCTGGACCTGGCGATGGAATCCATGGCTGCTCGTGTCGAAGGGGTATGCCGTGCTTCTGCCGGACCCGGCACTGTCCACGGGGTACGGCCAGCAATTCATCCAGCGCGGCTGGGGCGAATGGGGCAAGGCGCCGTTTACGGACCTCATGTCCATCACCGACGCAGTGGTCCAGCGGTCCGACATTGACCAGACGCGGACAGCCGCCATGGGCGGGTCATTCGGCGGGTATATGGCCAACTGGATCGCCGGGCAAACGGACCGTTTCAAGGCGATCGTGACGCATGCCAGTTTGTGGGCCATGGACCAGTTCGGGCCCACTACGGACGCTTCGCAGTATTGGCTCAAGGAAATGACCGCAGAGATGGCACTGGACAACTCGCCCCATCTCCATGTCGCGAAAATCAAAACCCCCATGCTGGTGATCCACGGTGACAAGGACTATCGGGTGCCGATCGGCGAGGGCCTGAGGCTTTGGTACGAACTTCTTTCCAGTTCCGGGCTGCCCGCCGATGAGAACGGTGAGACCCAGCACCGCTTCCTGTACTTCCCTGACGAGAACCATTGGATCCTGCAGCCTCAGCACGCCAAGGTCTGGTACGGCGTCGTGGAGCACTTCCTGGCCAAGCAGGTACTTGGACGGGAGGTTCCTGTTCCTGAGGACCTGGGGCTTTAGGCGCCTTTCGCCTCGTAAGATTGGGGCTGTGACTTCGACGTTCAGTATCCGCCCTGCCCGCACCGGCGATGTTTCCGCGATCAAAAGGCTTGTAGCGCCTCTGGCAGAGCAGCGAATCCTGATGGCCAAAGAGACCGTGGCCTACTACGAGAGCCTTCAGGAGTTCCGGATTGCCGAATCGTCCGACGGCGAGGTGATCGGTTGCGGCGCCTTGCACGTCATGTGGGAGGATCTGGCCGAGGTGCGCACTTTGGCGGCGGACGACAATTGGCGGGGCAAGGGCGTGGGTCACGTCCTTGTCCAGCAACTCCTGGAGGACGCTCGGGCGTTGGGCGTTGCGCGGGTCTTCTGCCTCACGTTCGAAGTGGACTTCTTCAAGCGCCACGGATTCGAAGTCATGGCAGACCAGACCGCCGTCGACCCCCAGGTCTATTCGGAATTGCTGCGTTCCCATGACGAAGGCGTGGCCGAGTTCCTCGATCTGGCCCGAGTGAAGCCCAATACCCTGGGCAATACCCGCATGATCAAGGTCCTTTAGCTCCGGTTTCTTCTCCTCGTCCCTGGATGTGCTGGTCCACAAGTCTTTACGTATATCAACTTGATGGATAAACTATTCAAGGCTCGGTTGCGGCGAGCCAACCATACTGTGGAGGCGAGAAATGAAGTACCACGTTATGTTTCCGGACTTTTCAGGTTTCCAGATTGAGCTGCCGCGTCCTGGCTCCACGCCGGAGTCGCGCAAGCGGGGAACGGGGGGTTGCATGCGGTCCGCGTGCACGGATCTCTGGCCCGACTCGATGGCCAAGGACTCAACAGCCCAGGACTTCAGCATCGGTCGTTTGACGGTGGGCGGGCCGCCGCACTGACCAGGTGCATACCGGAAGGTTTTTCAGCAGGGACAGCCATTGGGGGCTGTCCCTGCTGCGTTTCCGGTTCCGGACTTTCCACATACGGACCGTTCCCCTACCGTGCCCGGGGCGCTGGTAGTAGGGTCAAATCACCTACCAGCAACGCCCCAGGAGCGCGCCATGAAAAAGCTCATCAACGATCCCCGCTCGGTGGTGGACGAGTCTGTCGAGGGTTTCGGCATGGCCCATGCCGATCTCGTGGACGTCCATACGGACCCCATCTTCGTCGTTCGAAAAGGAGCGCCCGTAGCCGGCAAAGTGGCGCTTGTGTCGGGAGGGGGGAGCGGCCATGAGCCGCTTCACGCCGGCTTTGTGGGGCACGGAATGCTCGACGCCGCCGTGCCGGGTGCCGTCTTCACCTCGCCCACGCCTGACCAGATCATTCCGGCCACCGCGGCAGTCGATTCAGGTGCCGGCGTCATACACATCGTGAAGAACTACACCGGTGACGTGCTGAACTTCGAGACCGCGGCAGAGATGGCCCAAGCTGAAGGAATCAGCGTCCGCTCGGTTCTCGTCAACGACGACGTCGCTGTGGAGGATTCGCTGTATACGGCAGGCCGTCGCGGCGTAGGTGGCACCGTGCTGGTCGAAAAGATTGCCGGCGCCGCGGCCGAGCGTGGGGATTCCCTGGAGGCTGTCGCGGGCGTAGCGGAAGGAGTTGTCCGCAACGTGCGCACGATGGGCGTTGCCTTGTCCGGCTGCACCGTGCCGCATGCCGGGGTACCCAGCTTCGAGCTTGCTGACGACGAAATCGAAATCGGCATAGGCATTCACGGTGAACCTGGCAGGCACCGGATCGCCATGGAGGGCGCCGACGCCATCACCAGCCGCCTATTGGACCCGGTCCTGGAGGACCTCGGCATTAAGGCCGGTGAAGAAGTGCTGCTCTTCGTCAACGGCATGGGTGGTACGCCCCTCAGTGAGCTGTACATTGTCTACCGCCGGGCGGCCCAGATCCTCGCTGAAAGAGGAGCCAAAGTGGAACGCTCACTGGTGGGCAACTACGTCACATCGCTTGAGATGCAGGGCTGCTCCATCTCGGTGCTGCGGCTCGATGACGAACTGACCACACTCTGGGACGCGCCCGTCCATACTCCAGCACTCCGTTGGGGGATGTGACAGTGGGCCTGGGGGTCGAATGGGCGGTCCAATGGTTGACACTTTCCGCTCGGCTCATGTCTGAGCACCGGGAGGAGTTGATTGCCTTGGACCGTGCTATTGGCGACTCGGACCACGGCGAAAACATGGACCGGGGATTCCAAGCCGTCATGGAGAAACTTGCCCAGACTCCACCGGAGACACCCGGCGCAGCCCTGAAGCTGGCCGCGATGGCCCTGATGTCCAAGGTGGGCGGGGCAGCCGGACCGCTGTATGGAACCGCATATCTCCGGGCGGCCACCGCGCTGGGAGAAAACGCGGACGTTGATGCAGTGGCGCTCGCCGGAGCACTGACTGCGGCACGAGACGGAATCGTTGCCAGGGGCAAGGCGGAGCTGGGCGACAAAACCATGGTGGATGCCTGGTCTCCGGCTGTGGAAGCGGCGGACGAGGTCCTGGTGGCCGGTGGAGATGCTGTGGCGGTGCTGGCTGCGGCGGCCGAGGCTGCCGAGGTTGGGGCCGTCACGACTGATCCGTTGGTAGCCCGCAAGGGTCGCGCCAGTTACCTCGGTGAACGCAGCGCCGGTCACCGCGATCCCGGGGCTGCGTCTTCTGCCCTGTTGTTGCGCGCAGCCGCTACCGCTGCGGGATTCCCCGATGGGGCCGCTGAATGACGGTGGGCTTGGTGGTGGTCTCGCACAGCCGGAAGATCGCGGAAGGTGCGGTGGAATTGGCCGCGCAGATGGCCCCCGATGTGCGGTTCTACGCCGTCGGCGGCACGGATGATGGCAGGATTGGCACGGACCTGGAGAAAACGATCGCCGCATTCGAGGCGGGACTTGGGGAGGCCGCAGGGGATGGCGTGGTGGTCCTGATGGACCTTGGTTCCGCGGTCATGACGGCAGAATCAGCGGCCGAGTTCTGCAGCGAGCCGGACAAAGTCCTCCTTGCCGACGCTCCCTTGGTGGAGGGCCTCGTTGCCGCCGCGGTGGCCACCCAGGGTGGCGCCTTGGCGGCCGCAGTGAAGGCCTCCGCGGAGGCGGTTCGATTTGGTCCGGAGCCCGCTTTTGATGGCGCCGGGCGGGCTGAATCCCAAGGCAGGGGCGAACCTGCGGAAAGCGGCGAGTTCGAGCTCATCAACCCCATGGGAATGCACGCCAGGCCTGCGGCGAAAATTGCGGGCGGACTCGCGGGCCTGGATGTCGAGGCAACCGTAAACGGCGTCGATGGCACATCCATTATGGAACTCATGAGCCTCGCAGTGGGCAAGGGCGGCAAGCTCAGAGTCGAGGCTTGGGGAAAAGATTCATCGAAAGCCGTGGACTACGTCAGGCGGCTGGTGGAACAGGGATTCGGCGAGATCTGACGCTGCGGAGAGATCCGAGGCCGCGCCGAGATTTGCCGCCGGGAGTTCAGGACTGCCGCAGACCGTGGGCATCGAGCAAGAGGCTTGCCTTGATGGTGGTCTGGCACTGCTCGCCCCACGGTTTGGCGCTTATGGGTGTAAAGCTGAGTGTCCTGGCCGGCAACGTCGCGCCGTTTGTGCCCGTGCCAGTCACTTCGGCATCGATGGGCGAGGACGTCAGTGTTCCCATGTTCAGGAAGCCGTAGCGGGTGCCGTCCGGTGACGTGATGGCAGAGCATGACCCCTCGGGTTCAGGGCCGCAGGACTGAGGTGCCGACACGCTGCCCGGGCGCAAATCCAGGTCGGCCTCGCGGCATTTCCCGTCTTGGCATGCCTTCAAATGGACGGTTTTGATCGTTGGCGCGTATTCTGCCGTGATTGTCAGGGACACTACGGGGGCCATCGCAATTGCCGGACAAACGGTGCCTTGAGGTTCGCATCCCGACCAGAGCGCCGCCGTCGTGGTCAATGCAATGGCGGCCCACAACCTGCGCATACTTGAGAATAATCCCGGAGCCGGGGCCCGGAGCGGGATGCCTGCAACTGGCAGGCACATCGTTACCGACATCTGCGGATCGTTGCGGCTCCGCGACCTCAAAGCCAAGTCACGGCCGGTTCGACAGGGTTTTCTGCCGAGCGCAGGGAATAAGCCGGCCGCAAAGAATAGGGTACTTTGCATGACTCAACCCTCGGATGTGCATGCCACCCGCTCCGCTTACAACGCGGTAGCTGCCGACTACGCCGAACTCCTGCGCAACGAACTCGACACCAAACCCTTTGACCGGGCCATGCTCGGCACTTTTGCCGAGCTCGTGGACGCTTCTGGAAGTGGGACGGTTGCCGATATTGGTTGCGGGCCTGGACGGATTACGGCGCACCTGGATTCCCTCGGCCTGGCGGCTTTCGGCATCGACCTCTCGCCGGAGATGGTGGCAGTAGCCCGCAAGGACCACCCCGGCCTGCGGTTTGATGAAGGATCGATGGAGGCCCTGGAGCTGGCGGACGGCACCTTGGGTGGCATCGTCGCTTGGTATTCGATCATCCATACGCCGCCGGCCCGTTTGCCGGGGGTGTTCGCCGAATTCCACCGGATCCTCCTGGACGGCGGCTTGCTGCTGCTCGCCTTTCAGGCCGGCGACGAACCCAGGCACTTGGACTTCGCCTATGGCCACGAGATCGACCTCGATGCCTACCGCTTGCCGCCTGAACGCATCACGGAACTCCTCCTTCAGGCCGGCTTTGTTGTCGAAGCGCAGCTTCTCCGCGAACCGGACGACAGGTACGAGAAAACCCGGCAGGCCTACCTTCTAGCCCGCAAGCCAGCGCGCAAACCGGCCACGTCGTGAAGGAAGCACCGTAGCGGAACCAGCGCAAACGGAAGCCTAGGCCGGGAGCCGCAGTCCGCCGTCGTGCATCTCGGCCAAGCCGTCCCGCAGGAGCCCCTCGAGAGCCCGTTCCAGCTGCTCCGGGGCAGAATTCAAGCGGTGCAGGGCAGCCAGCGGGACGGCCGCGCCATCGGCGGCGAAACCGAGGTCGGCCGCGGGGCGCTCGAACAGTTCAGGGGCTACCGGCGAATCGGCCACGCGCAATACGGCCATGACGGCACCCCGCAGCTGCCGGTCTGTGCCGTGCCATGCCTGGCCTTTGGGCGTGTACGTTGGCGGGGGCTCACCTGCGGCCAGCCACGCGCAGGAATCGCGGACAGGGCAGTCCGGGCACTTGGGGGAACGGGCGGTGCACACCAGCGCTCCGAGTTCCATGACGGAAGCGTTCCAGCGGACGGAGAGCTTGACGTCGTCGGGCATGAGTGATTCAGCGAGGCGCATCTCAGACGCAGTGAGCGACGGCGCCGGCAGCGCAAGTCCCGAAACGAGCCGGGCATGCACTCGCCGGATGTTCGTGTCCACCACGGTTTCGCGGCGCCCGAACGCAAAAGCAGCCACGGCCGCTGCCGTATAGTCGCCGACGCCCGGAAGGCTCAACAGCGATGCGTGCGTGTCCGGCACCCTGCCGCCATGCTGTTCCACGATCGCGACGGCGGCCGCGTGGAGCCTGAGCGCCCGGCGGGGATAACCGAGCCTGCCCCAATGTCGCACGGCCTCGCCCGCGGGTTGCTTTGCGAGATCCGCTGGTTCCGGCCAGCGTTCCATCCAGTCTTCCCACACCGGGAGGACGCGAACTACCGGAGTCTGCTGAAGCATCACCTCGCTGACCAGGATTCCCCACGGGCTGCAGTCGGGTGATCTCCACGGCAATGCGCGGGCCACCTCGGAGAACCAGCGGTCCATGGACTGGTGCAAGTCCGTGAGGTGATGGGGGCCGGCAAGTTCAGCGGCGCCTGGCAGTGACATGGAGATCCTTGCTGCGGTTCGTGGCGGGCCCTGTTGGCGGCCGATTCCTGCCATCCACTGTAGTGGAGTCGGCCGGGAATGACGTAGGTCATACTGGCTCCGATCAGGCCCCGGCGGCGTGGTGCGGCGTCATCCCGGCCTTGCGTTGCCTAGCCTAGAAGCATGGTCAACAAGGGCAAGCAACCGCCGAGGGCGCGCACGTCGCCGTCGGCAAAAAGCCCTGCCCGGACCGGAGGTGCAAACCGTTCGGCGAATGGGGCCCGGCCCCAAAGGCGACGAACAAGCCCTGCCGTTTACCGGCGTCGGAGGCTGGTGGTCTTCGGTGCCCTCCTGGTGGTCCTGGCGATGCTCGTGGCCGGGGTCGTTGCTATGAGTTCATCCCTTGCAAGCAAAGCTGATCCCGGCGCATCCAAGACCCAGGCAGTCGGAGCCGCTCCTGCGAGCCAGGCCCCTTCGACGGATCCCATCGCGGCCGCTACAACGCCCACGGCCACGCCGGTGTGCGACCTCAATCTGGTGACGGTAACGGCGTCCACGGACCAGCCTGCCTATGCGGCCGGGCAGAACCCCGTGCTGAGCATGAAGATCACCAACGGCGGAGCAGCACCGTGCCAGGTCAATGTCGGCACGTCCCAGATGGAGTTCCTGGTGATGAGCGGCGAAGACCGGATTTTCTCCTCCAAGGATTGCCAAGCAAAGGGCGATGACCTCGTGAAGCAGATCGATCCGGGCAAGAGCGAGATCGCCAACTTCCCGTGGCAACGTAACCGGACGACGGAGGGCTGTGGCGTAATCTCGGCCAAGCCAGCCACCGGTACGTACACCTTCAAGGCCGTACTGGGAAACAAGGCGAGCACCAAGGCCGTCTTCCAGCTGGGTTAGAGGAACCTGTCCAGCAGGCTGGCTTCGGCCATGCGGCTGAGCCCTTCGCGGACGGTTCGGGCACGCTGGTCGCCGATGCCGTCCACGGTCATGAGATCGTCGATAGTGGCGGCCATGAGGTGCTGAAGTCCACCGAAGTGCTCCACCAAACGGTCGGCCACGGCTTTCGGAACCGACTTCAGCCCGGACAAGAGGCGGTAACCGCGCGGCTGCACACCGGCGTCGAGCACGTCCATGCCCCCGGCGAACCCGATGATCCCGGCGATCTTGCCCAGATCAATCAGCTCGGCCGGGCCAAGATCCAGAAGGGCCTGCACCGCGCCGTCGATGTCCTCGGGCGAGGCGTCTGCGCCGGCGTAGTCGCGGATGATCACGTCGCTGCCCGGACCGCGGCCGGTGGTGAGCTCCTCCAACTGCAGCGAGAGCAACCTGCCGTCCTCACCCAGCTCCAAGACGTACTGTGCGATTTCCTCGGCAATGCGCCGGACCATTTCCTGGCGCTGAAGGGTGACAGCCACATCCCGGACGGTGACCATGGCTTCGATTTCGAGGGCCGACAGGGCACTGGTGACCTGGTCCAGGCGGGCGCTGTAGCGTTCGAGGGTTGCGAGAGCCTGGTTGGCGCGGGCGAGGACTTTCTCTGAGCCCTCCAGCACGTGCCGCAGGCCGTTGACGTAGAGGGCGATGATCTGCATGGACTGGCTGACCGAAATCACCGGCACTCCGGTCTGGATGGCCACGCGCTCGGCCGTCCTGTGACGCGTTCCTGATTCCTGGGTCTCGATGCTGGAGTCCGGCACAAGTTGTACTGCGGCACGAAGGATGTTCCCGGCGTCCTTGTCGCAGATGATGGCACCGTCCATCTTCGCGAGCTCACGGAGCCTCGTGGGGGAGAAATCGATGCCGATTTCAAAGCCGCCGGAGCAGATGGACTCGATGGTCCGGTCCGTTCCCAGCACAATGAGGGCGCCAGTGCGCCCACGGAGGATGCGTTCCAGGCCGTCGCGCAGCGGTGTTCCGGGGGCCACCCTGCCCAGAGTCGCCTTGAGCGATTCTTCGGGGCTCCGAGCCATAGGTGTTCCCTTCAAAGGTGCAGGCAGGCGCGCCCGCAAGTATGCCGGTTTTCAGCAATGAGTCGACGGGATCAAAATGCTACGTTTCCCGCAAGCTCAATGATAGAGGTATAGACCGGCAAGAACCGCACAGGCGAGCCTTAAAGTGCCCCAAAGAAGGTTATGTGGCGGGTGCTTCGAAACGCGTTCGACGGCGGCCCCCGGACCGCCACTTTCAGCTCGGTCCCCGGGACCCTCAGGGAGCCGTCCGAAGGCGCGCGAGTCGCTCAAGGTCGCGTCGCACACTCTGCAGGGCGGCTTCCCGGGCCGCGGCCCTTCCGGTGTCCGGATGCGTTTGCCTCGCAGGAGCGTGGGTTCCACCGGTGTTGGCGTCCGGACGGTGTCCTTGCTGCGGCCAACTCCTGGGCGCGGCGGAGTTCGCTTCCGTGAACCCGGCAGGGTTCGCCGGGAAGTTCGCGGCCGGGTTCGCAACGGGGGAGGGGCCGAGGGGATCGTAGAACAAGTCATTCCCTGGTTTCATTGATGCCCTGTTCCTTTCATGCCATCGTCGGCTGGTCGGGTGTTTTCCTGGCGGATGGCTCCAATCCGGGCTGGATGTGTCCGCCATTGATTCAAACTATCGGCAGGTGATTTCGGAGGTTTGTGCACCTCGTTTCGATCCTGTTAAGCGGTGGCCTTGGGACGCTGCCCCCGGCGTGGTCCCGGGCTGCGATAAACTTGGTATCTTGGCTGGCGCGCAAATCGTGCCGCTCCCTGAGTTGGCCCCCGGTCGGCATAGGGCCCGTATCCAGCCTCCATTCCACGTTCGGCCCGTCGTTAGAGTGCGGGCAACGCCCAGATCGCAGCGAAAGTAGCACCGTGTCCCAAGAAGTCCTGAGCCCCGCCCGAGTCCAGGAAATTCACCACGAGGCCTCCCGGCGTCGGACTTTCGCGGTTATTTCGCACCCTGACGCCGGCAAGTCCACGCTTACGGAAGCCCTTGCCCTGCACGCCAAGGTCATCGGCACCGCCGGTGCGTCGAGCGGCAAGGCCAACCGCAAGGAAACTGTTTCCGACTGGATGCAGATGGAAAAGGACCGCGGTATTTCCATCAGCTCCGCGGCATTGCAGTTCTCCTACCGGGACACCGTGATCAACCTTCTGGACACCCCGGGCCACGCCGACTTCTCCGAGGACACCTACCGCGTCCTGGCCGCCGTCGACTGCGCAGTGATGCTCGTGGACGCCGCCAAGGGCCTGGAAACGCAGACCATGAAGCTCTTCGAGGTCTGCAAGCAGCGGAACCTGCCCATCATCACGGTCATCAACAAATGGGACCGCCCGGGCCTGGATGCCCTCGCGCTGATGGACGAGATCACGGAACGCACCGGACTCCAGCCCATGCCCTTGACGTGGGCCGTGGGCATTTCGGGCGACTTCCGTGGAGTCTGGGACCTGCGCAACGACCGCTTCGCACGGTTCGCGCGCAACAATGCCGGCGCCAACATCGCCATCACCGAGTACTTCACTCCGGAAGAAGCAGCCGAGACCCAAGGCAACAACTGGAGCGACGCCGTCGACGAAGCCGGACTCGTGATCGAATCAAACCTTGAGTTCAACGTGGAGAGCTTCCACGCCGGAACGGCGACACCCATTCTCTTCAGCTCGGCGGCCTTGAACTTCGGCGTCAAGGAGATCCTTGACGCCCTCGTGGACTTCGCGCCTCCGGCCGCACCCCGCCCGGACATCGACGGCGAACCCCGTTCCGTTGACGCTCCCTTCGCCGGGTTCGTCTTCAAGGTCCAGGCCGGCATGAACAAGGCCCACCGCGACCACGTTGCGTTCATCCGTGTGTGCTCCGGTGTCTTCGAGCGCGGCATGGTGGTCACGCAGACACGCACCGGGAAGTCCTTCGCCACCAAGTACGCCCAGCAGGTGTTCGGGCGCGAACGCGAAGTCATCGACGAGGCCTACCCCGGCGACGTCGTTGGTTTGGTCAACGCGTCCTCACTCCGCGTAGGGGACAGCTTGTTCCTGGACGAACCGGTGGAATTCCCCGCCATTCCGCTCTTTGCCCCCGAGCATTTCCAGGTGGCCAGGTCCCAGGACCCCAGCCGCTTCAAGCAATTCCGCCGCGGCATCGAGCAGCTTGAGCACGAAGGCGTCATCCAGGTGCTCCGTTCCGACGTCCGAGGCGACCAGGCACCCGTGCTCGCGGCCGTAGGTCCCATGCAGTTCGAAGTAGTGGAGGACCGCATGGCCCACGACTTCAATGCCCCGATGCGCTTGGAGCGCCTCCCGTACTCGATGGCGAGGATCTCGACGGCGGAGGCCATGCCGGCGCTCGCCAACGTCCCGGGCGCTGAGGTGCTGCTGAGGTCCGACGGCGAGTACCTTGCGTTGTTCAACGATGTCTGGGCTCTGCGCCGGATCGAGAAGAACCACCCGAAGCTGACGCTGGTCCCGATCGGCACGCACAACCCGGCGAAATAGTCCTCCAAGGGCGAAGTAATCCCCTGGACATGCCCCTCGTTCGAGCCGAGGACTGGACATAATCCTGTTATGTCCAGTCCTTGGTTCGAACAGGGGACATGTCCGGTGGTGGCGGGGTTGGCAGGCGGGCAGGGTCGTGGAGTGGACATGCCCGGTGGGGGGCGTTCAGTAGCTCACTTGGCGTTCGAGCTTGTTTCCCAGCCCCAGCATGGCAAGGCTCACCACGAGGAATCCTACGGAGATCGCCACCGCGAAAACCGCCACTCCACCCCAACCGCCTGCGCGCATGGGGTCGATGAACCAATAGGCGTACCAGTTTACGAAGGAGCCGCGGATCAGGCTGTAGACGAGGTAGGCAACCGGGTAGAGCAGCCAGTACCAGAGGTGCTTGACGGTCAACTTGGAGCGCGGGGGCTGGAACAGCCAATCGGCCACCATGACAACCGGCATGAGGTAGTGGACGACGAAGTTGACCCAGGGGAGCAAGGAGCCGAGGTCCTGTCCCGCGAGGAGTGCGCCGAAAACGAGTCCCACCACGGCCATTGCGATCGTCGCAGTGCCCCGGGTGGCGTCGTCGAGCTCGCTGGGCCGCTTGCCAACCAGCACGCGGTAGCCGCTGATCAACAGCACCACCGACGCGAAGATGTTGGACAGATTGGTGAAGTAGCTGAAGAAGTTCCACGGATCAAAGCCCAAGCTGATGTGGACCGTGAGCTGTGTCCCGACGGCTGCAAGTGTCAAGAGGGCAAAGAAGAGGCGTCCCCCAATGAGCACATTTCTTTTTGTCATGGGGATAATCTTCCGGTGGACGCGGCCAAGCCCGCGCCCGACACTCCGAGGCCAACCCGGCCGCTAGGTGATCAGCAACTCCAATGCCTCGGCCAGGTGTGCCACCTCGCGGACCGAGAACCCCTCCGGAACAGGTCCCGGTCCATTGGGGCTGGCGGGCACCACGGCGTGGGTGAAACCAAGCCGCTGGGCCTCGTGGATGCGCTGGTTGATTCCGGGAACGGGACGGACCTCGCCGGCCAGGCCAACCTCGCCGAAGGCAATGAGCCTCTGAGGCAGTGCTTTGCGCGCCTTTGCCGAGGCCACGGCAAGCGCCACCGCCAGGTCGGTGGCCGGTTCGCTCAATTTCACCCCTCCGACAGTCGCCACGTAGGAGTCGTCCTTGTGCAGGATGCAGCCGGCCCGCTGTTGGAGCACGGCCAGGAGCATGGCGACGCGCGAGCTGTCCAGGCCGCTCGTGGCCCTGCGCGGCTGTGAGCTGGCACTTTCGGCCAGGAGCGACTGCACCTCGGCCAGCAGCGGGCGCCGGCCTTCCATGGTCACGGTGATGCAGGTACCGGACACCGGCTCGCGTGTCCGCGACACAAAAAGGCCGCTGGGATCGGCGAGGCCTTCGATGCCGGCTTCATTCAGGTCGAAACAGCCGACGTCGTCCGTGGCCCCGTAGCGGTTCTTGACCGCGCGCAACAAACGCAAGCGCGAATGGCGCTCGCCTTCGAACTGGCACACAACGTCCACCAGATGCTCCAGGAGACGCGGACCGGCAATGGAGCCGTCCTTCGTCACGTGGCCAACCAGCAGGGTGGTCATGTTGCGGCGCTTTGCGGCGGCGATGATGGACGCTGCGACTTCCCGGACCTGTGAGACGCCGCCCGCGCTTCCTTCGACATCGGCGCTGCTGAGGGTCTGTACCGAGTCCACAATCAGCAGCTTCGGCTCGAGCTTCTCCACTTGCCCCAGCGCCTGCCCGAGGTCCGTTTCGGCCGAGAGATAGAGGGTATGCGCGACCGCGTCAATCCGTTCCGCGCGGAGCTTGACCTGGGCCGCCGATTCCTCGCCCGTGACGTACAGGACGTCCTGCCCCGTGCGGGCGAACTTCGCAGCGACGTCCAGGAGGAGGGTGGATTTTCCGACGCCGGGTTCTCCGGCGAGCAGGATCACCGCGCCGGGAACCAGCCCTCCGCCCAGGACGCGGTCCAGTTCGTCGACGCCGGTGGGCAGGAACGCGGCCGTGGTGCCGTCTACCTCGGCAATCCGGCGGGCCGGCTCCAAAACCGTTGTTGCCGCCGTCGTACGCGCCACCGTGGCGCCGCTTTCCTCCACGGTGCCCCACGCCTGGCACTCACCGCAGCGCCCCACCCACTTGACCGTGGTCCACCCGCATTCGGCACATTTGTACGCGGGTGTCTTGGAAGTGCGTGAGGTCTTGGAAGCCATGCGTACAAGGCTAGTGGAGGGGTAGGACAGTCATGCGCGACTCACTGCAAGGGAGGAAGCACGTCGCGGGCTTCCCGGGGGTCCATGCCCGCGGCTTCGAGCAGGTCCACCATGAGCGGACGGAAGAGCATCACCACTGTTTCACCCTCGAGCTTTTGGACGTGCAGCATTTTGGGGTGCAGCCGGGTGGCAATGTCGGCCAAGTCCTGCCGCGCACCGCGCAGATGGGCGCGTCGGGCGCCGTCGTGCACTTCCGCGAGGCCGAGCGACAGCTCCTCGACGGCTGCAGAAGTGTCCTGCAGGACTTCCGAAATGCTGTCCGTCGCCTCGTCCGTCAAGGCTGCATGGTTGATGGCGCTCGTGAGCCTCCGCGCGAACACCCGTCCGTTGCGAAGGGCGAGGTCGATGGAATCCAGTGATTCCTCCAGCATGGTCAGCTCGTCGCGGTGCCGACGGTACGCGGGGGCGAGCGTGGCCACCTCACCGGAGGCCTTGAGGGACTGGCGCATCCGATCCACGAGGGGTTGGCAATTCCGGCCCCGGATGAGGGCATGCCAGGCCTGGGTCGAATCGCTGTTGATCAATGCGTCGGCACACTCACGGAGGACCTCCGAGAGTTCGTGCAGGAGTTTGCGGACGTCCTGGCGCGGCTCCCGGCGCGGGTCCTTCGGGACCAACATGGTGACGAGGAGCGCGAAAACCCCGCCCACGACGGCGTCGATGCTCCGGGTGAAAGGTCCCCCGGCCGGCGCGGGCAGCAAGACCACGAGCAGCGACTGCAGGCCGAGTTGGGTGGTGAAAATGGAGCCACCGTCCAGGAAACGTGCCAACAGGATGGAGAAAAGAAGGACGACGGCGGCCTGCCAGATCCCCGAACCCAGCCAGTGGAGGAGCAGATCACCGACGACGATCCCCAGGGTGCAGCCAAACCCGACTTCCACGACCCGGCGAAGCCGTGGATCCCGCGAGAAGCCGAGCGCGATCAGCGACGAGGTCGCGGCGAAAAGGGGTCCGGAGTGCCCCAGGATATATTCAGCGAACGCGTAGGCGCCCACGGCGCACACGGTCATCTGGACGGCCGGAACCAACGAGTTCCGGCTGCGGATGAAGCCGGTGCGCAGCCGCGCCCGCAGGAATTTCTTGCTCGCTGAAAGTCCTTGGGGGGCGGTCATGGCTCAAGTCTATTCAGGAGCGGCTCACGGAGTGCGGCTCGCCGAAGGAACCGCAAAGTGAGGGGCGTCACTTAATCCCTCATGACACGCCGAGCGCAAGGGTGACGCTGCACATGTAAGCCAATGGTCCACAGCCGTTCACCTTCCGTTCACTTTGGACCGCCGATCCCGTTACCTGCGGCTCTTACCGTCAATCAAGGTACAAACACGTACGCAAATCTTTCGTATGCCGACTTTCTCCCTCGGTACGCATCAGAGAATCCCTGGAAGGGGTACATCCCAGTGAAGGCAACTCGCTTCGGCCGCAATGCGGCAATCGCGGTCCTCGCAGTCGGCGCCCTTGCGCTGACCGCTTGCGGTTCGGACAACGCAACCGGCGCCACCCCCGCAGCCACCCCGAGCGCCGCAGGCGTCAAGGTCACCGGCACCCTGACCGGTATCGGCTCCTCGGCGCAGGGCGCCGCAATGGACGCCTGGAAGACCAACTTCGCTTCCGCGAACCCGGGTGCCACCGTTCAGTACTCCCCGGACGGCTCGGGCGCAGGCCGTAAGGCCATCCTCGACGGCTCCGCACAGTTCGCAGGCTCTGACGCCTACCTGACCGACGCTGAGCTGGCCACCTCCAAGACCAAGTGCGGCACCGATGGTGCTATCAACATCCCGGTGTACATCTCCCCGATCGCCGTTGCCTTCAACGTTCCTAACGTCAAGGACTTGAAGCTCGACGCCGACACCGTTGCGAAGATCTTCCGCGGCCAGATCAACAACTGGAACGACCCGGCAATCGCCGCCCTGAACGCCGGCGTCACGCTTCCGGACCTCAAGGTCACCCCGGTCAACCGCTCTGACGACTCCGGCACCACCCAGAACTTCACGGACTACCTCGCATCTGCGGCTCCCTCTGTCTGGACCGACAAGGCTGCCGGCGTTTGGCCTGCTTCCCTGAAGGGCGAGAACGCCAAGGGCACCTCCGGCGTCGTCAAGACCGTCACCGACACCCCCGGCGCCGTGACCTACGCTGACGACTCCGCAGTCTCCGGCAAGCTTGGCACCGCACAGATCAAGGTTGGCTCGGACTTCGTCAAGATCTCCCCTGCGGCTGCTGCCAAGGCTGTTGAACTGGGCAAGCCCGTTGCCGGCCGCCCGACCGGCGACCTTTCCATCAAGCTCGACCGCACCACCACGGATTCCTCGGCCTACCCGGTAGTCCTGGTTTCCTACCACGTCGTCTGCACCACCTACGACAAGCAGGCAACCGCTGACCTGGTCAAGGCATTCGAGAGCTACGTTGTCTCCGACGCCGGCCAGCAGGCTGCTGCCGGCTCAGCCAAGTCCGCTCCGCTCTCCAAGGCGCTGCAGGACAAGGCAAAGGCCGCTCTTGACTCCATCAAGGCCAAGGCCTAAGGACCACAATGGAGTAGTGGTGCTGCGGACCGCGGCACCACTACCCTGAATATCGAGGTTCCCCGTCCCGCGCTGGTGAAACATCACCGGACAGGGCGGGGAACTTGGCCATTTTTGAGTGAATCTGAAGGATCGTGAAGTGACCACCAACTCCTTGACCACTTCCCAAGGTGCCGGGCGCGCCGGGGACAAGGTCTTCTCTGGAGCCACCCTGGCCGCGGGATGCCTGATCCTTGCGGTTCTCTTCGGCGTCGCACTTTTCCTTGTAATCCAGGCCATCCCGGCGCTTGTGGCTCCACCCGCGGACATCCAGGGCGGGCACGGCTTCTTCGCGTACATCGGGCCGATCGTGGTGGGAACACTCATCGCCGCCGTCATCGCGATTGTGATCGCTACTCCCGTTGCCATCGGCGTCGCCCTGTTCATCTCGCACTACGCGCCCCGCAAGCTCGCCTCGGGCCTGGGCTACGTGGTGGACCTCCTCGCAGCCATTCCTTCCGTGGTCTACGGCGCATGGGGCGCGGCATTCCTTGCCCCCCAGATTTCGCCCGCCTACGGCTGGCTCGCCAGCAACATGGGCTGGTTGCCGATCTTCCAAGGCCCGGCCTCCGCTACGGGCAAGACCATCCTGACCGCGAGCATCGTCCTCTCCGTCATGGTTTTGCCGATCATCACTTCCCTGTCGCGTGAGATCTTCCTCCAGACCCCGAAGCTCCACGAGGAAGCCGCACTGGCCCTCGGCGCGACCCGCTGGGAAATGATCAAGATGGCTGTCTTGCCGTTCGGCCGCCCGGGTATCGTGAGCGCCATCATGCTGGGCCTCGGCCGTGCACTTGGCGAGACCATGGCCGTCGCGCTGGTCCTGTCCTCCGGCGTACTGACCGCAAGCCTGATCCAGACCGGCAACCAGACCATCGCCGCGGAAATCGCCCTGAACTTCCCTGAAGCCAGCGGACTCAAGGTCAGCACGTTGATCGCGGCCGGCTTGGTATTGTTCGTCATCACCCTGGGTGTCAACATGATTGCACGCTGGATCATCTCCAGGCACAAAGAATTCTCGGGAGCCAACTAATGACTGTCACAGCCCCCGTGGCGCGCAAACGCTCCGCACTGACCAAGGGCCAGTTGCCCGCATTCGCCCCATATGTCGTCCTGGCCGTCGCGCTTGTGCTCGGCGCAGCGATCCTTGCGCTGATCGGCTTCAACGCCTTCGGCTGGGGCCTCGTGTCCGCCATCCTCTTCGCGATCGGCCTGGTCGGCTGGAGCGCAGCCGTCGAAGGCGGCCGCAAGGCGAGCGACAAGCTTGCCACGTGCCTGATCGTCGGCTCGTTCCTTGTGGCGCTGCTGCCCCTGATTTCGGTGATCTGGACCGTCCTCGTGAACGGCATCCCGGGCATCATTACCCCCGGCTTCCTGACGACTTCCATGAACGGCGTCACGGGTTCCCTCGACAACAAGAGCGTCGATGAAGGCACGAAGGTCCTCGGCGGCATCTACCACGCACTTCTGGGCACCGTGCAGATCACCTTGCTCGCCACCGTCATCTCGGTTCCGGTGGGCTTGCTGACCGCCATCTACTTGGTGGAATACGGCAACGACCGGGCCCTCGCCCGTGCCATCACGTTCTTCGTCGACGTCATGACCGGTATCCCCTCGATCGTGGCAGGTCTCTTTTCCGCAGCCTTCTTCTTCGCCGTGGTCGGCCCGGGCACCAAGACCGGTGCGGTCGCCGCCGTCGCGCTCTCAGTCCTGATGATTCCGGTGGTGGTTCGCTCCAGCGAGGAAATGCTCAAGATCGTCCCGAACGAGCTCCGTGAAGCGGCTTACGCGCTGGGTGTCCGCAAGTGGCGCACCATCCTCAAGGTGGTCATCCCGACGGCGATTTCCGGTATCGCGTCCGGCGTCACCTTGGCCATCGCCCGCGTGATTGGCGAGACGGCTCCGATCCTGGTCACCGCAGGTTTCGCCACCACCATCAACAACAACGTGTTCGGCGGCTGGATGGCCTCGCTGCCTACGTTCATCTACACGCAGATCCTGAACCCGACCTCGCCGTCCAACCCGGACCCGTCGAGCCAGCGAGCCTGGGGTGCCGCGCTGGTCCTGATCATCCTGGTGATGCTCCTGAACCTCGGCGCCAGGCTGATCGCCCGGATCTTCGCCCCCAAGGCCGGCCGTTGAGCCAGCAGGCCACCAGCAAACTTCCAACCACAGCACCGAAGGAACACCATGTCTAAGCGGATCGACGTCAAGGATCTGAACGTCTACTACGGCAGCTTCCTGGCCGTTGAAGGCGTCAACATCAACATTGAAGCCAAATCGGTCACGGCATTCATCGGCCCGTCCGGTTGTGGCAAGTCAACCTTCCTGCGCACGCTGAACCGCATGCACGAAGTGCTTCCGGGCGCGCGCGTTGAAGGCGAAGTCCTGCTCGACGGCGACAACCTCTACGGACCCGGCGTGGACCCCGTGTCTGTCCGCACCCAGGTCGGCATGGTCTTCCAGCGGCCCAACCCGTTCCCCACAATGTCCATCCGCGACAACGTGTTGGCAGGCGTGAAGCTGAACAACAAGAGAATCAGCAAGGGGGCGGCTGACGCACTCGTGGAGAAGTCCCTGCGCGGCGCCAACCTGTGGAACGAGGTGAAGGACCGCCTCGAGAAGCCGGGCTCCGGACTCTCCGGCGGCCAGCAGCAGCGGCTCTGCATTGCCCGTGCCATCGCCGTGGAACCGCAGGTAATCCTCATGGACGAGCCCTGCTCCGCGCTGGACCCCATCTCCACCTTGGCCGTCGAAGACCTCATCAATGAGCTCAAGGACGAGTACACCGTGGTGATCGTGACCCACAACATGCAGCAAGCCGCACGCGTTTCGGACAAGACCGCGTTCTTCAACATCGCCGGCACCGGCAAGCCCGGCAAGCTCATCGAGTTCGCGGACACCACCACCATCTTCAACAACCCGTCCCAGAAGGCCACGGAAGACTACGTCTCCGGCCGCTTCGGATAAGCCCCGGCTGCGAAAAGCCCGACGGCGACCGTCACCTTGCGAGGTGACTGCCGCCGTCGGGGTTTGCTTGCCCGAAAGGTTACAACCGGCTCTGGTGCGGATCGCGCTCAAGGGAAGCTGGTACCTGAACAGCCTCCTCCCCCGGACGGAAGCGGCGCCAGGCCAATGCCACCAGCGGCCACGCAAGGATGAGTGCCACAACCGCATAGACGCCGACGGCGAGCGGCTCACTCCACAGCCCGGAGATGTCGCCCGCACTCAGCTGGAACGCCTTGCGCAGCTGATTTTCGATCCGAGGGCCTAGGATCAGGCCGATGATCAGCGGCAGGATCGGAAGGCCGAAGCGCCGCATGGCGAAGCCCAGGGCACCCAGGACCAGCAGGATGACCAGGTCGAACGCCTGCAGGTTGACCGCATACGCGCCCAGTGTTGCGAAAAACAGGATCCCGGCGTACAAGTAGGGCCGGGGAATCCGCAGCAGCCTGGCCCACAGCGGTGCCATGGGCAGGTTGATCAGCAGGAGCAGGGTGTTCCCGATGAACAAGCTGGCGATGAGGCCCCAGACCAGGATGGGTTCGTTCTGGAAGAGCAGCGGACCGGGCTGGATGCCGAACTGTATCAAGGCGGCAAGCATGACGCCCGCCGTAGCATTAGTCGGCAGGCCGAGCGCCAGCAGAGGCGTCAACGTCCCGGCAGCGGACGCGTTGTTCGCGGCCTCGGGACCGGCCACGCCTTCGATCGCGCCGTGCCCGAATTCCTCCGGGTGCTTGGTGAGCTTTTTCTCGACCGAGTAAGACAGGAAGGTGGGGACCTCGGCGCCGCCCGCGGGCATGGCGCCGAACGGGAAGCCAAGCGCGGTTCCGCGGAGCCACGGCTTCCAAGAGCGCTTCCAGTCCTGCTTGCCCATCCATGGCTGACCCACCGGGATGGTGGACATTTTGCTGCGGCGAAGATGGGCGGCGATCCAGAAGGCCTCGCCGACGGCGAAGATCGCCACGGCCACCACTACGATGTCCAGGCCGTCGCTCAGCAGGGGGATACCGAAGACCAGACGCTGCTGGCCGGTCACCGGGTCCATGCCGACCAGGCCGATGGCCAGACCGAGGCCGACGGATGCGAAGCCGCGGAGCTTCGAGGCTCCAAGGACCGCAGTCACGGTCAACAGGCCCAGGACCATGATGGCAAGATAGCTGGAGGGACCCAGGCTCACCGCAAACTTCACCACCAAGGGGGCGAACGCCGCCAAAAGTGCGGTTCCAATGGTGCCGGCCACGAAGGAACCGATGGCTGCCGTGGCCAGGGCTTGTGCGGCCCGGCCCGCTTTTGCCATCTTGTGGCCCTCTATTGCGGTGATGACCGTGGACGATTCGCCTGGGGTGTTCAGCAGGATGGACGTGGTGGAGCCGCCGTACATACCCCCGTAGTAGATGCCGGCGAACATGATGAGCGCACTGGTGGGTTCGAGGTTGTAGGTCAGGGGCAGCAAAAGCGCGATAGCCATGGCCGGGCCGATGCCTGGCAGCACGCCCACGGCGGTGCCAAGGAGCACGCCAAGGCACGCGAACATGAGGTTCATGGGGGTCAGCGCGGTGGAGAACCCCTGTAGCAAGAGATTG
Source organism: Arthrobacter sp. efr-133-TYG-118 (assembly GCF_030209755.1). Taxonomy (GTDB): domain Bacteria; phylum Actinomycetota; class Actinomycetes; order Actinomycetales; family Micrococcaceae; genus Arthrobacter. The sequence continues at coordinate 132,785 of NZ_JARVRH010000001.1, read as the reverse complement.
AAAGTATCCATATCAGAGGATTCCTGCCAAGATGCCGGCGGGGAGTTTGATGTCCAGCCCGAAGTAGAAGCCGTAGAAAGTCAGGAGGGCCATGGTTACGGAGACCACCCCGTCCCGGACGTAGTTGCGGCCACCCAGCGCCCACACGCTGCCCCAGAAGAGCAGCGTTCCGGAGACGACCCAGCCGGCAACGCCGATTAGCAGGATGTTCAGGACAAAGGCGCCAGCGAGGGGCAGGACGGTCTTCCAGTCCGAGGGATGGCTCAGGTCCACGTCCTCCCCCTCTTCGGCCTGGCCGCGGCCGCCGCGCAGGACGTTGACGGCCAGCATCACGGCAGTGACGAGGAGCAGGCTCCCGATGATGATTGGGAGGGTCTTGGGACCTACGGGATCTGATACTGAATACGGGACTACGAGCCGTGATGCGTCCCAGAGAACGACGGCGCCGGCCACCCCGAGCAGGGCAGCAATGCCGAGCTCGGAGCGGCCTGTACCTGCCGCCGGTTTTCCGGCGGCGGTGGCTTGCTGCGTCACGCCAGCCCCAGTTCCTTCAGTACGTCGGCCACCCTCTTGTCCTGGTCCGTGAGGAAGGTCTTGAACTCATTGCCGGTGATGAATGCGTCGGACCAGCCGCGGGTCTTAAGGGCTGCCTTCCACTCATCGCTTGCGTGCATCTTGGTCAGGGCGTCCACTATACGGTCGCGGTCGGCGTCGGAAACTCCGGGGGGAGCCACGATGCCGCGCCAGTTGGTGAAGACGAGGTCGATTTTGGATTCCTTCAGTGTCGGGGCATTAACGCCTTCCAGACGTGACTCGCCGCTCGTTGCCAGCACCCGTACTTCGCCGGACTTGATCTGCTGGAGGTATTCACCGGCGCCGGATGCCGCGAAGCCGACCTTGTTGCCAAGGATCGCCGGAAGCAGGTCGCCGCCGCCGTCGAACGAGACGAAGTTGACCTTCTTGGGGTCGATGCCAACTGCCTTGGCGAGCTGCATCGGGAGCAAATGGTCAGGGCCGCCAGGGGACGAGCCACCGCCGACCGAAACCTTGGAAGGGTCCTCTTTCCAGACCTTCACCAGATCGTCGATGGTCTTGTACGGGGAATCTTTGCCGACCATGATGGCGCCGGGTTCCTGGATGAGGCGGGCGAGGGGAGTGGTGGCCGTCAGCTTCGCCTCGGATTTGTTGGTGTAGCTGGCGCCAACCACGCCCAGACCCATGAGCATGGCGAGGTCCTTGTTGCCCCTTTCGTTGACCAAGCGCGCCAGGCCGACTGTGCCGCCGGCGCCGGCCAGGTTGAAGACTTCGACGTTCGTGGCGGTCTTAGTGTCACCCATGACCTTGGCTGCTGTGCGGGCCGTCGTGTCGTAGCCGCCGCCGGGGGTGTTGGGGACCATGATCCGGAGCCCGGTCAGCGGGCCGGCAGGGGCGCTGCTCGTCTTTCCGGCGTCGGCGCCGCCGGTCACGCCGCAGCCGGTGGCTGCGAAGGCAAGGCCTGCAGCGACAGCGATGGCGCGCAGTGCGTTCATTGGACGCATGTATTCCTCTTCTCATCATTGGTGGGAGTGTCTTCACGCTATGGGCGGCAGTGACGCAGGTCACGCTTGTGTTCTCAAAGATCATTGTGTTCATTGTGGTCAGGGTCACGTATGTGCCTTGTGGGCCGATAATGGAACAGACCCCGCGCGGAAAAGCCGCGAAGCAGAATGGCCTGCACGCGGCTGGCCCCGATGCGGAAAGGAAAAGCTGTGCTAAAAGCTGCCCGAGCGCGAAGGATCCTGCGCCGCCGCCGCCGGATGTCGCTGGCGGGTCAATATCTGGGGCTGCAGCTGCTGATTGTGCTCGCTGTGCTGGTCGGGGTCATTCTCATCTCGCTTGCCCAATCGGTCCAGACCTTCGAGCGTGTGGAAGGGCGGCGAGCCTTGTCAGCTGCCGAATCCCTCGCTGCGATGCCCGTGGTCCGTTCCCTGCTTCCCGGCGCGGAGCCGAGGCAGGGAGCCGCACTTCCGGCCGTCGCCGAATCGGCCCGGACTGTGTCCGGCTCCAGTTTCGTCATCCTGGCCAAACCGGACCGCACCGTCCTGACTTCGCCCGACCCATCCCAGCTTGGTACGTTGCTGGACCTGGGTGATAGCGACGTCCTTTTGGGGCGCGCGTGGACCGGTGCCGTCAGCATGAACGGCAAGGTCTCCCTTGTAGCCCATGTCCCGGTGCTCAACGACGCGGGCCGGATGGTGGGGATCGTTGCCGTCGGCGGAAATTACCCCTCGGTGTGGGAGAGGCTAGGCGACGCCGTCCCCGACCTGCTCACATATTTGGGAGTCTCGCTGGCGTTGGGCACGGCTGGTTCCATCATGCTGTCCCGGCGGGTGAAGCGGCAGACGCTAGGACTTGAACCAGAGGAAATCGCCGGCCTCGTGGAGCACCGCGAAGCAATCCTGCACGGCGTGAAGGAAGGCGTCATCGCCCTGGACCCGCACGAACGGATCACGGTGGCCAACGAAAGCGCTCGGGAATTCCTTGGACTGCCGGAGGACTGCGTTGGCCGCCGGCTCAACGACCTTGGAGTGGAACAGCAGCTGCGCGAGGTCCTGACCACGGAACAGCCGGACCCGGACCGTCTGGTGCTCGCCGAAGAGCGGGTAGTGGTTCTGAACCGCAAACCCGTCCTTTCACACGGACGGGTCATCGGATCGGTAACAACTTTGCGGGACCGTACGGAGCTTTCCACCTTGGAGAAGGAGCTCGGGGCCACCCGCACCACCACCGACACCTTGCGCGCCCAGACCCACGAGTTCGCCAACCAGCTCCACACCATCTCGGGACTGATCCAGCTCAAGGAATACGACGAGGTGGTCAGCTTCGTCAGTGGCGTCAGCCTCAGCCGCACACGCTTGCACGACGACGTCACCTCCCGCATCCACGACCCTGCGCTCGCGGCCATGCTCATCGCGAAGGCCAGCCTGGCCGCCGAACGGGTCGTCACACTTCAGCTGGACCAGAACTCGATGCTGGGACGCGTCGACGAGCGGCTCTCGCGGGACCTGACCACCATCGTCGGCAACCTCGTGGACAACGCGATGGACGCCGTCGCGGGCTCTCCCGACGCAACCGTCCGCGTGACGGTGGACGAAAATCCTCACAGCGTGGTGATCATCGTGCGCGACTCCGGTCCCGGTGTCGCCGAGGAGCGCATGGCGGATATTTTCCGGCAGGGATTCACTACCAAAGCGCCAACGGCCGACGGCGGTCGCGGCTTTGGATTGGCGCTCACCCGGCTAGCATGTCTGAGGCGGGGCGGAGAAGTGAGCGTCCACAACGACGATGGTGCCGTATTCACCGCCCTCCTCAAGAAGCGGAGCCCCAGCGAATGATCAATGTCCTGATAGTCGACGATGACTTCATGGTGGCCAAGGTCCACTCAGGATTCGTCCGGCAGGCCCCGGGCTTCTCGGTGGCCGGCGTGGCACATACGGGCGCGCAGGCCCTGGATGAGGCCAAACGCCTGAAACCGGACTTGGTCCTCCTGGACATCCACCTGCCTGACATCAGCGGCCTCGATTTGTTGCACCAGCTCCGCGAGTCACTGCCCGAGCTTGACGTGCTGGTCATTACCGCGGCGCGTGAGGTGGACACTGTCCGCCGTGCCCTCCGCGGCGGCATTGTCCACTACTTGATGAAGCCCTTCTCCGCCGACGACCTGAGCGAACGCCTCCAGCACTACCAGCGCGCATACAGTTCGCTCGCAGCGTCCAAGTCCACCGCCGAGCAGGACGACGTGAACAGGGTATTCGGCCTCAACCGGCGTGAACGTCCCCTGCCCAAAGGTTGCAGCGCGGAGACGCTGCGGATGGTGGAGCAGCTGCTAAAGGAATCGGAGCGGAACCTATCCGCAACCGAAGCCGCCGATGTCCTGGGGACCTCCCGGGTCAGCGCCCGGCGCTACCTTGAATACTTGAGCGAGGAAGGCCTGGTCACCGTCCAGCTCCGCTACGGGGGAGTGGGCCGGCCGGAGCGTCGATACGTGTGGCGGAGCGCGGGTTAGCGGGGTCGCCGGCCTAGCGGGACCCGCTGAACTCAGCGGGATAAGGGCGAGAGCGCCAGCCCAAGGACGAACGCCACAGCGGCGGTAACGATCGGCGTCGCGACCCAGAACCCCAGGATCCGCAGCACCATCCGACGGTTTGTAACGGAAAAGTTCTGGTTGCTTCCTGCGCCGAGCACTGCAGACGTCACAGTGTGCGTGGTGGAAAGCGGCAAGTGGAAGCCGATGGCACCGACGAACAACATCAGCGAGGTCAGGCTCTGGGCGATGAATCCCCGCATCGGGTCTACCCGCGTCAGCTTGTAACCCAAGGTGTACGAGATGCGCCAACCACCACAAAGCGTTCCCGCCGTGAGCATGGCAGCCACCAGCAGGATGACCCAGAACGGGAGGTCATTGGAGTCGGACACACCTGCCGCCACGGCGCCCAACAGGATCACCGCTACGGATCTCTGCCCGTCCTGCAGGCCATGGCCGAACGCGACGGCAGCGGCCGAGACAGACTGCGCATGGCGGAAGCGGCCATGCACAACATCGGGCTGGGTGTAGCGCGCCGCCCACGTGACAGGCCACACGAGAAGATAGGCGCCAAGGAAGGCAATCACGGGGGACAGCAGCAACGGCAGGACCACTTGCGCGAGCAAAATACTGTCCACTCCGTTGATGGGGCTGCCTCCCATCACTGCGCTTGCAGCTCCGGCGCCCACCAGGCCTCCCACCAAGGCATGGGTTGACGAGAGCGGCACACCGCGCCACCAAGCGTAGATTCCCCAAAGGATGGCGCTACACAGCCCCGCGGCGAGCATAGTCAGCCCGTTCATTCCCGAGGGGAGAACGACCCACGCCTGGCTGAAGACCAGCGCGAAACCGCCACTGAGCAGCACCCCGGCAAAGTTGAAGACGGCCGCCAACACAACCGCAACTGACGGAGTGAGGGCACGCGTCCGCACGGAGAGCGCGACGGCGGTGGAGACGTCCCGGAATCCGTTCAGGAATGCGAAGCCAGCCGCCAGCACCACCACAAGGGCGAAGAACGCGACCGCCACCTCATGCTTCCTTGACGATGATGCTGCCTACCTGGGTCGCGACACGGCGCATGTCCTTGGTGACGTCCACTAGTTGGTTGGCTACGTCGCGGTTCCTCGAAAACTGGGTGGACTTCATGTCGCGGAGCATCTCGGCCACCCAGGTCCGGTGGCTGCGCTCAGCACGCTTGGCCAGCCGCAGGACCTCGATCCAGTAATCCTCGAGCTCGTCCAGATCGTCCAGCTGGCGCATGGCATCAACCGTGAGTTCTGCCTGGCGGCTGATGATCTCCAACTGGTCTGCCGCGCGCTTGGGCACCCGGTCCAGTTTGTAGAGGGCTACGAGCTCGCCCGCGGCATCCAGCTTTTCCATCGCCTCGTTGAGGAATCGGGAAAGGGCGTACATGTCCTCGCGGGGGAGCGGGTTCACGAAACTCGTGCGCATGTGGGTCAGGAGGGCGAAATGCAGGTCCGTGGATTTCGCCTCGTGTTCGTGCATCTCCTCCACAAGCCGTTCGTGCTCCGCGACAGGTGCTCCGAAGATCTCAGAAAGCGTCCCGGTTGCCTCAAGAATCTGGCGGGCCATTTGCGACAACAATTGCAAACCGGCGGGTTCTTGGGGGAAGAGACGCAGCTTCATTTGGCTTCCGGTAGACGGGAGGGATGGGGTGGGGCGGCGTCTTCGCCGATGGGCATAAAAATGGTGCCGAACCGGATACGCCTCTCGGCGGTAGGCCGCTCGAAGCGGCTATAAGTTGAAGCCCGGGGGTTTCGCGGTTCGACACCAGTTTCAGTTTTCTACGTCGTCCGAGCTAAGTCAACATTGACAGCTGGCGCCGGAGGTGGTTGTGACGGCCCCCCGCCCTTATATTTCATGTCAATCCAGCTCTCCGAGGCGCCACGCATTGGCCGCGTGCTCGAGATCTTCCGCAGTCTTCACGAGCTGGTGGGAGTTCCGGGTCAGCTTGCTCGCGTGGCCTTCGTTGGAATGCTCTGCGCTGTCCGCCAGAGTGGCTTGGCCGAGCGCGACGACGCGGCAAAACGCGGCTGAGCGTTCCAGCGCGACGTCGAAATCGCCGTCGAACGCTCCCGAAAGGATAGCGTCCGCCATCTGCTTCATTTCATCGGCTCCCGGCGGCTCTGCGGCGCCCGCCACGACGTGGGAAACCTGGGCGGTGTCCCGGCCGGCCTTGAAGTACACGGAGATGCGCTCCGAGTCCTGCATGGTGGCCGCGCGCAATGCATAGAGCCGCCACAAGGCGCCGGGCAAGGACCGGGCGGGGCTCTCGGCCCACATTTCAGCGATGGCTTCCAGGCCTTGCTCGTCAGCGAGCTTCACGAGGCGCCTGGTGATCTTGGGATCATCGCTATCTCGACCTCGCCGCACGAGGGCCTGGGCGGCAAGGTGCGCGGCTTCGGACACGCGCGCGGGGTCCGCTCCGCCGGCAAACGGCTCGAAGTCAACCGGCGCGAAGGGTTTCGGCTTGTGGTGCCTATTTGCTCCGCCGTACACAGGAGGTCCCGATTGTTCGCTCATGCCCCAACGCTACTCCTGTGTTTTCGCTCGTGCACTCTTGACTGGGGCTCGTAGCGGTGTCTGTTGCGCGGGGCCTGCGGGCGCACCTGTAGTGGCCCTCGGGCGGCGCCGTCGCGTTCTTCCCATGTTTGGATCCGCCGGCGCCGCGACACGCCGCAGTTGCCGCGCGTCGTCGTCGGGGCTTGGTTCAAGAGCAGGGAGAACGCTGCAGGCTCGGCTTCACTTCGGCTGGCGCCGGGGGCGCCGCGTTCCTTCCTGACCTTGTTTGAATCCGTACGTGCCGCGACACGCCGTTGTGGCCGCGCGTCGTCGCCGGGGTTTGGTTCAAAAGAGGTCACGACGGCGCGGGTGCTCCCGTGTCAAAACGGCCTTGAGCTTGAGGTACAGTATTTATGGCTGTTTCTACAGTCGGCAGGGGCCTTTAGCTCAGTTGGTAGAGCATCGGACTTTTAATCCGTGGGTCGTGGGTTCGATCCCCACAGGGCCCACCCAAAAACCCCCGGAACCGTGCGGTTCCGGGGGTTTACTTGTGCGTGGCCCACATGGCTGGGTGACGGCCGAGCGGCCCGGCCTGCTGCGACCAGTGAGCGGCGACGCCGTCGATTCGGCCCGGAAGAGGCACGCGTCGCGCCGGCCCCCAGTCTGTGGTGGTTGCCGTGAGAGCGAAGTCTTCGGGTGTAGGTACGGATAGGTGGTTGTCCGGCGGGGTCAGGGAGTACAGCAGGTTGGCCGTGCCGATCAGCGAGCCCTGGATGCGGGCCGTTACCGAATGGCTGAGGCGCCGGGTCAGGGCACGGGCGACGGCCGCGGCCAATAGCCAGCCGGTCGCGTGGTCGAGGGCTTGAACGGGAAGCGGGGCCGGCTCCGCTTGGCCCGTGGCGGTGGCGCCGTCGTCGGCGATCCCACAGCTCATCTGGACCAGGCTGTCGAACCCGCGGCGATTGCGCCAAGGGCCAACCCAGCCGTAGGCGTCCAGGCTGGCGATGATCAAGCCGGGGTTCACGGCGGTCAGGGCCTCGTCGTCGTAGCCCAGGCGTTTCAGGGCGTCGCCTCGCAGTCCCGTCACGAGCATATCGGCACCCGCGAGCAGTTCCTCGAACATCGCGCGGTCGCTTGGGGCCGTGAGATCCAAAGCGGCGGTACGTTTGCCGAGCGTCGTCTCAGGCAGTAGCGACGGCACCTCGTCAAAGCCCGGCGGGTCGATCCGCAGCACGTCCGCACCATAGCCGGCAAGGAACTTGGTGCACACCGGCCCTGCGATCACCCGCGTCAGATCCAGCACGCGCACCCCGTCGAAGGGCAGTTCTCCGATCGCGTTCGGCGTGCGGGCGCCGGATGAGCGGCGCTCGACGACGGTCAGCGGCGGCGCGTCCGCAGTCGCCGCCCCCGCAGCCGAGGTGAGCCACTGGCTGCGGTTGTGCATGACAGCGGCGCATCCGCCCGCTTCCACGATCGCCGCCTCCAATTCCTCGGCAGGCAGCCCGGCCACTGCAGCCTGCACGGTTTCGCGGTCATGGGCGTCCAGCACCCGTTCGACGGCGGCGCGGTGGCTGGCGTAGTTGGTGTGCAGCCTGACCCAAGCGTCCGCCGCACGATAGTTGCCGGCGATGGGGTCCCACAGCGGTGGCCGGGTCCAGCCGATCGGGGAGAACAGCCTCTCGGAGGCGAACGCGGCGCACGACTCCCGACTGTCTACCGTCACCGTCGGCTGCGCGGACTGGCGGCGAGCCGCGAGAAACTGCGCTGTGGCCACCGTCGCGGCGGCAACCGCCCCCGTCGCAAGTCCTGTCACGTCGAAAGCGGCCGGGAGGACCGCCCGCGGCCCGGTCGTCGTTAGCTGAGCGGCCAGCCAATCCGCACCGTCGTCTTCGGCGCCGATTGCGTGCCACACGCGGGAGGTCACATTAGCGAAGCTGTCGTTCACACTCACCATTCTCGACGGGCCACCTCGGAACGAGCAACGGCAGCCGGATCTGACCCCTCCTGCCCAACAAGGCATTCAACTGCCAGACTGTCTTCATGCATGCGCTTTTGGACGGACTCCTGAACACCAGCCCGCTCGTGATCGCGTGCATCGTCTTCGCCCTCGTGTTCGCTGAGGATGCGATCTTTGTGGGCTTTGTGATTCCCGGTGAAACGGCGGCGGTGGTCGGCGGGGTGATTGCAAGCCGCGGGCTCTTCGAATTGTGGGCCATGATCGCCATTGTGGTGACTGCCGCGATCACAGGAGACACCGTGGGCTATGAAATTGGCAAGCACTTCGGCCCACGGGTGATGGCCTTAAGAATCCTGGACAAAAGACGCGCCCAATTGCAGAAGGCTGAAGACTTCCTCAAGGACAAAGGCGGCGTCGCGGTGCTCCTAGGCCGGTTTACCGCTTTCTTTCGTGCCGTCATGCCCGCGCTCGCCGGACTCAGCCGCATGCCCTACCGGCGCTTCGCGTTTTGGAACTTCAGCGGCGGAATTATCTGGGGGTCGTTGTTTGTGACCCTCGGCTTTGTGGCCGGAAATTCGTACGAAGAAGTGGCGCGCGTAGTGGGCCGGGGTGCCGCGGCCGTGGTGGCAGTAATTGTGGTGGCGATTCTGGTTGTCTGGCAGGTCAGGAAGCACCGCGCCAAGAAGGCCTGATGTCGCAGGAGCACGGAAACCTTGCCGAAATCTCAAGGCTTTAGGCTGGTCACAATTCGTTCGGGAGGGACAGTGAAGGGGCGAACTGGATATGTCTGACGTTTGGCGCTATAACCGTAGTAGCTGCCCCGACGTCCTCGGCTTTTCTGAGCCTCGAGTGATCTGATGTCCGCTTCTGCAGCACACAACTTTAAGGAGAACCGATGCATCTTTTGCCCCGTGAGCAGGAGAAGCTCATGATCGTGGTCGCGGCCGACCTCGCCCGCCGTCGGCAATCCCGCGGCCTGAAGCTGAACTTCCCCGAAGCCGTGGCGATCATCAGCTACGAACTGATTGAGGGCGCCCGTGACGGGAAAACCGTCGCTGAACTCATGAGCTACGGGACCACTCTGCTTCGCCGTGAAGATGTGATGGAGGGCGTGCCGGAGATGATCCATGACGTCCAGATTGAGGCCACTTTCCCTGACGGCACCAAGCTCGTCACCGTCCACGACCCGATCCGCTAGGAGGCCAACATGATTCCCGGTGAGTACCGTCTCCAAGCAGAGCCCATCGCTTGCAACAGCGGACGCGAGGCAATCGCCGTCGACGTCGTCAACCGTGGCGACCGCCCCGTCCAGGTGGGTTCTCACTACCACTTTGCCGAGGCGAATCCGGCCCTCGATTTTGATCGCGAAGCAGCTTACGGCCGCCGCCTGGACATCCCCGCCGGAACGGCCGCGCGCTTCGAGCCGGGCGATTCCAAGACCGTCAAACTCGTTGCGATCGCGGGCAGCCGCGAAGTCTACGGCCTCCGGAACGCCGTCAACGGTCCCCTTGATGCGGACGCGGGAAAGAACGACGGCGGCGCTGCCGCCGGCACCGAACGGCCCGGAGCCAGCAAAGAAGGGCCCGGAGCCACCAAGGAAGGAACAGCCCAGTGAGCTTTGAAATTTCGCGCAAGCAGTACGCAGACCTTTACGGCCCGACGACGGGCGACTCCATCCGCTTGGCGGACACCGAACTTTTCCTCGAGATCGAGAAGGACCACACCGTCTACGGCGAAGAGGTCATGTTCGGCGGCGGCAAAGTGGTCCGCGACGGCATGGGCCAGAACGGCCAGGTGACCCGCGACGGCCGTTTGCCTGGGACCAACGTAGCCTCGGACCAGACCCTCGACGTTCCGGACACCGTCATTTCGAACGTCGTGGTCCTCGACTACACCGGAATCTACAAGGCCGACGTGGCGCTCAAAGACGGGCACATCTTCAAGATCGGCAAGGCAGGCAATCCGCAGATCGCAGACGGCGTGGACATCGTGATCGGGGCCAGCACCGAGATGATCGCGGGCGAGGGCAAGATCCTCACCGCAGGGGGCGTGGACACCCACATCCACTACATTTCCCCGGACCAAGTCCCCACGGCACTGTGCAGCGGCATCACCACCATGGTGGGCGGAGGCACGGGACCGGCCGAAGGCACCAAGGCCACCACCATCACTCCCGGCAAATGGCACATTTCGCGGATGCTCCAAGCGGCGGAGGGGCTCCCGATCAATATCGGCCTCCTCGGCAAAGGCCACGCCTCTGCCCTTGAGCCGCTCGCCGAACAGATCCGCGCAGGTGCCGTGGGCCTCAAAGTCCACGAGGACTGGGGCGCCACGACGTCGTCGATCGACATGTCCCTTCGCGTAGCCGATGAATACGACGTGCAGGTAGCAATCCACACGGACACCCTCAACGAGTGCGGATTCGTGGAGGACACCATCAAGGCCATCGATGGCCGGGTCATCCACACCTTCCACACCGAAGGCGCCGGCGGCGGGCACGCTCCGGACATCATCAAGATCGCCGGATTGTCCAATGTGCTCCCGGCATCCACGAATCCGACGCTCCCGTACACGCGGAACACCATCGAAGAGCACCTGGACATGCTCATGGTGTGCCACCACCTCAACCCTGACATTCCGGAAGACGTGGCGTTCGCCGATTCCCGCATCCGGGCCGAAACCATCGCCGCCGAAGACGTGCTCCAGGACCTGGGCATCTTCTCCATGACGTCCTCGGATTCCCAGGCCATGGGCCGGGTGGGCGAAGTCGTCATCCGCACGTGGCAAGTGGCCGACGCCATGAAGCGGCAGCGAGGCGTGCTCAAGGACCCGTCAGGTGCAAGCCACGGCGCTACAAACGGCCTAGGCGGGGAAAGCGACAACTTCAGGATCAAGCGCTACATCTCCAAATACACCATCAACCCGGCGATCGCGCAGGGCATGGCCGACTCCATCGGCTCGGTTGAAGTGGGCAAATTCGCCGACCTCGTCCTCTGGAATCCGGCCTTCTTCGGCGTGAAGCCGGAACTGGTTCTCAAGGGCGGGCAGATTGCTTACGCCCTCATGGGCGATTCCAACGGCTCCATCCCCACACCGCAGCCACGCACCATGCGCCCGATGTTCGCCACCCACGGAAAGGCGTTGCAGCAGTCCTCCATCACCTTCCTGTCCAAGGCAGCCATCGACGCGGGTGTCCCGGAGGAGCTTGGCCTGGAACGCGTCATCCGGCCGGTGTCCGGCATCCGGAACCTGAGCAAGGCGGACCTCAAGTTCAACGGGGAAACGCCCGATATCGCGGTCGACCCCGAAACCTATAAAGTGACGGTCGACGGCGAAGACGTCACCTGTGAGCCTTCCGACGTGCTGCCCATGGCCCAGCGTTACTTCCTTTTCTAGACCGCCGGAGGAGAACCACATGATCATCGAAAAGATCCTCGGCAACCTGCACGAGCTGCCCGATCCCGAACAGTATGCCGGCCTCCACAAGGAGAAGGTCGTGCTGCCCAGCGCTCAGCTGGTCAAACGCATCCAACGCGTCACCACGGACCACGGGAAGGAGCTCGGCATCCGCCTCCCGGCCGGCTCCGGAGACCTGCGCGACGGCGACATCCTCGCCGTCGAGGATGCGAACCTGATCGTGGTGTCCGTGCTACCGAGCGACGTCCTGATCATCGCCGCCCGCAGCATCTACGAAATGGGTGTCGTGGCGCACTCCCTCGGCAACCGGCACCTGCAGGCCCAGTTCTTCGACGCGGCGTCCGAGTACGGGGCCGAAGTCATGGTGTGCCAGTACGACCACACGGTCGAGGACTACCTCAAACACGTCGGCGTGCCGTACGAGCGCCAGGAACGCGTAATGCCGGTGCCTTTCCGCCATGCTGAACACACGCACTAGTCTTCTGGGCCGATGGTCGGGTTGGCTGTTTTGTCGTCTCGCCTTGAGGGGGGTGGCATGACTTCTTATCAGCTGGCGCTTCAGCAGCTCACTGACTCCGCGTTGCCTACCGGGGCGTTTGCTCATTCTTTGGGGTTTGAGACGTACATCGATCGCGGGTTGGTTCGCGATGAAGCCTCATTCGGCAACTGGCTGTCTGCGTTTGTGGGGCAGCAGTTGACCTATTCCGACGGCTTGGCTATTCGGTTCCTTTATGAGGGTTTTGACTTAGCTGGGCTTGATGCTCATTTGAGTGCTCAGCTCTTGCCTCGGCAGGTTCGGGAGGCCAGTACCAAAATGGGCGGGCGGCTGATCGAGATCGGGACCGAAGTCTTTCCGTCGGCCGCGCTGGAGGCCTACCGGACTCTCGTGACCACGGGCCGGGCTGCCGGTCATCAGCCGCTGGCGTTCGCCGTCGTCGCGCGCTCGCTGGGCGTGCCGTTCGAAGGAGCGCTCGCCGCTTACCTTTTCGCGGCGGTCACCTCACTGACGCAGAACGCCGTGCGCGCCATCCCGCTCGGCCAGAACTCCGGGCAGCGGCTGTTGCGCAAGGCGCACGACGACGTCGCTGCCGCCGTCGAACATGTCCAGCACCTCAGCTGGGACGACTTCGGAGCCGTCAGCCCCGGGCTGGAAATTTCGCAGATGCGGCACGAATGGCAACGTGCGCGCATGTTCATGAGCTAGAACCATAGGAGGACACATGCCTGAACCCATCAAGATCGGCATCGGCGGCCCGGTAGGTGCCGGCAAGACGCAGCTCGTTGAGCGCCTGACCCGCCACATGAGCCGGGAAATCTCCATGGCCGCCATCACCAACGACATCTACACGATCGAAGACGCTAAAATCCTCGCGGCCAACGGCATCCTGCCCGAGGACCGCATCATCGGCGTCGAAACGGGCGGCTGCCCGCACACCGCCATCCGTGAAGACACCTCCATGAACACGGCGGCCATCGAGGAACTCAAGAAACGGCACCCCGACCTGCAGGTCATCTTCGTGGAATCCGGCGGCGACAACCTATCCGCCACGTTCAGCCCCGAACTCGTGGACTTCTCGATCTACATCATCGACGTCGCCCAAGGAGAGAAAATCCCCCGCAAAGCCGGCCAAGGCATGATCAAGTCGGACCTCTTCATCATCAACAAGACCGACCTCGCCCCGTTCGTCGGCGCAGACTTGTCCGTCATGGAACGGGACTCCAAGGAATTCCGCGGCGACAAGCCGTTCTGCTTTACAAACCTCAAAACCGACGAAGGGCTCGACAAGGTCATCGCATGGATGCGGCACGACGTCCTGATGCTCGACCTAGCGCCATGAGCACGACGGCTACGGCGGCTGAGCTCTCACCGGCGGATGGGTCACCTCCGGCGGCTCCGCCGGATTTTGGGCCGTGCCCGTCCCCAGCCGCTCCCAACCCTCGCAAGCTCTGGTCGGGGCCCTCGCAGCAGTGGGCCCCCCGCGGTGCCCGCCACGCCGCGGCCCCCAAATCCGGCTTCGCCGCCTCTTCGAGCAACTCGCCGATGGGCGAGCTCAGCCTGCGGGTCGCTTTGCGTGCAGGACGATCCGTGGCCGTGCAGCAGTTTCATCAGGGTGCCTTGCGGGTTTTGAGGCCGCACTACTTGGATGGGTCCGGGCAGGTTTGTTATGTCGTGGTCAATCCGGGCGGGGCGTATTTGGGGGCGGATCTCTATGTTGTGGATGTGGAGGTCGAGGCCGGGGCGTCGTTGCTTTTGACCACTCAGTCGGCCACGAAGATTTATCGGACTCCGGGGTCCTTTGCCGAGCAGCGGATGACGATCCGCCTGGGGGAGGGGGCGGAACTGGAGTTGGCTCCCGACCAGCTCATTGCCTACCGGGAGGCCAGCTATCGGCAGAATACGCGCATCACTGTGCATCCGACGTCGAGCCTCATCATGGCGGAAGTCATCACTCCCGGCTGGTCGCCGGACGCCGCCTCCTTCCGGTACCGGGAACTCCGCCTACGGAACGAAATCCAAGTGGAGAGCGACGACGGCGCGGTGCTGCTTGCGCTCGACAACCTCCTGATCCGGCCGCCGCTGGGCGATGTGACCGGAATGGGCTTCATGGAGGGGTACAGCCACCTGGGATCGCTCATTGTGGTGGATCCGCGGGTTGACCAGGCGCTCGCCGATGAGCTGCACCGGCTGACCACGGGGTATGAGGCGTACTCGGGCTTGTCGTTGACCCGGACACTTGCGGGCACAACGGGACTGGTCCTTCGATCCCTCTCGAACGGCACCGAGGAACTGAATCGGTTGCTTGCTGCCTGTACCGGCCTTTTGCGCGAACGCTGGTATGGCAGGGCGCCGCTGAACCTCAGGAAGTACTGATGACCTCACTCGGAGTTCGCCTCGATGTACCGCCGGCGTGAGCATCTCCCGATGAAGTCGCGCCTCGCGTTCATGTTCGGTTCGGTCGTCCTCCTGCACCTTGCCGCCGTCGTTCTCCTGCTTGTGGGTGGCGCCGGTGGAGGGCAGCCGATCGCGCTCGGCCTCGTGCTGACGGCATATGTGGCCGGTATCAAGCACAGCTACGACTGGGACCACATCGCCGCGATCGACAATTCCACACGAAAGTTCGTGGCACAGCGCAAGGATCCCGTGAGCGTCGGCTTCGCCTTCAGCCTGGGTCACAGCTCAGTGGTAGTTCTGGCCGGTGTGATGGTGGTTGGCGGCGCCAGCCTGGTGGGCCAGCTCATGGAGGACGGCACCACCGGACACCTCGTGCTGGGGCTAATCGGCAGCGGCGTCTCCGGGCTCTTCCTCCTGGCCATGGGCATCTTCAACGGGTCTGCCTTCCTCCGCACGATGCAGCTGTATCGCGCCGCCCAGGCGGGCGGCGCGATCGCCGTCGACGACCTCGAAACCAAAGGGTTCATCGCGCGGCTCTTGGCCAAGCCGCTATCCAAGGTCCAGCGTCCGCGGAACATCTACGTGATCGGCTTCTTGTTCGGGCTTGGCTTCGACACAGCCACCACCATCGGGCTGCTGGTACTCACGACGGCGGCGTCGCTCGCGGGCGTTTCGGTTCTTGCCCTCCTGGCGTTGCCGCTGGCCTTCACCGCGGCCATGACGCTCTGCGATTCCGTCAACGGCGTGGCCATGATGCGAATGTACAAGTCCGCCATCCACGATCCCCAGCGCAAGCTTGGATTCAACGCCATCATCACCGGTATTTCGGCCTTTTCGGCGCTCTTCATCTCGGTCATCACGCTGGGCGGCTTCCTCAACTCTGTCCTCGGGCTGACCGATCCTGTCACCACCTGGCTGGGCGAGATAGACCTCGGCGACGCAGGGTTGGTGCTGATTGCGCTGTTCGCCGTCGTGTGGGCAGTCTCGGCCGTGCGGTTCCGGGTCCGCGCGGCGCTCAGTGGGAAGCCCTGACGACGCTCGCTCTCTTATGGCGGGAAAATCGACGACGCTCGCTCTCTTATGAGGCTATAGTTGTCAACCCTCCTGCAGTTGTATCGCCGGGGGTCGACGGCGGGGGTCGGCGCTGGGTGCGGAAGTCGCCGTCGGGCATTAAATAGTTGGCGGCGACGGCGGGCTATAGCTTGGGCTGGAGCCACTCCAGAAGCCGGTCCAATGGCCACGTCGTAACGATGCGATCGGCGGGTACGCCGTTGGCTTGCGCCCGCTCGGCACCGTATTGCAGGAAATCGAGCTGGCCCGGGGCATGCGCGTCACTGTCGATGCTGAAAAGGCAGCCAGCGTCGAGGGCAATACGAATCAATTCGTCCGGCGGGTCTTGGCGTTCGGGCCTCGAGTTGATCTCGACGGCGACTGAGCGTTCTGCGCACGACGCGAATACTTTTTCTGCGTCGAACTCCGACGGGGGCCGTGTTCCTCGTGATCCTTTGACCAAGCGGCCGGTGCAGTGCCCAAGGACGTTCGTGTGGGGGTTTTCGATGGCGGCAAGCATGCGCCGAGTCATCGACCGTTTGTCGGATCGGAGCTTCGAGTGGACACTTGCCACCACAACATCGAGTTGGCCCAGCAGTTCCGCGGACTGGTCCAACTCGCCGTCTTCAAGAATGTCCACCTCGATTCCGGCCAACAACCGGAATCCGGGCTCCTGGCCGTATCGCTCGTTGATCCCATCCACGACCGTGAGTTGCTCCATCAAACGCTCGGGGCTGAGTCCGTTGGCGATGGTGAGGCTGGGGGAGTGATCGGTTAAAGCGACATATTCGCGTCCGAGAATACGAGCCGCGGCGGCCATGACCTCGATCGGCGAGCCACCATCCGACCAGTCGCTGTGGCTGTGCAGATCGCCCCGGAGCTCGGCGTTTAGCTCGTGCCCACCGTTGACCAAGGGTTCGGCCCCACGACGGCGGAGGTTCTCTAGGTAGTCCGGAACGGCGCCGCCCAGGGCCTGGCTGATCACATCGAAGGTCCGGCTGCCGATTCCCTTGGTTCGCTTGAGGCGGCCATCCATGACTCGTGCAGCCAGTTCCTCTTGGCTCAGTCCGGCGATGATGCCCGCAGCGCGGCGGAACGCCTGGACCTTGAAGCCGTCCGCGAGTTCCCGTTCCAGCCAGAAGGCGGTTTCGTTGAGCGCGTCTACGGCGTCCATAGCTCAATCATGTACCACGCCGCGCCCAGACGTATGTGAGCGAGGGTTTGGGTTTTGGCGATTGTTTGTGAGCGAGGGTTTGGATTTTCCGACGCTCGCTCAGATATGTCGGTTCCACGACAGACGCTCGCTCACATGATGTGAGCGAGCGTTTCGGGTTGGGGGCGTATATGTGAGCGAGGGTTTCGGGTTGGGGCGTCATGCTGTCGGAATAACTGCGACTGCCCCCACCGCCCTGCAATAATCGGAACCAGTTGCCTCGCTCGAGTTGCACGCGGGGCGGTATGCACCTTCGGACGAATCACATCGCAGACGAGGCGGACATGACCAACACTCCCATCCAGCACGCCACCGACCCCACGGCGATGCCACCCGCCCCGAACACCGCCATTGACGAGGACCTGCTTCACCGGCTCGCGGACGCTCATGGGGTCGGGACCTCGTTCCATGGCTGGGACGGGCTGCAACACGACGTTTCACCCACCACGCTGGTCCAGGTGCTGGGCGCACTGGGAGTGGCCGCCCATTCCGACGAGCAGATCGAGGCGGCCCTCGCGGACGTGGAAGTGGCGCCGTGGCGACGGATGCTGCCGCCCGCCGTCGTCGTCCAGGAGGGAACGACGGCGACGGTTCATGTGCACGTCCGCGACGGTTCGCCGGCCCGCCTGTCGATCTCGCTCGAGGACGGAACGGAACTCGCTGCCACCCAGCAGGAGGACTGGGCGCCGCCGCGCGACGTGGAGGGAGTGCCCACAGGCCGTGCCACCTTTGAGGTGCCGGCCGGTTTGCCACTCGGCTGGCACTCGCTCACGGCCGAGTCCAACGGCGTGACGGCCACCGCGGTGCTCGCCGTGGTTCCAGCAAACTTGCAGACCGCGGCACAGCTCGAAGAACGGCGTGGCTGGGGACTCGCAACGCAGCTGTACTCCGTGCGCTCCAAGCGCTCATGGGGTATCGGGGATTTCGCGGACCTGGCCGATTTGGCGTCGTTGGCCGGCGCCCGCGGCGCTGACTATGTCCTGGTGAATCCGCTGCACGCCGCGGATCCTGTGCCTCCGGTTCAAGCGTCGCCGTATTCTCCGTCCACCAGGCGGTTCTTCAACCCCATTTATATTCGCATTGAAGAAATTCCCGAATTGGCATATGTCAAGCCCCGGAAGCGGGCCGCGGTGGACCGGCTGCTGGATCACGTCCACGCACTCAACAAGGACGCGGAACGGCTGGACCGGGACCAGATCTTCGCCGCCAAACTCGCTGCCCTGGAACTCCTTCACACGGTCAAGCTTTCTCCGGCCCGGCAGCGCGCCTTCGAGGAATTCTGCCGTGAGTCCGGCCCAGGCTTGGACGATTTCGCCCTTTGGTGCGCCATGCGCGAAGACCGGTCGCCGGAGGACCCCTTCTGGCAGGACCCGGCGGCCACCCTCGGTTCGCCCAAGATTGAATCGATGCGGCAGACATTGGCCGATCGGATTGGGTTCCACCGTTGGCTTCAGTGGATCTGCGATGAGCAGCTCGAGTCAGCCCAGGCCGCCGCGAAGCGTTCCGGCATGCGGCTGGGAGTTGTGCACGATCTCGCCGTCGGAGCGGACCTCAGCAGCGCCGACGCCTGGACCCTGCGCAGCAGCTTCGCGCCGGGTGTCAGCGTGGGCGCCCCTCCGGACATGTACAACCAGCTCGGCCAGAACTGGAACCAGCCGCCGTGGCACCCGGTCCGTTTGGCCGAGGCGGGCTACGCGCCGTTGCGTGCGATGCTCTCCACCGTCCTTCGCCATGCCGGCGGAATTCGTGTGGACCACATCTTGGGGCTGTTCCGTTTGTGGTGGGTGCCCGCCGGCAACTCCGCTCGCGACGGCGCCTATGTCCGCTACGACCACGAGGCCCTCATCGGCATCCTCGCTCTGGAAGCGCACCGCGCGGGCGCGGTGGTCATCGGCGAAGACCTGGGCGTCTTCGAACCGTGGGTGCGGGACTATCTCGCGGCCCGCGGCATCCTGGGCACGTCGATCCTCTGGTTCGAGTACGACGGCGACTCGCCTCTGCCGCCCGAACGTTACCGAACGCAGGCCCTTGCCAGCGTCAACACCCACGACCTCCCCCCGACCGCCGGGTACCTAGCCGGCGATCACGTGGAACTCCGGAGTCAACTGGGCTTGCTTGAACGAAGCGTGGCCGAGGAGCGGGCCGAGCACGAGGCCAGCCTGGACAAGATGATGGGGTTGCTGCGGGAACGGGGCCTGTTGCCTGCCGGATTCGACACTGCCACATTCGACCGCGGCAGCCAGGAGCTTGGCGAGGAGCAGGTCATTGAGGCGCTGCACCGGCTGCTGGCCCTTGCGCCATCGGTCCTGCTGGGCGTTGCGCTGGTGGACGCCGTGGGGGAGCGGAGGGTGCAGAACCAGCCCGGTACGACCTCGGAGGTCTACCCCAACTGGCAAGTGCCACTAGCCGACGAACGCGGCCGTGCCGTACTCATCGATGACCTGGACGAGAACCCGCGGTTCAACTCCTTGCTCGCTGCTGTGGACGAGGCCGTGCGGGGTTAGGCGCCGCATCGAGGCGTGAGATCTCGCCTCTTTGGGGTCGCGAAAGGGCCGAGATCTCACGCATCGATCAGCCTCTCAGGGAGCAACGACCAACGCGGTGGGGGAACCCGCGTTCAGCTGGTCGAAGACTTCGCCCGGGATGCCGGTGGCAGGATCCAGCGCGAACGTGGTGACTTGGTTGGAACGCTCGTGCGCGACGTGGAGCCAGCCGTCGCGGACAAGGTGGTGGCGGGGCCAGTCTCCTCCGCTGGGGACATCAGCCACGGGACGGAGCCGGGTTCCGCTGCCTTCGACGGCCAGTACCGAGATCCGGTTGGAGCCCCGGATGCCCGAGTAGACGAAGCGATTGTTCGGCGACAGTGCGATTTCGGCGGCTGCATCGCCGTCGGCTGCGCCACCCAACGTCGCGGGACCGCGGCGGTGGAGCACAAAGCGGCCGTCCGCGCCGGGCAGGAGCACCACCACTTCGATGGAGTACTCGGTCACCACGAAGACGGCGTCGGCAGAGGGGTGCTGGACCAAGTGCCGAGGGCCACTGCCCATGGGGAGTGCGACTTGGTGGTCGGGAAGCAGGCCAGTGTCGGGGAAATAGTTCCACACCCGCACGAGGTCGAAGCCGAGGTCGGTGGTCATGATCCGGCCGTCCTCAAGCATGAGGCTGGCGTGGGCGCGGCTCACCCGCGGGCCGCCCGTGGCGATGTCGATGCCGCCGTCGACGCTGGCGTGCGGGTCTTTCGCCGGCGGCGCGGCAAAGCGCGAGGTGATGCCACCGCCGTCGTCGATCCCGTACAGCAGCACGTTGCCGTCGCCCCAACAGGCGACCACGATGAAGCGCGCGGAAGGGTCGACGGCGACGTGGCAGGCAGCAGCTCCGGCCGGCCAGGCCTCGCCCAAGGGTTCAAGGCCGAACGGCCCGGTCCTCCGGTACGCCCGGACCGTCTGCGCGGCCTCGGCTACGGCATAGACCACCGGCAGGGTGGGGTGCACGGCAAGGAACGACGGCGACGGCGCTTCGACGGCGGTGCCCAGCCAAGCAAGGCTGCCATCTTCACGCGCCGCAACTGCGCCTATGCCCGTTCCGTGCCCGTCGCTGTCCGCGGTGTACGCACCTGTCCAAATGAGCGTTCCCTCGATGTTTTCTGCCATGCCGTCCTCAGTGTTGGTGATGGAATGCTGCCTCAGTGGCCTTGTACATCCGAGTCGACGCCGGCGTCGGCACCCGCGTCCAAGGTGGCGATCGCGGACAGGTCGTCGTGGTCCAAAACGAAGTCGAATACGTCCAGGTTTTCCTTCATGCGCAGCGGATTGGCGGACTTCGGGATGGCCACGAGCCCCTCCTGGACGTGCCAGCGCAGCACCACCTGACCCGGAGTCTTTCCGTGTTTCTTCCCGATCGCGGCCAACACCGGGGCATTCAGGAGATCGCGACCGGCCCCCAACGGACTATACGATTCCGTGGCGATGCCATGGTTGCCGTTGAAGGCCCGCTCATCGATCCGCGTGATGGACGGTGAGATCTGGATTTGGTTGACGGCGGGCACCACCGAGGTTTCCTCGAGAAGCCGTTCGAGGTGCGAGGGCTTGAAGTTGGACACGCCGATTGAGCGCACTTTCCCCTCAGCCTGGAGCCGCTCGAAAGTCTCCCAAGTGGACACGAATTCATTCCGTTGGGGGAGCGGCCAATGGATCAACAAGAGGTCCACGTAGTCCAGCCCGAGGCGACTGAGGGAGCCCTCAAGCCCCTCGACGGCGCGATCGCGGCCCTGGTGGGTGCCGTCCAGTTTGGTGGTGATGAACAGTTCCTCGCGCGGGATCCCGCAGTCCCGCACTCCCTGCCCGACGCCGGCCTCGTTACCGTAGCGGTACGCCGTGTCGACGTGCCGGTAGCCAAGCTCGACGGCGGATACCACCGCCGTGGCGACCTGGGCGTCGTCGAGCGGCCAGGTTCCGAGGCCGATCTGCGGAATGGCATTACCGTCATTGAGCCTGACGGTCGGAGCAAGTGCCATGGTCCTGTCCTTTCGGTTGCTAGATCGGCCTCCGTGCCCATTGGACCAGTTGATCGCTGAGTTTCATGAAGTCCTGGTCCACGTGCTTGATGCCTGGATGTTCATCATGCCACCGGACGATCTCCCGTGCGCCCGCCGCGAAAGGAATTTCTGCCCGATACCAGGGAACCAGCGTCTTGATCTTGGTGTTGTCGAAGACCACGGAGTGGGACCTGTCCCCGAGAAGCCCGGGACCAAGCTCCGGGGAGTGCGCAGCGATGGTCTCCGAGGCGACGTGCACCAGTTCGGGTTCCGGCACTCCTGCCGCCGTGGCGAAGAGCCGGTAGACCTGGTCCCACGGGAGCGCTTCGTCCGAGGTGATGGTATAGCTTTCGCCCACGGCCTGCGGCCGGCCGAGGAGGCCAACGAAAGCGACGGCAAAATCATCCGCATGGGTGAGGGTCCACAGCGAGGTGCCGTCGCCGTGGACTATCACAGGCAGGCCTTCCCGCATCCGATGGATGTCCGTCCAGCCGCCCAGAAGGGCGATCCGCGTGCGGTCATAGGTATGCGACGGCCGAACGATGGTGACGGGAAAACCCTCTTCCCGATAGGCCCGGGTGAGAAGGTCTTCGCACGCGATCTTGTCCTGGGAGTACTTCCAGAACGGGTTCCTTAACGGGGTCGACTCAAGGATCGGCAGGTGTGCGGGTGGCTTCTGGTAGGCCGAAGCCGAACTAATGAACACGTACTGACCGGTCCGGCCGCCGAACAGCTCCACCGCGGCAGACACATGCTCCGGCGTGAAAGAGATGAAGTCCGCGACGACGTCGAACTCGCGACCGTTCAGCACCTCCGCGACCTCGGCGGCGTTGCGGATATCTGCCTGGAGCAGTTCCGTGCCCGGAGGGGCCGGCCTTTCCGAGCTCAGTCCGCGGTTGAGCACGGTGAGCCGGTGACCCAGCGCGACGGCGCGCTCCGCCGCCGCCGCGCTGATGGTCCCGGTCCCGCCAATGAACAGCAGGCGCAAGGGTGCCGAAGTCACCACGCGTAGTCCTCCGGCGCGGTCCGGTGGCCCGGGAAGATGTCGTCGAGGCGCTTGAGGGCATCGGCGTCAAGGGTGACATCCAATGCCCTGATGGCAGCGTCCAACTGCTCCTGCGTGCGCGGACCCACGATCGGTGCGGTCACTGCCGGCTGGTGCAGCAACCAGGCCAAGGCCACATCACCGGGCTCGTGGCCAAGGTCGTCGGCGAGGTCCTCGTACTGGCGGATCTGGTCTTCGTGGTTCTTCAGGGTCTCGGCCGCGCGGCCCTCAACGCGACGGACGCCGTCGCGCTCTTTCTTCAGGACGCCGCCCAGAAGGCCGCCGTGAAGCGGCGACCACGGGATCAGCCCGAGGCCGTACTGCCGGGCCGCCGGGATGACCTCCAGTTCGACGTTGCGGGTGAGCAGGTTGTAGATGGACTGCTCGCTCACCAGTCCGTTGTAGTTGCGCCGCGCGGCGGCCTCCTGGGCCTGGGCGATGTGCCAGCCAGCGAAGTTACTGCTTCCGGAATACAGGATCTTGCCCTGCTGGACGGCAACCTCGATGGCCTGCCAGATCTCGTCCCACGGCGTATTCCGGTCCACGTGGTGGAACTGGTAGACGTCGATGTAGTCGGTCTGAAGGCGCTTGAGGCTGGCGTCCAAGGCGCGCCTGATGTTGAGGGCGGAGAGCTTGGACTCGTTGGGGCGTTCCGTCATGGTTCCGTAGAGCTTGGTGGCCAGGACGACGCGTTCCCGGCGTTCGCCGCCCTTGGCGAACCAGCGGCCCAGGATTTCCTCGGTCCAGCCCCGGTTGTCGTGGCCGCCGTAGACGTTGGCGGTATCGAAAAAGTTGATGCCGGCATCCAGTGCGGAATCCATGATGGAGTGCGCTGCGGATTCCTCCGTCTGCGGGCCGAAGTTCATTGTTCCGAGGCACAAGCGGGAGACGCTGAGGCCTGAGCGGCCCAAGTGGGTGTACTGCATGGTTTGGGTTCCTTACGCTGTGGTGGTTTCTACATCTGGCTGAAGGACGCGACGGCGGGGTCGGCGCCGAGGCGGGCACCGGCGTCGAGCGCGCTGATGGCTGCCAGTTCGTCCGGGGTGAGCTGCAACGACGCCGCCGCGAGGTTCTGGCGGATCCGTTCCGGGTGGACGGACTTGGGGATGACGATGTTGCCGATTCCCAGGTGCCAGGCCAGGACGATCTGTGCCGGGGTGGCATCGTGCTTTTCGGCAAGTTCGGTGACCGTGGCCGACCCCAGGTCCGCTCCCTGGCCCAGCGGGCTGTAGGCCTCGACGGCGATCCCGTGCGAGCGGCTCTTCGCCGCCAGCTCCCGCTGCTGGAAGGTGGGATGCAGTTCGATCTGGTTGACGGCGGGAACGACGTCGGCCGACGCGAGGAGCGTATCGAGGTGGGCCGGCAGGAAGTTGGAGACGCCGATTGCCCGGGCGCCGCCGTCGGCATGGATGTTTTCCAGGGCCTTCCACGCGTCGACGAACAGGCCCTGGGACGGCACGGGCCAGTGGATCAGGTAGAGGTCGATGACGTCGAGGCCGAGTTCGCGGCAGCTCTGGTTGAACGCTGACGCTGCCCGGCCCTGTTCGCCGTTGCGGAGTTTGGTGGTGATAAAGAGTTCTTCCCGGGTGATGCCGGAAGCCCTGATTGCTGCGCCGACGCCGGATTCGTTCCGGTACGCCGCGGCGGTGTCGATATGCCGGTACCCGGCTTCAAGTGCGTCCTCGACGGCTTTCTGGGTCTCGGCAGGTGGGACCTGGAAGACGCCGAAGCCGAGCTGGGGGATGGTGACCGCGTTGTTCAGGACGAGCCCGGGAACGGTTGAATTCTGAGCGTTGGACATGTCCGGCCCTTTCGTCGCTGGTGGGTGGATTGCCTGACTGGCTTTTTCGAGCCTATGCACTTTCGGTACAACAATCAGCAGTTTTGACGCCCCCTGTTTTTCCTAGGACTCGCAGTCCTACCTTGGCCGTAGAAACAGGCTCCTAGGGAGGGAAGAATGGGGACATGGGACAAAGCGCCGAGTTCGGAAAATTCCTCAAAGCCATGCGTGCCCGGATGTCGCCGGAGGACGCAGGATTGCCGGAAGCGTCCGGCGCGCGCCGCGTTCCAGGGCTGCGCAGGGAAGAGATTGCCCGTTTGGCCGATGTCAGCACCGACTACTACACACGCCTCGAACAGGGCCGCCATATCCATCCGTCCCGGGCGGTCCTTGAATCGGTGTCGCGGGCACTTCGCCTGGACTCAAGCGAGCACACCCACATGATGGATCTCCTAGAGCACTGCGCGTCGAGCGCCAAAGCACCGACTCCCACGCCGCGGGTGCGGCCGGCCTTGCGCCAACTTCTGGACGCTGTGGGCGACGTTCCGGCGCTCCTGCTTGGCCGGCGCAGTGACGTGCTCGGAGCCAACCGCATGGCGGTCCTGCTGTTTGCCGACTTCCCGTCCATGCCTCCCGCCGAGCGAAACCTCACGCGCTGGCTGATCCTGGACCCTAAGGCACGCGAACTGTTCCGGGACTGGAAGACGGTAGCCGCAGAAGCCGCCGGCTCCCTGCGTGCGGATACCGGGCGGCACCCCGACGATCCCCAAGCCAACCAGCTCGTGGGCGAACTCGCCGTAAACAGCGAACACTTCCGCCAATGGTGGGCCGGGCATCGAGTAGCCGCGCGTTCAGCCGGAACTGTGCGCCTGCACCACCCCGCCGTGGGGGACGTGGAACTGAACTTCGAGAATCTAGCCCTGCCGGAGGACCCGGACCAAGTCTTGCGGGTCTACTCCGCGAAGGCGGGTTCGCCGTCGGACGATGCCCTGAAGTTGCTCGGCAGCTATGGTGCGGGAACGGCGTTTGGCGCGGAAACGACGACGACGAGCCCGGAGTTGTCCGAGCGTCATGCAATGGACGAAAGCTGAACGAGTTTCAGCCAAAAGTGCCCTACGTCACTGTGCTGCTGCATAGTGAATCGGCGTGATTTTGTCTATGTGCCCATTGGGCGGCTTTTGAATCGCGTTTACGCTGAATCCAGACCTTTTCGCATATCAAGGATGGAATTCAACGATGAAACGCATCGCGCTGCTGAGGGAGCGGGCAACCACCGCGGGGTCCGCGGGATCCACGGGTTCGCATTGCCCGGCGTCTGGTCAATGGAGCCCTGAAGGCGAACCCGATGTGGTGCGCACATTCTTCGAAGGCCACGTCTTCCCGTCCCACAACGGCGCGGCAACAGTCTGGCGCCGCCAGTACCTGCTCGCTGAGTCCCGATGAGTCCTGAAACCTTAGGCGTGTGGGGCCCAAGCCACTTCACGACGTCGGCCCAACGGCCGGCTGGAGCGGCACTTCGCCTGCCGCCGTCGAAATGGTCGGAACTCAGCCGCGGCGAAACTGTCTGGATCCACGAGGACAAATGGGGCTTCGACGCCGGCCTTGTGGACGAAGTTTCCTCAGACCACGAATTCCTGTGGATCGAATTTGCCGGCCGTGGCCGGCGACTCCTCTGTGGCGGTGACCCCGTCCAAGTCTGGACCCGCGGGTGAGTCCAGCCTCGCAACTGATGGCCGTCAGCCTTTCCACAGAAAGGCTGACGGCCATCGTCGGTTTCGGGGTATTGAGGGCTTGTTAACGCTCCAGGCGGAATCCGAGCTTGATGGTTACCTGCCAGTCGGCAACGGCGCCCTCGCTGAGGTGGCCGCGGATTTCCTTGACCTCGAACCAGTCGAGGTTCCGAAGGGTCTGGCTAGCTGCCGCAATCCCGTTCCTGATGGCGGCGTCGACGCCCTCGGACGAAGTTCCAACAATTTCGGAAACGCTATATGTGTGGTCAGCCATTCTTGCTCCTCATGATCGTCCTTGATGCCTGAACTGCGGGCCTGGCAGGCCGTGAAAGCAGACTAGCCGACGCAGGGCCTGGGGAACAGGGTCTGATCCCCGCCGACGCCCGCTCACCTATGGTGCTTCTTGGTCGATCGCCCGCTCACCTATGAGGCCAAATGGCGGAACCCTACTGCAGATGATCTGAGCGGGCGTTTGGGAAATTGCCCGAATAGGTGAGCGAGGGTCCCTGGATTGGCCCGTATAGGTGAGCGAGGGTCCCTGGACCGGCCCGTATAGGTGAGCGAGGGTCCGGGGGAGCGGGGACCGGGAGCTAGGCCTCGAGGACGTACGTCCTGAGATCGTCGAGGGTCTGCTGCATGTGCGCGTCCATGGCCTCGCGGGCACGGGGGGCGTCGCCGGCTTCGAGGGCTTTCAGGATGGCCCGGTGATGTCCGATCGCGTGCCGCTGGATATCGGGGATTTGCGAGGTCTGGGTGCGCCGGGTTTCCAGGACGCGGTGCAGCGGTTCGAAGAGCACAGCCACAAAGACGTTGCCGGAGGCGTGCAGGATGACGTCGTGGAAGCCCAGATCCGCTTCGACGAACGCGCTCACATCATTGGAATCGTGGGCTTTCTGCATGGCGGACACGTAAACCTGCAGTTGGTCGATCTCCTCGGGGGAGACCCGTGACGCGGCGAGTTCGCAGGCGCCGGTCTCGAGCATGCGGCGCAGCTCGATGAGTTGGACGGACGCCGCTGCGTCGTTCTTTCCCTCCGAAGCCGCACGCAATACAGCTTCGAGGGACGCCCAGCGGTTCAGCGGGTTGACGAATGTTCCCCGGCCGCGTTCCACGCTGAGGATTCGCTGGGCTTCGAGGGTCTTCATGGCCTCGCGGACGGTCATGCGGCTGACTTCGTGCTTGGCGCTCAGCTCGAGTTCGCCGGGAACCACTGTTCCCGGCGGAAATTCGCCCGCGACGATGCGGTCCAGCAGCTCGTCAGCGACGACGCCGACCAGCGACTTGCGTGCCATGGTGCTCCATTCCTAGATGTCTGACATCTTACGCTGGCGGTTGCCGGCTTTCGTTCCAAAACGCGCCGAGCGCGAGGGCGCAAGCATGCGGCTGCTCCCAATGCACGCTATGTCCGGAGTCGCGGATTGCCACAAGCCTCCGCAGCGGGCTGGCTGCCACGAAGGCTTCCGCCTGGTCCAGTGAGCGTAGGCGGTCCCCGACGCCGGCAATCACCAGCGTCGGCGCCGTCACCTTTTCGGGGACATCCCCAGCCACTCCAGCCATCGCCGCGAGGCCGCTGGGGCCGAGGACCTCGAAAGGCAGCTCAAATCCGCGGCTCAGCAAGCGATGGTCTTCGGGGGACAGTGTCCCAAACCAGGCGTTCATGCACTTCGCGCGCGTCGCGTCGTCAATGAAGCCTTGCCGTAACTGGGACTCGAGCATTGATTTGAAGCCTTCGTTCGGGGGAGCCGGAACCATGCCGACCAGGGCCACGCTCGCCACCAGCTCCGGATGCGCGGCCGCTAACGTCAGTGCCACGCTGCCGCCCATTGAGTGGCCCACAATGTGGACCGGCGATGCGTGCCGGACAGCAACGGCAGCGACGGAATCGGCCGCTGATTCCAGGGTCCACCGGAAACCCGGAGGCAATGCGTCCCCGCGGTGATACCCGGGCAAATCGACGATCCAGACGGTTTGTCGGGCGTCGAGCAATTCGGTGGCTAGCGACTCCCAATAGTCGGATGTCGAGGCCCAGCCGTGCAGCAACAGGACGGGAGGCTGGGGCGGTTGTTCCGGCGTCGGGCTGGCGGCAGTCGCTGGACGGCGCATTTCCACGTGCAGTGCCGCGCCGGTGGGAAGCTCTTGAAGCATGCGCCAAGCATAGTGACCGCTGACACTTGCACAGCCGAAAGAGGGTGTGTCACACTAGCATTCAAATATTAGATGTCTGACATCTTACATTTACCTTCAAAACCACGATGGAGTGCACAGTGACCCTTGAAGCCGATGTTCTGGCCGCCTTCCCGGCGGAAGTCCAGGTCCCCGCTCAGCTGGTTGCCGACGCCGTAGCAGCGTCTTCGACAGCCTCGCCCCGCGTCCTGGTAGTCCTCGACGACGACCCCACGGGCACCCAATCAGTCGCGAACCTGCCGGTACTCACCCGCTGGGAGGTTGTCGATTTCGAATGGGCGTTCGCCCACATTGCGGAAAGCCGGTCCCAGCCCGCGGTCTACGTGCTGACCAACACGCGTAGCCTGGACCCGCTTGAGGCCGCTGCCCGCAACGAGGAAATCGTGCGCAACGCCCTTGCCGCAGCGGGCGACGATGTGCGCCTGGGGTTCGTCAGCCGCTCCGACTCCACCCTCCGCGGCCACTACCCGCTGGAACCCGACGTCATTGCCGCCACGATCGCTGACGTGACCGGCGAGGCCACCGACGGCGTCGTGATGGTGCCGGCGTTTCCCGACGCCGGGCGCGTCACCATTGGCGGCGTGCACTACATGCGCGGTACCGGGGACGATGCCGGCAAGCTCACCCCGGTTGCCGAGACCGAGTTCGCCAAGGATGCGAGCTTCGGCTTTGCCAATTCCGAGTTGGCCAAATATGTGGAGGAAAAGTCCCGGGGCCGCTTCGCCGCGGATTCCGTGATCGTCCTCGACCTGAACATCATCCGCGCCGGCGCTGCTGCCGCGAACGGATCCGCCGGAGATCCAGAACTCTCGGCCAAGGCCATCGCCGACGCGATCGAACCCGCCACGAACTCCACGCCCATCGTCGTGGACATAGTCACCGAGAACGATTTCCGCGCGCTGGCCCTTGGACTGGAAGAGGCCGAACGCCGCGGCAAGAAGCTGCTCTACCGCGTGGGCCCGCCCTTCGTCCGAGGCCGGATCGGCCAGGAAATCCGCGAAGCGCTCAGCGGCGAGGAAGCCTACGAAGGCAACACTCCCTCCACTGCCGGCGGCTTGATCGTTGTCGGCTCGCATGTCGGCCTCACCACGCGCCAGCTCAACACCCTGACGGCCCAGCACGGCTCGGCCCGGATCATTGAGATCGACGTCGAAAGACTTCTCGTCAGCGGCGGGGAAGCCTACCTGGACGAAACGGTCGCCGCCGTTGTCAACGCCCTCCGCGACGGCGACGTCATCGTCCACACCAGCCGGCTGCTCATCAAGACCGACGACGCCGCAGCGAGCCTGAAGATTGCCCGCACCGTCTCTGCCGCCGTCGTCGCCGTCGTAAACCGGGCGCTCAAGACCTTCCCGCCCCGCTTCGTCATCGCGAAGGGCGGCATCACGTCCTCGGACGTGGCCGCGCACGGCCTGGAAATCCGCCACGCGATTGTCCGCGGTCCGATGCTGCCCGGCATCGTCTCGCTGTGGGAGCCGGTGGACGGACCCGCGAAGGGCATCCCGTACATCGTCTTCGCCGGCAACGTGGGCGACGACGAATCCCTGGCGCAAGTCACGCGCAAGCTCAGCAGCACCTTCTGACCCTCCCCACTTGCCCCCTGACCTCGCAAGCTCGGCCAGGGAACCCGGCAAGTGTGGGCCCACTCAATGGAGAACACCATGACCAGCAATTACACCGTCGCCGTCCTGGGACTCGGCGCCATGGGCCTGCCGATGGCCACCCGCCTGGCAACCCAGCTCACCGTCCACGGCTTCGACATCGCCGAACCGCGGCTGAAGCTCGCGGCCGACGCCGGAATCCGCACCTTCGCTTCGGCGCGTGAAGCCTCCGAAGGCGCCGACGCCCTGCTCCTTGCTGTGCGCAACGGCGAACAACTCGATGACGTCCTCTTCGGCGAGAACGGCGTCGCCGCTGTGCTCAAGCCGGGCGCCGTCGTGATCCTAGGCAGCACGGTCGGTACCGAAGCCATTCCAACCACCGTGGCCCGCCTGGCCGAGTACGGAGTCGAGCTCGTGGACGCGCCGCTCTCGGGCGGCCCCAAGCGTGCCGGCGAAGGCGATCTCCTGATCGTGGTGGGCGCGACGCCGGCCGCCCAGGAAAAGGCCCGGCCGGCGCTGGAACTGCTGGCCTCCACCCTGAGCATCGTGGGTGACAAGCCCGGCGACGGCCAAGCCCTCAAGACGGTCAACCAGCTGTTGTGCGGCGTGCACATCGCCGCTGCCGCGGAGGCCATGGCGCTCGCTGACGCCCTCGGCCTTGACCAGGCCAAGACCCTCGCGGCCCTGGAAGCAGGTGCCGCCGGCTCGTTCATGCTGTCCAATCGCGGCCCCCGCATCCTCGAGGCTTACGACGCGGATGGTGCCGAGGTCCTCAGCCGTTTGGATATCTTCGTGAAGGACATGGGCATCGTCGGCAAGGCGACGCGCGCCGCCGGCCTGGCTGCACCCGTCGCCGCCGCTGCCGAACAGCTCTATCTCCTCGGGCAGGCGCAGGGCCTCGCCGCCGCCGACGACTCCGCCGTCATCAAAGTCGTCGCGCCCGTCAGGCGCACAAACTAACCACCCGCACAACCCGCGACGACGGCGGTCCCCCTCCGCCGTCGTCGCCCCTCTTGCCGGCCTCGAGTCCAGGCCGGCTATGTCAAAGGAGACACCCCCGATGAATCCCCTCATCAATTCCTTGGCGGTCCGGGCAGCTGATGCCCCTGCCATCAAGCCGGCAGTGGATCTTGGGACCCCGCTGCTGTTGACCATCGCCGTCGCGGGCGTCGCACTCTTGCTGCTGATGATTATCCGCTTCAAGATCCAGGCCTTCGTTGCATTGCTGGCCGTGAGCATCCTGGTGGCCGTTGCCGCGCAAATCCCCTTGGCAGACGTCTTCACCGTTGTGGCCAACGGCGTGGGCGGAACCATGGGCAAGGTTGCGCTGTTGATTGCCCTCGGCGCCGTGCTGGGCCGCATGATCGAGGTGTCCGGTGGCGTGCAATCGCTGGCCAACCACTTCACCGCGAAGCTCGGTGCCAAGCGGGTCGCCGTGGCACTGACCGCCGTCGGCTTCCTCGTTGCGATTCCGGTGTTCTTCGAAGTAGGCATCATCGTGCTGGTGCCGATTGTTTACGCCTTCGCGAAGATCGCCAAGCTGCACCCCATCAAGTTCGGCCTTCCCATGGCGGGCATCATGCTCTCCATCCACGTCGCCGTTCCCCCGCACCCGGGCATCGTTGCCGGGGCGGGCGTCATGGGTGCCGACATCGGACTCATCGCGATGATTTCGCTGATCATCTGCGTGCCGTTGGGCTTCCTGTCCTACTGGGTCGCCAGCATCATGAACCGCAAGGACTACGAACTGCTTCCGGGCGTCCGTGACCAGATTGAAGAATTCGGCTCCGATTCCCTGGTGCGCGTCGGCCACGACGGTCCCGGTGCCAGTGCAGTCGCCCCGCCGCGTCCGGGCCTGATCATGTTCCTCATCGCCGCTCCGATCGTCCAGATCCTGCTTGGCACGGCCGGTACCCTCCTGATCAACAAGAAGGACTACTGGTACGGCGTCGCCTCTTTCGTGGGCAATCCGTTCTTCGCCCTGCTGGTGGCCGTTGCGCTTGCTTTCTTCCTGCTGGCGGTCCGCCGCCACTGGTCGCTCAAGGAAACCGGCGAGATCTTCGAAGGCGCACTGCCTCCCATCGCCTCCATCCTGATGGTTGTGGCCGCCGGTGGAGTGTTCGGCGGTGTCCTTCAGGTCTCGGGCATCGGCGCGGCCCTGTCGCAGACGCTGGACTCCCTGGGCGTGCCGATCATCCTGCTCGGCTTCATCATTTCCTTGGCACTGCGTGCCGCGCAGGGTTCGGCCACGGTTGCCATCGTCACCACCACCGGACTCCTCTCAGCAGCCGTGGCGCACGGCGGCTACACCCCGGCGCAGATTGCGGTCATCGTGATCGCGATCGGCTTCGGCGGACTGGGCCTGTCGCACGTGACTGACGCCGGCTTCTGGGTGGTGGTGCGCTACTACGGCCTCACGGTGTCCGACGGGCTCAAGACCTGGACCGTGCTTACGACCATCCTGGGTGTCGCCGGCTTCCTGCTCAGTTATGTCGCTTGGATCCTGGTGGGAGGCTTGGCCCACTGATGCGTGTACGCCTTGACGATCTTGTAGGCTCCGCACTGGAGCGAGGGGCAGCGGTCCCGGCCTTCACCTGCTACGACTTCACCACCGCCCTGGCCGTGGTGGCCGCTGCAGAGAAGTCCGGACAGGGGGTCATCTTGCTGGTGGCACCGAAAACGGCCGGCGTTCGTAGCGGACTGCGGCTCATCACGGCGCTGCGCGCCCTGGCCGACGACGCCAGCGTGCCGGTCTCAGTGCAGCTGGACCATGCCTCGGACCTGGAAGTCATCCGTGACTCAGTGGCTGCCGGTGCCGACGCCGTCCTCGCCGACGGTTCGTCCCTTCCCTTTGAGGAGAACATCGCCCTGGTCCGTTCGGTACGTGAGGTCTTGGTCGCGGCCGGTGCCTCCGACGTCGTGATTGAAGCGGAACTCGGCGGGCTGGCCGGCGACGAGGACAAGGCTTTCGGGGTGGATATTCACGCTCATCCGGCAGGCCTGACGGATCCCGGCCAAGTGCAGGACTTCCTTTCCCGGACCGGCGCCGATCTTTTGGCCGTGGCCGTGGGAAATGCGCATGGCCGTTACGCCGGTGAGCCCAAGCTGCACTGGAAGGTGCTGGAGGACATTGCCTCGCTCACGGAGCTTCCGCTCGTGCTCCACGGCGCGTCGGGCATCCCGGCAGCGGACTTGGTCAAGGCCACATCCATGCGCGTTGGCAAGGTGAACTTCAACACCGAGCTCCGCACCGGCATTCTTGCCACACTCGAGGCCGAGACCACCGCGCACCGGGCCGACGGCGAGAACCTCCAGGGCCTGCTCGGCCGCTGGAGTTCCTCCGCCTCGACGTTCGCCGAAGCAACGCTGGACATGCTCAGCAGCTAGGCGCGGGAGGCGAGGCTGGGCAACTCAGGGAGGCTACGATCAGCACATGATCGTAGCCTCCCTGATTTTCGCCCTCATTGCCGGCTTGTTGCACGTCTACATCTTCAGCATGGAGTCCATTACGTGGACCCGCCCCGCCACGTGGAAGCGCTTCAGCGTCGCTTCCCAGTCCGACGCCGAGACCACCAAGCCCCTCGCGTACAACCAGGGTTTCTACAACCTCTTCCTTGCCATCGGGGCGCTCGCCGGGATCGTCTTTGTCGTGCTTGGTCATCCGCAGGTGGGCTGGACCCTCGTCTTCAGCTCGTGCGGATCCATGCTGCTGGCGGCAATCGTGCTTGCCTTGAGCGGGAAAAAGTACCTCCGTCCCGCGGTTCTTCAGGGCACGACGCCGCTACTCGCCGTCGTGCTCGGCATCCTGGCCGTGGCGCTCGGCTAGGCGCAACCCTCGCTCACGTAGGCGGGCTTTCCAGACGACGCTCGCTCACCTATGTGGTCTTTTGGGGTGATCCTCGCTCACCCCGTCAAAACCCTGAACCCCAGTTCCGCATTGAAGCCGTGGATTTCCCGTGTGTCCAGTGCCGACATGAAGGCCAGTATCTCCTCTGTGATCACTTGCCCGGGAACCAGGACAGGGAATCCGGGCGGGTACGGGGTTACGAAGGAGGCAGACACCATTTCCTCGCCCGCGGCGACCCTTCGTGCGAGTTCGGCCGCACTGAAGTATTCGCAGGAACCGGCTTTGTAGCTCTCGAAGTAGGCTGCCCGCATGTTCCCGTCGGGCGTTTCTGCGTCTTTCCGGAATCGCTCGGCGAAGCGGCTGAAGTCCGGCAGAGGCGGCGGTGTGCTGGTCAGCGCGGCGACTCGGGCATTGCGGGCCCGCTGCCCCAAGCCGCTCAAGCTGGACTGCTCGTCTTCGAAGGTCTCGGCCAGCTTGACCAGGACCTCGACGAGGTAGGCGACGGCACTCCGGGAGGTACCAATGTTGGTCATGAAAAGCACGCTGTTCCGTGACGTCTTGTTGACCTGGATCCCGTACTTGTCCATCAAGTAGTCATGCTTGAAAGTGTCCCCGTCCACGCCGGTGAGGCCGATATGCAGGGTCAAACGGCTCGGATCAACAACGAATTCGTCACGCTCCCAAGCTTCCGACATCGCTGCCAGCCCGTCGCGGAGCGGCATTTGCCGGCTCGTTTCGCGGTACTGCTCAGGTATGAGGTCCTTGGTTCCGAGGACGCGGAAGTACTTCCTCAGCAAGGGATGCCTCGCCACGGCGTGGGCGATGCTGACAGCGAGATCTGCCTGCCGTTGCACGAGCTCGTAGCCTTCGAACTCGACCTGCCGCCGTCCCATGTCCAAGGAAGCCAGGATCTGGTAGTTGGGCGAGGTGGAGGTGTAGGTCATGTACGCCTCCCGGAAGCTCTCCTCGTTCAACTGACCGAAGTCCTGGTCATGGATGTGGATCATGGACCCCTGCCGGAGCGACGTCAGGGTCTTGTGGGTCGACTGGGTGGAGTAGACCCGCACGCGAGCTTTCGCCGGATCGGGAAGCAGGCGCGTCTTCAGGAGCAGCTCATCGCTGACTGAATCCAAGCCCGAATCCGGGCCGCCTGCCGCCCCAAGCTCGCGCAATTGCTGGGCGTGGCGCCGGGCGTAGGCCGGATCCGCGAACGATTTTTCAAGCGACCGGGCCGAAGCCATGGCCGTACGACGGCGGTAGATGTGGTGAAAGCCCGCGAACGCGAACCATGCCTCGTCCCACAGGAAAACCAGGTCCGGTTTGATGGCGAGGCACTCCTCCATCACTCGTTCGACGTCGTACACGATGCCGTCGAATGTGCAGTTGGTGAGGGCAAGCATCTTGACCTCGTGGAGCCTGCCCGCCCGGCGGTAATCCAGGAGCATCCGCTTGATGCTTTCCAAGGGAACTGCCCCATAGAAGGAGAAGTCGTTCAAGGGATAGGCGTCCAAGTACGAGACCTGCGCGCCTGCCAGCATGAGGGCATAGTGGTGCGATTTGTGGCAGTTCCGGTCCACCAGGACCACATCGCCGGGAGCCAGGATCGATTGGTGCACGATCTTGTTGGCCGTTGACGTTCCGTTGGTGACAAAGAGCGATTTTTGGGCACCAAATGCCCGGGCCGCCAGCTTCTGGGCCTGTTTGAGGGAGCCATGCGGATCCAACAGCGAATCGAGCCCGCCGGACGTGGCGGAGGTTTCGGCAAGGAGCAGGTTGAGGCCATAGAACTCGCCAAGATCGTTGATCCACTTGGAATGGATGACCGATCCGCCCCTGGATACCGGCAAGGCATGGAAAACCCCGGCGGGTTTGCGGCTGTATTGCTGGACCGCGTGGAAGAACGGCGCTTCGTATCGTTCCGCGATGCCGGCCAGCAAGGACAAGTGGAGTTCCAGCCCGTCCTGGCGGCGGAATATCCGGCGGAATTGGCGGGTCAAGGAACCTGCGAGTTCTTCGATTCCCACGCCCGCCACCAGGTAGAGATCAAGTTCGGGGCGGAGTTCCCCCAGCTTCTCGGCCAAGCTCAGGATGCGGTCCAAGGGGCGCTCGGGGAGCGACTTCCCTATGAACCGGTCCAGGAAGCTGCGCACGTCCCGGCTCAGGCGCTGCCTGCTCTTGGGGACGAATCCTGGCCGCAACACACACGCCTGGATGTCGGGGTTGAGCAGGACAGCAACGATGGCGTCCTCGAAGCTCGGCACGAACACGGGCTCGTAATTGAAGGCGTCGGCGGGGCGGCGCTGGTTGAGCAATTCTGTTTGAAGGGCCTCACGGTCGGCGCTGGACACGTCATCGATCACGAGGACCTCGAACCGCTTGCGCGATTCGGCGGGTTCTTCAACACGGTCCGCTTCGCGTTCGGGGTCCGGTGAGGGTTCCTGGGCGTGTTGGTTGTGGCCGGCAACGCGTCGCGCGACCGGTTCGATGAGGCTCAGCGCCTCAGGGTATTCTCCAGCCTCAAGGATTCGCCGCAATTCCATGACATATTGCTGCCCCGGCGACGCCCAATACATTTCGAGGGATTCCAACAGTGGCAACAACCTTCGAACCTCCCGCGGCAGATCCCGCGGCTGGCGGGCGCCCCCGGAAGGCGATGTAGCGGCGGCCAGCTGTTTGACGGCGTAGCCAAGGAACTCCCAGGCATCGGCGCGGACACGCCAGGCGCTGCTGGGGACCTCGCCGCCGGACCCGGAATCGTCGTCGGCGCTTGGCCTGGCCGCCAAGCCGAGGCTAAGAGCTGCACCGCTGGCAAGGGCGGCTGGAGCGAGAGGAAATGGGGCTGACTGCACTGTCGCGAAATCGGCGCGTGCCACGATGACTCCTTTGTCATGGATTGATAGCACTCTCTACTAAACGCCGCAAGCCGTCGCGGCGCACGGCAAATGTTCGGGTTGCCGTCTGGGTTTCCAGATGGGAGCGGCACTTCCGGTCATAGGTGAGTGAGCGTTGGGGGATTTGGCGTCATAGCTGAGCGAGCGTCGGGGACGGGTAGGGCAGCTACCCTTCACGCCACAGCGGCAACGGGACCACGCTGCGGCTGCTTCCGGACTCGTCCAACACGTGCCCGAGGCGTTTGTAGTTTCGCACCACGGCTTGCCGGGAGATCACGGCGCTCCCTGGCGCGCGCTCCGCCAGTTCGCGCTCGTGGCCCTGGACCTCCAAGTAGTCGCGGACCCAAAGTGTTACGAGCAGATTCTGGGCGCCCAGAACCTGGGCGCTGAGCCGGCAGTTCGGCAGGGCAGCGAAATAGCGCCCGACGGCGTCAACATGGTGGGCGGGCACGTTGAGGATCAGGCTCACTTCCCTTAGTCCTTGTTGGGCGGAAACGGACGTATCGCACCTCAGCGTCATGTAGCCGGACGCGAGGAACCGCTCCACCCGCCGTCGTGCCGTTTGGGGAGAGACGCCGCAGGCGGCT
The DNA here is from genome assembly GCF_030209755.1 of Arthrobacter sp. efr-133-TYG-118. Classification (GTDB taxonomy): domain Bacteria; phylum Actinomycetota; class Actinomycetes; order Actinomycetales; family Micrococcaceae; genus Arthrobacter. The sequence continues at coordinate 95,470 of NZ_JARVRH010000001.1, read as the reverse complement.
CCCAGTTCCGCCCAACTGGCCCGCCCGTCCTTGGCCAGTTCCTCCAAGAGGGACGCATCCAGCCGGTCGGGAGCGTAGGCGGCCGGGGCGGGCAGGGGATCCGCCGACATGAGCCGGGCCCTCGCCGGTTCAAGGGTGCCGCTGCGCCAGTCGGAAGCCTGCCGGTACAGCTTGGTGACGAAAACGACTTCCCGGTGGGTCACTCCGGGGAGGCCTGCGAAGGAGCCGGTGACGATGTCCATGAGCTCTTCGTGGCTTGAGGCGAAGCAGTCCACGAAGAGGTCGTGGGAGCCGGACACGAGCGAAACGGTGCCGAAGGCCGGCTCGGCGCACAGCTTTTGAACCAGGGCTTCGTTCTCGCTTGGAAGTGAAGAAAGGCTGATGAACGCCGACCAGCCAGCACTCAGGTAGCGCGGACCCGGGGCCGGGGTGATCCAGGCCAGCCCCTGCTCAGCAAGGGCGTTCCAGCGGCGCGCGACGGTAGGCCCGGACAAGCCCAGGACATCCCCCACACGGCTCCAGTCGGCACGGGGATTGATCTGTAGCGCATTGACGATTTCAAGATCAATTTCGGAGATCATGGCTGATTCCTTCAAAATTCACGATTCTCGGATGATTTCAAACAAATTCCTAGCCAGTGTAGACGGCAAAACTAACGTTGTGACTCGCATCACCCGCTCGCATCCCAACACCCAGGCAACGACGCCCCCAACTCTCAAGGAAGCACATGGCAAGCAAGACAGCACCTCCAGCGACGGCGGCCATCGCTCGCCGGACCATCACTGGAATGATCGTGGCGATGGCCCTGATCGAATCACTCAGTGGAGTCACCCAGGGTTACCTGAACCCGATCCTCCCCGCCCTCGGGCCGAGCTTTTCGATCGATGACCCCACCATCAACGGCATTTTCCTGATCTCAAACGTGAGCTTTGCCGTGCTCACGCCGATCATCTCGCGGCTCGGCGACAGCTATGGCTACAGGCTCGTGCTCCGATGGTCGACGGCGGTAGTCGCGGCCGGCGTCCTCATGATGGCGTTGTGGCCGTCGCTCTGGACGGTGACAATCGGCGTCGTCATGCTCACGTGCGTGGTCGGCTTCATCCCGCTGATGATGGGCATCCTACGGGTGAGCAACCCCGGGCAGACCCGCACCGGCGTGAGCGTGATGATCGGCATGCTCATGATCATGGTTGGCGCAGGCGGCCTGCTTGCCGGGATCATCGGCGTCGACGATCCCACCCTCGGTTTCTGGGTAGCCGTGCCGTTCGCGGTGGTGGGGCTACTTTGTTCCTTCGTCCTGCCCGACGCCGGGACCCCCACCCGCGAAGGACTCGCCTTGGTGCCGCTCCTGGCATGTTCCCTCGGTCTGATCGGCTTCGTGGTGGCCCTTTCGATGGGCCCGGACTGGGGTTGGCTGGATGCCAAGACCCTGGGATCCGGAATCATCGGCCTCGCGCTGTTGGCCTACTGGGTGGTCCTGGACGCTCGAGGCGTGAACGGCAAGCGCTTCATGGACCTGCGGATGCTCGCCATCCCGCGCATCCGGACGGTCTCGCTGGCCACCTTCTTCTTCGGTTTCGCCTCCATCAGCTACTTCGGCACCAACGGGATCTTCCTGTATTCAAACCCTGACAAGACCGGCTACGGATTCGCGCTGAGCCCCCTCATGATCGCCATCGTCCTGGCTGCCGCATCGGTGCTCTCGCTGCTTTCCTCGCTCCTGACCTCGAGGGCTCTTAGCCTGTTCGGCGAGCGTGCCACCCTGGTATTCGCCGGTCTCCTGCTGGCGGGCGGCTTCCTGGTCATGGCAGCTGCGCACGGATCCCTGGCCGGCTACTGCGCGGGCTTCGCCATGTTCAACCTGAGCCTTGGCATGTACCAGGCAGGAACCCGGGCACTGTCGGTCGAGGGCGTTCCGCTCGAGGAAACCTCGACGGCGGCCGGCCTCAACGAACTGGGACTTTCCGTGGGCATTGCGGTTGGTGCCGCCGTCGTGAAGCTCATCTCCTCGTCTTCAGTCCAGTCCGGGCACATCAGCGAGGGGGGCCTCCTGTCGATCTGGATTGCCCTGGCCATCGCGGCCCTGATCGCCGCGGCAGCAGCCGCCCGCTACCCGAAGCGCCAATCCGCGGTGGTGGGCGCATGAAAGCTGCTCCCTTGAAAGCCGCCTCCTTGGAAACCGCAACGCCCGCCACGAGCTCTTTGGCCGCCGTCGAGCGCTCCGTCTCCGCCGCGCTGGAAAGGTGGGAGCCGGAAGTCCTTGGCCTGAGCCACGCGATCCACGCCGATCCGGAGCTCAGCGGGCAGGAATTCCGGGCCGTCAAGCGGGTTAGCGGGCTGCTCCGGGGCGCGGGCTTCAGCTTTCACGGTCCGCAGCCGCTACTCCCTGCCTCCTTCAGCGCGCGGTTCGGGACCGGTGAGCTGGTGGTCGCTCTGTGCGTTGAATACGACGCTTTGCCGACCATTGGCCACGCCTGCGGACACAACGTGAACGCTGCCTGTGCTGTGGGCGCGGCACTCGCGCTCGCCTCCGTCGCCGACGAGCTCGGGATCACTGTCAAGGTCCTCGGCACTCCGGCGGAAGAGACAAGCGGCGGCAAGGTCGATCTCATCGGCGAGGGCTTCTTCGAAGACGTATCCCTGGCGATGATGGCCCATGCCGGCGCAGAGGACGTCATCGGCGGCTCGTCCCTGGCCATGGGTATGTGGGACGTGCTCTATGAAGGGCGCCCCGCGCATGCCGCGGCCGCTCCGTCCGAGGGGGTCAATGCCCTCGATGCGCTCGTGCTTGCACAGACGGCCATTGCCTTGGGGCGGCAGCAACTTCCGCCCGGTTCGGTTGTTTCGTTGATCGTGACGGAAGGCGGGAGCGCCGTCAACGTCATACCGGAGCGGGCCCGGGCGAGCGTGGAAATGCGTTCACCGAGCCTCAAGAACCTGCGAACCATCGAGGAACGCGTGCGGCGATGCCTGGAGGCGGGCGCACTTGCCAGCGGGAGCGCCCTCAAGGTCACGCCCACGGGCAATGCCTACGCCGAACTCAGGCAGGACCGGTACCTTTCCGAGGCCTACCGGGAAGCGATGTCCGCCCGAGGGAGGGCTGTTGCGTTCAACGAAGATCCAGTAGCTTCCACGGATATGGGCAACGTCTCGCAACTGGTCCCAAGCATCCATCCGCTGCTCGGCTACGACGTGGGCGGGGCCGCCCACCACACCGCCGAGTTTGCTGCCCACGGCTCCTCCGCTTCCGCGGACCGGGCGGTCTTGGACGGCGCCTTCGGCCTGGCCCTTGCGGCGTGCGCGGCGGCCAACGATCCGCGGCAACGGGAACGGCTGCTGAACGTCCGTCGCTAAACGCCGTGACCGTGGGTGCGGTTCCACAGCTGCGTTCCGGAACGCAGCTCGCGGGCCGCACCCACGAATTCACGCCGTCGCCCGCTATGGTTCCCGCCGTCGAGCGGGCGGACAATGGTCTCAGCAGTTCGCGAGGGAGCGTAATGGGATTCTCGAGGCAACAAAAGACGTCGGTGGCCATGGCCGCGTTTGGCCGCTCCCGTGATCCCGTGATCGATCTCGCCCGGTTCTTCTGCCTCATCCTGGTGGTGCTCTCGCACTGCATGATGGTCAGCCCGGTCCTGCACCCGGACGGCACCGTCACCACCGAAAACACGCTCATGGAGCAGCACTGGTTCGAACCCGTCTTGTGGGTATTCCAAGTGATGCCGCTGTTCTTCGTCCTTGGCGGCATCACGGGCCTGGAATCGTGGCGTCGCTTGCGTGCGCGCGGCGGCACCGGCGTCGACTACGCGCAACTGCGGCTCTTGCGCCTCATCCGTCCGGCAACTGCATTGCTGGCCTCGATGTTCGTGGGGCTCTGGGCCGCAACTCTACTTGGCGTCGATCCGGAAGTGGTCCAGCTCATCGCGACCGGGGCGGGCATGCCCTTGTGGTTCCTGGCCGCCTACCTCGCTTCTCAATTGAGCGTTCCCCTGCTGGCCCGGCTGCATGGACATTCCCCGTGGTTGACCCTCGGCGGGCTCGTGGCCGCCGTGATCACCCTGGACTCCCTGCGCGGGGCGTTTCCGATGCTCGCCTTCGTCAACATGCTCTTTGTGTGGTGCGCGGTCCAGCAATTCGGTTTCTTCATTGCGGACGGCATCTTCGCCGGACGAAGCCGGGGCTGGTTCGCGGGATTGATCGTCGGCAGCAACCTGCTGCTGGGTTTCGTGACCGGTATTGGTGTCTACTCCGGAAACATGATCGTGGACCTGAATCCGCCCAACTTCTGCATGCTGCTGCTGGGGCTGTCCCAGGCGGCAACGCTCCAATTGCTGCGCCCCGGCCTTGCTTGGGCGGCTGGCGTGCGCTGGATCCGTTGGGTGGTGGCCGTGGCCGGCCGGCGGTCGATGACGGTGTATCTGTGGCATTTGCCCCTGTTAGCAGCCATGTCGGGCCTGCTTCTGCTCACTGACTTCCCCAAGCCGGCGGCCGGTACGGCCGAATGGTGGTGGGCCCGCCCGCTGGTGCTCCTCGGCGTCCTCGTGCTTCTACTCCCGGTCCTGCTCCTGTGCGGCAGGCTTGAGGAGCGCCCGACGGCGGCCAGCCACGCGCGCTGCAGGACGCACGTCGCGGTGGTGACTGCCGGCGTCGTGGTCTTCATTCCGGTGGTGGACGCCGCCTTCAACGGACTCACGCTGACCCTTCTCGGTGGGGGAGCGGCGTGCTTCGCGCTGGGAGTGTTACTGCTGGGACGGGTGCCGGCCGGAGTCCTTTCCGCCGCCGTTCCCGATCCCCCTGTGGGGCCATTGCCAGAGCCCGGTTTACGTGCCAATCTCGACTCATGACTGAGTTCACGGATTCAACCGCAGAGTCGTTCAGCCCGGACGTGACAACGGTCAGGAACGACAAATTCCACCGATACGAGCTTCTGGTTGACGGTGAAGTAGCCGTGATCTCGCAGTTTATGGACAAACCCGGCCACATAGACTTCCTGCACACGGAGACCCGCCCGCAGTTCAAAGGCCGCGGCCTGGCCAAGGTCCTGGCGCACTTTGCCTTGGATGACGTGCTGGCCTCGGGCAAGCGGATTATTCCGCATTGCCCGTTCATCGCGGCCTATCTGCGCAAGCATGAGGGCTACGATCTCGACGTCGATTGGCCGCCGGAACCGCCCGTGGGGGAACCCGACAACGACTAGTTATTTGGCCGGGCTGTGCTGCTCCAGCACACAGGGCGCGGGCCTGTGTGCATGGCAAAGGCAATGACATACTGCGCACCCCGCGTGAACCCCGTCCCTGCAATCTAGGGTCAGGTAGAACACCTTGGACTTTCCGTCCCGGGCTCGCGGAGTGCGTTGAATCATCTGAACTTCCCGTCGACTGCAATGAGTGGTCGTGTCACTAATGAGTGGGGGCGGACGCGGGATCGTGACGCAGTTTTGCTTAAGATCTATTGTTTGAGGGCCACAATGGCGTCGTGTTCGTCGCGGACTACCCGGCCTCGGGACATTCCGGCGACCCCCATGGCGCTGACAAGCTCGCCGCCGTGCCGGTGATCGGAGGCACTGACCACGTACGAAAAGCTCAACATCGCTGATTCTCCGGAGGACAACATCCCGATATCCAAGTCCCCGTCGTGGGGCTTGGACGTGTAATCAAGGCTCTCCATTCCTTCATTGGTGAAAGAGCGAGGAATGAGGCACACGTTGCGGAGTAGGACCTTGGAATCATTGATGATCCATGCGGTGAAAATAATGGTCTCCCCCGGGGCTGCCACCGACTTGTCTGCCCCGTAAACGAGCACAACTTGCCCGGCATGCCTCTTTCGGGCAAGCGGTCCTGATCGGACTGCCGCAACTCCATGCAGGACTGCGGCTGCTTGTGGCCGGAGGCGTGGACGGCGGAGTCGGTTCATGTCAGTTGAGTGTGGTTCGGCGCGGAATCGTGTTGCCGTGGGTAAAACCCCCTGCGGTTGAATAACCCGGCCGACGTAAGATTCAAGTCACATGCAATTTCGGCTGTCACACTGGATTGCTATGGGGCAGGTTTCAGAGGACGGTTCGATTGGCGGGGAAGCGTCGTTTGCCGTCGGGCGCAGCGACCCTCAAATCATGGCCATGGTGCGTGACGGCGATGCTTCCGCCTTCGATGTGCTGTTCCGGAGACATGTGGCAGCGGCCACGTTTGTTGCCCGCGCCCAGACGGACAATGTCAGCGACGCCGACGATGTCGTGTCCGAGGCATTTGCTTCGATTTTCCAAGCCCTCACCGAGGGCAAGGGACCGGACCAGTTCTTTCGCTCCTATCTTTTGACCGCAGTGCGGCGAATTGCCTACGACCGGAACCGGAAGGCCAGGCGTACTCAGGTCGTCGGCGACGTCGACGTCTTGGATACCGTTGCCATCGACGCGGACACCGTTCTAGACGCTTTTGAGTCCAGCACGATGGCGAAGGCGTTCAAGTCGCTTCCGGAACGCTGGCAGGCGGCCCTCTGGCACGTGGACATCGAAGGCCTGAAACCTGCCGCAGCCGCGCCGTTCATCGGATTGAGCCCAAACGGCGTCTCGTCGCTCGTGATCCGGGCGCGTGAGGGGCTCCGGCAGGCCTACTTGCAAAACCACGTGACAGTGGTGAGCGACGACTCATGCGCTGAATTTTCGAGCCAGCTCGGAAAGTACGCCCGCGACGGCCTGAAGCGCGCGTCGCGGGAAAAGGTCAGGGCCCACCTGGAAGAGTGTCCGAAGTGCACGGCTGTGCTGGTGGAACTCAACGATGTCCAGGCAGGCATGAGGGCGCTTGTTTTCCCCCTGGTTGTTGGGGTGGTCTTCACCCCGGCAGTGACCGCCGGATTCCTCCCCGGAACCGCAATGCTGGAGACCCTTCTTTCCGGAGGGGTTCTCCCGGAGCCGTTCCTTCCCGAGCAGTTCGTTGCGGGAGGGGCCGAACCGGCCGCCGCTGGACTGCGGTCGGTGGGGGGATTTTGGAAGATGGCAGTCGCCGCGTTGGTCCTTGGAGGCCTCGTGATTGCCGGCATCCTCATGTGGCTTGGACAGACTAGCCCGACGCCCATCGCGGAGCCCGATGTTCCGAGCATCGCGCCGTCAGCCCCGCAGTCCACGCCGGAACGTGCCCCGTCGGCACCCCCGCCAAGCCCGGTGCCGACGCCGGACCCGCCCGCCACAGCGGTGCCGCGACCCCTTGCGCCCGTGCCCATCGCTCCCGAAGCGGTTCCTATGCCGCAGGAGACGGCCAGGGTGGCTGATTCCGGTACCGGCATCACGACACCCATTCCGCGGACGGGTTCCTTGACTATTCATAAGTATGAGAAGCCGGTCTCGCCGACCAAGCTGCCCAACGACGGAACGGCTCTGACCGCGGCACAGTTGCAGGGGCTGACCCCGATGGCGGGGGTGACGTTCACGGTCCAGAAGGTCAACAATATTGACCTGACGACGAACGCCGGGTGGGCTGCCTCGGCAGCCCTGACCCCGTCGCAGGCGGCGGCACAGGCGGCGGCCCCGGGCTCGGCGGCCACCACCGATGCGAGCGGAACGGCGACCCTGGGGAACCTTCCCCTGGGTCTGTATGTGGTGACAGAGACGGGCTATCCCGCCGGTGTGACTCCTTCGGCCCCGTTCCTTGTGACCCTTCCCATGACGGACCCCAGCAATGAAAACAACTGGATGTACGACGTGAACGTCTATCCCAAGAACGCCGTGACTACAGCCACGAAGACCGCGAACGACGCGTCCGCGGTCAAGCTCGGTGACAACGTGCAGTGGACCATCACGTCCGACATCCCCAACGTCAACCCGATCGATGGGTACCGGATCGTCGACAAGCTCGATCCGAAGCTGAGCTACAGCAACTCGGCGGTGGCGCTTTCGAACAACGCGGCGTTGGTGTTGAACACCGATTACACCGTCGCGTTCGACTCGGCCACGAACACCGTCACGGTCGACTTCACCGCGAGCGGCCGGGCCATCCTGGCCGCGAACCCCACGGCGAAGGTCGTGGTCACGGTGAACACCACCGTGAACACGGTGGGTGAGATCGCGAACACCGCTCTTGTCTACCCGAACGCGGCCAGCTTCGCCATCACCCCGGGCCAGCCCGGCGGTCCCGTCGTCACTCCTCCGGTAAGCATCACCAAGTGGGGCGACATCGTGCTCCACAAGAAGGATTCCCAGAGTTCGGCTGCCCTGGCCGGTGCCGTGTTCTCGGTTTACCCGACCCGGGCCGATGCGCTGGCCGGTACCAACGCGATCAGCGTCGGAGGTACCAGCTCCTGGACCACCGATGCCAGCGGCAACCTGGTGATCTCCGGACTGCGCTATTCCGACTGGGCCAACGGGACAACAGTGAGCCCGGGCCAGCCCGGTTACCAGAGCTACTGGCTCGTGGAGACCAAGGCCCCGGCCGGCTACGAGCTGCTCGCCCAGCCGGTCGAGACAGCGGTCACCAGCAACGATCCCTCCGCCGTGACGGTGACGATCGGGAACATCAAGCAGAACGCCGGATTCCAGCTGCCGCTCACAGGTGCGGGAACCTGGGCCCTGACCGCCGGCGGGATCCTCGTGCTTGCAGGCGCAGGCCTGTTCATGGCCACCGGCCGCCGGAAGCCGATCGAAGCAAAATAGGCGGCTGGGGGCCACCCGGGACGTGACCCAAGCGATGTCACGCTCCGAAAATACATTCACATTTTCGCGTCACGATCCGCGAATTGCACCCACTGTTTCAGTGGGTGGCCGTTTCTCCCCGACTTCATTCAAAAGATTGAATCTGTTTTCTGCGACACGAACCGCCGGAAGCGCGCACTTGAAGGCTAGAGACCACCTGCGTGCCCGCTCCCGAAAGTGAAGCAAGAAAGCCTATGAAGCAGTCCCTTCCAGCCAAGCTACTGGCAATTCTCCTCACCGCAACGATTGTCGGCCTTGGCTTGGGCGGCACCCTGCCTTCACCCGCATATGCGACGACGCCGGGAACCCCGGGAGTGCCCCAGGCGGGTACGCCGGTTTACACCGAGGACTTCAGCAATCAGGATGCTTCGGCGGCTGCCATCAACATCCTGAACTACACCGGCGGTGCGGCAGCCGCGTTCTCCACGTACACGGCGGACCCGCAATGGACGCCGGCTGGGAATCAGTGCAACGGCTGGATCATGAGTTGGAGCACACCCAACCCTCCGGCCTCAGACGCTGGCTGCCAGCGCAACCTCGGCACCACGTGGCCCTCGCTACGGAGCATGGCCCAAGCACTCGGCATGGCGCAGGGGCAGAGCCCGGCGCAAGCACAGACGAACCAGGCTCTGACGGAGTACACGAATGCCTCGAGCGGTTCCATCACAGCCGGCACGGAATTCCGCACAGTGAAGACCATTCCCGCGATCGCCGGGCACTACTACGCGGTGTCGGCCTATTTCGCCGCTGTGAACTGTCCTGCCCAGGGTGGCGCCAGTCAACCGCAGGAGACGTTCAGTCTTCTCGTGAACGGCACTCCGACTGTGCTGAGCACCGGGCTGAACCCATGCACCAGTTCCACTGACTGGTCGACTCAGGTGACCAAATTGCAGTCAGCGGCGTACATGGTTCCGACAGGAACGACCGCGAACCTCGGGCTGTCTCTGTATAACGCCCAGACCAGTGGCTCGGGTAACGACGTGGCGTTCGACCTGCCCCAGATCGTCGACGTCACCCCGCAGTTGGACAAGTCGTTCAGTCCGGTGCTCATTGCCCCCGGCCAGGCCTCCACCGTGACGCTCACCGTGACCAATACCAGCGACCTGAAGGCGAAGAGCGATTGGAGCATCACTGATACGCTGCCCGCCGGCGTCGTGATCGCCCCTAACCCCGCGATCGGTGGAACGTGTGCCCAGGTGACCGGTGCCGCATTCGTCAAAACGGGATCGGCAGGATCGAACACCTTCACGGCCACGGGCGGTGATCTTGCCGTAGGCCAGGCGTCCTGCACCATCACGTTCAATGTGACGGCAGCGGGAGAGGGGACGTATGTCAACGGCCCCGCGAACATCGTGACCAACCTCAACCCTCCAGCGGACGCCTCACTTGTTGTCCGAGCTCCGCGGATCACCCTGACCAAGGCCCTCGGAGCACCGCGTCAGGCGGCAACGGACCAGTTCACTGTGCAGATCCGCACCGGCGGGGCGACAGGCACGGTGGTTAACAACACCACCAACTCGACCACGACAGGTACGGGATCGTCAGTAACTGCGGGAACCGGCACCACCGGCGCCTACGTGGCCACGGCTGGAACCGTGTATACCCTGACCGAAGCGGCCGCCGGTACAGCCAACCTTGCGAACTATGCCGGCACCATCACCTGTACGGACTCGTTCGGCCTGCAGGCCGGTTTGCCCGTCGGAGCTGCGTTCAGCGGTTCGCTGGCCATCACGCCGGTGGCCGGGGCGAACATTACCTGTACCTTGTCAAACACCGCCCAGCCGATCATCAACGTAGCCAAGCAGGCCGGCACGGTCACCGGTCCGGATGCGAACGGCAACTTTGTCGCCAACTACACCGTCACCGTCGCCAACACCGGCTCGGTTGCCGGGACCTACGGCACCCTGGCCGACACTCCGGCGTTCGCCCCGAACCTGGCTGCAACGAGTGCTGCTTGGACGACTACCGGGACCGGTGCTCCTGCTGGTGGCTCGTCGTCGACCGCCGGTCCTTACACCCTGGCTCCGGCGGGTTCGGCCATCGGTCCAGGGGCCACGCAGACCTTCAACCTCGCGGTGACGTTCCACTACACGGACACCACTCCATTGCCGGCGTGCGCCGGCCCGGGGACGGCTCTGTTCAACTCGGTTGCTTTGCCGGCCGGCCAGGAGCAGGGCCCGACGACGGACAACTCCGCCTGCGACACTCTCCTGCCCAAGCTATTGGCTTCCAAAACGGTGGATCCGGCGGCCGGGACCATGGTCCAGGCCGGGCAGGTTCTGACTTACTCGCTTTCCTTCGACAACACCGCCGGCACCGCCCCGGCCGCCGTCAGCTACACCGACTGGCTCGCGGACGTTCTGGATGCCTCGAGCTTCGTGGCCAACTCCATCACCACGACCACCACCGGCGGGACTCCCTTGGTTGTCACGAACAACTCGGGGGCAGCGCCGAAAACCCTGGCCATCACGGGCACCGTGGCTGCCGGCGCGAAAAGCGTCGTCACGTATCAAGTGAAGGTCAATAGCGCCGGCAATCTGGGTGATGCTTCGCTCGAGAACTACCTGACACCCTCGACCACCGTCGCTCCGCCACCGAGCTGCCCGGCCGGAAGCACCACATGCACCGTCAACCCCGTGGGCTCATGGACGCTGGACAAGACCGCGTCCCCTGCTTCCGGAACTTCCATCAACCCGGGCGATCCAAGCGCAAACAGGGTGATCACGTATACGGTGACCGCCACCAACTCCACCGTCAACCCCATCACCGGTGTCATCCTCACCGATGACCTGAGCCAGGTACTGAACAACGCCATGTTCACGGCCGGGTCGGCGAATCTGACAATCAATGGCGGTACGCCCCTCGCAGTCCCGGATCCGGGTGCCGGCAGCAAGTTGGTCACGCCCTCATTCACTCTGCCCGGCAACGGCACGGCGGTGTTGACGTACTCGGTGACGGTCAATTCGAATGCGTGGCTTGTGACCCTGAAGAACGGGGCAACCGGCAACGGGGTCATCCCACCGGCCCGTTGCGTCACGGGAAGTACAGCACCGCTTGACCCTGCATGTTTCACCTCGAATACCACTACCGGCCACCTGTTCGTGCAAAAAGCAGGACCCGGGACAGTCCAGGGTTCCACTGTCCCGCTGCCCGGATCGACCTTCGAAATCCACAACGATGCTGCCGGGCAAATGGGCCCCACCGTGGTCGGAGTGAACAGCACAGTATCCGGGTCACCCGGACTGGTCGAGGTAAGGAATCTGCTTCCTGGAACCTACTGGCTGCTCGAAACCAAAGCCCCGGACGGCTACTCGCTCCTGGCCACCCCCGTGAAGTTCACCGTTGCGTCGGACGGTAGCATCGCCTTGGACTCGGCCACCGCAGGAACGTCAGCAACAGTAAACGGCTCGACCATCACCGTTCTGGATACGGCGGCCGTCAAGCTTCCATCCGCCGGCGGCCCAGGAAGTGCCGGCCTCTTCGGTGGAACCGTTCTCGGGATCCTCGCCCTCATGATTTCCCTTGCCCTCATCATCTTCAGGCGAGCGAACAAGACCCCACAAACCCAAACTCCTTAGCGCAGCTTCGCGCAAATCAATGGGGGAACAAGAAAGGAACACGATGAAATCATCGAAGTTGAGGCGCGGCATAATAGCCTCTTTGGCCGCAATAGCCTCAGCCGGGATGCTTGCCCTCGGGGCCGGGGGTGCACACGCGGCGAACACCGCGAACATCGATCCGTCCAAGACGGGTTCGTTGACCATCCACAAGTACGAGAAGCCGGCCACGCCGACCAACCTGCCCAACGACGGAACGGCACTGACCCCGGCCCAGACTGCGGCACTGACCCCGATGGCGGGGGTGACGTTCACGGTCCAGAAGGTCAACAACATTGACCTGACGACGAATGCCGGGTGGGCTGCCGCGGCAGCCCTGACCCCGTCGCAGGCGGCGGCGCAGGCGGCGACCCCGGGCTCGGCGGCCACGACGGATGCGAGCGGAACGGCGACCCTGGGGAACCTTCCCCTGGGTCTGTATCTGGTGACAGAGACGGGCTATCCCGCCGGTGTGACTCCCTCGGCCCCGTTCCTGGTGACCCTTCCCATGACGGACCCCAGCAATGAAAACAACTGGATGTACGACGTGAACGTCTACCCCAAGAACGCCGTGACTACAGCCACGAAGACCGTGAACGATGCCTCGGTCCTCAAGCTCGGCGATAACGTGCAGTGGACCATCACGTCCGACATCCCCAACGTCAACCCGATCGATGGGTACCGGATCGTCGACAAGCTCGATCCTAAACTGACGTACACAAACTCGACCGCAGCGCTCTCCAACGGCGCCACGCTCACATTGAACACGGACTACACCGTCGCGTTCGACTCGGCCACGAACACCGTCACGGTCGACTTCACCGCGAGCGGCCGGGCCATCCTGGCCGCGAACCCCACGGCGAAGGTCGTGGTCACGGTGAACACCACCGTGAACACGGTGGGTGAGATCGCGAACACCGCTCTTGTCTACCCGAACGCGGCCAGCTTCGCCATCACCCCGGGCCAGCCCAACGGCCCGGTCGTCACTCCTCCGGTGATGACGAAGTGGGGCGACATCGTGCTGCACAAGAAGGATTCCCAGAGCTCGGCTGCCCTGGCCGGTGCCGTGTTCTCGGTTTACCCGACCCAGGCCGATGCGCTGGCCGGCACCAACGCGATCAGCGTCGGAGGTACCAGCTCCTGGACCACCGATGCCAGCGGCAACCTGGTGATCTCCGGACTGCGCTATTCCGACTGGGCCAACGGGACAACAGTGAGCCCGGGCCAGCCCGGTTACCAGAGCTACTGGCTCGTGGAGACCAAGGCCCCGGCCGGCTACGAGCTGCTCGCCCAGCCGGTTCAAACCACGGTCACCAGCGCTGACCCGTCAGTGGTCACAGTGACGATCAACAACGTCCCGCACAACGCCGGATTCCAGTTGCCCCTCACCGGTGGCGTGGGAACCTGGGCCCTGACTGCCGGCGGGATCCTCGTGCTGGCAGGTGCCGGTCTCTTCACGGTCACCGGCCGTCGGAAGCGCAACGAGGCAAAGTAACCATCCCCTCGGTGACCTGCACCCGTTGATGCAGGGTTTGGGGCATCCGCCAACTGGTGGATGCCCCAAACCGCTCCCGTCCATCAAAGCAAGAGGCTCCAATGACTCAAACCCTCAGAGAATTCATGGAGGGTTCCGAACCTGGCCCGGAAGACCCGCCTCGGCGACGTAGAGCCCGCAGCGCGGTACCTGGTCGCAAGGGCACCCGACCAGGTCTTGCTGACCGGAGATTTGTCACCATGATGGTCATCGCCGCGATCGGGCTGGGCCTGGTCCTTTACCCCCAGGCAGCTGACTGGTTCAGCTCGATATCCCACAACAGCCAACTTTCCGGCTACGCGCAGGACGTCGAACAGCTTGAACCTTCGGACCGGACTAAAGTGTTGGACCGGGCACGCGGATACAACTCCCGGATCCCCGCCGGACAACTGCGGGACCCGTACTCCGCCCGAGCCCCCGCCCCGGCATTGGAAGGGCAGCTGCGGGATTATCAGAACCAGTTGAACGTGGCCGACGACGAGGTGATCGGAAGATTCCGCTACCCGTCCCTGAACATTGATCTGCCGATCTTCCATGGAACCAGCGACGATGTCCTAGGCAAAGGCGTGGGCCACCTCTACGGCTCGTCCCTTCCCATTGGCGGCCCCGGCACGCACAGCGTCCTGACATCGCACTCGGGGATCCCGAATGCGGAACTCTTCAATCCCCTCCACAGCGCGAAAACGGGTGACATCTTTTTCACCGTAGTCATGGACCACACGTTCCTCTACAAGGTCAACCGGATCGAGGTGGTCAAACCGGATGACATTTCCTCACTGAAAATCGCCGCGGGAGAGGACTCCATCACCTTGGTAACGTGTACCCCCATCGGAGTGAACTCACACCGGCTCCTTGTCCACGCCTCCCGGATCGCAGACATCCCCAAGGACGCCCCGGAACAGAAAACCCTGGCAGGGCGCCAAACCAACATCGGATTCCCGTTCTGGATCGTCTACTTCATCGGAGGCCTGCTGGCCTTCTACCTGGCTTCCCTTGCCCGGAACCGTCGACGAAGCCGATGATCCAAACGCTTTGGGCACGCAAGGGCCCGAAGCGCGCCTCACTCTAGACAAGGAAGCGCCACAATGGCCTCACAATTCAATCTCTACGTTGACGCGGACGCCTGTCTGCGGTTCCAACTTGTCACCGGAAACGGAGATGTGCTGCTCACCTCCAAGGCTTTTGAGGACCAGGATGCGGCAATCGCAGCGATCTGGTCAGTGCGCGAGGCCGCGGCCAAGGGGCGCATCGTTGATCTCACCGGTTCGATGCCGGACGACCACCCCGCCGACTGAGTCATGGCCCCGGCATTTCGACGGACTTCCGGAGATAACTTGCGAAGTTCGCGACACGACTCACACCCCAGCGACACATAGTTAGTGCCTGGCATACGAGGGAGTGAGACTCCTCGCGGACCTGTTGGGGCCGCTACGGAGTCGATCCTTCTCGATGGACCGCATGTCAGGCCGTGCCCCATGCGGTCGCGCGCCCCCATGCGACCCGCGGCCCCGGGGCACGTGCAGGGATCGAAGGATCCCTGCACGGCGTGCGGCTGGATCTGAGACCCCCAGCCGCACGCCACTTCCGCCACTGCGGACCACGCGGAGGGTCAACGGGCTAGTCTGGGCGCATGACAACTCGTGCCAACGAACTCACCGCCTTGGTCACCGGCGCTACTGCCGGGCTCGGTGCCCAATTCGCCCGCCAGCTGGCCGAATCCGGCCACCACCTCGTCCTCGTGGCCCGCGACGAAAGTCGGCTGCGGGCAAGCGCTGAGGTGCTTGAGCGGGACTTCAGTATCTCGGTGGAGGTCCTGCCCGCAGACTTGACCTCCGACGTCGGGGTTGCGGCTGTTGCGGCCAGGCTGCGGGACGCTTCGCGGCCGGTGGACGTGCTGGTCAACAATGCCGGAATCGGTTTGCTGAATTCTTTCGAGAAGAACGATTTGGAAGACGAAAAGCGGCATTTGCGGCTGCATGTCCAGACGCCGATGGAGCTGTGCCACGCGGTGTTGGAGGTCATGTTGGCACGCAAGTCGGGCCGGATCATCAACGTCGCCAGCGTTGCGGCCTTCGCGAACCGGGGCAGCTATTCGGCAGCCAAAGCTTGGCAAGTCAGCTTCAGCCGTTGGGCGAACACTGCGTATGCGGGTAGCGGCGTGAAGGTCACTGCGGTCTGCCCGGGGTTCACCCACACGGAATTCCACGATCGCATGGGCATGGACAAGTCGGTGGTTCCGCGCTTTTTGTGGCTGAAGGCCGAACGCGTTGTCCGGGAAGGGTTGGAAGACAACGCCAAGGGTAAAGGGGTATCCATCCCGACGAAGCGCTACAAAGCGATCACCGCCGTCATGCGTTTTCTGCCGGCGAAGCTTACGTCAGGTCCGCCCCGCCTCGCCGCGAAGTAAGACGGCCCCATGAAGTAAGCCGGGGCGCCTGGAGCAGCACCGCCACCGCAATCCCGATCACGGCTCCTACGAACGTCTCCACTCCGCGTTCCAGGACCAGCACGCCAGGATCCGAGGGCACGGCCAGTTGGGTCATCAGCAGGATGACCGGGGTGAAGAACACCATTGCCCAGCCGTAGTGCCTGCTCATGAACAGCTCAGTAGGGAACTGGAAACCGATCACCAGGAGGGCAAGGATGATGGTGGTTTGCCCGGGGAAGTAGTGCAGTGGGGACAGCGGTCCTGGAAAAAGTACGACGGCGACAATCCCCAATCCGAGGAACGTCCCCACGATGCGGTGGATGCCACGGTGCAGGCGGCTGGGCATATCGGCACCGGCCAGCGGAACGGCGGCGGCGGCCATGGCCCAGTGTGGGTGTCCGCTGCCCGTGAGTACCCCGCAAGCACCTGCCGCGCCGACGGCGAGCACATACCGGGCCGCGTGAAGGCCGGCTGCTTGGCGCAACCGCGCCGAGGACGCCGGAATGTCCCGGATGGCGCCACGTTTCCACACCCGGTACCGAAGCCACCCGGCAAAACCCACCACCATCGAGAACGCTGCCGATGCCGCGCAGATCAGGACCGCAGCAAGGAACGGGATGGTCGCGGGAACGGAAGCGCATGCCCCCAGGGCCAGGATTCCGAAGAACGGGCCGTTGGGCTTGAGCCGTACCTTGTCCGAGAACAGCGAGCCCACGCCCGCCAAGAGCGCCTCGACTACTACCAATCCCCATGAATGGATGTGCGAGACGGACAAGAACGTGCCCACCGAGACTCCGGCCAAGAGCACCGCAGCGGCTTGCGCCTGGTGTTTGAGCCGCAGTTGGTGCGACTCGGCACGGCCGTACATGCCGGTCAGGGCGCCGAACACGGCGTAGATGATGAGGTCCGCCCGGCCAACCGCGAGAAGCACAAACGCCGGCACGGCGACGCTCAGTGCGACGCGGACGGCAGCCAGGTGATCGTTGCTTGCCGGTGGAACGGTATTAAGCGCACGGAAATGGGCCATGATTGATCGCAACGGGACACCACCAATCATTTCAGCCGATCATTGGGAAGTTATCAGCACCCCAAGATCCGCGCCATTAGCTGGGTCACAACGTTTCCTTCTGTTTCGCGCAATGGCGGGCGAAACCCGGCTAGCGGCATACCCCGGCTTCCCATTTGTACTCAATCCACACGTGAAATCCCTCGGCGCGTTCGAACATTGTCCGGGGTTCTGCGCCGTCAGCAGTCATCCATAGGATTCCACCGTCGGGGGTGACCGCGTCCACAAAGCCTATGCGTACCGTCTTTTCGCCGTGCCGGACTTCGACGATTTCACCCGCTACGGCACGCCAGTCATGCTCGAGATGCCGTTGCTTTGTCATGGAACTGAGGGCGGAAAGCAGGCAAGCGCCGTCGAACGGGCGGATTCCAGCGCTTCGCGAATAGGACGTGTGCGGTGTTGTTCGGAGAGGATTTCCACACCCCACGGCCCTTTGAAACCGATGGCCTGGAGCGTTTTGATAAACCCGGTGACGTCTTGGTCTCCTTCTCCACAAAGACGGCGATTGTCCCGGGTGTCCTCGAAGAGCGTCCCCTTGATTTCCGCGTCCGCGTCATTGAGTTCCACCCCGAAAATCTGGTCGGCGGTCACGCTGCGGGACAGCTCCTCCAGGCTCGTTCCGGCCCGGAAGACATGCCAGTAGTCAACCACCAGTCCACATTCGGGCATGTCGACCGATCGCGTCAGCTCGGCGGCAGCCGGCATCGAACCGACCATCGAGAACGGCATGGGCTCGAGGGCGATGCGCGTCCCTCTTTTGGAGGCCTCGGTTGCCAGTCGTCGCAGTGGCTCCACGAGGAAATCAAGGTCATCCAAGGGCTCGCTGAACGCCGTTCCAATCTTGATGAAACGCGCCCCCAGTATTTCGGCTGCGTCAAGGAGCAGCTCGAACTGCGGCCTCCATTCATGGGACAGGGAATCGTCCCACCAGTTCGTGAGTAACTCGACTTCGACGTAGCGGAAGCCGGCTTGGTCAATGAGATTCTTGAGCCCTGAGAAACCGATGGCGTCCCTTGCAGCGACAAGATCGTCGTACGCCAATCCGAACCCGGCCCATCCGGTTGAGGCGATGGCTTCCAAACGCTCGCCGATAGGGACAGGACTGATCTCGGGGGTATTCAACGGCGCGATATTTCCTGCGCTCGTCCAGCAGGTCGCGATTAGTTCGGGGGTGCTTGGGTACGTCATCGTTCTCCTCGCGACGGTGCGCGGCTAGTTAAGGCAGGTGGGTGGGAACACCCGTCGACTATTCAATTGGAACGCTCCATTGACAATTGGTCAAGCCTTGATTTAGCGTTGGAGCGTTCCACAAAGCGATGTGGATCACATCCGTTCACAGCTAGATGGTTCCGTCCTCCCACCATGTCTTTGAAGGCACAGCAACGGGGTCGACGGTCGAAGTACGCGACATCAAAGGAGATCTCACGTGGCAAAGTTCAATTGGCGGCGGGGCGCAGTAGCCCTTGCCGTAGTACCGCTTCTGGCCCTGGCAGCATGCTCAAGCGGGGGCGGAAAGCCGGCCGACACCGCCAACGCCGCGGGTGGTGGGCAAGTGGCAAGCACTCCGCGGATCAAGGTTGCGCTCATCACCCACGCCGAGGCTGGCGATACGTTCTGGGACATCGTGCGCAAGGGTGCGGAGGCCGCGGCAGCGAAAGACAATGTCGAGGTTCTTTACACGAGTGATGCCGATGCGGGGCGCCAGTCCCAGCTGGTGCAGCAGGCTATCGACCAGAAGGTCGATGGCATCGCGGTCACGATCGCCAACCCGGGCGCCATGAAGGATGTGCTGAAGAAGGCCACCGACGCGGGCATCCCGGTGGTGAGCTTCAACGCTGGTGGGGACGTCTCGGCGAAGATGGGGGCGTTCACCCACTTCGGCTCCAACGAGACCCTGGCCGGCGAAGCGGTCGGCGCCAAGCTGGCGGGGGACGGGTACAAGCACCCGATCTGCGTGATCCAGTCACAGGGACAGGTGCAACTCGAGCAGCGGTGCGCGGGTGTGAAGACGAAGGTGCCCGGCACTGAGATCCTTTATGTCAACGGGGCCGATATGACGGCGGTTCAGTCCACTGCGACGGCGAAGCTCCAGGCCAGCAAGGATGCTGACGTGATCATCGGGCTCGGCGCCCCTATCACCTTGACCGTTATCAAAGCCGTGGCAGATGCCAACAGCCCGATCAAGGTGGCCAGCTTCGACCTGAACCCTGCGCTGGCGCAGGCGATCAACGATGGCAAGGTCCTGTTCACTGTGGACCAGCAGCCGTGGCTCCAGGGCTACATGTCCATCGACGCAATCTGGCAGAACAAGCTTGGTGGTTTCAAGATCGGTGGCGGGCAGCCTGTCCTGACGGGCCCGACGATCGTCGACAAGTCCAATATTTCCGATGTGCTGAAGTTCGTTCAGCAGGGCATCCGCTAATCCGATGATGGTTCAGCTCGCGCGGCATGACTTCCTTGCCGCGCGAGCTGACAGAGAAGGAAGTGTGTTCCATGGCTTTAGTTACTGCCCCGGCACCCAAAACTGCCGCGGATGAGCGGGTCGCGAAGCGGAGCCCGTTGAGCACGTTGATGGCCCGTCCTGAGGTCGGTGCCCTGGTGGGGGCCGTTGTCCTCTTCATTTTCTTTGCTTCGGTGTCCGGGACGTTCACCCAGCCGAATGCTTTGGCGACGATCCTTTATGGTTCCTCGACGATCGGGATCATGGCGGTGGGGGTGTCGTTGTTGATGATCGGGGGCGAGTTCGACCTCTCCACCGGTGTGGCCGTGATTTCCTCGGCCCTGACCGCGTCGTTGTTCAGCTGGTATTTCTCGATGAATGCGTGGGTGGGGGTGGTCATCGCCCTGCTGGTTTCCCTGTCGATCGGTTTCATCAACGGTTGGATCCTGGTCAAGACGAAACTGCCGTCCTTCATCGTGACCCTGGCGACGTTCCTGATGCTCACGGGCCTGAACCTGGCCCTGACCCGCCTGATCGGGGGGTCCGTGTCGTCCCCGTCCATTTCGAAGCTGGACGGGTTCGACTCGGCGCATGCGGTGTTCGCTTCCTCGATCAGCATCGGCGGGGTCGAGGTGAAGATCACGGTGTTCTTCTGGATCATCCTGGTCGCGATCGCCTCCTGGGTGCTGTTGCGCACGAAGGTGGGCAACTGGATCTTCGCCGTGGGCGGGGACGCGAACGCGGCCCGCGCCGTGGGGGTGCCGGTGACCAAGACGAAGATCGGTTTGTTCATGGCGGTCGGTTTCTGCGGCTGGGTCCTGGGTATGCACAACCTCTTCGCGTTCGACGCGGTGCAGTCCGGCGAGGGCGTGGGCAACGAGTTCCTGTACATCATCGCCGCGGTGATCGGCGGCTGCCTGCTCACGGGCGGCTACGGCTCGGCGGTGGGCGGGGCGATCGGCGCGTTCATCTTCGGCATGGCGAACAAGGGCATCGTGTACGCGCAGTGGAACCCGGACTGGTTCAAGTTCTTCCTGGGCCTGATGCTGCTGCTGGCCACCATCGTGAACCTCATCGTCAAACGCCGCGCAGAGCTCAAGTAGAAGGGGCGGACAAACAATGAATGCCAAACAGATCGACCAGCAGACCCTGCTCAAGGATGAGAAGGACCCGCTGACCCACACCCCCGTGCACCTGCTCTCCTTGGACGGGGTGGGCAAGCACTACGGGAACATCATCGCCCTGCGCGATGTGACCATGGCCGTGGACAACGGCCGCGTCACCTGCGTGCTGGGCGACAACGGCGCGGGCAAGTCCACGCTGATCAAGATCATCGCCGGCCTGCACCAGCACGACGAAGGCGTGCTGCACGTCATGGGCGATGAGCGGAAGTTCAACTCGCCCCGCGACGCCCTGGACGCCGGCATCGCCACCGTCTACCAGGACCTGGCGGTGGTGCCGTTGATGCCGATCTGGCGCAACTTCTTCCTCGGCTCGGAACTGACCACCGGGTTCGGCCCGTTCAAGTCCATGGATGTCCAGAAAATGAAGGACATCACGCTGAAGGAACTGGCCGCGATGGGCATCGACCTGCGCGATGTGGAACAGCCCATCGGCCAGCTCTCCGGCG
This sequence comes from Arthrobacter sp. efr-133-TYG-118, assembly GCF_030209755.1. Lineage (GTDB taxonomy): Bacteria > Actinomycetota > Actinomycetes > Actinomycetales > Micrococcaceae > Arthrobacter. The sequence goes on along the minus strand of NZ_JARVRH010000001.1, from coordinate 74,099 downwards.
GTGAACGCCAATGCGTCGCGATCGCGAGGGCCGTGTATTTCGGGGCGAAGGTGCTGATCCTGGACGAACCGACCGCCGCGCTGGGCGTGAAGCAGTCCGGCGTCGTGCTCCGCTACATCCTGCAGGCCCGCGACCGCGGGCTGGGCGTCATTTTCATCACGCACAACCCGCACCACGCCTTCCCCGTCGGGGACCGGTTCCTGCTGCTCAAGCGCGGCAAGTCGATCGGCTACTACGACAAGAAGGACATCACCCTGGACGAACTCACCGCCCAGATGGCCGGCGGCGCGGAACTGGCCGAACTCGCCCACGAACTCGAACAACTCGGCGGACACACCCAAGCCCTCAGGGAAGTCCAAGCCGAAGTCGCCGAAGTCGCTGAGGCGGCATACGAAAGCAACGCCAAGCGCCACTGAGCGCAAAAGTTCACAACCTGATGGAGCAACCATGGAAATGCTAATAGCTGGAAAATGGCGCGGTGCCGCCGACGGCAGGACCGAGGAAGTCCGCTCGCCCTTCGACGGCCGGACCATCGACACGGTCCCCGTGGCGACAGTCCAGGACGCCCAGGCCGCCCTTGACCGGGCCGAGATCGGTGCCCACCTGCAAAGGACCACGCCGGCCCATGTCCGCGTCGACATCCTCCTGCGGGCAGCCGCCCTGGCGGATGAACGCGCCGAGGACATCGCCCAGACCATTAGCGCCGAAACCGGGAAGCCCATCACGGAGGCGCGGGGCGAGGCCAGCCGCTCCGGCAACATCATCCGCCTCGCTGCCTATGAGGGAAGCCAGCTGTACGGTTCCACGCTTCCCTTGGACGCAAACGCCGGGACAGGCTTGGACAAGATCGGCTTCACCTTGCGTCAGCCGGTGGGCATCGTCGTCGCCATCACCCCGTTCAACTACCCCGCCCTGCTGGTGTTGCACAAAATTGCACCCGCGCTGGCAGCCGGTAACGCCGTCGTACTCAAGCCCGCCCGAGCAACGCCGCTGACGGCGCTGAAGCTGGCACAGTGCTTCGTCGACGCCGGCCTGCCGCCTGAAGCCCTGTCCGTGATCACCGGACCCGGCAGCTCCCTGGGCGACGTCCTGGTGACGGACCCGCGGGTCCGCAAGGTGTCCTTCACCGGCTCCACCAGCACCGGGACGCACATCAGTTCGATCGCGGGAGTGAAGAAACTGTCCCTCGAGTTGGGGGCCTCATGCCCGGTGATCATCCTGCCGGACGCGGACCTCGAACTCGCCGCGACCGCAGTGGCTGCCGGCGGCTACGTCAACGCCGGGCAGGTATGCATTTCCGTCCAGCGGGTCATCGTTGACCGTCGGGTTGAAAAGGACTTCCTGGATGCGCTGGTCCCGAAGGTCGAAGCCATCGCCATCGGAAACCCCAAGGAAGAGGACACCCGGCTCGGCTCGCTGATCTCCGAAGAGGAAGCCTCACGCGTCCACACGTCCATCCTTGAGGCCCGCCATTCGGGCGCCCGGGTACTCACCGGCGGTGAGCGCGACGGCGCCGTGGTGACTCCCGCCGTCGTCGCCGGGGTCGACCCCCGGTCGCCGCTGAGCCGGAACGAACTGTTCGGGCCCGCCGTCGCCGTCTCGTCCGCGCAGGACATGGAAAGCGCCATCGCGATGGCGAACGACAACGAATACGGCCTGGGCGCCGGCATTTTCACGAACGACGTCGCCGGAGCGGTCCAGGCCATGCGGCAGATCGACGCCGGCAACATCCACATCAACTGGTCGCCGCTGTGGCGGGCCGACCTCATGCCCTACGGCGGCTTGAAAGGCAGCGGGATCGGCAAGGAAGGCGTCCGCTCCGCCGTCCAGGAAATGACCGAAGAGAAGACGGTCGTCCTGCACGGGCGCCCCTGGTAACCACGACAACGGGAATAAGGCAATGACCACACCATCGCAGACCATCAGGCTCACCACGGCCCAAGCGGTCATCAAGTACCTGTCCGCACAATATTCGCTGGCCGACGGCGTCCGCCGCCGCCTGGTCCCCGCAGCCCTCGGCATCTTCGGCCACGGCAACGTCGCTGGCCTGGGACAGGCATTGGACGAACTGGCCGACGACATGCCGTTCATCCAAGGCCGGCACGAACAGTACCTGGCCCATATCTCCACCGCCTATGCCAAGGCGAGCCGTCGCCAGGCAGTCCTCGCGGTCACAGCCTCCATCGGCCCGGGCGCGCTCAACCTCGTCACTGCCGCCGGCTTGGCAACAGTGAACAGGATTCCGCTCCTGCTCCTGCCGGGTGACACCTACGCCACCCGGCACCAAGGCCCGGTGCTGCAGCAGCTCGAACACCCCACCGAGGCTGATGCCACGGTCAACGACGCGTTCCGCCCGGTATCGCGCTTCTTCGACAGGATCAACCGGCCGGAGCAGCTCCTGACCGCGCTTCCGCAGGCAATGCGCGTGCTCACGAGCCCCACTGATACCGGCGCCGTGGTCCTTTCGCTGCCCCAGGACGTACAGTCCCACGCCTACGACTTCCCGGCCGAATTCTTCGAGCCGCGCGACTGGAAGATCCGTCGGCCGCTGCCGGACCTGGAAGAGATCGACGACGTCGCCCGGCTCATCCGCTCAGCCGAGCGTCCGGTGATCATCGCCGGCGGCGGTATCCACTACTCCGACGCCCACGCCGCCCTCGAGGCGCTGGCGGGACAGACGGGAATTCCCGTGGTGGAGACCTTCGGCGGCAAGGGCGCCGTGACCAAGGACGAATGGTGGCAAGTGGGTGGCGTCGGGTTGGAGGGCAACTTCGCCTCCAATACCCTGGTCAAGCAAGCCGACCTGGTCCTGAGCATCGGCACGCGCCTCACCGACTTCGCCACCGGCTCCCAGTCGATCTTCGAAAACCCGGACGTCCGATTCGCGTCCTTGAACATCGTGGACGCTGATACCCGCAAGCAAGGTGCCACCGGCATCCTGGCGGACGCACGCCTCGGACTGGAAGCACTTGTCCGCTCCCTGGAGGGCCACAGCACCAGCGAAAAGTGGCAAGAGACGGTCCATTCCGAGAAGGCAAAGTGGGCCCCCATCCGGTCACAGTGGCTCGACGCCGACACTCCCTACCGCCCGGAAGACCACCCCGACGCGCCGGTCACCGGTGCTGTCCTGACCCAGCCGCAGCTGATCGGCCTGATGCAGGAGCACGCCCGCTCCGGCGACACCATCATCGCCGCGGCCGGAGGACCTCCCGGCGACCTGCAAAAAGTCTGGGACGCCACGGGCAACCGCAACTGCCACCTGGAATTCGGCTTCTCCTGCATGGGCTACGAAATCGCGGCCGGCATGGGCGTCCGGCTGGCCGAGGGCAACAACGACAATCGCGTGGTTACCTTCATCGGCGACGGTACCTTCCTCATGGCACCCACCGAAATCCTCACCGCCGCGCAGGAAGGCCTCAACGTCACGGTTGTCGTCTCCGAAAACCACGGCTACCAGGTCATCCACCGCCTCCAGATGAACCGCAGCGGCAAGGAATTCGGCAACGAGTTCCGCTACCGCACCACCGGGGGCAGCGTCGCCGTCGAAGACGCCCCCAAAGCGCGGCTGGATGGCGATTACCTCAAGGTGGACCTGCGGCAGATCGCCGAAGGCCTGGGCGCCCTGGCCATCCGGGCAAGCACTGCGGCAGAGGTCCGGGAAGCGCTGGCTTCCACTCGCGACACCCAAGGACCCGTGGTGATCGTGGTGCCAACCGTTCCCCACGTTGACTTGCCCGGTGGAGACGTCTGGTGGGACGTGGCTCCCGCAGAAGTCTCCGGACAGGAATGGGTCCGCACCCTCCGCACCGATTACAACCAGGCAAAGAGCCGCCAGCGGTGGTTCGGATGAGCACCTCATCAGTGAGCAGTGGAAACCACGACGGCGGACCGCTCGACGGCGGTGAGCTGCGGCGCCGCTTGGCCGCCGGAGAAGTCACAGTGGGAACCTTCGTCGGAATGGCTTCGGCAACCGCGGTGGAAGTGTGCGCCGCTGCCGGCGCGGACTGGGTGCTGATCGATCTTGAGCACGGCTCCGGCGGTGAAGATGCCGTGCGCGATGGTGTCCTTGCGGCCGGAAGCTACGGTGTCCCCACCCTTGTTCGCGTGGAAAGCGCCGAGCGCATCCGCATCGGTCGCGTGCTGGATCAAGGCGCGGCAGGCATCATGGTGCCCCGACTGAACTCCGTTGAAGAAGCCAGTCAAACCGTGAAGCACATGCTTTATCCGCCCTACGGCGACCGCGGAGTGGCAACGTACAACCGCTCCTGCCGCTGGGGCATGGACAAGGCTCCGTTGAGCGCGGACCAGCAGTTAACCGTGGGAATCATCCAGATCGAAACCCTCGACGCACTGGAGCACGTGGAGGAGATCGCGGCGCAGGACGGCGTGGATGTCCTCTTCGTCGGACCGATGGACATGTCCTTCGCCCTGGGTGTGCCGATGCAACTGGATAGCAGTGCCTTCCAGGACGCATTGCAACGGGTGGTCGCTGCCGCGCAACTGCATAACAAAGCGGCCGGGATCCTCGCGGTGGACGGCATGGCGGCGGCCAAGTACGTCCGCCAAGGCTTCCGGTTTGTGGCCATCGGTTCGGACTCCACCATCATGGCGGCGGCGTTCCGCGACGCTTTTGACACCGCCCGCAACTGACAAGAATTTTCAACGAGAAAGGCAATAACGTGAGCCAAGAATCCCGCACAGTCGGTGTAGGCCTTATCAGCGTCGGATGGATGGGCAAGCTCCACTCGCGCGCCTATCAGACGGTCCCATACGCCTACCCGGAGCTTGGCTTGACCACCAAGCTGGTCATCGCGGCGGACACGGCACCAGACCGGGTGGACTACGCCCGCGATGTCCTCGGCTTCGCGGAAGGAACCACGGACTACCACGATGTCCTGAACCACCCGGACGTGGACGTCGTTTCGATCTGCGCCCCCAACTTCCTGCATGCCGAAATCGGCATCGCAGCGGCCAAAGCCGGCAAGCACTTCTGGATCGAAAAGCCTGTTGGGCGTGGCTACGAAGAAACCACAGCCGTGCAGGAAGCCGCTGTGGAGGCCGGCGTCGTGACCTCCATCGGCTACAACTACCGGCATGCCCCCGCGGTAGAGCACGCCAGGAAGCTCATTGCGGACGGGCGCCTCGGCCGTATCACCAACGTCCGTGCGGTGTTTTTCTCCGGGTACGCGTCGGAGCCCAATGGCGCCCTGTCCTGGCGCTTCGACCGGAAACTAGCCGGCACCGGCGTGCTGGCGGACCTGTTCAGCCATGCAACGGACCTGTGCCAATATGTAGTTGGGCCCATCGCCGAGGTAACCGCGCTCACAAGCACGGTCTACACGCAGCGACCCAAGCTGGCGATGGGGTCGGGGACGCACTTCGCGGTGATCGAAAACGGTGAAATGGGAGAGGTCGAGAATGAGGACTACGCTGCAGCGCTGGTCCGCTTCGGCCCGTCCGCCCGCGGGGCAGGCGCCGTCGGCACCATCGAATCCTCGCGCGTTGCCGTTGGACCCGAATGCGGTTACCAGATTGAGGTGTACGGGACCGAAGGCTCGCTCAAATGGGACTTCGAGCGCATGAACGAACTCAAGGTCTGCCTGGGCCGCAACAACGACGAGCAGGGCTACACCACGGTCAACGCCAGCCCCCGCCACGGCGACTACGCACACTTCCAGCCGGGTCCCGGCAACAGCATGGGCTTTGACGACCTTAAGGTCATCGAAGCCAAGAAGTTCCTCGTCGCCGTCACTGGAGGAGTACAGGAAAACTCCAACATCCACGATGCTGCCTCCGCTGCCGCAATTGTCAGCGCTGCTGAAGCGTCGTCGCTGTCCGGTCAATGGCAGAAGATCGAGGAAATCCACGGCACCACGGCAGCGCGGGCGTAACCATGGCACCTCCATCCGCCCGGCGGCCAACGATCATGGACGTGGCCGAACGCGCCGGCGTTTCCAAGTCGTTGGTCTCACTCGTGCTGCGCGACTCACCGCGCGTCAGTGACGAACGCCGCCAGCGGGTGCTCAAGGCTGTCGAAGAGATGGGCTTCGAGTTGAACCTCGCAGCCCGGTCCCTGGCAACACGGGACAGCGGAACCATCGGTGTGCTGGTCAGCGATATGCATAACCCGTGGGCCTTTGACGTCGCCGACGCCGCACGGACCGTACTTGAAGAGGCCGGGCACACCGTCCTCTTCAGTGCGGTCACGGCGGCGGGCAGGGGAGTGGACCAGTCCATCCTCCAGGCCTTCCGGGACTTGCGGGTCGCGGGTCTGCTCGTCGTCGGAACGGTGCCTGACAAGGCACCGTTCAACCGTGCCGTTTCCGGCGGGGCTGTGGTCTTTGCCGGCGGGGGACCGGACTACATCGACACGGCCGATATCGTCCGAAGCGACGATGCCCTTGGCATGTCCATGGTTGTTGAGCACTTGATCGCCCAGGGACACGAAAACATCGTGCACCTCGGCGGCCTTGGTGGCTCGGTTGGCCGGGAACGCGTGGACGGGTATTCGGCAGCAATGGAAGAGCACGGGTTGGCCCGCTATATCCGCGTGGTCGATGCCGACTTCTTCCAGGAGTCCGGCTATGTGGCCGCCCAAAGGGCCATGGGCTCCCGCTCCGAGCATCAGCGCCCCACCGCGCTGGCCTGCATCAACGACCTCGCCGCTTTTGGTGCCATGACAGCCGCCGACGAACGCGGCGTCGAAATAGCCGTCACCGGTTATGACAACATCGCGCTGGGCGCCATGCCGCGCCTGGGACTGACCACTGTCGATCCGGACAGCTCCACCATTGGCGTCACGGGGGCCAAAACCCTCCTGGAACGCATCCATGGTGAAGGCAGCGGGTTCGTCCACCATTCCGTCATGCCCCATTTGGTCGTGCGGAAATCCAGCCTCCTGGGCCTTTAGAACACACAGGCCTCTAGAAACGCCTCCAGCAACACCGATAACAGCGCAATTTTCGGCGCAATCCCATACCCACATCTTCAAGGATGACGATGGCTTCCATAACCACACCCCAAATCTTTGTCGCTCTCGGCAGTGTCGAGCCAGACCTCGTGGAACCGCTTCTCTCCGAACACCAGAGGCTCATCCAGGACCCCACCGACGAGGACCTTGCCAACGCCGATGCCGCGATCGTCAGGGCTGCCTACCGCGTGGACCGGGAACTGTTGGACCGCATGCCCGCCCTCAAAGTCATCGCCAGGACCGGCGTCGGAACCGACCTTGTGGACGTCGCCGAAGCCAGCCGACGCGGAATCCCGGTGGTCATCACGCCCGGAAGCAACACCGCCTCGGTGGCCGAAGGCGTGTTCGCCCACCTGCTTGCGCTCGTCAAGAAGCTCTCTCCACTGACCGCGCTGGTCCGCGAGGGACGCTGGGAGCAGCGTGCCGCCGTCGGCGTCGGAGACCTCGAGGGATTCACGCTCGGCATCATCGGCTACGGCCGCATCGGCCGCCGGGTCGCGCGTATCGCCGAGGCCTTCGAGCTGAAGGTCCTGGCCTACGATCCTTTCGCCGAAATCCCCGCCGAGATCCGCTGTGACACCGTGGAGGAGCTCCTTGCAGGCAGCGACTTCGTCACCCTCCACGCGCCCCTGACACCGGAAAACCACAACCTCATCAACGCGGACCGGCTCAAGGCCATGAAGCCCGGAGCGATCCTCGTCAACTGCAGCCGCGGAGGCCTCGTCGAGCTCGACGCCGTCCACGAGGCACTGCAGTCCGGCCATCTTTCCGGGCTCGGGCTGGATGTGTACGATCCCGAGCCACCCGCCCACCACCCATTGTTCGATCAGGAAAACGTCGTGCTGACTCCGCACCTGATGGGATTCACCCGTCAAGGCATGGCCCACACGGTCAGGGATGCCGCCCAAGGCGCGGTTGACGTCCTCGCTGGCCGCACCCCCGCCGCGGTGGCAGCACCATGACCCGTCCAAAGTTGGGCAGGTCCCCGTCAAACCGCCAAAACCAACCCAAGCCCAGCCTTCTCCGGGCAGCCCCTTAGAAAGGACCCCTCCACATGTCCACTGATCGACCCCTCAAAGTTGCGTTGTTCGGATCCGGCCGTATCGGGCAAGTCCACGCCCGGAACATCGCCGACCACCCGGACCTGGAATTGGCTTGGATCGCCGACCCCTTCATTGAAGGAGCCCGCACGTTGGCGGCCGGGACCGGCGCTGTCGCCGTCGAGTCAGCCGACGAGGTTTTCGCGAACGGTGACCTTGACGCCGTCGTGATCGGCTCGCCGACCAGCACGCACGTGGACCTGATCTCGCGCGCCATGGCGCAAGGCGTGGCGGCCCTCTGCGAAAAGCCGATCGACCTCGACATCGAACGCGCGCTCGCTTGCCGCGACTCGATCAAGGGCAACAACACACCCCTCATGCTCGGGTTCAACCGGCGCTTCGATCCACACTTCGCGGCCATCCAGTCGCGCGTCGCAGCGGGAGAAATCGGCCGCCTCGAACAGCTGACCATCATCAGCCGCGATCCCGCACCCGCGCCCGCCGCCTACATCGCCACCTCCGGCGGGATCTTCCGGGACCAGAGCATCCACGACCTCGACATGGCCAGGTTCTTCGTCCCTGACATCATCGAAGTTTCGGCCACCGGCGCCAACCTGTTCTGCGACTACATTGAGGAAGCCGGGGACTTCGACTCGGTGGTCATCACCCTCAAGGGCCGTGACGGCGAACTCGTCACCATCACCAACTCCCGCCACAGCGCCTTCGGCCACGACCAGCGCCTGGAAGCCTTCGGCAGCGACGGGATGCTCAGCGCAGGCAACGTCACCCCGACGACGGTGCGCAAGTACGGCGCCGCGGGCACCGAAGAGTCCGATGCCTACCTGCCGTTCTTCCTGGAGCGTTACGCCGCGGCCTACCGGAACGAATTGGACAGCTTCGCCAAGGCCATCCGCTCAGGCTCTGCTTGCAGTCCGGGATTCGACGACGGCCTGCAGGCACTCGCCCTGGCCAACGCCGCCGAGGAGTCCGCCCGCTCCGGCCGCGCCGTCAGGGTCGAAAATTCGGTCAAGATCGGGCAGATGTAACCATGCCACTTCTCCAGGACAAAGTCATCCTGATCAGCGGAGGCACCCAGGGGTTGGGCGCCGGAGTCGCGAAACGTGCGGCGGCCGAAGGTGCGGCCGGCATCGCCGTCACAGGCCGGAACGCGGACTCGGGTGAACGACTCGCTGCGGAGATCACGGCATCGGGCGTCGAGACCCGGTTCATCAAGACCGATCTTGCCGACGTCGAACAGGCCCGTAACTCGGTGCTCGAGACGATCAACGTCTTCGGACAACTCGACTGCGCGGTCAATGCGGCCGGCCTGACCACCCGCGGCACCATGCTGGACACCACGCCCGAGCTCTTCGACGCGCACATCGCGGTGAACCTGAAATCGCCGTTCTTCATCATGGCCGAAACGATCAAGCATCTTTGTAGCAGGGGTGTGCCAGGAAGCATTGTGAACGTCATCTCCATCGCCGAACTCGGCGGGCAGCCGTACTTGGCGCCGTATGTGGCAGCCAAGGCCGGCCTGGCCGGGGCAACCCGCAACGCCGCACATGCGCACCGTTGGGACAAGATCCGCATCAACGGGCTCGACATCGGCTGGACCGCCACGGACGGCGAAGCCGAGACCCAGAAGAAATTCCACGGCGCAGGGGACGACTGGCTGGAGAAAGCCAACGCGTCCGTCCCCATGGGAAAGCTCGGACAAGTGGACGAGATCGCCGAATTCATTGTCTTTCTCCTCTCCGACCGGAGCGGTGTTGTCACAGGTTCGGTCATCGACTGGGACCAGAACGTATACGGAGGATCAGATTGAGCACCATCACCAAGCGCCTTGCCGCAGCACCCATTTCCTGGGGCGTCTGTGAAGTCCCCGGATGGGGCCATCAGCTCGAGGCGGACCGGGTCCTGTCGGAAATGACGGCGCTGGGCATCAGCGCCACCGAGTTCGGCCCCGCGGGGTTCCTCCCTGAAGAGGCTGCCCAGCGCGCGGAAGTGCTGAAGCGCCACAACCTCCGGGCGATCGGCGGATTCTTCCCCGTCATCCTGCACGATTCGTCCAAGAACCCCTTGGACGTCGTAGCGGCTGAGCTGGATGCGTACGAAGCTGCCGGGGCCAGCGTCATGGTCCTCGCGGCGGAGACCGGCGTTGCAGGTTACGATCAGCGCCACGAGCTCGACGCCGAAGGCTGGGAATTGTTCGGCAGGAACCTTGACGCAGTGGTCAAGGCAGCCGCGGACAAGGGCATCCAGGCAGTGGTCCATCCGCACGTCGGAACCATGATCGAAAGCACCTCGGACGTGAACCGGGTCCTGAACGACACCGCCGCAAACCTGTGCCTGGACACGGGCCACCTGCTGATCGGCGGAACCGACCCGGCCCTTCTGGTTCGCGACTACGCCTCACGAATCGGCCACACCCACCTGAAGGACGTGCGCAAGGCCGTCGCGCAGCGTGTCCAGGCCGGCGAAATTTCCTACACGGACGGCGTCAAATCAGGCATGTACGTGCCGTTGGGACAAGGCGACGTCGGCATCGCCGGAATCGTCCGCGACCTGCTGGGCGCCGGGTACGAGGGCTGGTTCACTATGGAGCAGGACACCATCCTCGAAGCCGAACCTACCGACGACGGCCCGGTCCGGGATGTCCGTCAGTCCGTGGCCTTCCTGCGTCAACTCGAAACGGAAATCAACCGATGAGCGCGGTCCGCTGGGGAGTGCTGACCACGGCACGGATCGCCCAAGGTCGGTTCCTGCCAGCCATGAGCCGGGCCCGGAACGCGGTTGCGTCGGCCGTCAGCAGCCCGAACGGAAGGGCAGCCGAAGTTGCCGAGCGCTTCGGCATCCCGGTCGCCTATTCTTCACACGAGGAATTGCTGGCCGATCCAAGCATCGAAGCCGTCTACCTTCCTTTCCCCAACTCGTTGCACGCCGACTGGATTGTTGCGGCCGCAGAGGCTGGAAAGGACATCCTCTGCGAAAAGCCGCTCGTCGCCAACACCCACGATTATCGCCGGGTGCTGGAAGCCTGCGAACGCAACGGGGTGAACCTTATGGAAGCGTTCATGTACCGCTTCCATCCCCAGCACCAGAAGGTCCGTGAGTTCATCGACTCGGGCAAGATCGGCGAGTTGGTGTCCATGCACGCCCGCTTCCACTTCGTCATGGACCGAAGCGAAGGCGAGGTCCGCCTCCAGCAGGGAATGGACGGAGGTGCGCTCAACGACGTCGGATGCTACGCCGTCGACATCATGAACATGGTCATGGGCCGCGCGCCGCAAACCGTCTTCGGCAAAGGCACAAGCCGCACGGACGCGGTGGAAACCACTATGGCCGCGATCCTGGACTACGGGGACGTCCTGGGAACGCTGGACTGCGGTTTCGAGGGCCCGCGCACCAACACGTTCCAGATCATCGGCACGAAAGGCCAGATCACCCTGGACAAGGCCTTCGACCCGGATCCGGGCGAAATTGCCCGCGTTACGGTGTCCTTCCGCGACGGCCGGACTGAGTCCGTCGACATCGGGGAAGACCCGTTCAAGACTGAAATCGAACGGTTCAGCGCGTGGGTGCGCAACTCTGGACCCGAGCTCGTCCAGAGGGAATTGACCGAACAGAACCTGGCTGTGCGCCTGGCGCTCCAGGAATCACTAGCCACCGGCTTGCCACGGGATGTCAACGACGTACATGCCGTGGAGCACCACCTACTACAGGAGCAGTAATGACCATCATCAACCACTTCATCAGCGGAGCCGAGGCTGCCGGTAGCGGAACGGGCACCAAGCCCGTCTACAACCCGGCCACGGGTGCCGTGACGGCCCAGCTTCGCCTGGCCAACCGCTCGGATTTGGACGCGACGGTTGCCATCGCCAAGGAGGCCGCGGCGTCCTGGGGCGACATTTCCCTGGCCAAGCGCACTTCCGTGCTGTTCAAGTTCCGCGAGCTCGTCGCCTCGCACGTGGACGAACTCGCGGCCCTGATCACCGCCGAACACGGCAAGGTCCTCAACGACGCCAAGGGCGAGATCGGCCGCGGCCTGGAGGTCATCGAGTTCGCCTGCGGCATCCCGCAGTTGCTCAAGGGCGAGTACTCGGACCAGGTCTCCACCGGCATCGATGTGTTCTCGTTCCGGGAGCCCGTCGGCGTGGTGGCGGGCATTACCCCGTTCAATTTCCCGGTGATGGTGCCGCTGTGGATGGCTCCGATGGCGATCGCTACCGGCAACGCGTTCATCCTCAAGCCTTCCCACCGCGTGCCCTCGGCCGCGATGCTGCTTGCAAAGCTGTGGAAGGACGCCGGCCTGCCCGACGGGGTGTTCCAGGTCCTGCACGGTGACCGCGATGTCATCTCCGGACTCCTGACGCACCCGGACGTGGACGCCATTTCCTTCGTGGGCTCCACCCCTGTTGCGAAGCACATCCTTGAAGTGGCAACGGCCCACGGCAAGCGGGTCCAGGCCTTGGGCGGGGCGAAGAACCACGCGATCATCATGCCCGACGCCGACCTGGACAACGCTGCCGACCACCTGGCCGCAGCGGCCTTCGGTTCCGCCGGGCAGCGTTGCATGGCAATCTCGGTTGCGGTCGCCGTCGGCGATGCCGCCGATCTGCTGGTGAAGAAGGTCGAAGAGCGTGCCCTCGACGTCAAGGTCAAGAACGGCACCGAGGCCGACGCCGACATGGGTCCTGTGATCAGCCCCGAGTCCCGGGAGTTCATCGTCAAGACGGTGACTGAGGCGGAGCAGGCCGGCGCCGCGATGGTCGTGGACGGCCGTGACCTCGTGGTCCCCGGCCACGAAGAGGGCTTCTGGGTCGGCCCCACCGTGATCGACCACGTCAGGACCGGAATGAGCGCCTACACCGAGGAAATCTTCGGACCCGTCCTCGTCGTCGTCCGCGTCGAAGACCTGGATGAAGGCATCAGGCTGATCAACGCCAATCCCTACGGCAACGGCACCGCGATTTTCACCTCCTCCGGCGCGAACGCCCGGAAGTTCCAGCGCTCCGTGGACGTCGGCATGATTGGCATCAACGTGCCCTTGCCGGTTCCAGTGGCTTACTACTCCTTCGGGGGATGGAAAGCGTCCCTGTTCGGGGACAAGCACATCTACGGTCCGGAGGGCGTCTCCTTCTACACCCGAGGCAAGGTCGTCACCTCCCGCTGGCCTGAGTCGACACACGCTTCGGGAGCGTCGTATAACTTCCCGTCCAACTAGTCCCCACCGGCGTGGGCCCAGCCACCCACCCAACTGGCTCGCAGTTAGTGTCGTTTTGGAGCCTCATAACGACAACAACTGCGAGCTAGTTGGGTCGACGGGGGTTTCGAAACGGTGGCAGTATCGAACCATGACTGTGTCGTTCACATGCCATACGCATATCGGAATGGAACCGGAGGAACTCTTCGATCTCGCCCGCAACGTCGACGCGCACGTCGGCTCCATGGCCAAGTCCCGGGAACGTGCGGTTGCGGGCGTCGTGTCCGGCCTGCTCTCTGAAGGCGACGAGGTCACCTGGCAGGCCTGGCATTTCGCTGTACCCCTGCGAATGAGCAGCCGCATCACCCAGTTTCGCCTCCCCGATTCCTTTACGGACGAGCAGGTGCGGGGTCCCTTCCGGTTCTTCCGGCACGTGCACGAGTTCCTTCCCGACGACGGCGGCACGCTCATGATCGATCGCGTCGAGTTCGCGGCGCCCTTCGGCGTCGTGGGCCGGTTTGCGGAGAAAGCCTTCCTGGGGCGATACCTGCGGAACCTCATCGAGCAGCGCAACGAATACCTCGCCCGCAACGGTGCCGCCGCATGATCAGGGTGGCCCGCGCAGACGAACTGGAACGGCTTCGCGGGATCGAATTCGCCGCGGGGGAGATCTTCCGCTCTTGCGGAATGGACGCCATCGCAGACGACGAGCCGTTGACCGTCACGGAGCTGGCTCTCTACCAGGCGCGCGGCGGTGCTTTGGTCTTTGCCGACGCGTTTGATGTTCCCGTGGCTTATCTCCTGATTGAGCACCTCGACGGAAATGCGCACGTGGAGCAGTTGAGTGTCCACCCGTCGCATGCGCGGCAAGGCCTCGGAAGAGAGCTGCTCGATGTTGCTGAAAAGTGGGCACTGGCCGAGGGTTTGGAATGGCTGACCCTGACCACTTTCCGCGATGTTCCGTGGAATGCGCCCTACTATCGCAGGCTGGGTTTCGAGGAGCTGGACCCGGAGATGTTGGACGACGGACTCCGGGGCATCCTGGAGTGCGAGGCGTTGCTCGGCCTGAGCCGTTGGCCGAGGATCGGCATGCGGCGGCGCGTCAGGTCAATCGCCGCCCAAGTAGATTCCGTCAGTCTGTATTGACAGGCTCGCGTTGTCAGTTCAAACTGACAGCATGAATGGTGATGAGCTGACTTCCCACATCCCGGCGACGGACCCGGCAACCGGCCTCCGCGCCGTCGGTGCCCTGCATCGCCTCGCCGAAAAAGTCGAGGCCACCAACGTGGCCCTCGCGCGGGAGCAGGGTTGGTCCTGGGAGCAAATCGGTGATGCCTTGGGTGTCTCCAAGCAGTCGGTCCACGCCAAATACGGAAAGTGAGCCTGCCATGTTTGAACGATTTGCCGGCGAAGCCAGAACCGCTGTCCATGCCGGCGCCGAGGAAGCCAAACGCCGTGGGGACCGGAGAATCGGCACGGACCATTTGCTGCTGGGATTGCTCCACGATCCGGAGAGCTGCCGGACTTTGGAGACGGACCTCGAATCCGCCCGCGCCCAGCTCGATGCCCTCGACCAGCAGGCGCTTGAATCGGTTGGCATCACGCTGGGGGACTTCGGCCCCCTGAGTGCGCCCAAGGGAAGCAGCCGGACCACCTTCACCTCGGCCGCCCGCTCGGTTATTCAGGACTCGCTGATACTGACCACCAGGGAGAAGGCCCGCCGGATCACCACGCGGCACCTCTTGCTCGCACTGCTGGAGCGGCACCAACCCGATCCGGCCGCCGTCCTGCTCAATAAGCTGGGCGTGGATACGGCGGCCCTGAAGGTCCGGCTGCGGAGCCCGGAGTCCTAGGGATGGATGACTTCGGAAAGCCCGCAGCGTCGCCCTCCCCGGTCCCCTACCCCGCCACCAGCTCAACCTCGTAGCCGTCAGTATTCACAAGATAGGCGGCGTAGTGCGCGGCCCCGCCGGCGTGGGGATATTTGCTCTCGAACATCTCGTACCAGCCCGAGTCCGCGCCGAGCTCCCGGAGCCGGTCCACGTTCTCCCTGGTGCCAGCATGGAAGGCGAGGTGGTTGAGCCCGGGCTCCGTCCTGCGGTGCGTGCTTCCGGTGAGAGCCGTGGACTGTTCGATCACGATGTACGTGCCTCCGAGTTTCCAACTGCAGCCATCGGTCCACTCCTGGAATTGTTCGTAGCCCATCTCAGCTAGTAGCCAGCCCCACTCCTCCTGGGCACGGCCGATGTGAGGCACCCAAATCTCTACGTGGTGCAGCGAACCCACTGGAACATCAGCCATGCGCAGAGTCTACGTTTGCCGGGAGCCCGCGGGAATGCCCGGCAACTCCACCACGAATGCCGCGCCGCCCTCAGGCGCAGCGCGCACACTGATGCGGCCACCCATCCGCTGCACGATCCTTGCGGCGATGGACAAACCCAGCCCGCTACCAACCGGCCGTTGTCCGCTGTATCTGGCAAAGAGCGCACCGCGTTCAAACGCGACGGCGGCATCCGCCTCCGTGAGGCCAGGCCCGCCGTCGCGCACTTCCACGGTGAGCCCGCTGCCGGAAGGGTAAGCGGCGAGGACAACGGGAGAGCCTTCAGTGGTCACACGCAGGGCGTTCTCCAGCAAGCCGTCCACCACTTGGCGCAACCGCTGGCCATCGCTGCGGACCGGCAAAGGCCCCGAGGGCAGTTCGAGCCGTCCTGCGATCCCGTTCTGGACGCAGACCGCTTGCCAGGCCTGCCAACTCTCATGCAGGATCAAGGATGCGTCCACTGGCTGCAGCTCCACCCGGAAATCATCGGACTCAAGCCGTGCCAATTCCAGGAGATCGCGGACAAAACGGTCCAGGCGGTTGGTTTCGGCCACGAGGGTCTGCCCGACCCCGCTCACGTCGTCTCCGCTGACCACGCCATCGGCAAGGGCCTCGGCGTAGCCCCGCAGAGCGGTCAGGGGTGTCCGGATTTCATGCGAAATGGAGAGCAGGAACTCTCGTTGGCGCCCCTCGCTGGTCCGGAGTGCGGCGTCGAGGGCCGCCAGCGCCTGCGAAACTTCCACCACTTCGGCCGGCCCGCCCGGCGCCACAGCCACG
Organism: Arthrobacter sp. efr-133-TYG-118; assembly: GCF_030209755.1. Classification (GTDB taxonomy): domain Bacteria; phylum Actinomycetota; class Actinomycetes; order Actinomycetales; family Micrococcaceae; genus Arthrobacter. The sequence continues at coordinate 57,786 of NZ_JARVRH010000001.1, read as the reverse complement.
GATCGTTCTCCTGCGGCGAGCCGATGGGCCGAATGTGCTGTGCGCACCAACGGCCGGCTCAACCACTGGGCCAACAGGCCGCCGGCCACGATGGCGAACACGAGGCAGACCGCGAGGGCGATCAGCATGCGGCTCAGCAGGGGAGCGGCGGCCGCCCTGATTTCGGACACGGGCTGCGCCAGTACCACGCCGCCGCCGGCCGCCAAGGGCCGGGCTTCGAGGACCACCGTGTTCTGCGGACCGTTCACCGACGTCGAGACCGACTTTCCGGCCAGTACATCCGCCACGGTCTTCGCATCCACCAGCCTTGCTCCGCCGCCTGTAACGCGGCCGTCGGTGCCGATTTGCGCGAGCCTCGCCCCGTGCGTGAGCAGATCTGCGCGCAGGTCCTGCAGGCTTCCAAGGCTTGACTGCTTGCTCAGGGAATCGGCCTCAACCGCGAGATACTTCTTGGCTTCGTCCACCGCCGTGGCGTTGACCAGTTGCGCCGCCAGAAGGCCCGCAAGCACGACGGCGACAGTCGCGACGGCGGCGATCACCGCCGTCGTGCGCCCGGCCAGTGTGCCGAACCAGCGCCTCACGTGGCTCCCCCGGCGCCGGGGCGGGGCCCGGACGCTTGGGGAGCCGCGGCCGAATAGCCGACGCCGCGGCTCGTCGTGATGGGGGAGTGCCCGCCGAGCTTGGCGCGGAGCTGCGCGATGTGCACATCCACTGTCCGCCCGGCCGCATAACTGGCCTGCCCCCACACGGCGGACAGGAGCTGCTCGCGGGAAAAGACACGGCCAGGCTGGGCCATGAGGTATGCGAGGAGGTCGAATTCGGTGGCGGTCAGCGTGAGTTCCTCGGCGCCGGCGCGTGCGGTCCGGTTCAGCGGATCCAGTTCGACGCTGCCCAGCACAAGCGGTTTGGACCGTGGGGTTCCTTCGGTCCGGCGCAGGACCGCCTTGACCCGGGCGACCAGTTCGGAGGGCGAAAACGGCTTGGTCAGATAGTCGTCGGCGCCCAGTTCCAGGCCAAGGACGCGGTCAACTTCCTCATCGCGGGCCGTGACGAACAGCACCGGAGTCCAGTCCTCCGCCTGCCGCAGTTGCCTGCAGAGCTCGATCCCGTCCATGCCGGGCAACCCGACGTCCAGGATCACCGCGACCGGTTTGAGCCGCTTGATCTGTGCCAGCGCGGAAATCCCGTCCCGCTCAACATGTACGCCGAAACCTGCGCGCCCCAGATATAGGCGCTGGATATCGGCAATTGCCTGTTCGTCCTCGGCAATCAGCACCAATCCTCGGCTGTCCTCCATGCGTCCATTCAACAGCAATGACGGAGCCCCGGGAGAGTCCTTGTCAGCCGGCGGGGACGGTTTTACATTCCTCGAACATTGGCCGAACAGTCAGTTCATGCGGCCGGAGCAGAGTGAGGTGCAGAGCGCCGGCGGATAGACCACCGGCCGGAACAAAGGACACGGACCATGAACAACAGCACCCCGACCTCCAGTACCCCCGCTCAGGGCTCCAAGCGCACCAAAGCACGCACCGCCGTCGTCGGCGTCCTGGCAGCAGGCCTCCTGCTGGGCGGCGGCGTGATCGCCGCCAACGCAGCTACCTCGAGCAACACAAGCGCGACGGCGGCAGCCACCTCCCAGCCCGAGGCGACGGCCGCGACAGCTGCCGTCGCAGCGAAAACGGCGCTGGCGCGGCACCCGCTGGCGGTTGGCCTGCGGTTCTTCGTGAACGGTGACAGCAGCAAGCCGAACTACGGCCAGCGCGCCGCGAAGATCGCCACCTTCATCCTGGACAAGCGCCCGAAGCTGGCCGCAAAGCTTCCAGCCGCGCTGCAGGCGGACCTGAAAGCGCTGAAGGATGCGGCGGACGGTGATCGGCTCGCGAAGGCCACCCACATCAGGGACACCGCCCTGAACGGCGGCTACGGCCCGAAGATCCAGGCACAGGCAAAGAGGCTGCAGGAGCAGAAAGCCGACCGTAAGGCCTGAACGATAAGCAAGGCTGGTTATTTGTGGCGATCCCGCTACAAATAACCAGCCTTGTTCTGCCGACGCGGGCCGCCCGCAGTCCGCGCCCGCCTGTGCTTAGGCCGGGACGTGCTCCCGGTCCGGCTCCGCTGCTACGAGGGTGCCGTCGTCGAACGGCATTTCGTCCAGGTCGATCAACGGGTTGGTGTCCTGGGTTGCCACCAGCTCGCGGGCCTCGGCCTGGGTGTCAACGCTCGGCATGGAGCCGGGGAGCGGACGCTGCGCGGATTCGCGCAGGAAATAGATGGCGATTGCGCCAACCACGGACGTGCCCATGAGGTAATACGCGGGCATCATGTCGTTGCCGGTGCCCTGGATCAAGGCAGCGACAATGAACGGCGTGGTGCCGCCGAAGATCGCTACGGAGAAGTTGTAGGCGATGCCCATTCCCCCGTAACGGCTCGACGTCGGGAAGAGTGCCGGCAGCGCAGAGGCGAGGTTGGCTACGTAGAACGTGACCGGGAAGGCGATCAGGGCCAAACCGGCAAGCGTGGACCAAATATCGCCGATGCCGATCAGCAGGAAGGCCGGAATGGCGAACACGACGGTGCTGATGGCGCCGATCCATAGGACGGGCCGGCGGCCGATCCGGTCGGAGAGCTTGCCCGTCAGCGGGATGCAGACTGCCATGATGACCAACACGGGGATGGTCAGCAGGGTGCCGTGAACGGGGTCATAGCCCTTGGACTCGGTCAGGTACGTGGGCATGTAGGAAGTCAGCATATAGCCCACCGTGTTAGCGGCCGCGGCAAGGATCATGGCGAGGATAATCTGGCGCCAGTAAGCCTTGACGATGCCGATGGGGCCCTTGGCTACCGCGGCGTCGCCCGCTGCGGCGTCCGCCGCGATGGCCTCCTGGGCATCCAAGGTCGCTTGGAACTGGGGTGATTCCTCGATCTTGCTACGGAAGTACACGGCGATGACGCCGAGCGGACCCGCGATGAGGAACGGCAGCCGCCAGCCCCAGTCCTCCATGGCCGATTGGCCGATGGTGAGTTGCAGGATGGACACGAGGGCCGCGCCGAGGGCGAAGCCGATGTAGGAGCCCATATCCAGGAAGCTCGCAAAGAAACCGCGGCGCTTGTCCGGAGCGTATTCGCTCACGAACGTGGTCGCGCCGGCATATTCGCCGCCCGTCGAGAAACCCTGGACGAGTTTCAGGATGACGAGCAGTGCGGCTGCCCAGATGCCGATCTGGGCGTATCCAGGCAGGAGTCCGACGGCGAAGGTGCTCGCCGCCATCAGCAACAGTGTTGTGGCGAGCACCTTTTGACGGCCCACCTTGTCACCCAGCCAGCCGAAGACGACGCCACCGAGCGGCCGTGCCACGAAGGTTGCGGCGAAGGTTCCCAGAAGGAACAGGGTCTGCACGGATTTGTCCGCCTCGGGCAGGAAGACGGGTCCCATCGTGGTGATGAGGTAGCCGAACACGCCGACGTCGTACCATTCCATGGTGTTGCCGACGATCGTGCCGCCGAGTGCTTTTTTCAGCATGGGCTGGTCAACGACGTTGACGTCGGATACCTTGAGTCGACGGCGTGTTGGAAGTTTCAGTTTTGAGGCACCGCGAGGTGCTGTCTTGCTCGTTTCAGCGGCGGTCCTAGCGCCTGCTGAAGAGTCGGTAATGCTTCGGTCTGTGGGCATTTGGGTTTCTCCTAGGGAGATCATTTGCTTGCGACATACAGCTGCTCCGCTCTGGGCAGGGTTTCAATTTTACGCGAGATTCGCCGAAACTGAGAGTCGGAGTCCGAAATTCGGGGCTATTCCGGCCCACTTTGGGTACAAATGTCTGACATCCATGTACCGCCTAGAGCCCCGGAATCACGCGGATTTTGGCGTGCCCAGGGACTCCATTACCAAATTGTTTGGTTCAGGACCCCGAAACGCACAGTTTGCTGATCATTTTCGCTGGGTTTGCTGTAGTTTTCCGAGCACCACCGTGGCATCGAATTCTTCAGAATGGACCACCCTCGCGGACAGGCCGGCGTGCCCGAACAGGGCCTCCGTCGTTCGGGCCTGCCGGACGCTCGTTTCGATCAGCAGCCGACCCCCGGGAGCCAGCCATGACGGAGCCTCCTCCGCGATCCTGCGCTGCACGTCCAAACCGTCGGCGCCGCCGTCGAGCGCCACCAGCGGTTCATGCAGCCTGGCCTCCGGCGGCATCATCCCGATCGAGTCCGTGGGGACGTATGGAGCGTTGGCCACCAGGACGTCAACCCGGCCGCGAAGAGTGTCCGGCAGGGCCGAAAAGAGATCTCCTTCATGCACTTGTCCGCCCGCAGGCCCGATATTGCGGCGGGCGCAGCGGACCGCAGCGGGGTCGACGTCGGCCGCGTGAAGCTCAATCCCGCCCACCGCGGCAAGCAAAGCAGCACCTACGGCACCCGAACCACAGCAAAGATCGACGACGACGGCGCCCGGCCGGGCGAGGCGGGCGGCCTGCCGTACGAGGTACTCCGTTCGGCGCCGGGGGACGAACACGCCCGGGTCCACTGCGATGTGCTGGCCGCAGAACTCAGCCCAGCCCAGGAGGTATTCAAGGGGCAATCCTGAGGCGCGTTGTTCGACCAAGCGGTCAAGGTCCCCGGGAGCGTGCGCCGCGGCGATCAGGAGCCGGGCCTCGTCTTCGGCGAAGACGCAACCGGCCGAACGGAGCCGTGCTGTGACGGCGGAATGGGAAGGCTGGAACGTGGGTGCTGACATGGGAGAGCCTTTCGGGGTACCGAGGGGTGCTCTCCGGGCCATGCTAGCCGAGAGCGGACGTGGAAGGCACGCGTGAAACGGTCCCGACAAAACCGGGGTTCACAAACACGGCCCGGAGTGTCTAGGGTGGGTGCATGGGAACACTGATTTTTGAATAGACCAGCGGGTCCTGGTTCGTCGCAGATGCCAGTCAAGGCACTGCAGGCTTTCACCGATGCCGCTGAGTTTGATCCGACAAAAATCCACGCCTGTTGAGGCTTCGCCTCCGCGCCGTTCCTGTTATTAGGCCCAGGGTCTCGCAGCGGACGTCGCGTCCCGATACCTCCTCCGGCAAATCAAGAGCTTTAAGGAGTCCACTGCATGACACCGAACACACCCGAAACCGACGCTGGGCAGGAACCGGAAGCGCAGGAAACCGACGCACCGGCTGCCGGTGTCAGATCGAAACTGACTGACGCGCAGAAGGAGATGCTGGCCAGCAAGTCCCGTGGCGGGGCAGCGAACAGCTGGCAAAGCACTGGAAAAGGACACAAGCCCACTCAAGCGAGTGGCAAGCTGGCCAAGTCCGAGAAGAAAGTCCGCTGGTAGATCCTGCAGACAAGCGGACCGCTCCCACCTAGTATGGAAAATCCCTTCGTTTCAATGCAGAAAGGAAGAACAATGGCTGCGAAGCACGTTGAGCAACAAATCAACTCCGAGGTGGCCAGCCACCTGGTCGAGTCCATGGACAAGGCGCCCATGCCGGCCCCGGCAACCGTGGCAATGGCACTGGGCTCGACCCAAGGAACGGCCTGGCCAGACGGTAGCGGCAAGACCAGGCACCCCAAGGATCGCGGCGCCAGCCACGGCCGCGTAGGCCAGCAGGCGGCGGTCACCGCGGTCCACCGCACCAGCCGTCCCCAGATGCCGCACTCTTCTTAAGAATATTCGCCCTCCTCAGCCCAACTGACTCGCACTTAATGTCGTTATGAGCCCTCATAACGACATCTGCTGCCAGTCAGTTGGGCTGAGCTACGTGCGGGGGGCGTGCGGGAGGCGTGCGCGTGGGGCTGGGCTGCTTGGGCATCAGGGCGCGCGCTCGACGTCGGCGGGTGACTTGTCCGGGCGCCAGCCGCGCCAGACGGGGTGGCGCATCCTTTCAGTGCCGGTCCAGTCGCCGAACGTCACCTCTCCCACCAGCTCGGGGGACACCCAATGCGCTGTGGCGGCGTCCTCGGCGGGGATGTCGCGGAAGGGGGAGTCCGGGCGATCGAGCCCCTGCATGCGCTTCAGGATGTCGCGCAGCTGCCAGTCCTTGAAGCCGGTGCCTACGCGTCCGGCGTAGCGCAGTTTGTCACCGTCGGGAATCCCCACCAGCAACGCACCGATGGTCCCGAGCCTCGCTCCGGCGCCGGGCCGCCAGCCACCCACCACCACTTCCTGCGTGCGTTCCAACTTGAGCTTGATCCAGGACCTGCTGCGCCTCCCCGGCTGGTACCGGCTGTCCGCGCGCTTGGCCATGACGCCCTCCAAGCCAAGCTCGCCGGCGCTGGCCAGGATGTCGTCGAGTTCATGCTCCAGAATCTCGGATACATGGATAGGGGAGCTCTGGGCCGGCAGCTTGGCATGGAACGCGGCCAGCCTGTCCCTGCGCTCGCTGAGTGGCAGGGAGGCGAGGTCGGCGCTGCCTTGGGATCCGGCGTCGTACAGGAGATCGAACACCATGAGTTGCACGGGGACCGCGGCCCGGGCGCGTTCGACGTCGCCGGGTTTGAAGAGGTTCATCCGCTTCTGGAGGAGTTCGAAGCTGGGCCGGCCGTTCTTGCCGAGTGCGACGATTTCGCCGTCCGCAACGAAGTCGTGGTCGGGCCAGTAGCGCGGATCCGCCAGTTCGGGATACGTGGGTGTCATGTCGATCCCCGAGCGGCTGGTCAACCTGATCTTGCCGCCCGAACCCGAAACGATGGCCCGGAATCCGTCCCACTTGAGCTCAAACAGCCAGTCGCCGGAGGAGACATCGGCCGTGGTTCCGGATGTTGCGAGCATGGGCGCATAGCTGGGAGTCCCGTTCGATTGTGGCGGGGCGTCAGGCAATTGCACCGCCCGATGGCCCGGTTTGTCCTTCATCAGGTGGATCAGCCACTGCGACGGCGACTCTCCCGTGTGGATGAGCGCGAAGCGGCGGGTGCCGTGCAAGCCGCCGCCGGGTTTGCCGGTGAGGGTGGCGATGACTTCCTTGCCGTCGCGCCATTTTTCGCACTCGAACTCGCCGCTATCCCAGATGCTGACCGTTCCGGCACCGTATTCGCCCTTCGGAATGATGCCCGCGAACTGCGCATACTCCATGGGGTGGTCCTCCGTGCGCACCGCGAGGTGGTTTTTGGCCGGAGTGTCCGGCACGCCCCGCGGCAAGGCCCAGGACGCCAGGACGCCGTTGTGTTCCAGCCGGAAGTCCAGGTGGAAACGACGGGCATGGTGCTCCTGGATCACGAAAATTCCGCCGGGCGGATTGGGTTCCGCGTCGGCCTGGAGTGGGCGCGAACCGGGCTGGTGTTCGACAGCGGGAAACGGTTCAGGTGTCCGCTGCGGATCGCGCTTGTCCACGTAGCTGGCGAGCCGCGGGTTCACGGCGGTGCCAGCGACGGCGGAGCTGACGCCGGCGGTGCTGACGCGGGCCGCGCCGGGCGGGCCGCCGTCGTCGTTCTTGGCTTTGGAACCGCCGGAGCGCTTGGAGCCGCCGGCGCTCCTGGCGCCGCTGCTCCCGTGCTCGGGACCATGCCCGGACCGCCCGGCCGCCACCGCGGCGAAGGGGTCCGTTCCCTCTTTGACGCGCTTCATGACGGCCGCGAAGTCCAGATGCTCGAGCTTGGGGGAGGAGAGTTCACGCCACGTCCTCGGTGCGGCGACCATGGGGTGGGCCCGCCCGCGGAGGGAGTACGGGACGATGGTGGTCTTGTTCCCGCTGTTCTGGCTCCAATCCACCAACACCTTGCCGTTGCGCAGGGTCTTCTTCATGTCGCTGACGACGAGGTCCGGATGGTCAGCCTCGAGCGAGCGCGCCAATTCGTGCGCGAACGCGGAGACCTGCTCCCACCTGCGGGTGCCATCCAGGCCGGCGTAGAGGTGGATGCCCTTGCTGCCGCTCGTCACAGGGACCGGATCAAGGCCGATGTCCTGCAGGATGCTGCGCGCCAACTTGGCGACTTCGACGCATTCGGGAAGGCTGGCGCCGGGACCCGGGTCGAGGTCCAGCACAAGGCGGTCGGGCGGCAGCATGGTCCCGTCGGCGTCCACTTGCCATTGCGGCACGTGGATTTCCAAGGCTGCGATCTGGGCCAGCCAGGTGAGCGTAGCGAGGTTGTTGACCAGCGGGTAAACGTTGCTGTGCTCCCTGTGCTGGATGGTGACCCGGGGAACCCATGACGGCGTCGAGTCGTCCAGGTTCTTCTGGAAGAACATCTGCCCGGGATCCTCGGTGGTCCCTACTCCGTGCACCCAACGTTTCCGGGTGGCGGGCCGGTTGGCGGCGGCCGGGATCAGGAACGGGGCCACGGCGGCGTAGTATTCGAGCACTTCGGCCTTGGTGGTGCCAGTCTCCGGGTAGATGATTTTGCCCAGGTTGGTGAGCGTCAGTTCGTGGCCTTCAACGTTGACGCGCTCCTTTTGGCTGGTTGCCACCTCTTCACCTCCGCCTTGTTGTGATGTTCACTTAGTGCATGAGGGCCATATGGAAGGGTTCTATCGCGTTCGGGCTGGTCAACGTACCCGTCAAGCTCTACAGCGCCACCGAGGACCACGATGTCAGTCTCCACCAGGTCCACAACAAGGACGGAGGCCGCATCCGTTACCAGCGGAAGTGCGAAATCTGCGCCTCTGTTGTGGATTACGAGGATATCGACAAGGCCTACGAAGAGGAAGGCCGTACCGTGGTGCTGTCCGCGGCCGATTTGAAGTCGCTGCCCGCGGAGAACAGCCGCGAAATCGAAGTGGTGGAGTTCGTTCCGGCCGAGCAGTTGGATCCCATCATGTACGAACGGCCCTACTACCTGGAGCCGGATTCCAAGTCCCCCAAGGCCTACATGCTGCTTTTGCGTACCCTGCAGGACACCGAGCGCGTGGCCATTGTGCAGTACGCCCTCCGGCAGAAGACCCGGCTCGGGGCCTTGCGCGTACGTGGGGACGTCCTGATGCTGCAATCCCTGCTCTGGGATGACGAGGTCCGCGAGGCCAACTTCCCGTCGCTGGAAACCGACGTCAAGATCTCGGACAAGGAGCTCGAGATGTCCTCGGCCCTGGTGGACTCCATGGCGCGCGACTTCGAGCCCGAGCAATACACCGACAACTACCAAGTCCAATTGCGACAACTCATCGCTGCCAAACTCGAAAAGGGAGACTCCATCGACACCGAGGAAACGTTCGGTGTCGCAGCCAGCGAAGGGGAAGGCGGCGAGGTTATCGACCTCATGGAAGCCCTCAAGCGGAGTCTCGACAAGAAGCGCGGCAAAGCGTCCGGCGGGTCGTCCACTGAAGAGTCCGACGACGGCGCCACCGGCAAAGCGGCCAGCAAGCCCAGGTCGAGGGTCAAGAAAGCCTGACGCGCGCCGTCGTGCGCTTCGTGAAAACTGGACATGTCCCTCGTGGCCCGCGCAGGAGCACTGGACATGTCCCTCGTGTGAAGCGAGGAATGGGCATAATCCGAGTATGTCCATTTCTGGGTTCGAGCGGAGAGCATGTCCCTTGGGGACCGGGGCGGTTCTTCCCAAGGCGGAGAGCACATATCGCTCGTGGCCCGCGCAGGAGCACTGGACAAGTCCCTCGTGTGAAGCGAGGAATGGGCATGATCCGAATATGTCCATTCTTGTGCCCGAGCGGAGGGCATGTCCCTTGGATGGCCTAGTGGTTTCTCAACGCCGAGATCAGCTCGGATTTCTTCTTGCCTGAGTACCCTGTGAGCCCCAGTTCCTTGGCCCGGGACTTCAGTTGGGGCACGGTCCAGTCCTCATAGTCGCCCGAGGTGCCTCCCCGATGACCGATTTCCTTGCGGCCTTCCTTGGCAGCGGCATTCGAGATTCTGGCGGCCTTCTCCTTCGAGGCGCCATCCTCCCTGAGGGTTTCGTAGAGTTCCGGATCCTTGAGGCTGGGATTCTTCTTGTTTGGCATGCATTCCTCCTGCGGTCAAGATGCCGGCTAAGACGGAAGCTCCATCCGGAACCCGCAGCGGCACTGCAACACCTTTGTCGCCAGGTACACGTCGAGAAGGTCGACGGCGGGGTCCTCAGTGGACATCGGCGCATACACGCTGTGGAATCCGGTTCCCGAAATCTTCATAGGTTCACCGCAATGGATGTATTCGCCGCCGAATTGCAGCACACCTGATACCGAACCTCGTTGGTTCAGGATGGCCGCGACGTCCTGAAAGGTCGCAGCATGGGCATAGAACGTGTCGCATTCCACGCAGGTGTAAGCGACATCCACGAGGTCTGCCACCGGTGGTTTGAGCGGCTCGATGGAATCCAGGATCACGTGCTCGGCAGTGCGGCAAGTGCCGCACCAGATTCGTTCCGCCCTGGGGTGAGGCGCGCCGTCGGGAACGATCGGGTCAGAGATAGTCGGCATCGACTTAACTCCTTGAAGCGGGAAGTGCGGCTCCCGCGCGACGCGGAAGCCGCACTTCGAGCGGATTTAGTCCTTCTTGAAAGCGTCCTTGACCTTTTCGCCGGCCGATTTCAGGTCGCTCTTGCTTTGATCCATCTTGCCTTCGGCTTCGAGCCTCTCGTTACCCGTCAGCTTTCCAGCCGCTTCCTTGGATTTGCCCGCAAGCTTTTCTCCGGCGTTCTGGATCTTGTCATCTGCACCCATGGACGTACTCCTTTGCTGGTAATGGATTTACTTCATTCCGCCAAGCGGTGTGGGCCCGGCCGATGGGGCCAGGCGTCCCAAATGCTGTTGTCGGTCAAACGCCGTGTGACCTACGGCCGGACATGAAGCTGAGAAGCCAGCCGATGGCCGCGACGATCAGGAGGACCACGCCGACCCAGAGGAGCCAGCTCACGGCCTGCGAGAAACCGCCGACGAGCAGAAGAACGATTGCCACAACGCCTGCAATGATCAGAAGAGTGTTCACAATGACACATTCCTTACTTTCAGTGGGACCGCCGGCAAGCGCCCGGGCCCCTTGCGATGTACTCGATTGTCAGTTCGCTTGCGAACCGTGGTTCCCCACCAGGCCCCCAGACCCCGTGCGAGGTCTTAGTTACAGCGGATGCCGCCCGTTTTCCGGAATTTTCATCCGGTACCAACCGTCACCGACTTCCTCCATGGTACTACTAAGCACCCTTATCAAATCAAGTACTAAGTACACTGATAAAAATTTTTGGATATCGTCGTAGGGTAAACGGAAGGGCGTGCGCCGGTTTCCAGCACACGCATCGGATGGTCGTCTAGGAGGAGAAAACGTGAAAGCATCGCAATCCCTGGCAGATAATCTCCAGCTGGTCCTGACGGATCTGATTGAACTCCAGCTCCAGGGAAAACAGGCCCATTGGAACATTGTCGGCGCCAATTTCCGGGACCTGCATCTGCAACTAGACGAACTCGTCGCGGCCGCCCGGGAGTTCGCCGACGAAACCGCTGAAAGGATGCGGGCGCTCCATGCCCTTCCCGATGGCCGGAGCAGCACCGTCGCTGCCTCAACCAGGTTGGAGCAATTCCCCGCGGGATTGACCAAAACCAAGGACGCCGTGAAGCTGATCACCGACCGCTTGGAACGGACTGTCCAGACCATGCGTGATGTCCACGACGAAGTAGACGAAGAAGACCCCACGACGGCAGACCTCCTCCACGCGTTCATTGCCCGTTTGGAGCAGCTGGCCTGGATGATCAGTGCTGAGATCATGTCGGCCAGTGCCTCAGTGGCAGACCCGCAGGAAGCCTAGGAACCGGGAAGCCAGGCAAGCGGCGCCAGAGCATGCCACGGCTCCGCCGCAGCAAACCCGGCACTCCGGGCATTTCCCGGCGAAGGTCCGGCCGCGGATTCAGTTACCACCATCCGGACGGATCGCTAATCACGGGTGGGGAGCGCGAGCGCATTGAAGCGCTGGCGATTCCTCCTGCGTGGACCGACGTCTGGATATGCCCGTTCGAGAACGGGCATATCCAGGCAATGGGAGTGGACGACGCCGGTCGGAGCCAATACATCTACCACCCGGAATGGCGGGCTCGCCAAGATGCTGAAAAGTTCGCCCGGGCTGCGCGCCTCGGAGCCCTCCTGCCGCAGGCGCGTCGTCTCATCTCCCGCCATCTGCGGGAGTCAGCGTCGGAGAAGACCAAAACCTTGGCCGCGGCCGTGCGGCTCATGGATCTCGGCGCCTTGCGCGTTGGATCCGATGGCTACGCGCGCCGCAACGGCTCGTACGGGCTCACCACGCTGAGGTGCAAACACGTAAAGGTCAATGGGGATACGGTTTCCCTGCATTTTCCGGGGAAAAGCGGTCAAACCTGGGATTCCACCATCGAGGACCCTGTGCTGGCCCGGTTCCTCGGACCGTTGGCGGGGAGGCCCGGCAAGGAAGCACTGCTCGTCTTCCAGTGCGGTGAGGGCAGGGTCTCCCTGAACGCCTCGATGGTCAACGAGTACCTTCGCCGCATCACAGGCGGCGACTACACGGCCAAGGACTTCCGCACCTGGAAAGGGACCGCGGCAGCCGGCATGGCGCTCGCAGGCAGATCGAATGTGCCAGCCCGCCAGCGAGTCCTCGAGGCGATCAAGGAAGCCGCCGAACTGCTCGGCAACACGCCTACGGTGGCGAGGGCAGCCTACGTCGATCCGCGCGTCGTGGAGGGTTTCCTTGCCGGTGATTTCGAACAGCTGAGCGCCACCGAGTCGGATATTGCGGCCTACCTGACGTCATTGCCCTGAATTAAACAATGAGCATGCTCCCCGTTGGCTACGAAGAAGGAACATATTAGGAATATGTCCATCCCTGAGTGCCAAGGGAGAGCATGCTCAGTGGGGTTACTCGGCGTCGTGGTCCGTTTCGAGGATCTTCACGAGGCGGTCCAGCGCTTCGTCGGCCCCGGCACCCTCGGCGCGCAGTACTACGACGTCGCCGAATGAAGCTCCGAGGCTCATAAGGGACAGGATGCTGGCGGCGTCCATTGCATCGTCGGCCGGCTCGCCTTCGCGGGCGATGGTGACCTCGATGTCCAGCTCGCCGGCGGCTTCGGCGAAGATGGCCGCCGGGCGGGCGTGCAGACCGACGCGGCTGGCGATGGTGGCGGTACGTTCGGACATTGTTGCTCCTTCGATTGTGGGCTTGGGGAAAGTCTAGAGACCCAGTTCGTCCAGGATAGGCAGCTGGGCACGAACGGCTTGGCGCGCGGCGGATGCACTCGGGGCGGCCAGTGCCGCCGACGCGAGCTTTTGGGCTTGTGCCACGGTAACAGTTGCCAGGACAGCCGAAACGGCAGCCAGGGCGCGTGCACTCATGGAAAGCGTCGCTACGCCCAGTCCAACGAGTACGACGGCGAGGGCGGGGTCCGCGGCTGCCTCGCCGCATACTCCGACGGGCCGGGCGGTGCTGCCCACGCTGGCGGCAGCAGCGCCGTCGGCGGTCAATTTCACGAGCTGTAGCACGGCGGGCTGCCAGGGGTCATTGAGCGTGGCGAGCGGGCCGAGTTGCCGGTCCGCGGCCATCGCGTACTGGGTGAGGTCGTTTGTTCCGAGCGACGCGAAGCTGACTTCGCGCAGCACGGAGGCGGCGGTCAGGGCGGCCGACGGGACTTCAACCATGACGCCGGGGGTCTTCAACCCGGCGGCAGCGCAGAGGGCCGCGAAATGCGCGGCTTCCTCGGCCGTGGAGATCATGGGGGCCATAACCCAGACTTCGGCCTGGTTGGCGGCCTCTGCCGCGGCGATCGCCGCCAGCTGGCGTTCGAGGACGCCGGGCGAGGTGAGGTCGGTGCGGTACCCGCGGACGCCCAGCGCGGGGTTGGGTTCATCCGCGTTGGTGAGGAACGGCAGGGGTTTGTCCGCGCCGGCGTCGAGGGTTCGGACCACCACCTTCTTGCCCGGGAACGCGGCGAAGACAGCGCCGTAGGCGGCGATCTGCTCCTCGACGGTTGGTTCGTCGTCGCGATCCAGGAAACAGAATTCGGTGCGCAGCAGACCGACGCCCTCGGCACCGGCGTCGGCGGCTTTGACCGCGTCGGCGCCCGTACCGACGTTGGCGAGCAGCGGAACCCGGAACCCGTCGGCCATGGCGTTGTTCCCGCTGAAGGCGGCAATCGTAGACGCCTGGTTGGCCCAAGCCTTGGCCGCAAGCTTGAGTTCTTCGCCGGGGTCAACCGTGATGGTGCCGGCAGCACCGTCGAGGTAGACCTCGGTGCCGTCTCCGATCTCGTCGACCCCCGGGGCGGCGACGATCGCGGGCAGGCCGAGGGCGCGGGCCAGGATGGCGGTGTGGGACTGCGGGCCGCCGCTTGAGGTGATCAGCGCGATCACCTTGGCGGGGTCCAGGGTGGCGGTGTCTGCCGGCGCGAGGTCCTCGGCGGCCAGGATGAACGGAACGTCCGACGCCGGGATCCCCGGAGCGGGCAGCCCGCGCAGTTCAGAGACGATGCGGGCACGGACGTCCAGGACGTCGGCCACGCGCTCGGCCATGTAGCCGCCGAGGGCCTTCAACGAGTCGGCAACCGTGGCAGCTGCCTCCCAGATGGCCCGCTCGGCCGTACGTGCGCCGCCCGGCGCCTCGGGGGAGAGGAGCCTGATGGCCGATTTCACCAGCATGGGATCGGCGGCCATCAGGGCAGTTGCTTCCAGGACCTCTTTGCCTTCGCCGGACGCCGTCGCGGCTCGGGCACGGAGTTCCGCCTGCACGGCCTTGGCGGCATCCTTGATGCGCTGGCCCTGCGATTCGACGGTAACGTCCGCAGGAATGTTGACGTTCACGTGAGGCTCTTGGACCGGCTTCGGCATCTGCCGCACCGGCCCCAGAACACGTCCGGGGGCAACGCCTACACCTGAAAAGGTCTGCATGGATTTAGTCCTCTACTTGCTTGCTGACGGTGGGGTCAGGCTGCGACGACGGCCGGAACGGGCTCTGCCTCAACCGGCTTCCGGACTGCCCAACGCTTCAGCGCAAGCAGGACAAGGGCGGTGATGACCACGCCGACAGCGATCGAGCCGAAGAACAACAGGAAGTTGTTCATGGCGAAGAAGACGAAGATTCCGCCGTGGGGAGCCTGCGAGGTGACCCCGAACGCCATGCTCAAGGCGCCTGTCACTGCGCCGCCCACCATGCTGGCTGGGATGACACGCAGCGGGTCGGCAGCGGCGAACGGAATCGCCCCTTCGGAGATGAAGGAAGCACCCAGCAGCCAGGCGGCCTTGCCGTTTTCACGCTCGGCCAGGCTGAAGCCCTTTTTGTTGAGCACGGTTGCCAGTGCCATGGCGAGCGGCGGGACCATGCCGGCCGCCATAACTGCTGCCATGATCTGCCAGGGAGCCTGGTTGGCTACGCTTCCGGCGCCGAGACCGGCCACGGCGAAGGAGTAGGCAACCTTGTTGACGGGACCGCCCAGGTCGAAGCACATCATGAGGCCGAGGATGATGCCGAGGACGATGGCGGAGACGCCGGTCATGCCGGACAGCCAGGCGTTGAGGCCCTTGGTGATCGCAGCGATGGGACCGCCGAGAACCAGGAACATGAGCCCGGATGCAACGATCGAGGCCGCGAGCGGGATGATGACCACGGGCATGAGGCCGCGCAGCCAGCGCGGAACCCTGAAGGTGCCGATCCAGTGTGCAGTGATACCAGCCAGCAGGCCGCCTACCAGGCCACCCAGGAAGCCGGCGCCCATGTATCCGGCGACAGCGCCCGAGACGAAGCCGGGAGCGATCCCGGGCCGGTCCGCGATACCGTAGGCGATGTAGCCCGCCAATGCAGGGACAAGGAAGCCAAGTGACAAGGCGCCGATCTTGAACAGCACGGCGCCGAGGTACGCGCCCAGCGGGCCCCAGGCGTGCGCGGGGAACTCCGTGGGCAGGCTGCCAAGCGTGTTCGCGCCAAGAATCTTATCGGCCGCACCGGCGATCTCGTAGCCGCCTAGGAGGAAGCCCAAGGCAATGAGCAGGCCGCCACCGGCGACGAACGGGATCATGTAGCTGACACCGGTCAGCAGGACCTTCTTGACCTTGGTACCGAGGTGCTCGCTGGCAGCCTCTGATGCATGTTCGGCGTTTTCTTCGGCGCCGAAATGCGGAACGCGGTGGGCATGGGGGTCGGACGCGGCGGCGATGGCTTCCTGAACCATCTTGGCCGGTTCGTCAATGCCGCGCTTTACGGGCGCGTTGATGACCGGCTTGCCGGCGAAGCGCTCCTTGCCGCGGACATCGACGTCTACTGCGAAGATCACGGCGTCAGCAGCGGCAATAACAGACGGGTCCAACGCGGTGAATCCGCCCGAGCCCTGGGTTTCAACCTGAAGGTCGACGCCCATTTCCTTGGCCGCAGCCACGAGGGAATCGGCTGCCATGTAGGTGTGGGCGATGCCGGTGGGGCAAGCCGTGACGGCGACGATGCGCTTGGGTCCAGTCGACGAAGCGGCATGGACCGAGGCCGGGGCCGCCTCGGCGGCGGGTGCTGCCGCCCCTGTTGCATGCGCAGCCGGCTTGTCGGCCAACGCGCCTTCAACCAGGTCAACGATGTCCTGCTCCGTGGCAGCCGCGCGGAGGGCCGCCGTGAAGTCCTTCTTGATGAGGGAGCGGGCCAGCTTGGAGAGCAGCTTCAGGTGCTCCTGGTCCGCTCCTTCCGGTGCAGCGATGAAGAAGATGATGTCCGCGGGGCCGTCCTTGGCACCGAAGTCCACTTTCTGGGAGAGCCGGGCCATCGCCAAGGCGGGTTCGGTCACGGCGATTGAGCGGCAGTGCGGGATGGCGATGCCGCCGGGTACGCCCGTGGCGGTCTTCTGCTCGCGGGCGAAGGCGTCCGCGAAGAGCCCTTCAACCTCGGAGGCGCGCCCGGCTGCGGCAACTTTGCCTGCCAGGAAGCGGATGACATCGGCGGGGGAATCGCCGAGGTTCTGGTCAAGGGAGACCAGTTGGGGGGTGATGAGCTGGGTCACTGTTAGTCCTTCTGAAGGGCCGTGATGGTTACGGCGTCGGGAGTTGTTTGGTGGACCGCCGGGACAGTGGAGCCCGGCAGCGAAGCAGCGGCGGCACCATGTGCCACAGCCTGACGGAGGCAGTCCTGCGAGGTTCCGCCGTTGGTGGCGGCCAGCAGATAGCCAGCAAGGGATGAATCGCCGGCACCAACTGTGCTGACGGCTTTGATCGGCGGATGCGTGGCGAACCACGCGCCGTCGGCGGTTACCAGGACGGCGCCCTTGGAACCGAGTGTTGCGAGTACTGCACCCACACCGCTGCCGACGACGGCGGCGGCAGCCCTGGCGGCAAGGCCGGGGTCCGCTTCCAGTTCGTCAGCCGTGTGGACGTCCGTGAGGCCTGCTGCGGCGGCCAGTTCGGCCAGTTCTTCCGCGTTGGGCTTCAAGAGATCGGGCTTGCCACTGATGTTGCCGAGTGAATCGCCACTGATGGCGGCAACCAGCGGGGCGCCCGAGGAATCGATTGCTATAAGCGGCGGTCCGCCATTTGCCGGATCGTTGTGCGTGGACCGGAGCCGGCGGGCGACTGTGGCGTAAAAATCCGCTGGAACTCCTGGTGGGAGCGATCCGGCAAGTACCACCCAGCTTGCGCCACGGGAGCGGTCCAGCAGCAGCCCGATCAGGGCTTCCTGCTCGTCCAGGCTCAACTCCGGGCCGGGTTCGTTGATCTTGGTGGTGACGCCGTCCGGTTCGGTGAGCGTCACGTTGCTGCGCAGCGGCGCACTGATGGGAAGCGCCGCGTAGGGGACGCCGTCGTCGAGCAGTCCCGCTAGGACGGGATCGGAATCCCCGCCCGGCAGGACGGCGACGGTGTCCAGGCCCGAGGCGACCAGCGCCCGGGAGACATTGACGCCCTTGCCACCGGAGTGCTGGTGGACGGCGACGGCGCGTTGAACCTCGCCGCGGGCCAAGGGGGCTGGAAGCTCAACGGTGCGGTCCAGGCTTGGGTTGGCAGTCAGGGTGACGATCATGCGATCACCACGTCGACGCCGGCCTCGGCCAAAGCGGCGGAGAGCTCTTCAGAGGGTTCGTGGTCAGTAATCACGGTGTCCACATCTTTTAGGGCAGCGAACTGGACCAGGGTTTCCGCGTCCAGCTTGGAGGAATCCGCGAGGACGACGACGCGCCGTGCGGACGTGACGAAGGCAGCCTTGACGGCGGCTTCTTCGGGGTCAGGGGTGCTGAGCCCGAACGTGGCGTGGATACCGTTGGCGCCAACGAACGCGATGTCCGGGCGGAGCCGGGAAGCGGCCTCGACGGTGGACTGCCCGACGGCGGCCTGGGTGAGCCCGCGGACGCGGCCGCCCAGGATCTGGAGGGCGATGTGCGGGTTGCCGGAGAGACGTCCGGCGATGGGGATGGCATGGGTGATAACCACGAGTTCTTCACGCGGGGTGTTCCCGTTGGAGGACGACGTGTGCTGCGCGGTGCGCTGGTCGAGCAAGCGGGCGAGGGCCTCGGTGGTGGAGCCGGCATCGATCAGGATGCTGCCGGCCGCGTTCTCGGGGATGAGGGCAAGTGCGGCCTCGGCGATGCGGAGCTTCTCCGGTTGGCGCTGGATGGCCCGCTCAACCACGCTTTCCTCGCGGGTGCTGAGGCGGTCCGACGGGACTGCCCCGCCGTGCACGCGGCGAAGATTACCGGCGGATTCGAGGGCAGCCAGGTCACGGCGGACGGTCTCCGTGGTGATGCTGAATCGATCCGCAAGGTCCGTGACGCTGACCCGTCCACGCTCGGCCACGAGCTCGGAGATCAGCTGTTGGCGCTCTTCAGCAAACACATACCCTCCATTGCGTACAAGCGATCTGGTACATCAGTGACAGTGATCACATGATGTGGAATTGCTTGACTCTATCTTTGTTCATGTTGGTCTGTCAACAGAAAACAACATAAACAAAGATATTGGGGTGGTTTGGGTTTGGCGCGGGTTGGTTTGGGGCCTGCTTTGAGGGTGGAGAGCGTTGGATTCTGCTGCATCATTCGAAGGCGACGGCTCGCCGGCCTCGGAATGGCGGGGGCCGGCGAGCCTGGATGCCGGAATGATCCAGCAGAATCTAGCGCCGGACCGGAGAGTGCCCTACGGCCACTCGATTTCCCGCGGACCGGGGTAGTCGATGGGAAGGTTGTCCGGGTCGGGAGGGTCGGGCAAACGGAACTGGGTAGAGGAATCCGCCTCTTGCCGATGCTTGTTCCGCTGTTGGCCTAGTTCATCAGGTTCTTGGCGCGAGTCGTCTTCGGGTCGGCGAGGGTGTGTACCTTCGAGCTTCATGGTGCTTCCTTCGGGTAAAAGCAAGTCGTGGCTAAGCAGGTATTTCCAACTCGAACCCGCACCTGCATCTCAAGACTTTGGTGTGGAGTTGCACTTCCAAGGGAAAGTTGCGCGATCGGGGCCTGCCGGTCGGCGGTGCTTCGAAGCTTCGCAGCGCGGTTTTGTTATCGCGGAGGGGTTCACCGCAGTGGAAATAGTGGTTTCCGAACTCCAGGAGGCCATCCTGAATCCCCCGACGATTCAGGATGGCCCCCGCCTGCTGGACAGTGGCAACGTGGCTGTAGGAAAACCCGCAGGAAGTGCACGTGTAGAAGACGGCAAGCTGTTGGGAAGACCTTGGAGTCCGGGCCTGGATGGAATCGATGACCAGGTGCTTGTCTGTTCCGCAAGAGGCACACCAAAGGGGAGAAGCGCCGGGCTGATGTGGTTCGCGAGGAATCGCGGACTCGGAGAGGGTCGACATCGCCTAGCCCCGCGCCGGTAACAGGCATTTGCTCATCAGGCAGCACCTTCACGTTGAGTGACATGGCGCCCGGCTGCTTGAGCGAAAACAGGCCGAAGGCTCGGCCTTTGTCCGGAGTTCTGCACGGACTGTAGAAGAATTGTGCACTCTGTACCCCCGGCGCGCAAGACCGGCGGAGCGTTTGTCCAAGTGGTGGACGTTGTATTGGCATGCCCTTTTTCCGCCATTGCCGCCCCGCTGCTCCTAGACTGAACCATGGACGAAATGGGCCTGAACGCGTCGGTGGTGGGCCAACTCCAGGATTTGGTCATCGACAGTGAAGACGTCAGCGGCTTCCTCGAAGACCTTGCGGAATTCACGGCGTCGTCACTGTCCGCTGCGCGCGGTCAAGACGTCCTGTGCGGCGTTACGTTGAGCAGACGCCGCCGATCGATGACCGTGGCTGGAAGCAGCCACGAAGCCCGCCTCATTGACGAAGTGCAGCAAGCATACGGAGACGGCCCGTGCCTGGAAGCGATGAGAACCGGGAAGTCTGTACTCGTTTCTGACACTTCAGCGGACTCGCGGTGGCCTGAATACTGCACCACCATCGCGGAACGCGGGCACCTGGCCGTACTCTGCGTCCCCCTGGGCCTGGAAGAAGGCGCGACGGCGGCTATCAACCTTTTCGCGCCGCAGCGCGATGCATTCGACGAGGCCTCCGTACACAGCTGCGAGCAGTTCGCAAGTCAGGCAGAAAAGGCTTTGAGGCTGGCTGTCCGGATCGGTGCCAGGCAACAACGCGCAGAGGACCTCGAGCAGGCCATGCGTTCCCGGACCGCCATCGATCTGGCAACTGGCGTCATCATGGGCCAGAACAGGTGCAGCCAGGAAGAGGCTTTCAGGATTCTGAGCAAGGCCTCAAACGGCAGGAACCAGAAACTGAGGGATGTTGCGGAATCCCTTCTCCGGTCCTTGACGAACGAAACGCCAGTCTTGCACTTCGAGCCCTAAGCGACTCTGCCAACTGCGCTCCGCGATGTTTTTGACACTCTCCACGAGGCTGTCCCACATGCCCTTCGAATGCGCGGCCTCATCCGGACTGGCGTTGTTGTCCTGGGCCAAGGTCAGCTTGGTCATCCCGCCTACAGGCTCGAGCGTCCACGTCAGCGTGTGATAGTTCCCGGGAGTGTCTTCTTGGCCGGACAACGGGCTGAAATGTGTGTTAACCAGCCGCTTCCCGGGCTCGAATTCGAGGATGGTGGTGTTGAGCGCGAGCTCGCCGGAACGGTGCCGGCTCGCCCGAGCCTTTCGGCGACCCGGGCCCGTTCCGGCGATTTCGACGGCGACGTCTAGGCTCTTCCCATGGAAACAGTCGTCTGGTCCAAACTGGAAAATGAGCGCGCAGGGACGCCGCTCCTCGTGATGATGCACGGATACGGTACGGACGAGCAGCGGATGGTGAATCTCTTTCCCCAGCTCCCCAAAGAATTCACCTGCGCCGCGCTCCGTGGGCCCATGCCGATCGGCGACCACTACGGCTGGTTCCTGCTGGACTACTTCCTGGCCAACGACTTTGCGGACGTCATCGCCGCCACCAACAAGGTGTTCGCTTGGATTGACTCAGTCAAACGCAACCACAGCAGCGTGAGCCTCCTGGGCTATTCCCAAGGCATGGCCATGGCCAGTACGCTTCTGCGGCTTCGTCCGGAAGGCTTCAAAGCGACCGTGGGCCTCTCCGGATTCGTGCTGGAAAACGACCTTCTGGCGCTCAGCGAATCCTTCGACTCGCCACCGCCGTTCTTCTGGGGCAGGGACAAAGCGGATCCCGTGATCTTCAGTGATGCCATTGAGCACACGGCGGAATGGCTCGACAAATACACCGCTCTCACCGCGCGAACCTACCCTGGGATGGGGCATCGGATCGAGGCCCCGGAATTGACTGATGTCAGCGCGTTCCTGAGGTATTACGTCCTCCGTTGAGGTGAGGTCCGCGTCACATTCAGTGATGCTGGAAAACAACTCTTGATTGCCAAAATTGTAAGCGCTTACACTCTTCTTCGGCGGTGCAAGGATGTGCCGCTAAATCCAGAAGATGAAAGGGTTGAGGCCGTGTTGAATGGTTAAGGCTCACCGCGTGACAATCCAGGACGTTGCCGTCCTCTCGGGCTTGTCCATCTGCACCGTTTCACGCGCTCTGCGGAACCTGCCGAACGTGTCCGAAAAAGCGCAAGCCAAAGTGGCCGACGCCGCTGCCAAGCTCGGCTACAAGGCATCCTCCGCGGCAGCCCGCCTCGCCGGGGGAAATACCGGTTCCATCGCCATCATTGCTCCCACCGCCACCGCCTGGTTCTTCGCCCAGGCCGTCGAAGCGGCCGAGGAAGTGTTCGGAGACAGCGGTTTCGACACCGTCCTGATCAGCCTGCGCGGCAAGTCGAGCGTCAAGCGGAAGATCTTCGGCGATCTCCTTGGGCTCTCCCAACGCGTGGACGGCGTGCTGCTCCTCAACGTCGATTTGAGTGAATCCGAGGTTGCCCTCCTGGCTGCGTCCGGCCTTGCAGTTGCGAGCGTGGGGATGACTTCCGTACCGTGGGACAACGTAGGGATCGACGACGAACTTGCGGCCTGGCAGGCCACCTCACACCTGTTGGGGCTGGGTCATTGGGATCTGGCGGTGCTTTCCGGCCGTGAAACCCAGGAGAATTCCGTGCTGACCTCCAGCGACAGGCTCAAGGGATTCAGCCGGGCATTGAAAGACCATCACCTGACCGTTCATCCGGACTTGGTCATCAACTCGGATTCCACCATCGATGGCGGACGCAAGGCCATGAATGAACTCATTGCCCACCGAAGCCTTCCAACGGCAGTCTTTGCGGACTGCGACGAGGCGGCTTTCGGAGCCTTGATGGCCATGCGCGAGCATGGACTGTCCGCACCGAAGAATGTCTCCGTCATTGGAATCGACAACCACCCCATGAGTTGGTTCCTTGGCCTAAGTACAGTGGCGCAGCCGGTGGCGGACCAGGGCGCCTTCGCCGCCAACCTGCTGGTGGACCGCCTCCAGAACACCGACGCTCCTAACGAACCCTCCAATCACTTCCTTGACACGAAACTCATTGAACGCAAAACCACGCGCCGCCAGCGCTGAACGGACCACTCCACACCATGACTGATACCCGAGCAAACCAGAAGACCGCCTGGACGGGCGCTACTGCGCTCCTTTTCGACCTCGACGGCGTGCTGACGCCGACCGCCGTCGTGCATGAGCAGGCCTGGCAGGAACTCTTCGACGGCTACCTGGCCGAAACAGGGCATCCGGACGGTTACCAGGAGAGCGACTACTTCGACCACATCGACGGCAAGCCGCGTTTCGACGGAGTAAGGGATTTCCTCACCTCCCGTGGAATCACCTTGCCGGAAGGACCCACAGACGACGATCCCGCCAACACGAGCGTGCAGGGCCTGGGCAACCGCAAGAACCGGATCTTCAACGAGATCGTGGATTCGCGCGGCGTCGAGCCTTACGCGGGCTCTGTCCGGTTCATCCATGCAGCCTTGGAACTGGGACTCAAGCTCGCCGTCGTGTCCTCTTCGCGCAACGCGCCCGCCGTCCTGAAGGCGGCCGGACTGGATGGCTACTTCCCGGTGGTGGTCGACGGCCAGGTGGCGGCCGCCGTCGGGCTCCCCGGCAAGCCGGATCCCGCCACGTTCCGTTACGCGGCCGAGCTGCTGGACGTTCCTGCCGCAGGCTGCGTCGTCGTCGAGGACGCTGTGTCCGGCGTGCAGGCCGGGAGCGCCGGGAACTTCCGCGCGGTTATCGGGGTGGACCGGGGGGCCGGCCACCAGACCCTGCTCGACGCCGGCGCGACGTTCGTGGTCGACGACCTCGACGATCTCCTCTAACCAAGCCGTTTCACCAGAAACAGAAGGAACCCAACAGTCCCATGGCACTTATCAGCTCCGACCGGCTGCGCTTCCCGTGCGAACCGTGGAAGCTCGTGGAGAGCATCCACGTTCCCGGTAACGCCGGTACGCTCGAAACCCTCTTCAGCCTCGGCAACGGCCACCTGGGCATCCGCGGCGCCCACTGGGCGGGAGCGGACGCCGAGCTTCCCGGCACGTTCATCAACGGTTTCCACGAAACGTGGGACATCAAGCACGCCGAGAACGCGTACGGTTTTGCCCGCATAGGACAAAGGATCGTCTACGTCCCGGATGCCAACAACTTCAACGTTGTCATCGACGGCGAACAACTGAGCCTCGCCGAGTCAACGGTGCAGAACTACCGCCGCAGCATCGACTTCGCCACGGGCGTTTACGAGTGCGCTGTCACGTGGGAGTGCCGTTCAGGCGCCATCGTCACGACGGTGGAGCGCCGCGCGGTCGGAATCGAATCCAGGGGTTCCCTGGGTATCGAGCTGAGCCTCACCGCAGACCGCCAGGTTTCTGCTGACGTCACGTCCTTGGTGATCAATCGGCAGGACCAGCCTGTGGAGGACCACTCGGCCCACGACCCTCGCCGCTCCGGCCGCCACGCCGGCCGTGTTTTGGTCCCGCTCCACCTCCAGGGCTCCGACGGATCCCTGCGCATGGCCTGGGAAACCGCCGAATCCCGGCAGCGCATCGGCATGGCCGTGGACCATTGGATTTCCGCGGAAGGCCAGCCTTTCGAAACCGTGGTGGGGGAAGACGAGTCCACGGTCCGCTACGTCATGGCCGTGAATGAGGGCGAGACCTTCCGCTTGGAGAAGACCGTCAGCTACGTCGTGAACAGTGCCGACGCAAGCGCAGCAGAGCCCGGCGAGATCCTGGCGTCGGACGCCGAGTTGGGACTCGTGCCGTTCGACGCGCTCCTGGCCGAAGGCGCGGCCCACTACCGTGATTACTGGTCCACAGCGGACATCACCATTGGTGGCCAGCCCGAACAGCAGCAGGCCGTGCGCTGGAGCCTGTTCCAGCTTGCCCAGGCCAGCGCGCGTGCCGGAGTCGCAGGCATCCCGGCCAAGGGCGTCAGCGGCTCAGGCTACGAGGGTCACTACTTCTGGGACCAGGAGGTGTACCTGCTGCCGTACCTGACGTACACCAACCCGACCGCCGCCCGCCAGGTGCTGGAATCCCGCCACGCCATGCTTCCCGACGCCCGGATCCGGGCCAAGGAACTGAGCGTGGAAGGTGCGCTGTTCCCGTGGCGCACCATCAACGGGCACGAGGCCAGCGCCTACTACGCCGCGGGCACAGCGCAGTTCCACATCGCCGCCGCTATCGCCTTTGCCACCAACCGGTACCAATGGGCCAGCGGAGACGCCAGCTTCCGCGCCGAAGTGGGCGCCGATCTGTTGATCGAAACGGCCCGCATGTGGGCCTCGCTGGGCTTCTTCGGCAAGGACGGCTTGTTCCACATCCACGGCGTCACCGGCCCGGATGAGTACACGGCTGTGGTCAACGACAACCTCTACACCAACGTCATGGCCCGCTTTAACCTGCGGGCCGCCGCGGCACTGGAACACCCGGACGTCCCGGAAACCGAGCGGATGGTATGGCAACAGGCCGCCGCGCGCATGTCCCTTCCCTACGATCCGGACATGGAGATTTACAGCCAGGACAACGACTTCATGACCCTGGAGCCGTGGGACTGGTCCACGCCCCGGTCCAAGTACCCGCTATTGCTCAACTTCCACCCGCTGGTGATCTACCGGCACCAGGTCCTCAAGCAGGCGGACACGGTGCTGGCGATGTTCCTGCAGTGGCAGGACTTCACGGCCGAGGAAAAGCAGCGCGCGTTCGACTTCTACGATCCCATCACCACCGGCGACTCCACCTTGTCCGCCTGCGTGCAGGGCATCATGGCGGCCGAGGTGGGCTACTCCGACGTCGCGCTCAAGCACTTCACCGAGGCCTTGTTCATCGACCTGGACAACACGCACAACAACACGGTTGACGGCGTGCACATCGCGTCCACCGGTGGCATCTGGAGTTCCTTGGTGAGCGGATTCGCGGGCATGCGGGACCAGGGCGAGATCCCGCATTTCGATCCGCGGTTGCCAGCCGAGTGGGACAGCCTGTCCTTCCGGCTCAAGATCCGCGGGCGGCTGTTGTCCGTCGAGCTGCGTCCGGGGTCCATCAGCCTTGCGCTGGTTCTGAATGCGGATTCAGGTTCAGCGCCCGATGCCGGTGCCGCGCCGTTGGAAGTCAGCGTGCGCGGGCAGCGGATCCTCGTCGGCGTCGAGACGGTCACCGTTCCCCTCGACGCAGTGCCGGTCCCCGCACCCTCGGTCTTCCCGAGCCTCTTCCCGACGGCGGGACTTCCCGTGATCGGGAGCGCGAGGGTCTAGCGAAGGACGGCCGGCACCGTCCGTCTCCGGCGCATCCCAGTCGATGTGGTGGCGATAAACCCAGTCGAAGTTGTCGGCTGTCTTCCGGGCGAGTGAGCGGAAGACAGCCTTCAGCACAAGGTCTTCGAAGACGCGCTTGAATTGGCCGCGGATCTTCGGAGCCGCGTTCCGACGGCCCCATTCGACCACCAATTCCGCCCGGCTCCGGCGTTCCTTTTCATAGCGGGACAGGGCGCCGGGGATGTCGCTGGCCGAGATTCCCCGGAGCGATCGGCCCAGCGCAATGGCGTCTTCGATGGCCATTGAGGCGCCTTGTCCGGACGACGGCGATGCGGCGTGGGCAGCGTCTCCCACCAGCACCAGCCTGCCGCGGTGCCAACTGGGGATGCTCGGAAAATCGGAGGTCGTGTATGGCCGGATGATGCGGTCAGTGGCGCTGATGATCTTGGCCATGGGCGTGCGGTCCCCGGCGACGAGTTGCGTCAGCCAGGACTTGCGGGCGCTGTGGTCCAGCGTCGCCGGATCCTCCGATGACCGCTGAAGCGGGTTGGCAAACCACCAGATCCTTCCCTCTGGATCCTGCATGTAGCAATAGAAGCAGCGCTTGCCGAAGACCATCTTCATGCGCCTCGGCTCGAGGTTCAGCAGCCCCGCCGGGAGCAACCCGGCCTCTACGATGCCTCCGGTGTTGAGCAGGGGGATATTGCGGGGAGCCGGAGACGCGGGGTCGATCAACGGCCGCACGGCCGAGTGGAGGCCGTCGGCTCCTACCACCAGGTCTCCATGCGCGGAGGTGCCGTCCGAGAAAACGGCCGTGACGCCGTCGGGCGCTTCTTTCACCTTGGCGAGCCGCTTTCCATATTCGATATGGATCCCGCGGTGGCCTGCCGCCTCGCGGAACATGCTGTACAGCTCGGAACGGGTCATGGTGCGGGCGGTGGTCCCGTCAGGGAGGGATCCGCCGTAATCAAAGTCGATGAGGTGTTTTCCGGTGCTGCCCAGATACATGGACATCTGTGGGGTGCTGAAGCCCAGGTTGGCGGCTGCGCCCTTGAGTTCGAGGGTTTCCAGGGCATCGAAGCCATTGACGGCCACGGTGAGGAAGCCCCCGACTCCGTCCGAGGGCTCACTGTAGGCCTCGAAGACGGTGGCGTGATGGCCGGCTTTCTGTAGCGAGATGGCTGTGGCGAGTCCGGCGATCCCGGATCCGATGACAAGGCAGTTCAACATGGCGGAGTCCTTCGCAATATATTTCGTTCGGATGAAAGAAATATATGACTCGCCGCAAGGGGTCGTCAATCCTTTCGGTGAGGCGAAATAATTTGCTAGCCTCGGAGGATGGAGAACCAACCGGCCGTCAGCGCGCGGCGCCAAGACTTGCTTGAGGCAGTCTTTGCCTCAGGACGGGAGCTTTCGACGGCGGCCGTCATGTTCCACACAAAGCTATCCGAGCTGCGTGGACTGTCTGCGACGGAAGGCAAAGCGATCGACATCCTGCTGCGCTTCGGACCCATGACGGCGGGGGAATTCGGCGAACATTCCGGACTGGCTCCGGCCTCGGTCACGGGATTGATGCAACGGCTTGAGGGCAAGGGTGTGGCGCGCAGGGTCCGGCACAAAGGGGACAAGCGGAAGGTCCTGATCGAGCTCGTGGGGGACCAAGTGACTGGCGCAATGCCCCATTTCGTCGACTTCATGGGCGGGCTCGCGAGCCTGTTGGAGGGCTATAGCGACGAAGAACTCCGTGTCATCGCGGACTATTCCTCCAAAGCCGCGCGGATCCAGCAGGACGCGGCGGGGCGGCTCGGTACCGTGTCCGGCGCGAGCGCGCACGACGACGACGGCGGCCGCGCGCCGTCGTCGAACCCCGCCTGAGGTGCTCCACGCTACACAGGGCCGGGCCGAATGTCTGCGGGGCCCGGCCGGGCTTAGCCGCCTTCTGCAAGCCGAACCGCCAATGCCCGGCTGTAACTCGCGGGCTCGCCCCGCGTCACCGCCGAAACAACTAGTTGCCGACGGCTGATGCGTTTGGCGTAGAAGCCGGCGTAGGGGAGAACGATGATTTCTTCCAGGCCGCTCTCCCAGGCCGGAATCAAGGCCTGCAGGCTATCGCGTTCCGCAGTCGGCGGAACTGCAGGGACCAGGGAATTGTGCCAAGCATGGAAAGCCGCCTGGTCCGACCCCTCGCTGCCGTACTCAGAACTCCACAATGGGGGAATGAACGGGTGGAGCGGTTGACCCGGCCGGGTGACCTGCCGGATCACCTCGGGTGTGGGCCTGTTTTCCGCGGTCCGTTCCCTGATCTCGTACCAGTCCCAGGCGCGCTTCCAGGCAGTTTGCCACCTTCCCTCCCATTCGGCGACGCTCGCCGAACCAAGGAGCCGTGAGGTCCCCGGATCTGGACGGGGCGAGAGTGCCGGAATGTCGGCGTCGGGGGCCAAGCCCCAAGCGTGCCGGATGAACAGAAGCTCGTTCAGCGGCAGGGAGCGGTCCTCGACGCTGATCACCATGTCGTGCGGCCATGGGTTGTTCCACGGCATACCCGCGGGAGCATTGATCCAGCGCATGAGGCCCTCCCGTCGCGCTTGTGTTGCTACACGCTACAGAGCTGCGGGCGGCACTGGAAGGCGGACGCCTGGGCCGCGCAGGAAGTCCTCGATGGCTTTGGCGGCTGCGGGAGCTCCGCCGGCACCGCGGACGCGCGCACTCATCGCCTTGAGATTGCCCCGGATCGCCTCGTCGCCGCTGACCGCAATGACAGTTTCCCGGATCAGCTCGGGAGAGAGCCCTTCCTGTGGGAGGCGGCGTCCGAGTCCCAGATCCTCTACCCGGCGGGCATTTGCTCCCTGTTCGGGCTGCAGCGGGAAGGTTACCAACGGCACCCCGAAATAAAGCGCCTCCATCGTCGAATTCATCCCGGAGTGGGAGAGGAAAGCGTCGGCGCGGGGCAGGACTTCCAGCTGCGGAAAGAAGGGGCGCACCTCAAAGTTTTCCGGGATGTCTCCCAGCTCGGATTCCTGGACGCGCTCGCCGATTGCCATGGCAACTTGCCAGTGGGCGCCTGCAAATCCTTCCAGGCACATCCTGAAGAAGTCCGGCCGGTCATTCAACGGCGTGGTGCCCAGCGAGACGAACAACAGAGGACTGTCCTTCACCCGCGGCTGCCAGGCCTCTTCGTTGCCCCGCAGGCCAAGGCAGGGGCCCACGAAGTGGAACCTGGCATCGAAAGTCTCTCCCGAGGGCTGGAATTCCCTCGGGATGAAGGAGATGTTCAACGACGCAGGAGGGCCTCCCATGAATTGGAGATGGCCTACGCCATGCTCCGCAGCGAAATCACTGATCCGCTGACTGGCCTGTTTCCAGGCCTCGACCATACCTGGCGGCGGCGGGCCCGGCATGAGATCCCGCATCGAGAAATGTTCATTGGTGGCATAGCTCGGAAGCAACGCAATATCGGGCAACGCCAGCTTCGCGGCAGCCAGCTTCCCGGAGAGCGTCATAGCGTCGTAGCACAGCCCGTCCGGCGGGTCCTCGGCTAGCCGGGCCAGCAGGGCCGGGAATTCCTCCCTTGCGCCCTTGAGAATCCGCTCAAGAAGTCCCGACATCATTCCGGACGGCATCCCGGCGAACATCCCCGTCATCGGTGCCGGTGCCGGGGCGCCGTCTGTCGGCGTCGGGCTGCCACTGGAGGAACGCCCGCGTGGCGGCAGGAAGGCCGCCAGGTCCTCTCCACTGGGAAAGAATGCGGCGCCGGCAGATTCGACCGCCTTCGCGTACTTCGCCGACGTGGCATAGGTGACCCGGTGCCCTCTGCGAACCAGCTCCGCAACCACTGGCAACGTCGGGTTCACATGGCCCGCTGCCGGCAAACAGATGAACGCTACGTGCATGCCTCCACTCCCAAGATCAGTGGATGCTTCATTTGGAAAGGTCAGTGCCATGAACGCTGCGCCGCCGCGATTTCAGCCCGGTCTCAAGCTTGGTCCGTACCTCGCGCTTCACGCGGGCGGCAAGCTCGGTCTCATGCATTTCCAGGAAGCTTCGGACGGCGCGCGGATCCCACGGCACCAAAGACCGCAATGCCCAGCTGACTGCCTTGACGACGGTGTCGTCGCGATCGTTGATCAAGATCCCGACGACGCCGAGCGTCCGTTGCGTGTCACCGGTTCCCCACCGTGATCTCGTATTAAGCACGGTGGTGGAGACAAGCGCTATGCGCCGCCACCAATGGTCCGGGTTCCGTGCCCAGCGGTCGACATCGGTGTCCGAGATGAGCCCTTCGCGCCACGCGGGTCCCACCAAGACGGTCGCAAAAGCATCAGCCTGGCCCCACGTAGTGATGACTTCTCCCAAGTGTTCCAGCCGGGCAGGTGTCAGCTCGGCGAAAGCCGCCCGATGGGCATTGATGAACTCCCAGCCCTCCCAGTCAAAGCCAGCTTGTACGAGCCCTTCGGCGAGACCGAAGACAACGGCCGCATCCATAGTGGCGATTTCCGCGGAAACCCTGCGGCGGACGGTGCGGAAGCTCGCGGCGTCGTGCTTCTCCAAGGCGCGCAGTTCGTCAAGGACGCGCGCCAACAATTGCCCCGGTTGAGTGTCCCCGGGAGGGACGAGCACTCCGTGCGAAGCCACTTTTCAGGCCCCGGATTTCGCAGGCTGAAGGCTACTATGCGGGAGCGTCGTCGGTATCCGGCCCTTCGGCAGGTTCCTGGCTATGAAGGCCGGTATCGTGGGGCACCCAGCCCTCTGTTTCACCTTCGGCAGGGGCGTCACTGTGATGGCGGACGTCGTTGGTATCTGCTGCTTTGTTCATTCCGGATACTTCCTGTCCTTCGTTGGACTGTTCCCGCGAACGCCTTAAAGTCTACGCCGGGGAGGGGGCGTGTGGCCTAGGCTAGGCCAAGGAACTACCGAACGAATCCAACGGCTGAATGCAGGGGTGAAGAATGGCAAAGCGACCCAACCCGGCAGTAAAGATTGCGCAGGAAACCGCCCACAACGCCATGTTCGACGCCAGTGGCAAAGCCAAGCCCGGTGTCCACAACGTGCTGCTTCGGGCCGTCGAGGTCCAACGTCCCCTTGTCTTGGCGAACCTGCGCCGCATGCAGCGCAAACACCCGCAGGCCACGGCGGCGCAGCTGGCCGCCAAGCTGGAGCGCGACTACCTCGCCGCAGTCACTGGCGGGGGTGCCGCCGTCGGGGCAACCGCCGTCGTGCCCGGTATCGGTACGGCAGCCTCGCTGGGCCTTTCCGCGGTTGCCACCATCGGCTTCCTGGAAGGAACCGCGCTTTACGCCGCTTCCCTGGCCGAGCTCCACGGCATCCGCCTGACCGATCCGGACCGTGCACGAACCATGGTCATGGCCATCATGCTCGGCGAGGAAGGCACCGCCCTGCTGGGTGCGCTGAGCGGACAATCGCTCGGCAAAGGCAAAGGCGTCACGCAGGCCTGGGGCAAGACCCTCACCAAGAAGCTGCCCGGCGGAGGATTCGGGGTCATTCGCGATGCCATCCAGCGCGCCTTCCTCAAGCGGCTCGTCAAGCGCCAAGGCGCCGCTTTCCTCGGCCGTGCCCTGCCTTTCGGAGTGGGAGCCGTAGTGGGCGGAGTCGGAAACCGCGTCATGGGGCGTGCCGTAGCGGCCTCGGCGAGGGAAGCATTCGGTCCGATGCCGGACATTATCCCGGGCGAGCTGCTCCCAGCCGCCCACCAGAACGCGCTGGAAGGCGGAAATAGTGGATCTCAACGCTGATTCGGGGGAGTCGTTCGGCTCCTGGACCATGGGGAACGACGCTTCAATGTTCCGGATTGTCAGCAGCGCCAACGTCGCGTGCGGCTTCCACGCCGGGGATCCGGTGACCATGCTGGACAGCTGCCGTGCCGCCTTCGAGCTCGACGTCCGTGTCGGCGCCCACGTGGGCTACCGGGACCTGCACGGCTTCGGGCGTCGATCGATGGACATGTCCTTCGATGAGCTCTTCGGAGACGTCCTCTACCAGCTCGGTGCCCTGGACGGCATGGCCCACGCGGTGGGCGCCTCCGTGGACTACGTCAAACCCCACGGTGCCCTGTACAACAGGATCGTCAACGACGTCGAGCAGGCCGAAGCCGTGGTGGCCGCGATTCACGCCTACGATCCCGGGCTACCTGTCCTTGGCCTGCCGGGCTCGGCACTGTTGCGCCTCGCCGAGGAATCCGGGCACCCGGTGTTCCGGGAGGCTTTCGTGGACCGCGGCTACATGGCGAACGGAACGTTGGTGCCGCGCTCGCAGGAAGGCGCAGTGGTGCACGACCCCGCCGCGGTAGTTGAGCGGGCCGTGCGCTTTGCCGTACGGGGCGAGGTGCTCGCTGTGGACGGCACGGTGGTGCGGGTGAAGCCCGATTCCTTGTGCATCCACGGTGACACCCCTGGCGCTGTCGAGCTGGCTGCGGCGGTGCGCGCTGGCCTTGAGGAAGCTGGTGTGGAGATTGAATCCTTCGCTTGAGGTTCTGCCCTGCGGCGACAGCGCATTCTTGGTGGAACTGCCCGAACTGACCGCCGTCGTCGCGTACTACCGCGGGCTGACCGGGGCCGGCGCGTCGGCCGGCGTTTCAGCCCCGCAGGGGATTATCGACGTCGTTCCGGCCGCCCGCACCGTGCTCGTCACCTTCGATCCCGAGACGATCCGCCCCTTCGAAGTCCGCGACTGGCTGGAGTCCGCAGAACCGGCAGAGGGGATCTCCGGCTCGGGCCGCGAAGTGACCATCGAGGTCTCCTACGGCGGCCCCGACCTTGCCGAGGCGGCACAGTTCCTCGGCATGAGTGAGGACGAAATGGTCAAGCTTCACACGGGCTCGGAGTGGACAGCCGCCTTTTCAGGCTTTGCGCCCGGCTTCGTCTACCTCGTCACCACGCATGAGCGGCTCCGCGTTCCGCGTCGGAACACTCCACGCACGGCCGTGCCGGCTGGCTCTGTTGGCCTTGCAGGGGAGTTCAGCGGCGTCTACCCGCGATCCTCTCCAGGCGGTTGGCAATTGATCGGAACCACGACGGCGGCCCTGTGGGATGCGTCCAAGGCCGAGCCCGCGCTGATCCGGCCGGGTGACCTGGTCCGGTTCGTGGAGGCCTGATGGGGATCGTTGTGGTGTACCCTGGCCCCCTCACTTTGGTGGAAGACCTTGGCAGGCAGGGCTGGGCTTCCTTGGGGCTGAGCCCTTCCGGCGCCCTCGACCGGCAATCACTTCGCCTCGCCAATCTGCTGGCGGGGAATCCTGTGCAAGCGGCCGGATTGGAGATATTGCTGGGCGGGCTTCGCCTGCGGTTCGTCACGGCGTCGACAGTCGCCGTGGCAGGTGCCGAAGGAATCGTGACACTCAACGGTGCCGAGATTCCGCTCAACCAAGCCGTGCGGGTGGCTCCGGGCGCGGTGCTGGACTTCGGCGCTCCGCTGTTCGGACTGCGATACTACCTCGCAGTGCAGGGCGGCATCGATGCGCCCAAGCTCCTTGGCTCAAGCAGCACGGACATGCTCTCCGGTGAAGGCCCCGCACCGTTGACATCGGGTGTGCAGTTGGGAATCGGACATGTTTCCGCGGGCAACGGCCTGGTTTCCGGCGCGGGTTCCGTTCCCGGGCAGGGTGTTGGACCCGGGGCTGGCCCTGGCACTGGGACCCTCAGCAATGCGCATGCCCTCCCTCCTATCCGCCGCGCTCCTGACCCTGGGCGCGCCATCACAGCCCGCGTGGACCGCGGCCCCCGTGCAGACTGGTTCGACGACCACTCCTGGCGCCGCCTCGTCAGCCAGGAATGGACCTTGTCGCCCGACTCCAACAGGATCGGTGCCCGGCTGGTGGGCCGCCCGCTCACCCAGACCCGGCTCGAGGAGCTGCCCAGTGAAGGCATGGTGCTTGGCGCACTGCAAGTGCCGCCGTCGGGCCTTCCCACGGTATTCCTGGCTGATCATCCCGTGACCGGCGGCTACCCCGTGATTGCCGTAGTGCGTCGCACGGACCTGGACTTGTTGGGCCAGGCCCGCCCCGGCCAGCGGATCCGGTTCCTGGGCTGAGTGCGTCCCCCTCCACTGGGCATGCGCCGCCTTTGCTGCGAGGAGTGGACATGTCGGGATTATGCCCGCTGGCCAGGGGCACGGGTGGACATGTCCCTTCCTGCCAGCCGGGTACCCGCGCTGGACATGCGCCTTCCTGGGTATGTGGAGTGGACATATTGGGATTATGTCCCTTGCTTGTTGCAAGCGGTGGGCATGCCCCTTGCTTGCTGCAAGCGGTGGGCATGTCCCTTGCTTGCTGCCGGGCCGAACCCGCGTCAGCCGAACAGCAAGTGCGCCACGGTGAAGATTGCCAGCCCGGCCAGTGAGCCAACCACTGTGCCGTTGATGCGGATGTACTGCAGGTCCTTGCCGACCTGGAGTTCGATCTTTTGCGAGGTTTCCTCGGCATCCCAGCGCGCCACGGTGTCCGTGATGACCCCCGCGATGTCCGAGCGGTACGTTTTGACGAGGTACCCGGCAGCGTCACCGATCCAGGTATTGACCTTGCCGGCCAGCTCGTCATCGCTGACAAGCCGCGAACCGAAGTCTCGGACGGCGCTCTTGAAACGCTGCGTCAGTTCGCTGTCGGGATCGTCGACGGCGGTGAGCAGCGCGTTCTTGATGGTGCCCCACGTGCGGGAGGCAAGTTCGCGGACCTCGGGATCACCAAGGACTTGGGTCTTGATTGCCTCGGCCCGGGCAATCATTGCAGGATCGTGCTGAAGATCCTGGGCAAGATCGCCGAGGTATGTATCGATCGATTGGCGCACTTGATGATCGGGATCCTGCTGCACCGCCCGGATGAACTTGGCGATTTCGTTGTAGACCCGGTCGCCCACGATGTCGTCCACGAAGGACGGAACCCAGAGCGGCGAACGGTCGGACACGAGCCGGTTTACCGTGGAGTGGTTCGCTTCCACCCAATCCGCCGCACGGTCAACCAGCAGATCGACGAGCTTGTGGTGGTGGCCGTCGGCAAAGATCCGTTCGGCCATCCGGCCCACGGGCGGTCCCCATGGCGGCGTAAGCAGGTGCTTGCGGACCATGCCCTCGATCACTGCCTGGACGTCGTCGTCGTTCAGCACGGTGAACGCTCCGCGGATCAGTGCTGAACCTTCCTTTGCGATACGCTCCGGGCCACCCGGCGAACCAAGCCACTTGCCGGCTTTCCGGGCAATGTCGATGCTTGCGAGCTTCTGATGGACTACCTGCTCGGACAGGAAGTTGGTCTCTACGAATTCTCCGAGCGAGGCGCCGATCTGGTCCTTGCGCCGTGGAATGATGGCCGTGTGCGGGATTTTCAGGCCCATGGGGTATTTGAACAATGCAGTGACGGCGAACCAGTCGGCTAACGCTCCCACCATGCCGCCCTCGGCAGCGGCCCGCACATATTCCAGCCATGGATATTGCCTCTGCAAGGCGAAAGCAGCGGTGAAAACCACGGCCATCACAATCAGGAGGGCGAGCGCCACCGACTTCATCCGACGCAGGGCAGCGGCCTTTTCGGCGTCACCGTTTCGTTGCCCGACGCCGGCCGCAACCGCAGAGCTGTTCCCGGCACCTGTGTGCCGGGTGGCCTCCCTGGTCGGGTCGCCATCGCTGTCCGTCACCGGGATTTGTTCAGAGTTCACCTGCATGTGCCCAGCGTAGCCCCGTCGCTGTCATGGGCGTGGGCTACCGTATCCCCATGACGAATGACGAGCCCGGTCGCCCAGACCAAAGCACGGAGCAAAACACGCGGCCCATGGTCTACGCCCACCGCGGAGCGAGTGCCGCATTTGCGGAGCACACGCGCGCAGCATACCTGAAGGCAATCGCCGACGGTGCCGACGGCGTCGAGTGCGACGTTCACCTGACCCGGGACCAGCACGTTGTCCTGCTTCACGACGCAAACTTGGACCGTACCTCGGACGGCACCGGTCCCGTGGCTGAGAAGACGCTCGAAGAGCTGCGGCAGCTGGATTTCTCCTCCTGGAAGGGCGCCCGGATTCCGGACCAGTACGGCGCGAAGTCGGACCAGCTGCTGACGCTCCCGGAGTTGCTGGACATCCTGCGCGATGCCGGCAGGACGATCGGCCTGGCCATTGAACTCAAGCACCCTAGCCCGTACCAGCTCAAGCTTGAAGACCGCGTGCTCGAGCTGCTGGGCAGCCAAGGCTGGAACGCAGAGACGTCCATGCTGGACAACATCCAGGTTTCCTTCATGAGTTTCAGCCCGGATTCGGTCAAGCACTTGCTCCAGTTCGTTCCCGCGGAGCACATCTGCCAGCTGGTGGACGACGTCACGGTGGAGGAAGTCCGCGATGAACTTGGCCTGGGCGTCATCACCGGGGGAGCGGTCGCCAACGTGATGAAGGCAGCCCAGCAGGAAGGCGAGCGGATCCTGGACGACTGCGAGGTGGGACTGGCCGGCCCGGGCATCGACTACGTCCGCAAGCACGCCCGTACGGTCCAGCGCTGGCTTGAATCAGGCCGCCGCTTCCGGGTGTGGACCGTGGATTCGGAGAACGATGTGGCCCTCTGCCAAGGCCTTGGCATCCACGAGATCACCACGAACAAGCCGGCGCAGGTCCTGGCCCAGCTTTAGGGGAGCCCAGCTTTAGGCTCCCAACTAGCTGGCAGTTGTTGTCGTTATAGGGCGTGATAAGGACAACAACTGTCAGTCAGATGACCTTATTGCTGAGGGTTCCGATGCCGTCCAGCGTGATGTCCACCCGGTCGCCGGGCTGGACAGCCACGAAGGTGTTCGGAGCTCCCGTCATGATGATGTCTCCCGGTTCCAGGGTCAGCCAATCGGTGACATAGACAAGGCAATCCGTGATGGAGGACGGCAGGTTGAAGGAACCGGACCGGGCTTTGACCTCGCCATTGACTACAACCTCGGTGCTCACGTTGTCCGGGTTCTCGATCTCGGTCTCGATCCACGGTCCTAGAGGCGTGTAGTTGGTGCCGGACTTGCCCTGGAAGAGCTTTTCGTCGACCTGGTTCTGGTCCACGTTGGTGACGTCGTTGACCACGGTGTAGCCCAGGACGTGGCTCAAGGCGTTCTCGGCCGTGAGCTTCTCAGCCCGTTTTCCGATGACGGCGGCCAGTTCGCCTTCCACATTCACTGTGCCCGCGTTGCGCACTGCCACGATGTCGTCACCGGGGCCGGCGATGCTGTGGACCGCTTTGTGCCAGGCCTGGATGGGCAGCACGTGGTTGTTGTTGCCCAGGTTGTGCCCGATTCCGAGGACCACGGAAGGCCGCACCGGGGCGAGGAACACGGCGTCGTCCGCCGAACTGGATTCTCCAGTGAAAGAAAGGACCTCGGCAAAGGGATCCTCGATGTGGTCCCAGCTTAGGTCGCGCAAGACTGCGTGCTTCGGGCCGGAAGGGGTCTGTAGTCGGGCGATGCGCATGGAACTCCTCGTTGAATTTCTTGTGGCGGGTGGACGGTGTCAGGCACAGCCTAAAGAAAAACATACATCATGCTGAACTGAGTCCAATATTCTGAACGCTTAAGAATTGCGCACACTCTGCCCGGCAATTCTTCGGTTACCGCGCCGGGCAGGGCTGTGGTTGCATGAATACATGCCTTTTTCATGGTCCGCCCGGACAACCCAGACAATCTCCGTGGCGGCCATGAGTGCACTGTTGCTCGTGAGCGCCAGGAAGCACTTCCAGCAGCCGAAGTTCTTCGCCCCGGTCGTCCCGGATTATCTCTGCCGCGATGACTATGCGGGCGGGGACGCCGCACTCGAAGTCGGCCAGGGCAAGGCCAATGCAGCCGCACCGCGGAATGGCGCCTTCGCGGTCATGTCCCGGGAGGAATGGATCGCGGTGAGCGGACTGCTTGAGGCGGCTGCCGCCGTCGGGCTCCTCATCCCTCCGACGCGAAAGGCCGCAGCCCGCGGCATCACGCTGATGTTCACGGCATTCGTCGCCGGCCACGTCGACGCGCTCCGCCGCGCGTACTCTCCTGCCGGGACCACGTCCGCGCGGCGGATTCACACACTGCGCCTGCCCTTGCAGGTTCCCTTGATCCTGTGGGCATGGAGTTTGGCCGGAGCGAAACGGGGCGCATGAAACTCCTCGAATCCCCGGCGGTGAAGGTGGGCCTCTCCATCAGCATCGCAACAGGCCTCTACGGCATATCCTTCGGGGCGTTGGCCTCGGCGTCCGGGTTCAGTTTCTGGCAGACCATGGCGTTCAGCCTGCTCATGTTCAGCGGCGGCTCGCAGTTCGCCTTCATTGGCGTCGTGGCCGGCGGCGGTTCCGGCATTGCCGCCATGACCGCTGCCGCGCTGCTGGGCTTGCGCAACGGCATCTACGGGATGCAGATGAACGCACTGTTGCGCCCCAGCGGTTGGCTCAAGTACCCGCAAGCCCACATCACCATCGACGAATCCACGGCCACCGCCTCTGGCCAAAGCGATCCGGATGAGCAGCGCCGTGGATTCTGGACCGCCGGACTCGGCATCTTCGTGCTGTGGAACATTTTCACGGCCGTCGGTGCCCTGGCCGGCGACGCCTTGGGCGATCCCAAGCAGTGGGGGCTCGACGGCGCCGCCGTGGCAGCGTTCCTGGGCTTGCTGTGGCCGCGGCTCAAGGGCCGCGAGCCGTGGGCGATTGCCGCGGCGGCTGCCCTGGCAACCATCATTGCCGTCCCGTTCGTTCCGGCGGGCGTGCCCATCCTCGTGGCCGCCGTCGTGGCCGGAGCCATCGGCTGGTTCAGCCACGGACGCAGTGACGAAGGCATGGAGCCCGACGTCGATCCCTACCCGCACGGTCATTCAAGCGCTGACGCCGCCAGCCGCGAAAGGAACGCCGAATGAACCTCTGGCCCTGGATCCTCATCGCTTGCGGACTGGCGTACGTCACGAAGCTTTCGGGCTATTTCGTGCCGGCGAAGCTGCTGCGGAGTCCCCGGATGATGCGTGTGGCCGGCACCATGACCATCGGCTTGCTGGCGTCCCTGACCGTGGTCAACGCGGTGGCGTCCGGACAGTCCCTCGCCTTCGACGCCCGGCTCGGTGCGCTGGCGGCCGGGGCCGTTGCGCTGTGGCTCCGGGCCCCGTTCCTTGTGGTGGTCATCGTCGGATCGGCGGCGGCCGCCTGCCTGCGGCTGCTCGGCTGGCGCTGAACCGCCACGCGCGGTTCCAACAATTGCTGCGGCGCGCAACGCCGTCGTGCGCTGGCTACGGGAAAGCCATCCCGGGGATGGGGGTCTGCTGCGGCAGCGGGCGCGACGGGCGTTCGGTGCGGATCGCGTCTTCAAGCAAGGCGACCGGCCGTTCCCACGCGCGGGACCCCGGCTCCATGGTGTCGACGGCGCCGATCAGCATGGCAACAAGGCGCACCATGTCCTCAATGGAAATGTCCCGGCGCAGCGAACCCTGGCCTTGGCCGCGGCTAAGCAGTTCAGCCATGGAATCGATCAAGCCGCCCGTGATGCCCACCAGTAGTCCGCGGCGGCCTGCGACGGCGCCCAGCAGGTTCGCGTCTTCGCTGGCAACCTGCACCACGGCGTCGATCACGTTGATGAGCCCGACGGCGGCATCCATGCCCGCGAGGGCATCTTCCACGACCGGGTCCACATGAAGCCTGAGTTGCCGCGACAGGGCGGCCAAGACGAGTTGTTCTTTGTCAGCGAAGTTGCGGAACAAGGTAGCCGGGCCAACACCTGCGGTGGTGGCGATCGTCTGGAGGGGAACCTCCGGGCCCAGCTCGCGGAAGCACTGGCGCGCTGCCGTGATGATCTTGTCTACATTGCGCGCAGCATCAGCTCTAAGTGGCTTGCGTTCCAAGGGCCGGTCCATGCTGCTCACAGTAGCAACGGAGGGGCTCCAATCACTTTTGTGACATTCTTGCCCGTGAAAGACTGGATTCATGTTGCTTGCCTTTTCAGTTGCCCCGTCCGGCCAGCCCGCTGCTGGCACCGTATCCGTTGATGGCTCGGTGCACGACGCCGTTGCCGAGGCCGTGAAGATCGTCCGCGAATCCGGGCTCCCCAACCAGACGGACTCGATGTTCACCACCATTGAGGGCGACTGGGATGAGGTGTTCGATGTCGTCAAGCGCGCTACCGAGGCCGTGGGAAGGTACGGAAACCGGGTGTCCTTGGTGATCAAGGCGGATATCCGGCCCGGGTACACGGGGGAACTCACGGGTAAAGTCGAGCGGCTGGAAAACGCGATCGCCCAAGGCGAATAGGTCCTTCCCTCCGCCGTGACCCGGTGCCAGACTGGGGCCATGTTTGAACACAAGGCCCAGCCCGGCTGGGTGGCCGTCGAGGAATACTTGTCCACCGCCGTCGTGCGTCCGAACGCCGCGCTCAAACACGCGGTGCAGTCTGCCCTCGACGCCGGGATGCCGCCCATCGAAGTGGCGCCCAACGCCGGCAAGCTGCTCAAGATGCTGGTGCAGCTGTCCGGTGCGCGGCGCGTGCTGGAAATCGGTACTTTGGCCGGCTTCAGCGCGATCTGGATGGCCCAGGGACTGCCCGACGACGGCCGCCTCGTCACGTGCGAATACCTCCCGAAACACGCTGAAATCGCCCGTGCGAACGTAGACATGGCCGGGATCGGCCACAAGGTAGACATCCGGATCGGCCCGGCGTTGGAGACTCTTGCGGCGCTGGCCGAAGATCCCGAGCGGGACGGCCCGTTCGACTTCGTCTTCATTGATGCCGACAAGGAGAACGACTCCAACTACCTCGACTGGGCCATCCGGCTCGGGAGGCCGGGCACGGTGATCGTGATGGACAACGTCATCTGGGAGGGCGCCATCCTGGATCCGTCCATGGATGAAATGAACGCTCCGGGCATCGTAGGGGCACTGGAGATGATGGGCAAGGACCTGCGCCTCGACGCAACGGCAATCCAGACAGTCGGATCCAAGGGATGGGACGGCTTCGCGATAGCCCGGGTGGTGTGACGCTAGGCTGTGCCAATGGAATTTACCCTTCGTCCCGCCACGGTGGACGACGCCGAGCCCCTGACACGAATGCACGTGGCTGCCTGGCGGGAAAGCTACGGGCACCTCTTGCCTGAGGAGTTCTTCGCCTTCCGCGAGGCCACCATCAACGCCCGGATCGAGAGGCAGCGGGAAGCCTTGGCGGGCTCGTATAAGCCGATGCTCGCCCACGACGCCGACGGTGCCTTGGTGGGCATCGCCTCGGCGCGTGAGGCCGGGGACGAGGACCGGCCCTGCGAGCTGCAACTGCAGGTGATCTATACCTTGCGTCGCGTGCACGGTTTGTGCGTGGGGCAAGCATTGGTCGACGCCGTGATCGGCAACTCTGCCGCGTTCCTTTGGGTGCTTGAAGATAATCCACGGGCCCAGGCTTTCTATCGCAAGAACGGCTTCCGGGCCGACGGAACGCGTCAGCTCCTGCCGCCGGAATGGCACGAACTACCGGAGATCCGGATGGTGCGTTCCGCCGTCGGGGGCTGACCGCAAGGCTGCGGCGTCAACTAGGGTTGAGGCATGACCGGAAGAAGGCGGCTGTAGTGGCGAAGCGTGGCAAGGGCAGGGGCGCCGGGCAAGCTGCCGGGGTCATTGAGGTGCCCGCGGGCACGAAGCCGAATGGTCCCGTGGAGGGCGTTTACTACATCGACACCGGCGACTGCGAACTCGTTGCCGACCCGGACAACTCCAACGGCTGGCTCCTGAAGATCAACGGCGTCATGAGCTCGCACATCGATGTGGCAGAGCCGCTGTTCCTGGACTTCGAGTACATGCGCTGGATTGCGGCGCTCGTGGAATCCAAATGGCCGCCCGAGTCCAAGCCGAAGCTTCGAGCCTTGCATCTCGGTGGCGGAGCATGTTCCCTGGCCCGGTACTTCCACGCCGCCTACCCGGATGCACGCCAAGTGGTGGTGGAGCTCGACGGCAAGCTGGCCGAATACGTCCGCGGCTGGTTCGATCTCCCTAAGGCCCCGTTGCTTCGAATCCGGGTGGGCGAAGCAAGGGAAGTCACGGAAGGCCTCACTCCGGACACCCGCGACCTCATCATCCGGGACGTCTTTGCCGGCGCTTTCACTCCGAGGGCGCTCACAACCCGCGAATTCAACGATCACGCGCAGAGGGTGCTGGCTCCGGGCGGGCTCTACGTGGTGAATTCCGGAGATGCCCCGGATCTCAAGAACGCCCGCGAAGACGCCGCCACTATCGCAGACACCTTCGCGCACACCATGATCGTTGCCGACCCCGCGATGCTCAAGGGTCGGCGATACGGAAACATGATCATGGCCGGCAGCCACGAGCCGTTCGGCGACGATCCCCAACTGGCCCGGAAGCTCCTCGGCGGGGCGGTTCCCGCGCATATCTGGGACGATGCCAAGGTCCGGGCATTCGCCGTCGGCGCCCAAATCCGGCACGACCCTCAGCCAGCCGCCTGACCCTCACTCGTATGTGAGCGAGCGTCGGCCGGGGAGGGCTTGTATGTGAGCGAGCGTCGGCGCAGCACGCCGCAGCTCAGCGGCGCGCCAGCAGCAGCTCGCGGTGGGCGGCCGTCTCCTCCTGCAAGGCGTGCACGACGGCGGCAACGGCGGGGCGGCGCATCGAATCGGGTCTCAGGACCATCCAGTAGGGGAGCA
Source organism: Arthrobacter sp. efr-133-TYG-118 (assembly GCF_030209755.1). Taxonomy (GTDB): domain Bacteria; phylum Actinomycetota; class Actinomycetes; order Actinomycetales; family Micrococcaceae; genus Arthrobacter. The sequence goes on along the minus strand of NZ_JARVRH010000001.1, from coordinate 15,266 downwards.
GCTCCGCGAATTCCGAGGGCAGCAGCCGCACGAGGTCCGGGTGCCGGTCCGCCATGAAGCACGGCAGGAAGCCGATACCGGCCCCGGCACGCGTCGCCTCCACATGGACGAAGACGTTAGTGGAGCTCAAGCCGTCGCGCATGGACGGGACCAGCCGGCGCGGGGCATCGAGGTCGTCCACTTGCAGCATGGAGTCCACGAAATAGACCAGCTGATGCCGCGTCAGCTCGTCCACTGTGGCGGGCACGCCGTGAAAAGCCAAGTACTCGCGCGAGGCGTACATTCCCAGCATGTACTCGCCCAGCAGCACAGCCTCGGCCCGGTGCACCTGGGGTTCGCCCACCACCACCTCGACGTCCAGGCCGGAACGCTGCTGGAGCGCCCGGCGGGTGACGGTGATGATCTCCACGGTGAGGCCGGGATGCGATCGCCGCAAGCGCGCCACGGCCGGTGCCGCGATGTACGCGCTGAAACCGTCAGTTGCGGTCATGCGTACGACGCCGGCAATGGGGTCCGGCGCGCGGTCCTCCGGTCCCAGCGTGCCTACCGCCGCTTCAATCCGCTCTGCCACGCCCACGGCCTCAGCGCCGAGCTCCGTGACTTCCCAGCCACCAGCCGCCCGCGCGAGGACCCGGCCGCCGAGCGTCTTCTCGAGCGCGGCGATCCTGCGGGAAACGGTGGTGTGGTTCAGGCCCAGGGCTTGGGCCGCCGTCGTGAACTTACCTGAGCGCGATACTGCGAGGAGGACCAGCAAGTCGTCGGGATTCGGATTCATATCTGCAATTCTGCACACACTTGGTGCCATTTTGGCCATTGATGCACTAGTAATGTGCGGCAATACTCATTGGAGCATTTCGTGTTGTGGATCACAGCACGTGTCAGTGTGGACACTAAGGAGATGGACATGAGCGTAGGACAACGCTCCGCAGCAGGCGCCGCCACCGGTAAAGGCGCAGGCCTCAAGAAGATCGTCGCCGCCTCGATGGTGGGCACTGTGGTGGAATGGTACGAATTCTTCCTCTACGCCACCGCCGCAACGCTGGTTTTCGGCAAGTACTTCTTCCCGCCCACCGGCAACGACCTTGACGGCATCATCCAGGCGTTCCTGACGTACGCGGTGGGCTTCGTGGCCCGGCCCCTGGGCGGGATCGTCTTCGGCCAGATCGGCGACAGGCTCGGCCGCAAACCCACGCTCCAGCTCACCATCGTGATTGTCGGCGTATCCACGTTCCTGATGGGCTGCCTCCCCGGCTTCGCCGACCTCGGGTACTGGGCGCCGGCCATGCTCGTGGCGCTCCGCTTCATCCAAGGCTTCGCACTGGGTGGCGAATGGGGTGGCGCGGTGCTGCTGGTGGCGGAACACAGTCCCAAGGAGTCCCGCGGATTCTGGTCAAGCTGGCCGCAGGCCGCGGTTCCCGTCGGCAACCTCCTGGCCACGCTGGTCCTCTTCATCATGTCCACGACCCTCAGCAGCGCAGCCTTCCTGGGCTGGGGATGGCGTGTGGCCTTCTGGCTCTCCGCCGTGATCGTCTTCGTGGGCTACTACATCCGCACCCACGTCACCGAGGCCCCGATCTTCCTTGAGGCAAAGGCCCAGGTGGAGAAGGAACAAGCCATCAGCTACGGCGTCGGCGAGGTCATCCGCAAGTACCCCAAGGGCATCCTCCAGGCCATGGGACTGAGGCTCGCGGAGAACATCATGTACTACCTCGTGGTGAGCTTCTCCATCGTGTACCTCAAGAGCGTGGACAAGTACGACACCTCCTCCTTGCTGCTCGCCCTCCTGATCGCGCACGTCGTCCACTTCGTCGTCATCCCGCAGCTGGGCCGGCTGGCAGACAACTGGGGGCGCAAGCCGGTTTACCTGATCGGGGCCATAAGCGGTGCCACTTGGCCGTTCTTCGCCTTCCCCATGTTCGACACCAAGAATCCCGTGGTGATCGTTGCGGCCGTGACCATCGGCCTCTGCCTGCACGCCTTCATGTACGCAGGGCAGCCGGCCATCATGACTGAGCTCTTCCCCACCCGGATGCGCTACTCGGGCGTCTCCCTCGGTTCGCAGGTCACCTCGATCTTCGCCGGTTCGCTGGCCCCGCTGCTGGCAACCCAGTGGCTCAAGGACACCGGATCCTGGATGCCCACCGCCATCTACCTGGTGATCGCCTGCGCCATCACCGCCGCCGTCGTCTTGACGCTCAAGGAGACCCGCGGGGTCGCGCTCGAGGACGTCGACAACGCCGACGCCGTTCGCCACGGCCTGCCCATCGGTGCCCGCGCATGAGCCTGGAAGGCCGCAAGGCCCTGGTCACCGGCGGGGCGAGCGGCATCGGGGCAGCATGTGCCACGGCCCTCGCCGCGCGGGGCGCGAAGGTTGTGGTGGCCGACGTCGACGCAGCCGGAGCCGCGGCGCTCGCCGACAAGCTGGGCGGCACCGCCTGGGCCGTCGACTTGCTCGACACGGAGGCCCTCGCCGGACTCAGCCTGGATTGCGACATCCTCGTCAACAATGCCGGAATCCAGAAGGTTGCCCCCATCGAAGAGTTCGAGCCGGCGGACTTCCGCCGCATCCTGACGCTCATGTTAGAGGCCCCTTTCCTGCTCATCCGGGCCGCACTCCCGCACATGTACGCCAACGGATTCGGCCGGATCATCAACCTTTCCTCAGTCCACGGGCTGCGGGCGTCGGCATTCAAGAGCGCGTATGTCTCGGCCAAGCACGGGCTCGAGGGGCTTAGCAAAGTGACGGCACTCGAGGGCGGCCAGCACGGGGTCACCTCAAACTGCATCAATCCGGGGTACGTGCGTACGCCCCTCGTCGAGAAGCAGATCGCGAACCAGGCACTGCTGCACGGTATCCCTGAATCGGAGGTCCTGGCGAAGGTCATGCTGACGGAGTCTGCGGTGAAGCGACTTGTGGAGCCGGAGGAAGTAGCGTCGCTGGCCGCGTGGATAGCGTCCGACGACGCCGGCATGGTCACCGGGGCCAGCTACACGATGGACGGGGGCTGGTCCGCCCGCTAACCACCCCCTCGATGTCGTAGGCTGGTGCCCACGAGGGGAGCGAATATGGGTCTCGATCCGGTCAGCTTGAAGATAGCTCTGGGCATTGTCGCGTTTACCCTCTGCCTGCTGTTTTTCGGATCGTTCCGCCGGACCCGCTCCGCGTACAGCGGGTGGTGGTGCCTCGCCCTCGTTTTCCTGCTCTCGGGGAACATGGCGTACCTGCTCACCGGGACTTCCCAGCAAATTTGGGCGGGTCCCCTCGGCAACGCTTTGCTGGTAGCAGGGGCGTTCAGTGTGTGGGCGGGCTCGCGTTCTCTGCGCTTGCTTCCGACGCCGCGATGGCAGCTCCTCGCCGGACCCGTCGCCGCCGCTGTGGCCGCCGCGCTGGAGAGCCCGGCCACCAACGCATGGTCCGGTGGCCTGGTGTATTTAGCCATGATGTCCTTGGGCATGGGTTTGGCAACCGTTGAACTTTGGCGTTTGAAGCCCAGCGTTTCACAGGCCCACCGCTCCTTGGCGCTCGCCGCAGGAGTGCTGGCGTCATTCTTTTTCTGCCGGGGGATCGCTTACGTCGTGGAAGGGCCCGACGGTCCGGATTTCGGTACCTATCTCAGCTCGGCAACCACCAGCGTGGTCACCATCGTGCTTCTCGTCACCGTGTCCTTCAGCATGACTGCGCTGAGTAACGAGCAGCTCATCAACGGGCTCAACGAACGCGCCACCCGGGACGGCCTGACGGGGCTCCTCAACCGCACCGCCTTCATGGAGCTGGCCACCCAGGAAATGAGCAGGCTGCACTCCGCGGGATCGATCTCCACCTTGATCCTCGCCGACCTCGACCATTTCAAAGCCCTCAACGACGGTCATGGCCACGCCGCGGGTGACACCGCCATCCAGGCCTTCGCCGCCGCGTGTCAGGCCTCGGTCCGCCACACAGACCTCGTCGGGAGGTACGGCGGAGAGGAATTCACGATCCTGCTTCCAGGGGCCGACCTGGAGAGCGCAGAAATCATTGCCACCGAAATCAGCCGCCGTTTGGCCTCGGCAGAACCACCGGACGGCGTCACCTTCCCCACAGTGAGCTATGGCATCGCGCCCAGCACCCTCGCCGACGCCGAGGTGTCCCACATGATCGTGGCCGCAGACAAAGCGCTGTACCAAGCCAAGTCCCTTGGACGGAACCGCGCAGTCTGCGCAACTGCCTAGCTGCGTACCAGCCGACGTGCGTTAACTCCCGCACCGCAGAGCCGATCCCGCAGCGTGCGGGCCAGACCGCCAAAACAACCTGCTTAAACGCTTGATCAAAAGTGTGACCTCGGTTACGCTTGCAGTGATCAAACGCTTTAGCAGAAATGGACATCAACGCTGATGACTTACTCAGTCTTCTTCCAACCCACCGATGGATGGGTTGGAGACGTGATCCCGTTCCAGAAGGACGGGGAGTTTTGGCTTTTCTATCTGCACGAGGTGCGGAACGACCCGAAGCCGGGAACGTCCTGGAACCTCGTGACCACCAAGGACCTCACCCGGTTCGAGGACCATGGAGTGTCGCTGCGTCATGGTGGGGACAGCGAGGCCGACTTCAATGCGTACACGGGCAGCGTTGTGTGCGACGAGTCCGGAATACACCACCTGTTCTACACCGGACAGAATCCTCGGCACCTCGGCTCCGACGGGGCCCCGCTGCAACTCGTCATGCATGCCACGAGCACGGACGGGATGCTGACGTGGGTCAAGCATCCGGAGTTGACCTTCGGCGCGCCGGCCGGCTACGAATCCGGCGACTGGCGCGATCCGTTCGTCTTCAAGGACGAGACAAGCGGTTTGTGGCGGATGCTGCTGGCCGCACGGCACACGGAGGGGCCGGAGCGCCGGCGCGGAGTGATCGCCCAATGCGTCTCCCCGGACTTGATGGATTGGGAGCATGCCGAGCCGTTCTGGGATCCCCGCCGGTACATCACGCACGAATGCCCGGACGTGTTCGCCTGGGGTGACTGGTGGTACATGGTCTATTCGGAATTCTCCGAGTCCTTCACCACCCGCTACCGCATGGCGAAAAGTCCCGATGGGCCATGGATCGTGCCTGCTCGGGACACCGTTGACGGCCGCGCCTTCTATGCATCGAAGACGGCTGAGCGGGATGGCCGCCGGTTCTTCTTCGGCTGGATCGCCAGCAAGGAGGACAACCGCGACGACGGCGCCTGGCAGTGGGCGGGCACGATGTCCGTCCTCGAGGCCCGCCAGAACGACGACGGCACCCTCGCGTTTTCCTTTGCCGACGAGCTTGTCGAGAGCTTCTGGGACGACATCCCGGTAACCTTCGGCAGTGCCCTTCCGGTGGCGCTGGATGTTCCCGACGGGTACACGGCCATGGTGTCCGATGAGGTGCTCCCTCGGCAGTTCTACGCCCGGGCGGTGTTGCAGATAGAACCCGATACCACCGAATGCGGCTTGCTGCTCCGCTCAAGCGCGGACGGGGACGAGTCCTACATCATCCGCCTGGAACCGAAGCGCGACCGCCTGGTGTTTGACCGGTGGCCCCGCGAAATCAATGGCGACGCGCAATGGCACATCTCGGGGGATGTCCCCTTCGAGATCGAACTGGAACGCCCCTGCGAGCTCCTGCCCGGAGAACACACCCTCGAACTTGTCGTGGACGGGGACCTCTGCGTCGCCGTCGTCGACCGGCAGGTCGCCGTGAGCACCCGGATCTACGGGCTACCGGACGGCCGGATCGGCGTTTTCGCCGGTGAAGGCACCATCACTCTCACTGACCTTGAGATACGTAAGCGCACAGACAACTAAATACCCAGCGCCAGACCTCCGTTCAAATCAAAGGAGATTTTCCCCCATGAAGAAACTCATGCGAACGGCCGCCGTAGCAGCGGCCGTCACCCTCGCCCTCGCCGCATGTGGCAGCGGCGGCGGCAATCCCGCAGCCAACGTCAGCCCCACCGGCGAAATCAAACCGCGGCAAATCTCGTGGCTTCTGTCCCGGCCTGCTGACGGCGCAGTCATCAACATCATGAAAAAGGTCGCCGATGAGTACGCGCAGACCCATCCCGGCTTTTCCCTGAACCTGATCACGACCCCCGACCGGCCCTCGTACATCCAGAAGTACGAAACCCTCGCCGCGGCAAACAAGCTTCCGGAGCTGTTCGACACGGACGCTACCCCCTTCGCCCAGCAACTCGCCAAGAAAGGCACGATGGTCGATGCCGAGAAGCTGCTGAAAGACCTTGGCGTCTACGACACCTACCGGACGAACGCGCTCAACTACCAACGCTTCGACGACGGTTCTCTCTACATGATCCCGTTCCAGTTCGAGCTCGAGTACTTTTGGTACAACAAGGCCCTTTTCCAGCAGGCTGGAGTATCAGTGCCGAAGTCACTCGACGACATTCCCGCAATGTGCACGGCCCTGCGCAAGGCCGGCATTACGCCTCTCGCCCTGGACGGCCAGGACCAGTGGCCGCTTGAGCGCTACGTCTCCTACCAGCCCTTCCGCGACGCCGGACCCGACTTCGTGCAGAAGCTCAAGAAGGGTGACGCGAAGTTCAGCGACGCCACCGGCCAGAGGACAGTCAACTGGATCAGCCAGCTCGGAGGGGCCAGTTGCTTCCAGGACGGGTTCTCGTCGCAAGGCTACTCTGACGCCCAGAACCTCTTCACCTCCGGCAAGGCCGCCATGTACAACATCGGCACCTGGGAACTGCCCAGCCTCGCGACCGACAAGCTGAATCCGGCAGTGCGCAGCGACGTCGACTACTTCACCCTGCCAGCCACGCCAACCTCGGCGACGGCCGCCAACGAGTACGTAGCGACCTCCGGGATCGGGATGGCCGTCAACTCAAGCACCTTTGATCCGCTCGTGAAGGATTTCCTGAAGTTCGCCCTCGCCAAGTACCCCTCGGAGTACGCAGCCACGGGCGCCCTCTCGCCCACGACGAATGTGCAGACGACGATTCCCGCCAACGCGACACCGCTCTACAAGAAGGCAATCGACCAGGCGCAGGACCTCGGGACGAAGCTCGCGATGCCGTGGGACACCCAGCTTGACCCGACCACGAACAGCAGGCTGCAACAAGAGCTCGTGCTTTTGGCGCAGGGCAATGTCAAGCCGGCCGAGTTCACCAGCACGATGGATAGCACCATCGCGCAAAACGCTCCGAAGTTCTTCAAGTAACCCCAAGCGGTGGGGGGCGCAGGCCCCCCACCCGAAAGGCACTCCCATGCTTCCCAACCGATCACGACTCTCCGTCCTGGTCTTCCTGCTCCCGCCACTGCTGCTCTACGGCGTCGCGGTGCTGTTCCCGATACTCCAATCGTTGTTCCTCAGCTTCTTCTCCTGGAACGGCATCAGTGACATGGAGTTCGTGGGCTTCGCGAACTACGTGCGTATGCTCACCGGCGACAGTGTTTTCTGGCACTCCTTCATCAATGCCCTCGGCTACCTCTCCATCTGCCTCGTCCTCCAATTGGGGGGCGCGTTGTTCGTCGCCAGTCTCCTCACGTCGCTACGCCGCGGTGCCGGAATCATCAAAACCCTCTACCTGCTGCCGGCGGTGATCTCGACGGTGGCCATCGCGTTCCTCTTCGTGCGCATCTATTCAATCGATCCAGTGGGCCTGCTCAACCAGGTCCTGGGCTGGATCGGTCTCGGCGGCCTGGAGCGGCCCTGGCTTTCGGACGTCAACACGGTCCTCACGGCAGTTTCAGCCCCCGAAGGCTGGCGGTTCACGGGCCTGTACATGCTCATCATCTACGCGGCCCTGCTGGCCGTCCCGCAGGAACTTGAAGAAGCTGCGCGCCTGGACGGCGCCAACCAGTGGCAGCTGTTCACCAAAATCCGGTTCCCTTACATCCGGCCCGTGTGGATTACCACGACCATCATGGCCACAACCTACGGCCTGCGCGGATTCGACATCCCCTACCTCATGACGAACGGCGGCCCGGGCCAGTCCTCGGAGCTCCTGACGACGTACATGTACAAAACCGCGTTCACGAGCACCGACTTCGGCTACGCGAGCACCATCTCCGTGTTCATCGTCATCGAGTGCCTCGTCGCCGTCGGACTCATCTTGCTCATGCTCAAACGAAAGGCTGACGCATGACCGCGCAAACAGCCCCGGTTACCAGGCCGATCCCTGCCCCGCCAAGCAGCCCGGCTCCCCGACGTCGGCGCCGCAAGCCAAACGTCTTCCGAAGCTTGTCGAGGGTGCTGATCGTCCTCATCGTGGTCGTGCAGGTCTACCCCCTCGCCTGGCTGTTCCTCACGAGCCTGCGCAACGAGCACGACTTCGCGACGGGTGATCCCTTCGCGTTGCCGAGTTCCATTAGCTTCGACAACTACGTCCGCGCGTTCCAGACCGGCAACCTCGGCCAGAACATCTTGAACAGCTTCATCGTCACGATGGGTGCCAACCTCCTCATCGTCCTGCTGGGGATGATGGCGGCGTATGCGTTGCAGGTCCTCGGATTCCGGTTCAGCAAATTCGTCCGGGGCCTCTTCCTGATCGGCATCATCGTGCCGGTGCAGATCGCGCTTGTGCCGCTGTTCATCGACTACTCGTCCGTGAACCTGCTGGACACCTACCAATCGATGATCATCCCCTTGGCGGGGTTCGCCCTTCCGATGTCGATCTACCTCTTCTCGTCGTTCTTTGAATACATTCCCCGCGAGACCTATGAGGCAGCCTCCCTGGACGGCGCCGGCCCGTACCGGATCTTCGGGTTGATCACCCTTCCGCTCTCGACCAACACAGTAGTGACGGTGGTCCTGGTGAACAGCATCTTCATCTGGAACGATTTCATCTTCGCGAACACGTTCGTTCTTTCCGAAGGGCTCAAGACCATCCCGCTGGGGCTGCAGAACTATATCGGAGCGATGGGCAAGGTCGACTGGACTGCAACGTTCGCCGCTGTCTGCATCACTATCACTCCTTTGCTGCTCGTGTTCCTCGTCCTCAACAAGGCGATGATCCAGGGCCTCGAGAGCGGGGCGACGAAGGGGTGAGAAAGCGGCCACTGGATAGACTGTGAGGGGAGGGCCAATGACGTCTGAAAAAAGCTTGAAAGAACCCGGGGTTAACCCCTCGCATCCACCGGCGACTCCAAGGACGAGTCATCCGGTCACGATGCGTGAGGTTGCGGAAGGGGCTGGAGTCTCCGTTGCTACGGTTTCCCTCGTTGTGAACAACAAGAAAGACGCCAGGATCGGCGCCGGGACCCGCAAACGCGTCTTGGACACCATCCGCGAACTGGGGTACCGCCCGAACGCCCTCGCGAAGAACCTCGTGAGCGGCAGTTCACGGTTCATTGGCCTCGTCGCTGACGCGATCGCCACGACCCCCTTCGCGGGGCAAATCATCCACGGCGCCCAGGACGAAGCCTGGAAACACGGATTCGTGCTGTTGGTCGCCAACACCGAGGGTGACGAGCCCGTGGAAAAAGACGCTATCTCAATGATGCTCGAGCACAAGGTTCGCGGCATCCTGTACTCCACTTGGTTCCACCGCCCAACTGAGATACCCGCCGCGTTGCAAGAGACAGACTTCGTGCTGGTGAACTGTTTCTCCCCGGACTCCGACGCCCTGGCCGTGGTCCCGGATGAAGTCCACGGCGGACGGGAAGCCACCGACATCCTTGTGCGCAAGGGTCATCGGCGGATCGCCTTCATCAACGCCACGATTCCTGCCCCGGCGAAGGACGGACGCCTCCAGGGCTACCGGGACGCGCTCGAATCTGCAGGGATCGCATTCGATCCGAACCTCGTGTTCGACGCGTATCCTGACCAGGAAGGCGGCTACGGAGCAGTCGAGGAGCTCCTCAAACGGGACGTCACGGCAGTCTTCTGTTACAACGACCGTATGGCCATGGGTCTCTACGACGGGCTGAAGCAACAGGGGCTATCCATTCCGGATGACATGGCCGTGGTGGGTTTCGACAACCAGGAAGTCATCGCCGCCCACATGCGGCCACCGCTGTCCACCGTCGCGCTGCCGCACTACGAGCTCGGCGCCGCGGGTGTGCGCTTGCTCCTCGGCGTCGACGAACCGGCCGGTAGCCCGGTGGTAAAGCTTGAATGCCCGCCGGTGGAACGCGACTCCGTTGGACCGAATACCCTCACGCGTTCCCGGTTGCCTTAGAGGGGTTCTGCTCAGCCTCGTCCACGGCGGAATGCTCTATGTAGGACTCCACCGCCGATTCCGGAACGCGGTAGGACCGACCGAACCGCACCGCATGGATGGCGTGCGAGTTCACGAGGCGGTAGACGGTCATTCTGGATACCCGCAGGGCCTCGGCAACCTCGGCGATTGTCATGAAGCGGTTGGCTGGAATGCCGGCAGCGGAGATATTCACCACGGCCTCCTCAATTGGCGGTAGTCGTAGTAGACCAAGGTGCCACCCTTTGGCACGACGGTTCGCAGGCCAATCGATGAGCCTTTGATGACGGCCACCACGCCTTCCTGGGACCCGTTGAAGGGATCGTCCCCAGCCACGTAGTCGCCCACCTTGAAACGGGAGGCACTCGTTTTGGCCTGCTTGGATGCCCTGGAAAATACCTGGAAAAGTCGCGAAGCCAGCGCATGGCGGCGCTGCTTGCGCATCCGAGCGGCGTGCCTTGAGTAAGGATCGAACATCGGAATCACTCCTTTGCAGTCGCGATCTTCCAACGGTAGGCGCCGACCCCACAAGACACATGAGTGACTTTCACCCGTTATGGCACATTGGCCACTCACGTCACTTGGACCACTACTCGGACAAAGACCCCAGGGTGAGCAAGTGGTGACCCGGGTAGTCCGGGCAAAAGACGGGTAGGGGCTACGCATGCCAGGCCGGGCGAACAGTCCCTACGCTCAAAGCAAATGTTCCGTCAGGTCCGGGAGGGGGAACAATGCGACGAGCTGCAAGAGCAGGAATCGTCGTTGCGGGCGTGGTGGCGGTCGGACTGGCGGGGGCGATCACCCTCAACGCCACGCAGACGTCATCGAACTCCGTTGCCGGCGCCGCGCCGTCGGCCACCGTCAGCGCGTCGGCTTCGGCGCCGGGTGCTACCAAGACGCCGGCCGCGACGCCGGGTGCCACCGCTTCAGCGCCAGCCGCCAGCGCTTCCGCCAGCGCTGCGCCTTCGAGCCAGGCCCCGGTCCCCGCACCGGCGACGAGTGCTAAGCCCGATGCCCCGGTTGCACCGGCCCCCGCTGCGCCAGCTCCGGCCCCCGCGGCGCCTGCTCCTGCGGCGCCGGCTCCTGTGGCACAGGGCCTCGACGCGGCCGGGATCCAACGCATCAAGGACAGCTGTACCGCCCGGCTGCAAAGCGATGCCGCCCACTCTGGAATAGTGACCGGAACGGTGGTGCCCCGGCCATTCACCATTGTCTCCATCGCCTATTCCGGGAACCCCGTGCAGTCAACGGCGGCCTCGGGTCTGGCGTCGTACGACATCCTCATGAAGATCACCACCAAGCTTGTTGATGGTCCTGCCCAGGACAGCGTGCGGGTTTGCCGGGTCTACGACTCGGACTCGCACGTGGATTGGCTTCCGGCCGGCTGATGCCGCGGTTGCTTCCGGTTCTAAGGCGCTAAGACTTGGTGCCTGTGAGCGCCAGGGTTCCGCCGAGCCCGATCATCATGACCCCGCCCGTGACACCCAGGGTGGAGATCCGCCGCGGTGAGCGGGCAAACCAGTGGCGTGCCGTGCCGGCTGCGAGGGCCCAGATACTGTCGGAGATCAGGGCGATCACTAGGAAAACAGCTCCGAGTTCAGCGAGCTGCAACGGAATGCTGCCGTTGGAGTATTCAACGAACTGGGGCAGCACGGCTACGAAGAACACGATCGACTTCGGGTTGCTCGCACCCACGATGAAGCCTTCGCGGATGAGCCGCCGCATAGACCGCGACGGCGCCGGGCCGCCCGCCGTCGAACGCCCGCCGCGGTGACGGATCGCCTGCACCCCGAGGTAGACCAGATAAGCTGCGCCGCCGAACTTGATGATGGTGAACAGCATGATCGACTGCGCCAGGACCGCGCCGAGCCCAAGCGCCACTGCGGTGATCTGCGGAACCATGCCAATCGCGTTTCCGAGGACGCTGAGGAGTCCGCCTTTGCGGCCGAGGGCGAGGGAACGTCCAATCACGAACAGGACGCTGGGACCGGGGACGGCGATGAGGACCGATGCGGCCAGCGCAAACGCCAGGACGTTGGTGAACGGAACCATGCCTGATGATAGCGCTGGCCTGCGGTGACGGTCGATGGTTAGTGGCGGGCCGCCGTCGTCGGGGAGTGTCCGCTATGGGCGCTCGGCCACGACGGGGATTGAGGCTGTTTCGTCGACGAGCTCGGCGCGCACCCGGCCGCCACCTCGAACCCACAGCTTGTAGGCCAGCACCAGCAGCCCGAGCCACACGGCGCCTACGTACAAGGCCACGCGGGTGTCCTCGAAGACGCCAAGGATGACGATCACCAGGGCCATGAAGGCGATGGTCAACACGGACGCTGCCGGCCACCACGGCGACGCGAATTCCGACGCCGGGAGCCCCTTGCGCTTGATTTCGCGCTTCATGGCGACATGCGAGGCGAGGATCATGACCCACACCCACACTGTCGCGAAGGTTGCGATGGAAGCGATCACGAGGAACACGTCCTCGGGGATTACCGCGTTGAGCACAACGCCCACCAGCAGGATGCCGCCCATGAGGACCACGGTCATCCAGGGAACACCGTGCCTTGAGACCTTGCCGAAACTCTTCGGAGCATGTCCTTGCTGGGAAAGCCCGAAGAGGATGCGTCCGGCGCCGAAAATGTCGCTATTGATGGCTGACAGGGCCGAGGTGATCACCACGGCATTGAGGATGTGCGGCGCCGCGGGGATGCCGAGGCCGCTGAAGATCTGCACAAACGGGCTGCCGTTGTTCCCGATTTCATTCCAGGGGAACAAGCTCATGAGCACGCCGAGCGTCAGGACGTAGAACAGCAGTACGCGCACCGGGACGGTGTTGACGGCCTGCGGTATGACCTTCTTGGGGTCGGCGGCTTCGCCTGCCGTGATGCCGATCGTTTCGATCCCGCCGAAGGCGAACATGACGACCGCGAACGAGGCCAAGAGCCCGCCGAAACCGTTCGGGAACAGGCCGCCGTGGTCAACGAGGTTCCCCAGCCCCGGTGCCGCACCGCCATTGCCGGAATGGAAGCCGAACACGATGATCGCAGCGCCGCCCGCGATCATGGCGATGATCGCCACCACCTTGATGAGCGAGAACCAAAACTCGAGCTCCCCGAAGACCTTGACGCTCAGGAGGTTCATGGCGCCAAGGAGGAGGATGATCGCCAGGACCCAGATCCATCGGTCCACCTGTGGGAACCAGAAGCCCATGTAGATACTGAACGCCGTCACGTCCGCGATCGCCACGATGGCCATTTCGAAGACGTAGGTCCACCCGGTGATGAACCCTGCCAGCGGTCCGAGGTAGCGGCTGGCATACTGGCCGAACGAGCCGGAGACTGGGTGTCGGACGGCCATTTCGCCGAGGGCACGCATCACCATGAAGACGGCGGCGCCACCGATCATGTATGCGAAGAGAACCGACGGGCCGGCCTTTTGGATCGCAGATGCGGAACCGTAGAAGAGGCCTGTCCCGATGGCCGAACCGAGGGCCATGAATCGGATGTGGCGGACATTGAGGCCACGGCTGAGAACGGTGGTGACCGCGCCTTCGACGACTTTGGCGGCCGGCGTCCTGACGGCTGTTGGGGCTTGCTGCATGCGAATACCTTCTCGTCATTGGGAGGGGGACTGTTAACCAGCAGACCATTCCGGAGCGTCCTGTGATGGGTCTCACGGCGCATCGTTGTCTCGGTTCTCAGACGCTGTGCCACCAGGCGGTTGGCGACTGGGGCGTCTTGCGGGCAAATGTCTGGTATTCCAGACAGCTTAATGTTCTGATTGGCTTTCAGATCAGCTCCGCGGGGCGCACGCTTAAGTACGGGATCCCGGACACCCGCCCTGCCGCCTTTGTGGCGGAAGAGGCGAGCCGGGCATTACCGTGCACTCGAAGAGGAGCCATGACCATACAGCCGTCCACTCAAGGCCGGGCCGCTTCCAAGGTCCCGGCCGCCGAGAACACCCTGCGCATCCTGAAGTTGCTCGCTTCCCGGCGTGGCCCGATGGCAGCGTCCAACATAGCCACGGCGCTGGGCCTGCCCCGGTCCAGTGTCTATCACCTGCTTGGCGTCATGGAGGCCAACGGGTTCGTCCTGCACCTTCATGAGGAGCAGCGCTACGGCCTGGGCATCAGCGCCTTTGAACTCAGTTCGGCATACTCGCGTCAAGAGCCTTTGTCGCGGCTCGGCCGCCCCATGCTTGCCGCCCTTGTGGATGCGATCGGCGAGAGCGCGCACTTGGCCGTCCTGCACGGCCGCGATGTGCTCTACATCGTGGAGGAGCGGGCCAAGAACCGCCCGTCCCTCGTGACCGACGTCGGGGTCCGGCTTCCCAGCCACCTCACCGCCAGCGGGCGCGCGATCCTGGCCGCGCTGCCGAAATCGCAGGTCAGGGCCCTGTACCCGAATGCTGCCGCCTTTACTGCCCGGCACGAGATGGAATCGCCCATCATGAAATATTCGGCCTTGTCCTCGCACTTGGACCAGGTCCGGCAGCGCGGCTACGCCACCGAACACGGCGAAGTCACGCCCGGCTTCGGCTCGGTGGCCGCTGCCGTCACCGACCATTTGGGCTGGCCGACGGCGGCAGTCGCCGTGACTTTCCTCGAGGACAAGGTGCCGGTCGAGGAATGGCCCGCCCTCGCCGCCCGAATCCAGAAAACAGCGGACGAACTGTCGATCCGCATCCACGGCCGCCCTTCCTAGCCAGCCCCCGCCCAACTAGCTAACAGCAGGTGTCGTTATGGGCGCCCATAACGACAACAACTGCTAGTTGGTTGAGTCTGGTATTCCGGACAGCACCGTCCATAAAGCCATTCCAAGAGGGTTGCGGAGGGGCTCTACTGGATACAGAAGGACTTCCACCTAGCAACCTCCAGAGACAAAGGAGTCATCATGGCATCCGCCGATTTCACTACCGGAGCCCGTCCTGTCCGGGCCGCGCGCGGCACCGAGCTGACCGCGAAGAGCTGGCAGACCGAAGCGCCGTTGCGCATGTTGATGAACAACCTGGACCCGGAGGTCGCCGAGCGTCCGGATGACCTGGTCGTGTACGGCGGCACGGGCCGGGCCGCCCGGTCCTGGGCCGCGTTCGACGCGATCA
>NZ_JARVRH010000013.1 GCF_030209755.1 Arthrobacter sp. efr-133-TYG-118 | reverse complement strand
CGGTACTCCGGCAGAAAGTCCAGGCGGTCAGCGAAAGACTGGGGTTTACGCCCCGGTCCCACCAGGCCCGGGAATTGATGGCTGTCCTGGAAACCTTTCCGAGGGACGAACTGTTCCACATCGAAGCGGAGGAGCTCGCGCGCCTGGCGGGCGAAATTCTTCGTGCCGAGGTGCTGCAGAGGATCCGCGTGTTCCTCCGTCCGGACAGCTTTGGACGGTTCGTGTCCGCGCTCGTCTTCTTCCCGCGCCGCCGCTACAGCACGGCGGTCCGGCTGTTGATGGAAGAAGAACTCCGGAGGGCGTTCAAAGCGGACTCCGTCGATTTCGAGGTCCGGCTCACCGAGTCACCCCTGGCCCGCGTGTTCTTCCGGATCCACGTGGCTGGTGCTGTGCCGGACGCCCCGGCGTCACGTGCCGCCGTCGTCGATCCGTCCCAACTGGAGCGGCGCCTGATCGCCGCTACCCGCTCGTGGTCGGACGGGCTCGACGATGCGATCCGTGACCGTTTCCCGGCGGCGGAGGCCGTACGGCTCGCCGGGCTCTGGTCGGACGCATTTCCTGCCAGTTATCGCGCGGTCTACGACGTGGAAGCCGCGGTCGGGGACATCGTCAATTTCGAGACGTTCGACCTGGAAGGTACAGGAGGCAGGCCCTACGGGGATCCGCTGCTCACGGTCTACGTCAGGAAGGGCGCCTCGAGCACGCTCGTCGAGGACGCCCGGATCCGCCTTTACCTGACCAGGCCCAGGAGCCTGACCCGGATCTTGCCCTTCCTGCACAACCTCGGGCTCGAAGTGCTGGATCAGCGGCCTTTCGAGCTCCGGCGCGGTGCCGGGCAGGACGTGTTTCTTTACGACCTCGGCGTGAAGTATCCCGGCGGTGTCGACCCCGAGGCTACGAGCGGACTGCTCGCCGAGGCTTTCACGGCCGCCATGCGGGGGGACAGCGAATCCGACCGGATCGACGCACTCGTCATCCGGGAACGGCTCGAGTGGCGGCAGGCAGCAATCCTGAGAAGCTACGCGAAGTACCTCCAGCAGCTGGGGACCACCAACTCGTACGGATTCATCGCGGACACGCTGATTAGCAACGTCCGGGCAACGCGCGCGCTCCTGGCACTGTTCCAGGCGAAGTTCGATCCCGGACAGGACGGGCCTGACCGTGTCCGGAGCATTGCTGTGGCGACGAAGGAGTTGCTGGCGGCGATCGACGACATCCCGGTCCTCGACGCAGACCGCCTGCTGCGCACCTTCATGAACCTCGTGGAAGCGACAACGCGGACCAATTACTTCCAGGGCAAGGCCCACCTGAGCTTCAAACTCAACCCTGCTGCGATCGCCGGTGCCCCGTTTCCGCGGCCGAAGTACGAGATCTGGGTCTACTCGCCGCGGGTGGAGGGCGTCCACTTGCGCTTCGGGGCCTTGGCGCGCGGAGGTTTGCGTTGGTCCGACCGTAGCGAGGATTTCCGGACCGAGGTCCTGGGTCTGGTCAAGGCTCAGAACGTGAAGAACTCCGTCATTGTGCCCACCGGGGCCAAAGGAGGCTTCTATCCCAAACGATTGCCGGACCCTGTGACGGACCGCGAAGCCTGGCTCGCTGAAGGCCTGGAGTGCTACCGGATCTTCGTCAAGGGCATGCTGGACCTCACGGACAATTTGCTCGCCACAGAGATGGGCGGGTCGGTGGTGCCTCCGAACCGCGTGGTGCGACATGACGGCGATGACACCTACCTGGTGGTTGCAGCGGACAAGGGAACAGCATCGTTTTCCGATGCAGCCAACGCCGTGGCCCTTGAGTACGGCTTTTGGCTCGGCGACGCGTTCGCCTCGGGCGGGTCCGTGGGGTACGACCACAAGCAGATGGGCATCACAGCCCGCGGCGCGTGGGAATCCGCGAAACACCACTTCAGTGAGCTCGGCATGGATCCACAGAGCGAGGACTTCACCGTGGCCGGCATCGGAGACATGAGCGGCGACGTGTTCGGAAACGCGATGCTGCTCTCACCGCACATCCGTCTCATGGCCGCCTTCGACCACCGGGACATCTTCCTTGATCCGAACCCCGACGCGGCAGCATCCTTCGAAGAACGCAAGCGCCTCTTCGCTCTCCCCCGTTCGTCGTGGGCCGACTACGACTCCTCGCTGATCAGCGAAGGCGGGGGTGTCCACTCCCGCCGGGCCAAAGCCATCGAGATCACCGAGCAGGTCCGGACCGCCCTCGGCCTGGAGCGCGGAACCGCGTCGCTTCCGCCCCACGCGCTGATGCAGGCCATTCTCCGTGCGCCCGTGGACCTGCTCTACAACGGTGGCATCGGAACCTACGTCAAGGCCTCCACCGAGGACCAGACACGCGTGGGGGACAAAGCCAACGACGCCATCAGGGTCAACGGCAACGAGCTCAGGGCCCGGATCGTGGCCGAGGGCGGGAACCTGGGCGTCACGCAGCGCGGCCGGATAGAGGCGGCCCTGAACGGCGTCCTGCTCAACACCGATGCGATCGACAATTCGGCCGGCGTGGACTGCTCGGACCACGAGGTCAACATCAAGATCTTCATCGACCGGATGATCGCGACCGGCAAGATGCGGCCCGAGGAACGGACAGGGTTCCTGCATTCCCTGACCGACGAGGTAAGCCGCCTGGTCCTGGCAAACAACAAGGACCAGAACGTCCTCCTCTTCAACGACCGGCACCTGGCCCCGGAGCTGAGTCCCGGCTTTGAACGGATCATGGACTGGCTCGAGACTGCCGCGGACCTGGACCGCGGCCTGGAAGCTCTGCCGGGCACGGAACAACTCCAGGACAGGCTGCGGGAAGGCACCGGCCTGACCGCCCCGGAACTGTCGGTACTTGCCGCCTACGCAAAGATCGAACTGGCCAGGGAGCTCACCGCCAGCGACCTCGCCGACGATCCCTGGTTCAAACGGGTCCTCCAAGGCTACTTTCCCCGCCAGCTGTCCGGGCGCTTCGACGCCGAACTGGACTCCCACCCCCTGCGTCGGCAGATCATCTGCACGGTGGTGGCCAACGACATGATCAACCTAGGAGGGATCACCTACGCGTTCCGCGCCATCGAGGAAACCACGGCCACCGCCGCGGCCGTGGCCAGGGCCTTCGTGGTTGTCCGCGAGGCTTATGAGCTGCAGCTGTTCGTGGACCGGATCGCCAGCCTGCCTCCCGGGTTTCCCAGCGAACACTCCGCCGCGGTGGCCCTTCCACTCCGCCGGCTCCTCGACCGGGCAACCCGGTGGTACGTGACCCACGATCATCGGGACCAACCCGTCTCCGAAGCCTTGGCAAGGATCGGGCCGGACTTGGAGCTGCTGCGGACACGGACCACGGAGTTTCTGCGAGGCTCGGACCTTGACCGTGCCAAGCAGCGGCTGGCGCATTGGAACGACGTCGGAATGCCGGTTGAGCTGGGGCGGCGCGCCTCCGATTTGCTGGAGAGTTTCTCGCTCCTGGACATCTCGCTTGTTGCGGAGCAGGTTGATGAACCCCTCACCACCATCGCCGACATGTACCACACGGTCATTCATTGGATCGGTGTGGGAACGCTGTTGTTGCGCATCACCGACCTGCCGCGGCAAAGCCGGTGGGAAGCCCTTGCGCGCGCAGCCCTGCGTGACGACGCCTATTCCGCCGTCGTCGACATCACCATTTCCGTCATGCGGACTACCCGGGCGAGCGGGACCTCCGGAGCCTCCGCCGTGGAACGCATTGTGGAGTGGGAGAGGGGACGACAGGAGCAACTGGGGAGGATCAAGGACACCTTCGTGGAGGTCACCAAACCCGGGCAGGTGGACCTCGCCTCGATCTCCGTGGCCCTGAAACTCCTTCGAACCCTGGCGAAGCGTTAACTCGACCCTTGAACCGTGATGCTTTTGTGATGCAGACCTAAAACCACCTAAGGTTGGTGCCCGATGGCAGCTTTTGAAGAGACAACCGATCAGCCACAGCCCGCGCCTGCTCGCGGGCCGGTCTTCGTCGACGCGTCAGGCCGGCGCCTGCGGAGGCTCAAGCTTATCGGGCTCGGAGCCCTTGGGCTCGTGGCAGGGTACGTCGTCCTCCTGCTGGTTGCGTTGCTGGGCGGGCCCAACGTGGCCGCGCCATTCCTGCCTCTGCCGGACGCCCCGAAGCCACCGGCCGTTCCGGCGGCGCCGGCGGCCAGTGACCTACCGTCATCCCCGTCGGCGCCGGCTTCCAACGCGGCCGGGCTCCCAACCAGCGAGGCTCGATTCCCCGCGCCGCCGGCGCCGGCAGCTTTCGGGGCTGCTGTGACGTCTACTTCGCCCACTGCCGTGCCACCCGCGATCAACGGGTCGGCCTTGCAGCATGCTTCGCCCTTTGCGCCGTTTGTACCAGTTGTCGGTCCCACGCCGGGCTCGTCGCCGACGAGCCCGGGCAAGAGCGGGACGGCTCCAGGCCAGGCTACGCGGCCGTCCACGCCGACGCACCCGTGAGCGCGCGCCGCCTGAGCAAGCGCACTGCTCCAGTTGGCGTCCGCGCGCACTGGTTCATCCTTGTGGCGGTCATGTTGGCACTGGGGGTCGCCCTCGCCGTGCAGGGCTACATGCATCACCTCGCCGGGATCGCCGATGACTCGGTGCCCGGGAGCGGCTCCGCCAGCACGGTCCCGGACGCCGTGTCCCACGGTGGCCCGGTGGTGGACGCCAGGGGCGGGACCGTGCGCACGGTCGGCCCGCCGACCACACGTTGGCACTTACGTTCGACGACGGTCCGGACCCCGCCTGGACACCTCAAATTCTCGACGTCCTCAGGAAACACCATGTTCATGCCACGTTTTTCGTGGTGGGTTCGGCTGCCATAGACAATCCCGACCTCGTGCGCCGCATCGTCGCTGATGGCAACGAGATCGGCATCCACACCCTGACCCACGCGGACCTTGGAAGCGCCCCGTCCTGGCGCCAGCAACTCGAGGTGCAGGGAGGCCAGCAAACGATCAGCGGCATTACGGGCCACGCCGCGACGCTACTGCGGCCGCCTTACAGCTCTGAGAACGACGCAGTCAGGGACGGCACCTGGACGGCGATGCGCGCCGCGGCGGCCCAAGGCTATCTCACCGTGCTTACCACGAAGGATAGCGAGGACTGGCAGCGGCCCGGCGTCGCCGCGATCGAGCGCAACCTTGCGCCGTCCGGCCCGCAGGGTCAGATCCTCCTGATGCACGACGGCGGCGGCGACAGGGCGCAGACGGTCGCCGCGCTTGACTCTTCCCTCACGAAGTTCGAGAACCAAGGCTTCCGTGTCACGACGGTGGGCGACGCCGTCGGGATCACGAGCATGCGGAACGCGTCAGCGGGGGAGCGGGTCAGCGGAACCGCCTTCGTGTGGGGGATCCGGGTCAGCGACTTCGTCATCACCGCTATCTCGTGGGCACTCGTTGCGGCCGGAATCGTGACGGTCATCCGGGCCGTCCTGGTGGTCGGTTTCGCGGCACGCCACAGGAGGGCGGCGCGCCGCTCCCGGGCGGCCGGCCACAGCCGACGCCGGGTGGACGTGCCAGTCCGGCCTGAGGTTATGGAGCCGGTCAGCGTCATTGTCCCTGCGTACAACGAATCAGCCGGCATCGAAGCAGCGGTTCGATCCATCGCGGCCTCGACCCATCCGATGGAGATCATCGTAGTCGACGACGGGTCGACCGACGGTACTGCTGACATCGTGGAAGCGCTTGGCCTGCCTGGCGTCACCTTGATCCGGAAAGAGAATGGCGGTAAGCCGTCCGCCCTGAATGCCGGACTCCGTGCTGCAAGCCACCACCTTGTGGTGATGGTCGACGGAGACACCGTCTTCGAGCCGGAAACCGTTCATGCCCTCATCCAGGCCTTCGCCGACCCGAGGGTGGGCGCAATTTCGGGGAACACCAAGGTTGCCAACCGCGGAGGGATCCTCGGCGCCTGGCAGCACATCGAGTACGTCGTCGGCTTCAACCTGGACCGGAGGTTGTTTGACGTCGCGGAGTGCATGCCGACCGTCCCCGGAGCCATTGGCGCCTTCCGTCGCGATGCCCTCCTCCGAGTCGACGGAGTCAGCGACGACACGCTTGCTGAGGATACGGACCTGACCATGTCGCTATGCCGCGACGGATGGCGGGTCGTGTACCAGGACGACGCGAGGGCCTGGACCGAGGCTCCCGCGAGCCTCGGGGCGCTTTGGAAGCAGCGGTACCGTTGGTGCTATGGCACGCTGCAGGCCATGTGGAAGCACCGCGGCGCGGTCCTGCAGAGAGGTGCGGCCGGAAAGCTCGGGCGGCGTGGCCTCGGCTACCTGCTCGTGCTGCAGGTGCTGTTGCCGCTGTTCGCCCCGGTGGTGGACGTTTTCGCCATCTACGGCTTCATCTTCCTTGATCCCATTCGGATTGCGGCGCTCTGGCTTGTCTTCCTCCTCGTTCAATTCCTCATGGCTGCCTATGCCTTCCGGCTCGACAATGAACGGTTTGGCCCGCTGTGGACGCTTCCGCTTCAGCAGTTCGTCTACCGGCAGCTCACGTATCTCGTCGTCATCCAGTCCGTGGTCACCGCCTTGGCGGGCGTGCACCTGCGTTGGCACAGAATGGAGAGGTATGGCAGCCTGCGCGTCCCGCCTTCCGCGTAGCGCCGAGGGTAGCCAAGGGCAACGCTAGGACCCACCGACACGGACCGCTAGGCCCGCGCGCGCAGCTCCCGTCGGAGGATCTTCCCCGACGCCGACTTGGGAATCACATCGACGAACTCCACCGATCGCACGCGCTTGAACGGCGCCACCCGCCCCGCGACGAACTCCATGACATCGCCGTCGCCGAGCTCGGCCCCGGCCTGCCGGACGACGAACGCCTTCGGTACCTCTTCGCCGTCGTCCGCGTGGATGCCGATGACCGCGGCGTCCGCAATATGTGGGTGGGTGAGCAGGAGCGCTTCGAGCTCGGCAGGCGCGATCTGGTAGCCCTTGTACTTGATCAGCTCTTTGAGCCGGTCGACGATCGTCACGACGCCATCGGCCGTGACGGTCGCGATGTCGCCGGTGCGGAGGAAGCCGTCCGGATCGATCGTCGCGGCGGTTGCGTCGGGCCGGTTCAGGTAGCCGAGCATGACCTGCGGGCCCCGGACGAGGAGCTGTCCGGGAGCGCTCGGCCCTTCGGCCGGGACTTCGATCTCTTCGTCCGTAGCGGGGTCGAGGAGCTTGCACTCCGTGTTCGGCACGGTGTAGCCCACTGAGTCGAGAGGGACGCGCTCGGCGCCGTCGCGCGGGATGGCGTGGGATACGGGACTCAGCTCGGTCATGCCATAGCCCTGGAGCATCGTGCACCCGAGCCGGTGAGCAACAGCGTGCCCCAATTCGCCGTCGAGGGGCGCCGCTCCCGAAAGCACGGCGCGCACGGACGAGAGGTCGTATTGGTCCACCAGAGGATGCTTTGCCAGCGCGACGGCGATGGGCGGCGCGATGAAGAGGTAGGTACAGCGGTGGTCCTGCGTAATGCGGAGGAACTCGGCGAGGTCGAACTTCGGCATCGTGACGAGCCGGGCCCGCTCGCCGAGGGCAAGATTGAGCAGCACGGTCAGGCCATAGATGTGGAAGAAAGGCAAGACGGCGAGCAGCACGTCGTCGGAAGTCACGCGGAAGAAGGCACTCGACTGAGCGACGTTCGCCACGAGGTTGTACTGGCTCAACAGGACGCCCTTCGGCGCGCCGCTCGTGCCCGAGGAGTACGGCACGACCGCGGCGGCGTGCGGATCGACGCTGAGCGTCGGCGCGGGAAGACCGGCTTCGAGCACGTCCGCGAGCGAGGGATGCCCCGCGGCGGCAGCGAGGTCGCCGCCGTCGAGCACCACGAGCCGTTCCGCCGGGATCCCGGCAACCAGCGCCGCGGCCTCCGCCCGCTCAAGGAAGGGCGAGATGGTGAAGAGCCAGGAGGCGCCGGCGTCGCTGAGCTGGCTGCCGACTTCATCGGCGGTATACAGCGCATTGACGGTGGTGACAGCAGCGCCCGCACGCAGGACCCCGTGGAAGACGACGGCGAACGCCGGCACGTTGGGGCAGAAAAGGCCCACGGTGGTCCCGGGGCCTGCCTCGTGGCCCGCTAGCCAGCCTGCCGTGGCGTCGATTCGGCCGACGAGTTGCCGGTAGGTCATTTCGGCGCCGGTAGTGCCGTCCACGAGTGCGATCCGGTCAAGGTCCTCGACGCCCAGCCCACCGAACAGATATTCATAAATCGTGACTTCGGGGATCTCGACATCAGCGTACGGGCTGGTGAACATTGCGGCTCCTTCGGCGCACGACGGCGGGGAGTCGCCGTCGTGCGTCCATTACACCCGGCGGCGTGCGGGCGGGACAAGGGCCGCCGCGGCCGGGTGCCATGCAGGGGCCGGTTTCGGGCTGGGTGGCAGGTCTACTAGAATTGACGCTCGATGGTAGCTCTTGACGAAACATCCGATCAACCGAGGTCCGCGTCGCAGCGTGGGCCGGTCTTTGTCGACGCGTCAGGCCGGCGACTGCGAGGGGTCAAGCTGATCGGCCTCGGGGCCCTCGTGCTCGCGGCGGGGTATGTGCTCCTCGTCCTCGTCGCGCTCTTGGGGGGCCCCAATATCGCTGCGCCTTTCCTGTCTCTGCCAGCTGCCCCGGCCGCCTCGGCGGCCCACGATCTTCCGACAGCCCCATCGGCACCGCCTTCCAACGCGGCCGGCTCCCCGGCAGCCGATGCCCGACCGGCTGGGCCTGCGGCGCCGGCCGCTTTCCAGGCGCCTGCGGCTCCGGCGTCGCCCATTCCTGTGGCACCACCGATCAATAGCACGGCCACGCAGCGTGGGGCCGCTTCTGCACCCATCGCCGGTCCGGCGCCGAGCACGGCCCCAACCAGCCCGGGAAAGAGTGGGTCGGCTCCGGGCCAGGCCACGCGACCGTCCACGCCCGCGCACCCGTGAGTGCACGTCGCCTGAGTAGGCGCACTGCTCCGGTCAGCGTCAAGGCACACTGGTTCATCCTTATGGCCGTCCTGGTTGCGCTGGGTGTCGCCCTCGTCGTGCAGGGGTACATGCACCACCTCGCGGGGATCGGTGATGACTCACTGCCCGCGAACGGGTCTGCCAGTTCCGTCCCGAAAGCCGTCTCCCAGGGCGGCCCCGTCATCGATTCCCGCGGCGGCACGGTCCGCACCGTGACCCCGCCCGATCGCACTCTCGCCCTGACGTTCGACGACGGGCCTGACCCCGCTTGGACTCCTCAGATCCTCGACGTCCTGCGGAAGCACCACGTTCACGCCACGTTCTTCGTGGTGGGCTCGGCAGCGATCGACAACCCCGATCTCGTGCGCCGCATCATCGCCGACGGCAACGAAATCGGCGTGCACACGCTGACCCATGCGGATCTCGGAAGCGTCCCGGCCTGGCGCGAGCAGCTTGAGGTGCAGGGAGGCCAGCAGGCGATCACCGGCATCACCGGCCACGCGGCGACGCTCTTAAGGCCGCCGTACAGCTCGGAAAACGACGCAGTCCGGGACGGCACATGGACTGCGATTCGGGCCGCCGCGAACCAGGGCTATCTCACCGTGCTTACTACCAAGGACAGCGAAGACTGGCAGCGGCCAGGCACCGCCGCAATCGAGCGAAACCTTGCCCCATCCGGCACGCAGGGCCAGGTCCTCCTGATGCACGACGGCGGTGGCGACCGGGCGCAGACGGTCGCCGCGCTCGACTCCGTCCTCACGAAGTTCTCGGACCAAGGCTTCCGGGTCACGACGGTGGGGGACGCCGTCGGAATTACGAGCATGCGGGATGCGTCAGCCGCGGAGCAGATCAGCGGAAACGCATTCGTGTGGGGGATCCGGCTCAGTGATTTTGTTGTCACGGCCATCTCGTGGGCCCTCGTCGCGGCCGGCATCGTGACCCTCATCCGGGCAGTCCTCGTGGTCGGCTTCGCGGCGAGCCACCGGAGAGCGGGCCGCCGCCTTCGAGCGGCCGGCAGTGGCCGACGCCGGGTGGACGTGCCGTTGCGTCCTGAGATCACCGAGCCAGTCACCGTCATCGTCCCCGCGTACAACGAGTCTGCTGGCATCGAAGCGGCGGTCCGATCCATCGTTGCCTCGTCCCATCCGGTGGAGATCATTGTGGTCGACGACGGGTCGACCGACGGGACCGCGGACATCGTGGAGGCGCTCGGCCTGCCGGGCGTCACCGTGATCCGAAAAGAAAATGGCGGCAAGCCGTCGGCCTTGAACGCCGGGATCGCTGCCGCCAGCCACGACCTTGTGGTGATGGTCGATGGCGATACCGTCTTCGAACCGGACACGGTCCATGCCCTCGTTCAGCCCTTCGCCGACCCACGCGTGGGTGCAATTTCGGGGAACACCAAGGTCGCAAACCGCGGAGGAATCCTCGGCGCCTGGCAACACATCGAGTACGTCGTCGGCTTCAATCTGGACCGGCGGCTGTTCGACGTCGCGGAGTGCATGCCGACCGTCCCCGGGGCCATCGGTGCCTTCCGCAGCGATGCGCTCCGCCGGGTGGGCGGGGTCAGCGACGAGACCCTCGCCGAGGACACCGACTTGACCATGTCATTGTGCCGCGACGGCTGGCGCGTCGTTTACCAGGAGGATGCGAGGGCCTGGACCGAGGCACCAGCTAGTCTGGGCGCGCTCTGGAAGCAACGGTACCGCTGGTGCTACGGCACCCTCCAGGCAATGTGGAAGCACCGCGGCGCGGTGGTGCAGGGTGGACAGGCCGGCAAGCTCGGCCGACGCGGGCTCGGCTACCTGCTCGTCCTCCAAGTGTTGCTTCCCTTGTTCGCGCCCATCGTCGATATCTTTGCCGTCTACGGCCTGATATTCCTTGATCCGGTCCGGATAGCGGCTCTCTGGTTAGTCTTCCTTCTCGTCCAATTCCTCATGGCTGCCTATGCGTTCCGGCTCGATAATGAACGGCTTCGCCCGCTCTGGACACTTCCATTTCAGCAGTTCGTGTATCGGCAGCTCATGTATCTCGTCGTCATCCAGTCGGTGGTGACTGCCATGGCTGGAGTGCATTTGCGGTGGCACCGAATGGAGAGGTACGGCAGCCTGCGCGTCCCGCCCGCCGGGTAGGTCCGAGGGTGACCCGGCCCAAGGCTCGTGTCCGCAGTAAAGTGTGCTCCGCGGGTCTACGCCTCGACCAACCCTGCGCAGGATGCGTCAACCAAGGCGGGCGTGTGCCAGGGGCGGCCGGTTCGATCTCTTTGGGGGAGCGGATTATGGTGTCGCGGCGGGACGGGAAGCGGCGGCATCGCGGAAGGCCCGGTTTGCCGTACAGCGGGAACCGGAGGCGTGGGTGACGGCCCGCGGTGCGGGACTTCCGGGCAGAGATCGGTGATCAGGCCCATTCCTGCATATTCTCGGACGTCACTGATGCCGCACACCGCGGCGGGCTTGTCCGGAAAGGACCTGGAGACGGCTACCACGGTTCCGTCCGGCGCTTTGAGCCTGAATCTGAAGCTCGTGTCCTCGTCGATGAACAGTTCAAACATCCCGGTCATGCGTATCCTCCTGAACAGCGGGCGGCGCGTGACGCCCGGTAGGTCTCGCCGGGTCCGGGGCGCGGCGTTGCGCCCCGGCGGTTTCAGCCGGCAATTGGATCATCTGACTCACAGTGTGTGGTGCTCGCCACACGGTGTAGTTAACTAAAATACGGGGAAGAACCTTGGCTGGCTAGTGCATCAGGACGGCCCTTTGGTCAGCGCTGCTCAAGGATCCGGTGTGCGGCGTCCTGGGCTGCCAGTGCTCTGTCATCGACGATTTGGCCGGGCAAGTGTCCGGAGGTGGCGAGTGCACGCCGCAATTCCGCCACGGTGCGAGGGGTGCCCACGCCCCGGTGTGCCATAGCGTGGCAGTTGGCACACAACGGCACGAGGTCCGTTATGGGATCCAGCTTGTAGTCGCTGCGAAGCTGTGAAACGGGAACCATGTGGTGGACGTGGATGAAGTCTTTGCCGATGTCCCCGTAGCTTACTTCGAAGGAGAAAGTGCACACAGCACAAGACGTCCCGTGGAAAGCCAGGCAAATCCGGCGGGCTTCAGGGTCGCGCTCGTAGCGGTTCGTTTCAATCCGGCTGACGGCTCCTTCCGGGTAGGTTCCTGGAACGGTCTGGCACGGCTCGGAGGCTCCTGGTCCATGCTCCCGCCACACGCGCTGAAGGCCGGATTCTGAGTCTGGCGGAATGAACCGTCCCGAACCGCGGAGGGTATTCCAGGCCACGTCCGGCACTTCGCTCGAGAGGACACTCGACGGGATCTGGCTACCGAGGGGGAGCAAGGCATCGAAGGCCACGCTCACGTACCGCGCAATACTCTTCGGCTCGGTGCGTTGAGGCGCTTCATACGCTTCGGACATGACGACGCCATGGCCGATCAGCCCGCGCCCGTGAGGGCCTGCGCTTTGCAGGAGAAGCCATGCTTGGTTGCCGGGCTGGATCTTCCGGTGTTGGCCGACGTTCCACCGCTCCAGGAATTGACCAGTTTCGGCGACCTGCGCGATCACAGCCTCGTAGTTCCAGTCGTTCCAAAGCCGTGGATTCCATCCCAGGATGATGGCTGCCATGGCTGCTCCTCCCTGCGTGCCGGTGAATCTATGCGAGCCGGGTCCGGACGATTTCGCTGACGGCCTTGCCGTCGAAGCGGCCAGCGACCTTTGCTGTGACGGGCTTCATCACAGCGCCCATCTGCCTGATCGTGAGTTCCTGGCCGGTGGCCTTCAACGCGGCGATTGCCTCGTCGACGATGTCCTCGACTTCGGCGGGGGTCAGCATTTCGGGCAGGTACGCCTCGATGACTTCTGCTTCGGCGATTTCCGCCGCAGCGCGCTCGGCCTCGCCGGCTTCCGTGTAAATGCGGGCCGTGTCCCTGCGCTTGGCGGCTTCCTTCTGCAGCAGGGCCGTCACTTGGGTGTCGTCCAGCTCGATGGGTGTCTTGCCGGACTTCTCACGCGTCTCTATTTCGCCAAGGACGTTGCGGACCGTCGTGAGCGCGGTCTTGTTGCGGTCCTTCATGTGGACTACGACGTCGGCATGCAGGCGTTGCTTCAGGGTGCTCATGGTAATTCCCTCTACTTGGTGGTTGTTTCATTCTTCACGGTCTGGACCGTCTGTGAAGAAGAGCCTTGCAGCCGGCCGGCCCGGTATCTAAAATTCTGCCTCCGGTGACCCCCCAATAAGGCCCGTGGCGACGTAGCATCAAGGTAGGCGGCTGCCAGGAGTGTGGCGAAATGTTTGAGAGATTTACGGACCGTGCCCGTCGCGTTGTTGTGCTTGCCCAAGAAGAGGCACGCATGCTCAACCATAACTACATCGGTACCGAACACATTCTCTTGGGTCTGATCCAGGAGGGTGAGGGGGTGGCCGCCAAGGCGCTGGAGTCAATGGGCATTTCGCTCGACGGCGTCCGAGAACAGGTGCAGGAGATCATCGGCCAGGGCCGGCAAGCCCCGTCCGGCCACATCCCTTTCACCCCGCGCGCCAAGAAGGTCCTTGAGCTCGCCCTCCGGGAAGCCCTGCAGCTCGGCCACAACTACATCGGTACCGAGCACATCCTGCTCGGCCTCATCCGCGAGGGTGAAGGCGTTGCCGCGCAGGTCCTGGTCAAGCTTGGCGCTGACCTCGGCCGGGTCCGCCAGCAGGTCATCCATTTGCTCTCCGGGTATGAGGGCAAGGATCCCAGTGGAATGGTCGCCGGACCGAGCCAGGCCGAGGTTGCTCCGGCCGGTTCGGTGGTGCTGGACCAGTTCGGCCGCAACCTTACCCAGGCTGCGCGGGAAAACAAGCTTGATCCTGTGATCGGCCGCGAGCTGGAGATGGAACGCGTCATGCAGGTCCTCTCCCGCCGGACCAAGAACAACCCCGTGCTGATCGGCGAGCCGGGCGTCGGCAAGACCGCCGTCGTCGAGGGCCTCGCCCAGGCGATTGTCCGGGGCAACGTGCCGGAGAGCCTGAAGGACAAGCAGCTCTACACGCTCGATTTGGGCTCCGTGGTGGCCGGTTCCCGTTACCGTGGCGATTTTGAAGAGCGCCTGAAGAAGGTCCTGAAGGAAATCCGGACCCGCGGCGATATCATCCTCTTCATCGACGAGATCCACACGCTCGTGGGTGCCGGCGCTGCAGAGGGTGCCATCGATGCGGCGTCCATCCTGAAGCCGTTGCTGGCGCGTGGTGAACTCCAGACCATTGGGGCCACCACCCTGGATGAGTACCGCAAGCACATTGAGAAGGACGCCGCGTTGGAGCGCCGTTTCCAGCCGATCCAAGTCCAGGAACCCTCGGTGGCCCACACCGTTGAGATCCTCAAGGGCCTGCGTGACCGTTACGAGGCGCACCACAGGGTGACCATCACCGACGGCGCCCTTGCCTCTGCTGCAACGCTGGCCGAACGTTACGTTTCGGACCGCTTCCTGCCGGACAAGGCGATCGACCTGATCGACGAAGCAGGTGCACGGCTTCGCATCCGCCGCATGACCCGTCCGCCGGAGCTGAAAGCGATGGATGCACGCATCGCCGAAGTGAAGATGGAGAAGGAATCCGCCATCGACGCCCAGGACTTCGAGGGCGCCGCGTCGCTGCGCATGAAGGAGCAGAAACTTGTCGCCGAGCGCAGGGAAAGGGAGCTCAAATGGAAATCCGGCGGCACGGACGGCAACTCCGAGGTAGACGAGGAGCTGATTGCCGAAGTTCTCGCGAATTCCACCGGCATCCCGGTCTTCAAACTCACCGAGGAAGAATCCAGCCGCCTGCTCAAGATGGAGGAGGAACTGCACAAGCGCGTTATCGGGCAGAATGAGGCGATCAATTCAGTGTCGCGTGCAATCCGCCGCACACGCGCAGGCCTGAAGGACCCCAAGCGTCCGGGTGGTTCGTTCATCTTCGCCGGTCCCACGGGTGTCGGCAAAACCGAGCTCGCCAAGGCCCTGGCGGAATTCCTCTTTGCCGATGAGGATGCCCTCATCACGCTGGACATGTCCGAGTACTCCGAGAAGCACACGGTGTCGCGTCTCTTCGGTGCCCCCCCGGGCTACGTCGGCTACGACGAGGGTGGTCAGTTGACCGAGAAGGTCCGCCGTCGTCCGTTCTCCGTGGTGCTCTTCGACGAAGTGGAGAAGGCCCACGCCGATCTCTTCAACTCTCTCCTGCAGATCATGGAAGACGGCCGCTTGACGGATAGCCATGGCCGGGTGGTGGACTTCAAGAACACGGTGATCATCATGACTACCAACCTGGGTACCCGCGACATCTCCAAGAGCGTCGCAACGGGCTTCCAGTCCGGCACGGACACCACCACCGGTTACAACCGGATGCGGGCACGGGTCACCGAAGAGCTCAAGCAGCAATTCCGTCCCGAGTTCCTCAACCGCGTTGACGACGTTATTGTCTTCCCGCAACTGACGCAGGACGAGATCATCGAGATAGTGGACCTGATGATCCGCCGCTTGGAACAGCATCTGGCGGATAAGGACATGGGCATCGAGCTTACGGACGCAGCCAAGGTCCTGTTGGCCACCCGCGGCTACAACCCGGCCATGGGCGCCCGGCCGTTGCGCCGCACCATCCAGCGCGAGATCGAGGACCAGCTCTCCGAGAAGATCCTCTTCGGCGAACTGCACCCGGGTGACATCGTGGTGGTCGATGTGGACGGCGAAGGCGACGACGCCAAGTTCACCTTCGCAGGCAACGCCAAGCCGCGCATCCCCGACGCGCTGCCCGCCGTGAGCTGACGCGGGTTAAACCCGGGTTAGCAGGCGGCCCCATCCGGTCGCCGTCGGGCCCGGCTTAGTCAAGCTTGTGCCCGAGGCTGGTGAGCAGGCGCGCGACCGCGTCCTCCGCGGTTGGCGGCGGGCCGAAGACCGCGCGTTGTCGTGACGTATTGGCGACGTAGCGGCCGGTGCCGAACCAGTCGATCATCGCCCCGAGGTCCTTCGCCAGCGGGTTGACCGGGCTGATCGGGCTGAGGACGAGCTGGATCTGTCGGCCGAGCATCTGGGCGGAGATATCGGCGATGTCCTGCATGCTTACCGGCCGGTCCCAACCGATGTCGATACGCTGCCCCTCTACTCCGCTGGCGTCGACCGCTGCCGCAAGGTACCCAGCCAGGTCACTGGCAAGCACGTACGTCAGGGGAACGGTCGGAGACCCGAACGATGTGAGCCGCCCCTCGCTGAAAGGGTCGCCGAATCGAGTGATCTGCTCAAGGAAGGCGCCCGGACGCAGCGCCACGAATGGGACCCCGAGTTCTTCCAGGCGATCCTCGGTGAGTTTCTTGTGCCAGAAGTGCGGAACATCCGGTGTTTGATCGCAAGTGAGGATACTGGTGAGGACGAACCTGCGAATACCGGCGCGGCTGGCCGCATCGACGAGGTTGGTGTTGCCCACCGTGTCGATGACGGGGCTGTCGCCCTCCCGGTGGCGGGTGTATCCCGCGGCCGAGGTGATCACAGCATCCGCACCGTCCATGGCGCCCACAAGCGACCCAGGGTCCATCATGTCGCCACGGGCGATCGTGGCCCCTAACTCTTCGAGGCGGCTCGCATCCGAACCGGGGCGCACCAAGGCGCGGACTTGCTTTCCCGCCGCTAGCAGCCTGGACACCACCTGGCTGCCCAGCATCCCGGTGCCACCGACTACAAGCACTGGTCCTGAATCCGTCATTTACTCCTCCACCTCGCCGCGCCACCCTCCGGTTTCGTTTCCGCGCGACTCTATGAACTCCTTGAATTTCTTCAGGTCAGCCTTCACCTGCATCTCGTCAATTTGGAGTGCGGCTCCGGCCTTCTCCATGACGGTTTCCGGCGCCCATTCGAAATGGACCTTCACGTGCGTGTGGTTGGCGTCTAGCGGCGAAAACCTGATGATGCCAGCGTGCGACTTGCCGTCAATACTGCGCCAAGCAATCCGGTCGTCGGGTTCCTGGTCGACTATTTCCGTATCGAATGCCAGTTCCACACCCCCTACCTTGGTGACCCAATGGTTGGTCGTGTCGCTCAACTGGGTTACGGATTCCACCCCGGACATGAATCGGGGAAACGACTCAAACTGCGTCCACTGGTTGTAAGCCGTACGGACGGGGACGGCCACGTCAATCGTTTCTTCAACCTTTCGCATCTCTCCTCCTCGCTCGGACTTGCGTGGGCTGGCCGCAGGGACTGTTCCTGGGACCGTCCCTCCGGGAAGCCAGCCACTCTTGAACGTTAAGCCTGCTGATTATCCAAGTCCAGACCGGCCAGGTAGCTGCCTCCGTGCGAGGCCATTCAACAAGCCGCTTACGTCCTAGACCGACCGCGGCGTGCGACGGCGTCGATCGTTACCGCCGCGACGAGAACCAGCGCCGTGACGACGTACTTGGCCGGAGCGCTGTAGCCCTGCAGGCCCATGCCGTTATCGATCGTGGCGATCACCAGACCGCCCAGGACCCCGTGCAGCACCTTCCCGCGGCCGCCGAACAGGCTTGTCCCGCCGATTACCGCGGCCGCCACGGCATAAAGCACCAGCGTGCCGCCGTCGTACGACGTCGAGACGGAACGGAGCCGTGACGCGTACACAATTCCGCCGATTCCCGCGGTGAAGGAAGCGAGCATGAAGGCGAGGGTGCGAATGCGCGCAAGGTTCACGCCTCCCCGCCGTGCGGCCTCGGCATTGCCGCCAATAGCGTAGACGTAGCGGCCGAACCGGGTACGCCCGAGCAGCAACGTCCAAGCGGCGAGTACTCCGAGCACGACGAGAAGCACCCACGGCACGCCGCTGATTTCGACCAGGGTCCCGCGGTCCGTATTGCAGAGCCAAACGATGGCGACACCCGCGGCGAGCACCGCCGCGATCTTCAGGGCGCTCACGCTGGCGGGCGGCGCGACGAGTCCGGTGTTGCGCCGGCGGGCGTCCCGCAGCCAGGTCCACGTGCTGAACGCTCCGACGACGACGAGCATCAGGATCCAGCTGGTGACCGGGCTGAGGTTGCCGCTCGCGATGTTGTTGATGACGTTGTCGTTGATGGGCACGACGCCGCCGCTCCCGAGGATGATGAGCATCACGCCAAGCCAGCCGAGCTGGCCACCAAGGGTCACGACGAACGACGGCAGGCCGAGGCGGGTGATGATCGTGCCATGAAGCAGCCCGATCCCGGCGCAGCTAAGCAGGCCGACGGCGATCGCCGCCCACCACGGCCAGCCGGTCGTCTCCTGGACGAGTTCAGCCATGATGACGCCGCCCACCCCGCCGACGTACCCGATGGACAAATCGATTTCGCCGAGCAGGAGCACGAAGACCTGGCCCATCGCCAGCAGCATGAAGACCGAACCTTGGATGAGCAGGTTGACCATGTTGCCGGGCGTCAGGAAGTTCGGGTTCAGCGATTGGAACAGCACAGAGATCAGCAACAGGCCCGCGAGAACCGGCAGCACTCCGCTCTCGCCGCCCCGGACCCGCGCCAGCGCCGCACGGAAGTATTCGGGCAGCGACGTCGCGGTGATGTCGGGGTTCAACGCCAGTGCGGCCTTCCGCTCAGCGGCTGCCGTGGTCGGCTCGTCCTGGAGGGCAGCTGCTGTGGAGGGGAGCGGCCCTTTGACGGAAGGCGGGCGGTTCGACGGCGGCGACGGCGCGAGTTCCGGCCTTGCCCGATCGGAGAACCCCGTGGTCATCAGGTCGACGACGATCTGCCGGTCCATCTCCGTGACGGGCCGGACGGCCACAAGCTGCCCGAGCCTGAGCACGGCGATGCGGTCTGCAACCTCGAACACGTCATTCATGTTGTGCGAGATGACGATAACTGCGACGCCACGATCTGCGAGCTGGCGAATCAGGTGAAGGACAACCTCGGTCTGTGCGACGCCGAGGGCTGCCGTCGGTTCGTCCATAATGACGAGCTTGGAGTTCCATAGCACCGACTTCGCGATCGACACGGACTGGCGTTGCCCGCCGGACAGCGATGCGACGGGTTGCCGGATGGAACGCACGGTGGTCACGGCCAGGCTGGCGAGCGTCTCCCGGGCCGTGATCTCCATGCTCTCTTCATCGAGGAGAAAACGGCGCAGGCGTTCGCGGCCCAGGAACAGGTTCTGCACGATGTCGAGATTGTCGCACAAGGCCAGGTCCTGGTACACGGTCTCGATGCCGAGCGCAGCGGCTTCGTGCGGTGAGTTCAACCGTACTGGCTTGTTTTCCCAAAACAGCTGCCCGTCGTCGGGGGTGTGAATGCCGGCGACGCATTTGATCAATACCGACTTGCCCGCGCCGTTGTCGCCGGCAAGCGCAGTCACTTTGCCCGTCGGCACCTCAAGGTTGATGTCGACCAGTGCCTGCACCGGCCCGAAATTCTTATCGATGCCCTCCAGCCGAAGCAGGGGCCCGGCGTCGGCGGGGTCCGGGCCTAGCAACTCACTCATTGTTCGAACTACTGGATACCTGCCGCTGTGCACGCGTCCTTCACCTGCGAGATGCACAGCGAAGAACTCGTCACAGCACCGTCCTTGACCACCGTGTCCGCCATGTTCTTCGTGGTCACCCACAGCGGGGTCAGCAGGACCGATCCGACGTCGGACTTCGCGGTGTCGTCTGTGGTCTTGCCGTTGACGAGGGTTGACGGAACGGTCACCCCTGCCCGCAGGTAGAGTGCTGCTGCGGCGGCAGCCTGGGCTTCAAAGTAGATCGGTTTGTACACCGTTCCGCACTGGTACCCCTTCAGGATGTTCTGCAGGCCGGACAAGGACGCGTCCTGCCCGGTCGTCGGGAAGGTCTTGGCGGGAATCTGCTTGCTCTGCAGGTAGGCGATCACAGCGTTGGCGTTGTCGTCGTTAGGCGTGACCACCGCGTTGATGTTCGGGTGGGCGGTGTACTGCTGGGCGAACGTCGTCTGTGCCACCGACGGTGTCCAGGTGCCCGCTGGCTCTCCTACGTTGACGTAGTCGCCATTGTCGAAGTGCGGCTTGAGTACCCCGTTATAACCCTCGGCGAAAAGCTTGGCGTTGTTGTCGGTCGGATCGCCATCCATGACAAGGATGTTTGGTTTGGTGACCTTCCAGTCTGCGATGCACGTGATCTCGCCCTGGCCGATCAGCTGACCAACCTTAACGTTGTCGAAGCTGACGTAGGTGCGATCCTTTGCCCCGCCTTTGACGAGCCGGTCATAGTCGATCACCTTAACGCCGCGCGCGGTGGCGGCCGCCTCGATGGCCGCGCCCGAACCAGAGTCGAGCGCGTCGACGAGCAGCACGGATGCGCCTGCCGTGATGTCAGCCTCGGCCTGCGTCTGCATCGTGCTTGCGCTGCCCTGCGCATTGTCGATCTTGAACTTTGAGGAATCGAGTCCCGCGGCTTCGAATGCCTTCTTCAAATACGGGGCATCGAAGGTGACGTACCGCGCGGAGGTGGTGGTGTCCGGCAGCAGCACGCCCACCATGCCCTTGCCCTGTGAAGCGAGCGAGGTGAGCTGTTTCATAGCCGAGAAGTCGGCCGTGAACGCATCCGCAGAGATCTGCGGAACCGTTCCTCCGGAACTCGTGGCGCTCGGCGAGGACGATGTGCCCGTGCTCGAGCATGCGGCGAGTGCCGTGATAGCGAGGGTTGCAATGAAGGCGGTTCCGGCGCCTCGTGCCGGGACCTTCATGTTTAACATTTCTTTCCTTCTGTTGGTTTCGACTGCAGGCGACCTGGCGGGGTCGGGCCGGAACCTGGGCGTTGGCGCCGGAGTCAGGTCCACGCCGGAGGCCACGGCGGTTCTCACCAACGGACGTCGTTAAGTCAGCACCGAGCTGACTGGCGACTTTACGACCAGCGACTCGATATCACGGGGTCCTTTCTGGACGGACAGGCCGGCGACGCCGGGCATGTTCGTCGATGTTGCTCTATGACTACGTTCTAGACCGGAAGTCCGCTCTTAGCAAGGCTTCGTGCGCGACACGATTCGACGACGGCGGACCAACGCCACACGCGTTCGTCGGGAAGTAGCTGTGTGCGGATTTTGTTACATCAGTACCGGAGTACATGTCGATACCCCGGGATGCAGTCCACATCACAGAGGTGGGTTCAATGAAGAAATGGACGCGATGGCAGGATTGGGTCACGGTTGTCGCCGGTCTCTATGCTGCCCTGTCGGTCATCTGGAGCATGGCGGCGGGCTCGTCGGCTGCCCTGATGGTCGTTTTCGGCGCTTTGCTGATCGTTAGCGGTGTCATCAATCTGGCGATGCCCGGAACGCCGGTCATGGAGTGGGTGCAGGCAGCCTTCGGTGCCTTGCTGTTCCTTTCTCCGTGGCTAGGCTCCTACTCCATGCAAGCCGGGGCGGCCTGGACATCCTGGATCACCGGCCTGGTGGCGCTCGTCGTCACCGCGATGGCGATCAAGCCCAGCACCGAGGAACACCGGCATCACATGGTCAGCCCTTCGCACTGAAGTGCTGAACGCTGACGTGTTCAAACGCTGAACAGCGGAAATAGCGACCGGCGGGCCGTCATCGGACCCGCCGATCGCCGTCTGTTGCTGCGGTACCCCGTCGGCCGCCTGCGCAGACAGACAGTTCAGACTTTCAGGACAGCAACGCCGGTGATGCGGTCGCCAGCCAAGTCTCGTAACGCCCGATCGGCTTCCACTAACGGATACGCCGTCGTGGTGGGAGCCAGCGGAATTTCCGCGGCCAGGGACCAGAACTCTTCGCCGTCTGCACGGGTATTGGCGGTAACACTCCGGAGCTGCCGCTCATGGAAGAGATCGGCGGCGTAGTTCAAGGGCGGTATGTCGCTGAGGTGGATGCCTGCAATGGCGAGGGTCCCGCCCCGGTCCAGCGCCTTGAGTGCCACAGGAACAAGGTCGCCCACGGGAGCAAAAAGTATCGCCGAGTCGAGCGGGTCCGGCGGAGAATCGTAGGCGTCGCCCACGAACACCGCGCCCAGTTCACGGGCCAGTTCACGGGCCGGCTCCGAACGGGTCATCACGTAGACCTTTGCCCCTTGGTGGCGCGCCATCTGCGCCGTGAGATGGGCAGATCCTCCGAAACCATAGATGCCCAGCCGGCCACCTGGCGGAAGCTCGGCCCGTTTGAGCGCCCGGTACCCGATGATGCCTGAACACAATAGAGGCGCCGCCTGCTCGTCCGAAAATTGCTGC
Organism: Arthrobacter sp. efr-133-TYG-118; assembly: GCF_030209755.1. Lineage (GTDB taxonomy): Bacteria > Actinomycetota > Actinomycetes > Actinomycetales > Micrococcaceae > Arthrobacter. Next base: position 154,511 of record NZ_JARVRH010000013.1, on the reverse strand, counting down.
GGGATTGCATAAGCGAAAGCCTCGGACACCGTGAGTTGTTCGGCATATCCGCCGTCCCTGTCCCATCCGGTGAATGCAGGGGAGAGGCAGAGGTTCTCGTCGCCACGGCGGCAATACGCGCAGCTCCCGCAGGTTCCCCCTAGCCAGGCAACTCCGACCCTGTCACCGCGCCGGAACCTCACACACCCTTCGCCGGTTTCGCTGACTATTCCCACCGCTTCGTGGCCGGGTACTACGTTCGGCTTCCGAGGGGCGAGATCGCCTTCGGCCAAATGCAGATCCGTGCGGCAGACACCACACGTTCGGACACTGACGAGGAGCTCCCGCGGCCCCGGTTGCGGATCGGGCCGCTCGCCCCAAACAAGTGGCTGTGACTGAATCGGGCCTGGTTCCCGGACCCACCATGCACGCATCGGGTTGCCTCGCTGCTAGAGCTGGTTCTGAGCGGTGGGGGCGGCGTTCGCGGCCCGCCGCTCGGGGTCCCAGTTCCGCGACGTCCCTGGCCATTCTGGCAGCGACGAGGTAGCGGCCGCGAGGATGGCCCCCGTTTCTGAGTGATCCCACATTTTCAGCGTCAGGGCCGACCGCTTCATCAACTCCGCTTGGGAGCCTTCGCAATCCAGGCTTGATGCCCGCCGGCGCCAGGCATACACGGTCTGGTCAATGAGCTTCTTGCTCTCCGGGTGCTGATGGAGCCTGAACCGTCCCGACCAGTGCAGGACCATGGTCAGCGTTTCTCCCGCGCGAAGCGTCAATTCGGCGGATAGGCCACGGCCGTCGAATTCCGGCAGGCACAGCCAGGTAATTGCCCCGTCGCGCCCCACCAGAGCGCACGTGGACCCGTCGCCGACAAGTCCATGATCCTCGATGGGCAAATACCCATCGTGCTTAACCACCGGGCGCGCATCGGCACCAGTGATCATTTTGTTCACTCCTTGGGTTCAGGCCAGCCTTCCTATATGGATTCTCTCGCCGTTCCCCCGCCCGCGCCACAGTCCACGCATCCCGCAGGAATCTGCGGTTTCAGCGCATGCCCTTAGGGGGTGAGCAGGACCTTGATGGAGCGCCGTTCGTCCATGGCGCGGTAGGCCTCGGGCGCTTCCTCGAGCGCCATTACGGTGTCGAAGACCCGGCCTGGGTTGATCTTTCCGTCAAGCACGTCCGCGAGCAGTTCCGGGATGTACGTGCGAGCCGGAGCCATTCCGCCGGCAATCGAAATGTTCGTGTCGAACAAGTAGCGCAGCGGGGCTTCGGCTCCGCCCGTCGGGACACCAACAAAGCCGAGGGCGCCGCCCGGGCGGACGCTGTGGAGTGCCTGATCCATGGATTCCTTGGTCCCGACGCACTCCAGCACGGAGTCGGCCAAAACGCCGCCAAGCAACTCGCGGACCTTGGCTACGCCGTCGTCGCCACGCTCGGCGACGATGTCCGTGGCCCCGAACTCAAGGGCAATCGCCTGGCGATCGGCATGCCGGGACATCGCGATGATTCGTTCGGCTCCGAGCCGCTTCGCTGCGAGTACGCCGCACAGACCTACTGCGCCGTCGCCGACGACGACGACGGTCCTGCCAGGGCCGACCTTGGCCGCGAGGGCGGCGTGGTGGCCGGTCGCCATCACGTCTGAGAGCGTCAGCAAGCTCGCGCGGAGGGCGTCGTCAGGTTCCGTGACGCCGGGAACCTTGACGAGGGTGGACTCGGCGAGTGGTACCCGAATGGCCTGGCCCTGGCCGCCGTCGATTGCGTGCCCGCTGTCATCTTTGCCGCCCCAACCTGCCAAATGATCGCAGGCAACCGTGACGCCGTTCAAGCATTGCGGGCAGGCACCGCAGCTGACCAGGAAGGGAGCGATGACGAAATCGCCGACCGCCAGGGCGGTGACGTCGTCTCCGATGCTTTCCACCGTGCCGATGAATTCATGCCCGATGGCCGAAGGCTGGTGAGTCGGCTTCACGCCACGGTACGGCCACAGGTCCGATCCGCAGACGCAGGAGGCGGTGACTTTGACAATGACGTCTGTGGGCAGCTGGACCGTGGGGTAGTTACGGTCTTCAACACGGATGTCGCCGGGGCCGTGGATGATGGTGGCGCGCATGGGGCTCCTCGAATGGTGGTTGTTGGGCTTGAATCGAGTCTATCCCCGCGGCGCCTGTGGTCTTGTACTGACCGGTAGCTCAGCCGGGTGGGGTGCGGCCTCGTTCGCCGCTTGACCTCCGCGTCGAGCAGAATAGCCCCATGACGAATACCAGCGGGCGGTTGCCACGGCTTGAGGATGTGGCGGAGCGGGCGGGTGTCTCGCACCAGACGGTGTCCCGGGTGATCAACGACCATCCGAACGTGAGCAAGGGCACGCGGGAGCGCGTCGAGGCGGCCATCGCCGAGCTGGGGTACCGGCGCAATACTGCTGCCCGGAGCCTGGTGACCCGCCGTTCCCAGACCATCGGGGTCCTGGCGAGCGAGCTGGCGCAGTACGGCCCGGCGAACACTTTGCTGGGCGTTGAACAGGCGGCCAGGGATGCCGGCTATTTCGTCAGCATCGCAGCTTTGAGGACGGTCAGCCGGGAGGCGATTCTTGATGCGGTCCGGCATTTCCTGGATCAGTCCGTGGACGGGATCGTGGTGATCGTGCCGCATTCGGAAACCCTGCTGGCGCTGGCCGAAGTGAACCCCGGGGTTCCCGTGGTGGCCGTGGGATCGCTGGGCAACGCCACGGTGGGGGGTGCGATGGTGGACCAGAAGCGCGGCGCGGAACTGGCCGTGAGGCACCTGGTGGAGCAGGGACATCGGCGGATCGGGCACCTGGCGGGCCCGCAGGACTGGATCGACGGTGTGGCCCGGGCCGAGGGGTGGAGCGCGGCACTGCGGGTTGCGGGTCTTGAGGATGATTTGCTGGTGGTGGGGGACTGGAGTGCCGGCAGCGGCTATGACATCGGCAGGAAGCTCGCCGGCGAGAGGACTGCCACTGCGCTTTTTGTGGGCAATGACCAGATGGCCTTGGGTCTGTTGCGCGCCTTCAACGAGGCCGGCGTCCGCGTGCCCGGGGACGTGTCGGTGGTGGGTTTCGATGACCAGCCCGAATCGGGCTATTTCACGCCGCCGCTGACCACGGTGCGCCAGGATTTCGAGGAACTCGGGCGGCGCTGCATGGACCTCATGCTGGGCGGCATCGAGGACGGGAACAACGTCGGCACCACCGTGGTGGAGCCCGAGCTGGTGATCCGCCGAAGCACCTCCGCACCCGCCTGATCGGCTCTCGATTCATGTGGGCGGGCCGGTACTTGTCGCGGCCCTTGACGCACCCACCTTGACGCGCCATGTTGTTAGCGCTCACAATTGACTCAGTCCGCAAGGTTGCGGGCTGGTTATTGGAGGATTTTTCATGGGCGTCGCAGCGGACGGCAACGAACACTATGTCATCGGCGTGGACTACGGCACGCTTTCGGGCCGGGCCGTGGTGGTGCGGGTCAGGGACGGCAAGGAGCTGGGAAGCGGGGTGTTCGACTATCCGCACGCAGTCATCACGGAGGCCCTGCCGGCCGGTCTGGCGGATGTCCCTGATGGAACGGTTGTCCGGCTTCCGGGGGAATGGGCGCTGCAGGTGCCGGAGGACTACCGGGAGGTGCTGCGTCACGCGGTTCCCGCCGCGGTGCGCGACGCCGGGATCGATCCGGCCGCCGTCGTCGGGATCGCCACCGACTTCACGGCCTGCACCATGGTGCCGGTCACGGCAGACGGCACCCCGCTCAATGAACTTGCCGGTTTCGCCGACCGGCCGCACGCGTACGTCAAACTGTGGCGGCACCACGCGGCCCAGGGCCAGGCGGACCGCATCAACGCCCTGGCCGCAGCCCGGGGCGAGGCGTGGCTGCCACGCTACGGCGGGCTGATTTCCTCGGAATGGGAGTTCGCCAAGGGCCTGCAGCTGCTGGAGGAGGACCCGGACGCGTACGCCGCGATGGACCACTGGGTGGAGGCTGCGGACTGGATCGTCTGGCAGCTGTGCGGGAACTATGTGCGGAATGCGTGCACCGCGGGGTACAAGGGCATCTACCAGGACGGCGCCTACCCGTCCGAGGAGTTCCTCGCCGCCTTGAACCCGGACTTCAAGGACTTCGTCAGCACCAAACTGGCCCACTCGATTGGCCGTCTGGGCGACGCCGCCGGTTACCTGAGCGCCGAAGCCGCGGCCTTGACCGGCCTGCGGGAGGGCATCGCCGTCGCGGTCGGGAATGTGGACGCGCACGTCACCGCGCCTGCGGCGCGGGCCGTGGAGCCGGGACAGCTCGTTGCGATCATGGGCACCTCCACGTGCCACGTCATGAACGCCGAGGTCCTGGCCGAGGTGCCGGGCATGTGCGGTGTGGTCGACGGCGGGATCGTGGACGGGCTCTGGGGTTACGAGGCCGGCCAGTCCGGGGTCGGCGATATTTTCGGCTGGTTCACCCGGTACGGCGTCCCGCCCGAATACCACGCGGCTGCCGAGGCGGCCGGCCTGGGCATCCACGAATACCTCACCGAACTCGCCTCCACCCAGCAGATCGGCGAACACGGGCTCATCGCCCTGGACTGGCACTCGGGGAACCGCTCCGTGCTGGTGGACCACGAACTCTCCGGCGTGATCGTCGGCCAGACCCTCGCTACGAAACCCGAGGACATCTACCGGGCGCTCCTGGAGGCCACGGCCTTCGGCACCCGCACCATCGTGGATGCTTTCCGTGACTCCGGGGTCCCGGTGCAGGAATTCATCGTCGCCGGGGGACTGTTGAAGAACAAGCTGCTGATGCAGATCTACGCCGACATCACCGGCCTGCAGCTCTCCACGATCGGCTCCGCCCAGGGCCCGGCGCTGGGTTCTGCCATCCACGCCGCCGTCGCCGCGGGGGAATACCCGGACATCCGGGAGGCAGCGGCCGCCATGGGATCCGAACCCGGAGCCGTCTACACGCCGGTTCCGGAAAACGTCGCCGCCTACGAGGAACTGTTCCGCGAGTACCGGACCCTGCACGATTACTTCGGCAGGGGAGCGAACGAGGTCATGCACCGGCTCAAGAAAATCCAACGGAACGCCAGCAAAACGCTCCTTGCCGTTGGTGCATCCGCATGAGCGCCCTGCTGGAGACGATTGCCCGGATCCGGGCCGAAGTCTGCGCGCTGCACGCGGAACTGACACGCTACGAGCTCGTCGTGTGGACGGCAGGAAATGTCTCAGCCCGCGTCCCGGGGTACGACCTGATGGTGATCAAACCGTCGGGGGTTTCCTACGATGCGCTGGCTCCGGAGCTCATGGTGGTCACGGACCTGTATGGCACCCCGGTCAGGGGTACCAACACCGGGGCGGGCGGAACGGTCGAATGGACCAACCCGGAACTGTCGCCGTCGTCGGACACTGCCGCGCACGCGTACGTTTACCGGAACATGCCCGACGTCGGCGGCGTGGTCCACACGCACTCCACCTACGCGACGGCGTGGGCCGCGCGGGGGGAGCCGATCCCGTGCGTGCTGACCATGATGGGGGACGAATTCGGCGGCACGATTCCGGTGGGCCCGTTTGCGCTGATCGGGGACGATTCGATCGGCCGAGGGATCGTGGACACGCTCCGGGCCTCCCATTCGCCGGCGGTCCTGATGCAGAACCACGGCCCGTTCACCATCGGCAAGGATGCCCGCTCCGCGGTGAAGGCCGCCGTGATGTGCGAGGAGGTGGCCCGCACGGTCCACATCTCCCGGCAACTCGGCGAACCCCTGCCCATCGACGCCGCCCGGATCGAGTCCCTCTACGACCGTTACCAGAACGTCTACGGCCGCTAACCGGCGGCACCCACAACTTTCGGAGAACCCCATGCCCGTCGCCCACAACACCTCCATCGCCCACAACACCGCACTGGACCACTACGAAGTCTGGTTCCTGACCGGCAGCCAGCACCTCTACGGCGAGGACGTCCTCAAGCAGGTCGCCGCCCAGTCCCAGGAGATCGCGGCCGCCCTGAACGCGTCCTCCGCTGTGCCGGTCAAGCTGGTCTGGAAGCCGGTGCTGACGGATGCGGACGCGATCCGGCGCACCGCGCTGGAGGCGAACGCGGACGACGCCGTGATCGGCGTGACCGCCTGGATGCACACCTTCTCTCCGGCCAAGATGTGGATCCAGGGACTGGACCTGCTCCGCAAACCCCTCCTGCACCTGCACACCCAGGCGAACGTCGCCCTGCCCTGGGCGGACATCGACTTCGACTTCATGAACCTGAACCAGGCAGCCCACGGCGACCGCGAATTCGGGTACATCCAGTCGCGGCTCGGCGTGCCGCGCAAGACCGTCGTCGGGCATGTGACCAATCCGGAGGTCACGCGTCAGGTGGGTGCCTGGCAGCGCGCCGCGGCGGGCTGGGCCGCCGTACGCACCCTGAAACTGACCCGCTTCGGAGATAACATGCGCAACGTCGCCGTCACCGAAGGGGACAAGACCGAAGCCGAGCTGCGCTTCGGCGTCTCGGTCAACACCTGGTCCGTGAACGAACTCGGCGACGCCGTGCACGGCGCGCCGGAGTCCGACGTCGACTCCCTCGTCGCCGAGTACGAGCGCCTCTACGAGGTCGCACCCGAACTGCGCGCCGGCGGCGCCCGGCATGAGTCGCTGCGCTACAGCGCCCGCATCGAACTCGGTCTGCGCAGCTTCCTGGAGGCGAACGGCTCGGCCGCGTTCACGACGTCGTTCGAGGACCTGGGCGCGCTGCGCCAGCTTCCCGGGATGGCCGTGCAGCGGCTCATGGCCGACGGCTACGGTTTCGGCGCCGAGGGCGACTGGAAGACCGCGATCCTGGTCCGGGCCGCGAAGGTCATGGGCGCCGGGCTCCCCGGCGGCGCCTCGCTCATGGAGGACTACACCTACCACCTGACCCCGGGGCAGGAAAAAATCCTCGGCGCGCACATGCTCGAAGTCTGCCCCTCCCTGACCGCCACGAAGCCTCGCGTGGAGATCCACCCGCTGGGCATCGGCGGCAAGGAAGACCCCGTCCGCATGGTCTTCGACACCGACGCCGGCCCCGGAGTCGTCGTCGCACTCTCGGACATGCGCGACCGCTTCCGCCTCGTGGCCAACGCCGTCGACGTCGTCGACCTCCCCGAACCGCTGCCCAACCTCCCCGTCGCCCGGGCGCTCTGGTCGCCCAAGCCGGACTTCGCGACCTCCGCCGCCGCCTGGCTCACCGCAGGGGCCGCGCACCACACCGTCCTCTCCACCCAGGTGGGCATGGACGTGTTCGAAGACTTCGCCGAGATCGCCAGGACCGAACTGCTCACCATCGACGACGGGACCACCCTCAAGGCGTTCAAGAAGGAACTGGCCTGGAACGCCGCCTACTACAAACTCGCCGGCGGACTGTGAACGGCCAGGAATTCCGGCTGGCCGCCGGGGACTACACCGCCTCAATCGTCCAACGGGGCGGTGCCCTCCGGCAGCTCACCTTCCAGGGCCGGGACCTAGTGGTCCCCTTCGACGCCGCCGCACCCATCCCGGACTACCGGGGCATCATCGCCGCCCCCTGGCCCAACCGGATCGCCGACGGAAGCTACCGCCACGACGGCGCCGTCCGGCACCTTCCCCTCAACGAACCCGCAAGGCGGACCGCACTGCACGGACTCGTGTTCGACCAGCTCTGGACACTCCACGCCCGCAGCACCGATACCCTCAGCCTGGGCTGCGACCTTGGCGACAGCCCGGGCTACCCGTTCCGGCTCTCCCTGCGGCTGGACTACCGGCTGGACGCCGCCGGGCTCCACACCACCGTGACAGCAACCAACACCGGGGAGGGGAACGCGCCCTACGGGGTCTGCCCGCACCCCTACCTGCTGGCAGGACTCGCCCCACTGGACGAGTGGACCCTCGAACTCCCCGCCCAAACCTTCCTGGACGTCACCACGGACCGGCTGCTGCCCCTCGGAACCCGCCCCGTGGCGGGCCACGAATTCGACTTCCGCACACCGCGCACCATCGGTGCGACGGAAATCGACCACGCCTTCACGGACATCAAGTACGACGGCGGGACCGCCCGGATGGTGGTCCGGGACCCCTCCGGAACGGGCGTGGGCATGTCGTGGGACCGGAACTGCCCCTGGCTGCAAATCCACACCGCGGACAAGCCCGCACCCCTGCCCAACCGGCTCGGACTCGCCGTGGAACCCATGACCTGCCCGCCCGACGCCTTCAACAGCGGCCAGGACCTGGTCCGCCTGGAACCAGGCTCAGTCCACCAGGCACAGTGGAGCATCTTCACTACATGACCTCCTGACCCGACCGTTGACAAGGGCAACCGACGCCCTTAAATTTCTGTGTATTCAGGTAGGTTCCTTGTTTTGGATCACATTGTTAGCTGTAGCTATGGAAACGCAGCAGTTAAGCTGCCAAGGCGCAGGGGGCAACGATGACGAAAGTACCGCTGGATAATTTCCTCAATGAGTGCGTCTCCCGGAATTCCGGGGAGGACGGCCTCAGCTTCGAAGAACTGTACGGTCTGTACATCAGCTGGTGTGGACTTACAGCTTCGGAACCCGTGAGGGCCAGGACGTTTAGGGCCAGCCTTCGGGCGGCCGGCATCGCTCCCGGACACCGCGGAGACCTGTGCCAGGATCTGATGATGGTGGGCCCGGCCGCGCGCGACTATATTGTCCACAGCGCGCTTCCGCTCGTTGCGTTGGACGTACGAGCGGGTGGCTGGCCTCGCCTCAAGTCTTGGCCCGCTGAACGTCCGAAGGTGCCAATCACCAGGCGGGCACCAGGCGAAGACCGCGACTCGGCGCCGGCTGCCTAAGCGGTCTCTTTATTCGTGGAATTTGCTCCGAGCCTCGCGCTGTTGCCGCTCTAGCTTGGCTTCCGCCTCGGTCCGCCGCTGACCGATGATGCGCATCTGGTGAGTAGTCGGGTGTTCGTATTCCTCCGAGGGAATGCCTTTTTCCCTGTGAAGGTAAGGGCCGGTAGCCGGGGACGCGAGCTTTTGGTCGTCGGTTTCGCTCATATCAAAATCGTCCCACCGGGCGGCGGTCTCCAAAAGAGGTTCACTCCGCAGGGCTCCAAAGCGGCGCGACATCCCGGTCTTCGGACCGGGATGTCGCTTGGGTTTTGACCAATCCAACAAGGTCAGCCGAGGTTCAGTGCCGTCCAGGAGACGGGAGGCAGGGTGATTTCGACGACGCCGTTACGCACCACGGCGCTCTTGTTCGGCTGCAAGCCCACGCGGTCCTGGTCCTGGAGCGTGTTCTTCGCGTAGACGTCCGCGTCTGAAAGCGTCTGGGCATCAACAACGATGATGCCGTCGAGCGCCGTCAGGTCGATGGCGACCGTTGCCTCTTCGCTCTGCGATCGGTTGACCAGGAAGACGGCGGTTGTTGCTGAGTCCGCGTCGTAGGTCGCGACGGCGTCGATGAGCGGGACGGTGCCATAGGCGTCCGTGCTGTACGTGTCCGCTTCCAGCCTCACATCCAGGGCGGCTCCCTTGGCCAGTTTGGATGTCAACGCGAACGGGAAAAAGGTGGTCTGCTTCCACGCCGGGCCCCCGGGTTCGGTCATGATGGGAGCGATCACGTTGACCAACTGCGCCAGGGAGGCGGAGGTGACACGATCGGCGTGCTTGAGCAGTGATATCAGCAGGTTGCCGAAGACGACGGCGTCTGCCACGGAGTACGTGTCCTCAAGCAGCCGTGGCGCCTTGGGCCAGTTGTCCAGTCCTTCGATTTTGTCGACCCCATGGAACCGTTCGAGATACCACACATTCCATTCGTCGAAGGAAATGTTGATGCTTTTCGTGCTTCCGTTGACAGCCTTGACGTGGTCAGCCGTCGCAACCACGGATTCAATGAAATGGTCCATGTCGGTAGCGGAAGCAAGGAACGAGTCCAGGTCACCGTTCTTTTCCTCGTAGTAGGCGTGGCACGAGATGTAGTCGACGTCCTCGTAGGAGTGGGTAAGCACTACGCGCTCCCATTCTCCGAAGGTGGGCATGTGGGCGCTGGATGAGCCACAGACCACGAGTTCAACGGAAGGATCCAGTTGACGCATTGCCTTGGCGGTCTGCGATGCGATTTTGCCGTAGTCGTCAGCGGAGCGATGGCCCAACTGCCACGGGCCGTCCATTTCATTGCCGAGGCACCACATTTTAATGCCGAACGGCTCCACTCGGCCGTGAGAGGCTCGGCGGTCTGACAGCTCTGTCCCGGAGCGGATGTTGGAGTACTCCAACAGGTCCAAGGCTTCCAGTGTGCCTCGGGTGCCGAGGTTGACGGCCAGCATGAGTTCACTGCCTACCTTCTCCAGCCATGTGCTGAACTCGTGCATGCCGATCTCGTTGGTTTCGGTGGAGTGCCAAGCGAGGTCGAGGCGGCGGGGGCGCTGTTCCTTGGGTCCAACGCTGTCCTCCCAGCGGAACCCGGAGACGAAGTTGCCGCCTGGGTAGCGGATGGTTGAGACCCCGAGTTCTTTGACGAGTTCGATCACATCAGTGCGGAAACCGTCGGCGTCGGCGCTGGGGTGACCGGGTTCGTAGATGCCGTCGTAGACACAGCGTCCAAGGTGTTCAACAAAAGAACCGAAGAGACGGGGATTGACAGTGCCCACTGCGAATTGTGGGTCGATCGTAAGGCGTGCGGAAACCATTGTCTGCTTTCAGAGAGAGGGAGCGGGAAACAGGGGTGCTTTGAATGCCTATTTGAGGCTGCCGAGAGACAGGCCGCCCTGCCAGTACTTTTGCAGCGTAAGGAATGCCACTACGAGGGGAATGATGGAAATGAACGAACCGACGACAATCAGGCTCCAAAGCGAGTGGCCGCCTCCGTTGTTGGACGAAGCCAGCTGCTCCCAGAGTCCGATGCCCACGGTGAGCGGATAGAGCCTCTCCGTGGACAACATGGCCAAGGGGAGGAAGTAGTTGTTCCAGGTCCCAACGACGGAAAGCAGCAGGACTGTCACTAGCGCTGGCCGAAGCAAGGGCAAGGAGACTTGGAAAAAGGTGCGTAGTTCACCCGCTCCGTCCACTCTGGCCGCGTCGAGCAACTCATCAGGCACTGCTTCTGCGGTGTATACCCGCATCAGGTAGACGCCGAAGGGGCTAAGCAGCGACGGCAGGATGACTGCCCACACGGTATCGGTGAGCTTGAGGTTCGACATCAGGATGAATGTCGGGATGACCAGCGCGGTCATGGGGACCATCACGGCACCGAGCAGTAATGCGAACGTAAGGTTCCGGCCCCGGAACTTGTACTTCGCGAAGCCGTAACCTGCCAGGACCGAGATTGCCGTCGCTCCCAAACCTCCGCTGACAGCGTAGAGCAGCGAATTGCCCAGCCACTGCACGTACTCCCCGCCGTTGTAGGCGAAAAGGTCCTGAATGTTCGCGATGAGGTTGAAATTCTTGTCGAACCACATAGCCCCTGAAGAGCCGGCGAAAAGTCCTTGGGCGTCTTTCGTGCTGGCAACGAACAGCCACCAGATGGGAGCCAGGAAATACAGGACCAGTACGCCCAGAAAGACATGAGCCACCACGTTGCGGCGACGCGGCCTCGACAGCCGGGTCGCGGCCGGGAGATTTGTTGTTACTGCGCTCATGAGAGGTTGCTCCCTTTCTTGCGGGTGGCGAACATGAAGATATACACCGCGATGAAGACGACGATGCCGAGGGAGAAGGATATGGCCGAGGCGTAGTTGAACTGGGCGTATCCGAAGGCCAGGTTGAACGCATAGATGTTCGGGGTGAAATCCGGGGTGATGCTGCCATTGGCTACCGGCCCGAGGATTTGCGGCTCGGAGAAAAACTGCAGCGTCCCGATCAGCGCAAAGATAAGAATGAGCACCAGGGCCGAAGAAACCAGGGGTATCTTGATGCGAAAAGCAACTTGCCTTTCGGAGGCGCCATCAATCTTGGCGGCCTCATAGAGCGTCGGATCAATTCCCTGCAATGCCGCGTAAATGATGATCATGTAATAGCCGGCCCACTGCCATGTCACAACGTTCAGCAGGCCATAGAAGACGTTGTCCTGACTGAGCAGGAAGGGCGCCGATGCGTGGAACAGGGAGAACAGCTGCTGAAGGGGGCCGAATATCGGACTGTAGAGAAACCCCCACATCAGGGCTCCGATGACGGCGGGCACGGCGTACGGCAGGAAGATCATGAGCCGGGAGAACCTGGCGAGCCGGGTGGTGAGGTGGTCGAGCACGAGCGCGGCCGCCAGGGAGACGGCCATTTGGACCGGGATGAGGACCAAGGAGAAGCGGACCACGAACCAGACGCCCTTGAGGAACTGTGGATCCGAGAAAGCGTGGAGATAGTTTTCCAAACCGCTGAACCGCGTACCTGTCGCCAGGCCCTTGGTGAACAGGCTGAGGTAGAGGGCATAAGCAAGCGGAGCCAGAAGGAACGCAACGAAGACTAAGCCGAACGGTGCGATGAAGAGCCATCCGGTCCTGGCCCGGCGTGCATTCATCTTGTCGCTGCGGGAGCGGGTTCTGTGTTCGGGCGGGGGCGTGGGATTCAACTTGTCCGGCGTGGAAGTGTGTGGCAACGACGTCACCGTTGACCCGTGAACTGCCATGAGCTGTCCTGCGACTTTCTATTGATCGATTCCGTCCCGTTCCGCCCGCCAGGGTGGCCGGCGGAACGGGAGGAGCTGTCAGTTGACCGTGAACCCTTGGCTCTTCGCGTAGTTCACCATGATGCCCTGCAGCTCGGTGGCTGCTTCGTCCCCGCTGACTTTGCCGGCGTTGATCTTGACGGTCTCGGTCTGCAGTTGCGCGTAGTAGTAGACACTGAACGGGCTGTAACTGAATCCCTTGTAGGCATTTTCGGCCGGGATGTAGATGTCCTTGTTTGCAGTCTGGCCGCCGAAGAAATCGACGGCGTTGTTGGTGAACGCTTCCGACTTCAGCACATTCTGGTTGAGCGGGAAGATTGTCTGGGTCTTCCAGCCATCCGTCAGCGAGGTGTCGTCGGCGTAGAGGCCCTTGGCGACTTCGGCAGCGAGCTTCTGGTCACCGGCCTGTGAGGTGACGGCAAAAGTGGATCCTCCCCAGTTCACGGAGACAGGGTTGCTTGGATCCCATTGGGGGAGCGGCGCGGCAGCGAATGTTCCTTTCTCGTTGCCCTTACCCACTCCGGATCCGGTGAGGTAGCCGGGAGCCCATGCTGCGGAGATGTACGTGGCGTACTTGCCGCCGATCATTCCTGAAATGTAGTCGGTGGTGAACTGGTCCTGGGTGGCTACCAGGCCCTTTTTCACGAGCCCTGCCCAGTAGTTCAACACGTCCTTGGCCGGCTGGCTGTCGAGGTGGATGGAGATGTTCTTCTGGTCCGCCAGATCATAAGTGAAGGGAACCGCGCCCTTCTGGGCCATAAGCGCGGTCAGGGCGGCGGGGACATTGCTGCCAAGATCTCCGAATGCAGGGCCGCCGGCGTCCTTGACCTTCTGCGCGGCCGTTTCGTACTCCGCCCACGTCGTCGGCGGCTTGATACCGTACTTGTCCAGCACGTCCTTGCGGTAGATCATGGCCATCGGACCGCCGTCGACCGGAATCGCGTAGACGGAATCGCCTTGCGAAACGTCCTTCCAGGAACCGGCGCTGAAGTTCTTCTTGACGTCTCCGGCGCCGTACTTGCTCAGGTCGACAAGTGCGTTCTGCAATTCAAAACCCGTCAGCTGGTCGGCCTCGAGCATGATCACGTCAGGGGCTCCCTTGCCGGCCTGGATGGCTGTTTGGAACTTCGCATACTCCGGGCCACCCTGGCCGGCAACGGTCCAGCAGACCTGGACATCGGTGTGGGAGTTGTTGAAGTTGTCGACGACCGTGGCCATGTTGGGGTACCACGCCCACACGGAGACCTTCGGAGCGTCGGCATGGACAATCTTGTTGGTGCAATTGGTGGTGTTGGAGCCCGCACTGGCGGCATCCCCGCCGCCACTGCACCCTGCCATAGTGGCGGCCAGGGCAGCGGCTGACACTGCTGATGCGATTGCTTTCTTGTTCACGTAGTTTCCCTTCGGTCGTGCATGGACGTCGTCGTCGGAGGTAGGGCAGTGAGGGTAGGCCGTCCTCCAGCCAATGCATGCTGGTGGGACCCGGACGGACTCGGCAGATGGGGATAAGAGGAGATTCCCAAGCTTTTACATCGATGTAAGTAATCGTTGTAAATCCATCATGATGTGACCGGACTTACATGTCAAGAAAAAATTAGGCGGAGTCTTCGGCGGGCCGGATCGCCGTGGACTCCCGGCTGATGACCTTGAATCCTGCTTCAAACTCGCGGGCGGGTGTCGCTTCGGGTGCGCCGTCAATGCGTTCCAGGAGCATCGCGACGGCGGTCTCGGCGATCTCCCGCCGGCCCGGATCTATGGTCGACAGGGTCGGTAGCGAATACCGGGTCTCGTCGATGTCGTCAAAGCCGATGATGGCCACATCCTCAGGGATCTTCAGTCCGGCGTCCTGCATGACACGCATGGCGCCCAGGGCGATGGAGTCGTTGAAAGCCACGACACCGTCGAAGTCCAGCCCGGACTCCAGGACCTGCCGCATGGCTTGGGCGCCGTCGGAGCGGTGCCAGGACTGGACGTCGATTGCCAGTTCGTCCCGGTAGTCCAGCCCTGCCTTCTGCAAGGCGCGGCGGTAACCTTCCAAGCGAAGCCCCGCTGAACCGATGACTTCATTTCGGTGGGCACCAAAGGCGAGTAGCCTCGTTCGTCCGCGTTGCAGGAGGTGTTCCGTAGCTGCTTGCGAAGCCTCAATGTTTTGCATGGTCACGTGGTCCGTGGGGCCGTGAAAGATCCGCTCGCCCAGGAGGACCATGGGAGTCGGGATGTCAATGAGGCCCGCGTCCTCCTGGCCCAGGCCGAGCACGCTGTACAAGACACCATCGACCATTCGCATCCGGGGGCCATGCAGGATCTCAAGCTCGCGTGCCCGCGATCCTCCGCTTTGCTCGATGATCACGACCTTCCCCCGCTTTGCTGCGGCCGTCATGACGGCGTCGGCAAGTTCCGCAAAGTATGCGTTCTTCAAATCCGGGATGATGAGGCTGATGACGTCCGTACGGCCCGACCGCAATCCACGCGCCGAGAGATTGGGCTGGTAGCCAAGTTTCTCGATGGCTAGCAAGACCCGCTCGCGGGTCTCGGCTTTGATGTTTGGATGGTCATTGATGACGTTCGACACCGTCTTGATTGACACATCGGCCGCTTGGGCCACATCCCGCATCGTAATTGCCACTTTTCCTTCTTCCGCGCACGTCAGCGTCCGTCCTAAGCTGAAGATTACAACGTTGGAAAGCGTTTGGGTCGGAATGAAATAGGTGGATGATGTCTGCATGAGCCAAGACAGCGGTCCCCGTCAGGATTTCTTCACCCGGTTCACCACCAGGGTGGCCAAAGTTCTCGGCCACGCCTGGGTGTTCAGCGCGGCAGTAGTCATTCTCATCGCTTGGGCGTTTACGGGACCACTTTTAGGATTTTCGGATACGTGGCAATTGGTTATCAATACCGGCACCACCATCGTGACGTTCCTGATGGTCTTCATCATCCAGAACACCCAAAACAGAGACAGTGCCGCCCTCCACGTGAAGCTTGACGCTGTGATGCGTGAACTCCAGATCACCAACTCCAAGCTTTATGAGGCTGAAGACGAAGGCGAGAAGGAGCTCGAGGAGCAGCGTCGACGTATCGAGGAGCAGGCCGAGTCCGGTTGATCTGATCGGAGTCTTGGGCCGGGGGACGTTCCTACATCAGCCACTGGACTGAGACGTTCATGGCGAATAGGGCATTTGTCAGGGGCGCTAGTACCGACTCGTCTGCCTCCATGCGGTGCAACGTCTCGACGAATTCATCTATCTGAATGGTGGTGAACCCACCGTCCCGGAGTTGCTGGATAGCAAGTTCGGTATTCTGTTTCCGGGTGTTGCTGAATCGCGGGTTTACCTCTGGCTTTGCCGGTTCCGAATCCATTGCCTTTACTTGCCCCCAACTCTTCCCTGTCCGTAGGACGCTCCTCGTTAAGGGTATTCATGCATTACAAATGCTACTATCTCAGGCCGTGTGGGGTGCCCCGGGGTCCGGATGCTATTCCGCGACGAAGGCGGCCGAGGCGATGCCGGCGGTGGTACGGCACTTTCAAAGGCAAGTTAGGCAGCCAATAGCATGGGTCAATGATGGATAAATCGTCGGCTTCCGGTGCACTGAAACACGAAGTGGCCCGTGACCCGCGCCGCGTGCACTGGATGGAACTGTTCTTCGACCTCGTTTTTGTGGCCTTCGTAGGGCAGCTTGCGCGCGGGATTCACGGCGATCCTGGATGGGCCGAATTCGGCACGTTCGTCCTGCTTTTCTTTCCGGCGTGGTGGGCCTGGGTGAACATTGTTTCCGTCGTCAACCTCCTGCCTGGTTTGTCGTCGCGGGCGCTGGGTGTCGCGATGCTCGCCGCCATGGCAGCGGCGAGCGCCATGGCCGCCGCGGCGCCCGGTGCCTTTGGAGAACGGGCCTGGGCTTTTTCGCTGGCCAATGCTGCCATTCGCGTGGTCCTGCTGATCTTGTGGCTGTACCAACACCGCGAAAATTCGGCCGAAACTCCGTGGCGCATCTGGATCTACAACGGCGGCACGGCCGTCCTGTGGCTCATCTCGGCCTTCTTGCCGCTCCACATCGCTGTCATTCTGTGGGCTGCCGCGATCGTCGTCGAAGTTGGCATGGTGGCCGTTGGCGC
Organism: Arthrobacter sp. efr-133-TYG-118; assembly: GCF_030209755.1. Taxonomy (GTDB): domain Bacteria; phylum Actinomycetota; class Actinomycetes; order Actinomycetales; family Micrococcaceae; genus Arthrobacter. The sequence continues at coordinate 137,794 of NZ_JARVRH010000013.1, read as the reverse complement.
CCGCCTTTGGCCGGACCGGGGTGTCGGTGGAATCAACAACGAGCACGCTTCCGAGCGGCTTGGTTTGTTCGTCATCATTGTCCTCGGCGAGTCCATATTCACGATCGTCACCGAGGTGTCTGACGATTGGGGGCCGGGCGCCGGACTGGTCGGCGCGCTCGGATTCCTCGTTGTTGCCCTGCTCGGCTGGGCATTCTTCCAATACGGCACCGGGACCATCACCGCGGGGCTCGAGCGCCTGCAGGCACGATCCGATTTCGCCGGGATACTTCAGACCACCTTGTTCATGCCGTTTCTCCTGGTGCTGGGGGTGACCGCGATCGCCGGGGCGATCGCGACCGCCATTCCGGCACCCTATGAGCACTTGCCGTTCGGCTCAGGGATTTCGCTCGGCGGAGGTCTGGCCCTCTTCTATGCGTGCAATGCAATCGTGTCGCTTCGCTACGGCCAGCCTCAACGCTCAGTGCTGCCATGGGCTGTTCCCACAGTAGCGATCGCCATCTTGCTCATACCGGTGAGCGCTGTGGTTTCCGGCGCCGTCGTTTTGGCCCTTGCCGTGATTGTCCTGCTCCTTGTCACGGCTTACGTCGAGATTCAGAGGCGACGGCGCCACGCCCCAACTGGCTGACAGTTGTTGTCGTTCTGCGGGTCCTAAACGACAACAACTGCGAGTTGGTTGGGGCGACCCGCGCCGCCGTCACCGCCTAGCCGTTGATGATTTGAGGCACGCCGAGGGCTTTGAGGCCTTCGGCGCCGAATTCGAGGCCGTAGCCGGATTGCTTGGCGCCGCCGAACGGGATCCGGGGGTCGACGGCGCCGTGCTTGTTGATCCAGACCGTTCCGGCCTCAAGACGCGCAGCGACGCCGCGGGCGGCTTCCGGGTCGGAGGACCAGACCGAGGCGCCGAGTCCGACGTCGAGCGCGTTCGCCTTGGCGACGGCCTCGTCAACGGTGCTGTAGCGGATGATGGGCAGAGCCGGCCCGAACTGTTCCTCGGCGACGAGCGGGTTGTCGTTGTCGATGTCGGCCACAAGGGTGGTGGGGTAGAAGTAGCCGGGCTGGCCGTCGTCGGGGTTGCCGCCGAGCAGGATTCGGGCGCCGGAGTCGCGGGCGGCATCCACGAGGCGGGCGACGATGTCGTACTGCGTGCGGTTCTGCAGCGGGCCGAGCACGTTGTTCTCGTCGAGTCCGTTGCCCATGGGCATGGCGGCGGCAACGGCGGCGAGCTCTTCGCAGACGGCGTCATACAGCGAGTCGTGGACGTAGAGGCGCTTGAGCGCGGCGCAGGTCTGGCCGGTGTTGATGAAGGCGCCCCAGAAGAGGCCCTCGGCGATCGCCTTGGGGTCGGCGTCGGGCAGGACGATGCCGGCGTCGTTGCCGCCCAGCTCGAGCGTGAGGCGCTTCACCGTGTCCGCGCTGGAGCGGATGATCGCCTTGCCGGTGGCGGTGGAACCAGTGAACATGACCTTCCCGACGGCCGGGTGTTCGGCGAGGCGGGCGCCGACGTCGCGGCCGCCGGAGACCACGGTCAGCAGGCCTTCGGGGAGTTCTTCGTTGATGACGGACGCCAGGGCGAGCACGGACAGGGGCGTGTATTCGGAGGGTTTGACGACGACGGCGTTGCCCATGCGCAGGGCGGGGGCGATCTGCCAGATGGAGATCATCATGGGCCAGTTCCAGGGTCCGATGGCGCCGACGACGCCGATGGGCCGGTAGTGCAGTTCGGCGCGGGTTTCGCCGTCGTCCACCACGGTTTCGGGGTCGAGCGGGGTGGCTGCGGTGGCGCGGAGCCAGGCGGCGCAGGCGCCGACTTCGAAGCGGGCGTTGGGCCCGTTGAGCGGCTTGCCTTGCTCGCGGGAGAGCAGGCGGGCGAGTTCTTCGGCGGAGCGTTCGACGGCGTCGGCCGCCTTGAGGAGCGCGGCGGACCGGGCGTCGTGGCCCAGCGCAGCCCACGCGGGCTGGGCGGCTGCGGCGGCGGCGATGGCGGCCTCGAGGTCCTCGACGGTGTGAACGGGAGCCTCGCCGACGGGGGTGCCGGTGGCGGGGTCGAGGATGGTCCGGGTTTCGCCGGTGGTAGGGGTGATTGAGGCCAGGAGGGCGTCGTAGCTTTCCAAGGGTTTACTCCACTCTGAGTTGGTATGGGTTTCGAAGGACAACGTTCTAGGGGTCAGACGGCCATCAGGACCATTGCGCCCAAGGCACCCGCTGAAGAGATGGCCTCAAGCGATGCCGATGCGTGACGGCGGTGTCCGCGGCCGTTTCGTCGAAGCGTTCGGACCGCCAGGAAGATCGAGTAGGCGATGACCGATGCCGCGAGGGCGACTGCCAGGACCGGGTTCGCTCCACCAAGTCCTGAATGCCCATGTGTTGGGTGTACCGAACTGGATGAGGGGGAGGGAAGGGTGGTGACGAGAAGGGCGAACATGGACACCATGGACAAGGAACGGTGTATTTCCATGCCGCCGCGGCGATCCTTGGGCAGAAGCATCAGCGGAAGAGGCGAGGTGAGAAGCAGCAGCAGGCCCCACACCACGCCCGGAACAATGCCCGGACCGACGGTCGTATCCGCCATCGCCACCAACATGAGGGCCATCGGTCCCCACTGGCTGAGGTTCCTGACCAGGCCTTCGCGCATCGGGCTCCAGATCCCCAGGGCGCAGCAGGCCAGCATGATCATCGAAAGGATTGTGTGCATGTTGTTCACCGATCATCAGTCCGGCGCTACAAGTCTTCTTCGTCCCCGAGGTGGACGGCAGCCGGCCCCTCTTCGCCGTGTCCGATCCGCCGATACACGGCGGGGTTGCTCCGGCGGAGGCGGAACGCCCAGGCGATCCCCGCCAATCCGGGCACGATGATCGTGGCCGGGAGGATGAACGTCAGTGCATTCGTCTCGTTTTGACCCAGCAATACGTTGAAGTTGACCACGATCAGAACGAAGATCACCGCCAAGAGCACGAAACCCAAGGCAGGGGCGATCACACGGGTCCAGATTCCAGCGCCATGCTTTTTCTTGCGGAAGAAGCCAATGACGGCCAGCGAAACAATGGTCATCAGGAGGACAAGTCCCATCGCGCCGTCATTCGTCAGCCACGTAAACATGGTCAGAACAGGGTAGAGGTCACCGAGCGATGATCCGGTCCCCGCGATAGCGAACCCCACAGTGACCACGACTGCGATCACTGTCTGGGCGATCGACCCGGCGTAGGGGGCGCCGCTGTGCCGCCGGACTGCACCCAGTTTTCGGGGAAGTACTTGCTCCCGGCCAAGGGAGAAGAAGTAGCGCGCCGCGGCATTGTGGAAGCTGACGAGGGCTGCAAAGAGGCTGGTGACGAAGAGCAGGCGGGCCAGGTCGGCGAGAAGGACGCCGGCGTGGTCACTGAGGAAGCCGAACATGAGGTCCGGTCCTTGTTTTGCGGAAGCGTCGACCACCGCGGAGGGTCCTGTCCCTACGGCCATGGCCCAGGACGAAACGGCGTAGAACACGGCGATGATGGCGACCGCGGTGTAGGTTGCCCGGGCCACGGTGTGCTTGGGGTCCTTGCTTTCCTCGCCGTAGATCGCAGCCGACTCGAATCCCATGAACGCCGCGATGCCGAAGGAGAGGACCGCACCTATGCCCGGCACAAAGAGGCTCTGCGGGCTCAGCGGCGCTCCGCTGACTCCCTCGGGCGCAACGACGAAGGAGACCACGTCGTACACGATCACCACGAGGAACTCCAGGCCGACGAGCACCCCGAGGACCTTCGCTGACAGGTCCACTCTGTTCACGCCGAGGAATGCGACGACGGCGATGCAGACCAGCACCGGAATCCACCAAGGGACGGTGGCGCCGAAGCGTTCGTTGATCAAGCTCGAGACGGTGAAGCCGAAGAGCCCGTAGATGCCGACTTGCATCAGGTTGTAGGCCATCAGCGCCACCATGGAAACCCCGACGCCGACGGGCCGGGAAATGCCTTGCGCCACGTACGAATAGAAAGCGCCGGCGTTGACGACGTAGCGGCTCATTGCCGCGTAGCCGACGGCGAACACGGCCAAGGTTCCGCCGAGCAGCAGGAAGGACAGCGGAACGCCGGTGACTCCTGTGACGGCAAACGTCGTCGTCACTCCGCCGGCGAGGACGGTGAGCGGAGCCGACGCGGCGATGATCATGAAAGTCACCGCCGGGACGCCGAGACGGCGTCGATTGTGATGCGGGTGGCCCACCTCAGTGGTCTCTTTCCCGGTTGTTAAACTCATTTCTGGGCCTCCATATGGCAGTGGCCGCCTTCAGCGGGCTTCGACGCGGGCACGTCGAGGACGGGGCTCCGATCGAAGAAGCCTTCGGGGCGCAGTTTGAAACCCACCGTGTCGACGGGCATGATCGGCCAGTCCTCGGGGCGGGGGAAGTGGGTCAGCCCGAAGGTGTGCCACACGACGATGTCTTGTCCGTCGATGTCCCTGTTGCGGGCAATGTAGGACGGCAATCCGGCTCCTCCGGAGTGCTGGTTGACGAAGTCGCCGCTGGGGTAGCGCTCATTTTCGTCATAGCGGGTCACCCACAGATCCTTCGTAGCGAATGCTGCACGCTGGGCGATGGATGATTGGGGGTCAGCCAGGAGCATGGGATGCCCTTGTCCATGGAGTTTGTACCCCACGGGGTCGCCCAGGCGGTTGAGTGATTCGGGATTGGAGATGATCCAGGCCCGTCCGGCCGCCATGTCGGACTCGCGGACAGCCTCCGATTCGTTCTTGAGGACAGTCCGACGACGCGCGAAGGCGTTGCCGCGCTCGTTCCCTTCTCCCATGGGTACGCGGACGGCGTCCTCTTCCTCGACCCTGTTGCTCAGGCCGTCGATGGCGAAGTCCAGGCGGGCACTGAAAAGGTGCTGGTGGAAGGGAGCACCAAGGCCCGGGGCGAGCTCCGAGGCGTACGGGTAGCCTTTTCCGGGGTGGGCGCTTGTGAAGACGACGCCAGTGGCCTTGGCCTCGAACTCGATGGTGCCATCGAGGTAGAGGTACCAGTAGAAGCCGTAGTCGTAGTTGCCTATGGTCGTGAAGAAACTGATGACGAGCCTGCGGTTCCGGCGCGTATAGTTCACGCCGCTCCAGAGGTCGCTGTGCTTGGCGAGGATGCTCCAATCCTCTTCGTGCATGCAGATTCCGTTGCGGATTTCCCGTGGCCGGCCGAACGAGTCGCTCACTACCGGGCTGAGGTAGGTGATTTCGCCGAGGCAATCGCAGCCGAGCTCGAGCGAGTTGGCGTACTGGCCCACGAGGTATTCACCGGTATCGAAGTAGTTCTGCCAGGAGCGCACAGGGGAGGGGTCGCCGTAAGGCACCACCATTTCGGCGATCGAAGCACGCTTGAGGATACTGCGGCGGCGATCGACGTCGTCGAACGCTACATTGTGGAGAACGACGCCTTCCCGGACATCGAAGCCGATGTCCAGGCTCCATTTCTCCCACTCGACGTGGTTGCCGTCCTGGACCGTGAAGCTCGGACCTTCCGGCTGGGTGATGTGGATCGGTTTCTGGGTGGTGCGCATCGCTCCGGTCAGCTCAGGGTCCGTAAAATTGCCGTGTTCTTCCGGCACCGGAACTGGCCCGAAGTCCAAGACCTGGTCGACCTTCTTGCTGACGACGTCGACGTAGGCAACCAGCCCATCCACGGGGTGGGCCCAGGCGCTGTCCCCGGGGAACTGCTGGACGAAAGCCAAGCCACGCAGAATCCGGCGGCCTTTCTCCTCCGGGTACTCGAAGACCCCGGCTGACAGGGGAGCGACCCTGACCTTGCTGACATCGAGATTCCGGTCAGCCAACGCCTTGAGCCATCGCTCATCCTGGGCGAGGATCTCTTCAACCACCTCGAATTCCTCTTCGATGACCGGAAGCTCACCCGTCACCGAGGTGTCGAGTTCGACTTTGGAGACGACTTCCTGGTGTGTCACAGAGACCACGACGTCCTGTGCTGCACCGGATGAAACGTTGTGCAGGAACGCCCTGAACCTACGGTCCACGGCTCCTGAATCGCGAGGGGGGTCAATCAAGCCAAGGTAGGCGATCCGGATGGATTCGTCGAAGAGTCCAGCGCCGGCCAAAATGCCCCTGACCGCCGTGATGTCTTCGGCACTGGTCAAGGCAAACGGTGACGGTCCGGCAAACGCAGCCATTTCGGCGATTTCTGGAGAGGAAGTTGTGCTCATGGAAGGCCTTTGTGAGTGGCGATTTATTTTCTATGTGTGTAGAGAATAGCATCGTGTAATCTGAGTCACAACGGTTGTAGAAAAAAAGATTTGGGGAAAGCGTGCCGAAGATCGTAGACCACGACAAGCGCCGGGTGGAACTTGTCGAAGCCACGTGGCGGATCATCGCCAGCAGGGGGATCGAGGGAGCCACCATGCGCGAGATAGCAACGGAAGCAGGGTTTGCTAACGGGGCGCTCAAGCCGTACTTCCCGACGAAGGACGATCTCTTGACGTTTGCTTTCGGCCATGTCTTCAACCAGACGAACACCCGTATGGGCAGCTCCACTGCAGGCCTGCGGGGCCTGTCTGCATTGCGCAGCTATTGCCATGAAATTTTGCCGCTCGATGCCGAGAGGCTCAACGAGGCGCGAATCGCGATCGCCTTCTGGCAGCGCGCCCTGACGGACCCGGCGAAGGCCGCCTTGCATGATTCTTCGATGGAGCAATGGCGTGAGGCCCTGTTCGACAAGCTCCGCGAAGCCAGGGAACTCGGTGAGCTGAAGGAAGGACTGAACGACGACGACCTCGTCGGCGGGATCATGACGTTCGCGCTCGGTGCCCAGATCACGGCCACACTGACGCCGGAACACCATTCGGCGGATCAGTTACGGTCCCAACTGGAGACCTATATATCCCTCATTTCATCCGCAAAGGGCGCTCTCGTGCCAACGGCGGGCCTGAAAGGTTCCGCTTAGCGGCGCAGGGTGCTCTGCCTCGCCACGAGTTCCGGCGTGAACACCACTTGGCTGTGCTCGTGGCCAGTCTCCGCGTCGATTTCGTCGAAAAGCAGCTGGGCGGCCCGCTCACCGATCAGCTGCCTCGGTTGACTGATGGAGCTGAGCGGGATGCTCGACTGGGAGGCGAAATCGATGTCGTCGAACCCGACGATGGCGATGTCCTCTGGCACACGGAGCCCATTTGCGGCGAAGGATTGCAAGAGCCCTAGGGCCAATTGATCGTTGGCGGCAAATACGGCGTCCGGGCGCTTGTCGGGCTGGAGATTCCCCATGAGATCTCCAATCTGCCGGCCGCGTTCGAATTTCAGATCGGGCGTTTCGAATAGTTGAAGTGGGACTCCCGCTCGCGCGGCCGCGTCAGCGGCGCCCCGGTAGCGGTCCTCGACCTGCTGCAGCGTGAAGGGGCCGCCGACGAATGCCGGGCGTACAGAACCGACGCTGACGAGATGTTCCACGGCCGTTGCGCCGCCGGCAACGTCGTCCACTGAGACCGAGCAGAACTGATCCGTGCTTGCGAGCCTGTCGACGAGTACTGAAGGGATGCCCCGTTCGCGCATTCTTCCGAGCCGTTGAAGAACTTGTCCGAACGGAGTGATCAGGACGCCTTGGACGCGTTGCTGCTCGAACAGGTCCAGATATGCCTGCTCACGCCCGGCGTTTTCGGCGCTGTTGGCCAGGATCAAGGAGTGCTTGTGTTCTTCGGCGACGTTTTCAGCCCCCAAAGCGACATCTGTAAAGAAGGGGTTGCGCACGTCCAAGACCAGCATGCCGAGGCTCCTGGTGGATCCGGACCGCAGCGAGCGGGCTGATTCGTTGCGCACGAATCCCAGCTCCTCGATGGCGGCAAGAACGCGGGTCCGTTTGTCGAACGACACTTGGTCGGGCCGGTTGAGGACATTCGACACTGTGCCGACCGAAACTCGCGCAAGGGCAGCGACGTCCGTCAGCTTTGCTCCCGGGCCGCTTGGCACGCTGAACCTCCCGATCGATGAATCGAATCAAACCGTTTCATCAATATTACGTGGTTCGACTGGCGATCTCCGGGTTTGCCTGTTGACACGCCACGGAGGCAGGCCCTACCGTTTGAGTAGGTTCTTGAATGAATCGATTCAAGACAAATGGGCAGTGCTGTTCGAAGACGACACACAGGCAACAGAAGGAACAACAATGAACACCACGGAAACGGCCCTGGGCCGCCTCGGGGAACTGGCCATCGAGGTTCCCTCGTGGGCCTACGGCAACTCGGGCACGCGGTTCAAGGTGTTCGGTACGCCGGGCACCCCGCGGACCATCCAGGAGAAGCTGGCCGATGCCGCGAAAGTCCACGAATTCACGGGCCTCGCACCGACAGTGGCACTGCACATCCCTTGGGACAAGGTGGATGATTACTCCGCCCTGCGCGAGTACGCAGAGAGCCTTGGCGTCGGGCTGGGGACGATCAACTCGAACACGTTCCAGGACGATGAGTACAAGTACGGGTCCCTGACGTCCTCGGACGCGGCTGTGCGGCGCCGGGCGGTCGACCACCACCTGGAGTGCATCGACATCATGCACGCCACCGGCTCCCGGGATCTGAAGGTCTGGTTGGCCGACGGCACCAACTATCCCGGCCAGGACGACATGCGCGGCCGCCAGGACCGCTTGGCTGAATCCCTGCAGGAAATCTATGCGGGACTCGCCGAAACCCAGCGCCTGGTCCTGGAGTACAAGTTCTTCGAGCCGGCTTTTTACCACACCGACGTTCCGGACTGGGGCACCTCCTACGCCCAGACGCTGGCGCTGGGGGAGAAGGCCTTTGTGTGCCTGGACACCGGCCACCATGCTCCGGGGACCAATATCGAGTTCATCGTCATGCAGCTGTTGCGGCTCGGCAAGCTCGGTTCCTTTGACTTCAATTCGCGCTTCTACGCCGACGATGACCTGATCGTCGGTGCCGCGGATCCCTTCCAGCTGTTCCGCATCATGCACGAGGTCATCCGCGGCGGCGGCTTCGGGAAAGAGTCAGGCGTTGCCCTGATGCTTGACCAGTGCCACAACCTGGAGGAGAAGATCCCGGGCCAGATCCGCTCCGTGCTCAACGTCCAGGAAATGACGGCCCGCGCCCTGCTCATCGACACGGATGCACTGGCCGAAGCGCAGCGCGACGGGGATGTCCTGGCCGCGAACGGCATTTTCAACGATGCCTTCTACACGGACGTCCGGCCGGTGCTGGCCGAATGGCGTGAATCGCGTGGCCTGCCCGCGGACCCGATGACAGCGTTCAAGGCCAGTGGCTACCAGAAGAAGATCAACGAGGACCGCGTGGGCGGCCAGCAAGCCGGATGGGGCGCTTAGGCATGAATATGCAGAACACTGACATGCAGAACACAACCAACAAGACTGTTGAAGATCTGATCACCCGTTCCAACCGCCTCGGCGCGGACAAGCGGAACACCAACTTCGCCGGCGGCAACACCTCGGCGAAGGGCACGGCACAGGACCCGGTGACCGGGGAGGAGGTCGAGCTGTTGTGGGTCAAGGGTTCCGGCGGTGACCTGGGCACCCTGAAGGCCGAAAACCTGGCGGTCCTGCGGCTGGACCGGCTGCAGGCACTCAAGGCCGTTTACCCCGGCGTCGAGCGCGAAGACGACATGGTGGCCGCCTTCGATTACTGCCTGCACGGCAAAGGCGGCGCCGCGCCGTCGATCGACACTGCCATGCACGGACTCGTCGACGCCGCGCACGTGGACCACCTGCACCCGGACTCGGGCATCGCGATCGCGACGGCGGTGGACGGCGAAGCGCTGACGTCCAAGATCTTCGGTAACAAGGTCGTGTGGGTGCCCTGGCGCCGCCCCGGTTTCCAGCTGGGACTGGACATCGCGGCGATCAAGGAAGCCAACCCGCAGGCCATCGGCACCATCCTGGGCGGACACGGCATCACCGCGTGGGGCGCTACGAGCGGGGAAGCCGAGGCCAACTCCCTCTGGATCATCGAGCAGGCCGAAGGCTACATTGCCCAGAATGGCAAGGCCGCGCCTTTCGGCGCCAAACTCCCCGGCTACGCCGCGCTCCCGGAAGCCGAACGGAAAGCCAAAGCCGCCGCGTTGGCCCCGGTGATCCGCGGCCTCGCCTCGGCCGACAAGCCGCAGGTGGGCCACTTCAGCGACGATCCGCGTGTCCTGGAATTCCTCGAAGGCGCCGGGCACCCGCGCCTGGGCGCGCTGGGTACCTCCTGCCCGGACCACTTCCTGCGTACCAAGGTCAAGCCCCTCGTCCTGGACCTGCCGGCCGACGCCGGGATCGAAGAGTCCAAGGCCCGGTTGAAGGAACTGCACGCCGCGTACCGCGAGGATTACCAGGCCTACTACGACCGCCATTCCCAGGAAGACAGCCCTGCCCTGCGCGGCGCGGACCCGGCCATCGTCCTGGTCCCCGGCGTCGGAATGTTCTCCTACGGCAAGGACAAGCAGACCGCCCGCGTCGCCGGAGAGTTCTACCTGAACGCGATCAACGTGATGCGCGGCGCCGAGGCTATTTCCTCCTACGCGCCGATCGAGGAATCCGAGAAGTTCCGGATCGAGTACTGGGCCCTTGAAGAGGCCAAGCTCGCCCGGATGCCCAAGCCAAAGTCCCATGCAACGCGCATCGCTTTGGTGACGGGCGCGGCGTCGGGCATCGGCAAGGCGATCGCGACCCGCCTCGCGGCGGAGGGCGCCTGCGTGGTCATCGCCGACCTCAACCTGGACAACGCGCGGGCAGTCGCGGCCGAGCTCGGCGGTGACGACGTCGCCATCGGAGTTCAAGCAGACGTCACCGACGAAGCCCAGATCGCCGCCGCCATCCAGGAAGCCGTCCTGGCTTTCGGCGGACTGGACCTGGTGGTGAACAACGCGGGACTGTCCATCTCCAAGCCGCTCCTGGAAACCACGGAGAAGGACTGGGACCTGCAGCACAACGTCATGGCCAAGGGCTCATTCCTGGTCTCCAAAGCCGCGGCCAAGGTCATGATCGATCAGGGCATGGGCGGGGACATCGTCTACATTTCCTCGAAGAACTCGGTATTCGCGGGTCCGAACAACATCGCCTACTCCGCCACCAAGGCAGACCAGGCCCACCAGGTCCGTCTGCTGGCCGCCGAACTGGGCGAGCACGGCATCCGCGTCAACGGCATCAACCCCGACGGCGTGGTCCGCGGCTCCGGGATCTTCGCCGGCGGCTGGGGCGCCAAGCGCGCCGCCGTCTACGGCGTGGACGAGCAGGAACTGGGCAAGTACTACGCCCAGCGCACCCTGCTCAAGCGCGAAGTCCTGCCCGAACACGTCGCCAACGCCGCCGCCGTGCTGACCAGCAACGAACTCTCGCACACCACGGGCCTGCACATCCCGGTCGACGCGGGCGTCGCGGCGGCCTTCCTGCGATGAACGGACAGGCCAATGCCGGCGGCGTTTTCGCCGCGGTCGATATCGGAGCGTCCTCGGGCCGCGTCATGCTCGGCCGGGTCACCGGCGGGCGGCCTGCGTCCGGAAAATCAGTCTCGCTCGAAACAGTGCACCGCTTCCCCAACGGCGTCGTAGAGCTCGACGGCGGACTCCACTGGGACTTCGACGCACTGTTCGACGAGGTGCTCACGGGACTTGCGGCGGCCGCCGAAACGGCCGCCGCAAGCGGGGAGCGGATCGCCAGCATCGGGATCGACACGTGGGCCGTCGACTACGGACTCGTGGATGAAGCCGGCAAGCTGATCGCGCAGCCGTTCAGCTACCGCGACGAGCGCGGCCGCACTGCCGTCGCGGACGTCAATAAGGTGCTGGACCCGGCACGGCTTTACGCCACCAGCGGACTGCAGTTCCTTCAGTTCAATACGCTCTACCAGCTCGCCACCGAACGTGAACTGCGCGGCGTCCAGGCGTTGCTCATCCCGGACTTGATTGCGTTCAAGCTGAGCGGGCAACGCCGTACCGAGGCCACGAATGCGTCCACCACCGGGCTTTTTGACGCCGTCGCGGGGGAGTGGGCCGGCGACTTCTTCAAGGCACTCGGCTTACCCAAAAACCTGTTCCCGGCCATCATCCAGCCGGGCGGGACCGTAGGCACGCTCCTGCCGGAGATCGCGGCCCGGACGGGGTTGCCTGCGGAGACCGCTGTGATTGCCGTGGGATCGCACGACACCGCCTCGGCCGTGGCCGCGGTGCCGGCGGCGCGCGAAGACTTCGCCTACATTTCCTCCGGCACCTGGTCCCTCGTGGGTGTGGAATTGGACAGCCCGGTCCTCGATGAAGCAAGCCGCTTGGCCAACTTCACCAACGAGCGGGGCGTCGACGGCACCATCAGGTACCTGCGCAACGTCGGCGGCCTGTGGTTGCTCAGCGAATGCCAACGTACCTGGGCCGCCGAAGGGCACCGGCAGGAACTAGCCGCGCTCCTGGAGTCCGCCGCGGCACTTCCTGCCGGAGGCCCCCAGATCAACGCCGACGATCCGGCGTTCATCGCGCCGGACAACATGCCGGACCGTATTCGCTCTGCGGTTCGCGCCGGCGGTGCCGTCCTGCCGGACCGGCCGGCCGCCGTCGTGCGCTGCATCCTGGACAGCCTCGCGGCCGCTTACGCGAGGACTCTGGCACGCGCCGAGGAACTGTCCGGCAAGCAGGCGTCGGTGGTCCACATCGTGGGCGGCGGCTCCCAGAACAGGCTGCTGTGCCAGCTCACCGCGGACGCCAGCGGGAAGACGATTATTGCCGGCCCCGTGGAAGCCACGGCGCTCGGAAACGTACTGGTCCAGGCCCGGGCCGCAGGAGCCCTGACGGGAGGCCTGTCCGAACTCCGGGCACTCGTGAGGGCCAGCGTCGGCCTTGAAAGCTACGAGCCGAAGTAGCCTCCGGAGGCTAACAACGCCTGTTGCCCCGCAATGCCCGTCGATAAACTTAGAAGGCGCCAATGAGACGCAAGGTTGGTTGCGGGAAAGGCAAGATCATGACCGAAAGCAGCGGCGTCGAAGAACCCACTGAAGAAGAACCCACTGAAGAGGAGAAGAGCGGGGCTCCCGAGAAACCGGAACTGCGCGGCCGGTACGTCGAGGGGGACTACGGCAAGACCGGAACGGAGCCCGGGCGTCACTCCGATGACGTAGAAGGCCAATACAGCGAAGGCGACTACGGGACGGCCGGCAGTCAAGGAGGCTTGCCCGAACCCTTGGGTGAGGAGGCCAAGGAATCCGGGCGCTACGCAAAGGCAGACCTCGGCGAAGCCGGAGCGGTTCCGGGGCGGACAGCTGAGTCGGAAATCGGCCAGTACGCCGAGGGGGACTACGGGAGGGACGGGGCCGTGGGGCCACTGCGTAAGTCAGCCAATCGACCCGCGCCGGCGGATGAAGACGGCGACGAATGACCGGGTCGATCACTTCGGCCGGACCGGGCCCCCTTCGGCCTTGGCCAGGATGAAGCTCAGATCCTCGGGAGAGAGGCTGACTTGGCTGTGCCGGTCGGAATCCGGAGTGATGCCGGTTTCCTGATGGATTATTTCCGTGATGGTTCGCGGCAAGACCACGCATCCGGGGTTGTCGGTTAGCCAATGCTGCGTTTCGGGGCTGAGCATGTCCCAGTGGTCCCTGATGTTCATCTCCATGGATGACGCCTAACTGAGTGGGTGCAGAGAAAAATGCCGGCCGAGGCCGGTGCCGGAAACGTATTTAGGATACGCCCGGGCGTAGGGGAAAGACAGGGCCGACATGGCAACTCAAAGCGACGGCGTAGGCTTTCGTTCCAAACGGGGCCCGATACTCATAGCCCTGATGCTCTCAAGCGGTCTCGTCGCGATCGATGCCACCATCGTGGCCACCGCGGTGCCTTCGATCGTGCACGAAATCGGTGGGTTCGCCTCGTTTCCGTGGCTCTTCTCCGCCTACCTGCTCGCGCAGGCCGTCTCGGTTCCGGTCTACGCGAAACTCTCCGACATGGCAGGTCGGAAGCCGATAATTCTCACTGGCATTGGACTCTTCCTGCTCGGATCGATCCTTTGCGGGTTGGCGTGGAGCATGCCTGCGCTCATTGCCTTCCGCGTGGTGCAGGGCTTGGGTGCCGGCGCGGTCCTGCCTGTAGCCATTACCATCGCCGGCGATATCTACACCCTGGCCGAGCGCGCGAAGGTGCAAGGCTACCTCGCGAGCGTGTGGGCGACGTCGTCGGTTGTCGGTCCAACTCTGGGCGGGGTGTTCTCCTCGCTTGGGGTCTGGCGGGGAATCTTCCTGGTCAACGTTCCGCTCTGCATCGTGGCTGCGTGGATGCTGGTTCAGAGGTTCCAGGAGAACATCGAACGGGTAAAGCACCGCGTCGATTATCTTGGAGCCGCTCTTCTCACGGTCACGTTAACCTTGACCATCCTCGGCGCCCTGGAAGGTGGCCAGGCATGGGCCTGGGACTCTCCGATCAGCATCGCAGTGTTCGCCGTTGGTTCAGTCTTGCTCGTTGCCTTCGTCGTGGTAGAGAGACGAGCGGCTGAACCCGTCCTTCCGCCGTGGGTCGTTTCGAGGCGCCTTCTCGCCACGACCGCACTGATCTCCTTCGGGGCTGGAGCAATCGTGCTTGGCCTCACCTCGTACGTTCCCACCTTCCTTCAAGGCGCGCTTTCGGTGTCACCACTCATTGCGGGCCTATCCCTGGCAGCCCTGACAATCGGCTGGCCGATCAGCGCCTCGCAGTCGGGCCGTTTCTACCTCCGGATCGGCTTCAGGGCAACAGCGTTGATCGGGATCACCATCACCCTCATCGGTTCGGCGGCCCTCGCCATTACGGCATACACCCCGAATCTCGTGCTCGTCGCAGGCAGCTGCTTTGTCGCCGGACTCGGACTGGGGTTACTTGCGACCCCGAGCCTGATCGCAGCCCAGTCCAGCGTCGAATGGCACGAACGCGGCGTTGTGACGGGCACCAACCTCTTCGCGCGATCCATTGGCAGCTCGCTTGGCGTAGCGGTATTCGGAGCCGTGGCCAACGCGATCTACGCCGACAGCCCCGGTGGCGGGAAGAGTTCGCAGGCAGTTGTATTCGCCTCTGCGGCGGTATTTCTCGCCGTGCTTGTGAGCGCCGCGCTCACCGTCGTCGCCGTCCTCGCAATGCCCGCCACCGCCCTCGAGGCTACCGCTCCCCAGGACAAGCGGCCAGCCCCGCGGCTCCAAAAAGTGCGGCGACCAAACGGGCAGCATGGGAGCCCTTAGGCTTGCGTCGTCGGCCAGGCTAGTTGGCCGAGTTAGTTCCCCGGCTCCTCGGGAGACTGGTTGGCTTCGCGGCCACCCTTACGGACAACGCGGATTTTCGTGGTCTGCGGCTCTGGCTGTTCGGGGACCCGGATACGGATTTCGAGGACGCCGTCCTCGTACGTGGCGATGATGCCGTCCTGGCTCACGCCGCGGGGCAGCGGGATGCTGCGGGACCGTTCGCCGTAGCGGAGCTCGCTGCGGTAGCCCTTCTTGTCCATGCGTTCGGCATCCTCCTCGCGCCGTGCCTGAATATGCAGGTTGTCGTCGGCGACGCTGATGTCGACGTCGGTTTCCGGATCGATTCCCGGCAGATCCACTCTGACGACGAGCGTGTCCCCCTCCTGGTATTGCTCGATGCGGAGCGAAGGATCGGATTCGCCTTGAAGGAAGCGTCGGACGGGCTCCGGGACTTCGAGTCCGCCGCGTCGGAGAAAGTTGTCCATGATGTCCTCCTGATAAATGCCGGCTGCCAGCCAAAACAGACTTGCCGGAATGAGAAGAAAGCTACGCCTAGCATGGCCCCGTGGATAGCCCCTCGGTCTCTGCTGAGGTGGCGAACACCACCGAATAGCGCCAATCTTGACGTCAGCTATGCTCGGTCGGAAACTGAGCATAGGAGGCGCGCCGTGGGCAATTTAGCGTGGATTCTCGTGGTGCTCATCCCACCCTTGGGCTTCTTCGTTTTCCTGGTTTACGCAAATATTCGTTTGTCGGCCAGGCGGAAAGCTCTTGGGTTACCCCCTCTGGGACTGACCCCACGTCGTTCCAAGACTCGTCACAGGAAACATCACAAATACGTGATCATTCATCGCTTCAAACACTGAGAAGGACTCCAAGACGTTGGTGGCGGTTTGCCCTGGGCGGTGCCGCCACCATTAAGGGCGGGACAACTGCACCTGTCAGCTTTGATGGAAGTCCCGAGCCTTTGGCGCGTCGAGTATTCCGGCAATCTTCTCCTCCAGGGCAGCGATCGTCGCTTCGGGCAGGACGATCAGACCGTCCAATTCGCGCCGGGCGCGCTTGTACGCCGTCTGCCGCTCTGCCGGCGTCGCTGCACTATCCGAAGCGATCCTGAGCAGCTTCCTCGCGGTCGCCAGCCGCTGACGCTCGGGCTCGGTGAAATTGCTGTCCTTGATGCGTCTGGCTTCCCGCTCTGCCACATCGAACGCCAGCTCGAAGCTGCGGACGGCCGTGCGATACTCGGCCAGCCGGGCCGCCGTCGTGATTTCTCCCGGAGCTGCCGGACGCAAGCTGTCAGCCTCCCGTTTGGCCCTAAGAAACGCCACGGTGAGCGGCTCGCGAACATCCGACATGACCGGGAAATCGATGAGTTTTCCGACGTCGAGTTCGTATTCGAGCCATCGCCGGTTCACCGCGTCGTGCGCCTCTTGCAGCCGCAAGACCTCGGTTTGGCTGGCCTGCTCCGCTTGCGCCGCGCGGTTCTGGAGCTGATAGAGCTCCACCCGACGGCGGTGCCGCCTTTCGCTGGCCCTGGACCAGGACCGTGCCCAACCGCCGGCCAATCCGC
This sequence comes from Arthrobacter sp. efr-133-TYG-118, assembly GCF_030209755.1. Lineage (GTDB taxonomy): Bacteria > Actinomycetota > Actinomycetes > Actinomycetales > Micrococcaceae > Arthrobacter. Next base: position 121,072 of record NZ_JARVRH010000013.1, on the reverse strand, counting down.
TCAGCGGAAAGACCAGCCACCAGTAGTGGCCGACAAATTCGAAGAAGGGATTCACCGCTTCATCGTCCCACCGGCCCAGATGTGTCTCAAGAGGCCGCGGCTGGCAGGGGCAGGAGGTTGCGCCGGGATGAAAGTTCCGGCGGCGGAGAGTCGCCCGCGCCCATGGCATTTGGTGGTGGAGCGTGCCATCGTTGCAGCATGCAGACGGTATACGAGGCTGCGGGCGGCGCCGACTTTTTCATCGCTCTGGCGGATGCCTGGCATGCCAGGGTCATCGCGGACGACGTGGTCGGTCACGCGTTCAGCCATGGATTCCATCCTGAGCACACGCAGCGTCTGGCAGCTTATTGGGCGGAGGCGCTGGGCGGCCCCCAGGCATATACGGGCTCTTATGGTGACGAGACATCAGTGGTGCGCATGCACAGCGGGAACGGGCCGCATGAGGAGATGGACCGCCGGGCGATCGCGTGCTTCGATCTGGCACTTGAGGATGTAGGACTCGCCGAAGGCAGCCTTCTCCGGAAAGTGCTGCACGACTACTTCGCCTGGGCGACCACCACAGCTATGTCCACATACCGCCGCTCCTCAGACGACGTCCCGGAGGGACTTCGCTTCCCGAAGTGGTCCTGGGACGGGCTCGTAAATGAGCAGCAGGCCTAGCCAACCTTCCGGAGCCAGTCCGACAGGATAGGCAAGGCGACCGAGCTATGCATCGCTCCGATGTGATCGAGGCCCGGAAGCACTCGGACATCCCACCCGGCGCTCAAGAGAGCTTGCTTGTGCGTCGTCAGGTGCTCCCCGATCTTTACCTGAACGTTGCCCCATGCCGGGCCGTAATCGATCCGGTCGTCCGCCCCTGCGAAGGCGAGGCGAGGCAAGCCCGGCGGAACTTCGGCGGAGGAATCGTCGAAATCCTGAAGGGCTTCGTAGAGGGTCACGAATTGGCGGGTCTGAGCTTCGTTCGTTTGAACGGGTACAGAATCCCAGTCTCCGGGCTCAACGTCAGGAGTAGGGGAAGGAACCAGGTCGGCGGATTGTGTGGACATCGAATGTGCTGCCCGGGTCACCGCCAACATGCTCGCGTATGGTCCATCGAGGGGTGGGAATCCGCCCATCACCAGTGCCCAAAGCCGGTCAGTGCGGATTGCGAGTTGCAAGCCGCAGAGTGCCAGCCAAGAGTAGCCGTAGTAGGCGAAGGTGCCGGCATCAGCGGCGTCGGCGATAGCAAGGAGATCAGCCGTGACATTCCCTGGAGTAAGGGTGTCCGGTGCGGGGTGTGCCATCCGGTGGCTTTCGTAATCGGCGACGACGACACGGTGGTATCGCGCGAGTCCGTTGACCATGTTGGGTCCCAGATCCGGATCAGCGCCCCAGCGGCGCATCGTTTCGGCTTCCTCGCGCGGATAGGGGGCGAAGCGGGCCGGGATCATCAGGGCGCGTCCGTTTCCGTGGATGGTTATAGCGATGGTTGTGCCATCGTGAAGAACGGCCTCAGCGGTCTCAATCACGGCTTGCCCTCCCTGTGGGTGTGGCGTCCTTATGGTCAAGCTTGGCACTGAATTGCCGGCAGGGGCCCTTGGTGCGGTCCGCGAACTTCGAGCATTCCATCGACAGGCACCCTGCCCAGGAATAGCCTTAAGCCGTCCCATTGACCGACGAGGATGACGGAGAGGTATCCGACATGGGAGCTACAGAAAACGCCGAATTGGTCCGGCGGGGGTACGAGGCCTTTAACACAGGTGATCTGGCGACACTCAGCGAGCTGTTCGCGGAGGACGCAGTCTGGTACGCAGCTGGAAATGGCGTGCTGTCCGGGACGAAGCAAGGACGCGACGCGATTCTGGCGTATTTCGGCGAGCTGGGAGCGCGTTCCCAAGGTACCTTCCAGGCGGCGGTTCAGGACATCGTCGGTGGAGAAAACCACACAATTGCGCTCCAGCAGAGCCGCGCCGAAAGCGATGGAAAGACCCTGGACATTGCAACAGCCATCTCCTTCGTGCTCCGCGACGGAAAGGTTGTAGAGGGTCGGGAATTCTTCGAGGACACGGCCAAGGCAGACGAATTCTGGACCTGAATCTAGGATTTGGATCCCGCGTGTGAAAACTCATTGACATCCCGCGTAGCGGGGTCTATTGCTTGGCATGTCCACACCCGTCCACACCAGCAAGGAGCAGATATGGAAGCCGCGCCCTACGGAGTCGTGCACTTCTTCCCAGGAGGCACGAAGGAACAATACGAGGCGTCTATTGCCGCCGTCCACCCAGGAGAGGGGCTCTTGCCCGACGGTCAGACTTTCCACGCCGCAGGCCCGTCAACCGGCGGTTGGACGATCATGGCCGTCCACGAGTCGAAAGAAAGTTGGGAGAAATTCCGCGACGGCATCCTCGTGCCCCGCATGCAGGTGGGCATTGAGGGCGGATTCGAGTCGCCCCCGGAAGAGACGGTCGTCGGTCTCTACAAGGTCATGCCCTAACTATTCGAAAAGGCCGCCCCCAGGTCTCGCGGGCGGCCTCCCGCCGTCTATCTGCGGAGGAAGTGGAAAGGAAACAGCCATGGCGTCCATAGTGAACTACTTCGAAGTCGGTTCGCCCGATCCCGAGAGCGCGCGGGCATTCTACGGCTCACTCTTCGACTGGACCTTCGGTGAGTCCTCGCCTGCCAGCTACCAGATGGTGAACGGCGACAAGGGTGGCCTGTGGGACACTTCCTCGCTTGAGGGAACGTCGTGGGCGATTTTCTACGTGCAAGTCGACGATGTGAAGGCTGCGATCGCCAGGGCCGAGTCGCTCGGTGCGAGTGTGGCCATCCCGTTCGTCGATAACGGCGCGATCGAGTTCGCACACCTCCTGGACCCGCACGGCAACCGTTTCGGTGTGTGGCGTCCCAAGCATCCGGGCTGAACGCGACGGGACAATCCGCACGCTTGCGACATTCGATGAAAAGGACGAAGTGCATTGACACTCGATACATTGCCCGTGATCGATTTCTCCCGTCTGGATGCCACCCCGGACGAGGCCTCCCGGTTCCGTGACGAACTGCGCGACGCCATGCATGAGGTTGGCTTCCTCTACCTGGCCGGCCACGGCATCCCGCAGGAGCTGACGGACGCCATTCTCGACGTGTCGCGCCGTTTTTTCGAGCTGCCCGAAGAAGAAAAGCTCGCGATCGAGAATGTCCACAGCCCCCAGTTCCGCGGCTACACCCGCGTTGGCGGCGAGCTCACGGACGGCGGGATCGACTGGCGCGAGCAGATCGACATCGGCGTCGAGCGTGACGCTGTCGAGCCGGGCCTGGGTGTCCCGGAATATTGGCGCCTGGAGGGGCCCAACCTTTGGCCGGCTGCGCTGCCGGAAATGCGGGAAATCGTCTCAGAATGGACCGACCGGCTGAGCACCATCTCACTGGCGTTGTTGCGGGCCCTGGCAGTTTCCCTCGGAGCGCCCGAGGACACCTTTGATGCCGCATTCGCCGCACGGGCTTTCCCTGTCCTCAAGATTGTGAGATATCCGGGGGAGTCGAACCCGGAACCGAAGCAGGGCGTGGGTTCCCACCGAGACGGGGGGGTACTCACTCTTCTCCTGGTTGAGCCCGGGAAGGGCGGTCTCCAGGTCGAGTACCAAGGGAAGTGGATCGACGCGCCCCAAGTGCCGGGGACATTCGTGGTCAATATCGGCGAAATGCTGGAGCTGGCCACCAACGGCTACCTCAAGGCGACCCTGCACCGGGTCATCTCACCGCTTCGAGGCACAGACCGGATTTCCCTTCCCTTCTTCTACAATCCCGCACTTGATGCGACCATGCCCCAGCTTGCCGTGAGCCCGGAATTCCAGGCAAAAGCCCGTGGCCTGTCGGTTGACCCCACGAACAGCCCGATTCTGGAAACCTACGGGGACAACGCCCTCCGTTACCGGCTTCGGGCCCACCCGAACGTCGTCGCAGAGCATCACGCCGACCTGCTGTGACCTATACGGTGCGGGGCCGGATAATGGGGCAATGGACTTCGAATTGCTCACCATCCAGGACTGTCCGCACAGTTCCGCGGCCCGGGAACTGTTCTCCCGGGCCGCGGAACTGGAGGGGAACGACCCTGCCTTGATTGCGGTCAGGCAGATCCTGACCGACGAAGAGGCCGAAGCCTCCGGATTCCACGGATCCCCGACATTCATGGTGAACGGAAGTGACCTCTTCCCCTCGATGGCAGAACCAGCCATGACGTGTCGCGTCTACCGCACGGCCGGTGGCCTCTCGGGCCTGCCCAGCCTGGAGTCGCTTCGACAGGCGATCCGGGCCAGGCTGGCCGCTTAACATCAGCCCGGAACTTATGCCGCTGCAACCACGGGATGGTCCCGCCCGAGGTTCCCGAGCGCCGATGCCCCTTGCGGGGATCCGAGCTCCTCGAAGAACTCCACGTTGGCCCGGACATAATCTGACCACTCATCCGGAACGTCGTCCGAGTAGTAGATCGCCTCGACCGGGCACACCGGATCGCAGGCTCCGCAGTCCACGCATTCAGACGGGTGGATGTAGAGCGAGCGTTCGCCCTCGTAGATGCAATCGACCGGGCATTCGTCAATGCAGGCTTTGTCCTTGACGTCGACGCAGGGTTGCGCGATCACGTAGGTCATGGCGCGTTACACACCGGTGTAAACGGTCTTGCCCCAGGTGAAGAAGTCCAGCGCCGACTTGCCCTGCTCGCGGAACGTGTTCGTGGAGGAGTCCTTCACGCCACCGAACGGCACGTTCAAGTCCAGGCCCGCCGTGGGACGGTTGACCTTGATCACGCCGGCCTGCGCCCGCGCGGCGAAGTCCGTGGCCAGGGCCAAGGAATCGGTGCAGATGCCTGCCGTGAGGCCGTAGCGGGAGTCGTTGATCGCGGCGAGTCCTGCCTCGTAATCGGGGACCTCCAGGACCGCGACCACCGGACCGAAGATTTCCTCCGTGACAGCGGCGTCGTCGAAGGGAAGATCGGTGAGCACAGCGGCAGGGAAGAGCAGCGCGCCGGTCGGGTCGCCGTCGTACTCTCCGTGGAGGAGGGCGGCACCGCGTTCGACGGCGGTGCGCACCGCAGCTTGGTCCTGCTCGAACTGCTGGCTGCTCACCACAGCGCCCATCTTGGCGCCGTCGAGCCCGTCACCGGCGGTGTAGCTGGCGGCCTCGGCAACGAGGGCTTCGAGGAAGGCGTCCCGGACGCCCGGCGTGACGTAGACGCGCGACGTTGCGGTGCACGCCTGGCCCGTGAGTCCGAACGCGCCGGCCGCGACGACCGCGGCGGCTTTCTGCGGATCGGCGTCGTCGAGGACCAGGACGCCGTTCTTGCCGCCCATTTCGAGCTGGACGCGGGCGCGGCGCGCATTCAGGATTTCCTGGAGTCCGAGCCCCACTTTGGTGGAGCCGGTGAAGGACAGCCCGGCGATGCGGGGATCGCGTGCCAGAGCGTCTCCGACCACGCGGCCTTTGCCGTGGACCACGTTGAAGACTCCGGCCGGAAGTCCGGCGTCTTTGAGGGCGCGGGCAAGGTGCGTCGCCGAGAGCGGGGTGAGTTCGGCCGGCTTGATGACCACGGCGTTGCCGCTGATGAGTGCGGGGGCGGCCTTCCAGGCCGGGATGGCGATGGGGAAGTTCCAGGGGGTGATGAGCCCGACGACGCCGAGCGGCTCGCGCCGGGTGGTGATGGTGGTGTCCGGGAGGCCGCTGGGAAGTACTTCGCCGGTGGCGGCCCAACCGAGGGAGCCGAAGAAGCGCAGCACGTCCGAGGCGCGCTTGACCTCTCCCTTGGCTTCGGCGAGGGTTTTGCCTTCCTCGCGGACGAGGTCCTCGGCGATCGTGCTTAGACGTTCAGCGAGAAGGTTGCCGGCCGTCATGAGGATGGCTCCGCGGGCCGGGGCGGGCAGGGCAGACCAAGCCGGCTGGGCGGCGGCAGCGGCTGTGATGGCCGCGTCCACGTCGTCGGCGGTACCTCGCGGGGACAGGGCAGCGAGTTCATCCGGGCGGGCCGGGTTCATTCGCTGGATTTCAGGCTCTCCGGTCCATTCGCCGTTGATCAGGTGCTGCGCTGCGGCAACGTCCTGACGGGTGGAAGTTGCGGATTCGGTGGCGGTGGAAGTCATGGTAATCCTTTGGCTCATGCGGTTGGGATGGGAGAAGGCTGTTCGGGCGGGATCGGGCCTAGAGGCTCCGGATCAGGCCTCCGTCACAGCGAAGCGCGACGCCGGTGATGTAGGAAGCGGGGGCACTGCAGAGGAAGGCGCCGGCGGCGCCGAATTCCTCCGGTTCGCCGTAGCGTCGGGCAGGGATGGTCTTGCGCGATTCGAGTTGGATTTCCTCCGGTGTGGTGCCGCGGCGTTTGGCGGCCGCCCGGTCCAGTTCGGCGACGCGGTCGGTGGCGATGCGTCCGGGCAGGAGCATGTTGACCGTGACGGCGTCGAGGGCTACTTCCGCCGCAAGGGTCTTGAGGTAGCCGGCCAATGCTGCGCGGCCCGTGTTGGAGACGGCGAGGTTGGGCAGGGGCGCCACAATTCCGCTGGATCCGATGGCCAGGATCCGTCCCCAGCGCCGCTCCCGCATCCCCGGGAGGATCTTGGAGACAAGAGCGTGGTGCGGTTTCACGAGCAGCTCGAACGCCGCCGCGATGTCGTCGGCGCCAAGGCTCGCGGCCGCCCCGGGCTTGGGGCCGGGGCCGTTGAGGACGAGGATGTCGATGGGACCGAGTAGTTCCACGGCGCGTTCGACGGCGGCGGTCACTCCGTCCGCGGTACTGAGGTCCGCTTCGACCGCCACGGCGCTGTGCCCGTCGGCTTGCAGCTCCGCCGCGATCTTCTCGGCCAGCTCGCCGCGGCGGCCGGTGATGGCAACCTGGACGCCTTCGGCCGCGAGGCCGCGGGCGACGGCCAGTCCCAGCCCTCCCGTGGAGGCGGCGACGAAGGCGGTCTTGCCACTGATTCCGAAGTCCATCAGAGCCTTCCTGCTGTGTGGGCGGTCAGGGTAAGAGAGAGATCCAAAGCGCGGGCCGCTTCAGCCAGATGCGTCAGCATTCCGTTCCGGAGGACCTCCGGGAAAGGAGCCGCGGGCGGGCGGACACCGGAATCCTTGATGAGGCCCCGCTCGCGGAAGCACTCCTTCCGGACCGCCAAGGCGATCCGGGCCTGCTGCTCGAAGTTGATGAGCGGCAGATACGGGAGCAATGCGTCCCGGGCGGCGTCGTAGCCGCCCGACTGCCAGGCACGGACGCTGGCCACGAGGGCTTCCGGGTAGGAGAACCCGGTCATGGCTCCGGCTGCGCCGGCCACCAGCTCGTCCAGCAGCCCCTGGCCGCCCAGCCCGCCGAACACGGAGACGTCGACGGCGGCCGCCAGTTGGGCGATGGCCACGCTGGTGGGCGGGGCCTCGGCTTTGACCGCAACAACGAACTTGCAGGCCTGGACCACGTAGATCAGTGCTTCCGTGCTGATGCTGACACCGCTGGCCACCGGGTAGTCCTGCAGGACGACCTTCGCGCCGGTGGATTGGTGGATGGCGGTCAGGTGCGCGGTGACGACTTCCGGCCGTGCTGAATTGACCTGCACCATGACGGCTGCGATCCGGTCTCCCGCCACGGCCTGGGCGGCCCGGACTTCTTCGACTGCCGTACCCGTGAAGAGCGAGGTCACACCGACCACGAGCGGCAATCGGGTTTCTTCGACCACCACTTCCAGCGCCAGGCTGCGCTCCGCTGCGGTCAGGGCGGCGGCCTCGCCGAAGACACCCAGGACAGTCAGCCCTGTGGCGCCGATGGATTCATAGTGCTCCACCAACCGGGCCAGGCTGTCGGTGTCCAGATCGAGCGTGCTGCCCTGGAATGGCGTGGCGACGACGCCCCACACACCGGGTGATAGTGCTTCCCGCATTGGATTGTCCTTCCGTTCGTGCTGAAGTTCGGTGTCTTGCATCTGTTCGTGCTCCATTCAGCGGCCCGGCCACACAGGCGGGCGCTTTTCCTGGAAAGCGCGAACTCCTTCGGCGGAGTCTTCGCTGTCGAGCGCGGCCATGAGGGCCGGCAGCCTGAGGCCGCGGGCTTCCGCGGCGCTCAGGTGGCTCGTCCTGCTGACCATTTGCTTGACGGCCCGGACGGAGCTGGGCGCGCAGGCGAGGATCTGGTCCACCCAGCGCTGCACCGCGGCGTCGAGCTCATCTGCGGGAACCACTTCGTTGACGAGGCCCATCGACTGCATCTCGGCAGCCTCGGCCTTGCGACCGGTGAGGAGCATGCCCATCGCTTGGGTATAGGGGACGCGGCGCACCAGCTGGTGGATGCCGCCGTCGAGCGCCAAGCGTCCGACGCGCGGTTCGGTGAGGCCGAAGCGGGCCGTGTCAGCGGCGACGACGATGTCGGCACCGAGCACAATTTCCATGCCGCCGCCAAGCGCATAGCCGTTCACCCGGGCAATGACCGGAATGTCCAGGCTCGTGCGCAGGCTCAGTCCGCCGAAACCGTTGGGGTCAAGCTCCGCCCAGTACTGCAGGCCGGTCTTGTCCACGGCGGAGGCGGACATGTCCGCACCGACGCAGAACGCCCGCGTCCCGGCGCCGGTGATGACGACGGCGCGCACGTCAAGATCGGCTTCGATCCGGTTCCAGATGTCATTGAGCCGGGCCTGGGCAGTCCCGTCCACCGCGTTGAGCACGTGCTGGCGGTCGATCACTACCGTGGCCACGTGGTTCTCGATGGTCAGCGTGACCTGGTCAACGATCTTCTTCTCTTCCATCGACACAGTCACCGGAGTACCCCCAACTTCTGCAAGCGCTCGATGGTTTCGGCGTCGAAACCGTTCTCCAGCAGGACCTCCACGTTGTGCTCGCCGAGCCGCGGCGCCACACGCCGGATGGAAGGCGGGGTAGCAGACAGGCGAATAGGCGCATTGAGCATCTTCACGGTGCCCACGCCCGGGTGCTCGGCTTCCACGATCATCCCGTTGGCCTCCGTCTGCGCATCCGCCAAGGCCTGTTCCAGGGTGTGGACGGGTGCGTTGAGCAGGCCTTGGCTCTCCAGCTGGTTGGTCCAGTACTCGGTGGTGTTCGTGGCGATATGTTCCCGGAAGATCGCCTGCAGGGCCGGCTTGTGCTTGAACTGCTGCTCCAAGTTGGCGAACTCCGGCCGCTGCGTGAGGTCTTCGTCCAGGCCCAGCGCTTCGGAAATCCGAGCCAACGGGTCGGGGGTGAAACCGCCCACCATGCAGACGGCGCCGTCGGTGGTTTCAAAGACGCCGCTCAGCGGCATGGCGCCCCAGTTGACTTCGTAGCCGCGGTTGAGCTGCATGCATGCCTCCTGCATCTGCAAGTGCAGCATGGAATCGTACATGGTCACCTCCACTTTTTGCCCGACGCCGGACGTCTCCCGCGTGCGCAACGCCAGCAGGATGCCCTGCATGAGGTGCATACCCGTGATGTAGTCGCACAACGTGGTGGGGTAGATGGCCGGCTTCACGTCGTCCGACTCGCGCCGCCACATCACGCCTGAGTAGGCCTGTGCGATCGCATCCTGGCCTCCCTTGTGGGAGTAGGGTCCCACCGGGCCGAAGCCCGTGCCGGAGGCCCAGATGATGCCCGGGTTACCGGCTTTGAGTTCCTCGTAGCCGAAGCCCATCCGCTCCATCACGCCGGAACGGAAATTGCTGACGACGACGTCGGCGTCGGCCATGATCCGGCGGAGGACGGCCTTGCCCTCGTCGGTGCGGGTATCCACGGACACGCTGCGCTTGTTCCGGTTGATGGACAGGAAGATGGGATTGTCCTGGCCGTCCTTGTCCGGGAACGAGTTGCGCGAGATGTCGCCCGCGCCCGGTCGTTCCACCTTGATGATGTCCGCGCCGTAGTCGCCCAGGAGCTGGGTGCAGGACGGTCCCATGAACACCTGGGTGAAGTCCACGATCTTGATTCCGTCGAGGGGGAGCGGGATGCCGTTGCGCTCGGCAGCGGAGGCGGGCGCCGCCGTCGTGGTTTCCTCAAACTCATCGAGGAGGGTGTCGGTACTCATGCCCCCACCACAGCTTCGCTGTCGACGGTAGCGTTCGACGACGGGACGTCGCCCGGGTCTGCACCGTGCCGGCGCATGCCCTGCTGGATGTCCAGCGCGGAAACCTCGCGGACGATAGTGCCGTTCTGGACCGCCAGCGCGGCGGCGACGCCGACTGCCTGGCCCATGGCCATGCAGGGCGGGATCTCGCGGGACATCTTCTGCGCTTCCGGGGTGGCCGAGTAGTGGCGGCCGGCGACGAGCAGCTGGTCCACTTCCTTGGGAAGCAGCGAGCGGTACGGGTAGTAGTAGTCGCGGCCGCGGGCCACGGTGTCCGCGAAGTGGCGGCGGGAGGTGACGTCGTCCTTCGTCATCACGTATTCGCCCTCGAGCAGGCGGGTCTGGCGGACGCCCATCTGGGAGGCGACGTCGAGCATGTAGCAGTTCTCAAAGCCCGGCAGGTGGGCGCGGACGTACTCGACGGCCTCGGTGATCCGGTCCCGCGCAGCAAACTCGGCGGCGGTCATGTCTGCCGGGTCCACGCCGTCGTACCCGGTCATGTGGGGAGCGTTGCACCAGACGACGCCATCGATGGGAGTCTTGAGCCACCACAGTTCCCAGGCACCGCCGAGGAGCCGCTTGATGGTGCGGTTGATGGCACGGGCCTCCTTCGGGTTGGCCTGTTCGAAAGCTTCTGCGGCGGCGGTGTCGACGTTGCCGAGGCGGAAGACGAGCGTGGTGAGGTAGCTGTCCTTGATGTGGCTGGCGCCGGCACGGGAGGCGACGTCGATGTCTCCGGTCGTGTCGATGACGATGTCTGCCATGAATGCCTGCGGGCCGGACTTGGTCTCGCAGATGACGCCCTTGATGACGCCGTTGTCCACGATCGGGCGGGAGAACCACGAGTGCAGGCGGAGGTTGACTCCGGCTTCGCGGACGAGGTCGTTGGAGACCCGCTTCCAGCCGTCGGGGTCGAAGGCTGCGGCGTAGCAGATCGGCTTGGGGTTGGTGTGGGAGTGGAAGTCGAAGGTGCCGTAGCGGCCCCACTTGTTCCAGAGTTCCTCGGAGGTCTTGCGGTCATCGGCAGGGGGCACGATGGCCAGGCCGAGCTTCTGCAGGCGTTCGACGTACTCCGAAACGATGCCGGTGACCGTGATTTCCTGGCCGTTGATCATGTCGTCGAGCACCAGGACCATGCCTCCGGAGGCGAGGCCACCGAGCGAGGAGTAGCGCTCCAGGAGCGTGACGGATGCGCCGGAACGTGCTGCGGTGACCGCGGCGGCCACGCCGGCGGGCCCACCGCCGACCACGAGGACATCCGAGCGGGAGATGACGGGCGCGGTGAGATCCGCCGTCGTCGTACTGAGTTCCAGTGACGATGTGGTGGCAAAGGAGTTCATGGTGGAGGATCCTTACTTCCCGGCAGGCATGCCGTTGGAACGGTTGCCGGGGTATAGACGAGGTGCTCAGGAGGAGCTCGCGGCGGTGCACGCAGCGAAGCAGGCCTGGCGGAGGGCATGACGAGTAGAGGTCCCGTGGGACCTGGACACGGAAGAGGAGATGTTTGCGGACGGACGTCCAAGGGTCCGTGCGTGTATGGGATCGAGCGGCGGCTAACGCCGGCTGGTCACCACACGTGAGGGGCGTTGACCCAGATTGCTACGCATACCTCTTCGTAGCTGTTTTTGTACCAGTGAGGCGTATCCGAGGAGAAGGTGATCGAATCGCCCGCCTCAAGGGTGTAGCACTCACCGTCCAGGAAGATGTCTTTCTTTCCCGACAGGATGATGCCGAATTCCTCGCCGCTGTGGCGGAAAGGAGTGGCGCTGGTGTCGTGGCCTGGCGGGCTCACGATCCATTGGGCCTCCAAGGCGCCGTTGAGGTCCGGGGTGAGGAGCTCGTAGACTGCCTCTCCCACGGACTTCTTGGTAACGCCTTTGAGGTTTCGCCGTTCGGCCTTGCGGACAACCGGCGATCTGGTCTCTTCCTGGCCGATGAAGAATTTCCCGACGGGAATGTCCAGGCCGTGAGCCAGCTGTGCCAAGGTGGTGAATGACGGATTGGCCAGCCCACGTTCGATCTGGCTGACGATCGCCGGGCTGAGACCGGTGATTTCCGAGAGTTTGGACAGGGTCATCCCCTTGTCCTTGCGCATCGTGCGGACCTTGTTGCCGACAGTTGCCAGAAGCGCGCTCGTGCCGGCCGGTGAGGATGCCGTGATGATCTCGTTGGTCATGATCCAGCTTTCTCTCGGTGAGCTGACTCACATAACTATAGTGAAAAATTTTAGCGAATCAATGGTTTGGTGAAATTTTTCTTGTTCGCCGGGCGCGGTGGCGTCCTCGCGGCGGCGGACTCTTCAGCACTGGCGGCGTGGTGAGGGCTATTTATCGAAAAGCATTGACCTGGTGAATATCTTCAATATAGTTAAGTGAGTCGCATCACGTGGGGAAGTTTGCAACACGATCAGAGACGTGGGCGCTTCAGCCTTCTGGCGGAAGGCCCAGCCCAGCCCCACGTCCACCCTCGTGTTCCCATGCTGATCCTGCGGCATCCAAGCAAGCCATCCACGCTCCCTATTACCGGACTGGATGTCCCCGTTTGCTTCAAAGCGCTACGAAGAGGCACGCGTAGCTATCTGGGCTAACTCGATTCCCATGAGGTGAGCTGGTTCGGCCACGCCGAACCAAGCCAAAATGATAGTTTCGATCACCGTCCATACCCCCTGGATGTCAACGGTGATCCGTACCCTCACGCACCGCGAAGGTGCGGAGGAAGGAAAGAATCATGACTGACACTGTCGTCAAGAATGGCCCGGAGAGCGCCCGGAAAACCCGGCTCTCTCCGGAAATCCGCCGCGGGCTGCTGGGCCTCGGACTCGGGAACACCCTTGAGTGGTACGACTGGATGGTCTTCGGACTCCTGTCGGCCTTCATCGGGCCAAAGTTCTTCCCCTCACAGGACCCCACCGCCGCAACCCTTAACGCCCTGGCGGTCTTCGCAGTCGGCTTCGCGTTCCGTCCGCTGGGCGGCGTCCTGCTCGGTACTTTCGCCGACAGGATCGGCCGTCGAAAAGTGATGCTCTGGTCCATCATGATGATGGCAATCACCACACTGATCATCGCCCTGTGCCCGACATACCAGCAGATCGGCGGCGCCGCCGGCGTCATCCTCCTGATCTGCCGCATCGTGCAGGGCATCTCGACCGGTGTTGAAGCTCCGCTTTCCACCGCACACGCCGTCGAACTGGTTCCCGTGGGACGCGAAGGGTTCGTCGCAGGCATCATCTCCTTCTTCGTCAACTCGGGAATTCTCCTCGCCTCACTTGTCAGCTACCTGTGCAGCCTGATGCTGAGCGGTGCTGTCATGGCCGACTGGGGTTGGCGTGTTCCCTTCATCGTGGGGGCAATCTTCGGTTTCATCGTGGTCTACCTACGCCGGACCCTTCCGGAAACCATGCGGCCCGAGGAGCTTGCCGAGAACTCCTCGAAGGCTGTTTGGGGCGGGGTGCGCAAGCATTGGCTGAGCGTTCTGGCGATTACCTTCGTCGTTGGAGCGGCGCAAGCCTACAACTACGCCTGGAATACGGGACTGCCCACCGCGGCCCGCAGCGGCTTCAAAGAAGACGCAACTGCGGTCTTCGCCCTCACCACCATTCTTGGCGTGGTGCTGGTTGTTGGCAGCCTCGTGGTCGGCAAATTCGCCGATGGCAAGTCGATTTCCAAGTGGTTCCTGATCACCCGCGCCCTGTCCATTCCGTCGGTCTTCCTGATGCTGATGTACGTCCGTCCGGGCATCGGCGGATTCGCCGCCGTCCTCCTGGGCGGCTCGGTCGTCCTGGTGCTGAACATGACCCTGTACAACGTGGTCACGAGTTCCCTCATGCCCAAATCCTGCCGCGGCGCCGGAACCTCCCTCGGTTACGGAATTGGTGTCGCCATCTTCGGTGGCACGGCTTCCTACCTCCTGGTCTGGCTCCAGTCCATGAATGCATCGTGGATCTTCCCGGTTTACGTGGCCGTCCTGTCCGTGTTGAGCATTGTGTTCTACGTGCTGGCACGGCGGAAGAACGGAATCTTCATTGGAAGCTAGAAACGTGTATGGATTCTTCCGCCCAGGCCGTTGCGGTTCCGGAGGTGCTTGTGATCTCGTTTGACCTCAGCCAGTCCGATGTAGAGCTCTACACGGCGGCGCGTCAACTGCTCCTCTGGGCCCATCACGGCGAGAACCATCGTGTGGCCGCTGCCATGCGGGGCGCGTCGGGAGCGATCTACCTGGGCCTTCACATCGGCTCCAAACGAATCAACGTGTGTGCCGAATCCAGCGCCCTCGCCAATGCCCGCATTGCGCAAGAAGACTCCATCCAGTCATCCGTGGCAGTCAGCATGGACGAACGCGGCGAGCCCCAGGTCACCAATCCCTGTGGAGTTTGCCGGGAACTGCTTCGGAACTATGGGGCCGAGGCTACCGTCCTGGTTGATGCCGGGGGAGAGATCGGAACGGTCGGCCTAGGGGAACTCCTGCCTTATCCCTGGATGCGGGCCACCGAGACCGAATGGTCCACCCAGCCGCCAGAAGCCATGAAGACGTACTAAGCGCGCGACGGAAATGGCCGGGACTCTTTGAGCTGCTCCCCGAAAGTTGGACTGAGAATTCAGTTCTGACTTACGGGGAGCAGTTTCATGTTAAAGAGCAGTTCGTTGTCCGGGGAGCAGTTCGTTGTCCGGGGAGCAGCGCGCGGCCGCGGTAGCGTTGTTCGAGACCGGTTGGGGCGCCAAGTCCGTTGCCATAAAGCTCGGGGTGAGCAAAGAGGGCCGCCGGCCGATTACATGACCGGTGGAGGGTTCGTGGAGGTACAACGCTAGTGGCCAAGCCAACGAACGGGCAGTTTTCGTTTGAGTTCAAACTCGCTGTTGTCCAGCGGTTTCTGGCTGGAGAGACCCAGGTGGCCTTGGCGCAGGAGTTCCAGCTGTCGTCCCCGCTTCTGATCAAGAAGTGGGCCAGCCTGTACCGGAATGAAGGCGAGGACGGACTGCGCCCGAAGCCCAAGGGCCGCCCGAGGTCGCCTTTCGAGGCGCCTCCGCTGGTGCAACACCGAACGGATCTCGACAAAGCTCGAGGGCCTGAGCCCGGTGCAATACCGGACCCAGGCCCTCGCGGCTTAGGATCTTAATTGGCCAGTCCAACTTTCGGGGACCAGTTCACTCTGGGAAGAGGGCGGACCCGGCCTTTGTCGTCAACTGTGCGGTTATGCCGAGCGGCGTTCTCCGCGACGCTCGCGCAGGATGTTCAGGCGGTCTTCGAGGATCTGCTCGAGCTCGGGAAGGCTGCGGCGTTCCAGCAGCATATCCCAGTGCGTGCGGACAGCCTTCTCATTGGTGTCAACGGGGCGTTCGCCATCAACCAGGAGCGCTTCCTTGCCGGTCTTGGAAACCCAGACAGGAGGAATCTCGGCTTCGGAGGAGAAGGTAACGAAGACCTGCTCTCCGTCCGCGCAGCGGTATTCAACCCTCTGACGAGGCGCCGGCTCCACACCGGATTCGGTTTCCATGCTCTGGGCGCCAAGACGCATGCCCCGCAGGCTGCGATCGCTCATGATTACTCCCTCTGTCTGTTCGCGGAACCAAGCTCCGCGCTAGCCGGACGCCACAATGGCGTCGCCCGGACTACTGTCTGCACACGTTGCATCACTAGATGAAACGCCTGACCAAGCGTTAATGTTCCGTTCGGATTGAACCGGCCGGACAAATACACCATTATACGCGGATCGAGGCGGACAGGACAAAGCGAAGGAGACCGGCCAGAGACTTTGGCCGGTCCCCGTGCAAACTGTCCGCCGTTACGCCGGCGGTTCTTGTCGAGGCGGCGTCGATGGGGCGTGTCCGGAACCTATCGCTGTGCTGCCCGCCGGTGCGGGAACTTCGGCTGGGGGCTTTGCGGAATCGCTGAACAGGTCTGCGACGCCTGGTCCACCGTTGGCACCACCCAACGCACCGCCGATGCCCTTGAGGGCCTCACCGATCTCGCTGGGGATGATCCACAGCTTGTTGGATGATCCCTCCGCAATCTTCGGCAGGGTCTGAAGGTACTGGTAGGCCAGCAGCTTTTGGTCCGGGTTGCCTTTGTGGATGGCGTCGAAGACCTTCTGAATGGCCTGGGCTTCGCCATCGGCGCGGAGGATGGCCGCCTTGGCGTCACCCTCTGCGGCCAGGATTGCTGCTTGCCGTTGCCCTTCGGCCGTGAGGATCTGCGATTGCTTGGTGCCTTCGGCGGTCAGAATCGCAGCACGCCGGTCACGCTCGGCCCGCATCTGCTTCTCCATTGAGTCCTGGATGGAGTGCGGCGGGTCGATTGCCTTGAGTTCTACTCGCGAAACGCGGATTCCCCAGCGTCCGGTGGCTTCGTCCAGGACCCCGCGGAGCTGCCCGTTGATCTGGTCGCGGGAGGTGAGCGCTTCTTCAAGGTTCAAGCCGCCGACGACGTTGCGGAGCGTCGTGGTGGTCAGCTGTTCAACAGCCTGGATGTAGTTGGCGATCTCGTAGGTCGCGGCCCGGGGATCCGT
The DNA here is from genome assembly GCF_030209755.1 of Arthrobacter sp. efr-133-TYG-118. GTDB lineage: Bacteria > Actinomycetota > Actinomycetes > Actinomycetales > Micrococcaceae > Arthrobacter. Next base: position 104,522 of record NZ_JARVRH010000013.1, on the reverse strand, counting down.
GACCTGGAAGTAGACCACGGTGTCGATCGAGACAACCAGGTTGTCCTCGGTGATCACCGGCTGCGGCGGGAAGGAAACCACTTGTTCGCGGAGATCCAACAGCGGCAGCAGGCGGTCGACGAAGGGGATCAGGATGGTGAGCCCGGGGTTGAGCGTGCGCTGGTACTTACCGAGCCGCTCTACGACGCCGGCGCGCGCTTGCGGGATGATCCTGATCGAGCGGACCAAAACGATAATCACGAATATGACGAGAACTAGCAGCACGATCGCGGCTGCAGTTCCTCCCAAGCTGTCCATACATCTCCTTCATTCCCCAGTTACGTATTTGATGCGGTTGTGTGCGGCAATGTGCCGATCGCTCGTCGTCGAACCCAGCGGCTTGAGCCGTGGCGGGACGCCGCTCAGTGCGGGCTGTTCTCCGCTGTCGAGGCGACTACCGCCGTCGCGCCGTCAATCCTGGTGACCTGCACGGTCTGGCCGGCGTCGATGATCCCAGCCGCGCTGCGGGCGCTCCACACGTCGCCACCGATCTTGACCAGTCCCGCCGTCGCACTGACCGGCTCCATGACGAGCGCTGATTGGCCGATCAGGCGGTCCACGTTGGTACGTTGCTCGGCAGGCCCCTTGTGGAGATGCTTGAGTGCGATAGGACGGACGAAAGCGATCATCAGCAGGGACACGATGCAAAAGACGACGATCTGCAACCAGAGATCGGCTCCGGCGAAGTCAGCGACGAGGGCAGCCAGCGCACCGGCCCCCAGCATGATGAAGAAGAAGCTAAGCGTGAGCATCTCCACCACGGCAAATGCGAGAAACACGGTGAGCCAGAGGGCCCACCAGTTGCTGCCAAGCCATTCAAACATCGTTCCCCCTGTTTCCGGACTTGGGGCGGCAGCCGGCCTGATCCGGACTGCAGCGCCAGCAAGATCACAGTCGCTGTTTTTCCATCCTAGCCCGGCGCGAAGGTTCCCGTTAGGAGCCTTGCTCCGCCGCTGTGAAAACGCTGAGGGTGAACTTCGCGGTGGCATGGACGGACGTTTCCGCGGCCGTCGACGCCAGGAGAGCGGAGCGCTCAAGGTGGTGGCCTGCCGGTCCCATGAAGGCGACGTCGGCGATGTCCCGCCCGTCGAGCTTGAGATCCACGTCGAGTTGAATACTGTCCGCAAGAGTGAAGAACTCCTGCATGGACTCGGCGAGACGCTCGTCTTTGCCGGGCTCAATGCCCAACATTCCAGCCCGTTCCGCAATCTCCCCAAGGTGTCCGTTGCGCGGAGTCACCACGATCACCCGGCCGCCCGGACGCAGCACGCGGGCAAATTCCGGGGGATTCCGCGGCGCAAAGACCACGATGATGGCATCCACGGCATGGTCGACGAGCGGCAGGGGACGCCAGATATCCCACACGAGATTGATGGCGTCGGGATTCAACCGTGCTGCCCGGCGGAGGGCGAACTTTGAGATATCGATGCCAATGGCTGCTGCGGGAGTGCGGTCCAGCACTGTGCGGAGGTAGTGGCCGGTCCCGGTCCCCGAATCCAGGACGAGGGATCCCAGCGCCGGCAGGACCGGTGCGGCCAGCTCCGCGATGGCCTCAGCGAGGGGACCGTAATGGCCCGCGCCCAGGAAATCGTTGCGGGCTGCGACCATCTCGGCCGTGTCGGCCTCGAAGACCGTGCCCTTGCCGGTGAGCAGGTTGAAGTAGCCCTGTTTGGCGGCGTCGAAACTGTGGCCGGCGACGCAACTCAACGAAAGCGGCGCCGCCCCTCTCAGGCCGAAAGGACCCTGGCAGACCGGGCAGCGCAAGGCGGAGACGGCGTCGGAAAGCATATGGACAATCCTACGGCGGACGGAGTGGCACATATCGTCATACCGTGACGGCCGCTAGGCTCACCAGCGTGAAAGCCGAACAACTCCCGCTCCTGAATTCCGTCTCCGCCCCGGCCGCCCATCCCGATGGCACCCGCGCCGTCGTGTCCGTGACGCGGCCCGATTTCGACGCCGATGCGTACGTCGGACAGCTCTGGAGTGTTCCTTTCGACCCCGCGATACCGCCCCGTCGGATCACCCGTGGCTTCCGGGACACCGCACCCGCATTCTCGCCAGACGGCAGCGTGTTGGCATTCCTCCGGGCGACCCCGGACGGCAAGCCGCAACTGCACGTGGTGGAGGCCGGCGGCGGGGAACCGCAAGCGATGACGGAACAGAAATTGGGAGTCTCAGAGTTTGCCTGGGCGCCCGATTCGCGCAGGATTGTGTTCTCCTCACGGGTTCCTGAAGAAGGCCGTTACGGAACAGTCGACGGGGTCGGGGCAGGCAGCGAAGACCCCCGATTGATCACCGACAACCAATACAGGCTCAATGGACTGGGCTACACCGCGGACAAGCCCGCCCAACTGTTCGTCGTCGACGTCCCCGAGCCTGGAGCGGAACCTCCCGTGGTTCCTGTGGGGAGGGCCGCCAAAGCCCGCGGGGCCGATGCGGCGGCCCTGGCGCCGCCGGCCGTGCAGTTGACGTTCGGCGAAGCCGACCACACCTCGCCGTCCTTCAGCCGCAACAGCGAGAGCGTCTACTTTGTCGCCGCTCTCCACGAAGGGCACGACGCCGATATCGCCTCGGGTATCCATAGTGTTCCTGCCGCGGGCGGCGAGGCCACGGCACTGCGTCCGGACGCTGCGCCGCAGTCCGTCCAGGAAGTCTGCGAATCCGCGAACGGTGAGTGGCTCTTCTTTACGGCACAGGACCTCGGCGAGGACGGCCTGGACTTCGTCGCGAGGAACACGGCGCTTTACGCAATGCCGGTCGGGGGCGGCAAGGCAACGATGCTGAGCGACGTTGAAAACCAGGACATTGGGGGCCGCCTCGAAACTTTTGGCATAGATGGGGTGCTCGCGCTCAACACGAGCCGTGGGAGCGTCCAGCTGATCCAATGGACGGCCGATGGCGAGAGCGAGGTCCTGGTAAAGGGGCCCCGGGTAGTGAGCGGCGCTTCCGCGGTGGGGGACCTGGTGTCTGTCACTTACGGTGACGCTTCCAGCAATGGCGAACTCGGCGTTCTGGAGAAGGGTGAACTCCGAGTGCTCACTGATTTCACCAAGACGCTCCGGGACGAAGCAACCATCCTGGAGCCGCACGAGTTCACTGCGACCGGCGCGGATGGCTACCCGGTCCACGGCTGGGCCGTATTGCCGGAGGGGCCCGGCCCCCATCCCGTGCTCCTCACGATCCACGGCGGCCCTTTCGCCCAGTACACGGGCGCCTTCTTCGACGAGGCCCAGGTGTACGCCGAGGCGGGATACGCCGTGCTGATGTGCAACCCGCGGGGTTCGGCCGGATACGGCCAGGCACACGGCGGTGCCATCAAGGAAAGGATGGGCACCGTGGACATGGCGGATGTACTCACCTTCCTGGAGGGGACCCTGGAAGCCTTCCCGGCAATGGACCGGGAATCGATCGGCATCATGGGCGGGTCCTACGGCGGATATCTGACTGCCTGGGTTATCGGCCATGAACACCGCTTCAAAGCAGCCATTGTGGAGCGCGGATTCCTAGACCCGGTCAGCTTTGCCGGTTCCTCGGATATCGGATGGTTCTTCGGCGGCCAATACACGGGCGGATCGCCCGAGCAGATGGCGGCCCAAAGTCCCATGGCCGTAGTGACCGCAGTCCGGACGCCTACCCTGGTGATCCACAGCGAAAACGATCTCCGATGCCCGGTTGAACAGGGCCAGCGCTACTTTGCCGCGCTCAAGGCGCAGGGTGTGGAGGCGGCGTTGCTCCTCTTCCCGGGTGAAGACCACGAACTATCGCGGTCGGGGACGCCACACCACAGGCGACAGCGTTTCGAGCAGATCCTCGCGTGGTGGGCAAGGCACCTGCCGTCAGCAGCAAACCCGTCGCGCGAGACCAGTTCAACTACGGGTTGAGGAAACCGAGCCCCCGGCGTGCCTCGTCGATTCCGGGGTACGCCCAATGGGCGGAGTACTCTCCATCGTTTGCCAGTGACCGCAGCTCGGCGCGGTCCAAATAGAGTCCGCCATGCAGGTGGTCGGTCTCGTGCTGGACTATCCGGGCCTGCCATCCGGAGAATCCGCCCGAGGCTGCGCTGCCGTCAGGACGCTGGTAGTGCAGGCGAACGTCGCGGTGCCGTGTGACCACGGCCTGGTATCCGCGCATCGACAGGCAACCTTCGTAGAACGACGCCGTTGAAGTCCCCTCGGGTTCGTAGCTGGGATTCAGTATGGCGAAGAAGCCCAGCGGCGTCCTTTGGCGGATCTCCGAGGCAACAGGATCAACATCGAAATGATCTTCGAGCACAGCCAGCTGCAAGGGGATGCCGAGCTGCGGTGCTGCCAGGCCCACGCCGGGAGCGGCATGCATGACATCCCGCATCCGTTCGATCAGCTGCGCCAATTCGGTGTCCTCGAGCTGGCCGTCGTAGAGCGCGGCGCGCTGGCGCAGCACGGGATGGCCGACCTGCACGATGGGCGGGAGGCCGTCGAGACCGAGTATGTCCTGAACTGCTCTGCGGATTTCGGAGGCAGTAAACGTCGTGTCCGGGCCGGCAGGCAGGGGGCGGGTCTCAAAGTCCATGGATTGAGCTTAGTGCGATGGCACCCCAACCGTCCGCCCAACTCTTGGTGACACAACGACGGCGACGCCAGCCAGCCGCCGTCGTTGCCCAGACGCTCCTAGTGCATAGTAAATCTCCGGGCAACAAGCTCCGAGAACATCGGCAAGGTAATGGCTCGGCCTATCAGCGCATTCCGTGCGCTGAGGACCTTCGGGGGCAGGGGTCGTCCCAGCGCCATGTTCAGACTGGCCTGCCAGATGGCTTTCTTCGCCGCACGCTGACGGTCCCGCTCGAAGCCCGCGAGTTCCTTGCTGGCAGGGCCTCCAGCGGATGTTCGCAATGCATCGCTGACGATCGGCGCCAAGGCAACGGCGTCCAACCAGCCCAAGTTCATCCCTTGACCACCGATCGGGCTGATCTCGTGCGCGGCGTCTCCAAGCAGGGCGACCCTTCCGTGGACCATCCGGGAGACCAGCCGCGAGGTGACGCCGAAGGTGCTGATCATCGTATTGCTTGCGGAGTCCACCGCGCTGCCGGTCCGCTTCTTGATGAGGGCGGCGAGCGCGTGGGGAGTGGGTTCCTGACACGGGGCGCCAAGCCGGACCACCCACCGGCGGATGCCGCCCGGTAAGGGAAAGGACTCCACGATTCCGCCCGGCTCAAGGAAAAGGACAGCGTTGTTGCCGTACATCGATTCATCCCGGAAATCGCCCATCACGTAGTAGTCGGGATAGGTGCGCAAGCGTGGCTCCAGTCCCAGTCCTTCGCGCACTGCCGAATGGACACCGTCGGCCGCCACCACGAACCGGCCCAGAAACTCCACTGGAGCCCCCTCTTGCAGTCCCCGCAGACGCAGGTGCCCGCCGTCGTCGACGACTTCCTCGACCTGCACCCCGCGGTGGAGGGCGCTGGGATCAAGGTCGGTCACCCTCGACTCAAGGGCATGGGTGGTGAGATATTGCGGGACGGAAAGGATGAAAGGGTACTCAGCCGAGGGGCGGGCGAAGTCCATGTCCGCTACTTTCCTGCCGCCGCTGTACGCGGCACCGTGGGTGATCCGGACCCCTGAAGAGACCAGGAGATGGGCGGCACCGACTGCGTCCAAAGCTGCCAGGGCAGGCGGATGGATCCCTATGGCGCGGGTCTGGCGGCCCGGCGTCGCGCGCCTTTCCAGTACTGCAACGCGGTGCCCGTTTTGCAGCAGCAGGGCCGCCATGAACAGCCCGACAGGCCCGGCTCCGACCACAACGACGTCAAACATCTGGGACCTCGCGGCGCCGGTAGACCAGCAGGTTGTGCCACAAGCCGCTCGGTTCAACCGTCCATGCCGGGGGAGTGGCGGCACGGAGTTCCGCTGCCGTGTAGCTCCGCTTGATCGATGTGAGGCCGTCACCGTGGATATACGATCGAATGCCGAGAGGCCAGGATCCGGCCCAGAAAAGTGCGTATGCGACGCGGCTGCGGGTGAGGTCGTTGTGCAGGGCGATCCGGTCGCAAAGCTGTTCGGAATCGCGAAGGAACGAGGCGAGTTCCGGGGTGGTTAAGTGGTGCAGGACATGGTTGGAAATAACGACGTCGAACTTGCGCCCTTCTGACACGAGCTCTGAGCTGAGGGCTTTTCTGTAGCTGACGCCTTCCACGGGAGGGGCAGAGTTCGCGAAATGGAAGGCGCGCTCGTCCGGGTCGATTCCGGTGACTTCCAGGCGGTAACCGTCTGCGGCGGCCCGGCGCGCGAGGCTGCGGGCGACGTCTCCACCACCGCAGCCGATGTCAAGGACCGTGGTGGGGGCCGCCGTCGTGAGCAATGGCTTGATCCGTGATTTGTAGGTATCCCGCCAGCCGGACACCACGGCGTTGACGATCGGAAACCGCGCGTAGCTCCTGTTGAGCCGGTCAAGCTCGCAATCGGGACGGTCCATGTCTTCCACCGCGGCTTCATCCCGCGCGTCGAGAAAGCCGCCTGGGCGGGGGAGGGCAGGCATCACAGACTCGGCATCACAAGGCCGGGGAGACCCGGGTGAACAGTCCTGTCTCCACCGTGAGGCCCGGCCCGAATGCCATGGAGCAGATGCGCTCCTCCCGCTCTGCCGGAGTTTGTCCCAAAATGTGTTTCAAGACGAAGAGTACGGTGGCGCTGCTCATGTTGCCGTAGTCGCGAAGGACTTCGCGTGCGGGAACCATCTGTTCTTCGGTGAGGTCAAGTTTCGACTCGACTTTGTCGAGGATGCTGCGGCCGCCGGGATGGATGGCCCAATGCGTAATGTCCCGGTAGGGGAGCCCCGCCAAGGAGGGCTCCCGGGCAAGCAGCGGCTCGAGCGCGCCGGTGATGTGTTCCTCGATGATGTGCGGCACGTACGTGCCGAGAACCATCTCGAAGCCTTCGTCGCCGATATTCCAGGCCATGGCTTCTTCGCCGACCGGCGTCAGGACCGTCTCGAAGTGATCCAGCCTGATCACCGGGTCCGGCCCCTCAGGTTCACGGGAAGTCACGACGGCGGCCGCCGCACCGTCCGCAAAGATCGCCGATCCCATGATGGTGTCCGGATCATTTGAGGTCCGGACGTGGAGTGAACAAAGCTCCACGCAGATAACGAGGACGACGGCATCGGGATCAGCCTGGCAGAACTGCCGGGCTGCGCGGAGGGCGGGGAACGCAGCGTAGCAACCCATGAAGCCAAGGTGATAGCGCTGCACGGCCGGGCTGAGTCCGAGGGCCCGGACTACTTTGTAGTCGGGGCCGGGATTGAAGAATCCGGTGCAGGAGACAGTGATGACATGAGTTATGTCAAGTAAATCAATGTCTGGACATTTCCCGACCGCGGCTTTGGCGGCCTCAATGAACAATTTGGTGGCTTCGACCGCGAAGATTTCGTTGCGGACCTTTGTGCTGGGGCTAAGCACACGGCCAGTGGCAGGGTCAAAGAACGACGGATTCTCGGAGTGATTATCAAGGGACAATTCGGCGACGGCAGTGAAGCGGGTATCGATGGCTGCTGAATCAAAGCAGGTTCGCACCAGCCGGGATCCAAGCCGTGTCAGGCCCGGTTGGGATGCAAAAACGTCGCGCGCCTGTGGTTGCACAAGCACTGTGGGCGGTACGGCAGTTTCCAGAGACCTCACGTAGACCGGCATGCTTCATTGTTGGCGACGAAGATGCTGTTGACAATGGCAGAGCGTGGAAATGTCGACGTTTTGAAGAGGCTCCGCTGTTTTCCGGGGAGCCGCGGACTCAACGGCATTCAGGGCCCAAAAGCTTCTGCGACACAAATTGAAGCGACGAACCACTAGTTCTAATAACAGCTCATTTGACCGTTTCACCGATCGGCTGGACGGCAAACAGGGTGGTCCTTAGTACTTTTGGGGAGGTACACAGGTATGCAGCGGGAGCTGGATGTCGGGGGTGCGCGTGTCAAGGTGAACCGTTTGCGCCTGCGTTTGGCTGAGCTTGACCGCCAAGTGGGTGTGGTTGACCGGTTGCTCGGCCAAGTCGTGAAGCTCGCCTTGGAGCTGTATGCGGCGAGGGCGTGGAAGGCCTTTGGCCTGAGTACGTGGGCTGAGTTGGTGGAGGCTGAGCGGCTGGTCCTCCCGAGCCTGAGAGGCAATGCCCGGGTGAGTGTCGCGATGGAGTTGGCGGCCGGAAATTTGTCGCTGCGTGCCATCGCCCCGGTCCTGGGCGTATCCCACGAGACGGTGAAAACCCTGCTCGCAAAGGGCGTTGCAGAGGGTGGAATGCTGCCGCCCGTGAGATTGTCATTGGACGGCAAAATACGCCGGAGTGCACCCGCCGTACCAATGAATGTGATCGCAGGCGAACTGGCTCACCCTGATTCCGACTCTGATTCCAACGGGGGAATTTTCGATGTGGAGGGGTTCCTCGCGGACGTCGGCGCCTTGGGCGTGGATCACGGTCCGTCCGACGCGGCCGTTCTGGCGGAACTCCAGCTTCGGGAGCTGATGGATTCCATCCGGAATCTGGGAGCCTCTGAGCTTGTCGTACGGCGACTGCCCGAGGCAGATCCTGCACGACGGCGCCGGCTGGCGGCCCAGTTCCACGCGGCCGCGGAACTGATGAGCGATGTTGCGAGGCAGTGGGGTGTCGCAGCGTGAGTCCAGAAACGTACGGGCAGTTTTCGACTTCAGCCGAACGCGACGCCTTTTTGCTGGACCTGGTAGCAAGATGGCGGAGAGAAGGCCAAAACGGTTCAGCGACCCGGGAGTTGTTCGGGTCATTTCTTCCGGCGCTATTGTCCCGGTTTCAGCACGAGTTCCCCTCGATCGACCCCGAAGATCCACTGTTCTACGCCACGGAAGTTCTTTGCGACAGCGGGATCCCCACGGATGTCCCGGCGTGCGCGTGGCTGCTTACGGTGGTCCGCAACGGGCTCCGAACCTCGACTATCACCCAACGCCACTGGCTCTCGGAGCGTGATGTGCGGGACGGCGTTTGGGCGGAGGTGAAGGAGAACCACGGCCTGGGGGAGGGGGCGCCGCTGGTATCGGTGTATGGCCATGAGTGCGAGTGGCCTCAGATCCCGCTGGCCATGTCGCCATTGCCCGCCGGTTCATCGCCTCTCTGGGAGGAACTGAAGGCGTTGTTGATCAGGGCTGGCTGGCATGGCGACGTCGCAGAGGAGGGCCTGAAGGTGATCGAGCATCGAGCAGCCCGGCACATGGAGGAGGCCGGATGCCGGTCAGAGCCGGGGGCCGCGATGTCCCGGCTGGAAACGAACAGGGCGCTGAGCTGCGTGCCCAAGGGACACAAAAGGGCACTTGTGGACTTCGTGTGCAGCGAACGCGGATACCTTTGGGGCCGCCTCCACGGAATTTCGCCTGCCAACGCTCTTGCCCTTCCCGGGGTCCAGGACGCGTTGGCATCGCTGGTCTGGAGCAAGGCGAGGCCCAAGAAGACCCGAACCAGAACCTACTCGTCACTCATAGCGCATTCCCGGGAGGACATCCCTGCATGACGCAGCCAACTCGCGCTGGACCTATGAGGTGAGTCACGGCCAGGGGATTGCGGTGGCGATCGTGTTGTTGGCGAACTGGGCATGCCCGGCAATCCGCACGAAGGGGCTGGCAAGATCACAGGTGACGACCCGCAGTAACGGTGGTCCCTCAGTGGCAAAGGAACCTGGGGGCAGGGACGTCTTGGCCAGCGATTCCAGGCTGGTGATCTTGTACCGGCAGGTAACGCCGGACTTGTCGGATACATAGAGGGGCATGCCCTTGGCCACCTGGACGAGGGAAACCATAGGCGCCAGCGACCCATCCGGGAAGTTCACGTGCCCGGCGAGCAGGGTCGATCCCTTTGCGGCGCAGACAGCCGCGGACCCTGTGTAGCGGGCGGCTTTGGAGGATTCCGGGATCACCAGGTAGCCGGAATCGTCACGGCCTTCGTCCACGAGACTTACTTTGAGGTCCACGCCGGGGATGGAGAGCGTGTCAGGCGGAAGGTTGGGTACCTCGGTTGGCCCTGTGTAGGTGTCCGGTCCTGCGGCAGTAAACGGAGCCAGGACAGGTGCCAGCTGAGCCGTTGGCGGAGCGGGCGGTGATGTGAAGGCCAAGACGCCCGCGGTTGCTCCGGCCACGGTACAAATGACCACAACAGTCAGCGCAACGCGGTTCCACCGGGCGTCGGGATAGTTGCGGGTTTCAATCATTGGACTTTCCTTGGTGTAGGGCGGGGCACCCTACCGATCTGCCGGGACGGCGAGATCCGGGTGCCCCGCATCTATTTAGTGGTGCCCGGTAGGGGCTTCTAGTCGGCGTGTTCGTCCGCGTGGACTTTGGCCGCGTCTAGTCTTCGGTTGGCGAAGCGTTTGCGGTAGAACAGCCCTGCCCCGGCGAGGAGAGCCGATGCGAAGGTGATGGCGCCTGTGATGAGCAGGGGCATGCTCGGCCCGGCTTCTTCTACTGTGCCGGTTGCGGGCGCGAATCCGGTGTTGACCATCAGGGCCGGCTTGCCCGGGGTAACGGTGACTGCTTCGGGGAAGGCGATGACGCTTTCGTTCTTTTCGCCGCAGTTGCCCTTGTGCAACTGCGCGGTAAATGGTTCCTTGCCCCGGCCCTTGTCGAGGGTCAGCTTAAGTTCCTCGACGTACCCGTAGGTGCCTTTGTGGGCGATGGTGTGGCTCGGGTAGGTGATTTCACCTGCTGTGGTGATGTCCTGTTCCGTGGAGGTCCAAGACGGGCTGGCGCAGACGGCCTGGGCGGAACCGTCGGTTGAGTCGTCAAACTTGTACTGGCTCACTTTCGTGGTGACCTTGATGCCGGTTCCGGAAGGGATGGTGCCGGAGACAATTCCGATGTCGTGAGCGACGAGAGGCACGACGCCGCTCTCGGAGGCCTTGGTGACTATCGAAGGCTTCTCGAATGGAACGGTTTCGTTGGGCAGCAGTTCTTTGCCGTCCCACGGCTTGGTGGACTCAGTGCCGTCGATCTTTTCGGAGAAGTACAGGTTGGCTTTCAGTCCTTTCGCCCACTTCTCGGCGACGATCTTCTCCCACGGGACCTCGGCGGACGGGGTCTTGAACTCGCCGTTGCCGGTGACCTTCGTGGTGACGGTACTGATGACCTCGGCATCAGCCGGCGCGGTGTCGGTGCCGCCGGCAATCGGGGCTGCGGAGGTTAGAACCAGATCCGTTGTCACGGAGAGTTCCTTGCCAGGCTCGTTGCCGGTGACGGTGATGACGTCGTAGACCTTGCCGTTTTCAATGACCGATGCCTTGGTCACCACCTCGGGTTCGTACTTCTGGATCGTCTCCTCATTCGGATCGTTGAACCCTGCCGTCCAGTCGGCACGGAAGTATTGCTGCAGCTCGGCGGGCTGGGCCGCCTTGGAGAAGCGGGCCACGGGGTAATAGTAGCCAGCCTTGTCCGCCGTCTTGTCCGCGGTCACCGTGACGTCGCTCGGTCCCGTTGCGGTGCCCGTTCCGGAAGCAACCTTCACGACAGCTGCCGGAATCTTGGCCGTCGGGGCGAGTTTGACCGGACTGTAATACCAGTCGATGTTGAAGCGGGCCGGAACGTTGCCGCCGTTCACGAACGCCCAGTCATTGGCCTTTCCCGTGGACGCCACGTGCAGGACGTCCACCAGGGGCTTGCCGCCCTCCACAAACCGGCCGGCTGTCGACGTTGCTTCAGGTTGAAAATCGAAGATCACCCTGGCGTCGGCTGACGATCCCGTGACGGGTTGAGCGCCGCTGGCAACGAGAAGGTTCTGGAACCCGGGCACCGAATAGGTTGTGGCCGACACCCCGGGGGCGTCGATCGTCAGCGTTACGGACACTGTTCCGTTTCCGGTAGCCGCGAAGCCGAGCTGATCTCCGGTATGGAGGTTGACTGCCTGGGAGTTCGTTCCTGCCCACACGGCGGGGCCGTTCAGGATGGCGCGGGCCGAGAAGCCGCTCAGCTTGTTCCCGGCTGCGGAAACCAGCTCCGTCGAGGTGATTGTGCCGCCGCGACCGTTCGCGTCCATCGAGAGTTTAGGTTGCGTGGAATACGGACCGGAGTTGGCTTGGGCGTCGGCGAGCATCGCCGCGGCCTGGGCGCGGACACCGGGTATTTGCGGATCAGATGAATCCCGAAGGTTAGGGTAGGGAGCCCCAATGCCGTTCCACGGCACGTTGAACCTCGGATCCGCGAGCTCGTGCGTCAGGTACGCCAAAGCGGCATGGTTAGCAGGGTCACCCTGGTACTTCTGGATCGCGTAGTTAAGCTGTGGGTTGCCCAGGGAACCCACCGCGCCGGATCCGGCCGGGCCCGCTGGAATCCCGACATCGAAGCAGAATGCCGTGGGACCCCCGGCGGCACCGTTCAGGTTGAGCGATCCCAGCCACATCGACCAATCTCCAAACGCCCGAGGCGGCGGAGCCTGGACTGTGATGCCCGATTGGTGCATGCCGGGCAGGTCAGTTGCGGCCTGCGCTGCAGGCGCGGCCAAGATGCCACCGGTTCCGACGGCGGACAGGGCCAAAGCACCGGCCACTGCCAGGACACCGGTCTTGGCGAACGCCCGCCAGCCCGTTGTCACTCCCGGCGGGTTGCCGAGGTCCCGTTTGAATCCTCTTTGACTCACTTATGTTCCCCTCTCTTCAAGCGCGTCCATACGCGCGACGACCACGTTTGGGGTGGTCCTGTTTGTAGAGAGCCGGACAAATCGCAATCCGAGAGAAGGGCTGGGTTTTCAACGGTCCGGTTTTGAAAGGAGGCATTTTCAGAGCCTTCAACTGTCAAAAACTTGACAGTTGAAACGGGCCGACGGAGGCCAACGCGGATTCGCTGACAAACTTTGCCTGGGATTCTTTCTGTACCAGGCCCTGTCCGGACGGTCCTTAAAGGGATCGCTTCAAAGACGGACCAGGAGGGACTTCATCTGCATCGAGTGCACTTTGAAACCCGAGACTGGGAAGAATCCCAGCGCCGCGGTCGATTCTTGCGCTTGTGGTCCCAGCGGTGGCCTGCGCTGCGGCGCCGTTCTGGCCGCAGCGCCAGGTCGTTATCCGGGCAGGGTTGCGGAGTTGTCAGCTTCTTGCTTGAGCAACTTCGATCTCGGTGAGTGTTCCGCCATTGTTTTCGGCTTCGCGCCACAGGAAGTAGCCGACGAGTTGGATCGGGAAGGAAGGGGTGCGATGCCGCGTGCTCCCCTGAAAACGGTCAACAGGCCCGCGGCCCCGGAACCCAGCCGCAGTCCGAACTCAATTCGTCCAGCAGACCACTTCGCGCGAGTATTTTCGGGGGAGTGGCACCGGCCGAAGGGCGGAAAGGGTTGTCCAGCGGCGCTCCTGTGAGTCGTTGTGTATCCTGTGAGTTTGGCCTGAAATCGGCCCGCCCCGGCGGTGTGCCTTTGGGAAACGTCCGAGTCTTCGGTGAACGGGAGTTATCGCACCCAGTGCAACTCCCGTGCATTGACTGGCAGCGAGGCGTGTTGAAGTGGGACGAGTAGTAGATGTCATGATTCAGGCGTGGGTTCTATCGTCGAAACAGCCATTGAGACACTTTACGAGGCGCGTATTCCGTTGGGTCCTGGTTTAACTAATGCCGAGATCGCCGACGTTGAGCAGCAATTTGGTATCAGGTTCAGTGCTGACCATGCGGGGCTGCTGAGTCTGGGTACTCCGATGGGCCCTGGATGGGTTGATTGGTTGGGCAAGCCTGACGGGATTCATCTTGCTGCCTACTTCGCGGCCGAGTTTTTCCGGGAGCCCGACATGACGTTACCGACGTATCGTGTCGACTTTTGGTCTGATTTAGCGGAGGGCCGATGGGTTTAGCGCCAGACCCTGGTCGGAGCTGCGACGGTCGGCCAGGAACTCATCCACGTGATGCGCCGACCAGGTCCACGGATATTCGTTCGCTGAAAGCGCTGAACCGTCCCGCGTGAGCTCTGATGTACGACGTCGAGAGGCCCACGGGTCAGCATTTGGCTCGTCTGTTTGAACTCGTTCTACTTAACTGGCATGCACGGTTATTCATGGGCCGGGAGTAGTCCAATCGGAGGGCGATAGTTCCGGTGGCGCGTGTCTGCCGAGCGTCAGTCCTTCGGAAGGTGCCGGCCGCCTTATCGTTACATCGTGAGATTCATAAGAACGCGTCGGGACCACGTTGCCCGTCGGGCGCCCCGTGCAGACACCTTCAGATCCCGGGACTTAGTCGAGGTTCTTCGGACGGGTTTAGGACCTTGGCTGAAGGAAGAGGGGTTCAAGCGACTGGGCAGCAATGCCTGGACTCGGCCGTGGGGCGATGATCACCTCATCATTGCCGCCCAGTGTGGCCAAAGCGGTTGGGATCCCCGTGCAGGCAACCGATTCATAGTCGAGCTCGAGCGATCAAAGACCCCCGAACGCGCAACCGGCTTCAAGCGTGCTCGGGTTTGGCAGCTCCTCGATGAAGTTGGCCGGCGAGAGGCGCTCAACATCATCAGCCAAGTCGCCGTCGCGTTGCCGGCTCCCGACGAGCAGTTCCTATTCCAACTTCCACCCGAGGTACGAGAGCACTACCTTCGATCGTTTGCGCCAACTTCCGCAACAATCGACTCAAGCGATGTTTGGTTCGCATACTACGACGAACACGACGCGGCGGTCTGGACTGAATTTCTCGGCCGCTCCTTGGGACCGGCCCTCCAGAAGTTTCGTGAGCTTTCGCCCTCGTAGACGCTCCGCCGGCCGGTCGCCTTCTCCCGACTCCTACGACTGCGGCACGCTAACTCGCCTGGCATGCACCCTTGTGGTGATGTATTGGGCGTAGGCAGCAGCAGAGCCAGTAGCGTGGCGTTCAATGGTCGTGGGGGAGTAGCCAAGGGTTTCGGCGATGATGGCGACGGGTGCGAGTTTGGTGAGTTCGTGAAGTGTTCCCAGACGTGCAGCGCGGGTGCTGAAGAGTTTGCTGAGGCGGGTCGTGAGGTGCCCAGGATGAATGTGGCGTCCAGGCGACGCTCCGCGGAACACCCATTTGGTGTTGGGGTGCGCGGCGGTCAGCTCGTGGCCCGGGTTTGCAGCGAGCTCCCGCCAAGGTTGCGCTAAAGGGTCTGGCAACGCGATCTGGATGCTGCCGAGCTGGACGGTGACTAAGTCGTCGGTGACGGTGACGTCGTCCCAGGTTAGCCGCGCGATGTTTTCGGCTTGTTGTCCGAAGACGAGGATGAGGATCGCGGCGGCGCGGTCTCGTGGCTCGAGTCCGTCGGTGTTAACCACGCGGTGGAGCGCTTCGTCCTGTCCTGATTTGGCGAGCTTGGGGCTGGTGCCGCGGCGGTGCGGGACGATGGCCAGCCCTGCCGGAGCGGCTTTGGTCTTGATGGCCCATTTCAGGAAGCCCTCGGCGATGCGGCGGGTTGTGGGTCCTCCGGCCTGCCATACGTCTAGACGATATGTAGCAAGAGGTGGCCGGCTTAGGCGAAACCCCCGTGGAGCCTCTGGACCCTTCTGAAGGCCCATTGTCGCCGGACCGTTTCCGGAGCGTCCAGCTTTTTGGTCCCCTGTCCCCGATGACGGGTTGTTGGACGCTCCGGATCTTGTTCCGGCGCTGATGGCCCTCTATTAGAAGGGTCCGGGAAATGTGGTCCGGGGGCTGGAACCTCCTTTTCAAAGCAAGACGTGGGTTGCCTGCCACACTTGGCGAACAGGTAGAGCCACATTTGAAATTTGGAGGTTCCAGCTATGTTCGAGCGTACAAGCGTCGGCTTGGATGTCCATGCCCGCACCGTTGTCTCATGCGCGTTAGACGCGCAGACCGGCGAAGTCCTTCTGCACCGGATGACTCCGGATCATGGTGAAATTCTCGCCTGGATTCTCTCCCTGCCATCACCGGTCAGAGTCGTTTACGAGGCAGGACCGACCGGCTTCGGCCTGGCCCGGTTCCTGCTGGCCTCCGGAATCGAGACAGTGGTCGCGGCACCATCGAAGCTCCAGCGCCCGTCCGGGGACCGGGTAAAAACCGACGCGAAGGATGCACTGCATCTGGCCCGGCTGCTGAAGCTGGGCGAGGTCACCGGGGTAAGAATTCCATCAGCGGACCAAGAAGCAGCACGGGATCTGGTCCGCTCCCGCGAAGACGTTCGCGGCGATCTGATGCGTTCCCGGCACCGGATTTCCAAACTGCTGTTGCGCCAAGGCATCGTCTATTCCGGCGGGCAAGCCTGGACTGGCACCCATGAACTCTGGCTGGCCCGCCAGCGCTTCGACGCACCGGCCCGGCAGCTGACCTACGAGTCCTCCCTTGAGGCGATGCATGAGATCTCAGACCGCCGTGACCGCCTCGACCAAGCGATCACAGCGATGGCATATGGAAGCGAATACACTCCGGTTGTCCGCGCCCTCCAATGCCTGCGCGGCATCTCCACGCTGACCGCATTTGGACTGGCCGTGGAGATCGGCGACTGGGACCGGTTCACCGGCTCCACAATCGGCGCTTACCTTGGCCTGGTCCCGACGGAGCATTCTTCCGGACAATCCCGATCGCAGGGTTCCATCACGAAAACAGGCAACAGCCACGCCCGCCGGCTGCTCGTTGAAGCGGCCTGGCACCACCGCAGGCCATATAACAACCCCTCCCGGCTCATGCGTTCACGCTGGGAAGAAGCCACCTCCGAAGCACGAACCCGGGGGCATGCCGGGAACCGGCGCTTGCACGAACGCTGGCTCAGCTACCTCGAACGCCGCAAACGCCCGGTCATCGCCAACGTCGCCATCGCCCGCGAACTCTCCGGCTGGTGCTGGTCCCTGGCCACCGGCACACATCCGGCCAGCCCCTGATTTCGACAAGCACTTGCCAGCCTCATCCAAGGCAGCAAACACCAAATACCCCCCGGGAACGACCAGTTGGACAGTGGTTCCTTGCAGCGCGTGGAGTAAACCCGCGATACACCTATGGGCAACCCGAAACGAGGCCACGCCCGTCATTGCTAGACCAGCGGTAACCTCCAGCCGAACACATCGTCCTGCGGTACCCAACCCGCGCATATCAGTCTGACCGCGCAGTCGCCAACGACACGCTGACCACACCCAACGGCTCCTCCCGGAGGCACAAAAAAGGAAGCGGTCCCAGGCAACCCAGCCCGCGGACCGCTTCCTCACGCTCTTGACAAATGAGAACTACATATCAGATGTGCCTGCGTTAGGTCCGGAAGGCTGATTCCGTGGTCCGTGAGCCAGTTGAGGAGGTCAATTGCGACGGTCACTTGCTGCTTGGCGCGGAGGAAGGTGCCGCGGGTGACCTCGTCCATGTGGTTCATCCGGCGTTGATGGTGCCAGCGAACGTAGCGGCGGATGAGCTCACGGTTTTGGGGTTCGGTTGTCCGTTCGATGGCTTCGGCGGCCCAGTTCTCGTAGCGCGTTCGAAGTTCGTCGCGTCGGGGGAGCACACCGTGTTCCGTGAGCAGGCCACGGACGTATTCGCGGGTGCGTGAGTCGGGTAGTTCGTCGAAGGTTTCGTGGCTGAATTTGGGTGCGACTGCCAGGTTCCGAAGGAATGCAGTGACGTGCCTTTGGCGGATCCAGGTCATGCCGCTGTTTGCCCGCTTCATTGACTTCAGTGCGGCTGCCAGCGGGACGAGCTCGTTGGCGATGGATCCCGTGATCGGATCGGTGAGCAGGTCGTCGACGACGCTGCCGAGGACGCAGGTCCAGCAGCGGCCGCCGCTGTGGAGTTCGTCTTCGGCTCCGCAGCTCTCGCAGTCGATGTTGAGTCGGATGCCTGAGCATTGGCGGCAGGCAGGTTGGTCATCGATAATTCCGGGCAGGACGCCTTCGTGGCCGCAGGCGCAGGTGCCACGGGTGCGTTTTGCTTGCTGGTAGCAGTAGCCGCAGACTCCGCCGTCGGGCCAACGCGCGACTGTCTGGTGGTGCTGGCCGCAGCGGGCGCAGGGGACCGGCCAGCGGGTCGGGTCCTCTGCTTTGCGTGGCCTACTCACCGTCCTCGGGCGGGACGAGGCGAATGCGCTTAGCGATCGGGTTTCCTGGTTGGATGCCGAGGTCTTCGCTGCGTTTCGGGGCGTTCGCTGTCGCTGCGGCGCGCATTTCCACGAAAGGTTCGAAAAGGTCGTTTGGTGTGCAGTCGAGGATGTCGCAGAGCGCGGCGAATGTCCTTGCCGGAATGCGCTCCGGCGTGGAGGTGACCAGCCTGTAGACCTGGCTTTCGGAGAGGTTGATGCCGCGGGATTTCAGGAGCGGCATCAGTTCAGTGGTCTTCCAGAGGTTCTGCTTTGCCATCAGGGCTCGCAGGTTCCAGCGGTAGCCGATCCGGCGCTGTTCAGGCATCTGTGTCCTCCAAGTTCGCGATGCGGCGTGCAATCATCTGCTGCACGGTTTTCTGCTTGAAGTCCGACGATACCGAGGTGTAGAGCCCGGTGGTCGAGGCGTAGGAGTGGCCAACCTGCGTCTGCACGAAGGCCGCGTCATAACCGGCTTCGATCAGGTGGGTCACGTAAGAATGCCTGAGGCAATGCAGGCCCAGCTCCTGGGGCAGACCGACGGCATCCCGTGCCGCTGCGAACGCATCACCGAACGAGCCCAGGGACATTCGGGCGCCACGCTCGCTTGGCCAAAGAGCCGAGGACCGTTCAGCAGTCGGGAACTGTTGCCGCATGCCGCCGGCTGTCCAGGTCTTGAGTTGGTCCACGACCCAGTCGAACTCCGGAACGGTCAACACGGTGCGACGTCTGGGTCCTGAGCCTGCCGTGCCTTTGGCGAATCGAACCTGGAGTGCTCCGAACCGTCCGTAGTCGCTGACGTGCGGGTTCGGGCCGAAGTCCTCCAGATCCAGCATGGTCATTTCGCGTCGGCGAAGCCCGTAGGCATAACAGACCTTGGACGCCACCGAGTCCCGGAACAGAGGCAGCCAGCGCTTGCTGCCGGCGGCATATTCCTTGTCGACCAGGTCATCGAGGTAGTCGAAAAGCCGCTGCAGTTCCGCCTTGGTGAACGAGCGCTTCTTCGCCGGGACGGCATCATCGGTCGTGTGCCGTGGCATGTTCCACTCGAAGCAGATCTGGCTCGGAATATCGCCAAAAGTCCGTTCACAGAACTCGCCCCACCCATAGCCAGGATGCGTCAGATAAGAGCAGAACATCGCCACGGCATTGCTGTACGAACGCAACGTCTTCAGACTGATCGGCTTCTCGCCAGAACGCAGATCGGCCAGGAAATCATCGATGTCGGCCGGGCGCCACTGCCACGGAAATTCACCCGTAAACCGCTGAAAACGCTCCAGCAGCTGGCAGCGCTGCTTGATGGTCTGCGTCGTGAGCCCGCGTGCCAGCATCTGCGCCCGCCAGCCATCCAGCATGGCAGTGAAAACCCGTTCATCAGCCCTGAACAGCCCAATATCCGGATCCACCAGCATCCGCGGGACGAAACCCGGAACGGCACCATTCACAACGACCCCTAAACCATGGAAACATGCATTAGATGCAGGAAATCTACAGCCGCAAGGGATCCGGGCGCAAGTTCACACCCAAGACGCGAGCATGTTCATGACCGGCGAATCCGGTTTGACCTGCGGAAACGTCGGAATCGTTGATGGACGGGAGTTCTCGCAGCTACTTCTACTCCCGTGGTTTTAACGCCGATAATCTACATTATGTAAAGTAAAGTCGTGATTCTTGCATCTAATGAATGATCACGACGACGTGTCCCCTAACAGCAACTGCCTCAGAACACATCCTCCGGGTCAACCGTGGACGTTGCGTACTCCGGACGCCCAGCCGGCCGATAAGTCTGGATGGTGATGCCCCGGGACGTCGTCCGTGAGTCGACCAGCTCGAGCGCTAGGTCGGGACCGGATTCGGGGAACAACCGCGTGCCCTGGCCGACGACCACGGGATAGGTGAGCAGATCGAGCTGGTCGACCAGGTTGTTGGCGAGCAGCCATCGGACGAGGACACCGCTGCCCGGGACCAGCAAGTCGCCGTCGTGATGTGCCTTCAGCTCGCCGATGGCCGTGGCGAGGTCGCCGGGCAGGACGGTCGTGCCCGCCCATTGCGGGTCGGCGAGGCTGGTCGACGCCACGTACTTGGGCCGGCTGTTCAACGCGGCCGCGATCGGGTTCCTGCCCGGATCGATCATCGCTCCCCAATAGGGGGCGAAAATCTCGTAGGTCCGCCGGCCGAAGAGGAACGCGGACGCACCGCCATAGGCGTCGCTGAGATAGTCTCCGGTTTCGGTGTCCAGAAGTGGTATCGCCCATCCCCCGCGCTCAAAGCCGCCTCTGCGATCTTCGTCCGCTCCGCCCAACCCCTGCATCACGCCGTCCACTGAGACGTTGGTCGTGGTTATCAACCTCATGTCGTTTCACCCCGTCGAACAACGGGCGCGGACCCCTTCTGGATCCACGCTACTTGCCCTCATTCTCCCAAGCCTTGACGCTCTCGGCCGGGTACCGCCGCCGAACGCTAAACAGGGCAAATGCTGTTCGATGATGACGGCGCCTTCCGTGCGACGATATCCGGATGGAACAGACCCCGGATGTACTGCGTTATGCCGCCTTTACCGCCACCCCCGACGGAGGAAATCCGGCAGGAGTAGTCCTGGACGCAACCGGCCTCGAGGACGCACGGATGCAGGCCATCGCGGCTCAGATCGGATACGCGGAAACAGTCTTCATCACCGAGACCATCGTTAACGGTGACGCCCGCCGAAACCGTGTGCGGTACTTCTCCCCCATCGCCGAAGTGCCGTTTTGCGGCCATGCCACTATCGCTTTGGCTGTCGCGCTGTCAGGGCGTGATGGTGCGGGAACCTTTGTATTCGATACGGAGGTAGGGCCCGTTGTGATTGAGACGGCCGCCCGGGGCGCTGCGGTCACGGCAAGCTTCACGAGCGTGGAACCCCGGGTCGCCGAGTTCCCTGACGGTGTTCTGGACTCCCTGCTCGGATTGCTCAGCGTGGGCCAAAGCGAACTGCACCCGGGCTACCCTCCGATGGTTGCTTTTGCCGGAAACTGGCACCCCATTCTCGTCTTCGCCGAACGGAGCACCTTTGACTCCTACGCTTTCGAACCGGATGCCATGCGCGCGCTGATGGATGCCCAGGGCTGGGCCGGCACCGTCACGACACTCTGTGAGATCGGCAGCGGCGAGTTCGACTCGCGCAACCTTTTCCCTGTGGGAACCATTACTGAAGATCCGGCGACCGGTTCGGCCGCCGCGGCTTTCGGCGGATATCTCCGGTTGCTTTCGCTCGTGGAGCCGCCAATCCGGGTGATTGTTCATCAAGGCAGCCACATCGGCCGCGCGAGTGTGCTCACTGTCGACATTCCTCCGCAGGGCGGAATTGTCGTGAGCGGTGAAGCCGTGGAGATCGCTGAACTCTCCTAACCCGCAAACGCCCGGACCCTGGCCCCAAGGGAAGATAGTAAGGCAACCTTTTCAGTTTGCCTTACTATCTGGTAGCGTCGTCGTTGTGAACCCCCACCCGGATGCCGACGCGGCGGGCATGCTCGAAGCTGCCGCCGAGCTTCGTGTCCTCATTGGCCAGTTGACCCGGCGGCTGCGCGAGCAGTCCCAAGTGGACAACCTGACGAATGCGCAAAAGGCCGTGCTGATCCACTTGGAGCGTGACGGCCGGGCCACGCTGTCCGCGCTGGCCCGCGCCGAGGGAATGCGTCCCCAGTCCATGGGAGCCATCATTTCCGCCCTTTCCGGCGCAGGACTCGTCGAGAGCGGCCCTGATCCTGCCGATGGCCGTCAGAGGATCCTGTCCCTCACAACCGAAGCCCGGGAGAGCATCAGCGCCAGCCGAGCGGCCAAGGCTGATTGGCTTTACCGCACCATCCAGTCCAAACTCACGCCGGACGAGCGGGAAAGGTTGCCCGGCGCCATTCACCTACTCAAACGCCTTTTGGAGCCGTGATATACATGACCATCACCACCCTGGACCCACAGACCGCCCTGATCATTGTTGACCTTCAGCGGGGAATAGTTGCCTCCCCGAAAGCTCATCCCCTCGAACCGATCGTCCGGAATTCCGCTGCGCTCGCGGATGCCTTCCGCAGCCAGGGACTGCCTGTGGTGCTGGTCAACGTCACAGGCGGCGCGCCCGGCCGGACAGATCAAGGCAGCAGCGGGGCAAGGGAGTTCCCCGCCGATTTCGCCGAACTCCTGCCTGAACTGAACCAGCAACCAGGCGATCACTTTGTCACGAAGAAGACGTGGGGTGCCTTCACCAACACCGGTCTTGACGCACTCTTGGAAGGCCTTGGCGTGACCCAGGTGGTGCTGACCGGTGTAGCCACCAGCATTGGCGTGGAATCCACTGCGCGGAGCGCCCACGAAGCCGGTCTTAACGTCACCCTCGCTCTCGACGCGATGACCGATCTGACAATGAACGCCCACGAAAACTCCGTCACGACGATCTTTCCCCGGCTGGGCGAGACCGGAACGACGCAAGAAATCCTGGACGTTCTCAAAGCCACGCGATCGTGACCGCGCCCGATCCCGCCCGGCCATCGAGCCTGTCGGCGGACTCGGGCAATTCATCACTCGCTCCCCCACGGAACGCGGCCGGCGCCCCGGCTTCCGACGATGGGAATCGGCCGTCGAACCCGCTGGGCTGGAGGTTCACGGCACCCCTGCTGCTTGGCTCCACCCTGAACCCCATCAACAGCTCGATGATCGCCACTGCGCTGGTGGGCATCGGGGCTGACTTTCGCTCGAGTCCGGGCGCCGCTGCCGGGCTCATATCCGTCCTGTACCTATGCAGCGCAGTGGCCCAGCCGACCATGGGCAAACTCTCTGTCCTTTTCGGGCCCAGACGCGTATTCCTCGCCGGGGTCGCCGTCCTTCTGCTGGCTGGAGTTGTCGGAGTACTGGCCCCGAACCTGGGCGTGCTTCTTGTTTCGCGGGCACTCATAGGCGTCGGGACCTCAGCGTGCTACCCGACGGCGATGGCACTAGTCCTCCGGCGAGCCGACGAGTCCGGCATCGGCGTGCCGGGCCGCGTCCTGGGCAACTTTTCGATCGCAGCCCAGGTGACCGCCGTCGTCGGCTTGCCCCTTGGCGGAGTGCTGGCCGGCGCGTTCGGCTGGCGGGCCCTGTTCGCAGTCAACATTCCGCTGGCCCTGCTGGCCTTCACCTTCACTTTGCTCGGAGTGGCGAAAGACGCGCCGGTTCGCAAACAGGGCCTGGGCAGCCTGCTCACAATGCTGGACCTGCCGGGGATCGCCCTCTTTGCCGGTGCGGTCATCTCGCTGCTGGTGTTCCTTTCGGCGCTCACGACGCCGGCCTGGTGGCTTGCAGTCCTCGCCGTGGTGCTGGCGGGGGTGCTCCTGCGGCGGGAACGGCATGCGCGCAGTCCGCTGATCGACGTCCGGATGCTCGGCAGGAACGGGCCACTGCAGCGAACCTACCTGCGTTCGATCCTGGCC
The DNA here is from genome assembly GCF_030209755.1 of Arthrobacter sp. efr-133-TYG-118. Classification (GTDB taxonomy): domain Bacteria; phylum Actinomycetota; class Actinomycetes; order Actinomycetales; family Micrococcaceae; genus Arthrobacter. Next base: position 81,097 of record NZ_JARVRH010000013.1, on the reverse strand, counting down.
GCACTGGCGACCTATGCCTCGATGTACGGGGCCAGCCAGTGGATGGAACAAAGCATGGGACTGAACCCGGCAATGGTAGGGCTCGTTCTGATTCCGCTGAGCCTTCTGAGCATCGTCGTGGCGCGGGTCGTCTCCGCTCGGGCGTGGGTACGTTGGCCGCTGGTCCTTGCCGGCGTCGCCTTGACGCTCTCCGCAGGGGTGATGTTACTGGTGAACCACGGCTCCGGCGTCGTTCTGCTCATCGGGATGACCCTGCTGCTGGGGCTGACCAACGGTTTCAGCAGCTTCGCCAATCAGGCGGCGCTGTACCTTCAAACGACTGCCGCGGAGATTGCGGTTGCCTCGGGGTTGCTGCGGACGTCGATGTACTTGGGCGCGATCGGGTCCTCAAGCCTCATCGGCATCGCCTTTGGGCCGTCTGCCACCGACGCGGGTTTCCACACGCTGGCCTGGATTCTGCTTGCGATTGGTGCATCGATGGTGGTCCTGACGGCGTTAGACCGCAGCGTTCCAGCCGTCGCCGCAGGGCATTGAGCCCGACGGCGGGTCGTCACCCGGGCTGCCCGTCGCGACATGGCCGTGACGAGCAAATCCTTGTCACGCTTCAGCTCGTCTCCTAACCTTTCCTCATGGGTGAAGGCCGCGCGTCGGAGACTCAAGTTGATTGAAGCAACGTTGCATGGTCGGGATGTCCAGGTCGAGCGGATCGATGCTTTCCTGAACGAGTCCGGACGTGACTCCCTCCTCGTGGTCACCGGAGAACCCGGAGTCGGAAAATCGGCCCTGCTAGAATTCATCGGCGATCGGGCAGCAATGAACGGCACTCGGGTGCTCCGCGCGCGGGCCCTTGAGTTTGAAGCCGAACTTCCGTACAGCACGGTCAACCAGCTGTTGCTCCCGTTGATCGACTCGCTCCCCCAGCTCGCGCCGGATCACCAGGCGGCAATCGGCATCATCTGCGGACTTCGGACAGGCGCGATGCCCGGCCTCCTCGTTGCGGGAGCCGCCGCGCTTTCCCTCTTGGAACTGACCGCCGCAAAATCGGACTCCGTGCTCCTGATGGTGGATGACTCGCCATGGATGGACCTGCTTTCCGCCATGACGCTGACCTACCTTGGCCGCCGTCTTCGCGGGGTATCGGCCAAGATCCTTGCGGCAGCACGACTGGATGAGGACACGGTCTTCGTCCGCAGCGGCTTTCCGTCTCTTCTTGTACCTCCGTTAAGCGACGACGCCGCGGACGCTCTGCTCGTCGATCGGTTTCCGGCTCTGCCCGCGAGCGTTCGACGGCGGATCCAAGGTGAGGCGCTCGGCAATCCGCTCGGACTGCTTGAGCTCCCCGCAGCGCTCAAATACCCCAGCGCACAGCAGATGCCCAGCATGCTTCCGCTCACGAACCGGCTGAAATCGCTTTACGAAGACCGCCTGTCGGCGCTGCCTCCGCACACGCGTGAAATGTTGCTCTTCGTGGTTCTTGCCGGCGCCGAGAACAGGATGACCATCGAAAAATGCATTCCAACGAGCGCCGGCCACAATGATTTCTCGCCCGCGGAGCGCGCCGGCATAGTGCGTTTCAACTCCCGTTCCGGGCGTTGGGAACTTCGTCACCCTCTGATTCGCTCGGCCGTGTTCGAGCGCTCGACGGACGAAGAGCGCCGGCGCGTGCACTCAACCCTCGCCGATGCCTTCGCCGATGATCCTGTGCGGCGGGCCTGGCACCTCGGGCAGGCGGCAACGGGCCCCGATGAGGAAGTCGCGGCGCTTCTCGAAAACGTATCCCAGCGGTTCATCGAGATTGGCGACGGCAGCCGGGCAACCGCTGCAATGCTCAAGGCTGCGGAACTGACTCCTTCCATCAGTGGCCGTGAGCGCCGAGTGGCACGTGCGGCATACCTTGGATCATCGATTGCCGGGACAATCGGAGAAAGTCCGGCTCTGCTCGCCGAATCATTTCGCAACCAATCCCGTTCACCACAGCTGGCGACCGTCATCGCTGTGACGTACAACCTGCTCAACAGCGAGGGGGACGTTGCAACCGCACGCAGACTCCTGCTTGCCGCCCTGGCACCAGGAACGTCCGAGCCGGATGCGGACGCCCGTGATTATGCCGAAGCTCTCTACACACTCGTCCTCGTCGGTTTTTTCGCGGGTAATGGGGACTTCTGGAAAACTCTCTTGGCTCAGGCGTCACCCGAAGGCCTGCCGGAAGTGCTCCAGTTTCAGATCGACCTCTTCGTCGATGCGGCTCACGCTGAGGGGGCAGCGATCGAGCGCTTTCATCGCGCGATTGATCGACTTCGATTCGTTACCGATCCGCTGCACATAGTTCGCTTCGCCACCGCTGGAGCCTACATCGATTCTCTCGGAGCCATGCGCGAGGCACTCTGGCAAGTCGTCGAAGACGGGCGCAGAGGGGAAGCCATCACTCCCGCCATTCAAGCGCTCTTTCTGCTCGCCAATGACGACTACTTCAGTGGCAGCTGGGACGAGCTGGAGGTGGTGGTCCAAGAAGGCATGGACCTCTCGATAGAACACGGTTACGCACTGACCACCGCACCGGCCAGGTTCCTGTTGGCACTCGTCCAGGCGGCCCATGGAGACGAAGCCCTCGCTCATAGCACTGCCGAAGATCTCCTTATTTGGGCTGCGCCCCGGCGGCTTGTCGCCCTTGCGAATTATTCGTCGCACATCCGGTGCCTCACGGCATTGCCAGCCGGCCGATTCGAAGAGGCCTTCACCCATGCGGCGACGATCAGCCCGCCAGGCATTCTCCCGGCGTACATCCCACACGCCATCTGGTCGGCTTTCGATCTCATTGAAGCCGGCACGCGATCGGGACGCAGGCCCCAGGCACAAATGCACCTACGGGCGTTGGAAAGTACTGAAGTCGCCAGCCACTCCTCGCGGTTGGGTGCCCTTGTCTTGGCCGCCCACGGGTTGTTGGACGAGGGCCCGGACTGGAAGGAAAAGTTCGAGTCTGCCCTTGCCACCCCGGACGTTGAGCACTGGCGGTTCGATCACGCGCGGATCCGGCTTCTGTTCGGAGAGGAACTTCGACGCCGGCGGGAACGCTCCGCCGCCAAGATCCAACTCGGCGAAGCGGGGAAGATGTTTCTTCAGCTGGGTGCCAATGCGTGGGCCCTGCGCTCGGATCGGGAACTTCGCGCACTTGGCGCACCCGAGGCGCGCTCCGGCGCACTGACCCCGCAAGAATCCGCGGTTGCTGACCTCGCGGCGACGGGCCTCTCGAACAAACAGATCGCCGAGTCCCTCTTCCTGTCACCGCGGACTGTCTCCACTCATCTTTCGCGCACTTTCTCGAAGCTGGGGATCTCGACGCGGGCCGGCTTGCGTGACGCCCTCTCGGCCGGCCCGAACAATCTACGTCCTTGAATGTACGTCAATTGACGGATTACCACGGGCGAATGGAAGCCTAGCGTTGCTCCTGTCCAACACTGTTAGGAGCAAAGCATGAAACCAACAATCGTCCTCGTTCACGGTGGATTCGTCGACGGAACAGGCTGGCGGGGGGTGTACGACGAGCTGACGGCAGATGGCTTCGAGGTGCGCGTCGTGCAGAACCCGACAAAGTCCCTCGCCGACGACACCTCAACCACCCTGCAAGTGATTGACAAAGCGAATGGGCCTGTGGTTCTCGTGGGTCATTCGTACGGAGGGGCCGTCGTCACCGAAGCAGGCAATCACCAAAAGGTCTCCGCGCTTGTCTACATCACCGCGTTCGCCCCGGACCAAGGCGAGTCAGTGAACTCCTTGCTTGGGACGTTCCCAGCCGACGGCCCGCAGCCACCCATCCTGCCTCCCGTCGACGGATACCTCTTCCTCGACCGCGATAAGTTCCATGAGTCCTTCGCTGGCGACGTCACCCCCGAGGAAGCGGCATTTATGGCCGACGCCCAGGTCCCATGGGGCTTGGAAGCACTAGGCGGAGTCGTTTCCTCAGCCGCCTGGCGGGTGAAGCCCAGTTGGTATCTGCATGTCACCGAGGACAAAATGATCCCACCGGTGGCGCAGGCCAGTATGGCAGAGCGGATAGGCGCAACGGTCAGCGAGACGCCAGGAAGCCATGCCGTCTATGTGTCGCGGCCGAAGGTGGTCGCCGACGTGATCAGGAAGGCTGCTGCCTCCGTAGGTTGAGCTAAACCAGGCAACGAACCGAGCCACGCACCGCCACCGGCCTCTTGTGCGCCGTGTGGCGGTGCGACCGTTCCCGCCACCGCGTTAGGGTTCCGTTAACGGATGACGCAAGGGCGTGCGGGCTTGGCTCGGAGTGGAGCCTTCAAGGCCGGCACTGAATAGCTGGCCGAGTTCCCGCCGAGAGCGGAGGTCGAGCTTGGCCAGGACATTCCGGATATGGAAGTTCACCGTGGCGGGCGAAACAAATAGCTGGGCGGCGATTTGCTTGTTGGTCATGCCTCGTTCGGCATAGAAGGCGATTTCCCGTTCCCGTCCAGTAAGGGACTCGAATGCCTGTAGGTACGGATTGCCAGGCCTGTCGCTCACCCCGTCGAGCAACTTCATCGCACGGCTGAGGTACGGCGCGGCGCCGAGTGCAAGGAAGATCCTTACGGCACCCCTCAGGGCGGCTGCACCGGCTTTCGTGTTTCCCATCGAGATGAGCAGTCGGCCAAGGTCGAGGTGGGCAATGCCCTGCGACAAAGGGAAGCGCGGTTCCTTCGCCGCGAGCCGGTAGAACTTGGCCGCCCGGCTGGATAGTCCATACGCTTCGCTGACCCTGCCCTCCAACCAGTCCAGCGAACCATACACCGGCCACCATCCGCGACCATTCATATCCTTGCAGGCCTGCAACAACCTGTCCGCTTCCTCCGCACGACCCAGTCCAGCCAAAGCGTCAATCCTGTAACTTCGTGTCGATGGCGTGGCTAATGTGATCGCCTCTGATGCGTCCAGCTGTTGTTGCCATTCGGCCAAGGAACGGGCCCGTTCGAGCTTTGCAAGGCCGCTGAGTTCGACTCCAAAAGTGTCATATTCGCTGATTCGGACTTCTTCCGCGCGGCGCAACGCAGCTTCGTATGATTCCGAACGGCCCTGTACTGCCTCGAGGACCGCGGACATCGCGAAAACGAGGGGGCGGGACGAGACATCGCTGACATCCAGAGAAAGCAATTGCGCCGTGCGGACCACCGTGAGCATTTCCTGCACCCTTCCCAGCAGGAAATAGCAGTATGCGAGCACAACCCTGGTGTGCCCGATTGCCAGGCCCGCCCCGGTCGAAGCCGAGACTTCCATGGCCCTCTCCAGGTCGACCGTGGCCTGTTCGATGCCACCAGTCACGCTGAGGAAACCGGCTCTGCAGGTCAATGCGTCGGCCAAGGCAGGACTGTCGTTCGCATCAGCGATCCGTGCACTGAGCGACGCGAAAGCCTTCGAGATCAGGTTTGGATCCTGGGTGCCGCTTGCACCGATGAGGTTGAATCCATCGAATTGCAGGCCCAAGTCCGTTCCTGAGGGCAGGTGCCGAAGCCTAGGGTCGTGGACTGCCCCCTTGGACTGGCTCAGCTGCTCCAGGTATCGGTGCGCTTGGGCGACGGCGACGGCGGTGGAGGACTTATCCTCGGAGACCATGCGTGAGACGACTATCGCCAACGAAATGTGGGCCCGCAGCAGGGCCTCGTCAGGGTGGTTCAGTTCCTTCGCGATCAGCTCTTCGGCAAATTGGCCGACACGGTCCAGATCCGGCCTCATTTGAAGCAACTGCAACAGCGCGAAGTCCCGCACTACGCCGGGACGCATGGATTGCACCTGAGGCAGAAGGTCCATCACTTCGGCAATGCGATGGTGGACGGACGCAACGACGCAGGCTTCGATGATGCAGTCGTCCCGGCGGCTTCCGTGGAACCTGTCCATCGCCGAGCGTAGGTATTGCAACGCGAGTTCCGGCTGGCCATCGGCCAAAGCGTGATCGACGCCGGAGGTCACATCGGTATAGAGTGCGACTGTCCCGGGTTCCTGTACCAGCAATCGATGTTGCAGAGCAAGTCTCGGATCATCGAGTTCGCCTGCAATCGCGCGGTGGATGGAAGACAAGCGGTGGCTCTTGAGGTTGTCCCGCACCCCGACAGCGAGCAGATCATGAAACGGGCGCAATTGAACGGTCTGCCCGACCCGTGTGCCCCGGACCAGCCCGCTCGCCAATGCTGCCGCGACATCCGTTGGTTCATTCAAAGCGAAGCCAATCCGCTGCAAGCGCTCTTGTTCAATCGGGTCGCGACTAACACACACGAACTCGACGACGGATCGGACAGGTCCAAGCTCCAATGCGTCGAGCATGGCGGCAAAGGGATTGTTTCCGGGGGCGATATACGGCAGGGCATCTGGCCAGGGGTCCTGGGCGGAATATTCGGGCCCGGCGGCGTGCTCCATTGCGGCGTTGATCAACAAGGGAGTACCTCCGGTGCTCCATCGAAGCCGTTCAGCCGTACGCGCCGACATCGTTCGATCCCAGACCCGCGCCACGTAATCCTGGACCTGTTCCGGACTCAGCGGTTCCATGTTGACCCGTTTGATAAAGCCCCAGGACAGGTCATCAGCCACCATCCGATCGATGGCTGCGGTACCGGGCCCTGAAACACCTGCCAAGACAACTGTGATCCTGTCGTCGGCGAGTCTCTGCAGCACGAACCGCAGGGCCTTGGCGGAGCGTTCATCTATCCATTGGGCATTGTCTACGACAATGCAACTAATGTTCTTCGGCCGGGAAGCTAGCGCAGACAATAGTTGGCGGGCGGCAATGACTGGATCCGAGAGGGGTTCGGCCTCGCGATGGCCCAAGGCCACAAGAAGCTTGTCAACAAAGGAGAGTGGAAGGCTACTTTCAAAAGTGTCCGCACTGCACGCCACCACGTTTGCCCGCCTTAGCGCATCCATGAACTGCAAGCACCACGTCGTTTTTCCTATCCCCTGAATCCCAGTGAGCACAACAATCCCGCCACGGTACTGGCGTGTGCGTTTCAGTACAGCGGCGGGAGTGTCATCGCTTGATAGAGCGGGATGTACGACCGTACGTGACGTCATGCCGCCATATTATTTGCAGATCAGCCTTTTCATCCCTGTGGGCCGCGGGTTCTGCCAATGTGTCGAGGTCGGCTCCAAAGTCGGAGGAACAGACCCAGAACGAGCGCCGCAACGGCCCCGAGACCCAATCCTGTGAAGACCGGACCGTTGGACCCGGTGTACGCCAGGTTGCCAACCGACACTGTCGATGCCGCGGGCAAGACCACGGTGGACGACGCCATGCCCGGCGCGCCAGGTGATGCCGGGACCGTTGGCACGACCGGAGCCGTCACTGTGACCGAAGCCGGCGTTCCTGAGGCGGGCAGGAAATAGGCGTCGCCTGAGTATTCCACCGTTATTTCGTGGTTCCCCGTGGACAATGCCGGAAGGGTGACAGCGGCCGAGCCGGAGACCAGGGTCACCGCGGGCAGGTGGACCTGGTTGTCAACCGTCAGAATGACGGTTCCGCCAGGCTGCACCGGAAGCGCGCTGCTCGCCGTGACATTTACCCGTAAGTCCACAGTCCGGCCTTCCGAGACGGAAGTCGACGATGGAACAAGAAGGACCGTCGGTTGGGCCCGCGCGGCGTTCACTTGAACCGTTACCGGTTCAGCGGGCTTGAAGTTGGTGTCACCGTCGTAGCTGAGTTGAACTGTGCGATTACCCTCAGCCCAGGGGATCGCGGTGGTGAAGTCACCTCGCGAATCCAACGGGGCCGTTCCAAGAACATCGCCGTTCGAACTTAATGTCACTCGCCCCGTGGGCACAGCAGGAGAAGGAGCTCTCGAAGCAGTCGCGACCTTCGCGACCGCCGCGGCCATGTCAGCCGAAACCGTGCCCGTTATCGTAGCGGGCTTGCTCAGGAGGTCGGCGGAAACCGTCGCATTGACGATCCGCGTTGCGAGAGGCAGTACGAGTTGGGTCAAGGATGCCGCAGAGGACTGGAATTTGTAGGAATCGGTGTTGCGTGGCCGGCAATGGAAGGAGAGATCGTTGGAACCCACGGGTAGGTCGATTGCACTGATGTCGGCAGTTCCAGCGGCGTCAACAGGAGCGGTTGCCAGCTCCGTGCCGCCATTGTCCATAACTGCAACCTCGCCCCTTGGAACCACTCCACGGAGGTCGGAGTTGACGACTGTTGCGACGTAGCCGCCGGGAGTGCCGAAGATGGAAGGATTCGTTGTCGAGATGACGCTAGTCGTCGTTGCGTAGTCGGGGGTGTACCAGACGCTGACCCAGCCGCTACCCGCGTTGTAGCCCCTGATCACGTTGCTTGCGGTGGGGTCAACGTAGCTGCTGCCGCCAGCGCCACCACCGCCCCCGGCGCCACCTACGCGGCTGCCAAGAGCACCTGAACCACTTAGCCAACCGCCGCCGCCACCGCCTCCACCGCCGCCGCTGGACGAACTTCCGGCTCCGCCACCGCCGGTTCCCGCCGCGCCGACAGGCCCGATAACTCCAGTGTCAGCGCCAGGTGCGCCGCCCGCACACCACCCGTCAGCCGACTGGCCATTCTGGTTGGCGGCGCCGCCCGCACCGCCGTTGCGGTACAGGAAAGCAGCTCCGTGGCCTGCGCCTCCGCCCCCACCGGCGGCGACAACAAGCGGCGTCCCTTGCCCGTCGACTACGGCACTCGCGCCGCCGCCACCGCCACCAGCAGATCCGGCGAGGGATCCGGTACCACCTGAACCTCCGCGAACGAAACCCACTCCCCCGCCGCCTGGGTTGTGTCGCGACCCTGTTCCCCCGCCAGGTGTTGAAGCGTAAATCTTCAGTGCCTGGCCGGGCGTTACCTGCAGCCTGGCGCGAATGTCGGCCCCTGCTCCGCCGGGACCATCATTGCTCACAACAAAAGCGGTACCAGGAATATTGATTGGTCCGCCACCGCCGCCGGCGGAGCCCCAGGCCCGGACATCGATGGACCGCACACCGGCTGGCACGATCCACGTGTCTCCATTGACGTTGGCGAAGTCCAGTTTGGTGGGAGTTGGATCCGGAGCGACGGACACAGCTGGTGACGCAGCACTTGCAGGAGGAACGCTGAGTCCCAGAGCTCCAACGGCGCTCGCAAGCAGGAACATGGACAATTGCACAGCCAACGGCTTGCGTACTGGAAGAGGCCTCATGCTGGGAACAATAGGTACGCGACGCTGCCAGCCCCTTCCGCCGGGTCAAATACTATTCACAACGAATAGGTGATTCCCGCTCAGCTGTTTGCTGAAACCGCCGTCCCCAGGCCAAGCGCCGTAAGGATCGCGGCAGAGGTCCGTTCGAGCGCTTTCGTCACAGATGGCCTCTTCAGCCAGAGGACGGCCTTGGTTGCCACTACGGAAAGGACTCCGAGGTAGAGCATCGAAATTGCGAAGTCGATGGCTCCGAGCGTCATCGTCAGCCCAAGGGATGCTTCACCGGGAGGAAGGAACTGGGGCACTACAGCGAGGAAAAACAGGCCGACTTTGGGATTGAGCATGCACGAAACAAGTCCCGCGAAGAAGCTCGAGCGCAGTTTGGGGCCCGTCCCGCGGAGATCCTCTTCCTGGCGGGTTGGCTGCCCGTGCCGGCTGTGGATAAAGGCGCTGACCCCCAGGTAAATCAAATACAGGCCACCTATAATCTTCACTACCCGGTAGGCCTCGGCCGACTGCTCCAAAAGGGCCGCCAATCCAATGCCGACAAGCCCTGCCCAAAAGATACTGCCGAGCGAGGAACCGAGACCCGCTGAGAGGCCAGCCTTGACGTTTGACAGGCTGTACCTCAGGACGAGGAACGAGTCAGGGCCTGGAGTGAGCGCCAAAATCACGCACAACCCGACGAATGCCGCAAGTGAACTCAGAGTCATGTTCCCATTGAATCATTGCGCGATACCTGCACTGGGTGCCGCGGGCCTCACGGAACCTTCCCAGAGCCCCCGGCTACAATGGGGGCCGTCCGTATTTCCCCTGGAGAGGTAGTTCCCTTTTGGTCACTCGCCACGATGTACCCAGCCCGGAGCCGGGTCAGTCACCCCCTGTCGCCTATCCGGGCCAGGGAAAGCTGGCTGCCCGCAGCCGGCGGTTCAGCTTTCGCCGTTCGCCCCGCTGGTTCAAAATCACGAGCGCCGCAGTGGCCGTGTTGCTGATCGCAGTGATCGCGTTTGGAGGGTACTGGGTATGGCGCCTTCAGTCCAACATCTCGTCATCCGCGCTCGGCGCCGGTGGCATCAGGACGGAAGGACCGGTGGACGACAGCAAGGACCGGCTTCAAATCCTTGTTCTGGGTACTGATACCAGGAGCGGGAAGAACGGGCAGTTCGGTACTACGGACCAATCCTCGGGCTACGGGCAGTCCGACGTGATGATGTTGCTGGATATTTCCGCGGACAACAACCATGTCAACGTCATCAGTTTCCCCCGGGACTTGTTGGTCGACGTTCCGGCTTGTACTGACAACAAAACCGGCAAGCAATACCCTGAACGCCAAAATGCGATGATCAACAGTGCGATGGCCGAGGCAGGCATCGGTTGTGCTGTTGACACGGTCAACAAGCTCACGGGTTTGGAGGTTGACCACTTCATGATGGCCGACTTCAACGCAGTGACCGAACTATCCAAGGCCGTCGGCGGCGTTGACGTCTGCGTGAGCACTGCCGTCAACGACCCCGACTCCGGATTGCATTTGCCTAAGGGCACGTCACAGGTGGAAGGCGACCAGGCCCTGGCCTTCCTGCGCACCCGCCATGCATTTTCCGATGGCGGAGACCTCGGACGGATCAAGGCGCAGCAATCGTTCCTCGGTTCCCTCGTGCGGAAGCTGAAGGCTGACGGAACACTCGGAAACCCCCAGAAGATGCTCGGCATCGCGGATACAGTCACGAAGAACCTCACCGTCGACAACGGTCTCGCCTCGGTTCCGGCCCTGTTGACGATCGCGGGCAGGCTCAAGAACATTGACCCGGCGAAGGTCAACTTCATCACCGTGCCCAACGTCCCGGCTGCGTCCGATCCCAACAGGCTCGACCTCGACCAACCGGCGGCGAGCAACTTCTTTGCAGCCTTGACGAAGAGCCCGGACCTCAGCCAGCCCGCACCAAGCGCCGCGGCGTCCCCTGCTCCATCGAACGAAGCTCCGAAGGCCGGATACAACAAGGCGCTTCAACCGGTTACCGTCGCCAATGGAACGGGTGTGACCGGTAGAAGCCAGGAGATCGGATCGATTCTTTCCGCCGGTGGATTCACGAAGCTGGCCAGGATCCAAGCCGATGCCAGGCCACAGACCATGGTCTATTACGGCGCCGGTTTTGCCGATGTTGCCGCGGATGTCGCTGCGATGTTCGGGTTGCCGGCGACGAGCGTGCAGCAGGTGGCCAGTGTCCAGGGAGTCCAGCTCTATGCCGGTCAAGACTTCGCCACAGGCGACAAGCCGACACTTCCGGCCCCCAAGCCCAACGATGTCGTCGCCCAGACCGCCCAGGACCAGACCTGCCAGACGACCAACCCGGTCGGATAGCCCAGAAGACAGAGCGCCCTCCGTCCCGCATTGCGGGGCGGAGGGCGCTTCTGTTTTCGCGTTACTGAGGCTGCTCTCCCGAAACGTTGACCAGCCAAGCAATGCCGAACTTGTCAGTCAGCATCCCGAAGATGTCCCCCCACGGCGCCTTCTCCATCGGCACCGTGACCGTCCCGCCGTCGGCCAGTCCGTCCCAATAGCCGCGAAGTTCCGCTTCGTCGTCGCCACTGAGGGACACCGAGATGTTGTTTCCAGGACTGTAATCCATGCTGTTGGGGGTGTCTGCGGCCATGAGCAGCAATCCGTTGTCTGTTTTGAGTGCCGAGTGCATGATCTTGTCGCTCTCGGCGGGGTCTTCGCTCGCGTGGAACTCCGCGAAGGTGCTTTGGGTCAGCTCGCCGCCGAAGACCGATTGGTAGAAAGCCATGGCCTCCTTGGCGTTGTCCCGAAAGCTGATGTAGGGGTTGAGGTTCGTGGTCATTACATGGCTCCTCAGTGTTTGGGGGCAGCACGATCAGCTACCTTTTCGTCATGTTAACAGCGCTTGCCGGGACCATCTACAGCCAAATTTTTCGTGCCCGACGGCGGCAGTCCCGGTTTTCAGGCCCGGCTCGCCTCGCGGCCAACGAGGCCCACTGTGTTGCCCTCGCTGTCCTTGATGAAGGCCATCCATTCGTCGGTTCCGGCCGGCCCGAGGCTCCCGTCGACGTGGCTGTAGAACAATTGTGGTTCCTGGACGATGTTTGCCCCGCCGGCGCGGAGTTCTTCAACAGAGAGCCGGAGATCGGCTACGTCAAGATAGATCAGTGACGACGGAGCGCTTCGATCCAGGAGAAGCCGGACGCCGTCGAGATCGAAGAAGAGCAGGCCGGGCGGATCGAATCTTCCGCTCGGCTCACTGCCCAGCAGCCGGGAGTAGAACGCCGACGCCCGGTCGAGGTCCGCCGCCCGCTGGGCGACCTGGATCAGCCTCATGTCGCACCTCCGGGGATAGTCGCTTCAAGTGTCGTAGCCATATCCTCCGCGGTACTCAGCGCTGGTTCAAGAGTCTGGTGGCATGTGCGGGGACCTTCGGTTCGAGTTCGGCATCAGTGCGGGATAGTGTCGTTTCCATGCCTGCTTCGAAGCCAACCTTGGTCCGCACTGCCCTCGTCGCCGGACTGGCCGACGCCGTTCTCATTCTTGTCTTCGCGGCCATTGGCCGCGACGCACACCAGCGCGCGGATGTGCTGACCGGGGTCTTTGCCACGGCTTGGCCGTTCCTTGCCGGTGCCGCGATTGGGTGGCTCGCCGTGAGGGCCTGGCGGGCACCCTTCCAGATTTGGCCGTGCGGCGTCGTCGTATGGATTGGAACTGTGGCCGTGGGCATGCTTTTGCGTGCGGCTACCGGACAGACCGTGGTGCTCGCGTTCATCATTGTCGCCTTGATCAGCTTGGCGATCCTGCTGCTTGGCTACCGTGCAGTGATCGCCCTTGTGGCGCGGGTCCGTCGGCGGAGCGGCCAGTCCTAAGCACCCGCCGATGGACTAGGCTTGCTACGTCCACTGCTGCACTTCGGAAAGGCTGCCCCCAGTGATCACCGCTTTTGTCCTGATCAAGACCGACGCTTCACGCATCCCGGAGACGGCCGAGGAGATCTCCGCCATCCAAGGGATCAGCGAGGTCTACTCCGTCACAGGGGAATGGGACCTTATTGCCGTGGCGCGCGTGGCGAAGCATGAGGAATTGGCGGACGTCATCGCCGACAAGCTCTCCAAGGTTCCCGCAGTGGTTCACACCACCACGCACATCGCCTTTCGCGCCTACTCACAGCATGATCTGGACGCCGCGTTTTCGCTGGGCTTCGAGCAGTAACAGCCAGCATCCTGGTGCCTTGCCTAGCTTTGGCTGAGTCCGACCCACGTGTCGAGGACCCTGGAAGCCGCTCCGGAATCAATGGATTCCGCAGCCCGCAGCCAGGCCGACTTCATTCGCTCCAGGAACGGCCCGTCGGCGGCAGTGTCGAAGGCCACCAGGCCCGCGGCGGCGTTGAGCACCACGGCGTCCCGGACCGGGCCCGGCTTCCCGTCAAGTACTTCGCGCACGACGGCGGCATTCGCCTCGGCGTTGCCGCCTCGAAGATCGGCGACGGTCGCCGCAGCGATTCCAAGATCGGCCGGCGAGAATCGCTGCTCAGTGACTTGCCCGTTCCTGATTTCCCACACCGTGGATGGGCCTGTGGTGGTGAGTTCATCGAGGCCGTCTTCCCCGCGGAACACCAATCCCCGGCTCCCCCGGCGCGCCAGGACCCCGGCGATCAGCGGCGCCATGGTGGCGTTGGCAACACCCACGGCTGATGCCTGGACGTGGGCCGGGTTGGTCATCGGTCCCAGGAAATTGAAGGCCGTGGGAATGCCAAGTTCCGCCCGCACAACACCGGTATGCCGGAACGACGGGTGGAATACCTGGGCGAAACAGAACGTGATCCCTGCCTCTTCGGCGTTGCGGGCCACGCGGTCGATCGGCAAGTCGAGCCTCACGCCCAAGGCTTCCAGAACGTCGGCGGAACCCGACGACGACGATGCCGCCCGGTTCCCGTGCTTTACGACCCGCGCTCCCGCTCCGGCTGCCACAAGGGCAGCCATCGTCGAGATGTTGACTGTGTTGAGGCGATCGCCGCCTGTGCCCACGATGTCAAGCTTTTCGCCCGGAATGCTCACAGCTTTGGCGTTCGAGAGCATCGCCTCGACCAGTCCGGTGACTTCATCCACGGTTTCCCCTTTGGCGCGCAGGGCAACCAGGAAGCCGGCAATCTGGGAAGGGGCGGCTTCCCCGGACATGATCGTGTTCATGGCCCATGCCGTGTTCCCGATCGAGAGGTCATGCCCGTTGATCAATGCGGAGATGAGTCCGGGCCACGAGTTGCTTGCCTGCTCTGCAGATGCCTGTGAAGTCACCACTTGATGCTAGCGATCCACCCTGCTCCGTGACCAATGCTAAGGACGCCGGGAACTTTTCCGCGCGAATTCGCGTGTTTGTAGAAAAAGTCTCCCCAAATGGCGGTTCGCATTGGGAAGTCCGGACTTTTACAGACATAATGTCCTTGTGACATCTGCGACCCATGCCCCCAGTACCCCGGCGCACCCGACGCTGAATCGCCCCAATTTGGTTTCCGTTGGAACCGTTGTGTGGCTTTCCAGTGAGTTGATGTTCTTCGCCGGTCTCTTCGCCATGTACTTCACGCTGCGCTCCACGTCGGGCGCCTTGTGGGCGGAAGAAACCGGCAAGCTCAACTTCCCGTTTGCGCTTGTAAACACGATCGTCCTTGTGTCGAGTTCCTTCACTTGCCAGATGGGCGTGTTCGCCGCCGAGCGACTTGAGCCGCGCCGTCGAGGTGGTGTGCTGCAGTTCACCCGCTGGGGCATGAACGAATGGTTCATCCTGACGTTCATCATGGGCTCCTTCTTCGTTGCCGGGCAGACCACCGAATACGCAATGCTTGTGTCCGAGCACGTTACGCTCTCGGCCAATGCCTACGGTTCCTCGTTCTACATCACAACCGGCTTCCACGGTCTCCACGTCATTGGCGGACTCATCGCCTTCCTGTTCATCATTGGCCGTGCATACGCAGCCAAGAAGTTCGGGCACTTTGAAGCGACCTCGGCAATCGTCACCTCGTACTACTGGCACTTCGTCGATGTTGTGTGGATTGGCCTCTTCCTGGTCATCTACGTACTGAAGTAGCCCGGCACCGACTCTTGTTCGACAAGAGGATGAATTTTATAGAAGCGGCTCGCGGAGCCGACGCAGGATCGAATAAAGGAACCACCACGTGAAGGCACTCTCGCAGAAGCGACGTCATCCACTGGCAGCCATTGCGCTGCTGCTGATGGGACTCCTCGTCACTGGTGGGCTCTACGCCGTTGCCACAACGGTCAACCAGGCGAAGGCAGACACCACTACCTTCAGCGCAAGCGACGCCCAGGAAGGCGGCAAGCTCTTCGCAGCCAACTGCGCCACCTGCCACGGCATGGGCGCCAGCGGAACCAAGGACGGCCCCTCGCTGGTCGGTGTGGGTGCTGCTGCAGTTGACTTCCAGGTTGGCACCGGCCGTATGCCCATGCAGATGAACGGACCCCAGGCCCAAGCAAAGCCCCGGCAGTTCAACGACCAGCAAACCCAGCAGCTCGCGGCTTACGTCGCTTCCCTCGGTGCTGGTCCGTCCATTCCCGACGCATCGCTGCTTGACGAAAAGGGAGATGCCGCCAAGGGCGGCGAGCTCTTCCGTACGAACTGCGCGATGTGCCACAATGCCGCAGCTGCTGGAGGTGCCTTGACGCGAGGAAAGTTCGCACCACCACTGGCCGGTGTCTCGGGCCAGCACATCTACGAGGCCATGGCAACGGGTCCGCAGAACATGCCCGTCTTCAACGACGCCAATATCTCTCCTGAGGGCAAGCGCGACATCATCACCTTCCTGAAGACGATCGAAGCCAACGGTTCGCCGGGTGGCGCCGACCTCGGAGCGCTGGGTCCGGTTTCCGAAGGTCTCTTCGTCTGGGTTGCAGGCCTCGGCGTCATCATCGCCTTCACCATCTGGCTGACGTCGCGTACGTCCTAGGCCAGCGCACTACGAAAACTTCTGCTGTCCCCACAGCAGTTTTGAATTGAACATTAACCCGGTTACGGCCGGGACAACGAGAGAAGGATGAGGCGAATTATGGGCAACCATAGTGACGGCAGTCCGAACCACTCGGGCACCGTAGCTACGGCTGGTCAGAATGTTGTGGAGAAGTTCCAGGATCCTGGGCTTCCTCCGCACCGTTTGCGCCTGGCTGACACGGACCCGAGAGCCGCTAAGCGAGCCGAGCGACAGGTGGCCATACTGTTTGGCATTTCCGTCATCGGCACGGTGATCTTCCTGGTGTCGTACTTTGCCATCGATCTTGGGCAAGACTCCACGATCGCAACGATCCGCACCCAAAACCTGTTGCTTGGCCTTGGCACCGCATTTGCGATGCTCGGCATCGGCACCGGCATCGTGCACTGGGCCAAGGCCCTTATGCCGGATCACGAGGTGTCGGAAGAGCGCCACGCCATCCGCACCGAGGAAGACCGCCAGGCAGCCGTTCGAATCGTCGAGGACATCGTCGAGGAAACCGGCATCAAGCGCCGCCCGCTGATCCGCAACACCCTTTTGGGTGCTGTGGCACTGGCGCCCCTCCCGGCCTTGGCAGTCTTCGGTGACCTGGGTCCCCGCCCGGACAACACGCTTGCACACACGATGTGGGCTCCCCAGGACGGCAAGCTCAAGCGCCTCACCCGAGACCCCGACGGAACTCCGATCAAGGCATCGGACGTGACCATCGGTTCTGCATTCCACGTGATCCCGGAAGGCCTCAACGAACTCCAGGAGGGCAAGCTCAACGCGAAGGCCAAGGCCGTCGTTTTGCTCATGCGCCTCAACCCGGATGACTTGACGATTTCCAAGGGCCGCGAAACCTGGAGCTACAACGGAATCGTTGCCTATTCCAAGATCTGCACCCACGTCGGTTGCCCCGTTGCTCTTTATGAGCAGCAAACGCACCACCTGCTGTGCCCGTGCCACCAGTCAACCTTCGACCTCACCAAGGAATGCAAGGTTATCTTCGGCCCCGCCAGCCGTCCGCTCCCCCAACTGCCCATCGCGGTAGATGCTGAGGGCTACCTCGTAGCGACGAGCGATTTCAAAGAACCTGTAGGACCGAGTTACTGGGAGCGTGACGAGCATGAGCGCCTCATCAACAGCTGAAGTCCCCTTCGTACCCGAAACCAAGGTTGGCCGGATCACGGACTTCGTTGACGAGCGCGTCGGCGGATCCGGAATCCTGCGTGAATTCGGCCGGAAGGTCTTCCCCGACCACTGGTCCTTCATGTTCGGTGAGGTGGCGCTGTATTCCTTCGTCATTCTCCTCATGTCGGGTACCTTCCTGACGTTCTTCTTTGACCCGTCCATGGCTGAGACCCACTATGCGGGTTCGTACACGCCGCTGACCAATGTCGAAATGTCCGTCGCGTACAACTCGTCGCTGAACATTTCCTTCGACATTCGCGGCGGCTTGTTCTTCCGCCAGGTACACCACTGGGCGGCCTTGCTGTTCGTGGCATCGCTTGGTGTGCACATGCTGCGCGTTTTCTTCACGGGTGCTTTCCGCAAGCCGCGTGAAATGAACTGGGTAGTGGGCGGCGTCCTGCTCATCCTGGCCATGGCCGAAGGCTTCACGGGATATTCGCTCCCCGATGACCTGCTCTCCGGTAACGGCCTGCGAATCATCGACGGTGTCATCAAGTCCATCCCCGTGATCGGAACGTACATCTCGTTCTTCCTCTTCGGAGGCGAGTTCCCGGGAACAGCCATCATCGGCCGTCTGTACGTGCTGCACATCCTGCTCGTCCCGGCCATGATTCTGCTGATGATCGTCATCCACCTCTTCATGGTGGTTGTGCACAAGCACACGCAGTACCCCGGCCCGGGTCGCAACGACGGCAACGTCGTCGGTTACCCCCTGGGACCGGTTTACGCTGCAAAGGCCGGCGGCTTCTTCTTCATCGTGTTCGGTGTCGTCGCCCTCATGGCTGCGATGTTCACTATCAACCCGATTTGGAACTACGGGCCGTACGACCCCTCCCCTGTGTCGGCAGGTACCCAGCCTGACTGGTACATCGGCTTCGTCGATGGTGCCCTGCGACTCATGCCTGGCGTTGTCAACGACTTCCACTTCGAATACATCATCTTCGGCCATGTGCTGACGTTGAATGTGCTGCTGCCCGCATTGGTTCCCGCAGGCATCATTTTCACGGTGCTGTTCATGTACCCGTGGATCGAACGCTGGATCACCAAGGACAACCGTGAGCACCACGTCCTGGACCGTCCCCGCAACGCTCCTACCCGTACTGCCATTGGTGTCGCCGGCTTTACCTGGTACTGCGTCATGTGGGCGGCTGCCGGTTCGGACCTCATCGCAACGCACTTCCACGTTGCCCTGAACGACGTCACGTACTGGCTGCGTACGCTGTTCTTCATCGGCCCGATCCTTGCATTCATGGTGACGAAGCGCGTAGCCCTTGCGCTGCAGCGCAAGGACCGCGAGATCGCCCTGCACGGCCGTGAAACGGGTCGCATCGTGCGCCTGCCGCATGGCGAGTTCATCGAGGTACACGCGCCACTGGACGACTACAAGCACTACAAGCTTGTGGGCTTCGAGTCGCCTTCACCGTTGCCGGCCGAGCCGAACGAGCATGGCGTCGTCACCCCCAAGGAGAAGCGCCGCGCGGCGTTGTCCAAGTGGTTCTTCGAAGACCGAGTTGCTCCGGCAACTCCGGCCGAGCTTGAAGCTGCGCACGGACACGGCCACCATGAGGCCATCGAGTCCGGCGAAGAGCACAAGAGCCTTAGCCACTAGGTCCCGCAGGTAGCACAGAGAAGGCCCCGTCCATATGGACGAGGCCTTCTCTCGTTTCTTCGGGCTTTCAAGCGGTCGTTTCGCCGGCTTTGAACTAGTGGGTGCGGTACCCCGTGGATTGGCTTCGGGTGGACCGGACGCCTGGACGCTGCAACGGGACCCACAACTTGTACCGGTCGGCACGGTAGTACGACACGGAATAGTCCACCATGGCGCGGGCAACGAAAGCGTGGCGCTGAATCTTGAGCAAGGGAGTACCGACATCTACGTTCAATAGCCGCGCTGTTGATGGCGAAGCCGCCGTTGCTTCGATCATGTCCTCACCCCACTCCATGACCAGTCCGTACTTCTCACTCAGCACGTTGTACAGGGAAGTGGGAGGCGCATCGTCCAAGAGGCCTGGCACGCGATGCGCAGGGATGAAGTTTTCGTCCACGCTCATGGGCTCGTTGTCAGCGAGGAGGAGCCGCCTGAAGCGGACCAGCGGCGTCCCTTCCTCCAGCTGGAGTTCCCTCGCCAGGAAGGCGCTGGCCGCGATTTGTTCAAAGCTCAGGACCTTGGCTGCCGGAACCATGCCGCGACGTTGCATTTCTTCGCTGTACGACGTGAGCTTCACCTGAAGGTCCAGCTTCGGTTTGCGGACGAAAGTTCCCAATCCAACCACGCGTTCAATGACTTCCTCGCCGACGAGGGCATCTATGGCCTGCCGTACCGTCATCCTGGCAAGCCCGAATCGTTCGGAGAGATCCCGCTCCGAAGGCAACGCCGCACCGGGCTTGCAGGACTCGGAGATATAGCTGCGCAGGATCTCGCGCAATTGAACGTAGATAGGAGTGCCGCTCTTGCGGTCGATCTCCCCCGCGATACGTGCTGCCTCAGCGGGCACGACGGTCTCCGGCCACGAAATCTTTCATGAAATAAGCGTAGGCCAATCCACCGGCAGGTCTAGACCAGCTAAGCACTGCGAACGGTGCCGTCGTGTGGCGGCGCTACGCTTGTAGGGGATCAAAATCGCAGTCGGCATCTGGCCGTCCGAGTCAAAGGAGCCGGTTTGTCCGAGCACAAAGCCATCGTCGCCGCAGAGATCGGCCTCCATGCACGGGCTGCTGCCGTCTTCGTGCGGGCCGTGACGGCCACTGGCCTTCCTGTGACGATCCGCAAGCCTGGCCAGCAAGCGGTGGATGCCCGGTCTTTGCTCGAGGTGATGACCGAGGATTTCGGCCACGGGTGCGAGGTGGTGCTGTCGGTCTCCGGAGAAGCGCTGCAAGCCGGCCGCACGCTTGATGAGGTCGACGATGCCTTGGCCGCGCTTTCGGCCGTCCTGGAGGCCGTAGAAGGCCAGTGAACGGGCAAGCGCCCTGTTGACACACCTGGTGTCTCACCGAAATGCAACCCGGATACGACGACGGCGGGCCCCACCAATTGGTGGGGCCCGCCGTCCTTGTCCAAGTACTTCTAGTGCGCGTGGTCTCCGCGGCTGTATTCGAAGACCCAACCGACCAAGGCTACGAGGGCCAGGCCAGCGGCGACAAACGTGATCCAGAAGCCCACGGCGAGGCCAAGGAAGCCACCGGCACAGGCCAAACCGAGGACCAGCGGCCACCAGCTCCAGGGGCTGAAGTGTCCTTGCTCGCCGGCGCCTTCGTGGATCTCGGCATCCGGACGGTCTTCCGGGCGCATGCCGACTCGCTTGCCGGTGAAGCCGAGGTAGCCGCCGATCATGCCGGCCAGGCCACCGACCAGGAGAATGCCGAGGGTTCCAACCCACTCAGACCAGTGGGTCAGGAAACCGTAGGCCACTGCGACGGGGACGAAGAAAAAGGCCCCGGCTCCAAAAATCCATGATTCGATTTTCACTTGGCGTCCTTCTGATCAGCGTTGCCGAGCACCTTTGCTGCCGGCTCGGGGCTCTGTGCAGTGTGGTGCTGGGCGAGTTCCGGGTGGTGGAGGTCCAGGGCAGGACGTTCGGAACGAATGCGGGGCAGCGAGGTGAAGTTGTGTCGCGGCGGCGGGCAGGATGTGGCCCATTCGAGCGAAGCACCGAAGCCCCAGGGATCGTCCACTTCTACCTTCTTGTTGCTGCGCCAGGTGATGTAGACGTTCCAGAAGAACGGCAGGAGCGAAGCGCCGAGCACGAAGGATGAAATGGTGGAGAACTGGTTCATCCAGGTGAAGCCGTCCTGCGGCATGTAGTCAGCGTAGCGGCGGGGCATGCCCTCGACGCCGAGCCAGTGCTGGATCAGGAAGGTGCCGTGGAAGCCCAGGAACAGGAGCCAGAAGTGGATCTTGCCGAGGCGTTCGTTGAGCATCTTGCCGGTCCACTTGGGCCACCAGAAGTAGAAGCCTGCGAACATGGCGAACACGACAGTTCCGAAGACCACGTAGTGGAAGTGAGCCACGACGAAGTAGGAGTCTGAAACGTGGAAGTCAAGCGGCGGGGAGGCCAGGATGATGCCGGTCAGGCCGCCGAAGAGGAAGGTGACCAGGAAGCCGATGCTCCAGAGCATGGGCGTCTCGAAGGTAATCGAGCCCTGCCACAGCGTGCCGATCCAGTTGAAGAACTTCACGCCGGTGGGTACCGCGATCAGCATCGTCATGAAGGAGAAGAACGGCAACAGCACCGATCCGGTGACGTACATGTGGTGCGCCCAGACGGTAACCGACAGTGCGGCAATGGCGATTGTCGCGTAGACCAGGCCCTTGTAGCCGAAGATCGGTTTGCGGCTGAATACCGGGAAGATCTCAGACACGATGCCAAAGAACGGCAGCGCAATGATGTAAACCTCGGGGTGGCCGAAGAACCAGAACAGGTGCTGCCACAAGACAGCTCCGCCGTTCTCAGGGTCGAAGATGTGGGCTCCGAAGCGGCGGTCAGCACCAAGCGCGAAGAGCGCGGCGGCGAGCGGCGGGAAGGCCATGAGAACCAGGATCGCCGTCACGAGGGTGTTCCAGGTGAAGATCGGCATGCGCCACATCGTCATGCCGGGAGCGCGCATGCAGATGATGGTGGTAATGAAGTTCACGGCACCCAGGATGGTTCCGAAACCGGACAATGCCAGGCCGAAGACCCAAAGGTCTCCGCCCACGCCCGGGGTGAACGTCGTGTCCGACAAGGGCGCATAGGCGAACCAGCCGAAGGAGGCAGCACCCTGCGGGGTGATGAAGCCGGACACCGCGATGGTGGAGCCGAAGAGGAAGAACCAGAACGCCAGCGCGTTCAGTCGCGGGAAGGCGACGTCGGGTGCACCGATCTGAAGCGGCATGATGACGTTCGCGAAGCCTGCGAAGAGCGGCGTTGCGAACATCAGCAGCATCACGGTGCCGTGCATCGTAAAGAGCTGGTTGTACTGTTCCTTGGTCTGCAGGATCTGCATGCCGGGCTCGAAGAGCTCGGCGCGGATCAGCAGCGCCATGACACCGCCCAGGCAG
Organism: Arthrobacter sp. efr-133-TYG-118; assembly: GCF_030209755.1. GTDB lineage: Bacteria > Actinomycetota > Actinomycetes > Actinomycetales > Micrococcaceae > Arthrobacter. The sequence continues at coordinate 58,730 of NZ_JARVRH010000013.1, read as the reverse complement.
AAGAACACGAAGGACGCGATCAGGTACATGTACCCGATGGTCTTGTGGTCAGTGGAGGTGATCCAGTTGACGACGATGCGTCCCTTGGACTTCGGTACTACCGGAGCGTCAAGGACTCCGGCGGATTGAGTATAAGTAGCCACGTCGCTTCCCTTAATTCTTTGCGTTCAGGTTCGGGTTGCGGTCGTACTTCGAATCGAGAAGACCGGTGTTGCCGCTCTGGCGAAGCTGGTCCATGTGAGCCTGGAACTCAGCCTCCGAAACGACCTTCACGCGGAACAGCATCTCTGAGTGGTATTCACCGCAAAGTTCGGCGCACTTGCCGTCATAGGTTCCCTCCTTGGTGGGGGTCAACCTGATGTAGTTGGTCTTGCCGGGAATCATGTCGCGCTTCTGAAGGAAGGCGGGTACCCAGAAAGAGTGAATGACGTCGCGGGAGTTCAATTCCAGGTCAACCGACTTGTTGACCGGCAGGTACAAGGTGGGGAGCTTGTCCTTGTCCACGTTGTTGCCCGTGAGGTGCGCCTGGACGCCGGCTTCGTGAAGGTCTTCGGTGATGACCGAGCCCTTCACATAGTTGAAGTCCCATGCCCACTGCTTGCCGCGGACGTCAATCGTGACATCGGCCGGCTGGGAGCGGTCATCGATTGCACGCTGGTCCTGATCGGTGAAGTAGAAGAACACCAGCACCATGAACAGCGGAATGGTCAAATAAAAGACCTCCAGAGGGAGGTTATAGCTAAGCTGCTTCGGGAAACCCGTGGTGCCCTTGCGGCGGCGGTAGGCGATGATGCACCAGACCAGCAGGCCCCAAGTAATAATGCCGACGGCGAGGGCGGCGATCCATGAGTTGACCCAGAGGTCCATGATCCGATCGGTGTTGCTGGTGGTGCCACGTTCCGTGGGCAACCAGCCTTTTTCTACCTCTGGTGAACATCCGGTCAAAACCAACGCGCCGGCTAGTGCCAAGCCAGTGATCGAGGTGATCTTTATGCGTCGGCTGCCGGTTCGGTTCTGCGAACTCACAGACGGCCCTTCCTCTTGTTGCTGCAGCCCGGCCGGCCGGAAGCCCACCGGGCACACTAAAGTTTTACTACCCGATGTAGAGCTTACCGCTATGGAGCGGTTTTCGCCGACATGCTGGCCCAGTGCGTCGGCCCGGGTTTAACCCGTTCCTGAACTGGGCCAACAGCCTGCGAATGCCCGGGCTAGTGGAACGAATCGCCGCAGGCGCAAGACCCGCCGGCGTTGGGGTTGTCGATGGTGAAGCCCTGCTTCGAGATCGTGTCCTCGAAGTCGATGCTGGCACCGCTCAGGTAAGGCACGCTCATCTTGTCGACAACCACTTCGACGCCGTCGTAGTCGCGGACGGCATCGCCGTCGAGCAGACGCTCGTCGAAATAGAGCTGGTAGATCAGGCCCGAGCAGCCGCCCGGCTGAACAGCGACGCGGAGCCGCAAGTCCGTGCGGCCTTCTTGTTCGAGAAGGCTCCGGACTTTGCCTGCGGCGACATCGGTCAACTTGACCTCGTGCTCAGGAAGCTCGCCGCCTGCGAGCTGCGCTTCGGTGCTGTTTTCGTTGGTTGCAGTGCTCATTGGCCTACCTTCTTATGACGCTCTTGGCGGCTGCGCCTTCGCGCTGCCTGCCCTTACCCAAATACGTGCGGGCTATAGCTACATGCTACGTCGAGCCGGCGCATAGCTATAACTTCTAACGTAACCGGCCGGACCCTTGCCTTGTTCCCGGTCCATGCAGGCGAGGGCTCAGAGGCCTTCCGTGTTCAAACGGGCGAGCATCAGTGCCTCAGCCAGCACACCGTTGCGGAAATCACCGATGTGAAGGGATTCGTTGGCGCTGTGGGCCCGTGAGTCCGGGTCCTCGACACCGGTCACCAGGATCTGGACATCGGGATAGGTTTCCGTCAGGTCCGCGATGAACGGTATGGATCCACCGATCCCCATTTCGACGGCGGGCACACCCCAGGCCTCACCCAGGGCCCACATCGCGATCCGGGCCGCAGCCGATGACGTATCGGTGGAGAAGGCGTTGCCCCGCTCCCCTGGCACGAAGGTCACCTTTCCTCCGAAGGGTGCGTTCGCCTCCAGATGCCTTCCCACTGCGTCCATGGCGGCATCGGGATCCTGCCCCGGAGCCAAGCGCAGGCTGAACTTTGCCCGCGCGGCGGGGAGCAGCGTGTTGGATGCGACGTCGACGGCGGGTGCGTCGATGCCGATGATGGAGAGCGCGGGCTTGGTCCAGAGCCTCGAGGCGATGCTGCCGCTGCCTGCGAGCCGTACGCCGTCGAGCACGGAGGCATCGGCGCGGTACTGTTCCTCGTCAACGTCCTCTACTACGTCGTCCCTGGCCACCAAGCCTTCGATGGCCACGTTGCCGTCGTCGTCGTGCAGGGTGGCGATGAGGCGGGACAGAAGGGTCGGCGCATCCAGCACGGGACCACCGAACATGCCGGAGTGCACGGCGTGATCCAGGACCCGCACTTCGAAGGTGCCGTCCACCAAGCCGCGGAGACTGGTTGTCAGCGCGGGAACGCCGACTTTCCAATTGCTTGAATCCGCAACAACGATGACGTTCGCTTCGAGGAGCTCGCGGTGTGTTTCGAGGAAAGTGCGGAACGTCGGCGAACCGGCTTCTTCTTCGCCCTCGAAGAACAAGGTGACACCAAGCCCGAAATCGTCTCCCAATACCTGGGTTACCGCGGCATAGGAAGCCAGATGGGCCATGATTCCCGCTTTGTCGTCGGCTGCGCCACGGCCATAAAGGCGGCCATCGCGTTCCTCGGCCACAAACGGCTCGGTGTCCCACAAGGTCACGTCGCCCGGCGGTTGCACATCGTGGTGCGCGTAAAGCAGGATCGTTGCTTTGCCCGGCGCGGCAACGCGGCGAGCAACAATGGCAGGGCCTCCGGGGGTCCCGTCGGCCTTGTCGCAGCGCAGGATTTGTACGTCCCGGAAGCCCGCCTCTCGGACCAGCGCCGCAACAGCCTCGGCGCTGCGCTCCAGTTCCGCCGGGTCAAAGCTGGGCCAGGCGATCCCCGGGATGGCAACCAGGGCTTTCAAACGGGCCATCGTCTCGTCGAAAGAGACATCGATCGAGGACTTGAGCGCATCAACATTGATCGTGCCGGAGCCGCCGGAAAAGGTCTGCGGGATCTCCGCATTCATTGAAGTCATGGCGAAAACACTACCGCCGGGAGGGGCGCTGGGGAACCGGACCTGGCGGCTTGGCGGGCTCATTCGCAGGGCGGCACGTCACGTCGACTTTGGCGCGGTTCCTGCGGGGTATTCTGTAGTGGTGTTTGGACGTAAAAAGGATGAGCCGAGCGCTCAAGACCAAGTAGACCAGCTTGCCGCCGATGCCGCCGTGAAAGGCGCTGGCAAGGGCGCTCCCACGCCCAAGCGCAAGGAACAGGAAGCGGCCCGCAAGCGACCCCTCGTGCCGACTGACCGCAAGGCCTCGAAAGAAGCCGAGCGCATTGCAGTGCAGGATCAGCGCCAGAAAATGCGCCAGGCCCTCGACACCGGGGACGAAAAGTACCTGCCGCTGCGGGACAAGGGACCGCAGAAGCGTTTTGCGCGCGACTATGTCGATGCCCGTTTCAGCCTGGGTGAGTACTTGATGTTCGGTGCCCTGCTTTTCGTGGTCATCTCCTTCATCATTCCTTCAGGAAGCGACGCCCTGAGCTATATCCTGATCGGCTTCTGGGTCATGTTCCTCGCGGTCTTCGCGGATGTGTTCATCCTTTCCCGCAAGTTGCGCAAGGGCTTGACGCAGAAGTTCGGCGACGTCGAGCGTGGCACCGTCTGGTACGGCAGCATGCGTTCCCTGCAATTCCGTCGCCTGCGCCTGCCGAAGCCGCAAGTGCAGCGAGGCCAGTACCCCGCCTAAGGCCCCTATCCCCGCGGACAAGAGTCCGAGGAATCAAAAAGACCCTGGAACAGCCGTCCCAGGGTCTTTTTGCTTGTCCGCACTTGGTGGTTCAGGTGCTCGTCTCCCTGCTTAGCGGCGACGTTTCGCGAGGGCTTTGTTGATGCCGGCAGCCCAGAACGGACCTTCGTAGAGGAATGCCGTGTAGCCCTGCACGAGGGTTGCTCCGGCGTCGAGCCGCTCCTGGACGTCGGCCGCGGACTGCACTCCGCCGACCGCGATGAGCACCAGGCCCTCCCCCACGGCAGCCTTCAGCCGGCGCAGTACCTCGAGCGAACGCCCTTTGAGCGGCGCACCGGAGAGTCCGCCGGCGCCGCACGCTTCCACTTTGTCCGGCTCCGAAATCAGGCCTTCCCGGCCGATCGTGGTGTTTGTCGCAATGATCCCGTCGAGCTTGAGGTCCAAGGCGAGGCGGGCGACGTCGTCGATGTCTTCGTCGCTCAGATCCGGCGCGATCTTGACGAGCAGCGGCACATGGCGGCCGGCGGATTCGTCTGCGGCGTCTCCAACGGCGCGCAGGAGGGGGCGAAGTGTTTCGACGTTCTGGAGCAGGCGCAGTCCCGGAGTGTTGGGCGAACTGACATTGACTACGAGGTAGTCGGCGGCGGGTGCCAGGCTGCGTGCGCTGACCAAATAGTCCTCAACTGCGTCGTCGAGCTCAACAACCTTGGACTTGCCGATGTTGACTCCGATCACGGGACGAACGCCCGAATGCGTCCGCTGCAGTGCCGCCCGCGCAGCCTTGAGCCGCGGGGCCACGGCCGCTGCGCCGTCGTTGTTGAAGCCCATGCGGTTGATCACGGCCTTGTCCTCGATCAGGCGGAAAAGCCGTGGCTTCTCATTGCCGGGCTGAGCCTGGCCGGTGATCGTACCCACTTCCACATGGCCGAAGCCCAGCTCAGCGAGGGCCTCGATTCCATGGCCCTCTTTGTCGAAGCCCGCCGCAAGGCCAAAGGGCGACGGGAACGTCAGCCCGAAAGCCTCCGTGCGCAGGGAGGGGTGCGGAGCGGTCATTTTGGCCAGAACGCGTCCTGCGCCTGAGCGGTGTGCAAAGCGGATCGCCTGGAAGCCGATCTTGTGGGCTTTTTCGGCATCCATCCAGGAGAAGGCCAACTTGAAGAATGTGGGGTAAACGCGCATGGTCCTAGTTTTCCGGTTTACGGGTCGCGCACCAAACCAGCGCGGTTACCGGACGGTAGCATGTACGAATGCCGAGCAATCCGCGTGAGGGAGTTCACTCCAAGGCAAACATTGAAGCCGATGTCGTCGTCATCGGGGCGGGACTGTCGGGCTTGGTCGCCGCGGCCCAAGCCTACGCCGACGGCAAACGGGTCGCTGTCCTGGACCAGGAACCGCCTGCCTCCGTGGGCGGCCAGGCGCATTGGTCCTTCGGTGGCTTGTTCCTGGTCAACTCTCCGGAGCAGCGGCGGCTGGGCGTCAAGGACAGCACCGAGCTCGCGATGAGCGACTGGTTGGCGTCCGCGGCGTTTGACCGGCCGGAAGACTCCTGGGCGCGGCGTTGGGCGGAAGCCTACGTGGATTTTGCCGCCGGCGAGAAGCGCCGGTGGCTGAGCTCCCTTGGCGTGCGCCTCTTTCCGCTGGTGCAGTGGGCCGAACGGGGCGGCTATGGTCCCCAAGGCCACGGCAACACGGTCCCGCGGTTCCACGTCACGTGGGGCACGGGACCCGCTGTCGTGCAACCGTTCTTGGCAAAAGTCAACGAAGGCGTGGCCCGCGGAAGGATATCCCTCCACTTTCGGCATCGCGCCACGGAGATTACGACGGCGGCGGGCCGCGTCACCGGGGTCGGCGGCGAGATTCTTGAGGCGTCCGGAGCCGGACGCGGCCAAGCGTCGCCAAGGACCGTCGTCGGGCACTTTGAGGCGACCGCGGGAGCGATCATCGTGACTACCGGCGGGATCGGCGGGAACCACGCTATGGTGCGGACGCAATGGCCCGACGATAGCGCGCCGGAACACATGCTGAGCGGTGTGCCCGCTTCCGTCGACGGCGAGTTCCTCGCTGCCGCCGCAGCCGCCGGCGGAAGGCTCACCAATGGCGACCGCATGTGGCACTACCCCGAAGGAATCCACAACCACTCCCCCGTATGGCCTTCGCACGGCATCCGGATACTTCCCGGTCCATCGTCGCTGTGGATTGACGCGACGGGACGGCAGTTGCCCGCGCCGCTGTTTCCGGGTTTCGACTCCCTGGGCGCCCTCAGGCATATCCTGGCGGGCGGACACGGACATTCGTGGTTCGTGTGCAACCGCACCATCGCGCTGAAGGAATTCGCCCTCTCAGGCTCAGAACAGAACCCGGACCTCACTGGCAAGGACATTAGGCTCCTTGCCTCCAGGCTCTATCCCGGCAGCGATACTCCGTTGCGCCTCTTCCTGGACCGCGGCGTGGATTTCCTACACGCGGCAACAGCCGCCGGGCTCGCCGCGAAAATGAACTCGTTGACAGGCTCAGAGCTAATAGATCCCGCCCGGCTCGATTCACTCATCCACGACCGGGACCTGCAAGTGGCGAGCGGGCTGGGCAAGGATCCGCAGCTCGCCGCGATCCGGGCGGCCCGGCGTTTCGCCACCGACAAGATCATGCGTGTGGCCCCTCCGCATCGGCTCACCGACCCGGAACACGGGCCCCTCCTGGCTGTCCGGCTCTCCGTCCTGACGCGCAAGAGCCTCGGCGGACTCCAAACAGACCTTCGTTCACGCGTCCTTGGCGATTCCGGAGTTCCCGTCCCGGGCTTGTATGCGGCGGGCGAGGCTGCCGGCTTCGGCGGAGGAGGAATCCATGGGTACCGGGCATTGGAAGGGACGTTCCTTGGCGGGTGCCTGTTCTCCGGACGTGCAGCCGGGCGCGATGCCGCGGCGAGTGTCTAAGCTGTTCCCATGGAGTGGCAGACCGATATCCTCGGGGCGGACTTCGAGAGTTGCGCATTCGAGGCGGCCGGACCTGATGGAGTTGTCCGGCGCGCAACGCTGGTCCGCCATGTCCCGCGCCAGGGCACCGGAAGTCCCGGTGATCCTGCTCTGCTGGCCAACCGTTCGGTCCTGTTCCTGCACGGATGGAGTGATTACTTTTTCAACGTCGCCCTCGCGGAGTTCTGGACGGGACAAGGTTTCCAGTTCTATGCGTTGGACATGCACAACCATGGCCGCAGCCTGCAAGCGGACACGCCAGGCGGTTACGTTGAGCATCTGAACGACTACGACGCCGAAATCAGCAAAGCCATTGACATGATCCGCTCGGGAGACCAGCTTGGTCGGGAGCCCGGCTCGTTGACCCTCATGGGGCATTCAACCGGAGGCCTCGTAGCCGCTTTGTGGGTCAGCAGCCATCCCGGTTCCGTCCAATACCTGGTCCTCAATAGTCCGTGGCTTGAAATGCATGGAAGCTCCGTGGTCCGCCGCGCAGCCCAGACCATGGTGAAGCCGCTCGCGCGGTTCCGGCCCAAGACCATCCTGCGCTTGCCCGAGCGAGGGTTCTATTACCGGAGCATCAGCAGCTCGGCCGAGGGAGAATGGCCCCTCGACGACAAATACCGCCCGCCGTTGGCTTTCCCCATGCGGGCCGGTTGGCTCAGTGCGGTCCTCAGCGGCCACACGAGGGTGGCACGAGGGCTGAGAATAGACATCCCGATCCTGGTCTTGATTTCCGGGGCGAGCGCCAACGGCATGGTCTGGCAGGAGTCCATGCGGCATTCGGACGCCGTCCTGGACGTCAACACCATGGCTGTCCGTGCCATGACCCTCGGCCGGACCGTCACCCTGGAACGGGTCGATGGCGGCCTCCACGACGTGTTCCTGTCGGCCGGTCCGGTGCGGGCGGATGCCTACGACAGGCTTGCGCGTTGGATTCACGGGTACATTGCCAATGGGTCACGGACGGTACCTCCGGCAGGCCACGAGCTTGGACAATCGGGGGAAACGCCATGACCACCGAGCTGGGGTTGCCGGTCTGGCAACAGGACTTTCTGGGCGGTGGTTTCGAGGCCTTGGAGCTCGAACTTCCACCGGACGAGGAGGGGCCTGTCTGCGCCACCCTCGTCCGACACGTCCGTCCGGTGCCCGCACCATCGGTGCCCCACGGACTTCTGGATGCACTGACGGCATTCACTCGACGTCGGCGCAGAAGCGACGTTCCCGTCACCCAGGGGCCACCGAGGGTGGTGTTGTATCTCCACGGCTGGGCCGACTACTTCATGCAGACGGAGTTGGCCGAGTTCCTGGGCGCCTCGGGGTTCCATTTCTATGCGCTTGACCTGCGCAAGTTCGGGCGGAGCCTGCGGCCGGGCCAGACTCCCGGCTACACCACGGACCTGACGGTCTATGACGAAGACCTCGACGCCGCCCTGCAAGCCATCCAGCGGGATATCGCCGAGCTGACGGGTAGCGCGGAGGCACCTACCATCCACCTCGTGGCCCATTCGCTGGGCGGCCTGATCTCGGCGCTGTGGGCTGACCGGAATCCCGGCCGCATTGCCACCCTGACGTTGAATTCGCCGTGGCTGGAGCTCCAGGGCAGCAGCCTGATCCGCAGCATCGCGATGCATGTGGTGGAGCCGTTTGCGCGCACCGACCCCAAGCGTCCTTTCCGTTTCCCGGAGATGCCTGCTTACTGGGAAAGCGTGAGCAACCTGGCCCACGGCGAGTGGACCCTTGATCCGGAATGGAGGCCGCGGGCTTCCTTCCCGATCCGCGCAGGGTGGACAAAGGCAGTCCTGGCGGGCCACGCCGCCGTCGAGCGCAAACTCAATATCGATGCTCCGGTGCTCGTGCTGCTTTCCGGCCGGACCCGGATCCAGGCTGAGTGGACCGCGGAGCTCATGCGCGTCGACGCCGTGATCGACGTCGAGCAGACTGCCCGCCGGGCGCTGGGCCTCGGGCGCCGGACGGCGGTATTCCGCTACCCGGGTGCACTCCACGATGTGTTCCTGTCACGGCGCACCGTCCGGCAGCAGGCCTACAGGGACGTAGCCATCTGGTTGGCTTCCTATCCGGACTGAGGGGGTTTCACAGCACGCTTGTGCTCATTTGGTGCCGCGGTCAGCGGGGTGCCGCAGCGTCCACCGCGCCTCCGTAGCGCCGATCCCGTTTGGCATAGATCTCGACGGCGTCCCACAGGGTCCTGCGGTCGACGTCGGGCCACAGCGTGTCCATGAAGACGAATTCCGCGTAGGCGGATTGCCACAAGAGGAAGTTCGAGAGCCGTTGCTCACCGGAGCTCCGCAGGAACAGGTCCACATCCGGAAGGTCCGGTTCGTCGAGGTACTTCTGGATGGTCTTCTCGGTGACCGAGCCGGGCTTCAGGCGGCCATCGGCAACATCCCGGGCAATCGCGGCCACTGCATCGGCGATCTCGGCCCGGCCGCCGTAGTTAACACACATGGTCAAGGTGCACGTGTCGTTGCCGCGCGTGAACTCCTCGGCATCCTCCAGCTCCTTGATGACGGAACCCCAGAGCTTGGGCCGCCGCCCTGCCCAGCGGATCCGCACTCCCCATTCATCGAGCTGGTTGCGCTGCCGGCGTAGCACATCCTTGTTAAATCCCATGAGAAAGCGCACTTCTTCAGGAGAACGGCGCCAGTTTTCGGTGGAGAAAGCGTAGACACTGACGTACTTGATGCCAAGTTCGATCGCACCCGCCATCACATCCAGCAGGGCCGGCTCTCCGGCCTTGTGACCCTCGATGCGCGGGAGGCCGCGTTGGTTCGCCCAGCGGCCGTTGCCGTCCATGACGATGGCCACGTGCCGCGGTACCAGCTCGGCAGGGATGGCCGGCGGCCGGGCGCCTGAGGGATGGTGGTAGGGGGCCCTCACCGGGGTGGTCCGCGCCGTTGCCGTCTTCTTTTTTCCCAGTGCCACTTTCAGCTTCGCTCCACATGTTTGAGGGACTTCAATGCTCGTTCAAGATGCCATTGCAGGTAGCTCGCCACCAATCCGGCGGCCTCCCGGCGATGCAAGGTTTCGGACACATCCGCAGTTGCCCAGTCCCCCGTCAGCAGCGCGCCCAGCAAAATGACGGTTTCGGGTGCCGGCGCCGGCGAACCAGGCGGGCGGCAGTCGTGGCAGATCATTCCGCCCAAGGGAGCGGAGAAAGCGGCGTGCGGACCGCTCGCCCCGCAGCGGGCGCAATCCGTGAAACTGGGCGCCCAACCGCCGGTTGCCAAAGCGCGGAGCAGGTAGGAATCAAGAATGAGCTCCGGCGGGTGGTCGGAACGGCTCAGCGCGGCAAGAGCCCCGACCAGCAGGTTGTATTGGGCGGTTCCCGAATCGGCGTCGGCGTCCGTCAGCTTTTCTGCGGTCTCCGTCATGGCGGCAGCGACGGTATACCGGGAGTAATCTGCAGCGATCGAGCTCCCATAGGCTCCCTTGGCGACAGCCTGCGTGACGATGTCCAGGGTCCGGCCGGAAACGAGTTGCAGGTCAGCCACCATGAACGGCTCCAATCGGGCTCCGAACCGGCTGCTGGTTCGCCGTACGCCCTTGGCAACCGCCCTTACTTGTCCGTGGTGTTTTGTCAGCAAAGTGATGATGCGGTCCGCTTCGCCCAGTTTGTGGGTGCGCAGCACTACGGCATCGTCCCGATAGGACCGCGCTGCAAACGACGAAGGATTGGCCACAGTTAATCTTCGCACCACACCGGGCCTGATCAGGTCCGGCGAAGCCGTGCGGCGCCGTATTGACGGCGCCGCACGGCAATTGGCTATGCCCGGACGGCCCTGATCGCGCGGTTGACGGCAGAGATGACTGCCTTGAGCGCCGCGGTGCTCGTGTTGGGATCGATTCCGACGCCCCAGAGTACCCGCTCGCCAACTGCGCATTCCACATAAGCGGCGGCGGTGGCGCTGCCACCTTCGGAAAGGGCGTGTTCCGTGTAGTCAAGGACGCGGACGTCCACGCCGTCTTGACGCAGGATGTCCAGCATGGCCGCGATCGGTCCGTTGCCCGTGCCGGTGCGCTGAACTACGGAGCCGTCAACCCGGAGGGCTGCATGCAGGGTAAGCTCGCCGGACTCGTCGGTCTCGGTGCGGATGGAACCCAGCGAATACCGTCCCCACTGGCCATCGGCCGTGCTGGCCGGCAGGTACTCGTCCTGGAACATTGCCCACAACTGGGCTCCGCTGACTTCGCCGCCCACAGTGTCGGTGCGGTGCTGGATGACGCCGGAGAATTCGATCTGCGCCCGGCGCGGCAGGTCCAGACTGTGTTCGTTCTTGAGCAAGTACGCCACACCGCCCTTACCGGACTGCGAGTTGACGCGGATGACTGCCTCGTAGCTGCGACCCAGGTCCTTGGGGTCGATCGGCAGGTACGGAACCTGCCACGTGAAGTCGTCCACGGCTTTGCCGGCAGCGGCAGCGTCCTTTTCGAGGGCTTCGAAACCCTTTTTGATGGCGTCCTGGTGCGAACCGGAGAATGCCGTGAACACCAGGTCGCCGCCGTACGGGGAACGTTCGGGGACGGGCAGCTGGTTGCAGTACTCCACGGTCCGACGGACTTCGTCGATGTCCGAGAAGTCGATCATCGGATCGACGCCCTGAACGAACATGTTCAGGCCCAGGGTGACCAGGTCCACATTGCCGGTACGCTCGCCGTTGCCGAACAGGCAGCCCTCGATGCGGTCGGCGCCGGCCAGGTAGCCCAACTCCGCGGCGGCAACGCCCGTGCCGCGATCGTTGTGCGGGTGGAGGGAGATGATGATGCCGTCACGGGGATGCAGGTTCCGGTGCATCCATTCGATGGAGTCCGCGTAGACATTGGGAGTGGCCATTTCCACCGTGGCGGGCAGGTTGATGATGACCTGCTTGTCAGCGGATGCTTCGAAAACGTCGGCGATTGCGTTGCAAACACGCGCTGCGTACTCAAGCTCGGTTCCGGTGAAGGACTCCGGCGAGTACTCGTACGTGATGTGGGTGTCCGTGAGGGTTTCCTCGTACTTCTTGCACAAGCGGGCACCTTGCAGGGCGATGTCCAGGATGCCGTCCTCGTCCTGGTTGAACACGACGCGGCGCTGCAGGACCGACGTGGAGTTGTACAGGTGGACGATGGCCTGCTTGGCGCCCACGAGGGATTCGTAGGTGCGTTCGATCAGGTGTTCTCGCGCCTGGGTCAGGACCTGGATGGAGACGTCATCCGGAATATGGCCGCCTTCGATGAGCTGCCGTACGAAGTCGAAGTCGGTCTGCGAAGCGGACGGGAAGCCGACCTCGATTTCCTTGTAGCCCATCTTCACCAACAGCTGGAACATTTTCAGCTTGCGGGCCGGACTCATGGGGTCGATCAGGGCCTGGTTGCCGTCACGGAGGTCCACAGCGCACCAGCGCGGAGCCTTGGTGATGACCTTGTCCGGCCAGGTGCGGTCCGGCAGCTCGACATTTATCTGGTCCTGGAAGGGCAGGTACCGGTGAATGGGCATTCCGGAGGGCTTTTGTGCGTTGCGCATGACTTGGGGCCTTTTCTCTTAATCTTTGATGGAAGATTGGCCGGGCATAGCTAACTCCGCAGCGAGGGTTGGCCTAGCGAATGATCGCTTACGAGGCCCCGCCGCGGCAGCTAAGGAGAAGCATTCCTGCACGCACCATTTCACAGTAACACGGGTGCGTATGATGACAATGCAATACCAGAAGCAACGTCCACTATGCAGACGCGGGAACGGTGGTGAGCCGGATCCGATCGTCGTCCGAAGGAGTTCTTGTGCCACAGTCGGGGATCACACTGTCCAACATCGATGAAAGCGTTAGGCCGCAGGACGACCTTTACCAGCACGTCAACGGAGCGTGGCTGAAGTCGACGGTCATCCCCGACGACCGCCCGCTCGAGGGAACGTTCACCGCGTTGCGGGATGGCGCTGAACTGGCAGTCAAAGCGATCATCGAGGAAGCCGCCGGAAAGGGCGACTACGCCAGCGGCATCGAACGCAAAGTAGGCGGGCTTTACAACAGCTTCATGGACGAGGAGGCCACCGAGGCCAAGGGCATGGAGCCTATCCGCGCCCGGCTCGCGGAGGTCTTTGCCACGGCTTCGCCGGCCGAAGTGGTTGCCCTGACCGGGCGGCTGTTCCGCTCGGATGTTTCCGGGCTCTTCTCCATCTATCCTGCTCCCGACGCCGGGAACCCGGACCGGATCCTGTTGTACATCGGCCAGGGCGGCCTGGGGCTTCCCGACGAGTCCTACTATCGGGACGCGAAGTTCGAAGGCATTGTCAGCGCTTATGCGAAATACGTCGCCAAACTCTTCGGCCTGGCAGACATTCCCGACGCCGACGATGCCGCCGCGCGCGTTGTCGCCCTTGAAAAAGCCCTTGCCTCGCATCACTGGGACAACGTCACCCTTCGCGATCCGCAGAAGACCTACAACCTCAAGACCGCGGAGGAGGGCCGTGAACTGTTCCCGTACCTTGACTCGTGGTTCGATTCGGCCCGGATCGAAGGAGACAAATTCACCGAGCTGGTGGTAAGTACTCCTGATTTCTTCACCGGCGCGTCCTCCCTCGTCGAGTCCGAGTCCCTTGCCACGTGGCAGGGGTGGCTGGCCCTGCGTGTGCTCAATGCCGCCGCCCCTTATCTTTCCTCGGCATTCGTGGACGCAAACTTCGATTTCTACGGCACCACCCTGAGTGGCACTCCGCAGAACAAGGACCGCTGGAAGCGCGGAGTCGCCGTCGTCGAAGCCGCCCTGGGCGAGGCGGTAGGCCAGATCTACGTGGAGCGCCACTTCCCCGAAGGTTACAAAGCCAGGATGCAGACGCTGGTTGCCAAACTGATCGAGGCTTACCGCCAGAGCATCACGGCGCTCGACTGGATGGGCGAGGACACCAAGGCCGAAGCGCTGAAAAAGCTTGAGGCCTTCCGGCCCAAGATTGGTTTCCCGGACAAGTGGATCGACTATTCCGCCGTCGACATTGACCCGACTGATCTTCTGGGGAACGTCGAACGGGCGCACAACGCCGACGTCGACCGTCACCTCGATGAGGTCGGCAAGCCGGTCGATCTCGACAAGTGGCTCATGACCCCGCAGACCGTCAACGCGTACTACCACCCGATGCTGAACGAGATTGTCTTCCCCGCTGCGATCCTGCAGCCGCCCTTCTTCACAGCGGAGGCTGACGACGCGGTCAACTACGGGGGCATCGGCGCCATCATCGGCCATGAAATCGGCCATGGCTTCGACGACCAAGGCTCACAGTTCGACGGAAGTGGAGCGCTGCGGAATTGGTGGAGCGAGGAAGACCGCAAGGCCTTCGAAGGACTGGCGGCGAAGCTCGTGGCCCAGTTCGACGCCCTTGCCCCCTATGCCGCTCCGGAGCACAGGGTCAACGGGAAGCTCACGCTCGGCGAAAACATTGGCGATCTGGGCGGCCTGACCATCGCCTATAAGGCTTACCTCCTGAGCCTTGACGGTGCGGAACCGCCCGTTCTCGAAGGGCTGACCGGCCAGCAGCGCTTCTTCATGTCCTGGGCTGCCGGCTGGCGTCAAGTCATCCGTCCTGAGGAAGCCATCCGGCGCGTCGCCACGGACCCGCACTCCCCCAACGAGTTCCGGACCAATGCCATAGCCAAGAACCTGGACTCGTTCCATGAGGCGTTCGAGGTGGAAGCCGGGGATGGAATGTGGCTGTCGCCCGAGGACCGCGTCAGTATCTGGTAGGAAGCAACAAACAAACGGAAGGGGGCGGTCACCACACGCCGTGTGGTGACCGCTCCCTTCGCTGCGTCCGGGGTAATTCCTGTGCGGCTACCTCGCGATGAGTACGGGGTTGACCGCCTGGCATTTCACGTCGCCTGCGGTCTGCTTGACGACGTCGGACGGAACGGAGGCAACTCCGTACTTGGTCCCGGAATCGAAGTCACTGCCGATATAGACCTGGACTCCGACGACATCGTTGGATGGTTCGACTTGTGAGGCCGGGATCCCCAGAAGATTCGCTACATCCGGCGCGACGTCAGCATAGCCGGCCCCGTAATAGACAACGGTCTTGGGCACCGCGGCTGCAAGGAAGTGTGCGGCTTTCGTGAATCCGCCGCCAACCAGCGCGGCCGCGATCTCCTGGCCGCGGGAGGCGATGCCTGTTCCGTCGGCAACGGTCACTGGCTGAAGGGCCTTGTCATAGGCGGGAACAGCGGGAGCGCTCGGCGCCGGCGCCGAGCCGCTCGAGGGGGCGCCAGACGCGGCGGGCGAGGGACTGGCCGATGGAGTGGCTGTAGCCCCCGGGGTTGTCAGGTCCAGGTTCGCGCGCATGGCGGCGAACAGCTGGGAGGCCTGCGGTTGAACCAATTCGAGCCTGTTGGGATCGACGGCGGCGGGCTGGGTGGGAACCGAGACGAACGCAACCTTGGACAAGTCGACGTCCTTGAGGCGGGTCCCGATGGTCAGGAGCGACTGGACGGACGCCAGGCCTTCATCCACGGTGAGGTTCCTTGTCACGACATCCGCGATGGACAGCAGGCTCTGGGGATTGCCCAGCGTGCCGTCAGACTTGATCTTCCGGGTCAGCGAGGAAAGGAAACCCTGCTGCGCCTGGATGCGGCCGAGGTCGCTTCCGTCGCTAAAACCGTGGCGGGTCCGAAGGAAAGCCAAGGCTTGCTCCCCCTGGACCTTCGATGTTCCCTTGGGGAGCCGGAGCCCGGAGTCGGGATCGTAGACAGCATCGCTCACGCACACGTCGACTCCGCCTACGGCGTTGGACAGCTCCTTGACGGCGTTGAAGTCGGCCATCATGAAGTGATCGATTTGCAGTCCCGTCAGTTTGTTCACTGTGTCCACGGCGCAACCGATCCCGGCTTCTGCCATGGCCGAGTTGATCATGACGTTGGAATGGGCTTCATAGACGGTCTTGGTTTTGGGATCGGTGCACTTCGGAACATTCACGAGGAGGTCGCGCGGAAAGCTCGTGAGGCTCACTCTCTTGTTGTCCGCCGAAATGTCCAGCAGCATCATGACATCTGACTGGCCATAGCCGGCGGAATCCTGCGTTGAACCGTATTGCGAGTTCTTCCCGTCCCTGGTGTCGGACCCGAGGATGAGGATCTGCAAGCGGTCCGTGGCATCGTTTGCAGCAGCCTCCGTCCTGGAATCGCCTGCCGACAATGGTGCTTTGCTGATGTTCGACTGCAAACGGATGACCCAGTAGGCGGCGAAAGCGATACCGGCGACCAACAGCACTGACACCGTCACAGCAGTGACCTTGAGCCAGAGCGGGAGACCCTTCGGAGCATTCATGTGGCGGGGGGTGCCGGGAGCTTCCCCGTGGCGTGCAGCGCCGGGGGCACCAATGGTGCCGGGCTCCTGAACGCGTGCATCGCGACGTCGCACGACTCGCTCAACCTTTCCTCGGAAAATGGGATTCGGACCATTTTACGGGCCCAAACTGGGAAATTCCCCAGCGCCTAGAATCCCAGCTTCACGAGTTGCTTCGGGTCGCGCTGCCAGTCCTTGGCCACTTTCACATGCAAGTCGAGGTAGATCTTGGTTCCCAAAAGGGCCTCAATGCCCTTGCGGGCGTTCGTTCCGACCTCGCGCAGCCGGCTTCCGGCCTTGCCGATGATGATGGCCTTCTGGGACGGGCGTTCAACGTACAAATTGACCCGCACGTCGAGGAGAGGGTTGTCTTCAGAGCGGCCTTCGCGGGGCAGGATTTCCTCCACCACCACGGCCAGGGAGTGCGGAAGCTCGTCGCGGACGCCTTCCAGGGCTGCTTCCCGGATAAGTTCGGCGACCATGACGGCCTCCGGCTCATCAGTGAGTTCACCGTCCGGGTAGAGAGGCGGAGAAGGAGGCATGTGGCCGATGAGGACGTCGGCGACCGTACTGACCTGGAAGCCGTCGGTCGCGGAAACCGGAACGATATCTGCCCAGCCCTGTTCGCCAAGGACCTCGCGGCCCAACGCGGCTACGGCCAGGAGTTGCTCGGTCAAGGCCTGGCGGTCCACCAGGTCGGTCTTCGTGACAAGTGCGATGATCGGCTTGCGTCCGACGGCGGCCAGCTGGGCTGCAATGTACTTGTCGCCCGGTCCGATCTTCTCGTTGGCGGGCAGGCAAAAACCAATGGCGTCGACTTCGGAAAGGGTGTCCGCGACGAGATCGTTCAGCCTCTTGCCAAGAAGGGTGCGCGGGCGGTGAAGGCCCGGAGTATCCACGAGGATAAGTTGGGCGTCCTCCCGATGGACAATGCCACGGATCGTGTGCCTCGTGGTCTGCGGCTTTGCCGAGGTGATGGCCACCTTCTGCCCAACCAAAGCGTTGGTGAGGGTGGACTTGCCGGCATTGGGACGGCCCACAAGAACCGAGAAACCTGCGTGGAAGCCGCCGAAGTCCTGATCGGCGTCGAACTTCTTATTGTGCTTGCTCACGTGGAACTCCCTGTTGCGTTGTGTCGGCCTCGTCGAGAAGGTCTTCAAGGTCAGTGTCTTCTTTTGGAATGGCTGCCGCAATGATATGGCTGACCCGGTTTCGCCGGCCTTCCAGCCTATCGGCTTTCAAGGAGATTCCATCCACCTCCACCGCGCTGCCTACGATCGGCACCTTGCCCAGCGTTTTGGCCAGGAGGCCGCCCACCGTGTCCACTTCGTCGTCGTCGAGGTCGATGTCGAAAAGTTCGCCGAGGTCATCGATGCTCATCCGTGAACTGACGCGATAGGTGCCATCACCCAAGTCAGTGACCTCCGCATCGTTGGAATCGTACTCATCCACGATCTCCCCCACGATTTCCTCAATGAGGTCCTCCAGCGTCACCAGTCCGGCTGTGCCGCCGTATTCGTCAATGACTACAGCCACGTGCGTGGACTCTTGCTGTAGCTCGCTCAGGAGGTCGCTGACAGGCTTTGATTCGGGAACGAAACGTGCCTCGCGGGCTATGGCATCAACGTCCTGGCGCACTGATGGCTGTTCCGGGCGGTGCAATGCGGCGGCAACGTCCTTCAAATAGAGAATGCCGCGGATTTGATCCGCGTTCTCGCCGATAACGGGGATCCTTGAGTATCCGGAGCGCAGGAACAGGGCCATGGCCTGTTCCAGGCTGGATCCGGAATCGATGCTCACAATGTCCGTTCGAGGGACCATCACCGAGCGCACCAGGGTGTCTCCGAAATCGAAGACCGACTGGATGAGTTCGGCTTCGCTGTCCTCGATCATGTCGGATTCCGTGGCCCTGTCGACGAGTTCACGGAATTCTTCCTCGCTGAAGAAAGCCTCATCGCCGCTGGGCGCACCGGGTGCCACCACGCTGCCGATCCTCACGAGCCAGCCTGGAATGGGACCCAGGATCCAGCACAGGAACCTGATGAGCGGGGCCGAGTAGCGAACCACGCCGCCTGAGTGGGCCCGTCCGAGTTGGCGGGGCGAGACGCCCACCAAAACGAAACCAATGACGGCCATGATGCCCGTCGCCGCCAAACCGGCAAGCCAGACGTTCTCGAGGAGGCTATGCATGACGACGGCGACGGCCACCGCCGCCGCCATCTCGAACCAAACCCGCCAGAATCGCAGCGCGCGAATGTGCGCAATAGGCTGGGCGAGGATACTGCGAAGCGAATTCCCCCGGCTCCTGACGACGGCTTGCTCCGCGTCGTGCCGCGGCAGGAAGGTGAAGGCAGCCTCAGCCGCGGTCAGCAGGGCGACGAAACTGAGGAACACCAACGCCATCCCGACCAGGATGAGCGAGGTCACAGCATGGTCTCCATGGGGGCGTCCTTGCCAAGGAACGCGGACAGCAGCTCACGCTGCAGGCCGAACATCTCTTCCTTTTCCTCCGGTTCGGCGTGGTCGAAACCGAGCAGGTGGAGGATTCCGTGCGTGCAGAGCAGGAGCATTTCATCCTGCGTTGAATGACCTGCGTTGCGCGCTTGTACTTCGGCTACCTGTGGGCAGATGGCGATGTCGCCCAGCATGCCTTGCGGAGTCGGCTTACCCGGTGTCCCCGGCGTCAACTCATCCATCGGAACAGACAGGACATCGGTAGCGCCGGGTTCGTCCATGAGCTCGATGTGGAGCTTTTCCATGGCAGGTTCATCCACCAGGAGGATGGAAAGTTCGGCCTGGGGGTGAATGTAGAGCCGCTCGAAGATGAAGCGTGAAAGCGTCACCAATTGTGCCTCGTCCACCTGGACGCCGGACTCGTTGTTGACCTCGATGCTCATCTGTGTTCTCCCCGTTTGTCGTGGATCGGCGTGTGCTGGGCACGCACCCGATGCTTTTCATCCCATATGCTGTAGGCGGACACAATGTCGGCGACGAGCCGGTGCCTGACGACGTCGGAAGCGTCCAACATCGTAAAGTTCACGCCGTCGATCCCGCTGAGGATTTCCTGGACAATGCGCAGACCGGAGGTGGCACCGAAGGGCAGATCCACTTGGGTGATATCCCCCGTGACAACCATCTTGGAGCCGAAGCCCAGGCGGGTCAGGAACATCTTCATCTGTTCCGCGGTAGTGTTCTGGGCCTCATCGAGGATAATGAACGCATCATTGAGCGTGCGGCCGCGCATGTACGCAAGCGGCGCTACCTCAATGGTTCCCGCAGCCATGAGGCGCGGGATGGATTCCGGGTCCATCATGTCGTGCAAGGCGTCGTACAAAGGACGCAGATAGGGATCGATCTTGTCGCTCAACGTTCCCGGCAGGAAGCCGAGGCGCTCCCCTGCCTCGACGGCAGGCCGCGTGAGGATGATGCGGCTGACTTCCTTGAGCTGGAGTGCCTGAACGGCTTTGGCCATCGCGAGGTACGTCTTACCGGTGCCCGCAGGGCCGATCCCGAAGATGACGGTGTTGTCGTCGATGGCGTCGACGTAGTTCTTCTGGTTGAGCGTTTTGGGGCGGATGGTGCGCCCGCGGCTCGAAAGGATGTTGTGGGTCAGGACTTCCACGGGGTTTTGCAGCGACTGGCTGCGCAACAAGGACACGAGCTGCTGCAGCACGTCCGGGGTGATGACCGTCCCCTTGCCGACCAGGCCGCGGACTTCTTCCAGAAGCCGCATGATCCGGGGAACATCGCTTGACGGTCCGCTGAAGGAGAGCTCGTTGCCGCGCACATGAAAATCGACGCCGGGGAACTGGGCTTCGATGTAGCGCAACGCCTCGTCATGGCTGCCAAGGGTCTGAACCATCTGATCCGAGTTGTCGAAGATGACAACTTCCGTCCGGGCGCCCGGGACAGAGTGTGGGAACTCGGCCGGACCTGTGTCAACGCTGCCGGCCTTGGGCCGCCCGTTCAATGATTCTGTCATAGTGCTGGCCTTGCGGCCTCTGCTCCTCCGGCTTGGTGATGTCCATCGATTTTCTCCGATGTCCGTCTGCTGGATGGGGGCAGGATCGCGGGCCTCGGATTGCTTTCAATCCTACGCCAGGCGGTCTCAGGGTGGTTCCGGACCGTGCCCGGCGGGGCTGCGGACGGCCGATCGGTGCCGCTTTGGTATCAACTCGGCATCGACCTCGTATCAATCGCATTGCAGTTGCCCGCCGGAGTATCGAAACGCCAGCCGGGGCCCCTGGGACTATGACAAGCTGATTCATGGGCAAAAATGCCCCTGTGCCCGGCCCCCGGGCGCATGACTCCCCCGCAGTACAGCGGCCGAACACGCGAGCAGGAATCCACCATCACCAGGCCAGCCGGGATTTCACACGGCACACGCATCCGGAAACGTTCCGCCATGCTTGTGACCGCCCTGACGGCTGCCTTGTTCCTGTCGGGTTGCATTGCCGATCGCACGGTACAGGGATCCACGACGCCGGTCCCCACCCCGACAGTTGCCCTGCAGACGGCCCCGGACAGCAATGCTCCGCTCGAAACAACCCAGGCCTCAAACAAGATCCCCGTGTATTGGATCGGGCGCAGCGACACGGACACCTTCCTTTACCGCGAATTCCGTGACAACCCAGGCAATGAGAACCCCATCACCACCGCCCTGCGGATCATGATGTCCCAGAAGCCGTTGGATCACGATTTCTTCACTCCGTGGCAGAACCCGGGCAGCCTGGCGACCTCGATTTCCGGTAAGAACGTGGTCACGGTCGATGTTTCCCGCGACGCGTTCAATTCCAATCTCGATGCCGGGATGGCCCAGCGGGCGGTCCAGGAACTCGTCTACACCGCTACCGCTGCGGCCGCGAGCTCAGGCCTGATCGATTCCGGACAGCAGATCAAAGTGACCATCCTGGTGGACGGGCACACGGACTACATGGCATTCGGACAGGTCAAACTAGGCGATCCGATGATCCGCGACGCATCCATGGTGGCACCGGTGTGGATCATTGACCCGCAGGAGGATCTGACCTTGCCTGCCGGTCCGGTCAAGTTCAACGGCCGGAGCACGGATCCCTCGAAGAAACTGCATTGGCAAATCCTTCGCGAGAATTCAAACGGCGATAAGTCGTCCTACCTCGCCGGGCAGACCACAGCTTCGACCGTTCCGGGACAAGGCGGGGTCTTCAGCCTCACAGTGGGGCTGGGAGCGGGCCGCTATGAATTGCGGGTTTCCTTGGTGGGACCCAACGATGGGGACGTCGCGACGGATACCCGGAGTTTCAACGTTCGTTGAGGACGTTCGCTCATCAAGGACGTGCGCTGCGAGCTACCAGCGCCCCAGGATGTCGCTGGCCAGCACGACGGCGGCAGGACCTGCCGTCGACGAGCGAAGCACGTGGTGGCCTAAGAGCGCGGTGACGGCGCCGACGTCGCTGAGCTTCGTCACTTCGCGCGGTGAAATGCCGCCCTCCGGGCCGACGATAAGCAGGACTTCCCGTCCCGCTCCGGTATCCGCATCGGAAACTTGGCCCTGCCACTTCTCCAGGACATCCCGCAGCGGACGTTTCGCGTCCTCGTGCAGGATGATCGCCAGGTCAGCCGCGGCAACCGCCGCAGCCAGGCCGGAGCCGTCGACGGCGGAACGCACCTCGGGAATCCACGCGCGCCGCGCTTGCTTGGCGGCTGCGGTGGCCACGGATTGCCACTTCGCGTGGGCTTTGGCGGCCCGGTCACCCTTCCAACGGACGATCGAACGTTCCGCCTGCCAGGGCACGACGGCGTCGATCCCGAGTTCCGTTGCAGTCTCTACTGCAAGCTCGTCACGGTCGCCCTTCGCGAGGGCCTGGACCAGCACGAGCCGCACGCTTGGCTGGTGCTCCGCATCGACAGCGGAGGCAAGGACTGTCAAGGTTCCCTGCCCGGATTCCGTCACGGTGCCCGTGAGCCGTCTACCGGCACCGTCGGCGATATCGACGGCTTCGCCGAGTTCCAGGCGCTTGACGGTGACAGCATGCCTGGCTTCGGCGCCGTCGAGCACGAAAGAGTCACCAGGGCCGAGCCCGTCAAGCGTTCCGGCTGCTGTGAAGAATACGGGGTTGCTCACCGCTACAGGTTACCGAGCTTGTCCCGCAGCTTCGCGAACATACCGCCACTGGCCACAAGCTTGCCTTCGGTGAACTGCTCTCCGCGCAATTTGGCCAGTTGGCGAAGCAGGTCTTCCTGCACGGCGTCGAGCTTGCCGGGGGTCTCAACGTGCAGGTGCACCTTGAGGTCTCCCCTGCCGTAGCCGCGGAGATGGGTGACCCCGAGTCCACGCAAGGTGATGACTTCGCCGGACTGCGTGCCTGACTTGACGTCGATCTCCTGGGGACCGTCGAAAGTCTCAAGCTGCAGCTCGGTACCCAGTGCCGCGGCAGTCATGGGAACGCTCAGCGTGGCGTGAAGGTCGTCGCCTTCGCGGATGTAGGTGGAATCGTTGTTGACCCGGATCTCCACGTAGAGGTCACCGGGAGGTCCGCCCGCGGGACCTGCCTCGCCTTGCGACGAAAGCTGGATGCGGGTCCCGGTAGCGACGCCGCCAGGCACCTTGACGGTCAGCGAACGGCGGCTGCGGATGCGGCCTTGGCCGTTGCACTCATTGCAAGGATCCTTGATGATCGAGCCGAAACCTTCGCACGATCCACATGGTGCGGCGGTCATGACCTGGCCGAGAATCGAGCGGACGGCCCGCTGGACCTGGCCCGAGCCGCCACAGATGTCGCAGCGCTCCGGGTGGGTGCCCGGACGGCAGCATGAGCCTTCGCACGTGGGGCAGATGACAGCGGTGTCCACCTCAAGCTTTTTGTTGACACCGAACACCGCCTCGCGCATGTCGATGCGGACACTGATCAGGGCGTCCTGGCCGCGGCGCATGCGGGATGCGGGGCCCTGCATGCCGCCGCCGCCTCCGCCGAAGAATGTGTCGAAGATGTCCTGGAAGGCGAATCCCTGGCCCGCGTAGCCTCCGCCGAAACCGTTGTCGGTCCCGTTCTCGTTGCCGGTGGCATCGTAGACGCGGCGCTTCTGGGGGTCGGAGAGGACCTCGTAAGCGTGGGTCACCGCCTTGAATTCCTCGGCAGCGCCGGCCCCGGGGTTCACATCGGGGTGCAGCTTACGTGCGAGCTTGCGGTAGGCCTTCTTGATCTCCTCGCCGGTTGCTTCCGGCGAGACGCCCAGAACGTCATAGTGACTGCTCAAAGTCGGTATCTCTTCCTTGTTTACGGTTCCACTGCTTTTCTTGCGAGGCGGTTTCCAGCCGAGGCCGTCAGCCGCCCAGAATGCGGGAAAGGTAGCGTGCGACGGCACGGACGGCCGCCATGGTGTTGGGATAATCCATGCGGGTGGGTCCAAGAATGCCGATCTTGGCACTGCTGCCCGGACCGTAGCCCGTGGCAACCACCGAAGCCTCGGAGAGGCCGTCATAGGGGTTTTCGCGGCCGATGCTCACCGTGACGCCCCGCGGGTCCTCGGCCATGTCCGACAACAGCCGCAACATGACCACTTGCTCCTCGAGCGCCTCGAGGACCGGACCGATGCTCAGCGGGAAGTCCACGTTGGAGCGGGCCAGGTTTGCCGTGCCTGCCATGACCATGCGTTCGTCGCGGCTCCGCTCGGCAAGCCTTTCCAGGCCGTGGGCAAGGGCGCCTGCAAGGTTCCGAAGCGCCGGCGGGCACAAGGCAACCACCGAGGGCAGGACTTGCGGCATGAGGTCGAGCTGGGAGCTGGCAATGCTCCCAAGGAATCGCGCGCGCAAAGCCATGAGCTCTTCGTCAGTGGCGTCTGTCGCTGCGTGCACAACGCCCTGTTCCACTTTGCCCGAGTCGGCGATCAACACCACCAAGACCTGGCGGGGTGCCAAAAGGACAAACTCAATGTGCCGGACACGCGCGCGGCTCAGGTGCGGATACTGGACGACGGCGACCTGGTTGGTCAGTTGGGAGAGGAGCCGGACGGTTCGCTCAAGGATGTCCTCGACGTCGTCGGGCCCCTCAAGCAACGAATGGATGGCCCGGCGCTCGGCAGCCGAAAGTGGCTTGACCTCGGAAATACGGTCGACGAACAAGCGGTAGCCCTTGTCCGTGGGAATGCGGCCCGCACTCGTGTGTGGTGCTGCAATGAGGCCTTCTTCTTCCAAGAGGGCCATGTCATTGCGGATGGTTGCGCTCGACACTCCCAGGTGGTGCCGTTCGACCAAGGCTTTGGAGCCGACGGGCTCGCGGGAGTGAACGTAGTCCTCCACGATGGCGCGCAACACTTCTAGCTTCCGTGGTTCGCTCACTGCCCACCTCCATTCAACAGCCAGTACTGGACGATCAAGGACTCAAACGATCAAGTTCTCAACAATCCGGTATTTCAACAATTAGCACTCAACGATTAGCACTCAACATACCCAAGTGCTAACAAGTCTAGTATGAGCCACCTCGTTGTTAGCATTGGTACCGCTCGCGGCGAACATGATTCCCGCGCGGTCCTGGGAATGCCACGGACCGTGACCGATCCCCCTAGTGCAAAGTGGTGTGAAGACCGTGTCTTACGACAATTGGGGCCCGCAAGACCTCTCCTCGCCGGCCAAACGGCAACTGCCGGAGGTGCCCGTTGAACGCGGGATGGTTCTCGAGGACGTGCAGTCCGGTTGGGTCGGGGCCGTGACCAGGGTGGAGAAGTCCGGAGGCATGCACATTGTGGTGCTTGAGGATCGGCGGGGAAAGGCCAAATCATTCCGGCTCGGATTCGGATTCCTGCTGGAGGGACAAGCAGTGAAGCTCCTGCCGCCGGCGCCACGCGCGGCGACCGCCAAGGGCGCGGCGCAAGCAGGCAGGACGGCATCAGGATCCGTCCGGGTGGCCGGCCAGCGGGCCCAAGTCGCCAAGGCGAGCCGGATCTGGGTGGAAGGCAAGCACGACGCAGAACTTGTGGAAAAGGTGTGGGGAGATGATCTCCGGGTGGAGGGCATCGTCGTCGAGCCCTTGCACGGCGTGGACGATCTCAAGGCGGCCATAGCAGGGTTCTCCCCCGGCCCGGGCCGCCGGCTCGGGATCCTCGTGGACCACTTGGTGCCGGATTCGAAGGAGTCGCGGATTGCTGCCGACGCCATGACGCTGCCGGGCGCCGCAGGAAACCTCCTGATCGTAGGACACCCTTATGTGGACGTCTGGCAGGCAATCCGGCCCAGGGTGTTGGGGATCGAGCAATGGCCAACCATCGCGCGCGGCACGGATTGGAAGACCGGAATCCTGAGGTCGTTCGGCTGGCCCCATGAGACGGCCGAGGACGTCGGACTTGGCTGGCAGAAGCTTCTGGGCGCCGTCCACAGCTACGCCGATTTGGAAGCCTCTTTGCTGGGCCGCGTGGAAGAAGTGATCGATTTCCTGACCGTTCCGTGACGAGTCCCTTGGCCGTCCAGTGCTCACCTGGCAGCGGACCAAGCGCGGCCCTGGGCAGCGATCCCGGAGTTGGTCGGCTGATCGCCTGCCGAGCAAGTATTCTGGGACAGCAACACTGCACCGATAGATACTCGAAGGAAGATACTGTGGCAGACAACGCTCCTGACGATCGGGATGGCACCTCGGGCCAGTCCCAGTACCACGGCGTTCCTGCCAACGCGCTGCCCTTGACTGCCTCGGAAGACCGGCAGTGGGCAACCCTGGCGCACTTCGGCGGGATCCTTGGCTGCGTGCCTTCGCTTCTGATCTACCTGATTTTCCGCGAACGTGGCCCGTTCACGGCACAGGAATCCAAGGAAGCGCTCAACTTCACTTTGCCTCCGACGATTGCCGCAGTGCTCGCCAACATCCTCGTCTTGCTTCCGGTGGTCGGAAACCTGTTCGCTGTCCTTGCCACGGCAATCTGGGTCGCAGTGACCTGCTTCTCGGTGTCAGCCGGAATCCGCGTCAACCACGGACAGCCGCACCGCTACCGCTTCAACCTGCGCTGGATCAAGTAGCCGGTCTTCGTGGGTGCCGCTAGTCCGGAAGGATCCGGCGGACCACGGCATCTGCGAGCAGCCGGCCTTTGAGCGTCAGGACCAACCGTCCTTGGAAGGCCGCTCCAGGCTCAACCAGACCGTCGGCAATGAGGCCTGCGACGGCGTGGCGGCCTACCTTGTCGAGGGCGTCGACCTGAAGCCCGGTGCCGAGGCGCGCCTCCAGCATGATGCGTTCCACTTCCCGGGTTCCGGCGTCGAGCGTTTCGCGTCCAGCGGCGGGCGACACCCCGCTACCGAGCCTGTTGGCATAGGCAGTGGGGTGTTTGACGTTCCACCAGCGGACGCCGCCCATGTGGGAATGCGCACCGGGTCCGATGCCCCACCAATCGTCTCCGCGCCAGTAGGCAAGGTTGTGTTTGCACGCCTGTTCGGGTGTGCGGGACCAATTGCTGACCTCGTACCAGTCCAGTCCGGCAGCGCTGATCAGCTGGTCGGCGAGTTCGTACTTGGCCGCGTGGTCGTCGTCGTCGATTCCGGGAACTTCTCCGCGCCGGATCTGTGCCGCCAGTTTGGTGCCTTCTTCCACGATCAGCGCATAGGCGCTGATGTGGTCCGGCCCGTAGGACAAGGCAGTCTCCAAGGAGGTCTGCCAATCAGCCATGGACTCGCCGGGAGTGCCGTAGATGAGGTCGAGGCTTACGGCGAGGCCGGCGTCGCGCGCCCATTGGACCACCAAGGGGACCCTGCTTGGAGTGTGAGTACGGTCCAGGACCTTGAGCACGTGAGGGACCGCCGACTGCATGCCAAAGGAAATCCGCGTAAAGCCGGCGTCCGCGAGCAACTGGAGGGACTCCGGTGTCACGGAGTCCGGGTTCGCTTCAGTGGTGACTTCGGCTCCCGATTCCAGGCCCCAGTGCCCGACGGCGGCCGTCATGATGCGTGCGAGATCTTCAGCAGGCAACAGGGTCGGTGTGCCACCGCCGAAGAACACCGTGCTCAGGGGCCGCTGCGGGAGCCCGGAGGCTTCCATGGCCCGGACGGCGAACTCCACTTCCGAAATAGCAGTAGACGCGTAGGCGTCCTGGGAGGCGCCTCCGCCAAGCTCGGTGGCGGTGTAGGTGTTGAAATCGCAGTAACCGCAACGTACGGCACAGAAAGGTATGTGGACGTAGAGTCCAAACTTGCGTGAACCGACGCCGTCGAGGACCTGCGGCGGCAAGAGGCCGTCCGCAGGTGCCGGATCCCCGACGGGAAGAACGCTAGGCACGGATTTCCCCTCGTGGCCGTCCTGTGCGCGCCGCCAAAGCGCACACCTGTCCCGCAGTGTTCCGGGCGAACAGCCCCATTACTTCTTGGCCTTGTCCTTGGATTCGTCGGTGGTCAGGGCTGCGATGAACGCTTCCTGTGGAACTTCCACGCGGCCCACCATCTTCATGCGCTTCTTGCCTTCCTTCTGCTTTTCCAGAAGTTTGCGCTTACGGGTGATGTCACCGCCGTAGCACTTGGCAAGGACGTCCTTGCGGATGGCGCGGATGCTCTCGCGGGCAATGATCCGCGAGCCGATGGCGGCCTGGATAGGCACCTCGAACTGCTGGCGGGGAATGAGTTCGCGCAGCTTGCCTGTCATCATGACGCCGTAGGCGTAGGCCTTGTCGCGGTGTGTGATGGCGCTGAAAGCGTCAACCTGCTCACCTTGGAGCATGATGTCCACCTTGACCAGATCGGCAACCTGCTCGCCGTCGGCCTTCCAGTCCAGCGAACCGTAGCCACGGGTCTTGGACTTGAGGATGTCGAAGAAGTCGAAGACGATCTCGGCCAGCGGCAGCCGATACCGGATTTCCACGCGGTCTTCGGAGAGGTAGTCCATGCCGCCCATGACGCCGCGGCGGCTCTGGCACAGCTCCATGATGGCGCCCACAAACTCATTCGGCGCCAGGATGGTGGCGGACACCATCGGTTCGCGGACCTCAGCGATCTTGCCGGTGGGGTATTCGCTCGGGTTGGTGACGTGCAGGACCCTTTTGTCCTCCAGCGTGACCTCATACTCAACGTTGGGAGCGGTGGAGATGAGGTCGAGGTTGTACTCGCGCTCAAGGCGCTCACGGGTGATTTCCAGGTGCAGCAAGCCAAGGAAGCCCACGCGGAAACCGAATCCCAGGGCGGCAGACGTCTCGGGTTCGTAGACGAGCGCTGCGTCGTTGAGCATCAGCTTCTCGAGGGCATCCCGGAGCACGGGATAGTCCGTGCCGTCCAGGGGATACAAGCCCGAGAAGACCATGGGCTTGGCGTCGGCATAACCGGCGAGGGATTGCGAAGCGGGCTTGGCCAGGTTGGTCACGGTGTCGCCGACCTTCGACTGGCGGACGTCCTTCACGCCGGTGATCAAGTAGCCTACTTCGCCGACGCCCAGCCCCTTGGAAGGGGTAGGTTCCGGAGAGCTGACACCGATTTCCAGGAGCTCGTGGGTTGCGCGGGTGGACATCATCTGGATCCGCTCGCGCGGGTGCAGCATGCCGTCCACGACGCGGACGTACGTCACCACGCCGCGATATGTGTCATACACGGAGTCGAAGATCATGGCGCGGGCCGGTGCGTCGGGGTCGCCGACAGGGGCCGGAAGATCGCGGACGATCTTGTCCAACAGGGCCTCCACGCCAACACCGGTCTTGCCGGATACCCGTAGCACGTCCTCGGGGTCGCCGCCGATCAGGTTGGCGAGTTCGGCCGCGTACTTTTCGGGCTGGGCGGCGGGGAGGTCGATCTTGTTCAGCACCGGAATGATGGTGAGGTTGTTTTCCATCGCCAGGTAGAGGTTCGCCAGCGTCTGGGCCTCGATGCCTTGCGCGGCGTCCACCAAGAGGACTGCACCTTCACAGGCCGCGAGGGAACGGGAAACCTCATAGGTGAAGTCAACGTGGCCAGGGGTATCGATCATGTTCAGGGCGTAGCTGGTGCCGTCAAGCTCCCAGGGCATGCGGACAGCCTGGGACTTGATAGTGATGCCACGTTCGCGTTCGATATCCATGCGGTCCAGATACTGGGCCTTCATGTCGCGGGACTTAACGACGCCGGTGTACTGCAACATGCGGTCGGCCAGGGTGGATTTACCGTGGTCGATGTGGGCGATGATGCAGAAGTTCCGGATGATGGCCGGATCTGTCGCGGCGGGCACCGGTGCGGTGCGGGCCATGGGAGACACGCAGGGTCCTTACTGTCGATACTCACACGGCCGGACTCCGGACTGGTCTGGACCATTCCGGCCGATGCCGCATATCTGAACTAATAGTCTCCCATGAACCTGACGCCGGTTGTGCACTGTGATCGTCGCTGTTGCAATGTGGGCGACGAGTGTGGGCGACGCGGCACGGCAATGGAAAGTACGGTGGTTCCATGGCATCGGACACACATTTGCTTGGCAGACTCCTCAAAGGCTCCCTGGGCTACCTTCGACGGATCATCGGAGCCCCCGGCACGCGCCCTGGCCAGCCCCAGAAAGGCGGGGCAGCGGCGAAGGCGAGTCGGACCCGGAGCGCAAGCACCGGCGTCGGGCAGCTTTCCCGCCCATATCCGGGCGACTTCCGGGGCACGGTGTCTCCGCGGTACTCCCCCAATCCCGACGGCAAGCCGGACCCCGGAGAGATCGTGTGGTCGTGGGTCCCCTACGAAGAGGACTATTCCCAGGGCAAGGATCGGCCGCTGCTTTTGATAGGGCACGACGGCAGGTGGCTGCTGGGGCTGATGCTGACCAGCAAAGACCACGACAACGGCCGCCGTGCAGACGACTACGTGGACATCGGCACTGGCGCCTGGGACCCCCAAGGCCGACCCAGTGAGGTCAAGGTAGACCGGGTGGTCCGCGTCAATCCGGCGGACGTCCGGCGCGAGGGGGCCGTCCTCGACAAGCGCACTTTCCAACTGGTGGCGAATCGGCTCAGCGGACAACACAACTCGGCGTAGACGCCAAATCCCCGGAAAAGCGCCGAGTCTGATAATATTTATGGCTGTGTGTCCGTGCAGGTCGACGGCCACTCATGGTTGGCTGCCATAGGCATCCCCACGCCGCTCAGTCGATGGCCAACCTGAAAACCCTCTAGACCATTTCCGCATTAAAAAGAGAGTTCACACACGTGGCTAATATCAAGTCCCAGAAGAAGCGCATCCTCACCAACGAGAAGGCTCGCCTGCGTAACAACGCTGTCAAGTCTGAGCTGAAGACGGCCATCCGCGCCGTTGCCACCGCCGTTGAGTCCACGGACAAGGATGCCGCTGCAAAGGCTCTTGTTGCTGCCAGCCGTAAGCTGGATAAGGCTGTCAGCAAGGGCGTTATTCACAAGAACAACGCTGCAAACCGCAAGTCGGCGATCTCCAAAAAGGTCAACGCACTCTAAGGTTTATCCAGTTCGACTGAGCTGAACGTGAGGCCGGCACCCATGGGTGCCGGCCTCAGGTATTTAAGGCTCGTGAGTCCGACGGGCCACCGGATCTACTGACGACGCGGAAGGGGACATGCGACGCGTTTCCGACTGACGACGCGCAAATTGACATGCGACGCGTGTATTCCGGCATCGCCAGGAAATGTGCGTATCGCCCAAGAATCCGGGTGTCGCGCGCGGGCTTAGCGTCCGCGGGCCGAGGCGGCAATAACCGTGACGGCGTGCTCCACTGCGTACACGGGATCCCGAGAGAGGCCCTTCACCTGGGCATCCGCTTCAGCCGTGACCTGGATGGAACGGATCAGGCCTTCCGGAGTCCAACGGCGAACGTCCCGTTGGGCCTGTTCTATGAGCCATGGCTGCATGCCAAGCTGCTTGGCGATCTGTGCCGAGGATCCCTGGGCACCGGCTACCTTGGCAAGGGTGCGCAGCTTTGCGGCAAGGGCGGCAACCAGCGGCACCGGGTCAACCCCGGTGGCGAGGGCGTGCCGGAGGCTGGACAGAGCCTGCGGCCCGTTGCCGGCCATGGCGGCGTCCGCAACCTTGAAAGCAGTGGCTTCCACGCGGCCGCCGTAGTAGCGCTCCACGGTGGCTGCGTCGACCGCGGTGGTGGCGTCTGCGATGAGCTGGTTGCATGCCGCAGCGAGCTCAGAGAGGCTGGCACCGACTGCATTGACGAGGGCCTGGACAGCTTCCGCTTCGATGCGGCGGCCGCCTGCCTTGAATTCCGAGACGACGAATGCTGTTTTCTCGGCGTCCTTTTTCAAGGGCTGGCAGTCCACCACTGGCCATCCAGACGATTTGATGGCGTCCAGGAGCTTCTTTCCGCGCACCCCGCCACCGTGACGAAGGACCAACACGACGTCGTTCTCCGGTTGGGTTACGTATTTCAAGGCATCGGCAAGGAAGGCATCGTTCATTGACTCGAGCCCCTCGATCTCGATGAGTTTGGCCTCGTCGAACAACGACGGCGTGACCGCCATTGCGAGGGAACCGGACTCGTAGCTTCCGGCATTGAGCCTGCTGATTTCCACTTCCGGTGCCGCGGCCCGCACCTGCGAGCGGATCCGATCCATTGACCGGATTCCGAGGTACTCCTCAGGGCCGGTGATAAGCACTACCGCGGACGGGGTAACGTCCCGCCAGCTGGCGGTGTTTGCCGCGGAGGTTTTAGCTTTTGAGACCTGGGCAGCAGCCAATGTTGCTTCCTTCCAGAAGTGTTTTTGCAGATTCCCAGTCTCCCACGTTCAGCGTCCAGGGCAGTGATCCTGAACCCCTCGGGCTGCTTGCCGGGCGCCGGCGAGCACCCGGAATGGCCCTCGGTCCAGGGGCGACGGACAGCCGACTCACCGGCGGCTATAAGGAACACCACGTGGCGGTGCAACCAGAGTACGGCTGAGACCACCCGCGTTGGATGCAGGACCAGCCACACCATCAAGATGGTCACAACCGACCAGAGAACCATGGTGGCGATTCCCGTGGGACCTTCCGGCCACGGCAGGGCCGCTCCCGGAAGTCCTGCGAAGAACCTGGCGATTGCTGCCACCATTTCCGCGCTGACCCCGGCAACGGCGATTGGAACAACTGCCAACCAAGGAAACAGCGGAACAAGGGGAACCGCAATGGTTCCCAGGATCGTCACGGGTGCGACAAACGGAGCAACTGCGATATTCGTCAGCAATGAGTAGCTGGAGAACTGCGGTTGCAAGGCCACAATCACCGGGCTGCACAGAAGCTGCGCCGCCAAGGGCACGGCAACGGCGGAAGCTAACCAGGAAGGGACCCACGCTGGAGCCCAAAAGGCGATGGGCCGTGCCAACAAGACAATTCCCAGGGTGGCGAGGACCGACAAAAGGAATCCGATGCTCGTACCAAGGGAGGGATCCAGGATGAGAAGCCCAGTCACGGCAAGGCAGAGAAAGCCCAGGGACCGGCTCCGCCTGCCGGCACTTAGCGCGCTGAGGCCGATTGCACCCATGACCGCCGCCCTCACGACGCTCGCGTCCGGTCCGACCATCATGACAAAGCCCGCCAAGCCTCCCAGGGCCACTATTGCCGCGACTCCCCTGGCAAGCCGAAAGCTCCTGGCCAGAAGCACCAGACCGCCAAGAATGAGGCTGCAGTTCGCTCCGGAGAAAGATGAAACCGCCGGTGGGTACCCTTGGTGCGGCATTTTTGCAGGTCACCAGGGTTGTCGTACTGGTCCATGATGGAATTGGCATGGATGTAGGACCCCTATATCCGGTCGAATGTAGACGACGATCGGGTCCAAACGGGCGACTTCTGATAATCGATCGACCCACGAACGTTAGATGCATCGCAACCCCATGACGAAACATGGGGAGTGAGAAGATCGATCCATGACTGCCGATCCCACACTGGTCAACGTACCCGAGCCGAATCCCGCAGGGCTTGACACTGCTGTCCTCCCCCTCGGTGAACGTTCCCTGCGACTCATCCTGGATTACGTCATGGCCGTCGGCGACGAGGCCGAGACGACCTACCTGGAGGTCAAGAGCAGCCTGGATCTCAACAGCAAGACAGGCGTGGCGAAGGTCGCGAAGTTCCTGCTCGGGGCAGCCAACCGTCGGCCGAAGGAGGCGTCACCGTACTTCCGTGGCTACG
Source organism: Arthrobacter sp. efr-133-TYG-118 (assembly GCF_030209755.1). Lineage (GTDB taxonomy): Bacteria > Actinomycetota > Actinomycetes > Actinomycetales > Micrococcaceae > Arthrobacter. The sequence continues at coordinate 25,512 of NZ_JARVRH010000013.1, read as the reverse complement.
CTGTGATGGTCATCGGTGCGTCGAAGGATGCCGCGCCGGGCATTCCCCGTGGCGTCGAAGCCCATGAGCTTGAGGACCGGCTGCGGCCATACCTCGGACCCCAGTTCCCTGCGTTCGAGTTCGGCAGGATTAGTGTCAACGACTCCAGCGAGGTCGTGTTCATCATCGCGCAGCCACCCCAGGATGGTGATCCGATATTTCCGTGCCACAAGAGCTTCCAGGGCGATGACCGCAAAGACGGCCTAGAAGACGGTGCCGTCTATGTGCGAGGGACGAGCAACACCCGCCATGCCCGGGCTGGCGAGATACTGGCACTCGTTGAACGGTCCCGTGGCGGCGGCAAGTCGCCTTTCCTCAGCATCGAGGAAGTCTCAGAGCGAAGGCGCAGCGGTGAGGACCTCCTGAACGACCTCGGACCCGCTATCGGACGTGAATCAGAGAAGACGAAGCTCTCGTCCGCACTGGATAGGTCAGCAGATTGGCCACGCGTCGTCTTCGTGAATGGGATCGCTGGTGTCGGCAAGACTCGACTCATGGTCGATTGCCTTGTGACCTTCCATGCAGCCACGCCCGCAGTCCCGGTCTTCTGGCTTTCCCCCGGCCATGGCCTCGACAAAGATGCGATCAAGCTACTGCCGCAGACACCGGCGGTCATCGTGATCGACGACGCTCACAGAGGTGCACCGGACCTCGCGATTCTTCTCAATTACGCCGCAGCGAATGCTGGAACACAGCTGGTCCTTGGTGTCAGGGGTCTGGAAGCACGTTCCATTCGCAATGAGGTGATCATGAGGGGCTTCCGCCTGGAGAAGATCTGCGAAATTACCGTTGGAAGGCTCACCCTGCCTGAAGGTCGCGAATTGGTGGCTTCCCTTGCTGACGGGCTCTCCCTCGACTCTTCGCACTTTGAAGCCCTCGCTCGACAGGCACGGGACACGCCATTTGTGGCCGTCCTGATGCTGAACATGATCAAAGGTGGCCAGCTGAGCGGCCCGCTGTCTCTCGACAGCGACGTACGGGAGCAGGTCATGGCACGCTACGGGGACATACTGACCGGAGGCATTGACGCGGTCGGGCCTGAACCTCTCGAGCGTGTGCTCGCTACTCTGTCGGCGCTTGGCACGGTCAGCGCTGACGACGAAGACGTACGGTCCAGGATCCTTAAGCTGGCGGGCATCTCGCTGCGCGATTACCTTCGCCTCCGCGAACAGCTTCGTCACCGCGGCATCGTCATTGAGCAGAATGGCAGGGCGCGGGTCATACCTGAGCTGTTCGCAGATCAAGTTCTAGAGCGTGTTGCGTCGATCGAAGGGGTGGATACCGGATTCGTCGAGGAGCTCTGGAACGCCCTCGGTGACGTAGCCGGTGAGGATCTCTTCACTTCCGTCGGGAGCCTCCAGTGGCGGCTGGCCCACTACGACGGCCCACACGTCATGGGTCCGATCTGGGCGAGCGTTGAAACCAGCGTTGATGACGGGGGCTATGGCGACCTCTACAACCTGGCCGGTCACCTCGGATACCTCCCACTTACTCAGCCGCTGAAGACACTGGAACTGCTCGACAGAATCCGCCGCCGGTTGGACGAACTCGAGGTCCTCGAGCCAAGCCAGCGACCTTCCGTGCTCCGTGGCGATGCTGGTATCGCGACGTTGTTCGATGACGGCGAGATCGGCCGGACAGCCGTGGAACGAAGGCTCGCGATCCCCTATGGTGCGTGTGCCGCCAACGGTCCGGAACGACTCGAAACGGCGCTTGATGCTCTCTGGGAGCTCGGCCGCCGAGACTCGCGTCCCGTCGATTCGGCGCTGGATCACCCGTTGAGAATTATCATCGACCGGCTATGCCAGGTGAATAGGCTTCCCGATCCGTCCTACCCGGAGAGAATCATCGCCAAAGTCAGGCAATGGCTCGGCGCACTAGAAGCGGGTGATGCCAGTACCCCGCTTGCGGTGCTCGGGCCGCTCCTTGCCAAAGAAGGGACGACCAGTGAGATGCAGGATCCACGTGAGATTTCGCTCGGCCAGTTCCAGGTCAATCCAGAGTGGGCCCGGGCCCACCGGGATGCGGTTCGGGCATTATGCGTGAAATATGCCGGCGACGAGAACCTGTCGCTCACCAGTGAAATCGTCGGGCTCCTCGAAGGTGCCGTCCGACCATCTCGGGGCTACTTCGGAGCGGATGTTCCCGAGGAACAGCGCAATGCCTGGGCAGACGATGATCTCCAGACCATCGCAGCCCTGCGAACCATCGCCGATATTACAACGATATCGGTCATCCGGAGAACGGTGCGCCGGGCCGTCGAAATCCCGGCCGGCTACTCCAGCTCTCCGGAAGTTATGCATGCGGCCCTTTCACTTCTCCATCAGCTCGACCAACGCGAGGATGATGATCTCAGCGATCACCTGCTCGGCGGCGAACGTTTGATTGACCTTGACCCACAACGAGGGAAGGACGCACCAACGCTCAGCGAGTGCGTTGAAAGAATTGCTGCCCGATCGAAACAGTCCGCAGAAGGTGAGGCCGAACTCAACGGCCGGATGAAAGCACAGGAGCGCCGCTCCCACCTGAGGCTCCTCCGACTTGCCGAGTCATTGTGGGGGCCTCATGCCGATACGAAAGCAGGCGTAGACCGGCTCGACGCGGAATTGCGGGAAGCCCTCTTGACCTCGAAGAGCACGCCGAACCACCAGCTCATCACCCTTCTACAGCTCACCGCCAGCGGGCATGCCGATCGTGTTCCCGACGTGGTCGCGGCTATCCTCGATCTCTCCGATGGCCCACTCGATGCCGGCCTGCCGATCCTCCTGGACTGCCTTCAGACATCGAAAAATGCCCTGCTCGACCAGATCGTTGCCGAGGCAGCGGCACAACGCGAAGGTGTCCGGTGGGCTATCGGACGTGCTGCCGGATTCTTCGGCTGGGCGAATCTCGGGGCCCCTTACACCGAGGCGATCACCGAGGGAGTGGAGGACCCTTCGGAGCGTGTTCGGCAGGCATTCCTCACAGCCTTGCCTTTTGTCGAGGATCCAATCACCGTTTCCAAGACCCTGATCGCCGGAAAGGCAACAGACCATACCATCTATGACATCCTCCGTACTCCCATGAGCGGCTCTGCCAGAGACTGGTACCAGAATCTCAACAATGCCCAGGCCACGGCAGTGCTCGACCTCCTTGCCGCCATTCAGGTGGGGACCTGGGAGGCCGAGAACCGGATCACGGACATCGCAACGGCGCATCCACGGCTGGTCCTCGACCGAATGACCGGGATCCATTCCCTCCGCCATCTTCTGCGAAGCGCCGGGGATCACAGCCTGCGCGCAGCCTTTTCCGGGAAGCCGCACGAGGTCGCAGCATGGATCATCGACGGATGCGGAAGCGATGACCCCGGCCAGGTCGCGTCAGCACTGACCAAGGTGACCGGAGACCGGCTTCCTCGAGAAGTCACGGGCAAGCTGTGCGCTGCCGTGGGCAACCTTAGCGAGCGACAGCTCACTAATCTCCTCGGAATTCTGGCTTCTCTGAACGCGTGGGCTGCCCATCACATCGAGCTGGCGCGGCGGCTGACCGAGCATGCCCGCACCTTCGGAGAACATGTTTACAGCTCCACCCTCAATCGGGTCTCACAGCATCTCACTCCACACTTCTGGAGCGGAAACGATGCGGGGTCGCCCGAGCTGCAATCGGCACTGGCTGCAATCGAACGTGCCCTGGAGTCCGAAACGAATGACGAACTTCGCCGCGCCGAAGAAGAAGCCCGACAAGTTCTTCTGGACAAAATCAACGAGCCCGTACCCGACTACTTGGACGAGTTCTGACCGCCGGAACTGAGTTTCCCGTGACGGCCGAACTTGGCAGGTAACTCCCCTATGGCGATTCATACGGTGTACATTGCGGAGGCATAGACCAAGGACTGGGTACGGACTGGAGTTTTGGGGGCTTCACGGTGCATGTGATCATTGCGGGCGAGTCAGTGCCGATTGACCGATCGGTGTTTGTTGATCTGCTGGAGAACTCTGTGGTGAACGGGAGGGCCCCGTACCTCCATGCCCTCGAGAAGTCGAAGATTCAATACTCCGAGCTCTTGAAGCTTGCCCGGAAAGCGGAGGTCCCGCACCCACTGTTTTTCGCTTCCCCGGCCGTAGTCCAAGCACAATTGCGTACCAAGACCGCGAAGCTGCTGCAAGGCGTTGCGCCCGACACGTTCACAGTGAACACGCGGACGACCGTGAAGCTACGGGATGTTGAGCTGATCGTGAAGGACCTCCTGCGCAAACAGGAATTGGCCCGGAAGCACGACTCCACGCTTGTGAAGAACAAGGTCGTCGGGCTGCTCCGAAAGCCACGACCGACCGTACGGGAAGACGCCGAGGCGCTGATCAAAGCGATCGGGCTCGACCGTGAAGCCATCCGTCAGGCACGAAAGAAAGAATCCGCATTGGAGCTGATCATCGAACAGCTCGAAGCCAATCAGGTGCTCGTGTCCCGGAGCGTTCGAGGATACATGCCCCAGCTCATCGAGGTGCATTTCAGTGGCATGACCGTGCGCGACTCGAAAGTGCCCTACATCTTCCTGACAGGTGGCGATCACGGCGACTTCCAAGAGCCTTACGGCCGGCAGATCTTCACTCTCGTCCTGATGACTGTGCTTGTTGCGCGTGGGATCTTTGCTCCCGTCAGCTACGACGCGAACAGCACCGCCCCTGACGCGGGGCGGGAGTACGACATCGTGGGTGAGATCCTCATGCCCGCGGCCGATCTCCAGAGAATCACCTTCGAAGACCTTGATGCCGTGAAGGCCATGGCTGACGTGTTCAAGGTGACCCCGAGCGCCCTGACCGTCAGGGCCATGCGTCTCGGCAGCCTCACCCCATTGACCGCGGCCGGGTACCTTCGCACACTCGAGGACGAGTTTCGCGCGCGGGCCAAGACCCCAGCGCATCAGCCAAAAACCGTCAACGCGATCCGCAAATACAGTGGCCGCGAGCTGACCAGGCGGATGCTCCTCGCTGTCGAAGAGCGGCGTCTTAGCGCCCGAGAATTTTGCCGGGTCGTCTGCCTGAACCGGATCGGTCCCAGTGACCTCGGCGAACTGAAGGCAGCGCTCCGATGAACGAGGAGATGTACCTCATCGATAACAACGTGCTCTCGCACTTGTCGCCGGCACAGCGAGCGAGCGGGTTCTTCCATGCGCGCTGCCGGATACCGTCTGAGGTGCTCCATGAAGCCGACGGGTACGCTGACGATGCGCTCAAGGCTGTTGAGTACCCGGCAACAGCGAGCGTTCTGAATTTTCTTCAGACAGTCATGGCCACCGTGCCTGAAGACGACACGGCGCTCGTGAACCTTTACGCAAACAAGGGCGCTGCCGATCCGATGCTGGTCGCCTGCGCGCTGGACGCGACTCAAGAATCCGAGAGCCGACTTTTCGACCCGACGTGGATAATCGTGTCGAACGACAAAGCTGTCCGGGCAAACGCCGCAGAATTCGAGATCGAGTCGTGCACACGAGAGGAGTTCTTCTCCAGGACACAGGACGGCTGGAACATTGCATGAGGCGCTGCTTCCCATCTAGCTACAAGGTTTCATGAAGTACACGACGAGCCCAGGCAGCAGCTCCGCCTGTCGTCCCCGCTCAGATGATGCGGCTTTGACCAGTTTTTAGACAATACTCGGAGGGTGAATATGAAGAGTGAGGTTCTGTTTGTTGGCGGCCGGTCAGGTGTTGGGAAAAGCTCGGTGGCTTTCGAACTGCATGCCCAGCTCACTGCCCTAAAGGTCAAGCACTGTGTGATCGAAGGCGACAACCTCGATCTGGCCTTCCCTCAACCGTGGGAGCACAATCTGGCAGAGCGGAATCTTGCCGCGATCTGGGCCAACTACCGTGCTCTCGGCTACCGGCGGATGATTTACACGAACACGGTCAGCGTCCGATTCACACAGGAATTAGCAGCAGCCATGGGAGACAGTCCCCGTATCACTGCGGTACTGCTGACCGCTGACGACGAAACAGCGTCAGCAAGGCTCCTCCGGCGGACCCAGGGCAGCGACCTTCGGGAACATCTTGACCGTAACAACGCAGCCGCCAGAGAACTCGAACTCCTCACACCACGATGGGTCCATCGATGCCCTACGGACAACCGCGTCGTGCAGGACATTGCTGCTGACCTTCTGAGGCTCACCGGGTGGGCAACCAACTGACGCGGCTTCCCAGCTAGCGAAGTTGAGTCAGACCGGCGGTGGTCGGGCGGGAACCGCACCCTGACTTCGCATGCGAAAGGCTTCGTCTGCCCGCCGCCAAATCAACGGATGCCAGACACAATCGATTAGCGTTGACTTGCGATGGGGTCAGGCTGGGTCCCGCCCATATAGCGACTTCCGGACCTCGGACTCCGCAGCGGCGAGCCAGGCCGCAGCGTCGTCGCCTGCCAAGGAGTCCGGAAGATCGGGGTGCAACCGTTCCAGGGCACGGTCGCTGCCCATTCCTGGCCTTCCTGCTGGGCTCTCTGGCGCAATTCGGACAGAGGCCATGCGTTGTTGACGGCCTCAAGATCCCGTTGGATGGCCGAAATGGCTGACTGTACGACCGTGGACTCCAAGGATGCGTTCTGCTCACCCTCGGTCAGGAAGCTCCTGCCGGGGTTTGCCTGAAAGTATGCAAGATCTGCGGCGTCGAAGATCTGACGGGCAGCCCAGGCAGCGTGTTGAGGATCGTTGGTGCGCCACGTCCGGATGGCGTAGCCTGCAGCCGCTGCAGCGTTGCCAGCGTAGCTCCGGCCGGCTGTCCATCCATCATCGTCCTCGTCCGGAATCATTGACACTGCTTCAGTCTCCAGAAGAGTCGCATCGACGTCATTTCCCGAAACCGCTTGCCAAGCTGCCGAGACGATGGCGGCAAGCCGCTGCTCACGCTGGTCACCTACTCGTCGCTCGTATCGATTGGACAAGGGCACCATACGTTCGGCGCAGGCAGCGGCAAAAGCTGTCTTAGCGAGGCGGTCAAGAGGTTCCAGATGCAGCATCAGCAGCATCTCATCGTATTCAAGCATCTACTTTTTCCTAGAAGAATGCTGGTGACGACGAACCATCGCCTCCGTGAGACTGCATCCTTCGCCGTCACGACACCGAGAATCCTTCAAGAGTCGCCGGCCACACGAGCACATAACGATCTCCCTCAGCTGGTCTGTATGCGGCCCGCGCCCCGGCCCATCTTGGGTCAAGGCTCAATGACGTCTTCGCGTCCTGAAACGCTTCGAGTGGTCGGTCGGTTTGGACGAAGATGTTCATCTGGCCAGCGCCGAAGTCATGGCCGTCTACGAAGCCGTGGGCCTCAGGGAGTGCTGCCTCTAGCAGGTCCTCCATTGCGATGAGCGCGTCAAAGTCGGCCTCATTGGTACCTGGCCACTGCAAGACGAGGATGTATTTCACGGATGCCTACCAAGGATAGGGTGGTGGACGGAGACCGTTTTCGATCTGCTTCTGAATGTAGAATAACTGTCCCTCTTCTGGACCGATTGGCAGAGTCTCGTGAAGTGAGCGTTCGAGGGAAAGCATCTCCTGTCTTGACCCCTTGGCAAGGATATTGAGCTCGCCACCAGCGAGTTCCGACGAGGTATATCGCGTGGCGGGATTCTTCGCTATCCCGTACTTGAGGTGCTCGCCGGCCGAGCTTAGCTTTTGATAGAGAAAGGTGTCGCCAGCGCCCGCCAGCGCCTTGATGCCGTTCGCGGCCTCTTTGCCCGCTGGCCCGAACTTGCCTGCTGTAGACACGATGGCGGCGTTGACGATGGCTTCGGGGCAGGAGCCGTGGCCGGAGACACATGAAGCTGTCTGGTCGCTGGTGAGTACCTCGACGGCCGACGCGGCGAGGGAGATGCCGCCGGCTATCGGGGAAATCTCAGCGCAAACCACTGCGATGGCGCAGACGAGGGCGATGGTTCCTGCGACGTTAGCTACGCCGTTGGCCAGTTCGTTGATCATCTTGCGCCAGTCGTGCTCGCTCAGGCCCGTGGGGTCAGTGAAGGCGAGCGGGTTGCTGGCTGCGTATGAGTAGCCGCGGCCGGGGACTCCTGCCGGGTCGGGGGTGAGGAATCGTCCGTCGGTGGAGCTGTAGTCACGGGCTCCCAGCTGGTAGAGCGCTCCCGTGAGGTAGCCGCCGGTGAACTGCAGGGGGTTCGTCGGGGAGCTCTTGCCCGACGTTGTTGCCCGGGAGTCGCCGTAGGGGTTGTAGCTGTAGCCCAGGCTCAGGGTGCCCGTTGATGTTGCCACCCCGCGGACAGAACCAAGGGCGTCGGTGAGGTAACTGTAGATGCTGTTCCCGGCGGTCGTGCTGAGCAGGCCGATGCCGTAGTCGTACTTCCGGAGGGTTGACCTGCTGCTCTGTTCCAGTACGATTTGGCCGGTCAACGTGTCGTAGGAGTTGGTGGTGGTTGTCCGGCTGGCCGTGGTGCTCACCCGGTGGTTATCGCCGTCGTAGGTGTAGCTGGTTGTGTTTGATCCTGCGGTGACGGCGGTGAGCTGGCTGGCTGCGTTCCAGGTGTAGCTGGAGGTGCCGTCTGAGATGGTATTGCCGTCGGCGTCGTACTGGTAAGTGGCGGTGCCCTTGAGTCCTGACCGTCCTGTGACCCTTCCGGCGCTGTTGTAGGTGTAGTTGGTGGTGCCCGCGGGCTGCATCACAGAGGTGGTGTTGCCGTCGCCGTCGTAGCTGAACCTGAAGGCCGCCGTGGGTGTGGTCGAGGTGCAGCTGGTGGCCCCGTAGCAGGCGGCGGCCAGCCGGCTCAGCGGGCTGTAGGCGTAGCTGTCGGTGGTGCCGTCCGCGTTGACGATCTGGGTCGGGTTGCCGAGTTCGTCGAGGGTGTACTGGCTGCGGGTCAGGACGGTTGAGCCCTTTAGTGCCTGAGTGGACGCTGCCCTGCCGGCGGCGTCGATCTGGAGGGTGTTGGTAATCGATCCCGGGAGCGTCGTGGTCACGGTGCCGGTCGCCGGGGCGTAGGCATAGGAGGCCAGCGTTGTGGTCCCGGAGGTGACGGTCTTGAGTCGGCCGTCCTTGTCGTAGGCGTACTGGGTCGCTGCGCTTCCGTCAGGGAGCGTGCGGCGGATGAGTTGGCTGGCCTGGTCGTAGCTGTACGTGAACGACGTGCTGCCAAGGGATGCGGAAGTGACCTGGTTGATTGCGTTGTAGGCGTAGGTGGTGGTGCCGCGTGCGTCGGTCATGGTCTTGCGGTTGCCGTTGGCGTCGTAGGTGTAGCTTACGGCGGGCGTCGAGTCGCTGTAGGAGACCTGGGACACATGGCCCTTGGCCGTCCTGGTCATGGTCACCGACCGGCCGCTGGGCGCAGTGGCTTTGGTGATCCGTCCGTCGGCGTCGTGGTCATAGGTCCACGTACCGGTGCCTGTGGACGAGACGGTGCGGACGGCGTTGGAGCTGGTGTACGTGTAGCTCGTGGTGACGCCGGCGGGCGACGTCGCGGTCGCGACGTTGTCGTTCGGGTCATAGGTGTAACGCTGGGGTCCGACCGCGAGATCCGGCCCTTGGATGGTGAGGGGTTTTCCGGTGGCCGAGTAGGTGTAACTGGTCGTGCCTCCCTTGGCGTCAAGGGTGTGGTCGAGGCGTCCCGCCGGATCGTAGAAGGCCTGGGTGGCGTGGCCAAGCGGATCCGTGACTTTAGTGATCCTGTCGAGGTTGTCCCACGTTTGCGTTGTCCGGTACGTGTCCGGGTTGGCACCGGTGACATTGCCGCGCGGCTCAACGATCGAGGTGACCCGACCGGCCGAGTCAATCGTGTAGCTGGTGATCCTGCCCTCCGGGGAAGTAGCCGAGGTCAGGTCACCCTGGGAGTCGTAGCTGTATTGGGTGGTGTAGCCGAGTGCGTCTGTGGAGGTCTGGAGTGTCCCGTTGGGGTTGTAGACGTAGCTGGCGGAGGTGACCGGGGTGGTCCCGCCGGCGATGCTGGGCCGGCTGACCGATGCCAGGTTCCCTGCGGGGTCATAAGTGTAGGTGGAAGTGTTGCCGTTGAAGTCGGTGGCGGAAGTGACGTCGTTGCTGCTGTTGTGGGCGTACGTCTCGGTGTAGCCGTCGGTGGGGCTCTTGCGCCAGGCCAGGTTTCCCGCGGAGTCGTAGGAGAAATACGTGGAGATACCGAGGCGGTCGTAGAATTGCTTGAGCTGGGCGGATTCGTCCCAGACGAAATGGCTGACCTTGCCGTCCCCGTCAGCCTGTGCGACCAGATACCCGTTCTGATAGGTATCGTTGATCGTGAATCCCCTTGGGTCGGTCACCGTCGCTGTCCCGGTCCCTGCATCAGCGCCGGTCTGCGTCCAGCCGAACGTTGAGATCTGCCCGTTGGCGTCCTGCTGCTGGATCACCCTACGGGTGTTGGGATCGTAGGTGCTCCGGATCGGGAAGTTGCTGTTCGCGTCCTGCACGGAAGCGAGCAGACTGTTCCCGTCGTAGCCGTATGTGGTCACTTTCCCCATAACGTCGGTGAAAGTCTGAAGCCGGCCGAGGGCGTCATACTGGTAGCCGGCCGTGCGCCCGTCGGAGCCGGTGACTTCCGAGACCAGCCCTGAGGGGTTGTAGGAGAAGGAGATGGTCCGCCCTGAGCCCGTGACAGAGACCAGTTGCCCGCCGGTCCAGTTCAGGACTGTGCCCTGGCCGTTGCGGTCCCTGGTCCCGGTCAGCCTGCCGTTCAGGTCGAAGGTCAAGACCATTTGGGTTTTGGTTGTCAGAGTCCATCCGGTCGGGGTCGTGACCAGCGTGGATCTCACCCCAAGTGGCGAGGTGTAATAAGAGCCCCCGGCGGGCGTGAAGACCTGAACGGAGCCGCCCGGGTCGTGGTATGTTACCTTGCCTGTCGTCGGATCAGCCTGGAGGGTTGCGTCGTACGAATCGGACCAGCCCGGCCCGAAGCGGTTGGACCGCTGCGCCGCTGAGGAGTAGCTGCGGCCCAAGGCCACGCCGCCGCCGAGAGCCGCATAGCCAAGATCAATGCGATCCGGGTGGTAGTTGAACGCCCCGGTGAGGGAGTCAACAGGATCGCCCTGCTCCGAGTGATAGGGCGCGCCGTCACCGGTCGTCTGTTCTGCGGGCATGGGTGGTGGCGGCGCAGGAGGCGTCGTGTTACCGATCACTGTGGCTGTCGAGTTCACCGGGACTGGTGTCGGATCCGTTGTGGAGCCGGAGAAGTTGACCGTCATCGACCACCCGGTAGAACAGGACGAGTCCCACGGTACGCCAAACACCCCGGAGCCTATGGCTACGCCCAGCTCAAAACCGTTCTGCATCGCCGTCAGCACCGCGGGGTTTGTTCCGGCGGTGTACAGGTTGTAACGGGTCACGTCGGAAACGGTGTTCCCGCACCCGTCTTTGATAATGAACTCGAAAGTGTTTGACGAGGAGAAGCTTGCCGGATTCCCATTGGCGTCATAGGGGAAGACCACTGCGCATATGAAGTACTGACTGCCCTGGACCAGGTTGACGTAGGCGGTGTCCCAGCAGATGTAGGTATCCGGGCCGTAGTACGTCTTGGATTCCATATCGATCCGGAGGTACGGCGAGCCCGTCGCCACCCCGGCAGCAGGCTGAGGTTGCTGATACTTCCAGGTGCTCTTACCGTGCTGGTCGGGGTCTTTCCCCTGGCCGCGCTTGACCTCAGGAATGACCGGCTTCGGCGGTTCCTGCGGTTGGGAAGCGACGGTCGTCGGTGCCTGCGGAGCCGGCCCTGGTGGTGACGCCTGCGCTGAAACTGCCAACCCTGTGATGAGGGAGAGGGATACAACAACGGGCAGGAAACGACCTGCCCGGATGCGGCTCAACTTTGCCAAAAACGCGCAGACCCGTCCAAACATGAACGCCCCCAAGAGATCCCCAATGGTGTGACATGAGTCAGTTGACCGAAATGTCTGCGGCTTTTATAGCAGTTTCCACGGGACACCGGAATAGGGCAAGGGCTCTCCGGCCAAGTTCGACAAAACCTTCAGGCCAATTACAAAGTCTGTGAACCCGCGTGACAAATCCCAACGAACGCGCGCGGGTTGCGATTCTCTCAAACGGCGTTCTTGCCGGGCTGCTGCTCTGGGTTCGTGGAAAAGCATTATGCGATGACAGAGGGCTCCTCTCCCCCAAGGAGAATTTTGTGGCCGGTTGAAGTGGCTTCGGCACATTGAGTACCTAAAAAGTGAACATTACTGATCACAAACTATTAAGAGGAGATGGGTACTTGAAATCGCTCTGACCTGCGGGGATGCGCGAAATTGCCCCGAATTGAACCCATATTATATTGCAGATTTTCTTGCCGGTGAATGTTGAGTTGGGAGGTGGGTTGAACCTGCCTAACGTTTCCGCAGGTCATCGGCCTCTTCTCGCTATCCCATGATCGAATTTGCGCGTCAATCAAGCCCATCTTCCGGGCGCGGGTGGTCGGCGGTCAGTTCCTTACGGGAGTCCATCAGATGGAAATCGAATGGTGAATGTTGAAACAGGAGATGGGTGCACGGAGCCCTACAACACGCACGCAGCCTGGGGTCACTCCCTTGTGCCACGCCCAGTCCCGGATACCCAAAAAGTCAGACCGGGGTGCAATACTTGTGCCACGAGACAAACAGGGGGAACCACCGATGACTGCACTTGCTGTGGACTTCAAAACCCGTAAGGAACTGCTGCAGGAGCGGGACATGCTCGTTGAGAAGTCCGGCCTGCCCCTCGCGGAACTTACTGCTCGGGCCGAGGATTACACCCTGACTGTCAACCAGTTCGCCATCTTCGAGGCGATCGCTGACATCGACTACCTGCTCAGTGAGTAGCCCTGCTCAACGCAAGCTTGACCACCGGGCCAGTGTCGAACGGAAGGCTGGCGAGTTTGCTGCCCGCGTGAATCACACGCTTAAGGCGTTCCTGGGATGCGATGAAGATGTAATGCACGTCGATGCTTCCGGCAGCCGGGTCGTGGTCAAGAACGTTGAGCTTGAAGGTCTGACGCTCACGGTAGCCGGGAATCCCTTATTCCGGCTGGCCGCCAGGTATTACTGTGAGTTGAATCAGGCAAGTACGTACCTTGCCGTAGAGAAGAGCACGTTTACGGTCTTCCATTTCGACCGGACTGAACCCATTCTCCGGTATGACTTCATTCGGAAACCAAAAGGCGACGTGCCCTCCGCACACATCAACATGCATACCGAGTCGGCCGCGCTGATTGCAGCCATGCAGGACGCGGGCAGCAACAGGCGCACCCAGCGAAGGCGAGTTGCCGGCGCACCTACAGCGGCACAACTGCATCTGCCGCTCGGCGGTCCACGCTTCCGCCCGGCCCTGGAGGATGTACTCGAAATGCTGGTAGTTGAGCTGGCAATTGACTGTGCCCGCGGGTGGCGGGAGTCCCTGCGGGAAGGCCGCTCGTTGTGGCGAGACACGCAGCTTCGCGCTGCCGTTGCGGACAACACCAGTGCGGCGGTCGAAGCCCTTGAGGAACTCGGTTTCGTCGTGAACTGGCCGAAAACGCCGGCGGAAAGGCCGGATCTGCGCAAGGACAAGATCGAGCAGTTTTGAATGCCGCCCACACTGGCCCTTCATGCAGGAGCAACATCATGACCGGACCCGATGACGACGTGTGGTCTTCTCGGCGGAGCGAAACGCAGCAAGACACCCTGCGGGCCGGTGCTGAGCTGTCTGGGATATTCGATGCGGTCGATTCCTGGTACGTTGACGGCGGTATCAGGCTTCCGCGCGTACAACAACGCTCATCGCTGCGCGGAGACGACAAACGGACAAGCCCGTACCCGTTGTCCCATGCAGTGACCCGCAACCTGCTCGTTGCGATCGATCACCTTCATTCGCTGCGGGCTTCGCTGTTCCTGGCCAACTCACTGCACACCTACGCACCGTTCACACTCATTCGTGGCAGCCTCGAAGGCTCCATCAACGCCCTCTGGCTCCTGAAACCGGAGCAACGGAGCGAACGAATCAGCCGTCACATACTTGCCTGCCGCGCTGACGACAGGGATCAGAACACCATGGCAGACTGCCTTGACGAACCACCTGCGACACCCCGGGACGACTGGGTCGAGAACCTTATCGTCGAATGCGACCTCGACCCCCACAGGGTACGGGGCGGGGTCCCCTCATTTGGATCCATCGCGAAGACGGTCGACAAGGAAACCTGGTCCGACGGCGACAACCTTGGTGAACTGGGTTGGCGGATGTGCAGCGGCATGGCACACGGACGGGAGTGGTCCACGTTGGATGTCCTCCACCGCCAATTGATGAAGGAGCACGACAACGGAGTCACCGAGGTCCGGCTCACCGCAGGAATGACGGACGTTTCAGTACTAACCCAGCTCGCGTACATGATGCTGACAGAGGCGGTCCGTCTCTATTCCAGCAGGTCCGCTCCACAATACTGAGGCCCATGCACCTGGGGCAGCGGCCTTCAAGGCATCCACTGACCTGCGTCTTCCCACCCCGCTGAGTGGTCCTCTCCACGATCTTGTCTGAGTATTCTCGGTCGTGTGGATACGCCGTATCAGCCTCATGGGATAGGTTTCGATGCTTTGGACGAACTCGACCGTGTCGACTGGGGCCGGCTGGAGCACAGTTACGGGCGAGGCGTCGTTTCATTTGGTGTTGAGGGCGACCTGTCACTTGCCATCGCAGGCGACGTGCCGCGATCTCTGGCTGCCCTTCGAATAGATCCTTCCACGGCAATCGGTGACGGCTTTACTCGAACACCTGTCACCAGGCTACGGTTCATCAGGCAACGGCCCATGCGGTGCCCTTTATGACAGCTGTCGCGGCCGGCGACGTCCCGGACAGGATCCGCGTACCGCTGCTGGCGCTCCTGGGTGATGACATCTCGGTCGGAGGCAGCTACATTGCTTCCGACGGGTCTCATGCGGGCTCGATCGAAGATCACGTAGACGTCCTCGTCTGCCTGGGGGCAAACGTAACCGGCCCCAGCTCTCGGTTGCTCCGGAGACGATCCTGCTAGCTTTGACCCCACGGAACGCTCTCGTTTCTACGAACCTGATCCGTCTATCGGTAAAGCACTGCGCTGGCGGCCGGTTCGCTGTCGTCCCCGCCCCCGACCATACCGCCTGTGATGAGCACAGCGCCGTTGGCGAGCAGTGTTGCCGTGTGGTCACTGCGGACGCCCCCGATGCCAGTCTGCACTGACCACGTCTCAAGCACGGGGTCAAACAGTTCAGCGCTGCCAATGCGCTCGTCTGAGCCCGTCATTCCACCAACAACAAGGACCGTGTCATCGGGCATCAGCGTGGAACTGTGATCGTAGCGGGCGACTTCCAGATCTGCCGTGGTCGACCACGTTTCGGACGCTGGATCATACATTTCAGCGGTGGCGATCGCACCGCTGTCATAGCCGCCCGCCACGAGCACCGAACCAGTGGAGAGAAGGGTTGCACAGTGGCTGGAGCGCGCAACTTCCAAACTTTCCACGGTGGACCAGGTGCCGGTATTTGGGGCGTAAAGCTCGGCCGAGTCGAGTCTTTGCGGGTCGGCGTAACCGCCACAGACAAGCACAGTTCCGTCGAGGAGTAGGGTGGCACAGTGACCGTGGCGGGCAACCGTCATGCTGCCCGTTGCCGACCACGTTCCAGTCGCTGGGTTATAGAGTTCACTACTGGCCAAAGGGGCTGCATATTCGGCGGTTCCGCCCGCGACCAGGACTGTTCCGTTTGGCAGTAGCGTAGCTGTGTGAGAGTCTCGGGCAGTCGCCATGCTAGCTGTTTTCTGCCACAGTCCGGTTGTTGGGTCGAACACCTCACAACTAGGCATGGGCATCCACGAGTAAATTGATCCGCCAGCCACCAGTACTGTCCCATTAGGCAGCAGCGTCGCTGTGTGAGACGTTCGGGCAGTCGCCATCTTGGCCGCCTTCTGCCACAGTCCGGCTGTAGGGTCGAACAATTCGGCACTGCGCAAAGCGCCGTCTCGTTCCCCTCCGACAATGAGGACGGTGCCAGAGGCCAGGAGCGTGGCCGTGTGCTCTGTGCGGGCTTTAGTCATGGGCGCTGCTGCTGTTGCCGCAGGTTCCTTGGTTGGTCGGGGCGGAATGCGATCCGGGAGTCTAGCTGCATGCCACTCGTGATAGTTGTCGTGGAGCCCCTTCACGAAGTTCACGTACGGAGCAGAGCTATAGCCGCCCATTTGTTCTACTGAGAACCCCATGTCCCAGACGTCATCGTTGTCAAAGATGATTCGCATCGCCATGTGGGGTTGTTGAAAGGCGGTGAAATGGGCGAGTTCGGCGGCTTCAAGTTCGCCCGGGACTCTTGTGTATCCCACGTCTCTGATCGAGGAGAAGTCCACGATTTTGTCGCCGGGTAAAGGGTCTCCGCCTTTTGCCAGGCTCTGCATCGTAAACAAGCCGATCTTTTCATGCGTGCACGCGATCAGGCCCTTCTGCAGGTCCGTGGATTCTTTAGTCTCGAACGCGCAGAACAGAGAATGTCCTCCTGCCAGCGCCTCGAAACCACGCCTAATCCTGTCTAAATTTGAGGCAAGTTCACCTTCTTGAGGACCGGCATACGACAGCTTAAGAAATGCGGCATCATCGGCATCTTTGTGGAGCTTCAAGTTATGCACGATGCTCTCGGGCTGTAAACCAGCTCCGGGACCATAGATTTCCTCCGGATCGATGGGCTCGTGCCAGGACCCGCGCCCAAAGACTGTTTCCCACAGGATGATCCGTTGGCGGTGCGCCTCAGGTCCCATCGGAAACTGCCCCAAACGCTTCAAAGTTTGATTGATCTCAAACGAAACCTGCTGTCGTTCCAGCACGGTGCGCGGAACGCCTTGGGCGCGTTTACGCTCCTTGATGTACGCAGCCTGCGCTAGGCAGAATGCCTCATCAGGGGTGAATCCCGCGGGCATCAGTCGCGACATCATTCCATTGACCGCCCCATCCAGCCAAGCCATGAAACGTATCCTGTCTCGTGAGCGACGGAACGTCAATGGCCACGACCCCCAACCTAGATGGCACGCGGAACGGCCGTCGTAATTTGTTCCGCAGCCTCATCGACATCTTCCATGATGGTGAACTGGCCGAACCCAATACGGAAGGCGAAAGACTACTTTCCGGTCAATTACCAATGTTGCCAGATGGGTGGGCCAATGCGCCCCTGAGCTGGACAAATACTATTAGATTGAACCCGCACAACCCATATCGACCTCCGCACATTACTACCCCCTCATTGTTTAGTTAGGAGGTGGGTCGGTTCAGGCCCGTGTTTCCCGTGTTCAGGCACATTCAATAGGCCCATGGCACGGCGATCAAGTCGACCGTGCCGAGCTTGACCGAAGGACGATTGAGACCTTGCGAGAGACCATCTGAGAGGAGCTTGATTGACGAACGTTCAAGAACGTGGTGGGTCGGCATGGGGCCCAACCAGCAGCGTGCTCGCTCGACCAGCCAGCTTCCGTCTGACGGACGAGCAATCGGGCACATGGATGATCATCGGGTGAGCCGCGGGCTCGAGCTCGGTCACGATCACCCGGTCCGGCGGAGGCCGCCGTTTACTGTCAGCGCCGCCGATTGTCTCCTGACAAGTTGCCGCCCGGGACTCCGAGGGACAAGATCGAATGGTCACCGGGGCGCGGCGTCATCGCGACCGGACGAAGTTAGCCGCTCCACCGATCGCGCATAGTCTTGCCGCACGGTTAAGCGTCAGTGAGAAGTAACGAGTAGGCCCGGCTCGAGCGATGTTCCTCTGTGTATGGGCAACGGGCGAATAACTACACCAAAGCACCTATCGGTGCCTGATTCGCGAAGCAGGTTCGCACTGTTCGGAAGGTGTTGGCAGAATACACACATGCTTGATCTTGTCCCTTTAGCGTCTAGGGCCGTCCCGCGGGTCGTGTCGTCGTTGCGGACGGCATTTTCACAAAACGAGTTGGCCAACGCACTGACGGGGGAACAAGGCTGGACTCGGAGAATTCTCAAACAACATGACGGATTTGAATTCATCGCGTCACACACAGCCAATGCTCTACGCACTGACCGGAGCGTGCAAACAGAACTTGGGGGGACCACCGCCCAGTGGAACGCGATTGCAGGAGACGTCGCGAAACTCCTGGCCGATGCTTTTTCTGCTCACGATGCGCTGCTGGACCTCGTACGCGACCCCGAGCATGGGATGCAGCGGATATTGGATGTTGACGGCAGGCGGGCGATCGAGGCCTTGCACGCCGAGGAACCGGCGACCACTCGTCTTTCCACCGCCATTTGGTGCAGCCTTTCGGTTGTCGTTGAAGTTGTCCGATATGCAGACTGGTTCAACACAGACGCAACAGTGGACCAGATGCGGTCGCAGCTGCGTATCGAACTCCTCGCGAAGGAGACGCGGTCACTGATCGACGAGATCCACGCTGCGTCGGTTGAGCAATCCAATGCAGCTTGGCCAACCACTGCTGTTATCGAAGCGCTCGATCGCCCGCCTGAGTACTACCCCGACGGGTTTTCCAACCGCGACCTCGCGAAAGATCTGTTGGTAACTCGGGTCGACGACCTGCTCAGATTCGTGCCATCTGATCGCGAGGACTTGTACTGGGACGGCCGATTGTACGGCGAATCAGAACGACTCGATGGGGTTCTTCCGAGCTCATCTTTGACGGTGATACTTGGAAATCCTGGGAGTGGTAAGAGCACTCTCGCTAAGGATCTGGTTGTACAAGCAGTCAAAGCCGGTGAAAAGGCCGCCTTCGCTCGCCTCGCGGACGTTGCCGCCATCCTTACACCGGAAAGGCCTATTACTAAAGAGCGGGAGGCGCTCGCTGCAATCGCGCAAGCAATGACTCGAGCCGTCTCGGCCAGGGTCTCTCCTGACGCTCTGTTGGAAGCCGCTCGCGCCTCAAGAGAAGCGGAAAACACCTGCCAGACATTGGTTGTTCTTGACGGGTTAGACGAGATCCCAAGTGCCGCCGGCCAAGCTGCGGTAAAGCAACTGGTGAATCTTCTAATTGACTGTCGATACCGGCTGGTTATCACTTCCAGAATTACCGGATACAGCACGCCGTTTGCTACCGCAACACATGTGGCAGTCTTGCCGATCACCGAGGCTGCCGCAGCCAGCACCGCCGATAGGTGGTTCGATCTGTCAGGAAGCATGGTTGCCCGTAAGCGATACAACCGAACGATCCGTGAGGCTAGCCTGTCGGAGCTGAACACCAATCCGTTGATGCTCGGGTTCATGTGTTTTGTCGCACATCACGAGGAGGTTCCCGGCGACCAAGCCAGCCTCTTCGACCGGTTCGTGGATCACTTTCTTCGACGCAAATGGCATCCCCGAACTCACTGGATAGACGACGACGCTCAGGTTGCTCGCGTGCATCGGGCCGCGACTACTGTGGCCTGGGCAATGGCCAAGCACAAGCACAATAGTATCCAATCGCTTTGGAGAGATAGCGAAGTACTGGCCACGCTTGAAGACTGGACCAGTTCGCCGGATGCCCCTTATGAAGTGTATTTGTCGGGCATCCTTGTTCCGCACGGGCTGCAAGAGTCACCATTCTCCCGACGATTCCAGCGAGTTCGCTGGATGCATCGTGCCATCCACGAATATTTCACCGCCACCGTTCTCGCCAGACGTATCCAGACACGTTCCGAAGGCTGGTGGGAAGACTTCTTAGATGCTGCCTTGCACCCTTCTTGGATAGAGACCATACATCAGAGCTGCCAGCTCCTCGGCGACGGCCCTGCCCTTCACGGTCTAGTGGATGCCCTACGGGGAGCAATAGAGGATGGCGATACTCCTGATTTCTCCTTGACCTACTCGCTCGCTCTAGTGTCGGATTACTGCAAATGTGCTCATCGACGAAGAACGCTGGCCAAGTTTCTGGCGCACGGGCGTTTTTGGAGATGGGCTTTTGATCTCGATCCCCAGGTTGCGACCGACCTTGCGGTTGACATCGCAAATCGCGGGGGGATCGTAAAGCAGATTTCATTGGCTCTTCAGCGACGAAGCACAGGCTGCCCGGCTTCTACCGATCAAGTCGAAAGCATGCTCGAGGCCGGGGTGCTCAGTATGCACGTGCCAGATCAGGCAGCAGTGGTGTGGGAAGCTCGTCTTTGGGCAGACATAGGCAAATGGTGGCCGCGTGCGCTCGAATTCGCCGCGGCTACTGGTGACATGTCTTTCGCGCACAACTTGCCCGAACTTGAACCTCAGACTCTAGCGCAATTAGCAGAGCAACTCGTCCAGGCGTTCGCCGATGGGTCAATTGGAATCAGCGGAACCGAAGTAGCATTTCTCGATCAACGGATTCTGAAATCTGTTGCTGACCGGGCAGACCTGCATCCTCGCATTGATTTGGGCCTCGAAATAAAGGAGCATCTGGATAAGGAGAAGTCAGACTTTTCGACACTGGCCGTGAAAATGTCAGGCATCCAGCATCCGCGCGACGTTCTTGGGTGGGGCCCGCTGCTTATGGTCCATAGCGACTGGGAGCCCGAAAACAAACAACAACGAGAACTGACATTCATTGGACGTGAAGCTCTCCTGTTCTCAAACGCTTGCGGTTCTCTGGATCGGGAGGTTTGGAAACTTGATCCTGGCGACGATCTCACAGTTGATGACCTACCGTTCGCCGAGGAAATCATTAACGGCCTAAAGGATGACCGAGAGCATTCGGCTGTCGAGATTGGAGGGTTCTTTTGGGCGCTCCGTGTACTGGCGGCATTTCCTTCCAGTCGGGTCTATGATCAGTTGCTAGATTGGGATCGTCTGGGTCACGGGCCTCGCATGAAGCAGGCCGAATTGGGCTTTTCGGCTTCCCCATTGGATTCTTCGGACTTTGTCTCGATCCTCAATGCGCAAGACTGGCGTGCGCTAGCCCGGGAAGCGCTCCAAGATATCTCCGACGCCAGTCGATTATCTCGAGCCGGTGGCATCCTGTGTGCGGCCGCCTCCATTTGGGTCGCCCCCGCGAATTTACGTATTAGGCCCGCCGACTATCATGCCGTCTCGCCAAATCGGGCGGCGGAGCTATGGCTTGACGGTTTGCAGGCGCAGCTTCTCGGTGAAGATGCCACAAATGCGCGGCCAGATATGCTCACGTTCCTACCCGAAGGATTGCCGGAAGACATACTCATTCAACTTGCGATTGACGTTGTACAGCTCACGTCTGGATTCTCTGGCCCAGTGGCCAGAGACGCCCGCGTAGGGGCAGAGCGTGCTTTGGCAGCGGCCGGGGCTCTCGCGTACTTCTACGAGGAAATCGCCGTGCCGCATGACATGTTGGACGGTGACTGAGACAGCTATAGGAATGCTGAACGACCCTCACATCCAGGACTGGAGTTGGGACTGTTTCAGCTCACCGTCCGCGATGCGTTCAGCGGTCGTCCGGTAGTCGTCTTGGATGAAGTCCTCGACGTCCTGCACCGCGGGGTCGGTGACGCCGACATCGTTCCTGTCGGCGGCAAACACGATGGCGATGTCAGCAAAATGAAGCCACCAACGTTACTAAAGGAGGTGGGTCGTTGCTGTGCCACAAGGATGTCAAAAGTAGGCCAGAAATCGCGTCATTCCGGGGATTTGGGTACCCACCTCCTATTAAAACTTTGGTGCTACGGAGTTCTCGTGGTCACGCTTGAGAACGTTAGGCTGCCACCGCCTGCTTTGGCTTGGCCTTTTCGAGCCAGTCGTTGGCTTTTTCATGATCAGGGGCATCGATGGCCGGCAGGAAGCGGCGGAGCTCCAGGAACAAGGTGATGGCCATGCTAACGGCCTCGTGAATCCGCACTTCATCTCCTTCAATGACAAGCTTCTGCCAATCGGTTCCCTGGTTCCGGAACATCGAATCAATAAGAGCGCCCGGGGACGCATGTACCTGCTCAGACCACGGCGAGTAGAGCAGTTCATACTGCGACAGGCGAAGCTTGTTCGCCGACGCTTCACACAGTGACTTCATGTTCTTCCGGCACCAACTATCTACAAACTTCAACGACCCGTCTTTTGTTTTGGCCTTGAATTCATCGAACGTCGGGCCCTGCTGGAAGGCTTCGAGCTTCGCCAGACGCTCCCGGTCGATCGGCCGGCCGGACTCCTCGTCATACTTCATCGTGAGGATCTGCTCCGTGGTCTTCTGGAGCAGGCCATATTTCACATACTGAAGAGTCGCTTTGGTCCGGTCCGGCATCTGCGCCAGGAACTCCATGTTCGCAAGCAGCTCCAGGAGCTGGCGAAGCAGCGAATGTGCCATTTCCCAATGGCCATGCTCCACCAGGATACGCACCGACTTCAACGTATTGATGCCCCGCTCAAGGACGCCCTGGTCAAAATTGAACAGAGGAGAATACTCATCTGGAAAGCTCCGTCGGGCGGCATCATGAGCCTCGTCATCGATCTCCTCCAACAAACGCACAACCGCCTTGAGCGCCTTGGAAGGCATAACGATCTGTACATCTGACGTGCGGCCGGGGTTCCCTGAGTTCTTCTTCTTCTTTTTGGTCATGGAGCATTCAACCATGCCCCTGCAACACTGAAAAACGGCCCTCCACGCCATTGAGCCCTTGTTGCCTCATTGCAATCCCTCCGGGAAAAGTAATACGTTGCCTCATTTAAAGACCTCCGGAAGCGTGGTTTCGTTGCCTCGGTGAAGTGCCTCCTGCTGCAACGCAACTCGAGCACAGTGAGGTCCGCAACTTTCGAGGTCCTCAATCAGATGAAGCAAGGACGTCTCCGGGCTCATTCCCTCACACCTGCCACTGGGAAAAGAAGCCACCAATGTTACTAAATGAGATGGATCTTTGCTGTGCTACAAAGATGTCACAGATAGACCGGAACCCGCGTAATTCCGGGCATTTTGGCGCCCACCTCCTATAGCAACTTTGGTGGCACGGAGCTCTTGTGGTCAGGCCGCTCATTGTTGAGTTAGGAGGTGGGTTCTTCCTAGGCAGAATCTCCCCTGCTTGCCGAGCCCTAGACGTACGTGGCTCAAGGTACCGTCCCGCGATGCGCGTGTACTGAGTTGGCCGGTTTCACACCGTTTGGGCCGCTATTCGAAGCCGGCCTGGAGAGCGTGTCCTCTTCCGTTGCCCCTGGCAACTACACTTCCGTATCCACGCCGAGCGCCTGGGCCTTCTCGTCAAGTCGGTACAGCAGGCTGCAGGCCACCATGATGCCTTGGACCGCGTTACGCCGGTTGAACTGGCGGGGACTCACTGTATGCGCCGTGGCGTTGCGGCTGAATGTCATGGGCACCTTGTCGCCGTCGGCTGAGGGCTGGAGGCCCTCATCCCGACTCGAAACGCATGACAGGAGTTAGCGTTAGCCCTACTACGCTTACTGAGTGCAACGAAAAGACATCGCGAAACGGCTGGCAGACGGGGTATCAGCCAAGCTTGAGTTTGACTACGTCTGTGAACGTGGACAGTCCTTCAGCGAATACCACCTTCATGGGGTCATGAATGAGATTATTGGCGCAATCACCAGTCCGACAGACTTCAGGATTCATTCGGGGTATGCCCACGATGCACTCGCAAGGGATGTCGATCAGAATGTAGGACGTAGGCGCGAAGTTGACTTCTACATCCAGGCGTATCGCACAGGGATGACGGACATCTGTATCGAAGCGAAATGGGCCGAATCAGGCCATTGCAAATGGGACAGGATCCTACTTGACTTGTGTCGACTAGCCCTCGTAAGCCAGCACTCCCCCACCACTGAATGCTTGTTCGTTCTATCCGGCCCCACTAAGAAAGTTGACGCCGTTCTGAAGTCTCTCGAAAACAAAATGCCGCTGAGAAAATACAGAGGGGCTGCGAGGGGGATCTTAGAAATACCAGATCAAAATCGAAACCCACATCCCCGTCACTACCGCCTCAGGGATTGGGCTGGCCGCTTCGCTGGCAATGAGCTCGTTCTTAATGCACTGCCAAAGAAGAAGGACGGAAGACCGAATATTCCCGTAAAGATCAATACTGCTCTGGTCCGATCATCGGGGACTAGATCAATGAATTGGCAGACGACAGTTTGGCGTATCTTCTAGGACGGTCTGGTCAGTTCGTCTCACTTCCGGAATGTTCATGGCTATTGAAGTAGATGGGGCTGCTCGACGGCGCGTGGGAGCGGTCTGGATCCATCGCTGTCACCTGTAGCGTGGCACCAGCTCATTTCCGCTGTCGATCGCGCTGCCTCTCCGCCTCGCTCCGACGCGGAAGCATGCAATGTTTGCCGGCATCGAAGGACTGGGCACTCTCTCAGATGAGCTTGGCGCGCCGGATGACCCACTGTTGCTTGCTCCGCTGGATCTGGCGTTCCAAGGAAAAGGAGCCGACCCATGAGCGCCTCGGACAAACGTTTCCGAGAACTTACACCCTGAGACCAAGTCACGACGCAAGGAAGTGTGATCCCGGCCTCATTAACGACTAATTGACCGCGGCCGGCGTATGCGCGGCTACACGAAGCCGATAGGCTTCCTGGACCTTGAGGTCTCAACATGGTCGGCCGAGTAGTCAGGAACAAGGAATGAATACTGGGGCACGTTGGAACTGGGCGGTCCAGAGGGTCACTCCATGTGGTTGGGTTCGATCCGCAGATGAGGAGATCCCCCGGGACCCCGTCCATGGCTTGCTTGTGGGCGTTGACGTGCAAGACGGACGATAAGCGCGATGGAAAGCGGTAGAGCGCCCAGGCACCCGAGAGTATCGGACAACTCATCCAAGAGCAGAGGGGCGAAGCCTCCGGTAGACAGAAAGCTGGCGGCGTTCGATGATGCGCCAGACGCTCACGGTCGCTTGGGCGAGGGCCAACACGACGATCAGCGGTGCAAAGGCGTGGGACTGCAGTGGATAGGAAAAAACATTACTGGAACGAGAATCGAGTGCAGCAGGGTGCCGGCGCCGAAGTTCTGCCATCGGAGCCAGTCCAGATAGCGTCCGGGACGCAGTGGCGGGATCTCCAAGAGCGCCGCCTGCACTGCCGGCACTACTGAAACGGCAGCCGATGCCAGAAGCAGGCCGGCCATCCACAGGTACGGTTGGGCAGGATCTGTGAGCTCGGGCGCGGGCATGGACAGAAGGAATGAAGCGAAGAAGGCCAAGGGCAGGATTCCTTGAAGGGCATCCGCTGCATACGCATCAGGACCATGGGATCGGACCGGCGGTCCCAGGACAGGATGACGACGCCTCAAATCAGGGCAAAGACGGCGAAGAAGAAGGAAAATAGAACGTTTCTGCCGTCCTCCGGTCCAACCGAAAGTATGGCGGCCAGCCACATGCCGAGGCATCCGGCAACCCTCAAGGCACCGCCGACTGTCACGGACACTCGTTTAGGCTTGCTAACCACGCGCATCGACGGTTGCCTCCTCGCAGCGTGTGACCCTGTGGGATCATCGAACGCCCGCGCACTGCTCGTGTCAACGCGAGAGCTTGTTGACGGGGCCGCTGCCGCGTAGTCTATGAGCCACACCACACCGGCTGCCAGGAGGACTCACCATGGCCACCAGCGAAGCCAACAAGGAGACCGTGGCGCGACTCTTCGATGCCAACAAGGAGACCGTGGCGC